>NZ_JAQZSJ010000009.1 GCF_029360585.1 Cohnella caldifontis | reverse complement strand
GACGCTTACGTTCGCGTTCAGCGCAGGCGACCCGCAGACGCTGACCATTACGATCAGCGACACGACGCCGATCGCTGCTGAAGCTCCTGTGCTGCAATCTGCCCAAGCGGGTAATGCTCAGGTTGTCTTGACATGGAGTCCGGTAATTGGTGCGACAGAGTATAAAGTATACACAAGGTTAACTTCCGGTACGTATGGGGCGGAAGCAACTACAGTCTCCGGTTCGGTTTACAGCTACACGGTGACAGGCTTGACTAACGGGGTGTCTTATTATTTTGTGGTGAAGTCGGTCAAGTCGGGAGCAGACAGCGAAGCTTCCAACGAAATGAGCGCCACGCCGCATACGGTTCCGTCAGCGCCGACGAATGTTACAGCGTTTGCCGGAAACGGACAGGCGACCGTGACGTTCACACCACCAAGCGATAATGGCGGAAGCGAGATTACAGGATATGAAGTGACGGCAACGCCCGGCGGCAAGGTTGTGGCCGGGACGGCAAGCCCCATTGTCATCACCGGATTAAACAACGGCACAAGTTACACATTCACAATCAAGGCCATCAACAAGGCTGGACCTAGTGAATCTTCAACACCATCCAACGCCGTTGTCCCAACTGCGCCATCCAGCGGGGGAGACGATGAACCGTCGCAGCCTGTATCACCAACTGAACCGGATACACCAGACAAAAATGTGATTATTCTGGTCAACGGCAAAGAAGAAAATGCGGGTACGGTATCGACTTCCACAAGAAACAATCAGACCGTTTACACGATTGCAATCGATCCCGCCAAGCTGGACGAGAAGCTCGCGGAGGAAGGCCAGAATGCCATCGTGACGATACCGGTTCCTTCGGGATCCGATGTGGCCGTCGGCGAATTGAACGGTCAAATGGTGAAAAACCTGGAAGATCATCAGGCAGTTCTGGAAATCAAAACGGATCGGGCCACTTATACGCTTCCGGCGCAACAGATCAATATTAACGCAATATCCGCGCAAGTCGGGGCTTCAGTGGCGCTGCAGGACATCAAGATCCATGTAGAAATCGGCGCACCTGCGGCAGATACTGCCAAATTGGTGGAAAATAAGGCGGAGAATGGAATATTTTCCATTGTCGTTCCGCCGGTGGAATTTACGGTCAGAGCGACATACGGGGAAACGACCATCGAAGTATCGAAATTTGACGTTTATGTCGAGCGAACCATTGCTATTCCTGACGGAGTTGATCCGGACAAGATCACAACAGGCGTTGTCGTCGAACCGGACGGATCTGTACGCCATGTGCCGACCAAGGTCATCCTGATCGATGGTAAATACTGCGCCAAAATCAATAGCCTGACGAACAGTACGTACACAGTCGTATGGCATCCGCACGAATTTGGCGATGTGGCAAACCATTGGGCGAAAGACACCGTCAATGACATGGGATCGCGCATGATCATCGATGGTACAGGCAATGGCATGTTTAGTCCTGACCGGGACATTACCCGCGCTGAGTTTGTAGCGACCATCGTTCGCGGATTGGGGCTTAAGCTGGAGAATGAGACTACACCATTCTCGGACGTGAAGGCATCGGATTGGTACAGCAGTGCGTTTCGCACCGCTTATGCGTATCATTTGGTGGGCGGTTTTGAAGACGGCACCTTCCGGCCGAATGACAGGATTACGCGCGAACAGGCGATGGTCATCATCTCCAAAGCCATGACGATTACGAACTTGAAAGCCAAGCTTCCTGTCCAGGCGGCAGATGCAACACTTCGTCCGTTTGGTGATGCAGCTGAAGTATCCGCATGGGCGCAAAGCAGCGTTGCGGACAGTGTTCAGGCTGGCATAGTATCTGGAAGGAGCGGTACTGCGCTTGCCCCGAAGGATTACATGACCAGGGCTGAGGTTGCAACAATTATTCAGGGACTATTACAAAAATCTGGTCTGATTTAATTTAAGTTTGAATCGGTTTAATTTATCAATAAACGTTTGGAATATGAATGTGGTACCCAATTCCATCGTTCACCGGCATCGCTGGTCATTGGGGCGAGTGCTCAATCATTCGCGCAGCGACGCAAAAGTTGGTGAGCGGCTACCCGGATGGAACGTTCAGGCCAAACAACTCGGTCACACGTGCCGAATTTACGGCTATGCTGGTTGGGGCGCTTAAACTGGACGGCACAGGCGTGGCGCTTGATTTTACGGATCAGGCTAAGATCGGGGCTTAGGCGAAACGAGCGGTTGCTCTCGCTGTGCAAGCGGGAATCGTCAGCGGGTACGAGGACGGCAGCTTCCGGCCTGATGCTCAGATTACCCGCGCGGAGATGGCGTCGATGATTGCCAATGCGCTGAAGGTGCCTCTTGACGCGAATGCACAAACCGGCTTTGCCGATAATGAAGACATTCCGAACTGGGCGAAAGGCGCGGTAAAAGCGATTCACAAGCTTGGTATCGTCAGCGGCCGCGGCGGCAACAAATTCGTTCCAAACGACACGGCAACACGGGCGGAAGCGGTCGTCATGCTGCTCAGAATGCTGGAAGTTCGGGAGCAAGAACATCAAGGGCAGACCTAACATGATTTTACTCGGTTGGGTCTGCCCTTTCTTTTGAAGTCGCAAAGCAATCCATTCATGAGACTATTCCAACGAATGTGGTCATCGCTTTCGAAGGGATGGCCCTTTTTCATCTTAATAAATATTCTTCATTACTTTCGTATGACAGCACCACCATAACAACAGATTGGCTTTCTTCTCGCAGCGGTGTTGCCATGTGAGGATGGAGCTGATATTTATGTATCCCCATTTGCCTATAATGTTAGGCCGCAATCATTTTATGAAATTGTACTGCGGCTTTTAATACGAACACATTCGGACTTTGCCGCAATGGAGAGTTGGCATGCTCTGCGGCAAGGTCTTTTTTGTTTTTTTCAGCTATTGCACATATACATAAAGGGTAGCGCTGGCTGTCGTTCTCCCCCCTCTGTTTTGGTTTGCCAACAAACCAAAATGGAGGGACATGAATGAAAAAGATGAATTTGCGGGATATGTATCCTTTTTTTAAGACGGATGTATGGGTTGATGTAGATGAAGAAGTTGCCCGTGAAATGCGCCGCTTCGACTTGGAGGAAAGCGCATACAGACTGCGAACGTATCGCCATCGGCCTATTATTCGCTTGATCGCAACGACGGGATTGAGCAGCATGTTTTATTTCTTTCGATTTCACCGGAGGAGTATTACGAGCGCAAGCTTTCACGGCAGCAACTCTATGAAGCTATGTGTCAATTGCCTGTGAAGTCCGCCAGACGAATTTATGCCCATTACTTTCTGGGTATGAGCAAAGTCGATATTGCCAGAGTCGAGCATGTCGATGAGCGGGCGGTTCGTAAATCGATCCAACGAGGCTTGAAACAAATGGAATACTTGCTCAAAAACATGTAATCGTTTCGTCGGAGGGTCCGATTTTCCTGCCAAAATGAACGGTTATATAGAGGACAATGTTCAGACAGCGGCTGGTTGCAACCAGCCGCTGCATTCTCCACGAAAGGGGTATGTGACGATGCATCAGATTCGGTTTCGAGATGATGAACACGAGAGGTTTTACGTTCAGATGTTGGATGCAGAGAAATGCAGCGATGGCTACCACCGGGCACTGTTCTATACATTGGGCATTTCCCGAGAAACCAGAAGTCATATCCGCGATTTGTATGATTTTGCTAATGGCGGCATTAAGCCCGAAGGCCTTTCGGCCCCTTGGCAAACCGGCAGTACCATTCGAGTGTGCCGGCTCGCCTTTAATTTATGGAACGGCTGGACCGAAGCAGGAGGCGAACGTTACTCCACTCCCCACGAATTATTCGATTGCAGCTATGCCCCCTACTTTTTTGAAGCGATTCATCTTCGTTATCCCGAATATTGCCGAAGTCACGAGAGTACGATCAAACGGCTGGCCGAACAAATTCGCTGAATGGCTGCCAGCGACGGGAGTGGAATGGGACGATGAAGAAAATTAAAACGAGGAATGTTGTGAAAGACATCAAACGTTTGGACAGATTCCCGAACATGTTGCATCGTGTAAAGCGTTCAAGCGCTCGTGCCAAGCGGCAGGTTGAGAATGACAAGACGACTTCCCAGTCTCCAGTTGAATATGCTCAGCGCCATTCCGCAGCGGCTACGAAAAAAACGATACGTGCCCAAATGGGGATGAGTGTGCGTATCAACAAGAGATTGATTCGGCACATTCTAAAAAGGCAGTCATTGCCAGATGGTGATTCTGTCACAAGTCAGAGCCCAGTTGATGTCAATGCGGAGTCTTCGATTGCGCGTACACCGCGACTTGCCCGTAGCTTACGTCTCCGTAAGCCGGTTGATGGAAAATACGTCTTGTCTTCTGGTTCGCATTCAGGAAAACAACGATTTATACGAAGCCGGGTCAATGCCCGGCTTCTGCATCGTTCTCGAACAGGTAGCTATCCTGAGCGGATGCAGAAACGGGATATCGGTCCTCCAAAACCGGTCGGGAAGAAGGAAACATTCTCCGCCGCGGTATCTCGTTCAGCAAATGGACGCGTGAAATCGTTAACCCGAGTCCCCTCTGCTATATCAAAACAATCAGGTTATACGATCAAACGGAAAGTACGAAATTTCAAGACGTTATCGCCATTTATAAAAAATGGGCATCGGCTAGAGCACGCTAACAATCATTCGGATGCTCAAACTGAAGGGAAAATGAATGCCGTCAAGGAAGCACAGCGGGCTGTGCAGATGGCGATGTCTGCCCGCCGCTCCATTCAAACCGCGCGAGCTGCCGCGAGATTGAATCGCCTTATCGTTAAAATAGTTGTAAGAGCCACCGCCCTGCTTGTCAAGGGATTGACGGCGCTTTTGGGGATCAGCGGTTCGGTAATTGTAGTTTTGTGCATTGTCATGGTGAGCGCGGCGGTTATTTCCTCTCCTTTCGGTATCTTTATGTCCGGTGAAAATACGGATGCCGATGTAAAGCCGCTTACCCGAATCGTTCAGGAAATAGAGGATGAATTTGCCGCCCGACTGGTAGATATACAGCAATCCGCTGGCAATGTAGACCGGGTGGAATATCATTATCCCGGCAGCGCGGACAATACACGAATCGATAACTGGATGGACATTATCGCCGTCTTTGCCGTGAAGACCGTCACGGATGCTGAAAACGGAATGGATGTGGCCACGCTTGATGCAACAAGAATCGGTATCATCCGTTCGGTGTTTTGGGATATGAATTCGCTGGAATCTCGTGTTGAAACGATAGAACATAAGGAAACGGTTACGGTCGAACAGGAGGACGGGAGCACCAGCGAAGAGACGGTTACCCGATATGAGCGCATTTTGCATATTACGGTCATTAGCCAAACTGCGGAGCAACAGGCAGATATATACCGCTTTACAAATGAACAGATGGAATTAATGAAGGAAATGCTGTCCGAGGAGTTCCGCCCGCTCATGTATGCAATACTTGGAAAAGATGCGGATATTGGTTTGACGCCAGAGCAGCTTGATTTGGTTCAAAATAATTTACCCGAAACACGAGGCAGCGAAGCCGTCAAATTGGCGCTGACTCGTCTAGGCGATCCGTACAGCCAACCAAAGGCCGGTCAGGACAACTATACGGATTGCAGCTATCTCGTCCAATGGGTTTATCGACAACTGGGTATCAGCTTGCCGCGAACCGCTGCGGAGCAGGCCAGATTTTGCGTGGAGAATGGCCTTACAGTAGGCGCGGCCGACTTGGTTCCGGGTGACCTTGTGTTTTGGAGCTACGAGCGTAATGGCAGATTCATGGATATTACTCATGTCGGCATTTATGCGGGAGACGGCAAAGTAGTGGACGCTTCCTCCACTCGGGGACAAGTGGTTTATCGCGGTCTGTTCGATTCGGATAAACAAGTACTGTTTGGTAGACCGCATCTTTCAAGCGCTAATTGATGTTCTGAAGAGCTTTCTTCCCCATTCCTAATAAAAAATAAGCTTCTATCGAAGAAATCTCAAAGAGAAGACTGCGTTTAACGGAATGATTCGACTCGCTCCGTCTGGACGTGGGTTCACTGCCCCCGAGGGCCGTTTGTCCCCTCCTAAAACCGAGCGACCCGCGCGCTTCTTCCATGGTGCTAAACGAGGAAGGCTTGATCGGCGCTTTGACCGCACCCGCGCCTTGTTCCATTTTTGCGAAGCGAGATTTGCCCGAACACTTTCTCCGGCTGCACCAGCGCAAAAAACTTTACGCTCATTCGAATTACTTCTGGAATCTATTCCCTAACGAGCCATTCGAGTTGGTGCAAATATGAAATCACCTTGTTGCCCCTTACTTAGCACCGTTCTAAAAATTTTGACAGATTCCAAAATTTGCATAATCTCTTAAAGAAAGGTGCTAATAGAATGAAGCCCTTCTTCATTTATTCGTTCCCCAAGTTTTGTAAGCCCGAAAACCATGAGTGCACGAGCATATATAGGGCTATTTGTCGCTTACCGCGATATGCTGGCTCGAGGGGTGGACCTGTCGTGTATTCACCGAGAGTCGCTGAGAAGTCGGTTGAGGTGAGCAAGAGGGCAGCCGTAGTAACTTGAATCTAATGATTCTTAACAATCTCCGCCGCGCCATGCTGCGTCCGATTATGAATACCAGACCCACGAAAGGAAGACGATTTCATACGCAGCGTTCAAATGGCGCTGGAACGGACGCAAAAAGAAATGAAAGCGAATATTTACAATTTCGCGGATGCCTTCTATCGGAAGTACCCGAGGGAGTGGTCGAAATAAGGACCGCTGGGACAATAATCTTTATTCCCATTTGGAAGTCAACATACAAGCTAAGGTCAAAGTTGTCCGTCCCGGCATGACCACCAAAAGCATATTCAAGCCTGAGCAGAGGTGATGATGGAATCATGTTATGGGAGGGATTGCTGTGCGTTGCCGCGGCGCTCGCTTTAATGATTTTGCATGATTGGCGCGCCATGCCGTCTTATACCAAGAGGGAGAAGACGGCTTATGGTGTCCTGACCGGATTGGGGGCGATATTGGCAATCTTGCTTGTTCTCGATCCCCAAATGCCGGGTCCTACGCAGTGGATGGATGAACCGCTGGTAAACTTGTTGGAGAAGCTCACCTTGCTAAGGAGCGGGTGAATGGTGTTGGAAAAAGGGAAAAAATCCACCCCGCAAATCGGAAAATGATGTATTTGGCGGTTACTCCGACGGCTATTTCCCTCTCCGGTGCGGTTGTTTTGCAAGCATGGTTCAGCGAATTTCTGACCGTGTCGTTTTAATTCCATTTGCAAACCGTGCGGAAAAAGTGAAAAAAGTATGGCGATGACTTTGCTAGCCGTCATCGTGACGCTTGTGTCGTCCAATCCGGTTACGCTGCTGCTATTGGGGGGTCTAACGGGAAATTATACCTATCCTTTCCTGATAGTCGCCAGATACATCAACCTGGCCGATTTCTTTACCCATCTGGAATCGCTTTTTGGCTATTTTGGTGTTGGGTGCATTTGTAAAAATATGTGTTATCTTTTATGTGACGGCTATGGTCGCCGCTCAGTGGATGAGCCTGCGTGAATACCAGCCAATCGTTTTCCCCATCGGCTTCTTGCTGCTCTTAATGAGCATTTGGGTCGCGCCCAACCTGCAGGAGTTGACGCATGCTTTGTCCACTTCCATCTTTCTTTCGGCGTTAATGGTATTGGTATGCATTCCTGCGGAGCTACTCGTTGTGGCCTGGATCAGAAGACGATGGGAGAAGAAAAATATGCAGGATTGAATCGCGGGGACAGTTGGACACGTTCTGATATGATGAACATCCGTTTCAAAAGAATAGCGCCAACCTTCTGTTCACGCTGAGAAAGCGTGTCAGAATGCTTGACGCTTTTTACCGCTCTCAAGTTTAGCGAAAAGTCGAGTTTTCTATCATGCAAGAGATTTTTGCTTCAAAGAAGTGGATAGAAGACTGGCTCTGCTGATCAGTTCTCGAAAAGACAGCGAAAAAAAGTCAGGTACGAGATAGCCGTTTATGATTCCCACCGATGCGGATAATGTAACGTTTTGAATGACGACGGGTTGGGACAGGGCCGCCTCTAATTTCTTGGCATCGTTCTCATTCCGGCATGTAATCACAATAAACTCATCCCCTGCATACCTGCATACATAATCCTGTTCGTTGGTTATTGTACGCAAGCGATTAGAGAACTCGACTAGAAAATCGTCCCCTACCGGATGCCCATGAAATTTGTTGATTTCACCGAAGTTATTGAGATCAATAAAGAGCAAACGGAAATGTTGGCGACGGTTCAGAAAATGTTCGCCGATATGCTGGATATAAGGTGCACGGTACAAACCCGTTAGCGGATCCACGATTTGGTTCAGCTTGCCTTGAAGCGCTACTCGGGTCACGATCCCGATTGCCTGTTCTTCATGAGTGACAAGCAAACGTTCAATGCAATGTTGTTCCATCACTTCTAATGCGTCCCAGGCAAATCGGTCAGGCGAAATGCTGATCGGGTTTGGGGTCATCGCATCTGCCGCAATGCGATTGGGGTGGGAAGATCGGATATCCCGAGACGTAATGATCCCTACGATTGATCCATGATCTGTGACGACCAGCGAACCAATTTTAAGTTCATTCATCATGTCGGAGACGAACTGGACGCCTCGTTCCGATGAAACTGTGTAGACCGGGGACGACATGAATTCCGCCACCTTCATGACAACTCCACCTCCCGCTGAACGGACACCGAAATTTTCAGTTCGGAACGAAGGACCATGTTGTCGCTGATCAACCGGTCCGCTTCTTCCATTATGATTTGCATCAGCAAACGTTCGTCCAACATTTGAAGAATGGAGTTCCGAATCAAGACCGCTTCAATTTTGGCATGGTCCAATTTCACGATTGTAAATTGTTCCGGCGATAGCGCCTGCGCCATTCGCTTTACCGCTTCCGGCCCGATCGGGGCTTTTTTCCCGATGATCAACAAATCCTGCATGGGTGGAACTTCAAACTCTGAAATTTTTAAAGAGAGCGTTGCTTTGCGGAAATAGTTCAGTTTATCCTGCATCCTGATTACTCCTTCGTGTTCGGGTGAGACTTCACGTTCAACCGTTTACGTTAACCGGTTCGGTCTTCCGAATAAATAGCCTTGTCCCATCTTGATACCCAAAGACAGCGCGGTATCCCAATCCTCTTCTTTTTCGATTCCTTCCAGGATCAGATTGGCCTCGTCATTGCAGTACTCGGCAAACAGCGCGACAACTTTTTGTTTTTTCCTGGATGTACTCAAGTCAGAAGCAAAGAATCGGTCGATTTTGATAAAATCCGGCGAGACGTCCACAATATTTCGAAAAGAAGTTGTTCCATCTCCTACATCGTCCAGGGCTATCAGGAAATTCAGTTCACGCAGCAAACGGATGGCATCTCTGAAAGAAGCGCTTTTCCATAAGAGGCCCTCATAAATGGACTCGTTAATCTCAAATACGATTTGGTTTCTAAATCGCTCGAATCGATCGGCAAGGGAGTCGAGTAAGTCGATAAATAAAGGCGAGACCAAAGTTGAAGGGAAAATGTTAATAAACAACAGGTTATGTTCCCGTGAGCCCGGAAATTCAAAGTAAGCTGAAATCGCCTGCAAAATTGAGAAAGAATCGACTTCGAACAACTTGTTCTGCTCCATGGCGCGCTGAAATAAAAGATCCGGATTCATGTTGGAGTTACTGCGAATGAGGGCCTCGTAACCAAGGATTCTCTTTTCCGGAAACCCCAAGATGGGCTGGAACACATGATAAAAATCGTTTTGTACTATTAATTGTTCAATATTCGGCATCGAGGCTACTCCCTTTGCTGGAGAATCAAAATAAGAAGCCACCCCGATTTGGGGCAGCTTTGAGCTCGGAAGCATCATTTCGGCAACCCAGCTACCATAGATATCATCCTTAGGCCTGAAGTTTTGCGCCCCCATTTTTCAATGGGTTTGCCGTTTCGTTTTTTATGATCCTGAAAGAAAGGGATCAGCCTGAGGACCTACGAATAGAACCTCCCCCTTTTGAATGAAGTTAGATCATTTACGACAAAATCCTTCTTTATACCCAATAATTCGCGCAAAAAGCGCCAACTCCTTCCAAACGGGTGTTCCTAAGAAACCGTATTTATCCAAAAAATCGGTAAAAACTTGCCATTTAACATAGAGAATCGCGGTAAATAAGCAGCAAGCGGTTGGTTCAGATCATCCCAACCGCTTGCTTTTTTCATAGCTTGAATCACTTTTTACGAATCTTCGGTTGCCGGTTCCAACAGTTCCCGTAAAATACGATACGCTTGTCGCTGTTTGGCATCGTTGTGTTTGAGCAATAAGAGAACGCTGGCCCATAACCATCTTTTTTGTTGCAAATTGGCCTCCTTCTCGTCGCTGAATAAATCGTATACGCTCATATGTAATGCCAAAGCAATTTTTTCAATTGTCTGAAGTTTGACGTTTTTTTCGCCGCGTTCAATCTGTCCAAGATATGTCGCGGCCATGCCGATCGATTCGGCTAGTTGTTCCTGAGTCAAATTTTGCTCCATGCGGTATAAGCGAATTTTTGCTCCGACTATTTGTGCAAAAGTAGCCATGTGCCTCTTACAACCCCTCTCTATAGTAAAGTGTAGTCAAAGCGGTTAGAGGGATGGAGTACTCTTAAACTACAGTAAGTCCTCTTTATTGTACCTTTAAATTGTTTGAGCTATAATTTTCCACGGAACTGCAAAGTCAAGTCCCATATTCCTTTATGTCTAGATTGGATAAAAAGGAGTCGAAAGTTATGCATCATGTACTGATCGCTGCACAGACCGTATTGTATGGGAAACGGCAGGAAATCGGCTTGAGCCATAATCAAGTGGTCAAGCTTTCCAAGGAGATTACAAGACTGACTCGATTATTGGAAAGCGTAAGTCAACAGACTGAGAATGGAATGCGAGAAATTAGGGGAAGGGTTGCCACGAGGCTGCTCAGCAAGGAACAACTGCTCGAATGTATAGCGACAGCTTGGGACATGGGACTTGAAGAAGAGTTTGTTGCTTTTTTGTTCAAGGAACTGCTACGGATGGAATCCGATACGGAATTGTCCGAAATGGAATAGGAGGTTGTCTTCAGAAAGAAAGCTTGATGGATGTAAAATGGTTACGGCATTGCTGCCGACGTGGAAGCGCGATTGATCGGATGTATCAATCGCGCCGCGAATCCATGATTTGAAAATCGGAATTTCCAACATCTAGGCTTGACTGGGCTTTAACTTGTACCTCCCCGTATTGGTCAGTTGAACATGGATTCGTATGTTTCGTAAAGAATCCTCATGCAGCACAAAATGATTTTCGTCTTCGATCCGGTGCCATACCGAGGGATAGCGTCGAAACAACGACTCGCCCAGATTATAAACATCAACCTTCCGCTCAAAGCCTTTCCGGTAAGTATGGCGAATTTGTTCTTCAATCTTTCGTTCGGCCAGGTCGATCAATTCTTTCTCGGACATTTCCTGATGCAATTCGTTAATGCCTGCCTTTACCGTTAGCTCGACGTCAAAATAAACGCGAAGATCTTGAACCGACGGCTTGATGCGCACTTTTGGCTTCTCCATGACCAATACAGCCTCTAACGATTTTTCACGTTCGAGAGAAAGCGGCACGCGAACCGTCTTTTTATGCATCCAAGGCAATCCTTGCAAATCGTCCGGATCCAATTCTCCATGGTACCGATTGTTCCAAAACACGGTTATACCTGCATATTCTAACAACGGATGCGTTTTTCTGCTTACTTCCCACTGATTTTTCTCAATCCGTAGAGCAGGCAGGTAACTCATCCGCGAATCTTCTTTCAGCGTCATGACAAATTGATACAACCTGATCGGTGAAATGATCGATCGTTGCCGATACTGGTCCTCCGGATTGTGCAAAATGGACATCATCGGAGACTCATTAAAGAACGGAGTTGAGTTGAAAATATCTTCAATCGATTCTTTGGTACTGAAAACCCAAACCAAATAGCGGATTTCCCTGTAACGGTTAAGCAAATCCAATACATCTTGAAATTTATTCTGTTTCAGAATGTGTTCGTTGAACACGAGCGTGGAAACATGACCCCAAAACACTCTTTGTTGCGACGTCTCATATAAATTGTTTGCAGCTTCCGTAAACGATGCGCCTGTTCCTTTACCGACCCATACAGGTGCTTCCCTCGATTTTTGTTGTCCTTCCAACTTGGCGACGCTGGAAAAATCAATAAGTTGCAAATACACAATGTACTTTCCGTCACGATAATCGAACCCGATGGCGGTTGCATAACTAATATTTTGAATTTCCTTCATATTCCAGCAACCGGTCGTGATGACGAGTAAAGCAATCAAGATTCCTGTTATTTTCATGCCTTTCATTTTGATTGTTCTCCCCGGTTTGTATCGTCAATCGTATGAAGCATCTCCGGACGCTTTCTCTTCCACGCTAATGGCAACCGAAACAAAGCATGCGGTAAATCTTTAAAAAACGGAGGAGACATCGGGGCCAGATACGGAACCCCGAAAGACTGAAGAGACGCCAGCAAAACCAGCAACAAAAATACGCCGAGAAAAAAACCGTATAAACCGAATATGCAAGAAAATATAAACAGTATGATTCTCAGTATGCTCACCGCACCTCCTAACGCCTGATTGGTAAGTGTTGCGCCGAATACATGCGTGATCGCGCCGATGATCACGATTCCGGGCGACAAAATTCCGGCTCGAATGGCTGCATCGCCCAAGATTAAGCCTCCTACAACGGTAAGTGTCGAACCGATAGAGGAAGGAAGGTGAACGCCGGCCTCGCGCAACATTTCAAGAAAAATGAGCGCAAGAAACATCTCCAGGCCGGTGGATAAGGGGATCCCGAGACGATTCACGGTCAGCGTCGCCAGCAAGTAAAATGGAAGCTGGTCTTGATGATAAGAAAGCAGGCAGAGCCAAAATGCCGGAAGCATGAGCGACACGAATAAACCTAACAACCGCAACATTTGTCCGAACGTTGAGGATAACGCTGTAAAATGAATGTCTTCCGGCGTTTTGATCAGGAGCATCAAGTTAGCCGGGCCAATTAATGCCGCCGGCGTTCCGTCCACCAATATAACAAATCGCCCGTTCGTCAAGCAGTTGACGGTAAAGTCCGGTCTTCCGGTATACGCCATAAGCGGAAAAAGCGCCCATGTCGGTTCAATCATTTCTTCAAGTTCCGTAGCGCTGAATACTCCGTCTATCGTTATCTTCTGCAGGCGCTGCTTTACCTCCTGTATGACCTTGGGATCGGCGATATCGTACATATACATCAATCCGATCCGGGTTTGCGTACGTTCGCCGAGCATGATTTGCTCATAGGCTAACGAAGGTGATTTAAGCCGTTTGCGGATAAGAGCGGCATTAGTGGCCAACTCTTCTACAAAGCAATCTTTGGCTCCCCGAACGGAGACTTCGACATTGGATTCTTCCGGTTTTCTCGCCGGAAGCTTGGCAATATCAACGGAACAGATGATCTGAAGCGCAGGAATATACATGAGCAATTTGCCTTCAAACACCTGTTGTGTTGCTTTCCGTTGCCAATTATCATCCGGCAGACGTTCCAGTTGAAGCTGACTCGCCGTTTGAAGCATGCCCGCGTCCGTAAAGCCGTATGTCTCATAAAAACGTTGCAAACGGGGAAGCACCACCTCATGAATCATATGGTGGCTGTCGCTCATCCCTTCGCAGAAGACGAATAGTACGGTTGAACGTTCCTCCACAGCGTTCAAGGCGTAGGTATGATGCTTGACATCGGCGCAACGGCTGAACAAATTTAAAATAGAGGAAGCATCGGCCAGTTCAACGGCTGGTCGTTCGGAAGGTGAGGCGCTTGGTTGAGAAGAAGAGTCAACCGACCCGACAGATATTTTGAAAAGAAATGGCCTCAACCACCTTTTGAGCATGGGGAATCACCTCTTCATTCTGTTGGAAATCCAAATTTTCGCGACAAGCAATGCCGTCAAGCCCAAAGCAGCGTAAACGGACGTCGGGAAAAACACGTTCCGCAGAAAATTGAGGAACCGTGCATCACTCACGGGCAGCACAACGGCAACGATCATCAGTGCGCCGTATAAAATGAGCCATGGCAATCGCTTGCCCGGTTTCCAAATGTCAACCATAAGAAACAGGGCCAGCGAGACACGGACAAACGTGCCGGAAAGCCACTGGTAGATGGAGAAGAAATCAAGGTGCGAAATATATTGCCCGAGTTGAACCAAACGCCATTGCTCGTATGCAGGGTAGCGTTGATTTGCCGCCTCAGCAGGTCCAAACACGGCGATGGCACCCATCAGCGGTCCCAGAATCAATCCGGCAAGCAGCACATTCACCAGCATGAGAGTGCCGAAGCGAGGACGTTTGGATAAATGCTCCTGATAAAAAAGGATGCAGATGATCTCCAAAAGCCCCCCAGCCGCATATAATGCGCCTTTCCATACAGGCTCCCACCCGAACTCGAAGACCGGAAACAGCAGGCTGTAATCCTTATACTTGTAGTTGGCTGTCATCACAAAATCGCCGAGCACGATCACAACCGGGAGCAAAATGCCGGTGACGATTGCAATCACGCGCAACCCGGCATATGCCGCCAATAGATTGCATCCGACTCCCGCAAGTACTAACGCCAAAGCCGGCGTCTGCGGCAAATAGGAGGCAATCGTCCATGTGATGGTGTCTTTTAGCGAAATGGCGCCCATTACGAACATATATATCGTGAAAAAAACGAGCATACCGGTTGCAGGCAGTTTGCCGAAATGACGATACAACCAGGTTTTGACCGGCGTCCCGTTCATGTTTTTGAGAATATAAGATAAACAGGCGATCCAGACTGGCGATACTGCCAATACGGCTAAAACGGATATCCAGGCATCTCTTTGGGAAGCAGTCAGCAGAAGCGGGATAATAATGACGTGATTCAGAATGCCGATCGCCATCAGGATCAGCATATATCCTTGCAGCAACGATATTTTATGATTGACCGATGCGATAGTTGTCACCACTTTCCGAAGGAACCTTTTCTTATGATTTCCAATTTCCCCCTCGCTAAAACAACATGTCTGGAGATATGGTCTATACAACAAAAAAACGTGAACAAAACCAAACAAAATGGAAAGGTCGCATTTCACCTTTCCATTTGAGCGCCTCCTGAAGCTTGTTTTCATGTTACAACACCAAGCCCTGGAGGCTCTGTACTTCATCCGTTACGTGTGAGTCCCTTTAGCTCCAATCGATTACCAGTCTTAACTTTTCCTCAATAATCACGTTCAATTTTTCCTCCTACAGTCTCATTCCTGCTTCTCGAAATTATAGCTAAAAACTCAATCGCAAATACTCAGTAATCGAAATATACAAAAAACGTATTTTACGTTTACGATGTTTCTAAAATGTGATACACGTCATTACTAACAAACAGAAATGGAAGTGATTCCGCGTGGGTTTAAAATCAAGAATTTCTTTATTGTTTCTAGCTGTAACCGCGACCTTCGGTACGATGATTGCTGCACCGGTAGTCAAACTGCTGGCCGTTGCTTTTCCGGAAACGGACAGGCTGCTCATTCAATGGATCGTAACCATATCGTCCCTATTTATATTGCCGACCTTGTTCATGGCAAGTTATCTTGCGAGAAACTTTCCAAGAAAAAACATCCTGATCGTTGGGTTGCTGCTCTATATTGTCGGCGGTATAGGTCCTGCCTTATCCAGTTCTTTCACCGTAATATTATTGTTTCGGGCGATTATGGGCATCAGCATCGGCTTAATTTCACCGGCGTTCAATTCCTTGATCGCAGAGAATTTCCAGGGCAGGGAAAGAGCGAAGATGAATGGTTACGTTATATCTATTACTGGAATCGGGGGTGCTGTATTTCTACCCATCGGGGGGGAATATTGCTTCATTTGGATGGAGAGCGGTATTCCTCACGTATTTATATGCGGTGATACAACTGATTCTCGTCGTTTTGTTTCTCCCGAAATTTTCGCCGGCACCCAATATCGAATCGCGCAACAAAGCGTCATGGCAGCTGCCGCGCATGTTTTATGCCGTTGCGATTGCGGGTTCTCTGACAACTATGCTCTATTTTTTAATCCCGACCACCATGCCGTTATATTTAGCCGATAACGGGATCGGATCCGTATCTTCCGTTGGTTATCTAACGGCGCTTTCCCTGATCGGCTCCTTTATCGCTGGTCTGAGTTTAACCACATTTGCTCCAGTGTTTGGCAGGATGCTTGCCCCTCTCGCCTTGATGGTGATGGCTGTCGGATTCTTGACTGTCAGTATGGCGCATTCGGTATGGACAGTTGGCATTGGGGTAATCCTGCTTGGCTTTGCCCAAGGATTTTTGTTTCCGTTGACGTTTAACAAAACGGCGGAAATCGTTCCTGTTGCGAGCTTGCCGATGGGAATTTCATTGCTGCTGGCTTTCATTTATATTTTTCAATTTATAAGTCCGTTATTTATGAAAGGCATTCAAGTGCTGTTTCATTTCTCCTCGACCAGAGAAACCTTCTTGCTGTTGGCCGGAGCGCTGCTGGTAACTGCGATTGGCATTATGCTAATTACAAGAAATGGTAATCATCAGTCTAGCCAGAACACGAAGCTGAAACAAGCATTCGTCGAGGAAAACCAGCAATAAGATTCGAGGGGGTTCATAGATGGGATACATCTGATTTTTTTAAATAAAGTGAGGAAGAGAGGCCGATGCGTAATGGCATGGACCTCTTCTTGCCATTAGATGCACCAAGGCAATTTCCAAGCGTGGAAACCAGTTATGACCTCCAATGACCTTTTATGCGAAGTTCACCTTTCAGCGAAAAATGTCTAGAGCCGATAGCAGCGTGCTACAATGTCCGATTAAACTTTTCCACAAGACGTTCGATAACGGGTTCTATTTTTGAGTCGTCCAGCATCGGCAGTTTTTCGGCTTTAAACAATTGTATTTTTTTAAGTTGGTAATAATCGTGGAGCACTTGTCTGATGGAGACTTGGTTAACAAGCAAATATTTCGGATTGATAATTTCCCGCAACAAAAGATCGTCCTGAAGCAGCAGGAAATTCTCGTTGATCGGATTGAAGATGCCTTTGTTTTTTCCATCTCTGTAAAATTCCAGAGCTTGCTTTTCGCGTTTGGTTAAAGCGGCTTTTAAGCGATCGTACAATTCCGGATATGCTGTCTGAAGGTCCTTAAGAAATATATCCGTGATGGTCCCGACGAGCGAAACGGTCTGTCCAAACAATTGCTGAAACCAGGTTCCAAAAGATGCCTCATCCTCCTCCGGAGACAGGTCTTCCAGCGTTTCTATATAATCCACAAAGACTCGGACAACGCCTTCCATCACTTCCTCCTTTGAAGAAAAGTGCTTATACATGGTGGCCCTACTTACGTCCATATGTTTGGCGATGTCATCCATCCTCAACTGCTGAAAACCATCCTTCATGACGGATGAAATCAATTTTTTCAGCAGCTTATCTTTCTGGGCCTCCGTATGTGCGCTCATTCCGTTTCCTCCTACAAGTTCTTATTCTTAATTATACATGAAAATCAAGTTAAAGACAAAAAATAAATTAGACATTTAGAATTATATATGTATATAATGTACTTAGTATCTGATTGGAATGTCGAAGGACTTCCGCCTATAAGACGAATCAACGGAAAGAAGGGATAAGATGGACATCAGCGCAAGAATTTCTTTATCGGGAATCGAAGACAAGGTCGTCGCCATCACAGGCGCAAGCAGTGGAATAGGCGAGGCGACTGCACTTCTGCTCGCTGAACGCGGTGCGAAAGTCGTACTTGGCGCGCGCCGAATGGATCGCCTTGAGGCTCTGGCGACCCGCATCACGAATGGGGGTGGTGAAGCTGTCTATACACCCACGGACGTGAGACGGCGCGCCGATCTAACCGACCTCGTCAATTTGGCATGTAAGCGGTACGGCAAGCTTGACGTTCTCGTCAACAATGCTGGTGTTATGCCAATCTCCCCTCTCGACGACTTACGCGTCGAGGATTGGGAGGATATGATCGACATCAACATCAAAGGAGTTCTGTATGGCATCGCCGCTGCGCTGCCTGTCTTTCGCCAGCAGGGTTTCGGACATTTCGTCAATACCGCTTCTACAGCAGGACATAAGACTGTACTAAACCAGTCTGTGTATTCGGGCACGAAGTTTGCAGTGCGCGCCATCTCCGAAGGTTTGCGCCAGGAGGCCGGCGATAAAGTGCGAGTGACGATTATTTCTCCCGGTTTTGTCCGGACGAACTTCGCGGAAGGTGTGACAAATCCGGAGGTAAAGGCCCGGCTCGAAGAGTCCCGGGACAAGTTCGCGATGCCGCCGGACGCGATCGCTCGCGCGATTGCGTTCGCGATCGAGCAGCCAGCCGATGTGGATGTGAACGAAATCGTTATCCGTCCCACAGCTCAGATTTAACTCGCTCCTCTCTGAAGCGGTGTGCGGCTGGAAAGTTGTCTTCCGTAACTCACCTCGGAGCGTCTTGGGCGACTCTCTATGAATTTGCACAGCGTAGACGCTGTATCCAATTAGCCAAAAAATTTGGAATCGTATGGACGAATTGGCCACGTTACGGGTGAGCGCTCATTTTTGTATTCCTCTGGTTTATTTCTTGCATTCGGGTCTGCAACAAAATCAGTCTTAAAGTCTGTATATTATAATTCCGTTACCATACCAGACGAAGCATGATGAAGATCGTGACAATGGAACATCCAGTTCCTTTCATTATCTGCTTCGAATGCAACAACGTATTCTTCCCCCGGCTTCAAATTCTGCGTATCCTTAATAACGGGGGACCATTCAAGCGGTTTCCCGTTTTTGTTTAGGCATTGGAAGAAGTGCCCGTATAGGTGCATCGGATGGTCGTCGCTTTACGAGTTATTGACGCGGCGAACTTTGACGGTATCTTCTTTTTGACGTTTATCGGAACGGTATCCGCAGTAGTAGATGCTGTCTCTTATGTAGCAGTTAGATTGGCTTTACGGAAAAGTCATTTGTAATACGTCTGCGGTGTGCTGAAACCTGCTTCTCCTGTCTATAAACATGCCGGGAAATCGCGAGTTAACCCAATATAAGCAGTTCTATCCAAACGACGATAGAACTGCTTTACTTATGATCTATGGCTGTGCCGATTGGGTTATGGTTTAACTCCTTTTATAACAGCAGAGGCAATGTAGCCTTCCACCTTCGACCCAGGAACCCAATCTTTAATAAACGCCCCGGATTCCTCTTTTGGTTCGACTACCACATCCTTAAATCCACTTTGCGTTAACATCGTCTTCAGCTCATCAACGGACGATGCCCCGGATATGCACCCCGAATAAAAAACATCCAAGTCGTTTTTGATTTCCAACGGAAGCTCTGCCGTCATCACGACATCGGAAACGGCCAGACGACCACCGGGGCGAAGAACGCGGAACGCTTCATGAAACACTTGCTGTTTATCCGGAGAAAGATTGATGACGCAGTTGGAAATGGTGACATCCACCGTTTGATCGGGAACAGGCAAATGCTCGATTTCCCCTAGCCGAAAATCGGTGTTCGTAAATCCTCCTTTGACGGCGTTATTGCGGGCGCGACTTACCATTTCCGGCGTCATATCGACCCCGATCACATGGCCGGTTTCCTCGACCTGCGAAATAATTCGCGTACATTTTCCACGGTGCTTCACCTCATGAACCAGTTATACAACAGTCATTTGCGAGTATTAATTTGCTTGCATTGCAAAAAAATAAGTACTCCGGAAAGGGTTTGTCTTAGACAGGCTATTGTAGATGGAATATAAAAGTATCATTTTCCGTATTGACTTTTTATCATACATAAATAACAATATGGTTATAAGGTTTTAAGTTTGGGGTGATAAGAATGCCAATGGAATTTGAAAAGATAGCGGATATTCTGAAAGCTCTTGCCGATCCGACAAGGCTGAAAATCCTTTCTTTGCTCCGTATTCGCGATTGTTGCGTGTGTGAACTGGTTCCCATCTTTAACATTTCCCAGCCAGCCATTTCCAAACATGTAAGCCGTCTAAAAACGGCTGAACTGGTCCGCGAAACGCGAAAGGGGCAATGGGTGTTCTATTCGATCAATGAGAAGCGGTTAGAGGAAATCGGTTATGCCTTGTCCCATTTGCCCGATCTATCCGAGGAGCTGCGGAAATTGGAGCAACAAGGACTGACAGTTACATGCGAGTAAAGGGGGTATGCAGCAAGTGAGCAAACAAGAGAGAAAGCGGCTTTCGTTTCTGGACCGCTATTTGACGTTATGGATTTTTGTTGCGATGGCGTTGGGGATTGGCCTGGGCTACGTATTTCCTAACTTTGTCGTCGGTTTGAATGAATTTCAAGTCGGAACCACATCGATACCGATTGCGCTTGGCCTTATTTTAATGATGTATCCGCCGCTGGCGAAGGTACGATACGAAGAAATCGGCCGTGTCTTCCGAAATGGCAAAGTGTTAACCATTTCATTGATTCAAAACTGGCTCATTGGCCCGATCTTAATGTTTTTCCTGGCTATTATTTTCCTCCAAGGCTATCCGGAATATATGGTCGGCCTGATTATGATCGGTTTAGCCCGTTGTATTGCAATGGTCATCGTTTGGAACGATTTGTGCAGAGGGGATGCCGAGTACGCGGCGGGACTCGTTGCTTTCAACTCGATCTTTCAAGTTTTGTTTTATTCCGTCTATACCTTTATCTTTGTTACGATTTTGCCGGGATGGTTCGGGTTGGAAGGTGTCGTTGTTGACATTACGATGGCCGAAGTTGCCAAGAGTGTGTTCATTTATCTAGGGATACCGTTTTTGACCGGAATGATTACTCGCTATTCTCTTGTAAAAGCAAAAGGACGGTCCTGGTACGAAACGGTCTTTATTCCGAAAATCAGCCCCATTACGCTGATCGCGTTATTGTTTACGATCTTCGTCATGTTCTCGCTGAAAGGCGAAATGATTATCCAATTGCCGTTCGATGTCGTGAGGATCGCGATTCCGCTCTTGATTTACTTTGTTGTCATGTTCCTGATCTCGTTTTTCATGGGCAAAAAAGCCGGGGCTGGTTATCCGGTCACTTCTACACTGGCATTTACCGCCTCGGGGAATAACTTCGAGCTGGCGATTGCCGTTGCCGTTGGGGTGTTTGGTATTCATTCCGGCGCAGCATTTGCGGCCGTCATCGGTCCTCTTGTGGAAGTCCCCGTGATGATTGCCTTAGTCAACGTCGCGCTCCGATTCCAGCGGAAGTATTTTTCAAAGCAAGCAGCTTAATATAAACAGGAGGACTCATCATGTCAGAAAACAAAAAACTCGTTTATTTCCTTTGTACAGGAAACTCTTGCCGCAGCCAAATGGCGGATGGCTTTTTGAAGGCTCTCGGTACTGATCGCTACGAAGTAAAAAGCGCCGGGTTAGAGGCACATGGGCTGAATCCGCGCGCCGTTCAGGTGATGAAGGAAGCCGGCGTCGATATTAGCAGCCATACATCGGATGTCATCGATCCGGAGATTTTGAATCGAGCTGACTATGTAATAACGTTATGTGGACATGCAGACGAGCATTGTCCGGTGATTTCGAATAAAAACGTCGTGAAATGGCATTGGGGTTTCGATGATCCTGCCAAGGCGACCGGTACCGAGGAAGAAATCACGAGCCATTTTCGAGCGGTTCGGGATGCGATTAAGTCGCGTATCGAAAAGTTTCTTGCCGAAGGTCGGTAAATTTGAACGGGAATGTAAAGTTGTAAACTAAACATTGTCATTACTCCATGGGCAGGATTAAATGAGTAAAGAAAGAAATGTATCCTCACCCTTAAGCCCATTCAAGTCTACATGAGGAGTGGTTTAGGATGGATTGCTGTACATGTTAAGCTTCTGCTTTAGAAACCATTCATCCCGACAACTCTTATTTATTTTGTTCGAACTCTGCTTACGCAACCGTATATTATAGTGGGAATCATTCGCAATCATTTGCCGAGGATGACGTGAAAGTGGCTGTGTAACAAAAGAATCCGAGCATGGGCGTGTCTGTATGTTACTGTTTCAATTGGACGAGAGAGCGCCTCGCAGTCGATCTCATTTTTGCTTAAATAAACGATAAGATTGCTAGAACACTTTTTTATTTATCCGCCCGACAATCATGATAACCTCTTAATTTTCGATATTGTCTAGAAACTGTTCTTGTCGAAACAATATGAATAGTGTTCGAGATTCACGTGACCTTCTGACAAGTCGACACAAAACAATATTTTTAAATCTTTCATTGTCTTGCACTGAATAAACGACGCGAGTCATAATACGCGATTGATGCTCATTGACACCTTTTGCAGCGGATGAGCCATGATCACTTTGTATTGCTGACGTGCAAGTGCATAGCCATTCACCTCATTTCGTCTTTAGGGCGATTTCGAATGAGATTAGGCTATGTCCTTGCTGGATCAGCCTTTAAACTGGTGATCACTTCTTTTTGAGACTCCTTGTTTGATAACGCCGCGCATTCACGGAAAGCAAAATGTTTACAACCTAGACATTTATTCAAATCCAGTTGCAATAGCGCGAAGTTAAGTGCTTCACCGGTATGTGCAAAAAAATGTTCAGCCCCAATCAGCGTATACAACCCTGTTCTCTTCAATACATCTAAAGGCTGAGTTTGAATTCCGGATACAAGAATAATCCCACCAAATTTCTCGAAATGCTTCACCAAACTGGACAGATTTGATTCACCCGTCGTATCCATAAAAGGTACTTTTCCTATGCGGAGCAGTAACACTTTCGGTCTCTGATGAATCGTATCCATAATGGACTTTTCAAACATGTTCGCGGCGCCGAAAAAGAGAGGACCTTCGATGGTATAGATCCCGATTTGTGGACAATCGTGGCCTTCGGTTACCATATGGGATTTCACTTTCTCATGTTTAGTTGCTGGGTCAGGCAATACCTTGGAAACCAGTAAACCGTCGCTCATGCGCTTCACAAATAGAATAACGGCTAAGATTAACCCGACTTCAACGGCAGTCGTTAAATTCGTAAAGACCGTTAGCAAAAAGGTAATGAGGAGGACAAAAGAATCGCTCGTTTTGGTTTTCAAGACGTGAGCGAATTCTTTTCGTTCGCTCATGTTCCAGGCAACCAGCATTAGAATCGGTGCCATACTAGCAAGTGGGATCTGCGATGCATAAGGTGCAAACAAAATGAGCACCAGCAGCACAACAATGCCATGTATTATACCCGACAAAGGTGAGACCGCACCGTTTTTGATATTGGTTGCTGTTCGTGCAATGGCTCCTGTTGCTGGTATGCCTCCAAAAAGAGGGGTTACGATATTGGCGATGCCTTGCCCAATCAGTTCCCGATTGCTGTTATGACGACTGTCGGTCATGCCGTCGGCAACAACCGCCGATAATAAAGATTCGATGCTCCCCAACATGGCAATAGTAAAGGCGGGGCGAATCAAATCTTCAATGCGATCCCAGGTTAGATCAGGGATATGAAAATGGGGTAAGGTGCTTGGAATAGCTCCAAATGACGATCCAATCGTTGCAACTTCCCCTTTAAAGAATACGGTCGCCATTATAGTGGATACGATAAGCCCTACCAAGGAACCAGGGACCTTCGGTAAAAATTTCGGTGTTAGGATGATAACTGCCAAACAGACGACCGCTGTGATAATACTGTAGAGATTCGTAGTTGCGAGATGCATTACAATTTCCTTCATATTGGGTAGAAAATTCTCATGTTTCTTGATACCGCTCAAACCTAACAAGTTGGCAATTTGTCCGCTGAAGATGATGACGGCAATTCCAGCGGTAAATCCGATGGTTACAGGGCGAGGAATAAATTTTATCAACGCACCGAGTTTAAATAGCCCCATGAGAACAAGTATAATTCCCGCCAAAAATCCTGCAAGCAATAAATTTTCGTATCCATATTCCATGACGATCGCAAAAAGAATCGGAATAAATGCACCGGTCGGTCCGCCAATTTGAAATTTAGAACCCCCGAACAAGGAAATACAGATACCGGCCACAATGGTGGTATAAATGCCATATTCCGGTTTTACACTAGCCGCAATAGCAAATGCCATCCCTAATGGAATGGCGATAATACCAACAATGAGGCCTGAAATGAGATCCTTGCGGAATGCGGCCGCATGGTATCCTTCAAATCTTCCCGTCCATTTCATCTGAATTACCTTCTTTTATTCATATATTTGATTATTTAAATATAAGTGAAATGTTACTCCTGTCATCGAATAATGTCAATCATAATAATCTCGTGCCGCTCCGCATGTTTCCGGCTGCAAAACAAAAAAACAAGGTGATCCTTGATGTTACTCATGGAACCCCTTGTTTTTCAGTTTAAGATTCATTTCGAATGACCTCAAGTAATGAAATGGCATCAACGAGATGATTATCGAAGATCTGTTTTGTAACTGCGAGCAGGTCCTTAATCAGCGGATCACGTAACGAATAAATGACAGAAGTACCATCTTTTAAGCCCGTCACCACATTTTTATTTCGCAATACTGCCAACTGCTGAGAAACGGCTGAACCCTCTGAACCTAAAATACTCTGTATCTCATTTACGTTTTTATCTCCTTCACTCAGAACCTCCAGGATTCGAATCCGCATGGGATGCGCCAGCGCCTTAAAAAAATCGGCTTTAAACTGTTGGATATTTTGATTCATGGCTAACGCCTCCTTGATCGCTATATTTTTGAATATATAAATATCATAACACAACTCCACCCAAAAACATTCTGGAAAGAAGGGCATACCGGCGCATGGATTGTGATTTGGTTGAAATTCCTGTATAATACCCATAATATTCAAATATCTGATTATTTGATTTTTTCAAAATAACATAAGGAGTGGGTGCGAATGCCGGACTCAACGAGTAAGGACTCGTCACATCAAGATTCGTCATCCTCTCGCGAATCGACTACACCTTTCATGCAGGTAAGCAGACAAACCGTCATAACAATGGGGATTCATGCGTTACATGAGATCGGGTCCAATTCCATTTGTAAAGTTTGTATCGCCAATGGAGGTTCCTGTTGTAAAGGATGTCGACATCTTGTCAAAGGTGTTGGATGCCAAAAACGAAATACAAGTTGTACGGCATGGTTATGCGGTTTTTTAAAGTTCTTTTTGTATGAAACTGGTCTTCTACGAGAATGGAATGACTTTTGGGAGCAAGTCCCGGGACAAGATTACCGTGAGGACTTTACGCCAGAGGTCTTTTATGTGACAAAGTCGTTATATCTTCCAGATCTTCGCAATTTGAGTGAGGCTCTTGCTACTGATCTTCATGAACTGGCTAAAGCTCACATTGCGATCGGGTTTATCCTAACCCTACGGGAAAAAATCGATAAACAGATTGATCAACTCCACGAGTGTCAGCATAATCGGAAAAAGAAAAACAAATTAAAACGGAATATAAAAGTGTTATCCAGCCCCTTCCAGCGTTTTCAAAAAGAACTGCATGAATATCAACAAAAATTTACGATTTCGTAGCAACTTCAATCAGGAGGAAGAGGGGGGATATTGGTGTTTCATTGGCGTATTACAGCCATTGGAACGCATGTACCCCAAAAAAACTGACAAATGATGATTTGGAAAACATGGTGGATACCAGTCATGAATGGATCTTACAGAGGACAGGCATTCATGAACGCTGAGATCATTTCACTTATTCCTGCCTCTTAAAATCTGTCGTGGTAATTACTGAACGCTGTGATGGCGATAATACAAGGTTACTTTCGGTCGCACAATTAAGTAAAATGTATTATGTGTCTTGAATGCCGTCCAATTCCGGCATTCGGATGTCCATAAAAATAATGTCGAAATCCTTCTCAAGCGCGGCATCTATTGGCTAAAGCCAACATAATGTAGCTCCACCATCCGGACCAGCGTTTACGAATAAGTACCGTTAATGCAAGTGCGAATGCCCCCGGTGTATGATCACTTGGAAAGGAAGCATCCGCTGCGTGAGGGAACAGTAAATGAACCGGATGGCTTACAAACGGCCGAGGCTCAAAATAGAACTGGGCAATCACATAATTCAGAAACAAAGCCAGCATCCCAGCGAACCCCGACTGTACATCAATATGTCTCCTTCGATCGCCAAGCACCCACACGAATCCAAGCCATAAAGCAAATAACTCCAAACCGTATTTGCTTGCAAGTACCATAATCGAATCGAGCCAAATAAGATGTCCCGACAAATCGTTAATAAATTCCAAAAAATGGCTAACTCTGATGCAGGTTGGTAAAGTCTGCTTTTGTTTTTATATTGGTTTCATAACTATAATCCTTATATCTCTTGATTCCCGGTTAATTCAAAGTTGACAACAATACATTACGCGATTTATTATACATATAGGGGTATACGTAATGATGATTTTGAAATCATTTGGGTAAACTCGAACAGGATAGGTAAGCTCCGGAAAAACACCAATTTAGGAGGGTTACGATTTGACTACACATCCAGAAATCAAAGCCGATCAGACGCTTGATTGCAAAGGTTTGGCCTGTCCGATGCCTATCGTCAAAACCAAAAAAGCGATGGATCAGCTGCAATCCGGGCAGGTCATCGAGGTTCAGGCAACCGATAAAGGTTCACTGGCTGATATACAAGGCTGGGCCAAGAATACCGGCCATCAATATTTGGGTACGATTCAGGATGGCAACGTGCTCAGGCACTTCATCCGTAAATCGAGCGCGGATGAGATCAAGGAAGAAAAAAAATATCCTCACACCGTGACCAATGAAGAGCTGGAGAAAAAGCTGGGCAACGTAACCGTGCTCGATGTTCGCGAGCCTGCCGAATACGCGTTTAACCGCATACCCGGCGCCGTCTCCATTCCGCTTGGGGAGCTGGAAGAGCGCCTCGGCGAGCTCAATCCGGATGATGACATTCACGTAGTATGCCGTACGGGAACGCGCAGCGATCTTGCTTGCCAATTGCTGGCCGAGAAAGGCTTCAAGAACGTGAAGAACGTGAAGCCTGGCATGTACGGGTGGTCCGGCCCGACGGAAAAGGACTTTCAAATCTAATCATCGACCAAGGAGGTCATTCCAAATGAGCACGAAAGTAGCGATTATCGCTAGCAACGGCGGACTGTTCGATGCCTATAAGGTCTTCAACATCGCGACCGCATCTGCGGCAACGGATGCCGAGGTGGCGATCTTCTTCACCTTCGAAGGACTGAACCTGATCCACAAGCAGGCGCATCACCAGCTTCCGCTGCCCGCGGGCAAAGAGCATTTCGCGGAAGGCTTCAAGAACGCCAACATTCCCTCCATTCCGGAACTGGTGAACATGGCGCAGGAAATGGGCGTGAAAATCATCGCCTGCCAAATGACGATGGACGTCATGAACCTGAAGAAAGAGGATTTTATTGAAGGAATCGAAGTCGGTGGAGCCGTCACGTTCCTGGATTTCGCGAAGGACGCAAACGTGACCCTGACGTTCTAATTCATCAAAGGGGGAAACAACATTGACTACTGCAAGCGGACTCCGCCCGATGGCAGCGGGAGAACTGACGAAAATCGTCCTGAACAAAGAAGAGCTCTTTATTCTTGATGTGCGCAACCAAAGCGATTTTGACGATTGGAAAATCGAAGGGGAAAGCGTCGAGATCATCAACATTCCGTATTTCGACTTGCTTGACAGCGTGGATCAAGCGTTAGAACAAATCCCAAGCGACAAACGCTTGCTGGTGGTATGCGCCAAGGAAGGCTCGTCCAAATTCGTGGCGGAACAATTGGTCGAGGCTGGAAGAACGAACGTCTCTTATCTGGAAGGCGGCATGAAATCCTGGAGCGAGCATCTGGAGCCGGTAAAAATCGGGGATTTGAAAGACGGCGGCTCCCTGTACCAATTCGTGCGGATCGGCAAAGGCTGCCTCTCCTACATGGTGATTTCCAGCGGTGAAGCGGCTGTGATCGATACGTTCCGGATGACTGACGTATTCGAACGCTTCGCCAGGGAACAGGGAGCAACCATTAAACACACGCTGGACACGCACCTGCACGCGGACCACATTTCCGGCGGGCGCAAATTGGCGGAGCAAACAGGCGCAACGTACTGGCTGCCGCCCAAGGACGCGACAGAAGTAACGTTCCCATATGAGAAACTGGAAGAAGGCCGTGACATCACGGTTGGCAATACGAAGATCAAAATTCAACCTATTTACTCGCCGGGTCACACCGTCGGCAGCACGTCGTTTATCGTAGATGATGAATATCTGCTTACGGGCGATATCCTGTTCATCGAATCGATCGGCCGCCCGGACTTGGCTGGCAAAGCAGAGGACTGGGTTGGCGATCTTCGCAACACCTTGTATAACCGTTACAAAGGCTTGGCTCAGGATTTGATCGTACTGCCGGCACACTTCGGCAAAGTGACGGAGCTGGGAGAAGGTGGCCGCGTCATGGCCCGTTTGTCGGATCTGTACCGCGACAATCCGGGCTTGAACATTCAGGATGAGGAGACGTTTCGGCGGACGGTAACCGTGAATCTTCCGCCTCAACCGAACGCCTATCAGGAGATTCGCCAAACGAACATGGGTAAGATTACACCGAACGAAGACGAGCAGCGCGAGATGGAAATCGGTCCGAACCGCTGCGCGGTGCATGATAAATAAAGAAGGAACATGAATATGAATACAGATATCACGGTCGATACGAAAGGTATGGCTTGCCCGATGCCGATCGTCAAGGCAAAGAAAGCGTTGGATAGCCTGCAGACGGGTCAAGTCATGGAAGTTCTGTCTACGGACAAAGGCTCCGTCAAAGATTTTCAGGCGTGGGTCAAACAGACGAACCACGAACTCATTCAGCACGTAGAAGAAGACGGCGTTTATAAATTTTACGTTCGCAAAGTATATAAAATAAGCGGGACCCGGAAGGGCCCGCTTATTTCGCCTCGTCATATACGATAGTGACGCCAAGGGAACAGTAACTTTCTTCGGTATAATGCCCTTGGGGGCAAGTTTTCGTGCTGCTTGCCATGTCGTTTTTCGCTTTCAACTTTTGATTGCACACCGGGCATTTATCTTCGAATAGGCTTTTTAATTGTTGAAGCAATTGGATCACCTTATTTCTTATGAGTTTACTTGGACTTAATTATAACCTGTATTCACCTTGAGGTCACGCCTTATAGAAAACTTTACGACAGGAGGATGTCATGGATTTCTTACTGCTCATTGTCATAGTGCTCATCGGTCTGGTCGGCTCTTTCTTTTCTGGGCTGCTCGGTATTGGCGGCGCGATTATTAATTATCCCCTCCTACTGTATATTCCATCCCTTTTCGGTGCGGCACACTTTACCGCCCACGAAGTTTCCTCCATCAGCATGTTCCAAGTCTTTTTCGCTTCTCTTGCGGGTGTTATCGCGTTCCGGAAAAAAAGCAAAAAGGGAGCAACGGGCGTTGTCAATAAACAGCTAGTCCTTTACATGGGGAGCAGCATTCTTGCCGGCAGCCTGGTCGGCGGCTTTGTTTCGGGTTTGTTGAACGGGGATGTCATCAACCTGATTTACGGCATCCTTGCGGTACTGGCCGTCGTGCTGATGCTCGTTCCCAACCGGGGGAAACAACAGGAAACGGACGACCTCCGTTTCAACAAAATCATCGCCATTACTGCGGCATTTGTAGTAGGTATCGTTTCCGGAATCGTGGGGGCCGGCGGCGCGTTTATCTTAATTCCCATTATGCTCACCGTTCTCAAAATTCCCACGCGCACAACGATTGCGTCCTCGCTCGCGATCGTTTTCATTTCGGCCATCGGAGGCGTCATCGGGAAAATCATGGGCGGCGATATCCCTCTGTTGGCGACGGTATATACCGTCACCGGCAGTTTGATCGGAGCACCGATTGGCACGATGGTCAGTTCGAAAATCAACGTGAAGGTGCTTCGATATGGTTTGGTCGTCCTGATCGCACTCACGGCCATTAAAGTGTGGTCGTCGATTTTGTGAATGATAAATCGTATCTGCAAATATTTGCCGCGGCAAAAGGGTTGCAATCTTTTTTATTGACCTTTATTATACCTATAGGGGTATAAGTAAAATTCATGAGAGAGAAGGTAGGTGACGTTGGAAATGGCAAAAAATAAAACAACAATCGTGCTTTTCAGCGGCGATTTGGATAAAGCCATTGCGGCATTCATCATTGCGAACGGAGCTGCGGCGTATGATCACGAAGTGACGATCTTCTTCACGTTCTGGGGATTAAACGCGCTTCGCCGCGACGAACCGATCAAAACGAACAAAGGCTTGCTTGAAAAAGCTTTCGGATGGATGATGCCGCGAGGCGCGAAGAAGTTGGGCTTGTCGAAAATGAACTTCGGCGGCCTGGGACCCCAGATGATCAATTATGTGATGAAAAAGCACAAAGCATTGTCGTTGCCCGAGCTGATTGAACTGGCTCAAGAACAAGGCGTGAAGTTAGTCGCCTGTACGATGACGATGGACTTGCTCGGTCTGAAACAGGAAGAATTGATCGATGGTCTGGAGTATGCAGGAGTAGCCGCATATCTGGGTGACGCCGCGAACGGAAAAGTAAACTTATTCATTTGAACAAGCGTGTATGATCTTACTATTTTTTTCTTTATAATATACCCATACACGTATAAGGAGATGTTGAACATGAACTACGAATACACGGACGAAATCAAAACCCGGCTGCGCAGAATCGAAGGACAAGTTCGCGGGGTGCTGCGTCTGATGGAGGAAGGGAAGAGCTGCAAAGAAGTCGTTGCACAGTTGTCCGCTGTTCGCAACGCATCGGACAAGGCTATCGCTCAGATCGTTGCGGAGAATCTGCAGCAATGCATTCTGGCGGAACAGGCCGCCGGTAACGATACGGGAAAGATGGTTAAAGAAGCTGTGGAGCTTCTGGTAAAGAGCCGATAAAACGCAGGATGTACGCGAACCGGCGGAATGGGCGGAAGGACACGTGGCCGGAGCCAAACATATTCCCCTCGGTCAACTGGGCGAACGTCGCAATGAACTGGACCCCAAGCGCGAAACCATCGTCATTTGCAGAAGCGGCAACCGGAGCGGGCTCGCATGCGAACTGCTCAGCGAACAAGGATACAACGTCGTTAACATGACGGGCGGACTCAATAATTGGACAGACGAACTGGTTCGGGATTAAACGAATAAAGGAGGAGGAACGTTGGCGATCGTGTTTGCTCTGGTCGTTCTTGTTCTGGCTTCATGGGGACTCCGCCGAATTTGGCCGGCCAAAGGGCTGAATTGGGTGGATCCCCAATCATGGAAAGAAGCCATCGACCGGAATTCTGAAATGAAACTGTTGGACGTTCGCGATGCCATGGACTATGAAGCATGCCACGTGAATGGCTCCATTAACATATCTTTAGGCCGTCTACCGGTGCTTTGGAAGAAGGAGTTGTCGCCGGAGGATTCCGTTCTCATCATCGCGGATGGCGATTACGAGCGAAGATCCGCCGCGCGAATCCTAAGACGACGCGGCTTCCGGAAGTTATATACCGGAGAAGGCAAAGGATGCGCATAAAAGCCAAGGCGAAAGGAGGCCTTTTTAGTTGAACAGTGACATTTGGGTAAATATCATTCTCGTCTTTCTGGTACTCGTATTCTTTTATTTCCGATTCGGTCCGACGAAAGGGCTAAAGACGCTTAGTGCGGCAAATTTCAAACAAGAGCTTGAGGGGTCCAAGCAAACGGTTCTTATTGACGTTCGCGAACCGGGAGAGTTCAAGGGAGGACATATCCAAGGGGCGAAGAATATCCCTTTGTCCCAGTTGAATCGCCGGCTTGGCGAAATCCCCAAGGATCGGGATCTGTTGCTCTATTGCCGAAGCGGCATGAGAAGCAAAAGTGCAGCGCGGATTCTGATGAAGAACGGTTTTACCCGGCTGGCTCACTTGCGTGGTGGTATCAGTGCTTGGACAGGCCCGGTGTCGAAGCGATGAACGGGAGGGTTAATCCTTAATCGTATTGGTAATCATTATCTGGAGAGTACGGATGGAACTGCTAAGGAGAAGAGACCCTGCATGATCGAAGGTTGAACATATGGCGAAATTGGAGAGTCCTGAACGCAGAGCAGCCAGTCCTCCGGAGCCGCTGCTTGATAAACTCGATGTACGTGATCCTTTTTCGCTTCTGGACTTGGGGGCTGGCACCGGTTATTTTACGCTTCCGGCTGCGGAGCGAACGAGCGGTATCGTATTCGCACTCGATATCGAACCGCGAATGCTGGATATCATCCGCAGCAAGGCTGAAGAACGAGAACTGAACCATATTCAGACCCTTCAAGGACAATTGGAGAACATTCCGCTGGAAAAGGAAGCTGTGGATCGGGTGCTCGCATCCCTTGTGCTCCATGAAGCAGAAACCGTCGATCGGGCCGTTGCAGAAATGTAACGCGTCCTGAAATCTGGCGGTATTTGTCTATGTCTTGAATGGGAGAAGAAAGAGACGCTCCAAGGGCCTCCTCTCCATCATCGCATCAGCGCGGATGCATTGAAACAATCCATGGAGCGGCATGGATTTTCGATTATGGAGGTCATTAGGCCGACAGATGTCCAATATGCCGTGATTGCCCGGAAAGCATGACAAGGGAGGACATTAAAATGACATTTCATTGCACGGTTGAAACGGAGAAAACGCCGGAACAAGCCATTGAGAAATTGACGGAAGCCCTAAAGGAAGAAAAGTTCGGCGTGCTTTGGCAGTTGGATATGAAGGCTAAACTTCAGGAGAAGGGAGTGGATTTCAACCAAACTTTTCACATCCTGGAGGTCTGCAACCCCGTCGAAGCCAAACGCGTGTTATCTGAAAATTCCTTAGTCGGCTATTTCCTTCCTTGCAAGATCGCGGTTTATGAGGAGAAGGGGAAAACCCGGATTGGCCTCCCAAAACCTACGGCCCTGACCGGCCTGGTGGAAAACGACAATCTCATGGCGATTGCAAGGGATATCGAGAAACTCATTGCTTGCGTCGATAAAAGCAAATAATACGTCAATATGCAGAAAGAACTCTGTCATGCAGGGTTCTTTCTGCATCAGCCTCACTTTTTACTCCGATGCCGATGGGCGGAAGGAGGCGATCTCGAAGGATTTATAGCCGCCGATCAGGTTAGCTGCGTCAAACCCATGCTGTCTTAAGATTCGAGTAGCCACGTTGCCGCGATAATCGACTTGGCAATAGACCATGAGCGGCTTGGAGGGAATCAATTCGTTCAGCCGGGCTCATCCGCTGCGTGAGGGAACAGTAAATGAACCGAATGGCTTACAAACGATCACATAATTCAGAAACAAAGCCAGTATCCCGGAGAACCCCGACTGCACATCAATATGTCTCCTTCGATCATCGCCAAGTATCCACACGAATCCGAGCCATATAGCAAATAACTCCAAACCGTATTTGCTTACAAGAACCATAATCGAATCGAGCCAAACAAGATGTCCTGACAAATCGTTAATGAATTGAAACACAGCATAATTCATAGCGGCAATCCTCCTGATGTTCGTCTAGGTCCACAAATGCCCGAATACATAACCTAATGCGCAGAAAGCAATTCCAGAAATCACACTGATAGACACATAAGAGACAATAGAGCGCCATTTATATAGTCGGCGGATCTGTACAATTTCGTACTGGAATGTAGAAAAAGTTGTAAAGGCTCCTAAGAAGCCCGTTCCTATAAGGGCGGTAAGATGTAAATTCAAAGTCAGCCCATACAAAATGTCGAGTAAAAAGGAGCCTGCCAGGTTTACAGTCAACGTTTCGAAAGGAATCGATGATATTGATCGTCGACTAAACGCATCCACGACAGCAAATCGGCTAATCGCCCCAATAAACCCACCAATGCCTATCCATAAAATATCCATTAACGTTTACTCACTTTCCTGCTGGATTCTGCCTTTCTCATAGTTACCCAGGCGTATACCTAAGCTTGTGAACAGGTAACCGCCGAGCAGGCTTGCTGCAATGTAGAGCAATGCTAATCCATAATGTGCTGATTGAAGCAATGTTACATTGTCATAACTAAAGGTCGAAAACGTAGTGAACGACCCAACAAATCCTGTTCCGAAAGAAGAGCGGAAGTGCGGATGTACCAAAAATCTTGTCGTGGTCAGCGTATAGAAGAGAGAAAGCAAGAAACAACCCAATAAATTAATCGTTAGCGTGTGAACCGGAAATGCATGTCCAAAACGTTCTCCTATCCAAATGCCAAGTGAATAGCGGCTAATAGCGCCGAGCGTTCCGCCGACACCGAGATACACATAAATCAAATCGACCCCTCCTTTCCAACTATTCATATAAAAAGACAAACTCCTACCAGAATAAGAATTCTGGTAGGAGTCATTAGCCGTTACCGGCGGTTTATGGCGAACTCCATCGCCTTATGAACATGTAATTTATATTAGTTGAAATTCCCGTTCAAGTCAATCTTTATTTGGAACGAGTTATAAGGAGCCGGTGATAATATTTCGCAAATCGATCAACAAAAGCTTCAATTCATTACATTTAATTAGGCATTTGATTGTATCGAAAAAAGAAAGCCTCGGAGGGGAGTTTTTGGGCAAGCAGTTCCGATTTTACCCTAAAAATGAAATGAATATTAGAGGGACATTATTCAACCCCTCAATGCTCCTTGAAAACTGAATACAATCTTATCCGGTACGTTCCCCGCATGGCCTGGAAGGATAGCCAAATTGCAGGCGCGCCACGACCAGTCTGCCGATTCTTATTTCTGCATGCCTTGAAATCAGAAGCGGTAAACTGCGAGCGATTTTGCCCATGCAATAAATAAATAGTGGTGCCATTTATGGCGAAGACCCATGCGGAGGGATAATGATACTTCCGTCCAGCCACAGCTCAGCGCAATGGGGGCGGCTTGCAGCGATCCTGGAAGAGGTTTGAAGCCTATGAGGACGGCTAACCACTGTCCGCCGGATAAGGTTAATGTAAAAGAAGCAACCAAAACAGAGGCGGAGACAGAGATGCGCGTATAAGGTTTTGTTTTGTTGCGCATCTCTGCTTTTCTGTTTTTAAAAATGATTGGGAGGTAGCTATGAACCATAAACTCGTCCGGTACAGTATGCAAATCGCTATGATAAAACAATTGCTGGCATTATCTTTGATTACCGAAAACGAATTTCATTTGATAAAGAACAAAACGATGCGGGATTACGGCATCATTTCGGACCTTACTTCTTGATTCGCACATTTGTCGGTCCGCCCATCTCTTATTAAACTGATGGCAAGTAAATAAGAATGGAGGACAACATCATGGCTCTCGAAGTAGAAGTAATTAAAGCAAGTAGGAAAATATCCGATCGCAACGCCGGAAAGTTACCGGATGTTCTTCGCGTCGCCCCATATGCCCGCGTAAGTACCGACACCGAGGAGCAATTGAGCAGCTACAAGTCGCAAGTCGCCTATTACACCGATCTCGTTAGCAAACGAAGCGACTGGGTACTGGTTGATATTTATGCAGATGAAGCCATAACCGGTACTCAGGTAGCGAAGCGCGAGGATTTTCAGCGCATGATTAACGATTGTATGGACGGGAAAATTGATATGATCATCACCAAGTCTATCTCCAGGTTTGCAAGAAATACGCTGGACACGTTGAAATACGTCCGGATGTTGAAGGAAAAGAACATCGCCGTACTTTTTGAAGATGAGAATATCAATACGCTGACGATGGACGGCGAATTGTTGCTCGTCATCTTAAGCTCCGTAGCGCAGCAGGAAGTGGAGAACATCTCCGCCAACGTAAAAAAAGGTTTGAAGATGAAAATGAAGCGCGGCGAACTGGTGGGCTTTCAAAGTTGTTTGGGCTATGATTACGATGTGAATACGAAACAGATCACCGTTAATCAAGAAGAAGCCGAAATCGTCCGCTATATTTTTGAACGATATACATCGGGGATCGGCGCTTACGTTATTGCCAAGGAACTGACTGAGGCGGGACATAAGACCAAGTACGGAAGGGGCGAATGGCAGGACACAACCGTTCTTGGTATCATAAAGAATGAGAAGTACAAAGGCGATTTGCTGCAAGGAAAGACATTTACCGTCGATCCCATTTCCAAGAGAAGGTTGGATAATTACGGCGAGGAAGATCAGTTTTATGTCAAAAATCATCATGAGCCGATTGTCAGCGAGGAAGTATTTGAGAAGGCGCAGGACATATTGCATCGAAGAGGCGAGAATCGTCGCCGCGGCGCAAAAGGCAAGCGGGACAAGTACAGCAGAAAATTTGCTTTCAGCAGCAAGTTGGAATGTGCTTTCTGCGGAAGCAATCTCTCGCGGCGGAACTGGCACAGCGGAACCCCGCACGAGAAGGTGATTTGGCAGTGCGTGACAGCCACGAAAAAGGGGAAGAAATACTGCCCTCACAGTAAAGCCTTGGAGGAAAAGCTGATTGAGGGTGCTTTTGTCGAATCGTATAAATTGGTGTGCCGCAATAATTCGGACGTGCTGGACGAGCTTATGAAAAGAATGGAATCGGTGTTTAGCGACCAGAATAATCAAAAGCGACTGAACAAAATTAACAGCGAGATTCAGGCCATGGAGCAAAAACGTTGCAGGCTGATTGATTTGTGCCTGGATGAGAAAATAGACAGGGCTACCTACGAACAGAAGTATGTGGAACTCGATACTTCGCTCACTAAACTGCTCGAAGAAAAGGAACAACTGGAGCAATCCGCACAAGATGAAATTGATTTGGGAAAGCGGCTTGAGCATTTCCGCAAAGTGCTTCAAACAAATGAGGTTCTGACCGCATTCGACCGAAACGTATTCGAAAGCATCGTTGATAAAGTGATTATTGGGGAGAACTCCAATCAGGAAAGTCCCGAGCCGTACAGACTGACCTTCGTCTATAAGACCGGCTTTCATAACAGCATCCAAAGCAAGATGCATAAGCAAAAAAAGTCCTTGCGAAGTGAAAGGGGGAGAGTGCCTTCCTATTCCGAGAACAACACATGAAGTGTGCTGTGTGTTGTTAGTGAGAGAATAGTTTTGAAGCCGCATTTACTAATTTTAGAAAACACCTGGTTGAACAGATGGGTGTTTTCTTTTTTACTTTGGGAGGAAATTTGTTGGAAAAGATCGAATAAAACTCAGTAACACATGGTTACTAATGTGCGGATGAGGGAGGATGAGTATGCCGTACGAATTAGGGGGAAGAGCAGATAAGAGTGGGAATAGATTTGAAATTAGATGGACAATCTATCAGATCCTTGAAGTATTGGACGAGAAGCTAGATTATATTACTTTGGAAGCTCTTGGAGATGACGAGCGAGGAGTTGATATCTGGATTGGTAAAAAGAATGGCATCAGGGAAGCTCAGCAATGTAAAGGGAGAAATGCAAGTAAGGAGTATTGGGATTACGGCACAGCTAATGCAAGAGGAATCTTTGCAAATTGGAAGTTTCAGTTAGAGAGGGATGAGTCAAACACAGTTGCATTAGTATCCCCGTTAGCTTTTACACTATTAGAAGATCTAATCACTAGAGCAAAGAATACTAATAACATTCCTCAAAATTTTTATCATAATCAAATACTTAATGCTAGTAGGGAACTAAAAGATTTCTTCAGTAACTTTTGTAAATCAATGGATATAAACCCCGAGGAAGAAGCTGATCTAATAAAATGCATTTCTCTTTTGAAAAAGATATCATATCGCCAGATTCCAGATAGCGAATTAAAAGAATTAATCTTATCTAAAATAAATTATCTATTGCTTGGCGATGAAGAAAACATATATGAAACAATGGTTACTTGGGTTATAGACGGAGATATCTTAGGGAAACATATTACCCAATCTGTCGTGCATCAGTTATTTAGTGAAAAAGAGATTAGATTAAAAAATCTTTCTACTGATAGACGTATTGTTCCTAGATTGGAAGAGTTGAATCGAGAATATAGATCTGTGTTTATTCCAGTAAATAATGAACTGATTGATAGAAACGAATTTTCCTTGTGTAGAAAAGTACTAGGTTTAGGAGAGTCCCTGTTAATACACGGGAAAGCTGGAAGAGGAAAAAGCGGTTGTACAGAGGATATTATTAACTATTGTCGAGAAAGTGCCATACCGTATATAGCGATCAAATTGGATAAGCGCATTCCGAGTGGAACTGCACAAAAGTGGGGAGAAGACTTGGGTCTGCCCACTTCTATTGTTCATTGTGTTCACAGTGTGTCTAAGACTGAAAGTGCTGTAATTATTCTAGATCAATTAGATGCATTACGCTGGACGCAAGCACACTCAAGGGATGCTTTATTAGTATGTGCTCAAATTATAGATCAGGTAGAAAGACTGAATTTGGAAAGGGAATATAAGATATCCGTAGTTTTTGTATGTAGAACGTATGACTTGGAGAATGATAATAATATTAAATCCTTGTTTAAGAATGATGATAAGAAAAGAGCAGTTGTACAGTGGAATAAGATTCAAATTAATGAATTGAATGATGAGACGGTGAAAATTGTTATTGGGAACCGTTATGAAGCCTTAACAGGCAAATTGAAGGAAATATTGCGAATTCCAAGTAATCTATACATCTGGAAACATTTAGACGCCAATAAAGAATATAATGAATGTTCGACTGCAAATCATCTGGTTTCGGAATGGTGGAGACAATTAGAAAGAAAATGTTTTGAATTCGGACTGAGTGAGGGAGATCTGAATGAAACTAAGAAGAAAATTATTAGTTATTTTGATAAATTAGGTCGAATATCTATTCCATTGAATTTATTAAGTATTAACAGATCGAGCCTAGATTTTTTATCTTCAAATGGTTTCCTTGTAATACAAGGAAACAGAATCTCATTTGCTCATCAATCGATATTAGATTGCTTTATAGCCGAAATGATGCTGAAACAATATTATGAAACCGGAAATATATTAGAAGTTATTGGAGATAAGGAAAAGCAAACCCCCGGAAGAAGATACCAAGTTCAGATGCTGTTACAGAATTTAATTGAGTTTGATAGCGAGGATTTTCTTAATGCAGGTCAAAAAATGCTGGCATCTGAGCAAATAAGATATAGTGTGAAGTTTGTCTTTTTCGAATTATTAAATCAGTTGGAAGATTTGGACGAGAATATACAGAACTACATAATTGAAAGCTGTGAAGATGAGAATTATGGTTCTCATATAATCAATAATGTTATATATTCCAAACCACAGTATATTAAATTGCTTAGGGACAGCGGTGTTTTAGATAAATGGTTTGAAAGTACGGAGAAGAAAGAAATCGTATTTAATCTGATTATCAGTATATCCTCAAAGTTTGAAATAAAAGATGTTGCATTTATAGAAAAGTATGCATTTCAATCGCAAGAAGATGATAATAACTTTTCGCGATGTTTTCTACATGATATCAATCAAGATACCGATGAGATGTTTGAATTGCGAATGAAATTTTATCATCAGTATCCGCAAATGGCTGATAACTATCTGGATTTCAAGAAAATGCTTAAAAATTGTGAAATGAGAACAATGAGAGTGTTTGCTTTTTTATTGGAAAATAGGCTGAATAGACAATCTGGATCAATTTATAAATATGAAGAGGAATTTTTGCAAGAAGATTCTGAGATTTTAATTAAAAACGGTACTGAGGTGATAGAGTTATTACTACGGTATATTCCAACTGAAAAAGACGAAATGTTGTCATATAGCGATTGGTCTGGTAGATACGCGCACAAAAGAGGTCTTGAAAGGGCATGCATTCAGATTATAAAGAAGGCGAATGCAGCTGTAATTGCCCTGAATCCAGAAATATTCTGGGAACGGTATAGAGAATACATGGGGACAGGCAATGATTTGTATAACGAGATTATATTAGATGCAATGTGTAAATTGCCAACTTCCTATAGTGATGCTATTGTTGAATATTTATGTAGTGATTTTGACAAAAACATATTTGAAAGAACGAGTGGTAATGGCGATGAATTGTTACTTGCCAAACAAGTTTTAGCAAGACATTCCGAACACTGTGGCTCAGCTATTTTTGATGTGCTAGAAAAAACGGTTATTGGTTACGTATCGCCACGAGCTAAAGAACGATATCAACGTAGAATTGAATTTAACCGGGAAAATAATGGTTACATCGTTTATTGGAGTTTTTGGGGAGATTTACAAAAAGAAATTCTAGAAGTGTTGCCATATAATCGACTTAGTGAAAAGGCCAAAGATTTGGTGCGTGTGTTAAGGCGCAGATTTTCAAACGAAGCTATTTTATATAAATATTCAAACGGACACAGTGGATTTATAAGTTCCCCTGTTGCGGGGAAAAAGCTCAGTAATAAAAAATGGATAGATATATTGACTAATAATAAACTTAGGAAGAAGCATGCTTCCCGTTGGAAAGAAGTGCCTGGAGGATTTGTAGAAAGTTCGATTGAATCTTTTTCAAGTACCTTTAGTAGTGCTGTTTCCGAAGAACCTGAAAGAATGATAGAGTTGATGCTTTCGTGTAATGATACGATATCGGATATATATATTGATTCATTATTTAGTGGAGTAGCTCATAGTAAACATTTGAAGAATGTGCCGGTAAAACTATTAGAAGCAATGATTTTGAAATTTTCGTTTGATTTTATTTCATATAGGGCAAGTTCAATCTGTACGATTATTGAAGAATGCGGGGAGGCGGGATGGTCACAGGAGATATTGGATATTCTTAAGGACATTGCGATTAAACACAAAAATCCAGAGATTGGTAATCCGAATGTGACCAGTAATGAAGATAAAGAAATGCGTAGCTTTGATATGTTACAAAGCAACGCGTTGAATTGTGTAAGAGGCAGAGCGTCCCAAGCAATAGCGCAATTATTATGGAGAGACAGTGATCTTTTTGAACAGTTTAAAAATACAATTGAAAAATTAGCATTGGACGAAAATCCGGCAGTAAAATTGGCAAGCTTATTTGCGTTATGGCCTTCATATAATATTGATCGTGATTGGGCAACTGAAAAGATTCTTTATCTCTATGAACAAGATTATCGACTAGCTGGATATCATGATACAAAAAATATGTTTTTTTTATTATACCCTCAGTATCGTCAACGCATATTAAAAATTATTAAGCAATGCTACGATTCTGAAGATGAGGAATTGATAAAGCGTGGAGCACATTGTTTGTCGGAAATGTTCATTCTTAAAAATGAATTTGTAAATGAAATTACAAATGTGGATATTATGAGCAAATTGCAAGCTGAAGAGATTCTATATATGGTCATGTTATATTTTAATAAGGAAGAATATAATACATTAGCTAAAAATATTATACGTAAATTTAAAACAAGCACACTAGATTTAGAAATGCCGATTTCTAGATTATTTTATGATAATCTAATAGATTTGAAGAGAGATAAAGAATTTTTGATAGAAATAATGAGTTCGGATTTGAGTCGTAGAACGTTGCATGCATTTGTGCACTACCTAGAAGAAGAAGCAAAATCGGTAGTTGAATACAAAGATATAATATTATCTATGAGCCAGCATTTACTCCAGAATGACACTAAGAAATACGAGGGCGCATGGGGAATACAAGATGAAATTTCTAAACTGGTGATTGGATTATACGATGAGACTTCTGGAGATACGAGACCTGAGTTAAAGGGCATAGCTCAAGAATGTCTGGATATTTGGGATTTAATGTTTGAAAAGCAAATTGGACCAGTTAGAAGATTAAGCCATGAGATGATGGAAAGATAGCGAGGGGTTCTTGCCGTAAAACTGCCGCAAATATTAGTGGTAAGGTACAGTAAAGTAAGAGAATAGATAACAAAGAGTATGTTAGATCATTGAATTTACGCGATTGTATGTGACTATAACAGAAGCCATAATAATGGGATGTATGCCCGCATACGGGGCATGTGGAGTCGGTCATATTGACGGTTCGAAACTGAGGTCTGGCAGATTCGCTTATATTAAATTATGTTTTTTCATTCGTCCAAGGTGTATATTACTTGGACTTTTTTATGTTTGGATTCATAAAGACGAAAGCAAGTATCAGCTCCTCGTGGTACTCATATTCTGGATTCATTCAATACTACGCTCTGGAAGAAGGGATAAAGTCATATTTTGTCGAATTAAGCGATAGATTAATGGGGGCGGATATGAAGACGAAACGGGAACAGGGTACAATGAGAAAACAATTGACGGTACTAATCGGCATGATTGTTGTCTTCATCGTCGTTACAACGCTATTCATCTTTGAATGGTTAAATCCTACGTTTCAATACCCGGAAGCGAGAGACGGGGTTTTGGACACTAGACAATGGAATTTTGAGAAGCAAGGGATTATACCGTTGCGTGGAGAGTGGGAGTTTTATGAAAACAAACTGCTAACTCCGCAGGATTTCCACAGCAGTGGCAAGGAACTGGAAGTGGAGCGCCGAATCGTTCGTGTTCCCGGAGGCTGGGACGATGTCGTTTCCTCCGGCAATGGGTATGGTGCGGGTACGTATCGTTTGCGCATTGAGGTTAGCGATCTGGATTTATATAGCCTTAGAGGCAAAAAGATTCGCATGTCCAGCCACATCTATATGAACGGATCCGACCTCGGCGGTACCGGAAAACCAGATTTGTCGGCGGATCGATTTGTACCTAGCAACCTACCGTTTTTCGGTACGATCAAAGCGGATACCGATACCATTGACATCATCATTCAGATTGCCAGTTACCGTTACTTGGAAGGCGGATTGGTGCATGCGCCGGAATTCGGTTTAACGGATGATGTATTGGCCAGGCGCGATAATGCCCGCTTGGCGGATATGATCGTCATCACCACGATGCTGGTATTCGGGATTTATTTCGCAGGTATGTTCAAGGAATGGAGGAAAGAGCCCTATCTCGCCTTTTTTAGTTTGTTCTGCTTGTCACTGGGGTTGTTCTTCAGCATCGACAACGAGATCGTCATGGCGAACCTGTTCCCGGCTATGTCTTTTCTATTCTTGCAGAAAATGCTCTTTATCCTGCCTTACGTTTCTGTCTTGTCGTTTGTCCTCTATGTTTATCTATATCTGGGCCATAAGGGAAACTTGGGATATAAGTGGCTATGCCGGGTTTCCTATATTTATCTGGCTTTATTGGTTGGCATTCCAAACGAATATTTAGTTGATTTTCTTTGGCTCGGAATCGTCTTGGAAATCGCCGCTTTTGCTTTCATTATTTATTGGCTATTCCGTTATCGGAATAGCGGGGTTCAAGTTTACTACATTTTGTTGGGTTTATTTTTCCTTATCATCAGTTGGGCGTATGCCCAGACACGTTATCAGTTGGCGTTGGACAACCCGTATTATATGATCGTATCGCCGCTGCTTCTCGTTCTGTCGCAATCGTTCCTCATGTCGGACCGGGTTCGAGAGGCGTACTTGCGGAACGAGCGATTGGCTGAGCAGCTCATTGCGTATGATCGCCAGAAAGACGAGTTTCTTATCCACACATCCCACGAGTTCAAGACGCCGCTGCACGGCATTATCAATCTGGCGCAGGTGGTTATCGACCGGAGCGGCGGAGAGATGGCGCAGCGGCATCGTGAGAATCTGAGCTTCATCATTGCCCAGGCGACCCGCCTGTCTACGCTGGTGAACGATATTATCGATTTTCAGAGCTTGCAGCGCGGCAGCCTGACGTTCCACAATCGGCCCTTTGATGTCAGCGGCACAGTGCATGCTACGCTCGAAGCGTTGAAATTTTTGCGCAGGAACGATCAGGTGAGACTGGTCAATCAGGTGCCTCCGGGAACCTTTTATCTGTTCACGGACGAAAACCGCCTGAAGCAAATTCTCGTGAACCTAGTCGGCAATGCATTGAAATTTACAGAACAAGGAAGCGTGGCGGTGGCCGCAGAGTCAAGAGAAGGCTCGCTGCGTCTAACGTTTGCGGACACCGGCGCCGGGATGAGCGAGGAGCGGCGACAGGGGCTTTTCAAAGACGATCTGTACGAGGGCGGAGGAGAGCCGGCGGTTTCGGCGTTTCAATCTTCCGGTCTGGGTCTGAAAATATCGAAGGCGCTTGCGGTTCAAATGGGCGGTAATCTGGAACTGCAGTGGTCGGAGCCGGGAAGGGGTTCCGTTTTCGAACTGCGGCTGCCGGAGGCGACGGCAACGCAGAAGGAACTGGGGGCCGCCAGGACAGAAGCCGGTCTGAAGCCGCAGCTGCTGCCAGAGACAAGTTCGCAGGCGGGGGAAGAGGTGTCGCCGCATGAGGAGGAACAATCCGGCAAGCTGAAGATTTTGCTGGTGGATGACGATTTCTCCAACATTAAGGTGCTGCAGGAGTTGTTTGTGTCCAGTCGTTATCGCGTTCTCGTAGCGTACAATGGAGCGGATGCGCTTAAGCTGATTCAGCAGCATCGCGATGATTTGTCTCTTGTCCTGCTCGATGTGATGATGCCCGAGCTCTCAGGGTATGAAGTGTGCAGGCGTATTCGGGAAGAGAATCCGCTCTACAAGCTGCCCGTGTTGCTGCTGACGGTGCGCAATTCGCCTTCGGATATCGCAATGGGCCTTGAGGCGGGAGCCAATGATTTTCTGGTAAAGCCGTTCAACGGCAAGGAACTGCTGGCCCGGGTGCAGACGTTGCTGCAATTGAAGGAAGCTGTCGAGCAGGCCATTCGCATGGAGACGCTGTTTCTGCAATCGCAGATCAAGCCTCATTTTGTCTATAACGCTTTAAGCGGCATTATTTCGTTATGCTACAGAGACGGCGCGCGGGCGGGTAAGCTGCTGGGCGAATTCAGCAACTATTTGCGGCTGAGCTTTGATCTTGACCCCCGTCATGCCAAGGTTAGCTTAAACCGTGAACTGTCTCTCACCAAATCCTACGTCGAGTTGGAGAAGGCTCGTTTCGGCGAACGTCTGAACGTGGAATGGAATGTAGACGTCCCATCGGAGATGTTGATTCCGGCGTTGATTGTGCAGCCTCTGGTCGAAAATGCGATCCGTCATGGCGTAATGAAACGTCTGTCGGGAGGCACGGTGGTCGTTCAGGCGAAGTTGGAGCCGCAGGGCTTGCGGATCGTCGTTCAGGACGATGGGGTCGGCATGACCGCAGAGCAGGTGGACCGAATTTTTAGGCCGGAACGGCTGGACGGCAGCATCGGCTTGATCAACGTACATAAGCGGCTGATCAATGAATTCGGGCAAGGCTTGCTGATAGAGAGCTTTCAGGACAAGGGTACAACGATTGCGTTCCTGATTCCTTCCCGCGCAGGAGCGGCCGTACCTTAACGGGCAGGAGGGTGAAGTAGATGATGAGAGCCATTGTCGTAGACGACGAGTTGTTGGTTGCGGAGCAAATCGATAGAATGCTGGTGAATGCGGGAGTGAAGGTGTTGGGCCGTTGCGTGAATCCTCACGAGGCGCTCGGAATGGCTAAAGCGCTGCAGCCCGATGTGCTGTTTCTGGATATCGAGATGCCGGAGCTTAGCGGATTGGAGATTGCGGAGCGGGTATATGCGGACAAGCTTGACATGGAAGTCGTGTTCATTACCGCCTATAACCAATACGCGCTCGACGCGTTCCGGGTAAATGCGCTCGACTATTTGCTGAAGCCGGTGATGGAAGAAGATTTGCAGCGTTCGCTGGAACGGGTCGGAATAAGACGACAGTATCGCGGGGGCACTGTGAATAGTGGTGGACAAAGATCGCCTATCGCCTCGCTATTCGGCAAGTTCGCGCTGTATTTGGATGGCGGTCCGGAACCCGTTCGCTGGGTAACATCCAAGTGCGCGGAGTTGCTCGCCTATATGCTGCTGCAGCCTAGTGAGAAGGAGGTCAGCAAGTGGGAACTGATCGAAGCACTCTGGCCGGTCCAGCATGCAGAGAAGGCGGGTATCAACCTTCGAAGCACTGTGAGCAGAATCAATAAGACGTTACGGGATTGCGGTTCGGGCATGGCGCTAGCTTCGGTCAGGAATGGCTATAGGCTGGTCTCGTCCGATGAAGCCCCGGCTATGGATGCATCGGAATTGGAGCATTTCGTGCTGGACACCATCGAGCCGAATTCGGATAATCTGGACCACGTCGAGCAACTCGTTCTCCGCTGCAGCCGACCGTTTCTCCAAGAATTCGACGGCGTCTGGTGCGAGCCTTACCGCAAGCAGTATCACCAGTATTTCCTTCATCTAGGGAAAAGGCTGCTCTTGTATTACGAGAAAGCCGAGACGGAGCCTTTCAAGGCGCTGCGGCTGGCCGATCTGCTCGTCGAACACGACCCTTACGACGAATCTTTGCGGGAAGCGGCGCTGAAGCTGCACCATCGTACCGGCGGTTCCCAACGCGCGACCGCCTACTATGAAGCATACGCCGAGTTGATCCACACCGAGCTAGGGGCTTTGCCGGGCGATGCGCTGACCGCGTTGCTTCGCACCTTAACAAGTTGAACTCTATCGCATGAAGGAACCTGTAATCCGAAGCGGGTTCCTTTTTGTTTGCAACAATTTTGCAACATCGCTCCGGCTATAATGGCACCGTACGATCACGCGGGACTTGAGGAAGTACGACGATCAGGAGAGGAAGATGCGTTATGATCCCGAAGAAGAGTCATGGAAAGAGAAAGTATAGAGATGGAATGCGAAGTACGGCCTATCTATTGCTCGCCATGATCCTCTGGATGCCGCTTCTTTCGAGCGTGGGCGGCAAGGCTTCGGCAGCGGGGAGCTGGTCGATGATCGACGGACCGAACGGCCTTAACGTATATTCGGCCAATCGGGCGGAGTACCCAGCCATGGCCGTATGGAACGGCGAAGTATATGTCGCGTGGCAAGAACAAGCAACCGCAAATCAGATTAGGGTCAAGAAATATAACGGCGAGGGCTGGACAAGCGTTGACGGCAACGGTCCGAACGGCATCAACATGAACCCGGGCAAGTCGGGAACGAGACCGACGATGGCGGTATACAACGGCGATTTGTATGTCGCATGGGTCGAAGCGGTTAACTCGAGTTACGGTCAAATTCGGGTCAAGAAATATAATGGCGGCTCAAGCTGGATAAGCGCCGAAGGGGAAAGCACGACCGGAATTAACTTCGATGAGACGAAGGATGCTAACTTCCCTGCCTTGGTCGAATACAAGAATGCTCTATATGCGTCGTGGAGCGAAGCGGGCAAAATTTACGTCAAGATGTATAACGGCACGAAGTGGACCAGCGTCGATGAGGGTCCGAACGGAAACGGATTAAATATAGATCTGGCAAACCTCGCGGCTTTTCCTGCTTTGGCCGTATTGGGAAATGAATTATTCGCGGTATGGTCGGAACAGTACGGAACCATTTATCAACTCAGAGCGAAAAAGTACGACGGCACGAGCTGGACGACGATCGACGGCGACGGCGCTACCGGGTTAAATATGGTTAGCGGGAGAAGCGCGTACTCCCCGTCGTTAGCCGCGGACGATGGCGCCCTGTACATAGCTTGGTATGAACCGGCCGATTCGACGACGGACGACCAAATTCGGGTAAAGAAATACGACGGTAACGGCTGGACAAGCATTGACGGCAACGGGAAGTATGGAATCAACGTAGATCCCTCTTTCCGAGCTAACTACGTCAAAATGGCAGTCGTTAATCATGAAGTCTATGCGGTGTGGTCAGAAAATACAGGCGGTTGGAGCGGTGGCAGGCCCGTCTTTAAAATTCGTGCGAAAAAGTATACCGGATCGGGCTGGACGAGCGCAGAAGTCGGCTCAAACGGTTTAATCGCGGATTCTTCGAGAACCGCTCTTTATCCTGCCATAACCTCGCTCAACAATACGATATTCGTAGCGTGGCAGGAGCAGAACAGCACGGTTGATCAAGTTCGGGTAGCCATGTTACCGCCTCCGGCTGTCAATAGCGTGACGGTGACTCCAAGTCCTGTTAGCTTAGCGCAAGGCGGAAGCAAGCAGCTTCAAGCTACGGTAGATGCGCAGGGCGGAGCGGCGACGACGGTCACGTGGACAAGCAGCGACTCTAGCGATAAGGTGGCGGTGAGCGGCACCGGTAACGTAACCGTTGCGGCGGACGCCGCGCCGGGCGATTATACGATCACGGCGACATCTACTTTCAATAACGGCAAAATAGGAACAGCGACGATTACCGTCATGCTGCCTACCGTCAACTTCGTGTTGGTCAGCCCGGTTAAGGCAAGCATTATGCAAGGTGGAAGCAGGCAGTTCAGTACTTTGGTTGACGTGCTGGAAGGAACGGATAAATCGGTCACGTGGACAAGCAGCGACTCTAGCAATAAGGTGGCGGTGAGCAGCACAGGAAACGTAACCGTTGCGGCGGACGCCACGCCTGGCGATTATACGATCACGGCGACCTCGACGGTCGATCATAGCAAAAAAGGAACGACGGCGATTACCGTCCTCGCAGCGCCTGCAATCAACAGCGTAACCGTCACCCCGGGCACCTCCAGCGTAGCGCAGGGCGGAAGCAAACAGCTCACGGCTTCGGTAGACGCGGTGGGGGGAGCGGCAACGTCGGTCCTATGGACAAGCAGCGACAGTACCAATAAAGTAGCGGTGAGTAGCTCGGGGAAAGTGACCGTTGCGGCAGACGCAGAGTTGGGCGATTATACGATTACGGCAACGTCAACGGTGAATAGCAGTAAAAAAGGAACGGCGACGATTACGGTCACTGTGCCGCTGATGCCAGAGACGACGCCGGCGGCGGAGATCGACTATGCGGCGGAACAGCTGACGGGGCTGGAGCCGAATAGCGCCTACACCGTCAACGGAACGGAAGTGACGGCGGACAACGACGGCACATTGGCGATTCACGATAGCTGGCTGGGCGCAACGGTGAACGTGGTGAAGCCGGGCAACGGCACGACGACGACCGACAGCGCGGCGCAGGCGTTGAGCCTGCCGAATCGCCCGGCGACGCCGACCGCAGGGAAGACGGACGAGACGTCCATCAATGGCAACGACGGGACGCTGACGAATGTGACGTCGGCGATGGAGTACAAGAAAGGAACGACCGGCAGTTGGACGGACGTAACCGGAACGAGCGTAACGGGTCTGGCGCCGGATACGTACTACGTGCGCGTCAAAGCGACGTCTTCGGCATTTGCTTCGGAATCGCAAGATGTAACGATTGCAACGTTTGGATCATCACCGGAGACGATGCCGGCGGCGGAGATCGACTACGCGGCGGAACAACTGACGGGACTGGTACCGAACGGCGGATACACCATCAACGGAACGGCGGTGACGGCGGACAACGACGGCACATTGGCGATTCACGATAGCTGGCTGGGCGCAACGGTGAACGTGGTGAAACCGGGCAACGGCACGACGACGACCGACAGCGCGGCGCAGACGCTAAGCTTGCCGGCCCGCCCGGCAGCTCCGGTCGAGATTACAGTGACGGATGCCACTTATAACGGAGCGAATGACGGTTCGATTCTCAACGTAAATCTTGCAATGGAGTTTAAAAAGGGGAATACCGGAACATGGACGAATACAACGGGGACGTCCGTTGTTGGGTTGGAGCCAGGCGTTTACTACGTGCGGGTAGCCGCAACGGAAACGTCGTTTGCCTCCATTCCCGCTCAAGTAACCATCCATGACTCGGATGCAACCATCCCGGAGGCTCCGAATGTGAGTGCCGACGATGCGAGCAACGTGATTGTCGGTTTGGACACGACGATGGAATTCTCGGTTGACGGTCGGGCTTACGTCCGATATGACGGAACCAACATGCCGCAGCTAAGCGGCGAGCACACGGTTCAAGTGCGGGTGGCAGCCAGCGGCTCCGTTCCGGCGGGGCCGGCTACTACGCTGATCTTCACGACGAATGTTGCCGTTCCGGCGGGCGGCTTGACGGTAACCGCAACAGATCCGAGCGGCTCAGCGAACGACGGAAAAACCTGGATAATGGTAACGCCTGCCGTTGACGGCGGGCATCGGCTAGTCTATTTCAAATTCGGCAGCGGCACCGTAGACGTACCGAATGTCGGCGACACGCTTAGCGGTTACCTGAACGTACCAAGCGACCGCATGATCCCGGCGGCGAACGGCGACAAGATCGGCATCGCGGAAGTAGATGCACAAGGCCGAGTCGTGAAGTTTGGTCAAACGGCAGCGATCGTGATCGCCGAACCGCCGAGACCTCAGCCTGGGAACGAAACATCGCCTGGGAACGAAACATCGACTGGAACGACTAGCCCGAACGAAGAAGCAGTCAACGTGCTGGTTAACGGTAAGGTTGAAAATGCGGGCAAAGCAACAACGACGGAATCGGGCAGCGTCAAGACGACGACTGTCGTCGTCGATCCGGCCAAGCTGCAGGCGAAGTTGGAAGCGGAGGGCGAGAATGCAGTCGTCACCATTCCCGTCAAGTCCGCGTCCAACGTCATTGTCGGCGAACTGAACGGCCAGATGGTGAAGAAGATGGAGAATCTGTCTGCGACGTTAGTTCTGCAGACAGACAAGGGAACCTACACGTTGCCGGCCAAGGAAATCAACATTGACGAAGTAGCCGGCAAGCTCGGCAGCAACGTGAAGCTGGAGGACATTCAGTTAAAAATCTCGGTTGCGCAAACGCCGGACACGATGGCAAAGGTTGTCGAGAAAGCGGAGGCGAAGGGCGAATTCTCCGTTGTTGTGCCTGCTCTTGATTTCACGGTCGCAGGCACCTACGGAGGGAAAACAGTCGAAGTCATGAAATTTAACGTCTATGTCGAACGCATGGTGGTTTTGCCGGACGGCGTTGACCCTAACAAAATTACGACAGGCATCGTGGTTGAGGCGGATGGAACGTTCCGTCACGTACCGACCAAGATCGATATCATCGATGGCAAGTATTACGCTCAGATCAACAGCTTAACCAATAGCACTTACTCCATCGTCTGGCATCCGCTTGAATTCCTTGATGTCGAGAACCACTGGGCCAAAGTCGCTGTTAACGACATGGGATCACGAATGGTCATTGATGGTACGGGCGGCGGCCTGTTCAGTCCCGATCGCGATATCACCCGTGCAGAATTTGTAGCCATCCTTGTACGCGGATTGGGACTGAAACTGGAAAATAGGGCAACGGTGTTTTCTGACGTGAAGACGTCGAGTTGGTTCAGCAGCTCGATCAACACGGCATATGCGTATGAACTGGTTAGCGGGTATGAGGACGGCACGTTCCGACCGAACGACAAGATTACTCGAGAACAGGCCATGATGATTCTTTCCAGAGCGATGACGATTACCGGACTGAAGGCAAAGCTGTCCGCTCAATCGGAAGATGCAACACTTCGTCCGTTTGAAGATGCGTCAAACGTATCCGGCTGGGCGCAAAGCAGCGTTGCAGACAACGTGCAGGCCGGCCTCGTATCTGGACGAGGTGCCACCGCGCTTGTGCCGAAGGCATACATCACCAGGGCTGAGGTTGCAACCATTATTCAAAGACTTTTGCAAACATCAGGCTTGATTTAAGTAGTTTATCATCATCCCTTCCTAGCAGGATCTTTCGATGTTGGGAAGGGATTTTTATTGTAAAATCGGTAAATCGCAAGCACAGAGGCGTACGGATGCATCTACAGCAAACAATTGCAACGATCGGCAGTCCACTCATGTGGAGTGTGTGGCGTTGTTGGTTTGGAGTGGTAAAGAAAATGGTGCTAGACAATGCTCGAATTCATCATGCTAAGCTGCTTTCAAACTTCCTTTAAGAGAACAAGAATCGCCTTGAACTGGTATTCCTTCCGCCTTATAGTCCGGAGCTGAATCTCTTAAGCATCATTGGTTCAATTAATATAGACGCTCTCAGCAACACGACAAACATTTTTATGTACAAAAAAGGAAACATCCCGTAGAACGTCTTAACCCGTATTGAACCGAGTTACACCAAAGAGTACAAGGTCGGGTTCAAGGTGCGAAGGCTCAGAAAAGACGCACATCGGGATCGGCAGTATGTGTTTGCTTTGGGAAAAGAAATGTTTCGATATAAGGTGAAGATATCCCTTGATGAAATTTTATGGCGGTTTCGGCAAAAAAGCGTTTTGCTTGTTCCACGGTACGCTTTCCAATAACAATTTCATTTACCATATTCAATGCTAGAAAATTCATTTCTTCTTTGTCGCATTTCGCCGATACTTGGCCGCTCGTGCGGTCAGGATAAACACTTCCATCAAATTGTGCAACTTTATCAAAAAGTTCAATAGGCACCTTGTAATCAATGGTCTGTTTCAAAAAATCAAGATGGGGAGTAGGGAAGTTATGCGGTACAGTATCAAGATAAACGATAGTTTGTTTCCACGGACCATTATGATGCCAAATGAGTCTTCTTGAACTAGTTTCGTTTGGTAACCCGTATTTATTGACTAGCTTATGAACAACAATTTTTTGAGGTTCGGACCAACTGGCAGTAATTTGGTCGATAACCGGATGAATCCTGTAATATTGCGTCCAATCTCCATAATTTCCTTTATGCATTAGAATTGCCTCCTGTGATGGGTTTATTACACCCCATCATATTCGGTTCAGATACCTAAGGTTACAATGAAGCGCCCCGCGGAAGTCCGAAGAGCGACTTCTGAATTGGATGAGTTTAACCGTTTACAATTTGTCCGCCATTCACATGCAGTATTTGCCCTGATATGTAAGACGCATCATCGGAGGCTAAGAATACATAAGCAGGTGCCACTTCAAATGGTTGACCAGCTCGCTTCATGGGAACGTTATCTCCAAAAGAGGCAATCTGTTCAGGGGGTAAGGAAGATGGGATTAATGGAGTCCAAATGGGTCCTGGAGCAACACCATTGACTCGAATTCCTTTCGATGCTAGTGACAATGACAGAGAGCGTGTAAATGAAACAATCGCTCCTTTTGATGCCGAGTAGTCAATTGAATCTTGATCTCCTAGATAGGCACTAATAGATGTTGTATTTATTATGGAGCTCCCTGAATTCATGTAAGGCAGGGCAGCTTTCGTCAAAATGAACTGAGAAAAAATATTTGTGTGAAAAGTGCTTGCTCGTTGATTCGAATCTATATCTAGTAAACTGCTCTTAATGTAAAGCACACCGGCATTATTCACCAAAATATCAATACGACCATATTGGTGAATCGTTTGCATTACAGCTTGTTGGCGAGGTTGCTCATACCCTATATCGCCTGGTATGGTAATGCAACGTCGTCCATACTTTTGGACATAGAACTTCGTTTCATTGGCATCGCTGTGTTCATTTAGATATGAGATTGCAATGTCTGCACCCTCTTTCGCGAAGGCGACCGCTACAGCTCTCCCAATTCCACTATCCCCACCAGTAATGAGAGCTATCTTATTCATAAGTTTACCGGCTGGTTTGTAATTGGGGTTATCAAATATAGGTCTGGGTGTCATTAATGATTCAATACCAGGTTTACTTTGTTGCTGAGGCGGGAAACCCATTAAATACACTCCTTTCGGTATATAGAATAATATTAAATTTTTGATATAAGTTATGATTATCATTAGGGATATATACCCTACGCTAGCCAATCTTGCTGCTTTTCTCGAGTGAATAATGGCAGTTCGAAGGTGCCTTAAATCGTGAAGAATCCCCACCGACAAGCGTGGGGATTTTCATTCTTCTTGATGAAATGTTTTTCCGCACCCAATGTTCGCACTCACATTAATGAATGCTTCTGAGCAAATTCGCTTGCTTGAGCAGCCCTTCGCGGATTGATTAGGAGTTAATCAAATTTGCTGCTTGCAGGAAGCGGCGAACAATCGCAGCCGTTTCCGCACGGGTCAAATCCGCGTTAAGATCCAACTTGCCGTCCCGACCGTAGATGAGGCTCAGACGGATGGCAGCGGCGACATTCGACCGTGCCCAGTTCGCGACATGGCTTCCGTCGGCAAACGTAGACAACAAGCGGGATATTTCCGCATCGGGCAAATCCGGCTTCAGGTTCGCAATGCCCGTCGCGCGAGCCAGCACGGCTGCCGCCTCTTGGCGGGTGATCTTTTGGTTCGGACGGAACGAACCGTCGCTATAACCTTCAATCAGCTTGTAATCGGCTGCGGCCTGCACGGCTCCCGCATACCAGTTCTCGGAAGCGACATCCGTAAAGATGCCTTTATGCGTTACGCCTTGGATGCCGAGCGCGCGCGTGACGATGGCCGCGAACTCCGCTCTCGTAATCGAAGCGTCCGGGTGGAATTCCGTTGCCGTCACGCCTTGAATGATCAGACGGGAGCTCATGTCGTTTACATCGGCTTTCGCCCAGTGTCCCTTAACGTCATTCATTTCCCGAGGGTTATAAATCACGGAATACGTGCTGTTGGTCAAGCTGTTAATGAGCGCATAAGATTTGCCGCCTTGTTGGACAACGGTGGTCGGCACATGAAACAATTCGCCTTCAGCCGTGAGCACGACGCCCGTCGTTATGTTTTCCGTATTCGTCCCCTCCGGAAGGGCGATCATCCGTCCAACGTAGCTGTTGAATTTGTTCGCTTGAACGATTTGCGGACCGTAGGAGGCGGAAATCTCGAAATCGACCGGATGTACGAGCGTATCAAAATGATTGCGCTGTGCAGCTGCTTGCACCTGTGCTGCTTTGTCGTCGGACGTTTCGGAAATTTGAATTCGAACCGTTATGTCTTCCAGCTTCACGCCGGTTCCTACCTGCGCGGAAATGCTGTCGATATTGATTTGCGATGCCGGAAGCGTGTAAGTCGCTTTATCGGTTACGATCTGGATCTGAGCATTGTTCGATTCGAGCGCTTTGACCAAGCTTCCGTTCAGTTCGCCGACAACAACCGGGTTGTTCCCGCTCATCGGAATGGTCAGCAGCTTATTGTTTTCCCGCTGCAGCTTGTCCGTCACTTTCTGACTGTCCAGCACAACGGTTGTAACGATTCGTCCGTTTATCGTATCTTGCCGGACTGTCGCCAGCTGTTCCTGCTTCACGCCATCCACGATGATTTCAATCCCCGGATTGGTAGTTACCGGAAGGGTGCCTGTCGTGCTGTCAGGATTGTTGCTGGAAGACGATTCCACCGTGACGGTCGCTTCAGCCTGTTGGCGTCGATATACGGCGGTAATGACAGTCTGTCCTCTCGCGTTCGCCGTTACAAGTCCCGTGTTATCCACCGTAGCGACAGTTGTGTTGCTCGAAGAGTACAAAACACCCGAATTAAGAACGTGTCTGCTCTGGTCGGAATATACCGCCGTCGTTACCGTCTGGTGTGTTGCGCCTATCTTCAGCGTGTAGGAGGTACTGTCTAGAGCAAGCCTTGTCACAGATACAGGCGGCTGAAAATAAGCTGTAAACGTGATATGGCCCGTTATGATGGCGGACGCTAATTCATCGCGGGTCAGCAGCGTCGTTCCTCCGTCACTGCTCCAGCCCAGGAATGTGCTGCCCGGATCGGGCGTTACGTCCGGCACTGAAGCCGGAGAGCTTCCGCCGTATACCGTCTCGCTGGCCGGACCGCTTATGCTTCCGCCCTCTCCAGCCTGATAGGAGACGGTGTAGGGCAGAATCGGATCCCAGGACGCATACAGCGTTATGCTTTGCTTCATGCTGATCGTTGCGCCCGGAGCGTAGGATACTCCTTTTCCGTCGGCCGACGTGTTCCAGCCTCCAAACACATAGCCCGTTTTCACCAGATTGCCCGTGTTGCCGGATACGGTAGCGGATCCATTCGGCTTGTACCCGGCATTGTCTACCGGAACTGTTCCACCCGTGTTTTCGTTGCCGTCGTAAACGATAGACGCCATTAGTCTATACACATTTGTATATATTGTAATGCCGTCTAGATTGTAGCTCACTTTGTACAAATAACCGGAGCTGTCTGCAGCGACATCAAAATTGTTGGCAGGCGGATTGGACACGACCTCTATTTCCTTCCAATCATCCGGTCCGCCATTATGCCGCAGTTTCATGACTTTACCGTCAGCCATGCTTATTGCATAAAGATTATCGAATTTATCGATTCCAATGCCGTACGGCATAAACGCATTTTTTCCGTCAGCGGTCGCAGGCACAACATTCGTCCAAGCGGAGTTGTCGTCGTTGGCCGACAGTTTATAAATTCCTCCGCCCGGCAATGCGGGACCATCCGGCAAATCGCTGACGAACACATTCCCTTCACCGTCTACCGCAATATCATAAGGCAGGTTGAATGGCGACGACGTACCTGTAATATCGTCCCACGACGGCGCCCACGACGACTCCTCTTTAAGCAGCTTTAATATTCGCGGCGCCGCCAATGGATTGTTGGGCTCGGAATTGCTGTCGACTGCATACACGTTGCCTTGCCGATCTACCGCAACGCCCATCGCATATTGGATCGGTTCATTTTTCGTAATGTCTACCCACTCATCCGTCTCATGAGGCAGCATCCATATTTTGGCAACATTATTGCCGTTGATTGTAGCTTCGCTGTTATCGGACACGTACAGGTTCCCGTCAAGGTCAACCGCGATGCCTCCCGGATGATGAAGTGGGGCATTGTAGGTGATATCGGTGACCGTCTGGCCCCCGTTCGATATCATTTCCACTTTAGCTGTGGCATTACCGGTGACGAACACCGTGTTTATCTTCGTCACATAAGCATTGTCCTTATTATCAAAGACCAACGAGTTCGGAACGAAAAAATCACCAGGTACCAACAACGACTTTGACGCCGGAGCCGTATAGTCCTTCCAGGTTAAAGGCCCCTCATAATCCGGTGTCACCTCCGGAAGCGTCGGCTCCGCATATGCCCTGCCGACAGCTGCAATCGGCGTCAGTGAAAGAACGGCCAACAGCAAGCTCATCCCTATGGCTACCACTCTCGCTTTTGCCGAGCTGCGTCTCCTAGTTGTCATTTACTTCTCTCCTCTTATGTACGATAGCCTTACTTCAAATCTTGCTGCAAGCAGACAGATTGCAACTTCGTTCCTGCACGCCATTGTGAATGTCTCCCGGAAAACTCCCCTCCCAAATGAGTCCCTTTCAGGGAATTCGTGCTTCAGTAGTATATTAACAGTGTTTACCATACACAAACAGGCAAAAAAAGACATATATGCATAAGGCGGCGGAGGCGGCGAGCGGGTTAAGGCTGACGCCCGCGCTGAAAAAAGCGGACGGCAGCGCCTATACAAGGGGTGCTTGGACGAACGGGAGCGTCACCGCGTGCGTCTATGCGGAATCGGGAGCAAGCGGGTTAGCGGACCTGACCTATATAGTGGACGGAGGTTCAGCGCTAGCCTACGGGGATTACGGGTTATTTCTATCCATTACCCGAAGGCAAATATACGGTAAATGTCGTACCTCGATCAGGCTCGCTCGCGACGCGGATGAACCCGCCGTGGGCTTTGACGAAGTGATGGGCAATGGACAGGCCGAGTCCAGTTCCGCCGGTATGTCTCGATCGGGCCTTTTCCACGCGATAAAAACGATCAAATAGGTGGGCCAGCTCTACGGCCGGTATCCCAATGCCGGTATCCGTTACGGAGACCGTGGCGTAAATCGAACCCCGATCGACGACTTGATCCTCGATTTCAACCGAAATCTTTCCGCCTTCCGGCGTGTAGCGGATGGCATTCGTCAATAAATTGATGAACACCTGCGTGATCCGTCTGGCATCGGCCATTACCGTTACCGGTCTCGCGTTCGAATGGCAGCGTATTTCCAGTCCATTCTCCTCGGCCTCCATCTTCACATCCTCTACGATTTGTTCAAGCCTTGCCGACAAATCGAGCGGTTGGCAATCCAATGTCAACCGGCCCGCCTCAGCGAGCGACAACACATGAAGATCTTCCACGATCAGGCCTAAACGGATCACTTCGTCATGAAGCCTAAGCAGCATTTCCGGAGGGACGTTTTGACCGGGCTGTTGCGCATTTTCCAATTTCAGCTGCATGATGGACAACGGAGTTCGAAGCTCATGGGCGACGTCCGCGACCAACCGCCTCCGGGCGTCCTCCGCTTCCCGGAGGCGAAGAGTCATGTCGTTGAAAGTTTGAGCGACTTGCCCGTACTCGTCTTTCGAGTTAACGGGTACTTTGACGTTCAGGTCGCCATGCGACACGCGCTCTATTGCGGTTATGAGCTTCTTGAGCGGGAGGGTCAGCACCCCCGAAATCCAAAAACTGTAGATCAATCCGATCGCGACGAAAAAGGACAAGCGTACGCCGTGCGTGACGCTGAGCAGCGCGTTCGCCCGCGTATGGTCAAGGAAATAAGATTTGAAGATTTCGAATTGCTCTTCGGGCGCGGCACTCAAGTAGCGGGCGTCGAGGTGTTCTCTTTGAAATTCATCGATCAAGCTGCTTGTGTAGGATTGCGTCGTAAGCGAGAAAGTGATGCTGACAATGAGCACGAGCAGTCCCATACCGGCAAATGTTTTCATGCGGACCGTCATCTTCATGGCCGTTCACCGAATCGGTAGCCGAAACCGTATACCGTTTGAATATAACGAGGATCGGCCGGATCGTCTCCCAACTTGCGGCGAAGATTCCGGATATGGGAATCCATCGTTCTTTCGTATCCCATATATTCGTCCGCGAGCGCGGCTTTTAATAATTGCAGGCGGCTGAATACCATTCCGGGACGCGCGGCCAACGTGTACAAAATTTTGAATTCCGTCGGTGTCAATTGGATCTCCCGGCCGTCCTTGAATACCTGACATTTGGCTTCGGAAATGATCAGGTTGTCCCGTTCCAACGACATCGGCTTGTCTTCCGGACCGCGCAAGCGGCGAAGCAAAGCGCGGATGCGCGATGCGAGCTCGCGCAAGCTGAACGGCTTCGTCAAATAATCGTCCGCGCCGATTTCCAGTCCGACGATTTTATCCGATTCATCCGATCGGGCCGTGACCATGATAATGCCGCAATGAGAGGTTTGCCTGATTTCGCGGCATACGTCGATGCCGCTTTTCTCGGGGAGCATCCAATCCAGCACGACGAGATCGGGCCGTTCAGACTGGGCAATCGCGAGCGCTTCCTTGCCGGTACGGGCGGTCAATACCCTGAACCCCTCGCGTTGCAAAAATGTTTGCATCTCCTCCAGCATTCCCGGTTCATCCTCAACGAGAAGCAGTTTCGGTTCCACCTCACCGCTCCTTTCCAAATGGGTTTTGATGCCATTATACCTTGAATGGTTCGGGTTCATCTGGACGTTCACGCAAAGAGAGGAAGATTTGCATAAGTTCTCGACATTTATGGATTAAACTGACTGCGATCTCAATTTAACGAAAGCGAGGATTCAAAAATGAGTGTCCCTAGAGCTCGTATCGTTTTTAAGCTGCTGGCACGGATTTTTGCTGTTTTCATTTTGATCCAAGTGTTTCTCGCCGGCCTCGCATTATTCTGGAATTCGGACCAGTGGGCAAGCCATGCGATGTTTTCCAGGTTCTTGATCATCCCCCCGATCCTGATGCTCGTCGCTTCTTTCTTCGCACGGCTGCCGGTCTCATTTCGCCTGTCTAGCGCAGGTTTGATCGTCCTACTCATCTTGATGGGCGTCTTCGCCAAATTACCGTCCGATATCGGATATTTATCCGCTCTTCATCCGGTACTCGCCCTGATGATGTTTTTCGGAACGGTGTCCCTCGCGAGGAAGACCGATGCCCTCAATAATGATTCCGCGGAGCAAAGCGTTTGAATTGAGTTTATCCGATTATCTGCTGGTCTCTCTATTTGTGATCGCGTCCGGAGTATCGCTGCATCTGCTTGCGCGTGATGATGAGAATAGGACGTATGGGTTTCGAATCATGGTAATGGTTCTATATGGAATGTCCGGTATCTTTGTTCTCTTGGTTATTTTTCCAAGACAATGACAGAATGGGAGAATCAGGCGTGAAGGATCGAATTGGAATCGATAAATGGGTGGCCGGCCCGACTTCCAGATGGGTTACGTTGCTGATTTGGCTAGTCGCGGCGGGGTTGTTAAATACGTTGGCTCCGTCCATTAGCAAGGAAGTCGTGAATAACGCTCCCCCGTTGGCCGACGACAGGCCATCCGTGCAAGCGCGTGAATGGGTGAAGAGAGAATATCCGAATGCGGAAGATGCACTTGCCCTGTTCGTGTGGCGCCGCCAAGGAGGACTGACCGATACCGATCTGCAGCGCATCCAACGATTTACCGATCGATTATCGACACATCCCGTACCGTACCAGACATCCGTGCCGTCCTTGCATCGAATGCCGCTTCAGGCTTTGAAAACGAAGCTGTCGAAGGATGGCAGCACCATCGTAACGCCGGTATTCTTCAGTAAAAGCGCGCAATCGAATGAGTGGAAGGAAGGCGTAGAACAAGCCAAAGAAGAAGCAACCGTCCTATTCGGTTCGGATCCGTTCGCCGTCGCCGTCGAATCTCCGGCTGACTTGAACGCAAGAGTGACCGGACCGGTAGGCATACAGATCGACGCAACCGGAGTATTCGGACAGGCCGACAAAACGTTGCTCTTGGGTACCGTACTTCTTGTGCTCGTGCTGCTGCTGCTTATTTACCGCTCGCCGATTCTGGCTTTGCTCCCGCTGGTCGCGGTAGGCATCGCTTATTCCGTCATCAGTCCGATATTGGGCTGGATGGTGCATAGCGGCATGATAACGGTGGAAAAGCAAGGAACCAATATCATGACCGTATTGTTGTTCGGCGCCGGTACGGATTATGGCTTGTTCCTCATATACCGGTTCCGTCAGCTGCTCAAGACTGAACCGGACAAGTTCAAGGCGCTTCGCGGCGCCATTAGCGGATCGTCGGGCGCGATCGCGATGAGCGGTTTAACCGTCATTCTCTCGCTCCTTACGATGATCGTTGCGGAGTACGGTTCGTTCCGGCTGCTTGCCGCGCCGTTCGGGATCTCCATTTTCATGATGGTCCTGGCCAGCTTGACGCTTGTTCCCGCTCGCCATTATGGGGCGCGCTTCGTTCTGGCCGTTCATTCCGAGGACGCCGGTCATGCTGGCCGAACGGGCCAAGCGCAAGGGACTGCCGATCCCGGCTGACAGCAAGCCTTCGCGTAATTTGATCGGTTCTCTCGTCGTACGCCGGCCTTGGTTCATTATGGTCCTGACCTGTTTGGTGCTCGGCGGATTTGCCGTATTCTCGACCCAGGTGAAGTTCACGTTCGATAAGCTGGCCATGTTCCCCAAAACGATGGCATCCATCGAAGGATTCTCCGTCATCGGCGAGCAGTTCTCGCCCGGCGAACTCGCACCCGTTAAAGTGATCGTGGATACCGACGGCAAGGATCGCGGCGTTGCCCGGACATTGGCCTCGCTTCCTTACGTGACGCAAGTATCCGAGCCGCAGGCAGGGAAGACGAACCCTGCAATCCTGGCTTATGACGTAAGCCTTAACCTGAACCCTTATTCGACGGAAGCGATGAACCTCATGCCGGACCTTCGCCGAACGGTCGAGAAAGAGCTGAATCGATTGGGCGACGCGAACGCTGCGGATCATGTATGGATTTCCGGAGAGACGGCAGAGCAATATGACACGAAAGAAACGAATATACGGGATATGAGCATCATTTTGCCGCTGATCATTCTCGTGATCGCAATGCTTCTCATCGCGTATCTGCGTTCTTTGATCGCTGCGACGTACCTATCCTAACCGTATTGCTCTCGTATTTGTCGGCGTTAGGATTAGGGTGGATCGTCTTGCACGAGTTCATGGGCATGGACGCGATTCAAGGCACGATCCCGCTCTATTCGTTTGTATTTTTGATCGCGCTGGGCGAGGATTACAATATTTTCGTGATCTCTTCCATATGGCAGAAGAGCAAGCGCATGCCGCTTAATCAAGCGGTCTTGGAAGGCGTGGGGGAGACGGGATCCGTCATTACGTCGGCCGGCCTCATACTTGCGGGTACGTTCGCCGTTTTGATCACGATGCCGGTCCAGTTGATGTTGCAAATGGGAGTCATCGTCGCGCTCGGGATTTTGCTCGATACGTTCGTTGTGCGTCCGTTGCTCGTACCGGCGATTACGCTGCTTCTGGGCAAGCGGGCTTTCTGGCCAGGACGCCGAGACTAACGTGTTTTCTCCCATACTTGCTCATCAACGATATTTATCTCAGCGAATCGGAAGCTTTGCTTCCTGCAGGCACGGAGTTGTTCCTTCCGTGTCTTTTTTTTGCTCAAGTGCAATCTCAAGCCAAGCAGATTTTACATTCGTTTCCATTTCATTCATGTTACGTTCAAATTGGATGCGTAGGATCGGTTGTGAAATCGGAACAAGTGATTAAAAAGAAGGAGAGGAACCCAATGAAGAAACAGCTTGTCAGTTTGTTTGCCGCAACTGCATTACTTCTGAGTTCGGCATTAAGCGCTTCAGCCGGAACGGCGGAACCAGAGCAGAGTGCTCCTGCAGCTAAGCTCGCGACGTGCAGCGATCCGATCAGCAATCGCTACGATGTAACGAAGGTGCCAACCGTTGTCGATCCGGATAACATGCTCCGGAGTTTTGTCCATATGGATCAAGTCCTCCCTTATTCCATCATTCAAACGGGCAGTAAGGCTCGTCCGTTCAAAAGGGGGAAAATCGTTGATCTTAGCACGATTACCTATCGATTCAACGGCGAAACCCGCAAGTTCGCGGATTTATTGAACCGCAGCAGAACCAACGGTTTTCTCGTCATCAAAGACGGCAAGATCGTAAATGAACAGTATTTCAACGGCAACGATTCCTGTACTCGCTTCACCTCCTGGTCCATCGCGAAATCCTACGTTTCCACCCTTGTAGGCATCGCAGTTGACGAAGGGAAAATCAAGAGCATCGACGACAACATTACCCGGTACGTTCCTGAATTGAAAGGTTCGGGCTACGAAAAGGCGACGATTCGCGATGTCCTTCAAATGTCCTCCGGAGTCGTTTGGAACGAGGATTACGGCGATAAAAAATCGGATATCTGGCGTATGGTGCAGGATGTCGTATTCAAGCAGATGCCGGTGAAAGACTTTATTCAAAAGCTGCGCGGCGGTGAGCTGCATACGTTCAACTATAAGAGCCCGGATTCGGAGGTTCTTGCTTTTCTAATCGAGAATGTATACAAGAAACCGTTGCACGAGGTGTTGTCCGACAAGCTCTGGAAACCGCTTGGCATGACGAGCGATGCTTATTTGAACCAGGATTTAAACCATCGCGATTTTGCTTTCAGTTTCATCAACGCACCGCTTCGAGACCTGGCTAAACTTGGTCAGCTATTCATGCAAGACGGCGAGTGGAGAGGAGAGCAGATCGTTTCCGCAAAATGGGTAAAGGAAGCCACCACGCCCGTCGATGCGGATTTACAGCCGAATGCGGCTGCCCCGCATTTTGGCTTTCAGTATCAATGGTGGGTTCCGGAAGGAGCCAAGTTCGGTCAAGAGTTTTCCGCTATCGGATCCTATGGCCAGTATGTATACGTAGACAAAGACGCAAAGGTAGTCATCGCTAAGGTTTCCGCTTATCCGGTAAATTCGATTTATCAAGATTACGAAGAAATAACCGCTTTTAGAGAAATCGTAAAAGCCGTATCGTGAAAACGGTAATCATTGTAATCCTCCCCGGAGTCGAATCAGGGGAGGATTTTTCATGTCCAGTGAAGTCACGCAAGGAAGGTCAGGGTATCGAAGTTGCGATACGACGAGATAAATGGCTATCAAAACATATTTTTATATTATTATGTTAATTTTTGCTATAATGAGAAGAGAATATTGCAATTTATTCCAACAAGGGAGAAGATTCTGTGAAAAGTAGATTTAACATACTATTGATAGCCGTGATGCTATTCGTCATGTCCGTTCCTATGGGCTTCACTTCGGCTGCGGCAAAAACGTTGAGCGACATTCAAGGGAACTGGGCTGAGAAGACCATTGAGGACTGGGTGAATAAAGGCTTTATTTCCGGCAATCCGGACGGGACTTTCAAGCCTGGCGCTCCGATTACGAGGGCGGAACTGGTTGCGCTGATTAACCGTTCGTTCGGCTACTCGGGCAAGGAGCAAGTCCGATTTTCGGACGTTCCGGCGGGTCAGTGGTATTCCGAAGAGGTGGCCAAAGCGGTCGCCGCCGGTTATACGACCGGCTTCAGCGACGGCACTTTCAAGCCGGCTCAATCGATTACGCGTCAAGAGCTGGCCGTTATGGTCGCGAAAATTCTCAAGTTGGAGGCATCCGATTCGGCCGGCAAATTTACGGACACGGCGAACAGTCCGGCATGGAGCAAAGGCTACATAGGAGCCGTCATCGACAAAAACATCATGCAGGGAGATTCCGGCATGTTTAGGCCTGCGAGCAACGTCTCGCGGGCGGAAGCGGTCGCTATTTTGGACCGAGCCTTAAAACAAAGAAGCGTCGTATATGATGCGGCCGGCGTGTTCGGGCCCGCGACGGGCACGGAGACGATCGATCGGAACGTGATCATCGATGCGCCGGGGGCCACGCTCCAGAACGTCGAAATTCATGGCGATTTGACGATCTCCGCGAATGTAGGAAACGGCGACCTCTATCTGAAGAACGTCAAGGTGAACGGAACGACCGTGGTGAACGGCGGCGGCGAGCACAGTGTTCACATGGTGAACTCGGTTATCGTCAAATTGGTGGTCAACAAGAAGGACGGAAGCGTTCGCATCGTCGTGGAAGGCTCGACTTCGATTCAAGAAGCGACGCTGCAAACCGGCGCTACGATGGAAGGGGAAGAGGGAGCCGACATCCAGCGGGTCACGCTGTCCGAGACGATGCCTGCGGGATCCAAGGTGACGCTGATCGGCACATTCGAGACCGTCGACATACTGGCTGCAGCGATCACGGTAGGAATTCCGAAGGGTACGGTCGGTCATTTGAACATTGCGCCGTCGGCCGATCAAGTATCGGTGAATACGTCTAATGATACGCAGATCACGAGCCTCGTGCTGAATGCGGTAGCGAAGGTGTTAGGGCAAGGTATCATTCAGAAAGCGAGAATACTGGCAGACGGCGCCTCGATCGAGTCGAAGCCGAAGCAAGTCGAGGTCGGGGAAAACGTCCGGGCGGAAGTCGGAGGGCAAACGGTTACGGGCGGAAGCGGCAACAGCGGTGCCGGCGGCAGCTCGACGGGGGGAGGCGATTCAGGAGGAGACGACTCGGGAGATCCTAAACCTGCGAACAAAACTAGCCTCAGCTCGGCCATCAAACAAGCCCAAGCGGCTTATGATCAAGCGGTAGAAGGCAACGATAGAGGCCAGTATCCTTTCGGAGCGAAGGATGCGCTTAAGGCTGCCATTCAGGCAGCTTCGATTGTGCTGAATCAATCCGACGCTGCGCAGCAGCAGGTCGACGCGGCCGTCACGGCTTTGAATCAGCAGATCATGATTTTTTCATCGAAGAAGAATCTACTATCCGTCTCTGAAGTCCGGCTGCAACAGCTAATCGATCAGGCGAATGCAATACTGGGATCGGCGGTGGAAGGCTCCAAGCCTGGAGAGTATGAGATGGGATCCATAGCGATTCTGGAGAGCACCCTTAACGGTATCCCATCCCTGCCTGGTCCGAAAGGAACTCCTTGGCCGCAGTTTAACTTGGATTTCTATACGTCAGCGCTTCGGGATGATTTAAACGTGTTCGTGGCGGGAAAAAAGGGGGAGAGTGACGCTGTCATTACGAATTTGGCGGGCTTATCCGTATCTCCGAACGAGTCCTTCAGCGTCAGCGCCAGCGTGTACGGTACGGTATATGTCGTTCCGTATTCGAAGTTTCCTCTGAATGCGGATGAAGTCAGGAGAGATGCGGCAACGTTCACAGAGGTAACGGCCACGGACAGTGAGACGCAAGTGAGCGCCTCCGGATTGAAGGCGGGCAATTACAAAATGTATCTCATCGACGAAGAGGGCAAGTTGTCGAAGGCGTTCATCGGCTATCAAGTATTCCCGATTGTAGATGAGAATACCGTAGGCGTCCCGAATGTCACATCGCAATGGGTGGAAGGCCGCATTGTCAATACGGTGACTTGGAACGATAGTCTAGCTGATGGAATCGACGGATCATTGTATTATATGATCTCCAGATGGAAGACAGACGAAGATTTCAGTTCCGGAGTCGAGATCGCGGATTATATTCCGGTCGGCACGCAACAGTTTATCGATGATGATCCCGAACTGATGCCCGGCACGTCGTACACTTACGACGTGATGGTAGGCTCGATGGATTTTGCGGTAGGGTATTCCTCCCGGGCGGAAGTGACGACTCCAACAGAAGAATAGAACGGTTGAAGAAACCGACGGGACTGATCCCTTAACGTGACAAACCAAAACACCTTCAAGAGAACGTATCCATGTCGAAAGACTTGGAGGACAACTTGAAGGTGTTTTTGCGTTGGCAGCCAGAGTGAGCTGTCCCGTGGAAGGGCTCCACCTTATCCGGAGTAGTTCTCCATCATCCGATTTAAATAATTCCGAAAGTCTTCAACATAGGCTTGGGGCTCAACGATTTTAAGATGGGTGCCGAAACTGGCTAAGAATTGAAATCCCGTGCTGTTTTGTGGGACATAAATGGTTGCTAATAATCGCTCAGCACTATAATTCACAATGCTCTTCCGACCGTACCTTTCAATGAATTGATCTTTGACGCTGGGCGAAATCAATGCCTTAATCTCGACCAGCGGCGGTTGATAAGCAGCTTCGCGTTCTTGTTCCGACCCATCCTCCCTAGGATGAAACGTGCTTTCTTCCATCGTAAGATGATCGATCCGGGATAGTTTAAACGTTCGATATCCCTGACGATGCAAGCAGAATCCTTTCAAGTACCAACTCGCCTCGCTGAAATGAAGCTCATAGGGTTCGACCGTTCGTTTCGTCACCGTGCCGTTTTTATCGATATAATCGAATGAAAGGAGCCTTTTCTTTAAGATGGATTCTTGACATGCCTTTAAAGATTCAAGAATCTCGGACCGACCCTCCCATTCATAAAACGACAGCTGAACGGAACGATTCAGAGGCAATGGGCCGACCATTGCTTCTATTTTTTTGATCGTCGTTTTCACTTCTTCGCTCATGAAAATTTGTTCCAGTCCGCCGAGCGCGGTTACTATATTTTCCAAATCGGAGTTGCTCAATAGACGTTTATCGACCTTGTATTCCTCCATCAAGCCATAGCCGCCATTCACTCCATGGACGGAATAGATCGGAATATTGGACAAACTTAGCGTTTCCATATCCCGAAGGATCGTTCTTTTGGAAACTTGGAATAATTGCGCGAATTCTTTTGTTGAAACGACCTCTTTTTTCAGCAAGATCATGATCATCGAAATGAGTCTCTCTACTTTGTCCATAGGGGCCCTCTTTTTTATTTGGCATTGGCCGAACGGTGACAAACACCTGTCACCTTTAATTCATTATACTACAGGTATCTCAAGGAGGAGGTTATGCTTCATGTCGGCGATTGCCTATTTGAACTTTGATGGAATTGCGGAACAAGCGATTGGTTTTTATTCGGAGGCTTTGCAAGCGACCGGAGTGAAGAAAGTAAAGTTCAAGGATTTTCCGCAAGACCCGAGCTACCCGCTGCCCGAAAATGAGCTGAATATGATCATGGAATCTTCGATCGTATTCGCGGGCGGGAAAATCATGATGTCGGATCTTCTGCCTTCCATGAAGAGCGTGACGGGTGAACTGGTGAAAGGAAACCAGGTATGGATCAGCCTAGTCATCGAGGATAAACAAAAACTGGAGGAATACTTCCGTCGATTGTCCGTTGGCGGTTATGTGGTGATGCCGTTATCCGACACTCCGTGGTCTTCGTGCTTCGGCATGCTGGTGGATCGGTTCGGGATTTGCTGGAAATTCAACAGCGACGCGGATCAGTTCCTTGATCAAGTGATATCAAGCAATGGAAATTGAGAATCTGCTTCCGGCAAAATCGAGAGAAGATTTGAGGAATTGGCTGCAGGAAAACGGGAAGACGGAAAAATTTTGCTGGGTCTTGGTTTGTATGACGCCCGCCCCTGATCGGTTGTTATATTTGGACGCGGTCGAGGAGGCGTTGTGCTTCGGATGGATCGATGGAGTCAAAAAGAAGATTTCCGAAACGGAACTGGCTCAGAGACTGTCTCCCAGAAGCAAAATAAGTTCATGGACGGAATTGAATAAAGAACGCGCGCGCAGGCTCGAAAAGTTGGGGTTCATGACAGACGAAGGAAGAAGGGTTCTTCCGGACCTGGACCCGCATACTTTTAAAATCGATGAGGAAATCGAACGGAGGTTAAAAGAGGACAAGCAAGGATTCGATCATTTCATGGCGTTTCCCGATCTTTATAAAAGAGTTCGGATCGACACGATTCAACGCGTTAAGAATCAGCCGGATTTGTTTAAGAGCAGATTAGACAAATTCATCACCCACACGAGAGAAAACAAAATGTACGGTCAATGGAATGACCATGGACGTCTGCTGGATGATTAAAACGCAACAACGGGGCGATGAGAGATGAATCGTCTCGATCATCGCCTCCGTCAATCAACTTGAGTACCCCGGCCTTCCGCATCTACGTCGGCAAAATACCGTGCGCTCTCGATCATGGGGGTGCAATCGGAGTGGTCCCCGCTTAACGTGATCTCGAAGATGAAATCTTTCCCGAGCACGAACGGCTTTACCATTCGCCAATCGATTTTCCCCATGCCGAGCGGCAACGAATCGTGTTCTAACCCCATGCTGTCGACCAAATGGTAATACAACGCGTAATTTGCGGTTCGTTCGAGGATGTCCCGAAGCCGTTCATTATCGCCGCCAAACGAAATGAACGTGTGGCTAACGTCGACATTCAACGGTAGATCTAATGGTACGATCACGTCGTCAATGAGATAAGGGTTATGGCCGTAGGAAAACAGCCCCTCGATCGAATCTTCCCACACGAAGACTTCCCGCGAATAAGCCATGATTCGACGAATTTCTTCCCGCAATCGAATGGTTCGCTCGCGGGTGACGTTCCTGCAACTCTCCGTATTCACATAATGGGCATGCACGACGCATTTGGCCCGTTCTTCCGTGCAAATGCGCGCGAGCAACTCGCAAGATTCGTGGTAGAAGCGGCGGACGTTCGGGTTATCGCTTAAGATATCCAAATACTCGCCTTCGTACCGCGGCGGATGGTGCAAATAAGGCTTGACCCCGCGGTCATGAAGCTGCCGGATTCGTTCTCGAATAAGGGCCGGTTGTTTGAGGTCGCGGTCGCTCAGATAGAATTCGATAATGTCCGGGTCATAGGCGAGCCGGTCGTCCAGGTTGCGCTTCTCCAGATTGGCCTTCAATCGGATATAATTCATTGGGGCGTCACCTCCGCTTAACATCATAACACGGCCGTGTAAGAAACAAATTAACGTCGCCGCCAACGGCTACGGCAAGATCCCCGCAATTTGCAGCACCGACAGGACAACCTCGATGACGATCAGGATCACGACGATCCATTCCACGAACAGTCCCCGCATCGAATGGCTGATCGTCGAGAACCCCTCCATGATGTGATACAACACTTCCGTTTTGTTTTTCAGAATGTTATATCGGTCGTTAAGCTCGAAAAATTCCATCATCCTGTCGTAAAATTGGCCGGCGTTACTGTTCGTCCACGTAATATCGGGCTTATCCAGAATCATGACGTAAGAAAGACTGTTGTATTCGTGGCGCATGATCTGCGCGGTCGTTCGGGCCAGTTCCTTGTTGCCGATCCTCAGCTTCCCTTTTTCCAGCCGTTCCAAAAGGTTTTCTAGCTTGTCGTTGATCCTTCCGAGCTGCTCCTCGATTCTCTCCAGCGCCACCGACTTGGCGAGTACCGTGGAGATCAGCAGGGGGTAAAAATCCTCGTGTTCGGGCACCACGACATATTCGTCGGTCAGCTCGATGTTTTCGGTCGCTTCGGCGTGCAGGCTGTAATCGTCCGTGAATGGGCTTGCGTTCTGCAAATCGATCTGCGGCTCGAACGAGCGGATGTATCGAAGAAAATCCGTGATTTCCTTCGCTTGGTGATTGACGAACACGACGCTGCCGAATGAAAAAACCAGCACTTGCTGGGTATCGTCCACGCTTTTCCGAAGAATGGTTTCCAACACGCCGTTTCTAAGGATTAAGGGCTCTTCCCAGGTGTATTTCTTGCGGATGCCGCAGTGGACGGCGATTTTGTTCAGATCGATTTCGTTCGCGATGGCGAACGCCTTAAACGTGGTCGCTTGCACGGGTTCACCCTTCTTCGTCGCTAAAGTGCTTCCTGCGTAGGATGCGCAGATAGATATGCGGCATGTTTAAAATTATACCCGAAATGGGTATTCCATGTTTTCGGTAACGATGGTTTTGAAGGTTACGGAATGAGATAATACTTTCAAAGCCAACCCGCCAAAAAAGGAAGGGGTATGCCGCAATGGATTTCGAAACGGTCATGCAGGAGCTTGAACGTCTCGGCAAGGAACGGCTCAAAAAAACGTACATGTCCAATGGCGCGCGGGAGCCGTTATTCGGCGTGGCTACGGGCGAGATGAAGCCGATGTCCAAAGTCATCAAGAAAAACCAAAAGTTGGCCGAGCGGCTTTACGCCACGGGGAACTACGACGCCATGTATTTCGCCGGCGTCATCGCGGACCCGGATGTCATGACGGAGTCGGATTTCGAGCGCTGGATCGATGGGGCTTATTTTTACATGTTGTCGGATTTCGTGGTGGCCGTTACTTTGTCGGAAACCGCTATCGCGCAGGAAGTGGCCGATCAATGGATCGCCAGCGGGGAAGAGTTGAAAATGTCGGCGGGCTGGAGTTGTTATTGCTGGCTGCTGGGGAATCGTCCGGACGGCGAATTTTCCGAAAGCAAAATCGCGGGTATGCTGGATCGGGTGAAAGATACGATCCACGGCAGCCCCGAACGGGCGAAATACGCGATGAACAACTTCATTTACACGGCGGCGACTTCCTATATGCCGCTTCACGGGCGGGCAGTCGAGACGGCGAAAGCGGTCGGTCCGGTAGAAGTCCAGTCAGACAAGAAGAAGGGCAAGCGCCTGAACGCGTCCGAAAATATTCAAAAGGCGATCGACCGAGGGCAGCTCGGCTTCAAACGCAAACATGTCAGGTGTTAAACCAATGGAGTTTCCGAAAAAACTCGCAAACTGTTAACTTTCGTTAATCGTCTGCCGCATTTTGTTCCGCTAGAATGATAGCGATCAAGATGGGTGGAGGGTGAACGATTTGAAAAAAAGGATTGCGGGCTTGGCGCTTGCGTTGAGCATCATCATGGTATTGCAGCTTGCGGTTTGGCCGGCGAAACTGTCGGCGGCTCCGAATTTCTTCTTGCCGGCGCAAAATTTTACGGCCAGCTATAACACGATGGGGGTGTTCGCGGCCGATTTCAACCATGACGGCAAGCTTGACTTGGCCGCGGCCAATTACAGCGACTCCGCGAACGGCGTAACCGTCATGACCGGCAATGGAGACGGCACATTCAACGACACGGTCGGTTTTGCGGCGGGCGGAACCGTGTCCAGCATCGCCGGCGCCGACTTCAACGGAGACGACAACCTCGATCTGGTCGTCGCCAATCAATACGCGAATACGGTGTCGATTTTGTACGGGAACGGAGATGCCGCTTTCTCGGTGACTGCCGCTGTCTATGGCACGGGCAGCAGTCCGCAAGCCGCCGCCGTCGGCGATTTCAACGGGGATGGGGCCCCGGATATCGCTACGTGCAACTACGTTGGCAATTCCGTATCCGTCCTGCTCGGCCATGGAGACGGCACGTTTCAGGAGAATGTCGACTATGCCGTCACCGGGCCGATGGCGATTGCCGTTCGGGACTTTAACGGCGACGGGCTCGATGATGTGGCGGTGACGAACACCTTAACGGACTCGGTCGCGGTCCTATTCGCTAATGGCAACAAAGACGGAACATTGCTTGAAGGGGGGAATTACCCGACGGGCTCGTTGCCCAAAAGCGTTGTCGCTGCGGATTTGAACGGCGATGCGCATCCCGACTTGGTTGTTCTGAATGGCATTGACAAAACCGTATCCGTGTTCCTGGCGAATGCGGACGGAACGTTCCAAACGAAAAAGGATTATCCGGCAGGAGGGCCGTATCCGACCGCGGTCGCCGCGTTTGACGGCAACGGCGACGGCTATCCGGATCTGGCGGTCGGAAGCGAATCCGCGAGCGCCATCACGATGCTGATGGGCAACGGAGACGGCACGTTCCGGCCGGGGGCTGCGGTGCCGACGGCGCAAGCCCCTTACGGCTTCGCGCCTGCAGACTTCAACGGCGACGGCAAAATCGACGTCGCGGTTGCCGGTTATCTTGACCATGAAGTATCCGTGGTGATCAACGGCAATGTCGACGCCTATGCGGTTGCCGCCGACGTATCCATGCTCTCCATCGGTTATGCCGAGGGGGACGATGCCGATAGCGTCACGCAGCCGGTACTCCTGCCGACCGCCGGAGCGAACGGATCGACGATCGACTGGGCTTCGGACCATCCCGAAATCATCGGCAGCGACGGGAAGGTCACGCGGCCGGACGCGGCGTCCGATGACACCGCGGTCCAGCTGACCGCTACCGTCGCCAAAGGCTCGGAAAGCGACTCCAAAACGTTCGCCCTCACGGTCTTGAAGGACGAGTCGACCCCGACCGACGAAGCTGACGTGACCGCCGATCGGGATGCGCTGACCATCGGATACGCGGATGGCGACTCGGCGTCTGCGGTGACGAGGCGTCTGCTTTTGCCCGCGGCCGGAGGCAACGGGACTTCCATTGCCTGGGCATCCAGCCGGCCGGACGTGATCGACGACAGCGGTATCGTATTCCGTCCCGCTTACGATGCCGCGAACGCCGATGTCACGTTAACCGCGGTAATCATTAAAGGCGAGGTCAGCCAATCGAAAACGTTCGCGGTGACCGTGCTGAAAAAAGAGAATGAGACGCTGTATCGGGGAACGGACATTCCGCTGTTCAATCCGGACGGCGAGGAAGATACCGACGGCGGGACATCGGCGGAGGTAGACGCGGGAATGCCGTTTCATTTCTTCGGCCAGGAGATAGAAGATTTGAAGGTATACGTTCAGGCCAACGGCAACCTGGCGTTCCTGAACCCCGAAAGCGGCCGGCCGGATAACGTCATCGCGCCGTTCGGCGACGATCTGAACCATGTGCGCGTGATGACCAAAACGATCGGCTCGGCGCCAGGCCGTAAATTCGTCGTCCAATGGACGGCTGTGGATACGTATCCCGCTGACCGACTGGGCACGATTCAAGCGATTTTATACGAAGGAACCGATGAAATCCAGTTCAAATACCGCAGCCTGGATCGCGACAATCCGCATTCTGACGGAAGTTACGCCTTGATCGGCTTGGTGAACGGCAGCAACATGCTGCCTTATTCCCAGTACGAGGCCAGCGTGTACGGAGGGTTGGCCGTTCGTTTCACGCCTGACGGCGAAGACGGTTACGCGATCGACAACCGTGCCGTTTACGATCCGGTTTTCTTAAGCGACTCCGTCAGCTCCAACGCCGACTTGAGCGCTCTGACGCTGAGCGATATCAGACTTGATTTCGCGGAAAACGTGTACTCCTATTCTGCCGACGTACCTTATTCCGTTGCGGAAACCGCAGTGACCTATAGCGCTGCACGGGAGAACGCGGAGGTTCAACTGCTGCTGAACGGCGAACCGGTTGTCGACCCCGGTGAGCCGCTGCCGCTCGCAGTCGGCGCCAATGAAATCAAGCTGGTCGTCACGGCTGAAGATCATGAAACGCAGCAAACGTATACGGTCAACGTAACGAGAGCGTCCGAACCGCCGACCCCGTCGGAGCCGCCGGAGTCGCCGCAGCCGTCAACGCCTCCGCCGACGAACCCGCCGTCGGACGATACCGACCCGCCGTCGGGCCAAACGGCTCCGCCGTCGACATCGACGGGAACGGTTGAACAGAATCAGGTACCCGATTCGGGTTCCTTCGATGTCACCTCTAGCGAACGGACCGAGTGGTCGCTTGGTGACGACGTAAAGATTATCGTGCCGGCGGGCGCGGTGCCGTCCGGCGGGAAGATGACCGTAACGGTCGTGCCGGTTGCACAGGCGCCGGAGTCCGGCGCGTTGAAGCCGCTCAGCCGAACGTTCGATTTTTCCAGCACGACGGGCCGGACGTTCAATACGCCCGTGGAAATCACTTTCCATTACGATACGGGCCGGGCAGCGGCCGGAGAAAGGCCAACCGTCTACTATTACAATGAAGTCTTCAAGCGCTGGCTGTACGTGGGGGGCGTCGTGAACGCCGACGGCACCGTCACGATCCGCATCAACCACTTTACGAAATTCGCCGTTTTCGGCAGCCAATCTGCCGGGAACTTCGCCGATTTGCAAAATCACTGGTCGGCCCCATACGCGGAAAGACTAATCGGCATGGACGTGCTTAGCGGCTATCCGGATCGAACTTTCCGTCCGGAAACCCCGGTCACGCGGGCCCAGATCGCCGTGATGCTGACCAAGGCGCTGATGCTGACGCCGTCCGCGAGCGGCGCCAGGTTTGCCGACGATGCCGCCGTTCCTGCCTGGGCGAAGAGCGCCGTATCCGCCGTCACCGAAGCCGGATTCATGCACGGCGATGGATCCGGCGGCAGCGTGCGTGTTCGAGCGAACGATACCGTCACCCGCGCCGAAATGGCCGTATTGATGGCAAACGTTCTTCACGCTTACAAGGTGGGATCTGGCATGGCATCAGCCGCGAGTTTCCAAGACAACGAATTCATTCCGGCATGGGCGCGAGCTTCTGTCGATGCAGCCGCCGCAGCGAACGTGCTGACGGGCTTCGAGGACGGCTCGTTCCGCCCCGGCAGCGCCGTGACCCGGGCGGAAGCCGCCGCCATGATCTATAAGCTGTTGGACGCGCTTCATATTTAGTTCGAACCTAAGATTTTTACTTGTAACAGCAGCCTAACCCTTCGCAGATCGGGGTTAGGCTGTTTTCGATCTTTGACCTTGGGAAAGTACCCGCATCCGCGGCTTTATGTAATAACCAATCATTGACATTGCATGCAATGAAAAGTAAAATCCGGAAGGGGGGGGGAACAATCATGAAATTCGCTCTATCAGTCCGAAAATGGACGCTAGTTTTCGTCGCCGCTGCGATTGCTTTAACGATAAGCGGGTGCCGTTCGTCACAGCCCGCCAGCGGAAACGGGAATTCGTTCGTCGTCACTTCCGATGCTTTCAAGGATGGCGAACAAATCCCCGGGAAGTATACGGAGACGGATTACAGCATCCCGCTTTCCTGGGAGAACTCGCCCAAAGGAACGAAGTCGTTCGCCGTCATGATCGTCGATCTCCATCCTGTCGCGAACATGTGGGTTCACTGGATCGTCGTGAATATTCCCGCGAGCGTAAATCGGATTCCGGAAGGGGCTTCTCTTACCGACAAACTTCCGGAAGGCAGCAAGGAGCTCTTGAATACGTCGGGTCAAACCGGTTATGGCCGCCCTTCGCCGCCGTCCGGCTCGGGGAACCATGAGTACAAAACGATCGTGTACGCATTGGACGTCGAATCTTTGGACGCACCGGTTTATGTCACCTATGATCAGTTTCAGGAGCTCGTGAAAGAGCATGTCCTCGGCACGGCAGAAATCAGCGGGTTTTTGGAAAATTAGGTTTTGCAGGATTCCGCTCCCAACCTGGGGGGAGATGCATCTTCCCTCGGGTTCAGGGGCGGAATTTGGTTATTTCCGCTCCGCCGCGAGTTCATCACCGCGATCGTAAGTGCGGACATTCAGCGGCAAGCGGACCGTGAACACCGTGCTTACGTTCGGAACGCTCCGCACGTCGATCCGGCCGCCATGCCGCCGCACGATTTCGTTCGATATGGACAGCCCGATGCCGAGCCCATTGCTTTGCCGGCCTTTATCTACCCGATAAAACCGGTTGAAAACGCGCCCCAGCTCCTCCTCCGGTATTCCTTTTCCCCGGTCTTCGATTTCGATCGACGCCTCATCATTTTCCTCGCGCAACCGTACGCCTAAATAGTTGCCGTCTTTCCCGTGAAGGATGGCGTTGTCAATCATATTTCGCAGTACTTGCGCCATGGAATCCCGGTCGTATTCTATATAAACGAGGGATTCCGGCAAGTCCGCCCGCCACTCGATGCCTTGGTCGTTCAAGAGTAGCACGTATTCGGCGATGATCGTCTGCAAGAGGGCTTGGATAGAGTCCCGTTCCGCGCGGAACGAGGTGGACGGCTCGCCCAGCGCGGCAAGCTGGAATAACCGGACCAGCAATCCGTTCATGTATTCCGATCTCTGCACGATGATCGTCGAATGCCGGAGCCGGGTTTCGGGATCGTGGACCGAGCCCCGCTGCAGCGTTTCCGCATAACCATGAATGACCGAAAGCGGCGTTCGCAAATCATGGGACAGGTCGGAGATCAGCTTGGTGCGGGCCTGTTCGATCCGTTGGGTATGAAGGTGCTGCCGATACAGTTTATCGGACATTTCGTTGAATAAACGGGTCAACGCGCCGATTTCGTCGCCGGAACGATCCTGCAACGGTAGGGGCTCGTTCCGCAAATCCGTATGCCGCATCGCATGATTCAGCTTGCGCAGCCGCCGCGTGACGAACAGGATGAACAAAAACGCGATCAACGCCGGCAAAGCGATCATCAAGATCAGCGGGGCAACCAAAAACGGCCATCCGGCATATTGGTTGAAATAAAGGAATAGTTGGACTTGCTGAAGCGAATTTCCTTTGATATCGAAGACGACGAAATAGCGTTGTCCGTCGGGGGCAATCTCGAATAGGAAGGTCGAATCTTGCCCCTGGAACATTCGGCCGGGTTGGTCGGCGAAGCGCGCCATCATCTCGGGAAGGGTGTATGGCTCCGTCCGGTTCGCGGATGAGAATAGCAGTTTTCCGTCTTGGCCGAACAACTCCAACCCGACCCCGTCGTATTGGCTCCCGAACGCTTGGAGGACTTGAGCGAGTTGTTCCCCGTTACTTGCATGCGCATGTTCGAGCCGCTCGGAAAGCTTCGCGCTCATCTCCCGAAGCTCGGCATGGTTGTACCCGGACACGAACAAAGCGGTGAATGCATAGAACATGACCGTTAGCAGGAAAAGCGTGAGCAGGACGGAACACGCGATGATCCACGCCATCTTCGCTTTCAGTTTCATTCCGGATCCCCCGTGAGTAAATACCCTACGCCCCACACCGTCTGAATGTAGCGGGGGTTGCGGGGATCCTCCTCGATTTTCTTCCTCAAATAATTCATATAGACGTTAATCGAGTTCTCGTCATAGTTCGAATGCCCCCAAACTTCCTCGAACAATCGGAGTTTCGGGATCGTTTGGTTGGGACGCTTCATCAAGGCGAGCAGCATCTTGGTTTCCGTAGCGGAGAGCGGGATGGTTTGGCCATTCTTGTGCAAGATTTGCGCCGCCGGGTTAAGCGACAATTTCCCATAGGAGTACGACATCATCCGTTCGATCGGCACCGATTTCCGGTTGCGCCGCAGATGCGCCTGCACGCGGGCGACCAGCTCGGCGGGGCTGAACGGTTTCGTGACGTAATCGTCCGCTCCGATGCCAAGGCCGTGGATTTTGCTTTCCACTTCGTGTTTGGCGCTGAGCAGAATGACCGGCATCTCCAACGAGCCTCCGCGTATCCGCTCGAGCACCGAGAATCCATCCATGCCGTCCATCATGATGTCCAGAATGATAAGGTCGAAAGCCGATTCGTCGAGATGTTTCAACGCTTCGAATCCCGATATGGCCCGGGTGGCGCGCAACCCGGCTTGTACCAGATGAAACTCGACGAGCTCCAGCAATTCCGGTTCATTATCGACGACGAGTATATGATGGACCATGGAAGCAACCCTCTCCCGGATAGGTACGAACTCGGAATCAGTATACGCGAAAATAGTAAAAAATTGTATGATTTTAGGAATGCGGCAGCGTGAAAGGTTGAGCGGCGGAGAAATGAACGCGTAAGCTTCGCCCTTGGAAGAAAGGAGGAGGGACTGGTCGCCCAGCCCTTTACTCTGTTTGCGGGTTTGCGATATAGCCCCATTTGCCGTTCACGCATACCGATGCCAATCCGTCCGAGAAGCCGGTGCGAACGTCGTCGAATTGCGGGGGAATGACCTCTCTGCCGGATCGGTCAATGTAGCCGTATTTGCCGTTGAGCTGCACGTAAGCCAAGCCTTCATGGTAACGCCCGGCCCGGGCATATTGAGGCGCGACGATTTCTTTGCCCGTCCGGTCGATAAAGCCGTACTTCCCGTTCAGTTTGACCGCCGCGAAGCCTTCGCTGAAATCGCCGATCTCATCATACTTCGCTTTTACGATTTCTTTCCCCTTGTCGGTAATGACGCCTACTTTCTTGTTCTTGTTGACGGCGCGGAAGAGCCCTTCTCGGGAATCCTCGGCGAATGAGAAAAGCGGAGCCATGCCGCTATACTCGTAAAGCGGAATATTGCCGGAATTCGAAACGGTCGGATTAAAGGTTCCTAGTTTATCGCTGGCATAAACGATATAGAAGTTTCCTCCGAATGAGAGGGGTAAATCTGAAATATAGGTGTACTTCACCGGAAGCACGATCTTGCCCGAACGATTCATCACGCCGCACTTGTTCGATTTGCAAACGGACAGAAGACCGCTGCGCATTTCCATGATCGTATCGTATTGGGCGGGAGCCAGCGACTTACCCGTGCGCAGATCGATGGCTCCGCGATCCGACTCGTGATAGTTGCCTTTCGCGTCGCGAATCAGGTTGGCTTCTTTCGCCATGGAGAATTTCACGATATTCTTGCGCATCATGCCATAGATCAATACGTCTCCCGATGTCACGATGGCGGTATCGTATTTCAAGGGAACGACCGTTTTGCCTTGCGAATCGATCGCCCCGTGCTTCCGGTTTTTCGAGACGGCGAAATACCGGGAGGCGGTACCCTCGCCATATTTACGCGTGACGCTGTCGTATTGGAAGGGAATCACCGTTTTCCCCTTCTTGTCGATGACGCCCCATTTGCCCGCTTTCGCGACGGCCGCAAGTCCCGATTCAAAGTCGCCGGAATTCATGTCGTATTGCAACGGAATTACGAGCTTTCCGGTTTCATCGATATACCCGGCTAGAGAATCCGGATAGTCGATCGTTACGCCGTCCACGGTCCGCCGAATACGTTTATCGCTCCGTGTTTTCTGCACCAAGGCCAGTCCATCGTGAAAATCGCCGATGTAATCGTATTGAAAGTCGCTGATCGCATTTCCGTTCTGATCGAACACCCCGTATTTGTCGTCCTTCGCGGCTTTCCAGAATCCGTTGCTCATCCGATCCAGCGGATAATACAACGGCGGTATGATTTCTTTCCCCGTTTTGTCGATCAATCCTACTTGATTATACCCTTTATCATCCGGTTGGCCGATATAGGCAAATCCGTCCTTGAAATCTTCGATCCAATCGTAACGCGGTTCCACGACGAATCGCCCCGTCCGGTCGATGACGCCCCATTTGCGATTCTGTTCGACGGCGGCTAAGCCTTCGTGAAATTCGAATGCGTAGCTGAATTGGGGTTCAATCGCCAGCGGCTGCGTCGCCGATTCGGCATGGACGGGCAGCGCGATCAAGGCCATCGAGAGGAGCCCCGTCATCCATACGGCAAGCTTCTTTTTCATCCTGTTACCCTCCTGCAACAATGAGCTGTGATGATACGGCTTTTGCTTTCATCATAATCAACTTCGTTTCTAAAAATCTACGGACTTTGAGTCACATTCTCTGCGGTTACGACAAAAATCTACAGCTTGCGACTTCACGATCCGATATATGACGTAGCGGAATCGGGTTGGGGGTAGGAGTCTTCATGGATATTCGCGCCGAGTTTGGTAAAAGAGTGAGGGAGCTTCGCGCCCGCTCGGGGATATCGCAGGAATGGCTGGCTGAACGTGCGGGATTGGATCGAACGTACATCAGCGGAGTCGAGCGCGGCGAACGCAACATCAGCCTCCTCAACATCGACAAAATCGCCGCCGCGTTAAACGTCTCGATCGAATATATGTTTTCGAGTGAACGCTTTTCCTCGAATTTGGCTTATGTAAAGAAAGACTTCGAGGTCCCCTTCTTGGAGCGTTTCAAATACCATATCGACAGCGGCAATAAAATCCTTACGTTTCAGGTACATGGGCTGTTAACCGGCGAGAACGTGGATGATATGTCGAGAACGCTGCTGGGCATCGCCTCCGAATTTCCGGAAGGGGAACTGAGTATTTTCGTCGATCATCGGGAAATGAAAGCGTCGGACGGCGAGCCGGTCGTGTATTCTCCGGAAGTGGCCGAGCGGGCGGTTCGGTTTCAGCAAAACGTGATCTCTTGCGGCAAGCAAGCGGTCGTCTTGTGCAACTCGGAATTCATGGTTCACCAGATGAATTTTGTAACGACCGTAAGCGGGATCCGCCACAAAGCGACTCACCTATACGGCAAGGATCGGGAAATGGTGAGCCAAGCTTACGCGCTATTGGGCGTGAGCGGAAACGAATTGATTCAACCGTTGAAATAAACCGCCGGCGGCGGTTTTTTTATTTTACATTCGATTCTCATAACCGTCGAAAAATGAAATAGGATGTAAGTTTTTAAGAATGTTTTAAGAGGATTCTCGCGATCGTTTTGCTAGCATGATAGACAATGAAACCTCTCTGCTTATTCGGAAAATCATTCGTCAGAATGGAGATGGAATGTCATGCCGCGGATCAAAGGGAGAAAACTCGTATATCTGGTATGGTCCTTCGCGTTGTTTCTGGGCGTCGCGACGGTTCCTTGCGGCGTCCGCTCGGCGCATGCGGCTGACATAAGGATCGGAAGTCAAGTGAAGCTCGTTTCCGCGGGAGCCAATCACTGGCTTGCGCGGAAAGACGACGGCTCCGTTTTCGCTTGGGGACTCAATATCCTTGGCCAAACGTCCGTGCCGGCAGAGGCGCAAAGCGGGGTCGTGTCGGTTGCGGCGGGTTCCGTTCAATCGCTGGCGCTCAAGGACGACGGCTCGATCGTGACTTGGGGAGTCGGCATCGACAAGCCGGGATCGAACTATATCGCGATCGCAGCCGGAAACTTCCATTCGCTGGCGCTCCAAAGTGACGGCACGGTCGTTGTTTGGGATGAGGCTATGGAAGAAAATTTAACCGTTCCAAGCGGTTTGAGCGGAGTCGTCGCCATCGCCGCGGCGATGGGCAAGTCGCTGGCGCTGAAAGACGACGGCTCCGTCGTCGCTTGGAATTATGACTACAAAAACGATCTCGTTCCAATGGTCGTGCCTGTTGAAGCACAGAACGGCGTCGTCAAGATCTCAGCCGGATATAACCACTCGCTGGCGATCAAAGAAGATGGCTCCGTCATCTCTTGGAGCGACAACGGCAGCCTCAAGAATGACGTGCCTGATGATTTGAGCGGAGTCGTCGCCATCGCCGCAGGATGGGACTACTCGTTGGCGCTTACGAACAATGGTACTGTCGTCGCCTGGGGAACCCAAAGCTTCGGCGTGCCGCCGGAAGCTCAGAGCGGAGTCGTCGCCATTGCCGCGGGACCGGACTTCGCCTTGGCGCTCAAGGATGATGGCTCTGTCGTCGCTTGGGGAGACAATTCTTATGAGAAAACAAACCTGCCCGGCGATAACACCCTTCAAGCTCTGTCGGTAGATGAGGGGACATTCGCCGAGCCTTTCTCCTCTTCCACCACGGCTTACACGGCCCATGTCGGCCCTTCGGTTTCAAGCGTGCATGTATCGGCAACCGTGACAGACGCGACTTACACGGATTTATATATCAATAACCAACTGCAAACAAGCGGCAGCACCGTAACGGTCGGCCTCTCGGGTCCATCTACGGTCATTTCCGTCCAAGTAGAGCCGCTCTTGAAAGCGGTCAAAACGTATACGATCACCATAGTGAAAGACTCGGAGCCTCCATCCCCAGTTGCCGTCGTTACCGGTATTTCCGCGAATACGGCCCGTTTGCCGAGCAGCGGGGGAGGCGTGTCCCTATCCATTACAGGCGATCATTTGACCGGTCAGACGCTGGAAGTATACGTGAACGGCGCGAAAGCCGTGAATGCCGGCATAAAAAGCGACACCGAGGCGGAAGCGATCGTGACGCTGCCGGGCAATGATTCTACGAGCTCGAAAGCTTATCTCTTGACGGTATATCTGAATGGCGAAGAGGCGGCCGGCCAATCCGCGACCGTTACGGTCCAGGGAGCATATTACAACGGCGGCGAAAGTCAATATTCATCCATTCTTGCCAAACCGGCCATCGACTTGAACGGCACTCCGTTTGATCCGTCTGCCATCGACTTCACAAAGTCGGTCTTTACGATGGAGGCAACGCCTACAGACGGTACGGCGTACGTAAGTCTGCCGGCTGCCGTCCTTAACGACTTGGCGAGTCATGGCGTCGGGTTTACGCTCGAATTCAGAACTCCGATCGGCAGCTATCTGGTTCCGTCTAATCTGCCGTCGCTCATTCCGGGGCTGAATGACTTGCTCGGCAACCGCGTTGACGCCGAGGATACTTCCTTCAAGATCACCCTGACCGACAAGTCAGCCGACAAGGTTATCCAAGCGGATTTTTCCAAAAGCTTGCCAAATGGCGTCATTCAAGGGGCGACCGTGGATTTTCATATAGATGTCCTCAACAACAAGACGAACCAAACCATTGGAACGGCTAGCCAATTCAGCCAGGCACTTACCCGAATGATCCCCATGCCGCAAGACATGAAGAGCGAGCCGGGAAATTGGGGCGCGTACCGTTATAACGAGCCGGCCGGTAAGTTTGAGTTTGTTCCCGCGGAAATGGTGCGGATCGACGGCAAATTGTATTCCATGATCAAATCCTATTCGAACAGCGTGTACGTTACGGCACAAAACGCGGTGAGCTTCGCCGATATTCAGAAGCATTGGGGCAAAGCGTACGTGGAGCTTGCTGCAGCGAAAACGCTTGTGAATGGGGTTGGCGGCGGAAAATACGATCCCGACAAGACGGTATCGAGAGCGGAATTCGCCTCGATGCTGGTCAACGCCCTAGGTCGGGGCGAACCGGCCGCCGAGAACGCGGCGCCTTATGCGGACGTTCAGCCAGGCGCGTGGTATTTCGGAGCGGTCGTCCAGGCCAAGAAGTTCGGCCTGCTCGACTTCGCGAAAGGCAGCCGCTTTCTGCCGAACGAGCCGCTCACCCGGGAGGAAATGGCGACGATGCTGGCGGCATTCGTCCGACTCGAAAATTCGCCGAAGACCTCCGAATCCGTCAGCTTAAACGGCTACAAGGATATCGGGCAAGCAGACGCCGCTTATCTGGAGAACATTCGCCAGATGATCCAGCTGAACATCATGAAGGGCACCGGAACCGATACGTTCGATCCGAAAGGAGCGACGACACGCGCTCAAGCGGCCGTCGTGCTGATCCGAACGCTGCAGGCGATCGGGTGGATCGACGGCGCCGAACCTAATGGACGCTAGGATTCATCGCAGCATACAACCCTCATGAGAGCACCCTCCGCGGTGCTCTTTGTCATGCTCGGGGCAATTTCTCCCTTTACCTCGATCGCTTCCATTCGCCGTTACCGGTTAGCCAAGCTGTCATATCGTAGTAGATGTCCAACCCCTATCCTCGAACGAGGAGGTCGTATCATGGCAGGTTCCGCAAATAAACCGAAAGGGCAAGCCGGCGTTACCGTTATCACCTGTACCAATCGGAAGCGCCAATTCAAGTCGATCTTTCAAAACTTCGACAGGCAGCGTCACGCTCCCAAGGAGTTGATCATCGTGGTCAACCATGACCGCATTCCGCTCCAGCCCTACCTGGACCTGGCCAATCGGTGCCCGAACGTCCGGGTCTATCGCGAACCCGGGCGAATGCCGCTGGGCGCCTGCTTGAACCGAGCCGTTCGCATGGCCCGTTATCCGTACATCGCCAAGTTCGATGACGACGATTACTATGCCCCTTACTATTTGACGGACATCCTTCAAGCATTTAAGCGGACGGGGGCGGATATCGTCGGCAAGCGAACGCACTATATGTATTTGAAAGGTTCGAAGTCGATGATTCTCCGTTTTCGGGGTAACGAGAACCGATACGTATCGATCTTGCCCGGAGCCACGTTGGTCGTGAAACGCCGCGTATTCGACCGGGTTCGTTTTACCGGAAGAAGGACAGGCGAGGACGATCAGTTCTGCCGGGACAGTCTTCGTAAAGGCTTCAAGGTGTACTCCGCGGGCAAATACAACTTCGTCGCGATCCGCCGCAAGAATACGGCCAGCCACACCTGGACCATGAGCGACAAAGACTTGCTTGCGCATCACGTCAAAATTCCCCGCGTGCGCGACTACAAGCGCTTCGTGCATCGCCGACCGGGCGGGACGAAGCCATGAAAGCAACCTCCGGTCCGTTTCGGATACCCGCCGTTTCCATTATCGTCTGTACCAAAAGAAAGGAATGCATAGACAACCTGTTTTCCAACTACGCCAGGCAACGCATCCGCTGAAGGAATTGATCGTCATCCTGAACGATGACGGATTGAAGTTGTCCGACTACATGACGAAAGCCAGGAAAGACCCTCAAGCGCGCGTATACCGGCTGCCCGAAAGACATTCGCTCGCGAGCTGCTTGAATTTCGGGGTTCGCCAGGCTAGATACGACCGGATCGCCAAGTTCGATGACGACGATTACTATGGACCGGAGTATTTGGCGGACAGCCTGCGGACCATGCAGCGGTCGGGAGCGGATATCGTGGGCAAGCGCGCCCATTACATGTATTTAGAGGGGGCGAAGGTATTGCTGTTCCGGTATCCGGATCAGGAAAACCGCAAGGTTTCCTTGGTTCAGGGAGCCACGCTGCTGGTGAAGCGGCACGTTTTCGGCAGGGTCGGCTTTCGCGGCCGCGATCAGGGGGAATGCGTTCGGTTTTGCATCGACAGCCGGAAGTCAGGCTTCACCGTCTATGCCGGAAGCAGGCGGCACTTCGCCGCCTTTCGCAGGAAGAACGCGAAAGGCCACACATGGAAGGCCAGCGACCGTTTGCTGCTGAGCCGGAACGCGAAAGTGCTGCGCGTGCGGGATGTTCGGGCCTTCGTTTCCGAATGAATCCGCCGGGCCGCTTGTGTTATGATGGAATCATTGGCGGCATGTTTATGGGGTTGGGAAGCGAAAATCGGAGATTCACGGAACGAGACGGAGGGTTGCCCATGCGCATTCAATTCGACCGGTTTCCGGGCGGCGTGGCCAAAGCGCTTACGCTCAGCTTCGACGACGGCCGGGAGTATGACCGCAGATTGGTGAAATTGTTCAATGATTACGGCCTCAAAAGCACGTTCCATCTGAACAGCGGAATGTTCGGCAAAGAAGGGTACATCGACGCGTCGGAGGTGAAAACCCTATTTCAGGGGCATGAAGTTTCGGCGCATACGGTGGATCATCCGTTCTTGGACCAAGCGCCGACGGAGCATATCGTCTCCCAGGTCATGGAGGACCGCAGAGCGCTCGAAGCCTTGGTCGGGTATCCGGTGAAAGGCATGAGCTATCCGTTCGGTACATACGGCGACCGTGTGGTGGACGTGCTTCGCTCGATCGGGATGGAATACTCCCGGACGGTGAACAGCCACGGGACGTTCCGCATGCCGGAAGACTGGCTGCGCTGGCATCCGACTTGCCACCACAAGCAGATGGTCGAGCAAGCCGAGAAGTTCGTCGCGCTGGATCAAAGGTTCTCGCGGATGTCTCTGCTCTATGTATGGGGTCACAGTTACGAATTCGAGAACGATCGAAACTGGGAATTGGTCGAACGGTTCGGGGAAATCGCGGGAGGACGGGCCGATATCTGGTACGCGACGAATGCCGAGATCTACGCCTACCGCAAGGCGCTGGAAAGCCTTCGTTTCTCCGCCGACAGCCGGATCGTCCATAACCCGTCCGCCCAATCGGTCTGGATCAGCTCGGACGGCGTACCGGTCGAGATCCCGGCAGGACGAATCGTTCAACTATAAAGGAAACGCAGCAAGCCCCCGATTCGACCGATTCGAATCGGGGGCTTTTTACTCCTTTTTTAGGCTTCCATCTTCTGCGCGGTATAGAGCCGGTAGTAGAGGCCCTTGCGCGCCATGAGCTCATCGTGCGAGCCGCATTCGGCGATGCCTTTGTTCGAGACGTACATGATGCGGTCGCAGTTCTTCACGGTGGACAGCCGGTGCGCGATGATGAACGAGGTGCGGCCTTTGAGCAGCTCGTTCAACCCTTGCTGGAGCAGGCGCTCGGTCTTGGCGTCGATCGACGACGTGGCTTCGTCCAGGATGAGAATCCGGGGATCGGCGAGCAGCGTCCGGGCGAACGAGATGAGCTGCCGCTGTCCTTGCGACAGCTTAGAGCCGCGCTCGTTGACCTCGGTCCGGTAGCCGTGCTCGAACTCGCGGATGAACTCGTCGGCGCAGACCGTCTTGGCGGCGGCGATGACCTCTTCCTCGGTGGCGTCGAGCCGGCCGTACCGGATGTTGTCCAGGATCGTGCCGGAGAAGACGAAGCTGTCCTGCAGCATGATCCCCATTTGGCTGCGCAACGATTTGAGCGTGACCTGCGAAATGTCGTGCCCGTCGACCAGAATCCGTCCGCCGCTCAAGTCGTAGAAGCGCGAGATCAGGTTGACGACCGTCGTCTTGCCGGCGCCCGTCGGTCCGACCAGCGCGATGCTTTCGCCGGCTTTGATTTCGAACGAGAGATTTTCCAGGATGGTATTCCCCGCGTCGTAAGCGAAGGTGACGTTGTCGAACGTCACGTTGCCGCGGACGGGAGGCAAAGCTTTCGCCCCCGGCGCGTCCTTGATCGTCACCGGCTCATCCAACGTTTCGAAAATGCGCTCCAAATACGCGACGGCGTTGATGAAGCCGTTGTACAGGTTCGAGAGGTTCAGGATCGGCTGCCAGAAGCGGGCCGCATAGCTGCTCATGGCGAGGATGACGCCGAACGTCACGTCCGCGGGGCTTAGCGCCAGCAGTCCGATGAAATAAATAAGCGTCGTGACGATCGTGGCCAGATTGTCGACGGTAAACGGAATCAGGGCGTTGTAATGGATGGCGGTCATCCATTCTTTGCGGAAATTGCCCGCCAGCCGGGTAAAGATGCCCTCGTTGCGCGCCTCGCGGGAGAAAATTTGCGTGACCCCGATGCCGCTGATGCTTTCCTGCAAGTAGGCGTTCAGGTTGGAGCTTTTGTTGGATACCGCCTGCCATGCGCGACGCTGCCGGTTTTTGATCAGCAGCATGATGCCCCCGAAAACGGGAAGCCCCGCCAGGATAATGAACGAAAGCCGGACGTCGACGGCGAACATGAACGCGGCGATGAAAATCAGGTTCACGATCTCCAGGATGAAGTTGATGATGCCGTTGGACAGCACGTCCGATACGGCGTTGACGTAGTTGACGATCCGGATCAGGATTTTGCCCTGCGGCCGATCGTCGTAATATTTGAACGGCAGCTCCTGCAAATGCTTGAACAAGTCCGTTCGGATTTGGAAAATGATCTCCTGGCCGACGTTCGTCATGATGCGCGAGCGGATGGTAGCCAGAATGACGCTGACCACGATGGTGAGCAGCATCAGCCCCGACCACCCGATCAGCGGCCATACGGCTTTCGCGGGAATGGTCACGTCGACGACATGCTGCATGATCAGCGGAGCCGACAGCCCGATGGCGGCCGACAGCGCGCTGAGGACGAACGCGACGGACATGGGTTTTTTCTGTTTGTTGATGTAGACCATCGCGCGCTTGAAGTGACGGATATCGAAAGGGGATTCCAAGTTCTCGTCGATGTCGAATTTATTGCGGGCCATGGGCGGTCACCTGCCTTCCGATGCCTTCGTTCTGGAGCATGAACACGTCGTAGTAATAACCCCGCTTGGCCAGCAGCTCGGCGTGGGTGCCTTCCTCGACGACGCGCCCGCCGTCCAGGATGAGGATGCGGTCGGCCTTCGCGGTCGTGGATACGCGTTGGGCGATGATGATCTTCGTGCATTGGAAATCCAAATCCCGCAAGCTTTGCTGGATATGCGTCTCGGTCTCGAGATCGACCGCGGACGTCGTGTCGTCCAGGATCAGGATCGGGCGGCGCACCGCCATGGCGCGCGCGAGCGCGATGCGCTGCTTCTGCCCGCCGGACAAGCCGACGCCGCGTTCGCCGACGATGGTGTCGTAGCCTTCCGGCATTTTGACGATGAAATCGTGCGCGGCGGCGAGCCGGGCGTAACGGTACGTTTCCTCCTCCGGAAGGTCGGGGTCGCCGTAGGCGATGTTGCCGTCGATCGTGTCGGAGAACAGGAGGACGTCCTGCGTCGCGATGCCGATATTGCCGCGCAGCTCATCCAGCTCCAGCTCCCGCACGTCCACGCCGTCGACCAGCACGCGTCCCTCGGATACGTCGTAAAACCGCGGGATGAGGTTCACGATCGTCGTTTTCCCGGATCCCGTCGCCCCCATGATGGCGACGGTCTCGCCCGGCTGCACCGTGAAGCTCACGTCGTGGAGCACGTTCGCGCCGTCGTATTTGAAGGTGACGCGATCGAATCGGATATGGCCGTCATAACGCCGTTTGCGGCCGGCGCGGTGCTCGTTGACGATTTTCGGCTTGGCGTAGTAGATTTCCAGGATCTTCGCCATGCTGGCGAAGAAGCGCTGGAAGTCGTTGATGATCATGCCGATGTTGCGCATCGGGTTGGAGACCGCCCAGATGAGGGACGAGAAAGCCGCGTATTCGCCGAAGGTGATCCGCCCGTTCATGACGAACAGGCCGCCGGCCAGCATCAGGATCACGTTAAAGGCTTGCGCGAACGTTTCCAAAAATGGGAAGTAGTCGAGCCACACCATGGCGGCTGCTTTGTTGGCCTTGGAGAACTCGGCGTTTTTGGCCGTGAATTTCTCGACTTCGTGTTCCTCGCGGGCGAAAGCTTTGACGACCCGGTTGCCCGCGATATTTTCCTGCGTGGTCGAGTTTAACTGCGAAAGCCGCTGGCGCAGGTCGACGTACATCGGACGGACCCGCTTGGCGAACAGGAAGGCCACGATGAAGATCGGAGGCGCCAGGAGCAGCAGCCACAGCGTCAGCTCCGCGTCGATCGTGAAGAAATAAATGACCGCGGCGACGAAAATCGTGAGCGATTCGACGATCGTCTTGATGATCCACGCCATCGAGTGCCGCACCATTTCCAGGTCGCCCGTCATTTTCGTCATCAAGTCGCCGGTGCGGTTATGGTTGTAATATTCCTGGTCTTGACCTTGGATCTTGTTGTAGAGATAAATCCGGATGTTGTAGAGCATGTTTTGCGAGGAACGCTCGTACTGCATCATCGTCAGATACGCGAGTCCCGTGCGCAGCAGGGAAAAGCCGATCATTCCCAAGCAAAGCATGATCAGCAGGCCTCGTTGGTCGATCAGGTTTTGCCGCGCGTCTTGTCCGGCGATAAACGTGTCGATCAAGCGTTGGCTGAGATAGGGATTGACGATCGTAAGCGTGGAGCCGACGACCGAGAGGCAGAGCGCCAAAATATACCGCGCCCGGTTCCCCTCCAGATTCTTCCACAGCCATTTGAGTTCAAACATGGGGTCACCTGTTTCCGTTTTTCTTCTAAAACATTTTTGATTCTATCTGCAAACCAACGTGATTATACCACATTCATCGGCCGGCTAAGTCCGCAATTCTTGCTTCGAATCTCTGCTATTTTGTAATCGGGCCGGAAAATGTTGAAAAGGAAAGCGATAGGGATAAGGTTGCTCTCTAACCGCATAAACGAAGGGCTGTTCCCGCGGATACCGTCCGCTGGAACAGCCCTTATTCGCCTTTTAAGGGATTTTGCCCTCCCGCAGCGAGTCGAGCGATTTCTCGATTCGTCTTTGGCGGGTTTCGGCGGTTTTGGCTCCCTCGATGTTCAAGAGGATCCGGCGCTTGTTGCTGTACGACAAGCGGTCGAAGTACTGCCGCGCTGCCTCGTTGCGTCCCAACGCTTCCGCGAAATCGTCCGGCACGATCGCCTCTCGCGGCTGGTCGTCCAGTTCCAGCTCGATCTCGATTACGTCTCCGGCCTCCACGCCGGCTCCGGCGCGGTGCTCCGAGCTGACCGGCAGCATGTAGCGGCCGCCCATCGACGCCACCGTGCTGCGGTAGGCATACGCGCCGATCTTCACGACGACGGCCGGTTTCTTGCCTCCGCCCAGCGCGGTGACGATCGCCTCCGGAACCTCGATTCCGGTCGCCGTTTTTCCGTTCAATTCCAAGGTCGCTTTGAATTTCATGCCGATTTCCTCCTCAAGTTTCAATTTTCGTTCCGAAAATATTCCGTCATGAGCGGCGCGAGTTTGTCCGGCTTCACCATATGGGTTTCCCCGTCCAATGTCCGGCTTTCGGCCTTCGGAAGCGCTTGGGCCAGCGCCTTCATCCCGTTCTGCATCCAAGCGGGGCTTTTCCCTCCGTAAACGACGAGCGCCGGCGCTTGGACGGAAGACCAATAATCGGCGGGCAGCGGCTCCCCTTTCTGAAAGCCTATGGTCAGCATCGTATCGTAAGGAAGCGTATGCGCGACCGCCTTCAGCTTGGACCAAGCGGGCATGAGGGGCATCATCGCCGTCACGAAAGCGGGCAGTCCTACGCCTTTTCGCATGAAAAGCTTGACGGCCGCTCCCCTGCGGTTGCCGGCTAACAGCCGGTCCATTTCGGCTGGATAGAGCTCCGGAACCGGAGGCCGGCTGCGGTCGACGACGAAAGGCGCTTCGTACAGGACCAGCTTGCGGATCGACGGGAGGCGTTTTGCCGCTTCCAGCGCGAGGGCGGCTCCGGAGGAAATGCCGAAGACGTCGGCAGTCCCGCCCGCGGCTTCGATCAGCGCCTCGAGGTCTTCGACCTCCCGCTCGACCGCGTAAGGTTTCGCGTCGCCGCTCTCTCCTCGCCCGCGGCGGTCATAGGTGTATACGGTGAAATGGGGAGACAGCCGGTCCGCCAGCGGGCCGTTCGGACCGGACGCCCGGTAGCACATCGCCCCGTCGACCAGGATCAATGCCGGGCCTTGTCCGACTTTCGAGTAAGCAATCGGGGTGCCGTCTTTCGAAAAAATCGGGTTCATTCGTTCATCCCTCGCTCTGAGATTGATCGCGATTTGATCGCATCTACTACCACGACGAACGGCTTTCAAGGAAATCGACATGTTCGGAACAACTTTTTTCGGAAAATATCGCTTTCCTATTAATGTAAATATAGGTCGGGATGTACAAGAGGGTCAACCGCGGATTTTTTTTCGAAAAAAATATGTGCGCGGTGTCGATTTCGTTGGTTGCCGTTCGTTGTGTGAGTAAAGAGGCCGAAAACGGTGCCTCGCATTCGTATAAGGGAGGATGTTGGAACATGAAAAAGCAATGGGTGAACGAAGCGGCGTTGGAAGTCGGACGGCAATCCGGACACAGGGGTGCCGTAAAGGAATCTTTGCGTGGAAAATCGGCCAACGGTATCGCGCTGGGCTTGAAGTGCGGAATCGCCGCAGGTCCGCTGTACGTGGCGGTCGGCACGATTCAAGCGCTGACGCGCGAAGGCTTCGATATCCGCCGCCACGCGCTCAGCTTGCTGAGCAATGGGGATTTGGGTTGGATCCAGATTTCGAACTTTCTGTTAAGCGCCGTGCTCGTGCTGGCGTTCGCGGTTGCTGCCGGACGGACCTTCGCGCGCGGTACGGGCGGATTGTGGGGACCGCTGCTGATCGGCGGTTATGGTCTCGGGCTGTTCGGCGCGGGCATGTTCGTCGCCGATCCGGCGCTCGGGTTCCCGGTCGGCGCGCCGGAGGGCAGTCCGGAGCAGACCAGCTTCAGCGGGCTGATGCACTTCGTCTGCGGAGGGTTCGGTTTCTTGTGCCTGATCGCCGCTTGCCTGGCGTTCGCCCGCCGGTTCTTCCGGTCGAACCGGAAGGGCTGGGGACTGTATTCCGCCGCGACGGGCGTACTGTTCTTCGCCGCGTTCGCCGGGATTTCTTCGGGCAACGCCCACCCCGCGCTCAATATCGCCTTTTCCGCGGCGGTCGTGCTGGGCTGGACGTGGATTTCGTCTCTCGCCTGGCAGTTGCTCAAACATGGACGGTGATCGGTCGGCCTACGAGGACATCACCTGTCCGCCGTTAACGTGAAGGGTCTGCCCGGTCATGAACCGCGAATCGTCGGATGCCAGATACACGTAAGCGGGAGCCAGCTCGAACGGCTGGCCTTGGCGCTGCATCGGATTGTCCGCCAAGGCGACCTGATCGGCGGAGAAGCTGGAGGGGATCAGCGGCGTCCAAATGCGGCCCGGCGCTACCGCGTTGACCCGGATGCCTTGTTGGACCAGGTTTCGCGCCAAGGCTCGCGTGAATCCGACGATCGCGCCTTTGGTCGCGGTGTAATCGATCAATTGATCGTTGCCGTAATAAGCGACGACCGAAGCGGTGTTGATAATGGAGCTTCCGGCTTTCAGGCAAGGGAGCGCGGCTCGGGTCGTGTAGAAATGCGAAAAGAAGTTCACCCGGAACGTGTCCTCGAATTGTTCGTCGGTAATGTCCAGCAGGCTGAGCTGCTGAAACTGGATGCCGACGTTGTTGCAGAGAACGTGAAGCCGTCCGAACGACCGGATCGTCCGTTCCACGATGGCGGCGCAATGCCGCTTGTCCCTGAGATCGCCCGGCAGCAGCAGGCAATGCCGGCCCAGCTGCTCGATTCTCCGCTTCGTGCGGTTGGCGTCCTCGTGTTCATCCAAATAGGCGATGGCGACGTCTGCCCCTTCTTTGGCGAACGCGATGGCCGCCGCCGCGCCGATGCCGCTGTCTCCTCCGGTGATCAGGGCGACTTTGCCGGCGAGTTTGCCGCTTCCCTTGTAGTTCGGGTTTTCGACGATCGGCCTCGGGACCATCAAGCTCTCCAAGCCGGGCTGGCGATATTGACGCTGCTCCGGCACGGCGAGGGGAATCTCCTCGTACCGGGTGATGGATCCGAAATGAGGGTACATCGGATAGCCGGCGCCTGCCGGCGGATTTCGGTTGGACATGGAAATCCTCCTGATTCTGCGCTCTTTTCCGATTAAAATATGCGATTGGGCGAATGCCGTGCCTGGTTTCCTTCCCGTCTCGCCTTAATCGGGAATACATTGGAGGAAATCCCGTTACGCGAGGAGGAACCCGCCATGCCTCTCTACATGGTCAGCCCGGAAGTCCGGTTTCTGCTGATGGGCCGCACAGGCGAGAAGGTTTACGTGTACAACGGCGCCAATCCGTCGCCGTTCCGGCTGCCGAAAATCGGCCCGAGACCGCCTTATTACGCGAATCCGCGGTATGTGCCCCGTTATCCGCTGATCTAATCCCCTTCTCGTAACCGCTCGTCCACACCCGCAACTTGATTGAACCCCGCCGACAGTGGGAAAATAGAGGAAACGGACGAAGGCGATGGAGGCGATGGGGATGAAAAAGACAACGGAACCGCGTGAGGAGCGGACGACGGAGTGAAGCTGGGCGTTCTCGATCAAGTATACGTGGCGGAAGGGCGGACCGCGTCGGACGCGCTGAGCGAGTCGACGCGGCTGGCGCAGGCGGCGGAGAAGCTGGGCTACTCCCGCTTCTGGGTGTCCGAGCATCACGGCATGCCCGCGCTTGCCTTCTCCAGCCCCGAGGTGCTGATTGCCCATCTGGCCGCCGCCACTTCCCGGATCCGCGTCGGCTCGGGCGGAATCATGCTGCCGCACTACAGCGCTTATAAAGTCGCGGAAAATTTCCGGCTGCTGGAGGCGCTGCACCCGGGCCGGATCGACCTCGGCCTCGGGCGCGCGCCGGGCGGCATGCCGCTCTCCACGCGGGCGCTGCAGCAGGACAAGCGCGTCGACGTGGACCGGTATCCGCAGCAGGTGCTGGATCTGATCGGCTATCTGCATGAAGCGATGCCGGCCGGGCACCCGTTCGAAGGGCTGCTCGCTTCCCCGTCGATTCCGACCGCTCCGGAAATCTGGCTGCTCGGCTCAAGCGGCGACAGCGCGAGATTCGCCGCCATTCTGGGCACGTCCTACGCTTTCGCGGAATTTTTCGGCACGCCCGGGGGCGAAGAGGCGGTCCGTTACTACCGGGAGCACTTCGAACCCAACGCGGCGCTGGAGGAGCGTCCGCGCGCGATGATCGCCACGCTGGCGATTTGCGCCGAGACGGAAGAAGAAGCGAACCGTCTGGCGACGAGCGGCGATTTGCTGTTTCTAGGCATTCGTACCGGCAGGGAGCGAAAAAATCTCCCTTCCGTCGATACGGCCATGGATTACCCGTACACCGAGATGGACCTGATGCTGATCCGGCAGCTTCGCCAGCGGCGCGTGATCGGGACGCCTGCCCAAGTGAAAGAGCAGCTTCTGCGGCTCGGCGAAGAGTATCAAGTCGACGAAATGTTGATCAATAGTCCGATCCACGACCCGGAGGCGCGGATCCGCTCTTACGAGTTGATCGCGGAAGCGTTCCGGACCTAAGCGAGAAGCATTCGCCAGCCCGACCGGCTTACCGCAGCCGGCCGGGCTTTTCATTGACGGCGCCGCCTCGGCTTAAACCCCCGGATCTTCGACAATACTGGCGAATGTAACGTCAAGCCGCCGTTGCGTGGGAGGCCGAAATCCGGTGGAACTTTTCCTGTTGGTGCTATTGCTGCTGGCCGCGATCGGGCTGTCCAATCTCGTCAATCATTTCGCGCCGTTCGTTCCGGTCCCGCTGATCCAGATCGCGCTCGGCGTTCTGCTCGCGGCTCTGCCCTTGGGCATCCAAGTGCCGATGAACCACGAGCTGTTCTTCGTGCTGTTCATCGCGCCCTTGCTGTTCCACGACGGAAGAAGGGTGTCCCGCACGGCGTTATGGCAGCTGCGGTTCCCGATTTTGCTGCTCGCGCTCGGACTCGTCTTCGCCACCGTCGTTGCCGTCGGCAGCTTGATTCACTTGCTCATCCCGTCGATCCCGCTGCCGGCGGCTTTCGCGCTCGCGGCCATTTTGTCGCCGACGGACGTGGTGGCCGTGGGCGCCATGTCCGGCAGGGTGAAGATGCCGGGGTCCATCCTGCATCTCCTGGAAGGCGAGGGGCTCATGAACGACGCGTCCGGGCTCGTCGCGTTCCATTTCGCGCTGGCTGCCGCTTTGACCGGCGTCTTCTCGCTGCCCGCGGCCGTCTGGAGCTTCCTGAAAATCTCCGTGGGCGGCGCGGCCGGGGGCGCCTTGCTGGCGGTTCTCGTCATCCGCTTGAGGGTGTGGATACGGCGGCTGGGCATGGAAGACGTCACCGTGCACATCCTCATTCAAATCCTGACGCCCTTCGCGATCTATCTGGCGGCGGAGCATCTGCACGTTTCCGGCATTTTGGCGGTGGTGGCGGCCGGCATCGTTCACGGGATCGAGCGGGATCGGGAGACTTCTCCGCAAATGAGGCTGCAAATCGCTTCCGGCAGCACCTGGTCCGTGATTCTTTACATCTTGAACGGGCTCGTATTCGTGCTGCTCGGCTCGCAAATCCCGGAAGTCACCCGGGAAAGCTTCATCGATCCGACCACGGACAACGCGGAAGTGCTCGGCTTCATCGTCGTCATCACCGCGGCGCTGCTGCTGCTTCGCTCGCTCTGGGTGTACGCGGCTTGGCGGATCGGCTGGAGGCTGAAGCTCCGGCACCTCCCCAAGCCCTCCCTGAGGCAGACCGGAATCATAACGATATCCGGCGTCAGGGGAGCGGTAACGCTGGCCGGCGCGTTCTCGATCCCCGAAATCCTGGAGAACGGCAGCGCGTTCCCTCACCGTACGCTGATTTTGTTCATCGCGGCCGGCGTCATCCTGGTGACGCTGGCGGCGGCCAGCCTGTTCCTGCCCGTACTGGCCGGGTCGAAAGCGGTTTTCGCGGACGACACCAAAGAACGGACGGAGAAAAAAGCGCTGATCCGGACCCACCTGGCCGCCATCCGGGAAATCCGCGAGCGAACGGGAAACGACAACCGGGAAGCGGCCGCCGGCCTCATCGCCTCTTACACCCGCGCCCTGCAGCAGCTGCAATACCCGGATTCGGCGGCCGCAGCCGGGCCGGGCGGGCCGGAGGAGACGTCGCTTCGGCTGAAGGCGCTGGAGGCGGAAGCCCGGTATTTGGACCGTTTGATCCAAGAAAAGCGGATCGACGCGGAAACCGCGGAGGCCGCCCTCGAACGCATCCACCGAATGAAGCAAGCCGCTCGGCGGCGATCCCCTTTTCGCGGCCCGGCGATCGGGCTCATGCTGAAGGGCTGGCTTCGGTATGTGAAGGCGATCTTCACGGCAAGACGCGGGGGGCCGGACCCTTATCGGGAGAAACGGCGGCAACGGCAGAAGCTTCAGGTGAACATGGCGGTTGCGGCCATCCAGGCGCTTCGGGGCGAAATCAACCCCGACAATCAGGCGGCCGTGTATCGGGTCATCGGGGAATACAACGATCGGATCGCGCAGATCCGAAGCCAACGACGCCGAAAAGCGTCCCGGGAATGGATCCGCCGGGAACGCGAGCTCCAGGAACGGGCGTTTCAAGCGGAGCGGAACGAAGTGCAAAGGCTGTACGAGTTGGGGCAGATCCCGATGGAGACCGCACGGAAACTCCGCCAGCAGATCAACATGAGGGAAGTTTATTGGGCGAAGGAGTTCCGGCCGGTGTAAAAAACCCTCTTTACAAGCGAACATATATTCGCTACGATGGTTATGTTTACCATTTTCGTGCCGGGAGCGTGTTGCGGAATGGCGGAAACCGTCAAAGCGAAAATCGAGAATTCCCTTACGGTCTTGTTGGTTTCGGATTTCGAAAAGTCGAAGAAGTATTACGAAGAGGCGTTAGGATGCGATGTCAACGAATTTTGGGCCATCCGGGACGATTTCGGCTTAGGGTTTAAATTGATTCAAGCCGGCGATCCCGAAGACGTCCGGCCGAATCGAGGGACCTGGAATACATACGCATACGTGAGGACCCATGACGAATTGGACGCGCTCTACCTGGAACTGAACACGCAAGGCGCCTTCATCGTTTCCGAGCCCGCGGTAACCGAGCACGACTGGGGTTCATGGAAGGAATTCTCCGTTCGGGACCCGGACGGATACGTGATCGGTTTCGGATCGGGGAATAAAAACGGCTGACGGGCAATGATCGACCTTCGATGAGGCGGTGCGGACATGTCGGACCATTGGAATACTTACCTTTCCCACATCGATCGTGAACCGGCTTCCATCTTGTTGGATCTGGATCCTTGGGAGAACGGCGAAATCAAATCGTTCGTCCATCTGTTCCGACTCAGCGTCGCTTTGAAATCTATTATGATTATCTATATCCCGGCCCATCCGATTGGCAGCGAATGCTGAACCGGGAGCTGGTCGATCAGCTTCGCGAATTGGGCGACCCCTTGGATAAACCGCGGCCCGTGAACGCAACCTCGATGGATTGACAGCAGGTTGATATTTGTCCATAATATAGAAAAAGTCGCAGAGGAAGCACCTCGCAAAGCGGAGACACGTGGCGTGTTGACCTTTCGGGGTGCTCTCGTTTTCGTTTCCGGCCATTTTTCGATAGGCGGTGGGAAGATGTCCGACCAAAAGTTCGCCCAGATGGAGCATTTGCTAACGGAACTGATTCATGCGGTTGGAACTTTAAAGGCTTATTTCGAGGAAGAGAGAGAAGAGAACCAGCGGAGATTCGAGCGGTTCGAAACCCGGTTCGAGCAGATCGAATTGCGTCTCGATCGAATCGAAACCCGAATGGATCGCCTCGAGGAACGAATGGACCGTCTCGAAGAACGTATGGACCGTCTCGAAGAACAAAACGAAGATTCCAAGGAAACCCAAAGCCTCATGATGTCGAAAATTTTCGAGCACGAGATGGAAATCCGGAAGTTCAAGGACCGCTTTAAGCATTTCGCGTTGAAAGAAACCCGGCAGGACCGATAAAAAACGGTCCGACGCCGGGTTAATTTATATGCGGGAACGGTCCCTTATACCATCACTTTGCAGATATCGTTCGTGAACGCGAGCGGGTCCTCGATCGGAAGCCCTTCGATGAGCAGCGCCTGGTTGTACAACAGGTTCGTGTAGAGCGCCAGCTTCTCTTGGTCTTTCTCGTGGGCGTCCTTCAAAGACCGGTACACCGTATGATGGACGTTGATCTCGAGCACCTTGTCGGCTTTGACGTCCTGGTTGTTCGGCATGGCGCTGAGCACTTTCTCCATCTCGATCGAGACTTCTCCTTCGGTGGAGAAGCAGACCGGATGGGATTTCAGCCGCTTGGAGGCACGCACGTCCTTGACTTTATCCGCGAGCAACCCTTTCATCGCCTCGAACAGCTCTTTTTGGCCTTTCTCTTCCTCTTCGTTCTTGTCGTCCCCGGCATCCGCCTCGATCCCCAAATCCTGGTCCGATACGGATTTGAACGATTTGTCTTTGTAGGACATCAGCACCTTGAGGGCGAACTCGTCGATGTCCTCGGTCAAGTACAGCACTTCGTAGCCTTTGTCCAGCACGAGCTCCGTTTTCGGCATTTTCTCGATCCGCTCGATCGATTCCCCGACCGCGTAATAAACGTACTTCTGGTCCTCGGGCATCCGGGAGACGTAGTCGTCCAGCGTGACCAGCTTCTTCTCCTTGGAGGAGTGGAACATGAGCAGGTCCTGGAGCGTCTCCTTGTTCATGCCGAAATCGCTGTACACGCCGAACTTGAGCTGCCGGCCGAACGCCTGGAAGAACTGTTCGTACTTCTCCCGTTCGTCCTTGATCATGCTTTGCAGCAGGCTTTTGATTTTGCTGGCGATGTTTTTGGCGATTTGCTTCAGCTGGCGGTCGTGCTGCAGCATTTCGCGCGAAATGTTGAGCGACAGGTCCTCGGAGTCGACCATGCCTTTGACGAAGCCGAAATAATCGGGCAGCAGGTCGGCGCACTTGTTCATGATGAGCACGCCGTTCGAGTAGAGCTCCAGTCCCTTCTCGTATTCCTTCGTGTAGAAGTCGAAAGGAGGCTTCTCCGGGATGAACAGGATGGCGCGGTACACCACGGTGCCGTCGGCCTGGATGTGGAGATGCTTCAGCGGCTTGTCGAAGCCGTAATGCTTCTCGGCGTAGAAGTTGGCGTAATCCTCGTCCTTCAGCTCGCTTTTGTTTTTGCGCCAGATCGGCACCATGCTGTTGACGGTTTCCTCTTGGCCTTCGGAGTCCGCCATCTTGATCGGGTAACGGATGAAGTCGGAATACTTCTTGATGATCGAACGCAAACGGTAGCTTTCCAGGAATTCGTCATAACGTTCGTCCTCGGTGTTTTCCTTGATTTTCAAAATGATTTCCGTGCCGACGCCGTCCTTCGCGCAAGGCTCGATCGTGTAGCCGTCGGCTCCTTTGGACTCCCATTTGTAGGCTTGGTCGCTGCCCAGCGCTTTGCTGATGACGGTCACGACGTCGGCCACCATGAACGCGGAATAGAACCCGACGCCGAATTGGCCGATGATCGAGTGGTCTTCCTTCAGCTCGTTCTCCTGCTTGAACGCGAACGAGCCGCTGCGGGCAATGACGCCGAGGTTGTTTTCCAGATCCTCCTGCGTCATGCCGATCCCCGTATCGGCGATGGTCAGCAGGCGGTTGTCCTTGTCGACGGAAATCCGGATGTAATAGTTGTCTTTGTCGAACGTCAACCGATCGTCGGTCAGCGCCTTGTAATAGATTTTGTCGATCGCGTCGCTGGAGTTCGAGATCAGCTCCCGCAGGAAAATTTCCTTCTGCGTGTAGATGGAGTGGATCATCAGGTCGAGCAGACGCTTCGATTCGGCTTTGAACGCTTTTTTGGCCACGCGCGCGTACCCCTTTCGCCTTTGGTATTAGCACTCAGCCACTGAGAGTGCTAAGACAACAATTTTCTTATACCATAAAAACGGAAAACAGCCAAGTCCGGCCGAACGGAACTGGCTGTTTCCGGGAACGCGATACGGCTGGCGGATCAACGGTACGTTTTGACGGTCAGTCGATCCAGGCTTTTGAACTCGTAGCCTTGCTTTCGGGCATCGTCGATGATCCGGCCGAGCGCCTCCGCGTTGTCGCGGGAAACGGAGTGGAGCAGGATCACGGCGCCGGGATGCAGCTGCCCCAACACGCTTTGATAGGCATACTGCCCTCCGCGCTGATGGTTCACGTCCCAGTCCTTATAAGCGACGGACCAGAACACGCCGGTATAGCCGAGCTTGCGGCATTCCTCCAGCATGCGGCCGTTGAAAATCCCCCGGGGCGGCCGCATGAAGCGCATGTCCGGCCGGCCCGTCAAAGCCGCCGTTTCGGCGCGCACCTTCTCCATCTCGCTGCGGATGCGCTCCGGGCCCGACTGGCTCAGGTCGGGGTGACTCCAGGAATGGTTGCCGATCAGATGGCCTTCCGCGGCCATGCGGCGGACGAGATCGGGCTGGTCCTTGACGAAATGCCCCGTCACGAAGAAAGCGGCCGGCACCTGCTTCTCCTTCAACGTATCGAGGATGCGCGTCGTATAGCCGTTCTCGTAGCCGTTGTCGAAGGTGAGATACAGCTCTTTGCGGCCCACGTCTCCCAGGAATACGGCCCCGTGCTTCTGCAGGACGGGCATGAATCCTTCTTGGGCGATCGAAGGCAGGGAGCCGTTCCGGCTTTTTTTGAAACCGAAATGGTACGGGGTGTTTTCGCCGGCGGACGCGTAGGCGGCCGAAACCCAGACCAGCGCGAGGGCGGCGGCGAGCAGGGGAATCGAGATTCGATGGCGTTTCAAGGGAACGGTTCACTCCTTGGCTTGAACGGTATCCCCTATACGATGGACCGAAGTTGGAAAATTATGCGCGGCTTCTCCACCGGACGACCCAGGCGCTCATTTCCGTCAGGACGGACAGGAAATCTTCTCCTCTCACGGTCAAGGAGTATTCCACGGTAACTGGCACGGTCGGAAACACTTCGCGGCGGACGATGCCGGTTTTCTCCAGATGGCGGAGCGTATCGGTCAGCGACTGCGTTTTGACGACGGTCACGTTCCGGCGCAGTTGGTTGAACCGCCGGGGGCCTTTCGCCAGCTCCGCGATGACCACGAACGCCCACTTCGCCCCGAGAATTTCCAGCACTTCGCAAATGTTTCCGCAAACTTTCCCGGACTCGAACGATTCTTCGCCCATGTCTGCCCTCCTGCTTACGTTTTTAAAGTTAGTCAATTTATTTGGATAATATCCAAAAGCTTTGCCTTCTTACATTATGTTTGCAGGGTGCTTATACTGTCAACAGATTGATTACAGATTCGGAGAGGATGGTCGGCTTGAAAAATTGGATCGCCATTTACTTGCTGGGAATGGGGGCGTTCCTGGTCGGGACCGCCGAGTTGGTCGTGGCGGGCATCCTGCCTGCCATAGCCGCCGACTTGCATATCTCGGTCGCGCTGGCGGGGCAGCTCACGTCTGCCTATTCGTTGCCCTACGCCATCGGCACCCCGCTGCTGGTGTTGGCGACATCCCGAATGGATCGGAAAAAACTGCTTGCCGCCGCGCTGGCCGTGTTCGTGCTGGGATGCGCGGCTTCGTTCGCCAGCCGGAGCTTCGGCGTCATGATCGCCGCCCGGGTCATTCTGGGACTGAGCGCGGGCGTCTTCAGCGTCGCGGCCGTCAGCTCCATCGCGAAGCTGGCGCCTCCGGGGAAAATCGGGAGGGCGGTCGGGGTCACGGCGCTCGGCTTCGGAAGCGCGATGGCGCTTGGAGTGCCGATAGGGGTAGCCGTGTCGGGATGGTGGGGCTGGCAGGCGAATTTCGCGATGCTCGGAGTGCTGAGTTTGGCTGTTCTGGGCGGACTCGGCCGTCTGCTTCCCCGGATCGACGGCGACGTTTCGATGCGGTTCAAAGAGCAGGTTTTCGTGCTGCGCCAACCCTCTATCGCGTACGGACTCACGCTGTCCTTGCTCCTGAACATGGGCAACTCGGTCATGTTGACCTACGTGTCGCCTTTCCTGCAATCGGTCCTTTTCCTGTCGACCGCCGGGACGGGAGCGATGATGCTGGCGCTCGGCTTGGCGGGCATCGTCGGTTCGCGCTTGGGCGGATTCGCGATCGACCGTTGGGGGAACGTCCGGGTCATCGCCGCCTCGCTCGGCGCGATGATCGTCTCCTTAGGGATGCTCCCTTGGTCGAGGACGCCGGTCTTCGCGGGGGAAGGTTGGATGATCGTATGGTTCATCGCATTGTTCACGTATGCCCCCGCTCTCCAAACCTATTTCATCCGCAAAGCGCCGGAGTCCTCCAATTTCGTACTCAGCGTCAACCTCTCGGTCGTCCATCTGGGCATCGCGTTGGGGGCGGGCGCCGGGGGAATCGCGATCGAAGCGTTTTCCACGGCGCTTTACCACCCTTGGATCGCCGGCGGTCTGGCCGCGCTTGCCCTGGCGGCTGCAGTTTTATCCTTCGCGTCCGGCCGATTGCCGGCCAAGGCTGGATTGGAAACGGAAAGTCGTCCATAATGGAATCCAGCAGACTGGCGCAGAGGTGAGATTCATGGAGGGCAAAGTGCGTTTCGGCATCATCGGGACCAATTGGATTACGGATCAGTTCTTGGAATCGGGACGCGAAATCGGGGCGTTCGAGCTGGCGGCCGTTTATTCGCGGACGGAGGAGAGGGCGAGGGAGTACGCGGGCAAGCATGGAGCGGCGCACGCGTACACGTCGTTCGAGGCGTTCGCGGGCAGCGGCGAATTCGACGCCGTGTATATTGCGTCCCCCAACTCGCTGCACGCGGAGCAGGCGATCCGGTGTATGGACGGCGGGAAGCACGTGTTGTGCGAGAAGCCCGCGGCTTCCAACGCGCGGGAATTCCGGGCGATGATGGAGGCGGCCCGGCGGAACGGCGTGGTGCTCATGGAAGCGATGAAGTCGACGTTGATGCCGAATTTCCGCGCGATCCGAGAGCATCTGCCGAAGCTGGGGCCCATCCGCCGTTATACGGCCGGATACTGCCAATATTCTTCCCGGTATGACGCTTATCAGCGGGGCGAACGGCCGAACGCGTTTAACCCCGTTTTTTCGAACGGGGCTTTGATGGACTTGGGCGTCTACGGGTTATATCCGCTCGTCGTGTTGTTCGGCAAGCCCGACGCGTTGAAGGCATCCGGCGTGATGCTGGACTCCGGCGTCGACGGCGCGGGCAGCATCCTGCTGCAATATCCGTCGATGGATGCCGTGGTGACCTACTCCAAAATCACGGATTCGGCGCTGCCGTCCGAGATTCAGGGGGAGAACGGCAGCATGATCATCGAACGGATCAGCCGGCCGTCCAAAGTGGAAATCCGCTATCGCGACGGAAGGACGGAGGACGTGTCCGTCCCTCAGAGCGAGTCGGTCATGCGGTACGAAATCGAAGAGTTCATCCGTTTGGCGTTGACCGGTCAAGCGGAGTCCGAGACGAATTCGCACGTCCATTCGCTGCTGACGCTGGAACTGGCGGACGAGGCGAGAAGGCAGCTCGGTCTGGTCTTTCCGGCGGACCGCTGATCGATCTGCCGCCCATTCGCTGCTGACCCTGGAACTGGCGGATGAAGCGAGAAGGCAGCTCGGTCTGGTCTTTCCGGCGGACCGCTGATCGATCTGCCGCCCATTCGCTGCTGACCCTGGAACTGGCGGATGAAGCGAGAAGGCAGCTCGGTCTGGTCTTTCCGGCGGACCGCTGATCGATCTGCCGCCCATTCGCTGCTGACCCTGGAGCTGGCGGACGAGGCGAGAAGGCAGCTCGGTCTGGTCTTTCCGATGGACCGCCGAAAAAACGCCGCAGCGAGGCTCGGATGCGATCAGTCTAAGGGACACAGAGGCCGCTATGGCGGTCGTTTCCCAACATTTCATATTCTAACGGACACGGATGCTCTTATTTTGTAAAAATACTGGTTACTTGCCGCGAAACGGAGCGATTAAGGGCTGTGGTGTCCGTTAAGATTGGGAGATCGCCTAATTCTTTTAAATAACGGCTGTCATGTCCGTTAGGAACAGCGCCATCTGAACTTTGGAAGGGAACTCCGCCTTCACCTGCCGTCCGGCCCGTACGAGATCAGCGTCAATCCGCCGTCGACCCCGATGACTTGCCCGGTAATGAAGGCGGCGGCATCGCCGGCCAGAAACAACGCCAATCCCGCGACGTCTTCCGGCTGGGTCAGCCGGCCCATCGGCGTGCGGGAAATCACGTTCGACTTGAACGTTTCGAAGCCTTCTTTGGCGTAGAAGCGGACCGAGTCCGTCTCCACGACGCCGGGGGAGATGCAGTTGCAGGTAATCCCCCGGGGACCGAGCTCCGCCGCCAAATACCGGGTCAGCGATTCCAACGCGGCTTTGGCGGAACCGATGCCCGCGTAGTTCGGCAGCGTGAACCGGCTGCCCAGGCTGGACACGGTGAGGATCCGCCCGCTCCGGCCTTCCATCAGGGGAACGGCTCGCTGCGCCGCGTGCAGGACGCTCTTCAGCACGACCTGATAGGTCCGGTCGAAGTGGTAGTCTTTCATCTCCATGACCGGCTTGAAGGCGGTCGCGGCCGCATTGGCCATGAACACGTCGAGCGCGCCGAATTGTTCGGCGACGGCGTCGAACATGGCGTCGATTTCCGCCGGGGATTCCAGCTCGGCCTTGCAGAGGATCGCGTTCACGCCATAAGAGCGGACCTCGTCGGCCGCGGCTCTCGCCGCGGCTTCGTCCCGCCGGTAATGGATGGCGACGTCGGCGCCCTCCTTGGCGAAGGCGCGCGCCGTCGCCCGGCCGATGCCGCGCGAGCTGCCGGTAATCAGGGCTCTCTTCCCTTTCATCGACAAAGACAAATCCACGATCATCGCAACCTTTCCGGAAGTGATTAAGAGAATAGGAGTCCGTCCGTTACAAGGACAAGGCTAGCTCGTAGGCTTGGCGGATCGCCCGGGCGGCATTGAGCTCCGCCGCATCGGCGGCGCCGCCGATCCAATCGGCAGGCCGTCCTTCCGGCAAATCCTCCGCGACATCCCTCCGGGAACGCTGGCCCGTGCAGAGCACGACTTGATCGGCTTCCACGAACCGCCGCTCCCCGCCGTTTTCCGCCCATACGCCATCCGGGGCGATCCGGACGCAACGATAGCCGTTCAGCATATGGACGCCCCAACGTTTGAGCTCGCCCAGCAGCACCCACCGCGTCGTCAGCCCGACCCCTTTGGCCGGCTTCTCCGCGCGCGACACGAGCGTGATGCGGATGCCGTCCTCCCGCGCCGTCTCGGCCAAATAATGGGCGACGTCGCAGCCGATGCCGCCTCCGCCGACGATGACGACGTTACGTCCCGGGCGGCGCTCCCCGCTCAGCAGCTGCGCATAGGTGCAAGCGATGGGATCGTCCGCGCCTTCGATCGCCTCCGGAATATACGGCTCCACGCCGGTGGCCAGCACGACCCGGTCGAACGCCGCGAGCTCTTCGGCAGATGGCCGGGTGTCGAGCTTAACCGAGACGCCCAGCCGCCGCAGCGCGACCTCGTAGTATCGCACGGTTTCAAGGAACACCTGCTTGCCGGGAATCGCCGAAGCGAGCCGGAACAACCCGCCGAGCCGATCCGCGGCTTCGAACAGCGTGACCCGGTGCCCGCGCTCCGCGGCCGTTTTGGCCGCCTGCAGCCCGGCGACTCCGCCTCCGACGACCGCGACGGACAAAGGCCGATCCGCCGCCGGGAACGGCTCCCATTCCCGGCCCGCCCTCGGGTTGACGAGGCAGGAAACCGGCTTCGGCGGACGTCCCATGACATGGTCGAGGCAGGCTTGGTTGCAGGAGAGGCAGACGTTGAGCCCCTCGCGGTCCGCCTCGGCGATTTTGTTCGCGAACGAAGGGTCCGCCAGCCAGGGACGGGCAGGCGCGATGAAATCCAGGTCCCCCCGGGAGAGGGCCTCCTCCGCGGTTTCCGGGGTATGGATGCGGTTGGCCCCGATGACGGGAATGCCGACCGCCGCCCGAACGGCCGCCGCGATCGGCGCGAAGGCCGCGGGGGGCACGACGGCGCCTACGGTCGGAACGGTCGATTCGTGCCAGCCGATTCCGACGTTGAGCGCATCGGCGCCGCTGCGCTCGAGCCGGCGGGCGAATGCCAGCGTCTCCTCCAAGGTCGTGCTGCCCTCCATGAGATCGTCGCCCGATATCCGGTACAGGAGCGGGAAGTCCGCGCCGACCCGCGCGCGGATCGCTTCCACGATTTCCAGGCAGACGCGCATCCGCCCTTCCAAGTCCCCGCCGTACCCATCCGTGCGGCGGTTCGTCAGCGGAGAGACGAACTCGTTCAGCAAATACCCTTCGGAGCCCATGATCTCGACGGCGTCGAAGCCGGCGGAAGCGGCGAACGCCGCGCCTTCCGCGAAGGCTTCGATCAGCCGGGCGATGTCGGCAGCCGTCATCTCCTCCGGCGTTTCCTTCGTCAGCCGCGAAGCGATCGCGCTGGGCGCTTTCGGCGGGAGGCCCGTCTCCGCGCTGCGGGCGTACCGGCCTTGATGCGCGAGCTGTAGGGCGATCTTGCCTCCAGCCTGCCGGACGGCTTCCGCCAATTCGCGCAGCTGCTCGCGATGGTCCGGCTCGGTCAGGCAGAACATGCGGTGCCCGCCGCCTTCCGGCAGCACGGCGGTCAGCCCGGTGATGATGAGCGCCGCGCCGCCGCGCGCCCGCTCTTCGTAGAAAGCTTTAAGCCGGGGCAGGGAATCGCGGTCCCCCTCCAGGCCGAGATGCATCGCGCCCATGAGGATGCGGTGCTTCAGCGCGAGGGACCCGATCCGGCCCGGCCGCAGCAGCAAGGAGGCCGTCATGCCCCATCATCCCTCTCCGGCCAGATAATGTTTGGCGATCACCGCTTTTTGGATTTCCGCCGTGCCTTCCTCGAACTTCTGCGCCCGCGCGTCGCGGTAGATCCGCTCGATCTCATACCCTTTGAAATAGCCGATGCCGCCCCAGATTTGCTGCGCCTTGTCGGTGACCCGCTGCAGCATTTCGAGCGCGTACAGCTTGGCCATCGATGCGGGCGGAGGGGTCAGGGCGCCTTCGTCCTTAAGGCGTCCCGCGTACATGACGAGCTGCCGTGCGGCTTCGATGTCGGTGGCCATTTCGGCGATCCAGGTTTGCACGACCTGCCGCTGGCTCAGCGGTTTGCCGAACGTCACGCGCTCGCGGCTTCGCGACACGGCCAGATCGAAGGCGCGCTGCGCCAGCCCGACGCAAGTCATGCCGACGCACACGCGGCTCGGATCCAGAAAGCCGTTCAAGGCGCTTGCCAGGCCTTGTCCGACCTCGCCCAGCAGGTGGTCGGCCGGGACCCGGGCCTCCTTCAGGCGAATGCGCGCGTGTCCGGTTCCGGTGAGTCCGAGCGTCGGCGGCATCGGGACGATCTCCACGCCCTCCGCCGTCCGGGGAACGAGCAAGGCGATCGTCCCTTCATAGCCGCGGGTTCCTTCCATCCGCGCGTACAGCATCAAGTAGTCGGCCGTATCGCCGAACGTGATGAGCCACTTCTCGCCGTTCAGGATCAGCGTATCGCCTTCCTTGCGCGCCGCCGTGCGGATGTCGGCGCCGGAGCCGGCGTTCGGCTCCGTGAGCGCGAATGCCGCCGTGATCTCCCCGCGCACGAGCGGCACCACGAACCGCTCCCGCTGCTCCGGGCTCGCCAGGAAATCGATCGGGCGCCAAATGCCGTTCATGACGTGCACGATCATCCGCAGGGAGCCGTGGGATTGCGAGAACAGCTCCAGCAGCTGCAAATACTGGGTGAAGCTCAGGCCGTAACCGCCGTATTCCGTTGGCGCGGCCAGCCGCAAATACCCGCGCTCCCGCAGCTCCCGCCAGACGTCGGGACCGCATTCGCCGCTCTCCTCGATGCGATCGGACAGCTCATGCAGCCGCCCGTTCACGTACTCCCCGACTTCCTTCTTCAATTGCGAGTACAGCGCTTCGTCCATCAAACGGATCACCTCGTCCCCATTTTCTCGATCCATTGCCTCAGTACGTATTTCTGGATTTTCCCCGTCGGCGTGCGCGGCATCTCGTCGATCACTTCAAGACGCTCCGGCCAATAGATTTTGGTCAGGCCCTGCGCTTTCAGGAAGGCGGTCACGTCTTCAAGCGTCAAAGACCGCCCCGGTTCCTTCAGCGACACGTACGCGCAGATCCTTTCGCCGAGCCGCGGATCGGGCATGCCCACGATCGCCGCGTCGCGCAGCTCCTCCATTTGGTACAGCAGGTTTTCGATCTCGGCCACCGGAACCTTCACGCCTCCGCGGTTGATCACGTCTTTGACGCGGCCGGTCAGCCGCAGATTGCCTTCCTCGTCGATGACCGCCAAATCCCCGGTGTTGAAGAAGCCTTCCGCGTCGATCGCGGCTTCGTACCACTCCGGATGGTGGAGGTACCCGAGGAACATGGCGGGGGTTTTCACCTTGAACAAGCCTTCCTTGCCGGGAGGCAGCGTGCGGCCGTCCTCGCCCGTCACCTTCATCTCCCGGCCGGGCATGACCTTGCCGTCCGAGTTCCAGGAGGCCTCCGCATCATCCGTTACGGAGCCGACGCTGATCATGCAAGTCTCCGTCGAGCCCCAGCCGCCGGCGACCTTGCAGGACAGACGCCGGCCCGCTTCCTGCGCGAGCTTGCGCGGCACGGGGGCGCCGGTGGCGATGAACGCGCGCAGACCTTGGGGAGGGCGGTCCGCCCGCGTCAGGTCGGCCAGGAACGGCATCGCCGCCTGCACGAACGTCGCGCCGTGGCGCTCGATGGCCGCGCGGGCCGTCTCCACGCTCCATTCGGCTTGGACCACCTGCGGCGCCCCCAGGAACATGGCGAGCGACATCCCGTACAGGAATCCGGTTTGATGCGCCATGGGGGAAGGGACCCAGATCGTGTCTTCGTCCGTGAGGCCCAAAGTGCGAACGTGGGCGTCTAAAGCTTGTCCGAGCGAACCGTGCGAATGGATGACGCCTTTGGGTTCGCCGGTCGTGCCCGACGTGAACAGCAGCTGGGCGGGCGCGTCCGGACCGGGCCGTCTCCGCCGGATTTCCTCCAAGTCCGGCTCCTTGGCCGCCAGCCCGCCGAGGCAGCTCCGGACATCGGACGGATCCCGCGAATCGACGGTGACCGAGAACTTCATGCCGGGCATTCGGTCGCGGATGCCGTCAATGAGCGGACCGTATCGAAAGCCTCGATACCCCGCCGGAATCACCAAAATCCTGCTTTGGGATTTCTCCATGATGAACGGAATTTCCCGCTCCCGGAGCGCCGGAAGCATCGGACAGGCGACGGCGCCGATTTTCCAGACGGCCAACGTGAGCGCGGCGAACTCCCAGCCGTTGGGCAGCAAATAGGCGACGTTCTCGCCTTCCCGCACGCCGAGCTCGATGAGCCCCTGCGCCGCCCGGTCCGAGAGCCGGTTCAGTTCTTCGAAGGTTAACGCATACACGCCATTGGCGCTCAGATCCGTGATCGCCTGCCGGGCGGGGTCGGCGCGGGCGATCCGCTCCAACAACAGCTCGGATGGCCGGACTCGGTTCGTCGTGATCATGCACGGACTGCCTCCTCTGTCTGTAAGGTTTCCGCATAGGCTTGGACGCCCAGAGCTTCCAGGTGGTCGAAAAATTCGGGATAGGAGATTTTGTAAGCGTTCGGGAACGTCAGCTCGCTGGGCGTCTCCGCTTTCAAGGCGGCGAGCGTGAACGCCATCTGGACGCGGTGGTCGTTGAAGGTGGAGATCGAAGCGCCCCGCAGCCGCTCGACGCCTTCGATCACCAGATCGTCGCCGAGTTCTTCCACGCGCGCCCCCATCCGGTTCAGCTGACGCATGGCCTTGACGCGGTCGGACTCTTTCAGTCGGCCCGGACCGATGTTTTTCAGCACGGTCGTTCCCTGGGACACGGCCGCAAGCACGGACAACGCGGGGATCAAGTCGGGAATGTGCCGCATGTCGATTTCCAGATCGCTGGCCGGCCGTTTGCCGGCATGGCGGACCCGCAAACCGTCATACTTGCCTGTGTAGGACAGCGGGAGTCCGAAGTTTTCCATGAGCTCCAGGATTTTATTTTCGGGATGCGTGCCGGTCCCCGCGATTCCTTGCAGCACGACGTCCGCCGGGAACAAGGCCGAGAGGACGAGCGGGAACGCGGCCGACGACAGATCCGGTTCGATCCGGATTTCCGCCGCGCGGTAGGTTTGTCCGGCCGGCACTCTCCACTGGGTTCCCCCAGGGAATTCTTCGACCCGAATGCCGAATTGCCGGAGCATCTCGATCGTCAGCCGCACGTATGTAAGCTCGTTGCAAGGGGGCAGTGCCTCGATGACCGTGTCCTGCTTCGCGAAGGGCGCGAGAATCAGCAATCCCGAAATCCACTGGCTCAAGGTGCCGGGAATCTGGACTCGGCCCCCTTGGACGACGCCGGGGTAAATCGTCACCGGCAACTTGCTGCCGCTTGCTTCCCAGCGAATCCCGAGATCGCCCAGAGCGCGAAGCAGCGGTCCGATCGGCCGCTCCCGCAGCGCCTTGTGCCCGTCGTAAACCGGCGTTCTTCCTTGGGCGAGGCTTCCCAGGCCCAGCATGAACTGGAGGGTGGAACCGGAGCTGCCGACCCGGATTTTGCCGCTGCGGGGGCGATAAGGCCCGCCGTTCACCACGTAGCCGTTCTCGGTGTGCCGAACGGCGATGCCGTAATCCCGCAGGGAGCGCAGCGTGTCATGGATGTGCCGGGCTTCGGATCGTCCGTGGATCACCGTCTCCCCTTCCGCCAGCGAGCCGAAAATCAGCGCCCGGTGCAAATGGTATTTGGACGGAGGGATCCGCACCCCGCCGGCCACCATCCCGCGATGGGGATGCACAGTCCTTTTTGCCATTCGGTTTCACTCCTTGTCTCATGGAATCGAGCCCATCCCCATGTATATTCAGTCCTTTGCCCGTCCATCCAAAAAAAGGGTCCGTCAAAGCAACCAAATTCTTCGTCCGAACCGGATGTCCTTTTCGGTTTCAGCCGATCGACAAAGCTTCCGGAAACCCGACCGGTTTTCGTTTTCCGCGATAGATCGGATCTCCCGGCTTTCGCCAAAAACCGGCATGATCGGCGAATGGAGCGATGCCCGCTTTCAGCAAAGTTTCAGCGGACGCTCATTTTGCTTTAAGAATCGCTCCATAGAATCGAAATCAATGCCAGTTCAGGTTTGGAGGTCCATGATGAAGAAAACGATCCTTTACCTCAAGTTCGCATTGGATACGCTGATGGCGGTCACGTTCGTCCTGCTGTTCAACGATCGGGTGTTGGGCGGCCTGACGTTCCATGAAGCGGCGGGGCTCGGCATCGGGATCGCCTTTCTCACGCACTTGTCCCTGAACGTTTCGTGGATCAAGCGCGTCACCTTGAAACTGTTCGACCGCAAGCTCCCCGGCAAAACCCGGTTTAGCTACTTCCTGAATCTGCTGCTGCTCGCGGGGATGGCGTTCATTATCGTCAGCGGCATTCTCGTTTCCCGGATCGTCTTTCCCCAAGCGAATATGGGCGATCACCGGTGGATCGAAATGGCGCATCGGAGCGTTTCGTTCCTCGTGCTGATCGTCGTCGGCGTGCACGTTGGGCTGCATTGGCAGTGGGTGATCGGTGTGATCAAAACCTTGTTCCGCCGCGCCGCGGGCGGCGCTCCGCTGGGGATCGCGCTCAAGCTGGCGACGGTCGCGATTCTCGCGTTCGGCTGCTATCGGATTTACGAATCGAAATTCCTCCAGCAAGTGAAAAGCGTCTCTGCCGTAGTCGGGCAAAGCCCGGCGATGGGGCCCGGTAGAGGCGAACGTTTCGGGGAAAGGGGAGGCCGGCCGTTCCTGCAAGGCAATCCGCCCTCGGATTCCGAAGGAGGCGTGTCTGCTGGAGAAGGGACCGAAAGCCGGAGAAGCGAAGGTTTCGGAGGCCGGGATCGCGGCGTAAGCGGAGGCTTCGAGGGAGGCTTCGAAAGCCGCAGGGAAGGCGGACCTGGCGGTATCTCGCCGCTGAACGTGTTGCTGACTTACCTCGGCATCATGAGCGTATTCGTCATCGCGACGTATTACTTGGACAAATGGACGACCCGGCGGAAGCGTGCGCCCCAAGCGGCTTCCGGACGAATTTGAGGTTGGTGCGGGGATGCCCGAATGGATTCGGCCGATAAGGCCGGGTCCTTTTTTCGTCGTGTTAGGAAGTCGACTACCCGATAAACCCACGTGGGTGCAAAAACGTGTGCAGAGGATGCGGGACTCGAGAGATAAGCCTGCGAGGAGGGCTGACGAGGATGGTGAATGCCGAAACGATTCCTAACGGACACGACAGCCGTTATTCAATCAAAATCAGCCTTCTACGCCATGTAACGGACAGTGCAGCCCTTATCGGCATAAGTCACGGCTGAAAAAAGGTGCTTTTCCCCTAAATAAGCGCACCTGTGTCCATAAGAATATGGCAGCCTCGAGGAATGGCTCCAATAGCGGCCGCTGTGTCCGTTAACCCGAATCGCCACATGGATTTTTCGAACGATGGATTCGATGGGACAGGAATCGTAAAAAAACCGTTGACAAAAACTAATAACATTAGTTATATTAAAACTAACGATATTAGTTTATAGCGCAAAGGGGATAACGAAAATGGGTTTCATTCTATTACTGGCGCTTTTTATCGGGTTGTGCGGCTGGCTGGATGCGTCCGTTCCTTCGGATTCGGAAAAGGAGGCGGCCTGAATGCTCGCGGGACATTTCGGCTTGGCCGCCGCCGTGAAGGCCAAATCTCCTGAAGTCCCCCTCTGGGCGTTGATGGCGGCTGCGCAGTTGATCGATATCGCGTTCGTGCCGCTGCTGCTGACGGGAGTCGAAACGATCGACGCGTCCGGGGGCTCCGGCTACGGCGAAGCGGTGATTCACGCGGACTATACCCACTCGCTCGCCGGGGTGCTCGCGATCGCGCTGCTGGCCGGATGGGCGGCGGCCAAAGCCTGGGGGCGCCGCGGCGGTTTCACGATCGGCGCGGTCGTGTTCAGCCACTGGTTGCTGGACTTGATCGTCCACCGCGCGGATCTCCCGCTTTTGCCGGGCAACGCGGGAGGGCTGCCGCTGATCGGATTGGGCTTGTGGAAATGGCCGGAGGCGAGCGCGGCTTTGGAGGTCGTGCTGATCGTTGCCGGCTCCGCGATGTATGCCCGGTCCGTGCTGCGAAGAAGCGCGCGAATGCGGCGCCGCGGCCGGGTTTACGCGGCGGCCGCCCTGATGGTCGTTCTGCTTGGTGCCTCACTGTTGACGGACTATTTTGGTATTCTATAAGAGGAGAGGGATTCCGATGAAAATCACGCAAATCGGCCAAGTATACCAGCTGTCGTTCCTGCCCCGGGTATTCCCCGTGAATTGTTATTTCGTCGAAGAGGAAGACTCGCTGACCCTGATCGACGCGGCGCTGCCGAGCAGCGACCAAGCGATCCTCCGCGCGGCGGCCGGCATCGGAAAGCCGATCGCGCGCATCGTGCTGACCCACGCGCATGGGGATCACATCGGGGCGCTCGATAAGCTGAAAGCGGCTTTGCCGAACGCGAAAGTGTACGTTTCCCGCAGGGACGCCCGTCTGCTTGGCGGCGACAAGTCCCTGGATCCGGAGGAGCCGGCGACTCCGATCCGGGGCGGCGTGCCGAAGCCGGGCGCCATCCGGACGAAGCCGGATGTCCTGCTCGAAGACGGCGACCGGGTCGGCTCGCTGCTGGCGGTATCCGCTCCGGGCCATACGCCGGGTTCGATGGCGTTCTACGATACGCGAGGCGGCGCCTTGATCGCCGGAGACGCGATGCAGACCCGCGGCGGAATCGCGGTGACCGGCCAATTCAAGATCCGGTTCCCTTTTCCGGCCATGGCGACCTGGAACAAGGAGGCGGCGTTGTCCAGCGTCCGCAGGCTGCGGGAGCTCGAGCCTTCCTTGCTTTGCGTGGGACACGGCGTGATGGTGGAACGGCCGGCCGCGGTCATGGACCGGGCCATGGAAGAGGCGGCAGCCGAACGGAAACGGAAAGCGGGAGGATAACGATGGCAAGAGCGGGATTGGACCAACAAGCCGTCCTCGCGGCGGCGGCGGAAATCGCGGATACGAAGGGGGTGGAAGAGCTGACGCTCTCCACGCTGGCACAGAAGCTCGGGATCCGTCCCCCTTCCCTGTACAATCACGTGCACGGGCTTCCGGGCTTGCGGCGGCAGTTGGTCCTGTACGCATACGCAAAGCTGAAAGAAACGTTGACGCAGGCCGCCGTCGGAAAAGCCAAGGATGAGGCCGTCCGCTCCTTGGCGGAAGCCTATCGGGCGTACGTGCACCGCCATCCGGGCGTATACGAAGCCTCGGAACGCTACGCGGACTTGACCGATCCGGAAGTGCAGCGCGCGGCGGGAGAAGTGGTGGATTTGCTGATTCAAGTGCTGGAGCCGTACGGTCTGGAGCACGAAGAAGCGATCCATGTCATCCGCGGCTTTCGCAGCATGGCGCACGGATTCGCGACGATCGAGCGCTCCGGCGGCTTCGGCATCCCCCTGGATTTGGACGTCAGCTACCGGAAGCTGCTCGACGCGTATTTGGCCGGCCTGCGCGCGTTGTACGCCAAGTAGCAACGGCATCATAAGGCGGGCAGCTTCACCTCGACGGTCGTTCCGATGCCTGCCCGGCTCTGGATGGACAAAGTGCCTTTATGGTGGGCGATAATGCGTTGGGACACCATCAGGCCGAGCCCGTTGCCGTTCGGCTTGCTGGTGAAGAACGGTTCTCCGACGCGAGGCATGTTCTCTTCGGGAATGCCGACTCCTTCGTCGGCTACGCGGACCGTTACGGCGCGATCTTCCGGAACGGTCCTCATCGCAATCGTGATGGTCCCCCCGTCCGGCATCGCTTCGATGCCGTTCTTCAGCAAGTTGATAAAGACCTGCTTCAGTTGATTGGCATCGCCGTTGATCCGAGGGATGTCCGTATCGAATACGGTGTCGACGCGGATCTGGCTCATTTGCGCCAGCGGGTTCAGCAGCAGAATGATATCGGAAAGCAGAGTCTTCAGCTCGACCGGCTGAAATTGCTGGGCTTGCGGCTTCGCCAAGATCAGGAACTCGCCGACGATCAGATTGATCCGGTCGAGCTCCGACAGCATCACGTCGAGATGGGACTCCGGCAGTTTGCCGGTTTGCCGCTGCAGCTGCACGAATCCTCTCACCGTCGTGAGCGGATTGCGGATTTCATGGGCGACGCCCGCCGCCAGCTGGCCGACGATCGACAGCTTCTCCGAACGGCGGATCGCTTCTTCCGCCTGCTTGCGGGACGTGATGTTCCGCGCGATTTCGGCAATGGCCACGATCTGCCCGTCCTCGCTGCGTATCGGCGACACGGTGATGCTGACGTCGACGGCTTGGCCTTCCTTCGTCAAGCGGACGGTCTCATGGTCGGCTACGGCTTCTCCTCTTTGGACCCGGTTTCCGATCTCCAGGTAGTCGCCTTCTACCGACCAAATCGGCAGCGGCCGGCCCAGCACCTCGTCCGCCGACCAACCGAACATTTTCTCGAACGCGGGATTGACCCGGATCACCTTGCCCGCAAGGTCGGTCACGTGGATCGCGTCGGACGTCTGCCCCACGAAGGATTCGAGATATTCCTTCGTCCCTCTCAATTCCTCCGCGGTATCCTGCAGCTTGCCCGTATACGTACGCAAGTTCCCCGCCATCTGGTTGATCCGGGAGGACAACAGCCCCAGCTCGTCCCTTCTCCGGATCGGAATGGTGTCGTCGAAACGGCCCTGGGCGATCTCGCCGACTTTCGCCACGATCTGGTGCAGCGGGCGGATGGACAGGCCGGCGATCATGTAGCTCGCCGCGCTGGCCGCCAGAAGCAGGCCGAGGGAAATGCAGATTTGGAGCATCAGCTGGCGGTACAGCACCCGTTCGATCGCTCCGTAATCGAAGGTCACTCCGGCTACGTACACCGAACTCCCGACGCGGAGGGGAATGAAGCTTTTCATGATGTCCTTGCCGTCCGCCCGGCCGAACGTCGATACCGAAACGCCGGCCCGCACGGTTCTCTGCACGGCCTCCGCGTCTTTCGACCCTTCCTTGTACGTATAATCGCCGAAAACGATTTCCCTCACGTCCAAGTTTTGAACCAGCTTGCCGTTTTTCTTCTTCAAAATCGGCGGTTTTCCGAAAAACTCCGGGTTGATCCCGGCGATTCCGAGGATGTTCGGATTGTCCGTGAGCAGGTTGCGGACCAGGAGATCGGCGCCGTTGTTCTTCTCGAATTCCAGGAAGCGTTTGGCATCGACGTAAGGATCGATCATATAGTCCGCCGTTCCGTCGTAATAGTAGCCCCACTTGTCGATTCGGGTCGAATCGGCGGTGGAGTACTGGATGGGGCCGGACCAATAGTCTTTCAGCTTTTGGCCTTGCGGAACGGTGACCGGCTTCCGGTCGAACAGCTGCTGAAACGCCGTATACCAATAATCCCACGTTTTGGAGCTGAGCCCGATTTGCGTGGGGTCGGAGGATCTGACCGCCAAGATATCGTCCGGCGTCCGGACCCACAGCGTGATGTGGTCCACGCCCAGCTTGCGGCTCAGCTCCGCGAGCTGCTCGTTGGTGACGTTCCGGACATGCGGGTCGAGCTCGCTGAGCGCGGCCAGCGAGACGTTGCGCAGCGTTTCGCCGACGAGGTCTTCCATGTAGTTCCGGGATTTCTCCGTGGCCTCCAGCGTGGATCCGATCTGCTTGGCGATCGTGGCCATCTGCTGTTCGGCGTTATGCTTGAGTTCCGCTTCGGAAGTGATATAGGAGATGGAAATGTTCATCGTTAACGTAACGGCGACCACGAGGGAAATCATGAGCGCCAGCTTGGTCTTGATCGACACGGCTTCGTTCCTCCATGAATCTTCTCGGCTGACTTATTCATTTTGACATCGTTCGGCCGGATTCCTGTTGAAGTGACATCAACTTGACAAAAAACGCGAGAAGTTTCGCAGGCGGAGGATTCCGGCGAAACGTATCGAATGAATAAAGTAGAGCGATCCTGTTAAGGTGGAATATCCATGCCCGTCATCCCGATCGAGAGCGCCAAAGCCGGCATGAAGCTCGACAAAGACGTATACTCCGACGCCGGCATCAAGCTGGCGGGGCGGGGAACGTCGCTGACCGACAAACAGATCCGGCTTCTGATCCAATACAACGTGCGGGTGATCGAAGTGGAGGCCGCGCCGGCATCCATACCCGCGGACAGCCCCCGTCTTCCTCCAGCGCCCGAATTGGACAAGGAAAAGGTCGGACATATCCTCCAAGGAATTCCCATGTTCGAGCCGCTCACCCCCGAACAGCTGGAACTGGTGATGGCCCGCTTCGAAATCCGGAAATACCCTGCCCGATCGCTGCTGTTTCGGGAAGGGGATCCCGGCGACTCGTTTTTCATCGTCCTGAAAGGCGCCGTTAAAATCTTCATTCACGGCCAGGAAGGCCGGGAGAAGACGATGTCCGTTTTCCGCCCCGGCGACAGCTTCGGCGAACTGTCCCTGCTGGACGGCATGCCCCGTTCCGCCTCCGCGCAGACGCTGCAGAAAACCGAACTGCTGGCGATTTCCCATGCCGATTTCCTCCTGCTTCTCCAGGAGCATTTCGATATTGCCCGGGCGATCCTGGCGCAGCTTAGCGCGAGAATCCGGGACACGAACCAGCACCTTCGAGATCTCGTCGCGTTCGACGCGCGCACGCGGGTGATCCGGGGACTGATCCAAATGGCCAGCCGCCACGGCCGGAGGTCGAAAAACGCGATCGAGGTGGCGCTTCCCCTCGACTTGAACGAGTTGGCGGAGCTTGTCGGGGTGCGGCTCGCCGAGCTGCAGCAAGCGCTGAACCGGCTGGACGAGACGGGGCTCATCCGGATGAGCGAGGGCCGCTTCGTGCTGAATCTCGAGCGGCTGCGCGCCAACCAGTAGCCGGCTGCGCGGAAGGCCATTCATAACGCAGGAGCCGGGACCCTCGGGCGCCCGGCTCTTTTTTGGAAAAGCGGGGTGTAACGACTTGTTCGATCCTACCGTTTTCGAGAATTTGAAGGTCGCGCTGGAGAACCGGCTCTACGACCTGGACAACCTGGAAGGCCGCGTCCGAATCGTCGGAAGGTCGGACCTGCTGGACATGGCGGTGATGTCGAGGCGGCTCGCGCTGCGGTTCGAACGGACCGATACGGAGAACGTGACGGCGGAAATCCGGCTTGAGGCGTCCTTGAAGGACTTGGCCGCGGAGATTCTGGAAATCCCGGGCCAGGCGCCGGGATGCGCGCTGAGCCTGCGATTCGAGCTGCCTGTCGCCGAAGATTACCGGGAGCAGTGCGGACAGGTGGAGCGTGTTCTCCGCGGCATCTGGCTGACGGCGGAACCGCCGGTCCAGACGCTCAGTTTCGTGTATGGGGACGACTCGCCCGCCGGATATCGGAATGTTGCGGAAATCAAGTTCAATCGGCTCGTAGGCGAGGACCAGATGGAAGATCTGCCCGAATTGATCGAGGACGCGCTGCGCTCCATGGAGGCGTTGGAAGGTTCGTGACCGAGCCGACGGACCCTCAAAGCTTTCCGAACTGCGGCTGCGGACAGGAGGAAATCGCGCCCGTGCCGAGAATGAGAAACAACAGCTTCGGATGAAAGGCGTGACCGTCATGCTCGGCTTGGCGATTTTGCTCGCGTTCCATTTTCTCGGCCTGCTGATCCAGACCGGCTTGTCGCTTCCGCTGCCGGCGAACGTCATCGGGCTGATCCTGTTTACCGCCTGCCTGTTCCTGAAAATCGTGAAGCTGGAGTGGGTCGAGGCGCCCGCGCGGTTTTTGCTCCGGCACATGCTGCTGTTCTTCGTTCCGTTCGTCGTCGGCACGATGGCGTATTTTCCGCTGATCCGGGAGTCCGCGCTGTCCATCGTCATCGGCCTCGTGTTCAGCACGCTCGTCTCGCTGCTCGTGACGGGCGCGCTGACGCAATGGCTGGAAAAGAGGAGGAGCGCATGAACGCCTTGACGAGCCAGCCTTTGTTCGGCGTCGCTGTAACCGTAGGCGCGTACGCGCTGGCCGATTGGGTCCGCCGCAGATGGTGGAGCCCGCTGCATCCTCTGCTTGCGGCTTCGGCAGTCCTGATCGCCTTTTTGACGCTGTGCGGCATTCCGTACGACGACTATGACCGGGGCGGCAGCCTGGTCTCTTTCTTCCTGGGGCCGGCGACGATCGCGCTGGGCACGGTATTCTACCAAAACTGGCCCAAAGTGCGCCGGAACGCGGCGGCGATCTTGTCCGGAGTCACGGCCGGATCGGTATTCGGCATCGGCAGTACCGCGTGCCTGCTGTGGCTGTTCGGAAGCTCGAAGCCCGTCCTGCTCTCGATGCTGCCCAAAAACGTCACCTCGCCCGTCTCGCTGGAGATCGTCGCCCGGCTGGGCGGCATTCCGCCGCTCGGCGCCGCGTTCACGGTGCTGGCGGGGCTGCTCGGCAGCGTGGCCGGTCCGGCGCTGGCCCGGCTGGCCGGCATCCGCTCCGACGCCGCGATCGGAACGGCGATCGGCACGACCGCGCACGGAATCGGCACCGCCCGGCTGCTGCTGTATTCGGAAGCCCAAGGTTCCGTCAGCGGCTTCTCGATGGCGGTGGCGGCGATGCTGACGCCGCTTCTGTTCATCCCGGTTTACGGATGGCTTTCTTAGGCGCGGAGGGAAATTGGGAAGATTTTCGCTTCTCTTATTCGCTAGGTTACGCTATAATCCGATCAAGAGATTTGCGCTTGACAAGTACATACCGCCGAAAGGTGCCTTGACGATGCCCGACCGGGCAAGGTCAAGGGTAAAAGGGAAGCCGGTGCGAATCCGGCGCGGTCCCGCCACTGTGAATCGGGGACAACCTCGTAATCCCACTGTTCCGCTAGGAACGGGAAGGGGAGGAAGTCGATCGCCCGACAGCCAGGAAACCTGCCTTTCGTGCTGAGCCATTGAACATCCTTCGCGGAAAAGGACTGGTCGATCAGGAGCTTCGCGCGCGCTTCAGCCGTACGCGGCTTGACATTCCTGAGCAGCAGCCCCCCGTTTCCCTGTGGAGACGGGGGGTTTCCTCGTAGAACGGGTGATTTTCGGTCGGTGTCGTTCAAGCTCTTTTCTCTATCCACTCATTAGAAGGGGCAGATAGGAAAATGAAGCGTATCGGATTGTGGTTGGTTTTGCTCGCGTTGGCGTTCGGTTTGGCGGCGTGCGGGGATAAAGGCGAAACGGGCGCGCAAAGTTCCCCGCCAAGCGGTTCTCCGTCCGCCTCGGCCGCGGAGTCCCAGCAGCCGCAAGCATCGGAGACTTCGGCTGCGGAGACCAAGCGGACCGTCTATCCGCTGACGGTGAAAGACGCCACGGGCACGGAATTCACGTTCGACAAAGCGCCGGCGCGCATCGTGTCGACGTCCGTGTCGGAGACGGAAATTTTGTTCACGATCGGCTTGGGCGACCAGGTCGTAGGCGTCTCCGATTACGACAACTTCCCGAAGGAAGTGGAAAGCAAGCCGAAAATGGGCGGCGTGACCGAGCCGAACGCGGAAGCCGTGCTCGCGGCGAACCCGGATCTCGTGTTCGCGGGCATCTCGATCAAGGAAGAGGCGCTGAACAAGCTGCGCGATCTGGGGCTGAAGGTGTTCCGCACCGACCCGGCAAACCTGGACGACGTCATGAACAACATTCTGCTCTTCGGGCAGATCGGAGACCGCCAGGAGGAAGCGGAGAAAATCGTGGCCAACATGCGCGAGGACGTCCGCAAGGTAACGGAAGCCGCCGCCAAAATCAAGCCCGAAGACCGGAAAAAGGTATATTTGGAGTTTTCCCCCGGGTGGACGGTGGGCAAAGGCGAGTTCATGGACGAGCTGATCACGATGGCCGGAGGCGTCAACATCGCGGGCGACACGGAAGGCTGGAACCAGATCAACGAAGAGAAAATCATCAAGGACAACCCGGACGTCATCTTCTACGGCGCGGACATCGTCGACGACAAAAGCGGGAAAAAGCTGGAGGATCTCATCCGCGGGCGGTCCGGTTGGGACAAAATCAAGGCGGTCGCGGAAAACCGCTTGGTCGGCATTAACGACGACATCCTGTCCCGCCCGGGGCCGCGGCTGACGGAAGCGCTGCTGCAGCTTTCCGAAGGGATTTATCCGGGAATGGTCGGCAAGTGAGCCGAAAGCTGATTTTATGGGGAGGAGCAGGACTCGCGGTCCTGCTTCTCTCCTGCGTCATCAGCCTGTCGATGGGTACCGCGCGGCTGCCTCTCCCCGAGGTTTGGGGAATCTTATGGCATCGGCTACCCGGAGTCGGGACTTGGGTGCATGCCGACTGGCCCGTCTCCTCCGAGCAAATCGTGCTGCGGGTCCGGCTGCCCCGCGTGCTGCTCGCCATACTCGTCGGCGCTTGCCTGTCGCTGGCCGGCGCCGGCTTCCAGGGCGTGCTGCGCAACCCGCTCGCGGACCCGTTCACGCTCGGCGTGGCGTCCGGCTCGGCGGTCGGGGCATCCGCGGTCATCCTGTTCGGCTTGCAGACGCTGCTGCCGGGCAATTGGTCGATTCCGATCGTCGCGTTCGCCACCGGAATCCTGAGCTTGCTTCTGGTGCTTCGGCTCGCTTTCCTGCAAGGCAAGCTTCAGCTGGAGACGCTGATCTTGGCGGGCGTCGTCGTGCAAGCTTTCCTGGGGTCGGCCGTATCGTTCATGGTATCCCTGTCCGACAAGGTCGTGAACGAAATCACGTTTTGGCTGATGGGCAGCTTGGCGATGCGAGGCTGGCCGCTGGCGCTTACGCTCGCACCATACCTGGCCGTCGGTCTGGCGGTCCTGACGGCGTATGCCCGGACGCTGAATCTGTTCAGCCTGGGGGAACGGCAAGCCGAGCATTTGGGCGTGAACGTGGGCCGAACGCGCCTCGCGGTGCTCGTCGTCTCTACGCTTCTGACGGCGGCGGCCGTATCGGTGGCGGGCACGATCGGCTTCGTCGGCCTCGTCATTCCCCATCTGATCCGGCTCGCGGCCGGTCCGGACTATCGGCTGCTCGTTCCGCTTTCGGCCGTTTTCGGAGGCGTGTACCTGCTGTGGGCGGATACGCTGGCGCGCATGGTGCTCAGCCCGACGGAAATTCCGCTGGGCGTCGTCACCGCCTTCCTCGGCGCGCCTTTCTTCGCGTATTTGCTCCGCAAAAACAAACGGATGGCGAGGGCGTAATCGCATGCTGCACGTGGAAGGTATTCGGAAAACGTACGGGGAAACTTCCGTGCTTACGGGCGTCGGATTTACGGTTAGGCGCGGGGAATGCTTCGGCATCCTCGGCCCGAACGGCAGCGGCAAGTCCACGCTGCTCAAGCTGATCTCCGGCGTGGAGAAGCCGGATGCCGGCGCCATCGAATTGGACGGGAAGCCGCTGTCCGCCTATTCGCGCAAGCAGCTGTCCCGGTTGCTGGCCGTCCTGCAGCAGGAGGCGCTTCCTCCCGTCGGGTTCACGGTGAGGGAAGTGATCGAAATGGGCCGGCATCCTTATCGGAATTGGATGGGCGAAGAAGCGCCGGAGACGGGAGCGATCGTGGACGCGATCATCGACAAGCTGGGACTTACTCGCCTGCAGGACCGTTCCCTTCACGTCCTGAGCGGCGGGGAGCGGCAACGGGCGGCATTGGGGAAGGCGATGGCCCAGCAGCCCCGGCTGCTCCTGCTCGACGAGCCGACCACCTATCTCGATATCGGTTACCAGGTCCAGATGATGGACCGCATCAAAGCTTGGCAGCGCGAGCAGGAGCTGACCGTGATCGCGGTGCTGCACGATCTCAATCTCGCGGCGCTGTATTGCGACCGAATGCTGCTGCTTAAGGGCGGCGTCGTCCGCGCGATCGGAACCGCGGAGGATATCCTGCGGGAAGAACTGATCCGCGAGGTGTACGGCACATCGCCGGTGCTCGTCCGGCATCCGGAGCATCGGGTGCCGCAAATCATGCTGAGGCAAGGGGGAACCCGCGATGAATGAACTGAACCGGACGTTAGCGCAGATCGCGACGCCGGACGAATCCGCCCGGCAAGCGGCGGCCCGTTATCTGGACACGCTGACCAAACCGCCGGGGAGCCTGGGCCGGTTGGAGGAGCTCGCCGTGCAGCTGGCGGGCATCACGGGGGAGCTGCGCCCGGACCTCGCGGCGAAGGCGGTCGTCGTCATGGCGGCCGACCACGGCGTGTGCGAGGAGGGCGTAAGCGCGTTTCCGCAGGAAGTCACCGCGCAGATGGTGATGAACTTCCTCGGAGGCGGCGCCGCGATCAACGTGCTGGCCCGCCAAGCGGGCGCGGCCGTCTTCTGCGTCGACATCGGCGTCAAAGCCGAGCTGAGCCACGAGGCGCTCCGCGTGCGCAAGGTGCGGCCCGGCACCGCCAATATCGCCCGGGGTCCGGCGATGAGCCGCGAGGAGGCGGCCCGTGCGATCGAAGCCGGGATCGCGGTCGCGCGGGAACTGGCCGGACAAGGGTTCAAGGTGCTGGCGACCGGCGAGATGGGCATCGGCAACACGACGCCCAGCGCCGCGATGATGGCCGTGCTGTGCGGCATCGATGCCGAGCATACGGTCGGACGCGGAACCGGCGTAGATGACGCGGGCGTGGAGCGGAAACGGGACGTTATCCGGCGGGCCATTGCCTGTAACGCTCCGGACGCCGGCGACCCGCTGGACGTGCTGGGCAAGCTGGGCGGCTTGGATATCGCCGGGTTGACCGGCTTGATTTTGGGCGCCGCGGCCGAGCGCCTCCCGATCGTCGTCGACGGCTTTATCTCTACCGTCGCCGCGCTCACGGCCGTTCGGCTCGCCCCCCAGGCGATCGGGTACCTGATTCCGTCCCACCTGTCGCAGGAGCAGGGGCATCGGCTTCTGTTGGAGCGCCTGGGCCTTGCTCCGATGCTGGATATGCGCATGCGGCTCGGTGAAGGCACCGGCGCCGCGCTGGCTTTCCCGCTGCTGGACGCCGCCGTCAGCATCATGCGGGAGATGGCCACCTTCGAAAGCGCCGGCGTGTCGGGAGGCCCATCCGCATGATCGCGCTGATTACCGGAGGCGCCCGGAGCGGCAAAAGCCGGTTCGCCGAACGGTACGCCGCCGCGCTGGGAGCGAGCGGACTTTACTTGGCGACGTCGGAAGTATTCGACGCGGAGATGCGCAAACGCGTGGACCGGCATCGGGAACGCCGGGAAAACTCGGGTTTTGCCTGGGAGACGGTCGAGGAGCCGTTCGACCTCTCCGGGGTGCTCGCCGCAGCCGGCCATCCCGTGATTCTCGTGGATTGCTTGACGCTCTGGCTGTCGAACTGGCTGCTGAGATACGAGAACGAGGAAGACCCGGAAACCCTCATCTGGTCTCGAATCGAGGAGTTGACGGCAACGTTGTGCGGGCATGCCGGAACGGTGCTTCTGGTCAGCAACGAGGTCGGGGACGGAGTGGTGCCGGAAACCAAGCTCGGCCGCCAATACCGGGATTTGTCCGGTTGGATGAACCAGCGGGTGGCCGAGGTCAGCGACCAGGTGTTCCGGGTGACGGCGGGCATCCCGGTCGAGCTGAAAAGCTTGGCGTTCCGGCTGCCGGAAAGGGAGGTTTGAGCGGGTGCTGTTCTTTTCCTGGCCGGAGACGCTCCTCATGCTGATCGCCGCGCTTCTGATCGATTGGGTGATCGGCGATCCGAAACGGATCCCGCATCCGGTCGTGTGGATCGGCAAATGGATCGCGTTGTGGGAAGGGAAACTGCTGCCCCGTCCGGCCAAACGTCTGAACGGCGTCCTGCTGGTCCTGTTCGTGACGGGGAGCGCCTTCGCCCTGACTTGGGCGGCGGTGTCGCTCGCGGCGTGGATCCATCCCTGGTTGGGCTATGTTCTCCAAACTTGGCTGATCAGCACCACCATAGCCGTCAAAGGCTTGAAAGACGCCGCCATGCTGGTGTATAAGCCCCTGAGCCGAGGGGATATGGAAGAGGCGCGGAAATATACCGGGTACATCGTCGGGCGCGATACGGACGGGCTGGACGCCCCGGAGCTGTCCCGGGCGGCGGTGGAGACGGTGGCGGAGAACGCGGTGGACGCCTTCGTCTCGCCCCTGTTTTTCGCGCTGCTCGGGGCGGCGCCGCTGGCGATGCTTTACCGGGCCGCGAACACGCTGGATTCCATGGTCGGCTACCGTAACGACAAATATTTGCGCTTCGGCTGGGCATCGGCCAGGTTGGACGACGTGCTCAATTGGATTCCGGCCCGGCTGACGGGGCTGCTGCTCGGGGCGGCGTCGGTATTCCTGCCTTCCGCTTCGCCCCGCCGCGCTTGGAAGTCGATCCGAACGTTCGCCCGCTTGCATCCGAGCCCGAACAGCGGCATCCCCGAAGCGGCCGTGGCGGGCGGCCTCGGCATCCAGCTGGGGGGCGTCAATCGATACGGAGGAGTGGTCAGCGAACGGGCCCGGCTGGGCTGGCCGCTCCGTCCGCTCGAACAAGCCGACATTTTGCGCGCGATCCGGCTGCTGTACGGCGTCAGCTATCTCGCGATGGGAGGATTGCTATGCGGAGTTTTAGGGTGGCTGTGGCAGGCTGGCTGGAAGCCGTAGCCGCCGCTTTTCAATTTCTGACCCGTTTTCCGCTTCCCGTCGCGATCGATTATAAGGACCGCCATTTTCGCCGGAGTCTCGTGTTCTACCCCGTCGTCGGGCTTGCGATCGGGGGCGTGCTCGTGCTAGCGGGCGCCGCTTTGCGGGGAGCGGTTCCCGGTTATATGGCCGGGATTTTGCTGGTCGGCTTGTGGACGGCGATGTCCGGGGGCTTGCATCTGGACGGGCTGATGGATACGGCGGACGGCTTGCTCAGCCATCGCTCCAGGGAACGCATGCTGGAAATCATGAAGGACAGCCGGGTCGGCGCGATGGGCGTGATGGTCTGCGTCTTTTACGCTCTGCTCAAGGTATCGGCTGCCGCAGGCCTGCTCGGGAACGCGGGGATGAAAGAAATGCTGCTGCTCCTGCCGGTCCCGGTCTGGAGCCGGGCTTTTCTCGTGACCGCGATCGTCCGCTGGCCTTATGCCCGGCGGGAATCGGGACTGGGCGCCCTGTACCGCACCGCGACGGGAAAGCATGCGTTTATCGCCTTCGCTGCGGCATTCGCGATTACGGCGCTGCTCTTTTCGCTGCCGGCATTCGGCGGATGGAGCGCAGCGGCGCTCGCCTGGACTGCCGCTTACGGCGCGGCGGCTTACGGCGTCGGCGCCGTCCTGGCGTCGGCCGTCTCCCGCAAGCTGGGGGGGCTGACAGGGGACGTATACGGCGCGCTGAACGAGTGCATCGAGCTGGTCTTGCTGCTGGGCATCGCGATTTACCGATATCACGCGGGGTAGGGGGAACGAACGATGGGGATGGAGCGTTACGGCCACGGCGGCGACTGGCTGACGGCGAACGAAGTGTACGGCAAGCCCGCGGACGGCTGGCTCGATTTCAGCGCCAACATGAATCCGTGGGGACCGCCGGAGATCGTCGGCACGCTGATGAAAGAACGCTGGAGGGAGATCGCCCGGTATCCGGATCCGGCGGTTCGGGGGCTGCGCCGCAAGCTCGCGGAAGCGTACGGCATTCCGGAGGAAAGCATCCTGGCGGGCAACGGAGCGGCGGAGCTGATCGACCTGGCCGTCCGCGTGCAACGTCCGGAGGAAATCGTTCTGGCCCGTCCCTCCTTCTCCGAATACGAAGACGCGGTGCGCAAAGCGGGAAGCCGGGTGCGGGAAGCGTTCCTGCGGGAAGACGAAGGTTTCGAGCTGCGCGACCCTGAACCTTTCGCCTCGCGCGCCGTGTTTCTCGGCCATCCGAACAACCCGACCGGCCGCTTGATCCCGCAGCCTTTTCTGGAGCGGCTCTGGGAGTCGGGCTCGAACCTCTTGCTGGACGAGGCGTTTATCGACTTCTCGCCGGACGAGCACTCGATTTCCTGGATCCGGCGGGCGGCGGAGTCGGACCGGGTGCTCGTCATCCGTTCCATGACCAAGTTTTACGCCATGCCGGGCATCCGCCTCGGATTCCTGGCGGCGCACCCGGACCGGATCCGCCGAATGGCCGCGCAGCAGACGCCTTGGAGCGTCAATTTCCTCGCGCAGATGATCGGGGAAGCGGTCCTGGACGAGTCGGAATACGCGGAACGGACCCGTGCCTGGCTGCAAGAGGAGCGTCCTTGGCTGGTCGGCGGGCTGCGTTCGCTCGGGCTGACGGTCTACCCGGGAGACGCGAATTATTTGCTCTTCTCGCTGCGCGGGCACGCCGGATGGGACGCAGCCCGGCTGCAGCGGGCGATGGCGGAGAAAGGCATCCTGGTTCGGGACGCCTCCCGGTTCGCCGGCCTGGATTCCTCCTATATCCGCGTCGCGATCCGCCTGCGGCAGGATAACGAGCGCCTGCTGAAAGCGCTGAAGGAGTGTCTGACATGAACGAGGCAGCCGGAAAGCCCGCGGCAACGCTCATGCTGCAGGGGACGGCCTCCGACGTCGGCAAAAGCCTGCTGACGGCGGCGCTGTGCCGAATATTCAAGCAGGACGGTTACCGGGTGGCCCCGTTCAAATCCCAGAACATGTCCCTGAATTCTTATGTGACGCCGGACGGCAAAGAGATCGGCCGGGCCCAGGGCATGCAGGCGGACGCCTGCGGAATCCCGGCGACGACGGACATGAATCCGATCCTGCTGAAGCCGAAGAAAGACATGGCGTCGCAGGTCGTCGTGCACGGCAAGCCGATCGGCGATTGGGACGCGCGGGCGTATCGGGAACGGTATTTGCCTCTGGCCGAAGGGATCGTGAAGGAGGCGCTCGGCCAGCTTCGGGGCGAGTACGAGATCGTCGTGCTGGAAGGAGCCGGAAGCCCGGCCGAAGTGAACCTGAAGGACCGCGACATCGTGAACATGCGGCTCGCCTCCTGGGCGGACGCGCCGGTTCTGCTCGTGGCGGACATCGACCGGGGCGGCGTCTTCGCGTCCGTCGTCGGCACGATGGAGATCCTGGAGCCGGAGGAACGCGATCGCGTCCATGGCGTCTTGATCAATAAATTCCGCGGCGACGCAACGTTGCTGAAGCCGGGCCTCGAGTGGCTGGAAAGGCGCATCGGCAAGCCCGTGCTGGGCGTCATTCCTTATTTGGACGGGCTGACGCTGGAGGACGAAGATTCCGCTTCGCTGGACGGCAAAAGCCGGGCTCCCTCGGCTACGGCTGCTGCTGAGGTGCGCGGCAGGGAGCAGCCGCTGGACATCGCGGTCATCCGGCTGCCCCGGATCTCCAATTTCACGGACTTCGATCCGCTGGCCCGCGAGCCCGGCGTTACGGTACGCTACGTCCGCTCGGCGAAGGAGTGGGGCTCGCCGGACGCCGTCATCCTGCCGGGCAGCAAAAACACCGTCGAAGACTTGCGGTTTCTTCGGGAATCCGGCTTGGAGGAGCAGCTGCTCCGCCATATCGGAAGCGGCGGGAGCGCGGCCGGCATCTGCGCGGGGTATCAGATGATGGGCTGCCGCCTGCTGGATCCGGACCTCGTCGAATCCGACGTGCCGGAGCTCCCGGGACTCGGCGTCTTCCCGATGGAAACGGTGTTCGCGCGGGATAAGCGGACGGAGCAGGTGGTCGGCGCGGTGGCGGCGGAAGAGCTGGGAACGCCCGGCACGCCGATCGAAGGGTATGAAATCCACATGGGGCGGACCCGGTTCCTGGAGCCGGTCGTCTCCCCGTTCCGGATTCGGCGGCGCCGGCTTCCGGAGACGCCCGAGGCTTACCATGCGGATGGCGTAGTCACCGCGGGCGGGCGCCTGTGGGGCACTTACGTGCACGGCGTGTTCGACAATGACGAATTCCGCAGGGGTTGGCTGAACGGGCTCCGGCAGGGCAAAGGAATGGCGGTGCCGGAGAACGCCGTTTCGTATCGGGCGCTTCGGGAATCGTCCTTCGACCGGTTGGCGGACCACGTCCGGCAGCATGCGGATTTTGACGCGATCTATGAAATTTTATGGAGAGGGATGGCGAGGGCGGATGGATAAGCCGAGCAAGGAGCGCGGGCTTACGCTCGTATACACGGGGGACGGCAAGGGCAAAACGACGGCGGCCATGGGGCTGGCGGTCCGCGCGGCGGGCCGGGGCTTCAAGGTGCTGGTCATCCAGTTCATCAAATCCCCGCAGCGCACGTACGGGGAGAAGCTCGTGTTCGACAAGCTGGGCATCGAGATCGTGCAGAAAGGCATCGGTTTCACCTGGTTGAAAACGCCGGAAGAGCACCGTGAGGCTTTAAGGACGGCGTGGGCGTTTACCAAGGAACGCATCCAGGCCGGGGAGCACGGGCTGATCGTCCTGGACGAAATCAACAACGCGCTGGCCATCGACTCGTTTCCGGTGGACGACGTGCTGCCCTTGGAAGAGGTGCTGCAGACGATCCGGGAGCGGCCGCAAGGCATGCATCTCGTGCTGACGGGACGGGGGGCCAAGCCGGAAATCATCGAAATCGCGGACCTCGTGACGGAAATGAAGCCGATTAAGCACTATTACGAGCAAGGCGTCCCGGCGGTCATGGGGATCGAAATGTAGCAAGGCAGAGGAATGCTAGGAATAGGCGGAAAAAAGGCGGGTCTCCGGTGAACCGGACGCGGGAAGAGGCCGCGTTGCCGGTGCCGAGGCGCCCGCCTTTTGGCGTTTCGGAAGACCCGCAACCTCCCGAGTAAGCCGATGTCCGATTTTTCCGTACATCTCGTTCGAAATTCCGCAAAAGCGCCGCCGTTATCCGGTTTTTCCGTACATCTCGTTCGAAATTCCGCAAAAGCGCCTCCGATGTCCGACTTTTCCGTACATCGGACCGGAGCGCGGACACTCCCAACGGCTTGTTTATGGCTTGGCCGACTCGAAATTACCCTTCCAGCAGCAACGTTTCCGGATCTTCGAGCATTTCCTTGATCCGGACGAGGAAACGTACCGCCTCCGCGCCGTCCACGATCCGGTGGTCGTAGGACAGGGCCACGTACATCATCGGGCGGTTGGCCATCCGCTCCGCGTCCAGGGCGACCGGGCGCGTCTGGATTTTGTGCATGCCGAGGATGCCGACCTGCGGCGCGTTCAAAATCGGGGTCGAGAGCAGCGAGCCGAACACGCCGCCGTTCGTGATCGTGAACGTGCCGCCTTGCAGGTCGGCCAGCTCCAGGGCGTTGCTGCGCGCCTTGGCGGCGAGCTCCGCGATTTTGCGCTCGATTTCGGCGAAGCCGAGCCGGTCCGCGTCGCGGACGACCGGCACGACGAGCCCTTCCTTGGCCGCGACGGCGATGCCGATGTCGTAATACTGCTTGACGATGATGTCTTCGCCGTCGATCTGGGCGTTCAGGAGCGGGAACGCCTTGAGCGCGCCGACGACCGCCTTCGTGAAGAAGGACATGAAGCCCAACCCGACTTCATGCTTCTCGAGGAACGATTGCTTGCGCCGCTTGCGGATGTCCAAAATCGCCGTCATGTCCACCTCGTTGAACGTCGTGAGCATGGCGGCGTTGTGTTGGGCGGCGACGAGGCGTTTGGCGATGGTGGCCCGGCGGCGGGACATGCGCTGGCGCACCTCCGGCTTGCCGGAAGCCGGAGACGGGGCAACGGCGGGAGCGGGGGCCGCGCCGCCCGCCTGTGTCCTCGCCGCCGCAGGGGCAGGAGCGGCCTGCGGCGCGCCGGCGGAACGTACGTCTCCCGGATACACGCGGCCGAGCGGGTCCCGCGCTTCGATCCGGCTCAGGTCGATGCCTTTCTCGCGGGCCAGCTTGCGCGCGGCGGGCGTCGCGGACACGTCGGCCGGCGCCGCGGCATCCCCCCGCGACACCGGCATCGATTCCGAGGCCGCCGCCGTCCTGGGGCTCTGCGCAAAGCCGCCGGTCGGTCCGGCGGATGCCGGTGCCGCCTCCGCCGTCTCCACCGGCGCCGCTGCGGCCCCTCTGCCTTGCGGGGCTTCGCCGGCCGCGATCCGTCCGACCGCTTCTCCGATCTGCACGGTATCGCCTTCCTGGCGCAGGATTTCGGCCACGACTCCGTCTTCTTCCGCGCTGATCTCCAGGTTGACCTTGTCCGTCTCCAGCTCGAGCAGCAGGTCACCCCGTTTCACTTCTTCCCCGACCCGGACCGCCCATTTGGCGATGGTGCCTTCCGTGATCGACTCGCCCATGGCGGGCACCCTGATTTCAGACATCTCCGTTCCCTCCCGTAGTTTGGGCGGCCAACGCCCGCGGCGTCAGCGCCTGTGAGATGATGAGCTGCTGCTCGAACGAGTGCACTTGTTGGAAACCGCTGGCCGGGCTCGCGCGTTCGGGACGTCCGATATAGCGGACGGAAACTCCCGGCGGAGCCAGTTCGCGGAGACGGGGTTCCGCGAAAAACCAAGCGCCCATGTTCTGCGGCTCCTCTTGCACCCAGCACAATTCCCGCACCTTGGAAAACCGGCCCAGCACGGCCTTGATCTCCTCGGCCGGGAAAGGATAAAGCTGCTCGACGCGTACGATATGCAGCCAGTCCGGCCGATCCTTGGCGCTTTCGCCGTTCGTTTTGTCGAGTCCCTCCGCCAGGTCGACCGCCACTTTGCCGGAGCAGAAAAGGATCCGCTCCACGCGCTCCGGGGACGTGCCCAACCCGGGATGCTCCAGAATGGCGCCGAACGATCCGGAGCTGAATTCCGACGGGGAAGAGGCGACGCGCGGATGCCGGATCAAGCTTTTCGGCGCCATCAGCACGAGCGGGCGCGCGGCTTCGGTGCCGCATAGGGCGGCCTGTCGGCGAAGCAAATGGAAATATTGGGCCGCGCTCGACAAATAGGCCACCATCCAGTTGCGTTCCGCCGACAGCTGGAGAAACCGCTCCAGCCGGGCGCTGGAATGTTCCGGTCCCTGACCTTCATAGCCGTGCGGCAGCAGCAGCGTCAGGCTGGACCGCTGCTTCCATTTGGAGTAGCCCGCGGCGATGAATTGGTCGATCAGCACTTGGGCCGCGTTGGCGAAATCCCCGAATTGCGCCTCCCAAATGACCATGGTGTCGGGGGCGTACACGTTATACCCGTACTCGAAGCCGAGCACGCCGGCCTCCGAAAGGGGACTGTTGTGGATCGCGAAGGATGCCTTCGCTTCCGGAAGGTGCTGCAAGGGGCAAAACGTATCGTCCGTCTCGTAATCGTGCAGCACCAGATTACGGTGGGCGAACGTCGCCCGTTCGACGTCCTGCCCGCTGAGCCGGATCGGCCGCCCGTCCGCGAGAATGCTGGCGAAGGCGAGCGTCTCCGCATGCCCCCAATCCACTTTTCCGCCTTCGTCCCAAATATTCGCCCGGCGCTCCAAAATCCGCTGCAGCTTGGGATACACGCGGAAGCCGTCCGGCCGCTGCAGCAGTCCTTCGTTCAACCGGCGCAGCCGCTCCGGTTCGACGGCCGTGCGGATCGGCGCTTCGGGCCGCCGCTGCGCGCTCGGACCGTCTTGATGGACGGGAGCGGCCCGTTCCTGGAGCTTGACTTCTTCATAGGCTTCGTTCAGGCGGTTCTCCGCTTCCGCTTTCAACGCTTCCGCCTCGGCGGGTGTCAATACGCCTTCGCGGATCAGTTTGTCCGCATAGAGGGACGCGACCGGCGGATGTTCCTTCAGTTTGCGGTAGATCAAGGGCTGGGTCGTCTCGGGATCGTCGGTCTCGTTATGCCCGTGCCGGCGGTAGCCCACCAAGTCGATCAGGAAGTCCTTGTGGAATCGAGCCCGGTAGGAGGAGGCCATTCGGGCGGCGGCCAAGCAGGCTTCAGGATGGTCCGCATTAACGTGGACGATGGGGATTTCGTACCCTTTGGCCAAATCGCTGGCGTAATGGGTCGAACGCGCGTCCCGGCTGCTCGTGGTAAAGCCGATCCGGTTGTTGACGATGATATGGATCGTGCCTCCATTGGAGTACCCGGCCAGGTTATTGAAATTGAGCGTCTCCGCGACGACGCCTTCGCCGGGGAAGGCCGCATCCCCGTGCAACAAGATGGCGGCGGCCAAATCCGAATCGCGCCCCGGAGCGCCCGGCCGGCTGCGGTCTTCCTGCGCCGCGCGGGTGAAGCCCATGACGACCGGATTCACGAATTCCAAATGGCTCGGATTATTGGCCAGCGTAAGCCGGGTTTCCGCCGTCTGTCCGGTCGCGATCGACCGGTTGGCCCCCAGATGGTATTTCACGTCGCCTGTCCATCCGAAGCTGATGCCGATCGATCCTTCGGACGGGATCAAGTTTTTGTTGGGAGAATGGTGGAACTCCGAAAAAATGTTGCCGTACGGTTTTCCCAGCACGTGGGCCAATACGTTCAAGCGGCCGCGGTGGGCCATGCCCATGAGGATGTGCCTTACGCCCGCGTTCGTCAGTTCGTGCACGATTTCCTCGGCCATGGCGACGACCGCTTCGATCCCCTCCGCCGAAAACCTTTTTTGCCCGACGAACGTTTTATGGAGAAATTCTTCGAAAACTTCCGCCGCGGTCAACCTTTTCAGCAAAGTCCGGCGTTCCTCCGTTCCTAGAACGGAGGAGGGAATGAGCTCCTCCGCCTGCTGTTTCAGCCAGCGCAGCTCCTCCTCGTCATGGACATGGGAGAATTCGTAGGCGATCGTGCCCGTGTAAATCCGAAGCAGCGTCCGTACGGCTTCCCATCCGTTCTGAAGCGGATAGGGCGCGTCGCTCCATACCCATTCGGCGGGCAATTCCGCCAAATCGCCGGGCGAGAGCCCGTACGTGGAAGGGTCGAGCAGACGGACGTTGGCTTTCCGCCCGATTCCGAGCGGATCGATGTCGGCGGCCAGGTGGCCGAACGAGCGGATGTTCATGACCAGCTTGCCCGCCGCGATTGAATTGCGCAGGGAATCGCCGCCTCCGCTTGCAAGCCGGGCGGCATCGGTTCCCGGCACGGTTTGGGTTCGGGGAAGTCCTTCCCCACCGTCTTCCTCCGGGAACGGCGGCGCGCCCAATCGCGAGAAAAGCTCCCGAAACTCCGGGCTGACCGCTTCCGGATCGCGAGCGTAACGTTCGTACTGTTCCCACACGTAGCCCAGGTTCGGGCCGTAGAGCTGTTGCCACGGCGCTTCCGGGTCGATTCGGTTGTTCGGCATTCCAGCATCCCTTCCGCGGTTGATGATCGGTGAGCTATCCGTATGTTTCCCAACGCCGGAGGAAAGATAACGGGAAACCGGAAAGGAAGGGGAAATCAGGGAATGCCGCGTTATATTACCATGAGAGGTCCCAAGAGAAAGCCGGATGGTTTTAAGGATCTGGGGACGAACGCCGAAGCTGCCGGTACGTTGGGCGACGAAGCGGTTGGCTTGGCCGGCGAACGGGCATTGGATGAAGAAACGGGGGGGATTTTCGAGCGCGGGAGGTTGGATCGCGCCGCCGCCGGGGAATTCGATTCCGACGTGAACGACGACCCCGGCCGCGAAAAGCAGCTCGACCGTTCGTTCGCGGACTGGACGAACGGCCTCATCGCCGAACAGGTTCGGCGGCAAGCGGAGATGACCCGGGTTCCGGGGGATTCGGTCTTCGAGGCCGCCGAAGAGGTCGCCGAGCAGCCTCGATAAGAGGGACGCACCCGGCCTGCAAATGGATCAACGCTATCCAATGCGGACATAGACCGGAGCGAAAGCGGGCAGCACTTCGATTCGCTGATGGAGGATCGTAGGGTACGCGGAAAACGAGCGGAATCGTAAACGCCCAGAAGGCGCCGTAAAAAGCGGCAGTATCGAACGCCCGCGCATACCGGCCAAAAGTGGGGGAGATACGATACTTTCTTTCTCAACGCCCGCGCATACCGGCCAAAAGTGGAGGAGATACGAAACTTTCTTTCTCAACGCCCGCGCATACCGGCCAAAAGTGGAGGAGATACGAAACTTTCTTTCTCAACGCCCGCGCATACCGGCCAAAAGTGGAGGAGATACGAAACTTTCTTTCTCAACGCCCGCGCATACCGGCCAAAAGTGGAGGAGATACGAAACTTTCTTTCTCAACGCCCGCGCATACCGGCCAAAAGTGGAGGAGATACGAAACTTTCTTTCTCAACGCCCGCGCATACCGGCCAAAAGTGGAGGAGATACGAAACTTTCTTTCTCAACGCCCGCGCATACCGGCCAAAAGTGGAGGAGATACGAAACTTTCTTTCTCAACGCCCGCGCATACCGGCCAAAAGTGGAGGAGATACGAAACTTTCTTTCTCAACGCCCGCGCATACCGGCCAAAAGTGGAGGAGATACGAAACTTTCTTTCTCAACGCCCGCGCATACCGGCCAAAAGTGGGGGAGATACGAAACTTTCTTTCTCAACGCTCGCGCATACCGGCCAAAAGTGGAGGAGATACGAAACTTTCTTTCTCAACGCCCGCGCATACCGGCCAAAAGTGGAGGAGATACGAAACTTTCTTTCTCAACGCCCGCGCATACCGGCCAAAAGTGGAGGAGATAAGAAACTTTCTTTCTCAACGCCCGCGCATACCGGCCAAAAGTGGAGGAGATAAGAAACTTTCTTTCTCAACGCCCGCGCATACCGGCCAAAAGTGGGGGAGATACGATACTTTCTTTCACAACGCCCGCGCATACCGGCCAAAAGTGGAGGAAATACGAAACTTTCTTTCTCAACGCCCGCGCATACCGGCCAAAAGTGGGGGAGATACGAAACTTTCTTTCTCAACGCTCGCACATACCGGCCAAAAGTGGAGGAGATACGAAACTTTCTCTCTCAACGCCCGCGCATACCGGCCAAAAGTGGAGGAGATACGAAACTTTCTTTCTCAACGCACGCGCATACCGGCCAAAAGTGGGGGAGATACGAAACTTTCTTTCTCAACGCTCGCACATACCGGCCAAAAGGGGAGGAGATACGAAACTTTCTCTCTCAACGCCCGCGCATACCGGCCAAAAGTGGAGGAGATACGAAACTTTCTTTCTTTTCTCAACGTCAGCCGTTCTATCGGCCAACAACGGGAAATTCGGGAACCGCTGAGTAAAATGTGGGGGAACTTGTTCCCCCTGAATGAATTCGTACGTTGGGCGGGAACCAAGCGGTGACAGGCGGGCAGTGGCACGACGAGGCATGGCAAATCGCTGCGCGGAATCGCAACCATCCCCCCGCATCCCCCTGCGTCATCCTCCGTCACCCTGCGTCACCCTGCTCCACCCCGCGTCCCCCGATCCACCCCGCGTTACCCCGCGTACCCCGCGTTACCCCGCGTTCCGCGAACCGTCGCCGTACTGGTCGCGGATTTTCAGGATGGCGTCCAGGTTCTCGAAGAAGATGTCGACCAGCCGGGGGTCGAAATGCTTGCCCCGCTGCTGGCGGAAGAACTCGAGGATGTCCTCGAGCGGCCAGGCCTGCTTGTACACGCGCTCGCTGCCGAGGGCGTCGAAGACGTCCGCCAGCGCCGTGATCCGGCCGTAGACGTGGATGTCTTCGCCCGACAAACCGTTCGGGTACCCGCTGCCGTCGTATTTCTCGTGATGCTGATGGGCGATGATCGCCGCGGTTTTGATGAGTTCCCGGCTGGAGTGGTTAAGCATCTCGAATCCGTAACGGGCATGCTGCTTGATGAGAGCGAATTCCTCGTCCGTCAGCTTGCCCGGCTTATTGAGCACGGCGTCGGGGATGGCGACCTTGCCGACGTCGTGCATGGAGGACGCCATCCGCACGAGCTCCGCTTCCTCTTCGGGCAGCCCGTACCCCAGCGCCAGCAGCTTGGAGTACTCCGCCACCCGCTTGACGTGGTTGCCCGTCTCCTGGGAGCGGGATTCCGCGATTTCGCCCAGCGTGAAAATGATTTCCTTCTGGGTCGTTTCGACCTCTTCGTTCAAGTACAGGTTTTCGAAGGCAACCGACACGTTGGAGCAGTAGATTTCGATCAAATACCGGTTCCATTCGTTCAGCGTCTTCGATCCTTCGAAATAAATGACGTTCTCCCGGCCGGTTTTGCTTTCGAAATAACAGGTGAAGTAGTCCGTCTCGTCGAACAGGCTCCGCTTCTCCCGGAACGAGATCTCGATCCGCCGTAGCACGTCCGCCGGAACGACCTCCTCGATTTTCTCCAGGTTGCCTTTCGCGTAGTCTCCCGTTGCCGCGAGAATATAGATTTCTTCTTGCCCCTTCGCCACGGCGAAACTGTTGCAATGCACCGCGTTCTTGTGCAGGTTCAGGATCGAGGTGAGCTGCGTCAGCACGCCGGAGGCGAATTTCTTGAGCGACTTGACCTCGAACAGGTCCGCCGACGATTTGATGATCTTCTCGAGCCCCACCTTGTTGCTCTCGATAACCATGATGTCCCGGTACGCGCGCAGCGCGGCCATCACCGTCGTGTACAGCTTTTGCGCGGTCAGTTCCGTCTTTTCTTTGTAGTCGTTGATGTCGTAGTCCTTGATGACGAGCCTTTCGGGCGCCTGGCCGGGCTGGCCGGTCCGAAGAATGATCCGCGCCGCATCATATTTCAGTTCATCCCGGATGAATTGGACGAGCTTCAGACCGGAATCCTCCGCGTCCATCACGACGTCGAGCAGGATGATCGCGGCGTCCGGATGGTCCGGAATGACCTTCAGCGCCTCCGCCTCCGAATAGACGCTCACGAACCCGAGGCGCCGGCCGTCGAATTCGAAGTCGTCCAGCACGAGCCGCGTCAGATGGTGGACCTCGGGGTCGTCGTCCACGATGATGACTTTCCAGCTCTCGGGCTCGGTACCGACGGAGGGAATCGGGTTATCCGGTGATTCGTCTGCAAAGATGAGCAAGTCTTCTTGAGGGCCGGTCATGGGGATCATCTCTCATTCATCGGAATTTGGATCGTGAATCGGGTGCCTTCCCCGAGGGTGCTCTCGCATCGGATCGTGCCGCCAAGCGATTGGGTGACAAGGTTGTACACGATATGCATGCCAAGCCCGGTTCCGCCGTTGCCCCGTTTGGTCGTGAAGAAAGGATGGAAAATCTGTTCGAGCACTTCCGGCGGCATGCCCTTGCCGTCGTCGGCATACCGGATCGTCACGCGTCCGTCCCGTTCCTTCCGGATATCCAGCGTGATCCGGCCTTCTTCATCCGGCTCGTACGCATGGATCAGGGAGTTCATGATCAGGTTGGTGACGATCTGGGAAAGCGCGCCGGGATCGCTGTAGATCTCCAGCCCGTCCGGCCCTTCCACTTCCACGCGGTGTTTCGTTTTCTTGAGCTGCGGATGCAGGCTGACGAGAATTTCCCTGACGTATTCCTTGACCGGGAACTTGCGCTTCATTTCGACGGACCGGTCGACCGCCACCTGCTTGAAGCTGCGGACAAGCTCCGACGCCCGGGACAGATTGCTCTGGATCATGCCCGTGGTTTCGCGGACATGCTTCAGGAACTCCTCCAGATCGGAACGTTTCATGGCGTTGGAGCGGTACACGGTCTCGAATTCTTTCGCTTTCTCCGCCATGAACGACGCGGCGGTGACGCCGATGCCGAGCGGCGTGTTGATTTCGTGGGATACGCCGGCTACCAGACTGCCGAGCGCCGACATTTTCTCCGATTCCACCAATTGCTTCTGCGCCTGCTGCACGGTCCGAAGCGCCTGCTGAAGCTCGTTGTAACGGGCTTCCTGGTTCTGCACCATTTCGTTGAAGGCTTCGGCGACGACGTTGATTTCCTGGCTGGCCCCAAGCTCGACCGGCTCGTACGGCGTGCCTTCCTTCACGGACAACGCCGCTTCGCGGATGATCAGCAGAGGCCGGATCAGCATTCTCCGGATAATGGCATGCAGCGCCGCGAGCAGCAGCAAGGTAATGCCGAAACTCGCCGCGACGATCAGCAAAGTCCGCTGCCGGACCAGCTCTTCTTTTCCCGAGGTGTCCAAAAGAAGCTCGATGGCGCCGACCGTGGCGCCGTCCTCCTTGAGGGGGGCGACGAGCCGGTTTTGCGGGATGCCGTCCGCTCCGCGGAATTTTTCCACGATCGTTTTCCCGGACCGGAGGGTGGAAACCAGCCCCCGCGGAGATGGCGTCCCGACCCGCTCGCGGTTCGTGGAAGCGAGGATTTTATCGGCTCCGTATAAGGTAAGCTCGATGACGTTGGCGTTCTTGTATTGGATGTAATCGAAAATTTGCTGGACGTCCTCGATGTTGTGCGATTCCTCGTATCGGCCGTTGATGGCGGTGGTCATGCCGTCAAGCTGGCTGATATAGGTCTCCTGGACGGACTGCCGCAAATTGTAGGAATCGAACCAGACGACGGCCGACATCATGACGACGGTGACGGTCACGACCAGGACGAGTATGCGGTACTGCAGGCTGAGTTTACGGGACATGCGGCTCTCCTCTGGCTTGTCCGATTCCGGCGTCATTCGATTTCGAAATCGATCGTTTGGGTGACGTCATAAGGCGTATGGTCGTTATTGTGCAAAGATACTTTGAGCGTGTGCGGTCCGGGCTGAAGATCGGGAAACTCGTAGCGGTTTTCTTTGACGCCGATCTTATCGCCGTTGTCGAGATACATGTGAATATGGCCCTCGCCGGCTTTGCGGGCTTGACCGTAGTGCTCGGGCGAGATATGCATGTCCGTCGTCACGTCGACGGTAAGCGTTGTCCCGTTCACCTTCCAGGCGACGTCCAGCTTCGGTTTGAAGCCGCCTTGCTTCTGTACTTGGGAGCTGGCCGCCCGATCGCCGCAGGACGAGAGCAGCAGGCAGCCGGCCAATAGGAAATAAACCGTCCATTTTTTCATCGGATCACCCCGTGTTTCCCCATGGTTTGGGCATACGCAACATTTCTACAACCGCCCCGGAAAATCCTTCCGGTCCGGTCGTTTTAAAGGGGATTTCGTCGAAATCGGCAGGGACTTCCGGATGAAACTCTTTCAACCGGGTGGGCCGCATGGTAAAGTGGGGCTAGCGAACATCGATTTCACGAGGAGAGATGGGATGAAGCCGACCCGGGAATTGCCCGTTCTGAACGCGATGGAACCGATCGTCATTCAGCTGTTCGAAGATAATTATTTGAAGGAACGCGCGCTCGTCTGCGATTGCGACAGATGCCAGCTGGACATCCTGCTGCTCGCCTTGAACCAACTGCCGCCCAAATACACGTCCACCCAAACCGGGGAAGCGTACATCAAGGCGCTTTATCTGAATCCCCAGTTGAAATCGGATATTTTGAAGGTGTTAACCCAAGCCGTCCAGGTGATCGAAAACAATCCGAGCCATCCGTAAGCGGTCGAAACTCCGTTCTTGAAAGATACGGATTCGAATGGTAGATTGACAGTATATGGATTTCGTTCGAGGTGAATTCCTTATGCCGGGTTCGATCCCATCGGTCCAACGGATCATGGCGGCGACGTACGCGCACAATCTGACGTATTACCGCCAGCCTGTCGAATGGCCCTTCGCCAAGACGGCGAGGGGGGGTTCTTCTTCGCCGGCGGATCCGTTATACCGGGCGGCCGCTTCCGGCCTTTCCTCCGTGTTGAAAGGGGCCAAAGACTTGCGCGCCTCCGCGGAGGACCTGCTCGATTCGGGCGGCTCGGCTTTCCAGTCCCGCGAGGCGAGGTCGTCGGACAAGACGGCCGTGGCCGCTTCGGCTTCCGACGGGGCGAAAATCGCTTCCTACAGGATCAAGGTCGATCAGACGGCGGCCGCTCAGGTCAACGGCGGCACTTGGTTGTCCGCGGCTTCCCCTGCGGCGATTCAGGGCGGGACGAACGAAATGAAAATCACGGTCGGGGGCAAAACGTCCTACGTATCGGCGTTTATTTCCGGCAGCGATACGAACGGCCAAGCGTTGGCGAAGATCCGGGACGCGATTAACGGCGCCCACGCCGGCGTCACGGCGAGAATCGTGAACGACGCCAAGGCCGGGACCGCGAGGCTGGAGCTCACGGGCGATGCAACGGGCGCGAAGAACGCGTTCGGCGTCGCGGACGTGACCGGCAACGCGGCCGCTGCCGCCGGGATCCGGAACGTCACCGCCGCGGCGGCAGACGCCGTCTATTCGGTGAACGGCGGCCCCATCCGGATCTCTTCCTCCAACACGATCGAGCTGGAGAAGGGCAAGGCGTCGGCTACCCTGCTTAAACCGACGTCCCAAGACGCGGAAGTACGGGTGGAGCCGAACGCGCAGGAGATCGTCGACCGGGTCAAACGGCTCGCGGCGGACTACAATGCGCTGCGCCGGAGAATGGACGAATCGGGGGCCTTTCTCAGTCCATCGGTTAGGCGGGGCTTGGATTCGGCGGTTCAAGGCTACGAATCGATCGGCTTGAGACGGAAAGCGGACGGAACGCTGGAGCTGGACGAGTCCAAGTTCAAGGCAAGCCTGGAGTCGCGCTACGACGATACCCGGGATGACGTGTCCGGCCGGTTCGGATTGGCGGGCAAGCTGTCGAGCGCGGCCGGCCGGTTGGAGGACGTACCGCCCGCGAGCCTGCTGAGTTCCTCCTTCCGGAACTTGCAGACGACGTATGCGTCGAAGTACCGTTTGACGCTGCAGCCGGGCCTGCTCTTCGACGGATCGTTTTGAGCCGAAGCACCCGGATTTCGACTCCGCTCCCGCGGTCATGGGGGGCGGAGTTTGTTTTTGCAACGGCGGCATCGGGAAAAGACGAAGCCTATGTTTTAGCATTCCTCCCACGGGGTCTATAATTGAGAGAGGAATATGTCGCAACGCGGGGGAGGAAACGGGATGATCCGCATCGGGCTTGCGGGCTGGGGGGATCACGACAGCCTGTATCCGCCGGGCACCAAGCCGCAGGATAAGCTGAAACGGTACGCGCGGAAATGGCCGGTCGTGGAGGTGGACAGCACGTTTTACGCGCTCCATTCCCCGGAGAGGCTCGCGGCCTGGACGAACGAAACCCCGGACGGCTTCCGCTTCGTCGTCAAGGCGTACCAGGCGCTGACCGGGCATCGGCGGGGAAAACCGGGAAACGGCTCGCTGGAGGCGGATTTCGAAGCTTTCCGCGCCTCGCTGGGGCCGATGATGGAGGCCGGAAAACTAAGCGCGGTTTTGTTCCAGTATCCGCCTTGGTTCGATTGCACGCGGGACCATATCCGGGAGCTCCGGGGGGCGAAGGAACGCATGGCTGGGATTCCGTGCGCCCTGGAATTCCGGCACCAAAGCTGGTTTACGGAGGCTTACCGGGAGAAAACCTTGGCTTTCATGGAGACGGAGGGGTGGATCCACAGCGTCTGCGACGAACCCCAGACGGGCACGGGCTCGGTGCCGACCGTCCTGCGCGCGACGGATCCCTTCTTGACGATCGTGCGAATGCACGGCCGCAACGCGGCCGGGTGGGAGTCGGGCGGCGGCGCGAACTGGCGGGAAGTGCGCTACTTGTACGATTACGGCGAACCGGAACTGGCGGAGTGGCGGCAGCGGCTGGAGTTGCTGGAACGCCAGTCGGATCCGGACGGGGACATCCTCGTCATCTTCAACAACAATTCCGGCGGCCATGCGGCGGGCAACGCGGCTGCCTTGATGAGGCTGCTCGGCCAGGAGGCCCCGGAGTTGGAAATTGCCCGGCGGGAGCCGGAGCAGCTCGATTTGTTCCACATTCCGGGGATGGAGGAGTGATTCCGCATGCGGCTGGTGTCCGCGGAAGAAATGAGGGCGGTCGACCGCTATGCCATCGACGCGCTGGGCATACCGGCGCTCGTGCTGATGGAGAATGCCGGCCGGGCGGTCGCCGATGAGGTCATCCGATTCGAAGGGGGCCGGTCTCAAGAACGGCGGAGGCGTAACGGCGCGGCCCCGCGCTGGATCGTGCTGGTCGGCAAAGGGAACAACGGCGGGGACGGCATCGTCTGCGCCCGCCATCTGGCGGACGCGGGATACGACGTTCTGCTGCTGTACGCGGAGCAGCCGGACGGCTGGGGCGGCGAAGCCGGCACGCAGCGGGACATCGCCCGCCGAATCGGCATTCCGTCCGCGATTTACGGGACCGGAGAGCCGGTTGCCTGGGAAGCGTGGGACGGGATCGTAGACGCCTTGCTCGGAACGGGAGCGTCGGGCGCGCCGCGGGAGCCGTACGCGGCGCTCATCCGCGAAGCCTCGGCCAGCGGGCTTCCCGTCGTGGCGGTGGATTTGCCCAGCGGGCTTAACGCCGACACCGGGGAAGCGCTCGATCCTTGTTTCCGCGCCCGGATCACGGTTGCGCTCGCGGCCGCGAAGCGGGGCCTTTCTCAGCATCCCGGCGTCAGCTATGCGGGAGAAGTGGTCGTCCGGCCGATCGGCATTCCGGAGATCGCGTTCCGGCACGCGGATATCCGCACCTTCCGGCTGGATGCCGAAACGATGCGGTCGCAGCTCGGGCTCGCCTTCCCGCCGGAGCGGCCGGCCGACGCCCATAAGGGCACGTTCGGCCACGCGCTGATCGCGGCGGGTTCGCGGGAGATGAGCGGCGCCGGCCTGCTGTGCGCGAAGGCGGCTCTCCGGTCCGGCTGCGGGCTGGTATCCTGGGCGGTACCGGAGGGCTTGTCGCCGGCGCTGGCCGGGCGTTTGCCCGAGGCGTTGCTCCGGACGGCGGCGGACGGCGGCAGCGGGGATTGGCGCATGGTGCCGGCGGAACGGCTCGCGGAGCTGGCGGCCGGCAAGCAGGCCATGGTGATCGGTCCCGGCATGGGCCGCTGGCCGGGGGATTCCGCTTGGCTGCGCGAACTATGGGATCGCTTGGATACGGCGCTCGTGCTCGATGCCGACGCGCTGAACATGTTGGCGGAAGCCGGCGAGCCGTTTCTCCGTTGGCCGCGGAAAGAAACGCCCGTCGTCCTCACTCCGCATCCGGGGGAGATGGCGCGGCTGTGCGGCTTGTCCGCGAAGGAAGTCCAGCGGGACCGTATCGAATCGGCCCGCCGGTTTGCCGCCGCGCACGGCGTCACGCTGGTGCTCAAAGGGGCCGGGACGGTCGTGGCGGCTCCGGACGGCCGGGCGTTCGTCAACCCCACGGGCAATCCGGGAATGGCGACGGGAGGATCGGGCGACGTGCTGGCAGGCTTGATCGGAGGGCTGCTCGCGCAAGGTTTGGACGGTCCGGGTGCCGCGGCGGCGGGGACGTACGCGCATGGGGCGGCGGGGGACCGGGCGGCGGCCGCCCGGTTTTCTCCCGGCTCCCTGATCGCAGGGGATATCGTGGATGCGTTATGAAACCGCAAACCCGGGACTTCGGTTCCGCTCCTCCGCTTTCTTTGTCAAGGAAGGAAAATCATTCCTGCGCATGGAATAGGTATGGAGTTGCATTGCGCGTGAGTAGAGACCCAAGGGGAGAACGTACGTGTCGAAAAGCAGGCGTCTCGCTGGATGGATCGGTATAACGCTGCTGTTGGTGGATGTCGGATGCGCGGTTGCCGTTCAAGGGGATCTTTACCTGGAAACAGCGGCGAGCGGCGTGCTGCAGGCGCTGGCTTCTTTATATGCCGCGGTTCTGCTGACGCTGGCCTCCCTCCGTTCCGCGGAAGAAAAGTACTGGCGTTGCTATGCCGCGAGCGCCTATTTCTTTTTCGTCGCGCAAAGCATTTGGCTGGCGGAGTATTTTCTCACCGGTCAGGTCTCGGATCGGATCGGCGCTCCGGAAGTGCTGTGGTCCCTGCAGTATGTCTTCATCCTGACGGGATTGTATTTTCAGCGAAAATCCATGACGACGCCGACGTATCCCTTTATATTCGACATTCTGTTGTTTACGACGGTGTCGCTTGCGCTTTATTGGCAGCTGTTCATTCAGCCGAAACCGAGCGGATTCGATCCGAGCGAGGCTTTGACGCTGTACCACTTGTTCGGCTCATCGGTCAACCTGGTGATCCTGACCTTCCTGATGATTTTCGGATGGCCCCGGGCGACGAAGGGGATCCGCAATCTCCTGATTGCCGCGTTCCTTCTCCGAACCGTGTCCAGCTCCTTCTCTTGGTTCCTCGAAGGCCGGCCCCATTGGCAAGGCTTCGGGCTGGAATTGACCGATTTCTGTTGGTTCGCCAGCTTCCTGTGCTTGGGCTTCGCCGGGATGGCGAAGGGAACCGCCGATCCGAAGGCGCCGGCGATCGCGGGCACCGCGAGTCCCAAGCGGTATTTTCCCCTGGTCGTCGGAGGGTTGCTGCTGGTGCTGCTCCTGGCGGGCTCTTATCCCGCAACGCCCGTCACGCTCGCCTGCCTGATCGGCGTAGCGTTGATGCTGATCCGGCTGTTCTTGGGGATCCGCGAATCCGAAGCGGTGTACCGGTCGTTGTGGGAGACGAACCAGACGTACCGCAATTGGACGGAAAACGCGCTCGTCGGCGTATTCATCGAACAAGACGACCGGATCGTTTTCGTGAACCGGCATTTCGAAGAAATTTTCGGGTACGAGCGGGGGCAAATGCTCGGCCGATCGATTTTAAGCCATATTTCCATGTCCGACGTTCCCAAATTTCTGGCCGAAGTCGGCAAGCTGCAAGAGAATTTGCCCACTACGCGGTTCGAAGTGAACGGGTTCCGGAAAGACCAGTCCTTGCTGTACCTGGAGATCCATCTCTCGAAAACGTATTTTCAAGGGAAGTCGTCGCTGTCCGGTACGTTAGTCGATATCACCGAACGCAGGATGTCGGAGCAATACCTCATCCGATCGGAGAAGCTGTCGGTCGTCGGCCAGCTTGCGGCGGGCGTCGCCCACGAGATCCGCAACCCCCTGACCGCGCTGAAAGGCTTTACGCAGCTGCTGCACCAAAATTCGGACGACAACCGCAAATATTACGAGATCATGCTGGCGGAGCTGGAAAGAATCAACTACATCGTCGGGGAGTTCATGATGCTCTCCAAGCCGCACAACCGCCAGCAGCTCAAAGAGCACGATCTTCACCGCATTTTGATGAGCATCATTCCGATCCTGGAATCCCAGGCCATCCTGCACAACGTCATGATCCGGATCGAGCCGCCCCGGCAGCTGCCCATGGTCAAGTGCGACGAAAACCAGATCAAGCAGGTGCTCATCAACCTGATGAAAAACGCGATCGAAGCGATGCCGGGCGGCGGAACGGTCACCGTCCGGTTCGAGAACGACGCGCCGAAGCGGGAGCTGACGGTGCAGATCGACGACCAGGGAGTGGGCATGCCGCCGGAAATCCTGGAACGGTTGGGCGAGCCTTTCTTGACCACCAAGGAGAAGGGAACCGGTCTCGGACTTATGGTATGCTATAAAATCATCCAGGCGCATGAAGGCCGCATGTCCGTCAGCAGCCAGCCCGGGCAAGGAACGAGCATCCAGCTGGTTCTGCCCGCGCGTTAGGAAAATCGTCAGACATCCAAGAGAGGCGGGAAAGCATTATGGCGGATACGCATGTGTACACGCGAAGGGAAGAAGCGGCGAACGCCGTCACCCACGGCATCGGAACGGCGCTCAGCATCGCGGGGTTGGTCGTCCTGATCTCGTTCGCGGCATGGAAAGGGACGGCATGGCACGTGGTGAGCTTCACGGTTTACGGGGCGACCATGGTGCTGCTGTACCTCGCATCGACGCTCGTCCATTCGTTTCCGGAAGGCAAAGTCAAAGATCTGTTCGAAACGTTCGACCACTCGTGCATTTATTTGTTCATCGCGGGCACGTATACGCCGCTGCTCCTGACCGCGCTCCGAAGCCCGCTCGGGTGGACGCTGTTCGGCATCGTTTGGGGGCTTGCGGCGGGCGGCGTCGTGTTCAAGGCGTTTTTCACGAAAAAGTTCCTCGTGCTGTCCACCTTGTTCTATGTCGGAATGGGCTGGCTCATCGTATTCGCCTGGGCGCCTCTGCAAGCGGCGCTGCAGCCCGGCGGAATCCGGCTGCTCGTGGCCGGCGGTCTATTGTACACGGTAGGCGCCGTATTTTATGTATGGAGGGGTTTCCCCCATCACCACGCGGTATGGCATCTGTTCGTGATGGCGGGCTCGGCCTGCCATTTTTTCGCGGTGCTGTTGTATTTGCTTCCGTAGCGGGAGGAGGCTGACGGATGGCGGGAGCGCTGCGCTTCCGGAATGACGGTACGTTCACGATCGTGCAGTTCACCGATTTGCACTGGCAGAACGGGGAACCGAAAGATCTGCGGACCCGCGACCTCATGGAGCGGATCCTGGAGGCGGAGCAGCCCGACCTGATCGTCTTTACCGGAGACTTGATCTACGCTCCGAATTGCCGGGACCCCAAGCGATCCCTGCGGGACGCCCTCGCCGTGGCGGAGGAAAGCGGGATTCCGTGGGCTGCCGTATTCGGCAACCACGACGCGGAAGGGGCGGCGAGCCGGCCGGAATTGATGGCTGCCATGCGGGACATGCGCGGGTGCCTGGCGGAGAGCGGGCCGGCGGACGTCCACGGAACGGGCAACTACTTGATTCGTTTGGAAGACAGGAGCGGGAGGACGCGGAACGCGTTGTATTTCGTGGACACCGGGGCGTTGTCGGAACTCCCGTGGGTGCCGGGCTACGATTGGGTGAGAAGGGACCAGATCCGCTGGTACGCGGGGGAATCCGCCCGGCTGACCGCCGGAAACGGCGGAGCCGCCGTTCCGTCGCTGGCGTTCTTCCATATCCCGCTGCCCGAATACGCGGAGGTATGGCGGACGCAGGTGTGCTACGGCAGAGGATACGAGAGACCGGGTTGTCCCCGGGTGAATTCGGGTTGGTTCGCCGCCTGGTCGGAACTCGCCGACGTGGTCGGGGCGTTCTGCGGGCACGACCACATTAACGATTACGGCGGCAAGCTGCTGAACACTTGGCTGTACTACGGCCGGGCGAGCGGCTACCAGGCTTACGGTCTATGGAGATTTGCGAGGGGAGCGCGGGTCATCCGGCTGAGAGCGGGCGAGCGGGAATTCGATACCTGGGTAAGGCTGCACGACGGGCGCGTGATCGACAAACCGCCGGTTCACAGACCTTGGCGGCATTGGATCGGGGAGAAACTCAGGAAACCGTTCGGCCGCTGACCCGGGGTGAAAATAAACCAGCGCCGTCGCGGCTGCCTTGTCGGCGGCACAGCGTTCGGCGCTGTTCGGCTTTGTCGTTTCGTTTGACCTGCGTCATCGGTTTGCGGATCCATTCCCCGCGCAGCAGCTCCGGGTTGAGACGGCCTGCCCTTTCCCGTTTCAGGCGGGCTTTTCGGTTTTTGCTTTTGGACATCTTTCGATCACCTCTTCGTCCACTATACGATATTGCCGCTGCGGGAGCAACCGAGATGCATAGCCGCGGATTCCGCCGGGGACAATACGGGGCAGGATTGGAACGCGGAGGGATCGTTCGGTGACGTATACGTGCGAAGATTGCGGACAGGAATCGGAAACGGCGCATACCGTTACCCTGTATGACGACACGGGCGTGGAAGACCGGTTGCAGATTTTATGCCCCGGCTGCTACGATGAATGGCTGCAATCCATCAAAGGGTGACAAAGGGGGAATAGGGATGAGCAACAGCATTGACGCGATCCGGGCCGATCAGCAGAATTTCCTGGACGAGACGGAAGACGAGGTCAAAGAGGTGCCGGCCAGCACGAACGGCGGCGAAGCGGTCGAAGCCATGGTGGCGCATATCAACAAATACGACGAGCCCGAGGAGAAGGAGATCCGGGAGTAATCCGGATTCCGGGATCAGGGTGCCAAGAGGGAGAACCGGCCGCGAGGCCGGTTTTTCGGCGTTCGTTCGCATTCTCTACCGACAAATCGTCGCAATAACGCACGTCGTGCTCTTTTCTGCACGCCCCACCAACAAACCGTCTCAATAGCGCACGAGATGCTCAATTCTGCACGCCCCACCGACAAATCGCCGCAATAACGCACGTCATGCTCAATTTCGCACGTACCGCCGAAAAATCGCCGCAATAGTGCACGTCATGCTCAATTCTGCACGCCCCACCAACAAACCGTCTCAATAGCGCACGTCATGCTCAATTCCGCACGTCCCACCGACAAATCGCCGCAATAGCGCACGTCATGCTCAATTCCGCACGTCCCACCGACAAATCGCAGCAATAGCGCACGTCATGCTCAATTCCGCACGTCCCGCCGACAAATCGCCGCAATAGCGCACGTCATGCTCTACACGGCCTGGAGAAGGAATGGAAGTCCTAGATTGTTTGCCCCTACGCGCTGTTGTCCGACTTTCCCGTACATCGCCCCGCATTTTCAGCAGAATCGCCTCCGTTATCCGACTTTCCCGTACATCGCCCCGCATTTTCAGCAGAATCGCCTCCGTTGTCCGACTTTCCCGTACATCGCCCTGCATTTTCAGCAGAATCACCTCCGTTGTCCGACTTTTCCGTACATCCACTCGCATTCTCAGCAGAATCGCCTCCGTTATCCGATTTTTCCGTACATCGCCTCGCCAGGCAGCATCCACACCGACGCTTTGAACAGCCATCTTGCCTCATCGGCGACTTACGGCGGATCTCCCGGCGCCCGAATGCCTCCCGCTTGATTTTCGTCCCGAGGATTTGACGCCTGCTTTGACGCGCGGCCGGATTCGGGTATGATAGTTTCGGAAGTTTGAAGATTCCGAGAAACGCCATCATCGGTTCGAAGGAGATTCGGGAAGCATGCCACATCTGACCTTTCGGGGAGTTTCGGTCGAGCAGGTTAAGGCCATCAGCGTTACTCTGGCTGCAGAGCTTGCGGAATTGTGCCGTTGCCCCCGGGAAGACATCTTGCTGGAAGTGTCGCACACGACGGCCGTCGTACAAGGGGAAACCGCGGTATCATACCCTTTCGTGGAAGCGGCATGGTTCGACCGCGGGGAGGAAATCCGCGACCGCTTCGCGGAAATCGTGGACCGGCACCTGCGGCAAGCGGGCATAGCGGAATCGGAGATCGCGTTCCGCATCTATCGTCAGGACCACTATTACATCAATGGCCGGAGAGCGGGAGAATGCCGGGAGGAGAAATCCGCCGCCGAATGGACGAAGGAGCTTGCGGCCGAGCGGGAGGAGAACGCCCGGCTTCGCGAGTCGCTGCGGAAAGCGGCGCGGAAAACCGCGGCTCCCGGTTCGGACTCCTCCATGTCCAGCAAATTGCGGGACGCTCTCCGCGAGTAGATCCGAGACGTCGAGCCGACTCCATCGACTCCGGTACCGGGAGGATGGGGTCGGACGGCTGGGACAAGCCTGCTCCGTTATGTCTCATTTTTTAAAAAAATTTGGTGGGACAAGAAACAAAATGTATCTATCGTGCGTCTCATTGGTTACCTGCGGCTCGCAAGGGTACGCAAAACCAAAGGAGGTCGCGCGATGAAAAGGTGGATGACCGCACTGCTGGCGATGCTGCTCTTTTGCGGCATTGCGGCTCCGGCAGCAGGAGCGGCGGATTTGACCACGGAGCAGAAGTTCGAGACGCTCAGGCAAAAAGGGATATTTTCCGGTTTCAGCGACGGATCGGCCGGGTTGTACCAGTCGATGACCCGCGAGCAGTTCGCGCAGGTGCTTTACAAGCTTCTGGATCTTCCCGATCCCGTCGGGAAGTCGAGCTATTCGGACGTTCTTCGGACCCGTTGGTCCTTCCAGCCGGTGGAAGCCGTAACCGACGCGGGGCTGATGGTCGGAACCGGCTACCGGAAATTCAGCCCGGAAAGCCCGGTAACGGTCGAGCAGCTGGCCGCCGTGCTGGTCCGCTCCTACGGTTGGACCGACGGCTGGAACACCTTCGTGTCCGGCAAAGTATCTCCTTGGGCAAGGGCGTCGGTGGCCATTGCCTTGCAAAACCAGCTGATTCCGCAAATGAAGGACTATACGATCGAGGCCACCCGAGGCTTGCTCGTGGAAGCGGCTTACGCGGTGTATGAGAAGTCGAACGGCGGCAAGCTGTACGCGTCCTCCGTCACTCCGATTTCGAGCCAGCAGATCCAGGTGAATTTGAGCCGACCGGTCAAAACCGTCGATCAGACGCATTTCCGGCTTCGCGACGTTTACGGGCTGGAGTATAACGTTTTCGCCGCGGTGCTGAGTTGGGATGGACTGACGGTGCAGGTCTACACCGAACCGCAGTTCGCGGGCCGTTCTTATTCGCTCTACGTGGACGGAATTCCTTGGGCGTTCGTCGCCAAGTCCGATGACCAAGCCAAACCGACGGTCTCTTCGTTCACCCGGGTATCGGACGACACGCTGGAGCTGACGTTCTCGGAGCCGGTCGAACGGACGACGGCCACGAACCGCTCCAACTACACGTTCAACAACGGGCTCAAAGCCAGGGGCGTTCAGTTGTCGAACGACAACCGCAAAGTGACGGTGACGACGTCAAATCAGGACGAAGGCGTCAAGTACCGGCTGTACGTCCAGAACGTCAAAGACCTGAACGGCAACGTGATGGACGATTGGAGCACGGAGTTTTCCACCGACGGCAAGTCGCCGGTCGCCTCCTTCAAATTCAACGAATCGACCGCGAGGATTACCGTCTCCTTCAGCGAGAAAGTGAATGCGGATGCCGCGCGGAACCTCGACCATTACAGCTTCGACAAAGGCTTGTATCCCGTGAAGGCGGAGCTCTCGGGCGACGGCAAAACCGTGACCCTGACCACGTCGGACCAGAAGGACGCGACGGTCTACACGCTGACCGTGTCCGGCATCCCGGATTTGGCCGGGAACCGGATGGCGAAACAAACGTTCCAATTCGCCGGGGTCGCCCATCCCTCGTCGCCGGTTCGGCTGTCCTCCATGCAAGCGGTCAACGAGAACACGATCGAGATTACGTTTAACCGGTCGTTAAGCGATTCGGACGTCGCGAAGCTGAGAACCGCCGTGCTGACCGACAACGGCTCCTCCGTATCCATGTCCGGATGGCCGCAGCCTTACCAGGCGCTGAAGCCGAAGAGCGACGGCAAGACCGTGACCGTGCAATTCCGGACCGGAAAGGACGCGAATCCCCATCTGTTCCGTCCCGGACACCTCTACACGGCCCGCGTGACCGGCATCGACAATCTGGATGTCACGGATAACGACAACGTCGGCCGTTTCGCCGGTACGGAGGTCGACAATCCTGCTCCGCGCGTGACGAAAGTCGTGGCGCTTGACGACGATACGGTCAAAGTCTACTTCAGCGAGCCGGTGAAAAACGTGAGCAAAGAAGCGTTCAAGATCGACAAGAAGAACGGGGACAAAGGCGACGTGAACGTCACGGGAGTCAAAGGCATCGACAAGAACGATGTCGTGACCGAAGCGGTTTTGGAACTCGAACCGGAACTGAGAGACCAATCCTATATCATGACATTCATATCGGATACCGTGACGGACGCCGCCGGATGGAACGGATTCCAGACCCGAGACGGATCGAAAGCTTACGCCGTGGAATTCCGGGGTGTATAATAAGGTTTAACCCGATACGGCGGAGGACACGGACTTGCAGCAAGCCTTATGGATTTATCTCGCCTTTGTGAACGCGCTCGCCTACCTGCTCATGACCCTCGACAAATCGAAAGCCAGGAGAGGCGCCTGGAGAATCCCGGAACGGACGCTGCTGCTCGCCGCGGCGGTCGGCGGCGCCCTGGGCGCTTGGATCGCCATGCGGACCCGCCGGCACAAAACGAAGCATGCCGTTTTCGCCGTCGGCATCCCGTTCCTGTTCGTCCTCCAGGCCGCCCTGCTCGTCTGGGTCTACGCGCGATGACCTCCCGATCCAAATGAAAAACCTCGATTTTCGGCCTCCAGGGGCCGGGAATCGAGGTTTTCGCTTTATCGGGACGAGACAAGCAGTCGGAACAATCGCTCGGCTTTCTCCGGATGCGCCGGCTGGGCCCGGATCGCGAGGATCGTTTTTTCCCCGGAGTTTTCCGCGATGCTGCCTTGAAAGACGGGATTGCCGGTCATATCGACGCCATAGGGACGTTCGGCCGTCGTTTCTTCCGCGACGGCGCTCCGAACCCGGCTTGCGTCTATATTCAGTTCCGGCCAATCGCTCAAACTGTCCAGCGGGAGAAACGCTCCCTGCTTGGCCAGCAGATCGAAATTGGGTTCGTCCAGGACCATGAGGTCGAGTTTCTCGGTCATCAGCGTCAGCATCGCTTTCTGCTGCATGGCCATGTCCTCTTGCGATTTGATCTCTCTCGGAACGTAGGCGATGCCGACGTCGATCCGTTTCCATTCCGGCATGAGCCGGAGCAGATTCTCCGAGAGCTTCGGATCGGATCCGTCAAAGCTGAAATAATTCCCGTACATCGTGACCGTGACGTCGAGCGGCGGTTTGTTCGCTTCCTCGTTTTTGCGGTCGATGCAGCCCTTGACCGTGAAAGCGGTCACCAGAATGATGAGGATCGCCGCGATGACGTGGATTTTATAATAATAGAAAAAGTAGGACAGCTTGCTCTGTTTTTCCTGGGGGGCGTCCTTCTCGGCCTCGTGGCCGATGATTTGCTTGTAGGCCCGGTTAATCTCGTCAAGCTCCACCTGCCGGGAACGGGCTTTCTTCAGAAGCAGGAAATACCGCTGTTCCACCTGCTCCCGCGACGCGTCTTCCGGCAGACCCAGCGTTTCGTAGGCCTTCTTCAAATCGTCCATGCCGCTCACTCCATTGTTGGCTTCGCAAGAAAAATGGTCTCCCTATGAATCATACACGAAGCCCGGAAGAACGTGCAAATCGCCTCGAACCCGCAAGGCGGGCATCGGGGCGACAGAGGAAGGATTCTACCAGGACTTGTACGCTGCGGCGGTTTTCGGTTCCTCGAGGGGAGAGGCGCCGCCCCCGTGGTCTTTATTCTCGGATTTGGCGGTTCTCTCCTCGGCGGCGCCCGCGGATTCGCGGGCCGTCTCCATGCGGCTGGAGCCCTGGAACACGCCGCCCGCTTCGATGGACAGCTCTTGCGCGGTCAAATTGCCGTGAAGCTGCCCCGACGCTTTGATCGTCAGCTTGCCGGAAGCGGTCACGTTGCCGGTCACATGTCCGGCCAGGATGATATGGCGGGCTTTGATATTGGATCGGACCGAGCCGTTCTCGCCGATCGTCACGTCGCCCGTGCACTCGATGTCGCCGGTCAGGTGGCCTTCGACGCGGATGCCGGCCTCGGACTTGATCTTTCCTTCGAAATGGGTGCCTTCCCCGATCAAAGTGTCGGTCATGTTCGGATCGATTTTGCTTTTCTTGTTTTTGAACATGTCAGTCGTCCTTTCTGTCGGTCTGGAGATAAGGTTTCGGATCGACGTGGGTCCCCTTCACGTAAACTTCGTAATGCAGATGGGGCCCCGTGCTTCGCCCGGTGGAGCCCATTTCGCCGATGATCTCGCCTTTGCGGACCTTGGCGCCGGGCTTGACCAGGATTTTGCTCAGGTGGGAGTAATGCGTCGTGAGCCCGTTGCCGTGCGAAACGAGGATGTTGTTGCCGTGGTCGCCGTCCCGCCCGGTATGCGACACGACGCCGTCCGCCGTCGCGTACACCGGATCCCCGGTATCCCCGCTGATGTCGATGCCGGCGTGGAACCGGGCCCGATGCGTGAAAGGATCCTTGCGCACCCCGAACGTCGACGTGATTTTGCGGGAGTCTACCGGCCAGATGGTCGGCGTAGCCATCAGTTTCTTCTGCTGTTTCAGGACGGCGTCCTTCGTTTCCTCCAGCCGAGGCTTCATCTCCTCGATCCATTGGCCGAGATCGGCGAAATTTTGCCGGGTTTCCTCCACCATGTCCGCGATTTCCCCGTCCGTTACCGGCAACTCTTCGCCCCCGGTTCCTCCGTCCATGGCGTACCCTTCCGATTCGGCCGCGGTGCCTTCCCCGGAACCGGCGGAGCCGGAAGACGGCTTTTCCAGTCCGGCGATTTGCTTCAGCTGGGTTTCCAGCTTGCCGATATCCGCCATCTTGTCCTGGATCGATTTCGCCTGGTCGGACAAGTCGGCGACTTCCGTCTGGAGGTCGCCGATGTGGCGGTCTTTATCGGAAATGATTTGCTCGTACTTGCCGGTTGCGTCCGCCAGTTGATGCTTCAGGCGGGCAACCTCCGTTTTCCGGTCGCCGTACAGCACCAGGGCGACGGCGGCCGAGATCGTCACGATCGCGACCGCGATCAATGCGCCGAACAGCCAACCGGACGACAACCGGAACCGGACGACTTGGCTGTTCGCGTCCGGAATGACCATAAACGTGAATTTTTGGCGGTTCCACTTCAAGAACTTCATGAGGTTCCTCCTGCGATTCTTGCGCGTTACGATTTCATTCATTCGACTCGAAGCGGCAAATTTCCTTTATTTCGGAGAAAAACATGCGAATCTACTACTGAAAAAGAAGGAATTTGTCAGGACGAGGCGAAATCTGTAAGGTAGCTTGTTGATCACCGGAGGATCAAGGCAGGATCAGGAGGTCGGACTTGGATGTTGAAATTGGCAGGTCTCGATATCGGCAACGACAGCGTGAAGCTCGTCGTCAGCGGAACGAACGAGCCGATTATCATTCCCAGCGTCGTATCGCCGGGCTACGAGCGGCACGTGCTGCAGGAGGAAGATTCCCCGCTGAAGGCGCTGGACGTCATGGTGTACAGCCCTAAGCTGAAAAAGAAAAACCAGAGGTATTTCGTCGGCATGCTGGCCTCGGAGGATCAGGACAACGCGGAGCTGGAGGAGACCGATAACAAGGCGACCAGCGACCAGGCGCTGATCGTGGCGCTGACCGCGCTGGCCTACGCCAGCGTGACGGGCGTCGCCCAGACGTTGCAGCCCGGGGAGACGGTCGACCAAGTGGAGTACGTGCTCGGAACCGGACTTCCGGTCCGAACGTATGCGCGCTATCATCAAGTCCTCGAGGAACGGCTGGTCGGGGAGCACGAGGTGACGTTCCTTTCGACGCCGAAGCTGCGCGGGCGGACCGTCCGCGTCCTCATCCGCCGCGCGATCGTGTCCGTGGAAGGGGCGGCGGCTTTGTTCCATATGGCGACGCACGAAAACCTGCAGGTGCGGGACGAGGAACTGTACTACGGCTGCATCGGGGTGTGCGAGATGGGCGCGCTGACGACGGATTTCCCGGTCGTCAAGCGGATGAGCATCGACAACCAGTTCAGCACGGGCGAGCAGTTGGGATTGGCTTCTTACCTAGACGGCATCATCCGCGACGTGGAAGACCAGTACGGCTACCGGTTCGCGAGCCGGACGAAGCTCATTCAGCGCATTCGCCGCGGCGAATTCCTGATCCAGCGCGTCGGCGAAGGCCAGGCGGACATCCGGCCGATCGTCGATACGTACTTCAGCCGCGCGGCGCAGAAAATCGTGGACCTGATCCGCAAGCGCTGGAAGAAGTATCCCGACATTCAATGCTTCTACGTGCTGGGCGGCGGCGCGGCCGCGCTCAGGCCGTACATACTCGACGCCGCCGAGAACATGCGCCTTCGGTTCGTCGAGGACAGCGAGCTTCAGAACGTCTATGGGTACCTGAAAATGGCCCGCAGCAGAACCTCGAATACGGAAGCGATTTGACGAGGTCACGCATAAGAGACGAAGAGCGCCCTTTCCATTCCTGCTCTCAGGAGGGAAGGGCGTTTTTATTTGTCGAAGGAAAGGCAAAATCTAGAAAATGACCATGAGAATGGTATACTGGTGTTAATAGAATCCGAACGGACGAGGAGGTTGGCCTATGAGCGGGGAGAAGTCGCCTAAACGGCCGGCGAAAGTCAAGGAACAGCAGGGAATCTATGATATTCCCGAACGGTATGAAATCATAGGAGGCGTGCGTTACGATTTTCTGTCTTCGCCAATATTCGTGCATCAGAAGATTTTAACGAACCTTCATCTCGCTTTTCACGGCGCGTGCAGTTTGGAGGGCGAGATCATCTTGGCGCCGATGGACGTCCATTTCGATGAAGAGAACATCGTGCAGCCGGATTTGATTTTCGTCGCGGCATCCAACCTGGGCATCATCCGCGACGGCTACGTCTTCGGCGTACCGGACCTGCTGGTCGAGATTTTGTCCGACAGCACCGGCAGCCGCGACAAAACGCTCAAAAAGAGCCTCTACGAACGGGCTGGGGTCAAGGAATATTGGCTCGTTGACCCGATCTACCGCACGGTCGATCAGTTCGTGCTGGAGGACGGTCGATATCGGCTCGCCGCGACGCTGGCCGAGCCGGATTTCCTTGAATCGCCGACGATACCTTGCTTGTCCGTCGACTTAGTCGCGATATTTCCCAAGGATTCGAGACAGTAGGGTCATCCGAGAGTACATCCCATTAACCGGCTCCGGGCGGAAATTCGTTATTCTTCCCCCTTGACGGTCGGCTTTTCTCAAACTAATATTTATTTATCAATAAATAAAAAACGGCCGGAATCGCGATATCCGGTCAATGGAGGTAGGAAGACGAATGGACTTGTTGCTGTTTCTTCATGTCGTCGGGGCGATGCTGCTCGTGGGCAATATCGTTACGGCCGCTTTTTGGAAGGTCAGGGCGGACGCGAAGGGAGATCTTCGGGAGATCTTCGGGAGATCCATGGCGCGGCGAAGAACGTCATGCTGGCCGATTTCGCGTTTACGATTCCCGGCATTCTCCTGCTGATCGTCACCGGAGCCTTGATGGCCGAGAGAGCCGGATATTCCTTAGCCGGCTTCAATTGGCTCACGTTGTCCCTCGCGTTGTTCGCGCTTACCGGCGTCATTTGGGCCGTCCTGCTGCTTCCCTTGCAGCGAAGCATGATTCGCCTCAGCGCCCAGGCGTTGGAGAAAGGCTCGCTCCCCGAAGGTTATCGGAAAGCGAGCCTGTCGTGGGCCGTATTCGGCACCTTGGCCGTCCTGCTGCCGGTCGTCATCCTGTACCTGATGGTCTCGAAGCCGATCTGACCGATGGCAGCAAAGGAAGCGGATGTAAAAAGTGGGATGAAATCGTTTAATTTTGTCCTATCGGCGGTTCGGAAACGGGATAGACTTCTGGATGAAGTCTATCCCGTTTTGCACGGGTATACCTACTGCCGATAAGGAGTTTGATTCATGCAGCGCATCCCGGACTTGGTATCGAGCCCCCTGATTGCCAGATACGCCAACAATCCCATTCTGACGTCGGATGACGTCCCGTACCATCCGGCGTTGGTGTTCAACGCCGGCGTAGCCAAGTTCCAGGGCAAATACGTCATGGTTTTCCGCAACGATTACGGGGATGCGGAAACGCAGACGCTGCTGCCCACCAACACGACGGACATGGGGCTGGCTTTCAGCGATGACGGCATTCGCTGGGTCGTTCGGCCCGAACCTCTCAGGCTGCTCGACGGCGGCGAAGCGATCCGATGCTACGATCCCAGGCTGACCGTCATGGACGGACGGTGCTACATGTGCTTCGCGGTCGATACGCCGCATGGCGTACGGGGCGGCATCGCCGTCACGGACGACATGGAGAGATTCGAAGTGCTCAGCCTTTCGGTACCGGACAACCGGAACATGGTGCTGTTCCCGGAAAAAATCCGGGACCTTTACGTGAGGCTGGAACGTCCGTTTCCCATCTACGGCCGCGGAGGCATTCACCGGTTCGACATCTGGATTTCCGGTTCTCCCGATCTGCGGTATTGGGGAGATTCGGAGCTTCTGCTGGCCGTCGAGGCTGTCCGCTTCGCGAACGACAAGCTGGGGCCGGCCGCTCCGCCGATCAAGACGGAGAAAGGGTGGCTGACGCTGTTCCATGCGGTGGACCTCGATCCGGCCCGCGGCAAGAACGGATGGGAACCTTTCTGGAAAAAAAGATACACGGCCGGCATCATGCTGCTGGACCTCGACGATCCGCGCCGGATCGTGGGACGCTGCACGAATCCGCTGCTCGTGCCGGAAGCTCCTTATGAGAAGGAGGGTTTCCGCAACGACGTCATTTTCCCCGGCGGCATGATCTTGGAAGACAGCGGGGAAGTGAAAATCTATTACGGCGCGGCGGATACCTGCGAATGCTTGGCCACGGCCCATGTGGACGATTTGATCCGCCTCTGCTTGGAGTCCTGATCCCTAACGGTCGGAGCGGCTCTCCCGCTGCCGTTCCGGCTTTTCCCCCGCTTGGCGGCGTTTGCGGTATTCGCCGGGCGTCAAACCCTTGGCGTCCCGGAAAACCCTGGCGAACACCTTGTAGGAGCTGAATCCGACTTCGACGGCGATCTCCAGGATGCTCATGTCCGTCGCCGCCAGCAGGCTGCAGGCATGCCGGAGGCGGATGTCATGCAGCAGGTGCAGGAAGCCGATTCCTGCGTGCTTCTTGATCTCCGCGCTCAGTCTGGAGGGATGGAGGCCGAATTTGGCGGATAGCTCGGAGAGCGACAATTCCTCCCGGTAATGGGCGTGGATATACGCGATCACCGGCCAGACCGAGCCGGACCGGCCGAAATCGGGTTCGTCCGCATCCGCCTCAGGGGCGCGGGCTTGCTGCTCCCGCTGGAAATGGATCAGCGCTTCGTGCATTTTTACCAGCATCAATTCCTGCCGGTATGGCCGCTCTTGCCCGTATTCGTCCAGCATCTCGGCAAACAGGCGTTCCACGGACGCCATGCGGGTCCCCTCCAACTGGACATACGGCTGACGCTGTTCCACCTGAAGAAACCGCAAATGGCGAGCCCCTTGTTTCGACGACAGCGCGAGCAACTCCATTTCGAACATGCAATTGTAGAGCCGGATCGGCGTCGGGGAAGTGGTCACGATATCGTGTACCTGATAAGGAAGCAGCCAGGTGAACGTCCCCCGGCTCATCGGATGGCGCACGCCGTTGATCGTTTCGTAGCCTTCTCCTTCCACCACCAGGGAGCATTCGAGGAAATCGTGGCGATGCGCGGGAAAATATCGGCGGACTTCGTTCAGGGAGATGTAGAAGGGAAAATCCGGGGAAATCATTTCATAGTCGGAGAGATGCTTATTCATGGGGTAGACGGTCATGTAAGCGCCCCCATCGGCTTAAAAATTTAGGATGAATTTATAAAATTTAGAGATTTCGATAGCGATATTTTAGTATACGCTTTCGACAGAAGCAATTCCGAGATTGCGTCATCAAGCGAAACAAGGGGGCATCTTATGCCGAGTTCACGTTGGGCGGGTTGGAAAGACGGGCTTCGTTATTTGAACCGGAAAAAATACTTGTATCTCATGCTGATTCCCGGCGTGGCCTATTTTCTCGTCTTCAACTATATCCCCATGTACGGCGTCGTGATCGCTTTCAAGAACTTCAACTTCGCCAAGGGTATCCTCGGAAGTCCCTGGATCGGCTTCGAGAATTTCAAGTACATGTTCGGACTGAGCGATTTCTACCAGGTGTTCTGGAATTCGTTTTCCCTCAGCTTGCTCCGGCTCGCCTTCGGGTTTCCGTTCCCGATTTTGCTGGCGTTGCTCCTGAACGAGATGCGCAACCGATCCTACCAGAGAATCACCCAGACGGTCATCTATTTGCCGCACTTCATTTCCTGGGTCGTCATCGGCGGGATCCTGGTCAATTTCCTGTCGCCTTCCTGGGGCGTTCTCAATCTGTTTCTAAAGCAAATGGGCTTCGAACCGGTCTTTTTCCTGGCGGACACCGCCTATTTCCGTCCGCTGGTCGTCCTGAGCAGCATCTGGAAGGATTCCGGCTGGGAGAGCATTATCTACTTGGCCGCCATCTCCTCCGTGAATTCGGAGCTGTACGAAGCCGCGAGCATCGACGGAGCGGGCCGATTGAAGCGGCTGTGGCACGTGACGCTGCCCGGCATCAAATCCACGATCGTGATTCTGCTGATCCTCCGTTTGGGCATGATCATGAACAACGGCTTCGAACAGATCTTCGTGCTGCAAAATCCGATGAACCTCGAGGTTTCCGAGGTATTCGAAACTTACGCCTATCGGGTCGGAATCTTGGGAGCGAGATTCTCCTTCGGCGCGACGGTCGGATTGTTCACTTCGGTCATCGGCCTCGTCTTCCTGCTGGCCAGCAATCGGATCGCCAAATGGTTGAAGGAAGACGGAATCTGGTAGAGTCGGGCTTCCGTCCGCATCCGTTCCCATCAAGGAGGTACCCGCAATGAAAATCAGATCGTTCGGCGACAGGCTGTTTGACGCCTTCATTTATACGGTGATTACCCTGTTCGCGCTGGCCTGCTTGTTTCCGTTCTTCTACGTTGCATCCTTCTCGGTCACGCCCTACGCGGAATACTTGCAGAATCCGTTGAAGCTGATTCCGAGCCGGCTGGAGTTCGGGGCCTACAAGCAAATCGCGGAAATGTCGCAAATGTGGACCGGATACCGGAATACGGTCATCATCACCGTAACCGGGGTCGCGATCAACATCTTCCTCATGCTGATCACCGCCTATCCGCTGTCCAAAAAGGATTTGAAGGGCCGCAACGCGATCTTGTTCCTGATCACCTTCACGATGTTCTTCAACGGCGGGCTGATCCCCAATTTTTATCTCGTAAAGTCGCTTCACCTGTATAACACGCTGTGGGCCTTGATCCTGCCCGGCGCCCTCGGGGCCTATAACCTGCTGCTGATGAAAAATTTCATCGGCGCCATCCCGAAGGATCTCGAGGAATCCGCGTTTATCGACGGCGCCAACGAGTTCAAGGTGCTGTTCCGGATCATCGTTCCGCTGTCCAAACCGGCAATCGCGACGTTCGTGATTTTCCATGCCGTGACCCAATGGAACACGTTTTTCTCGGCGATCATTTATACGTCCAAAAGAACGTTATGGCCTTTGATGCTGATCCTTCGGGACCTGGTCGTCGATGACGGCGGACTCGCCGCGTCCGATCTGAACGGCGGCCAAGAGGGCGTGACGGTGTTCACGCTTAAGATGGCGATCATCATTTTCTCCACGCTGCCGATTTTGCTGGTCTACCCGTTCATGCAGAAATATTTCATGAAGGGGCTGCTCGTCGGCTCGATCAAAGGTTAAACCTGCAGATTCCTGCAGATTTAATACAAAAATACGGACAAGGAGTTGTAAAGGATGAAAAAGGCGGGCAAAAAAGCGTTCGGTCTTCTGATTTGCGCGATGTTGCTGGGCTCGGTGCTGGCCGCATGCAGTTCGGAGAGCGACGCGGAGAGCGGAGGCTCCGCGAGCGCTCCCGCACCGGCGTCCGATTCGTCGGCCCCGGCTTCGGCTTCGGCGTCGGAGAAACCGGTCACGATCCGAATATTCAACCGGGTCAACGCGCAGGTGGTCATCGACGACAACCCGGTGATCAAGGAAGCGGAGAAGCTGGCGGGCGTCAAGCTGGAAGTGGAAGCGCCCCCGATCAACAATTACCAGGATAAGCTGCAGGTCATGATGGCGTCGGGAGATCTGCCGGACTTGATCTACAACTGGGCCGCCGCCGACTCCAACATGGAAACGTGGGCCGCGAACGGGCTGCTCGCTCCCTTGGACGACAAGATCGGGAATTACCCGAACCTGATGAAAAACATCACGAAGGAAATGTGGGATTCGGTCAAATCCGTGAACGACGGGCATATTTACCTGATTCCCCGGCCCAACATCGTGAATCATTGGGGCTACATGATCAACCAGACGTGGCTGGATAAGCTCGGCCTGAAGGCTCCGACCACGCTCGACGAAATGTTGGACGTTTGCCGGGCGTTCGTCAAAAACGATCCGGACGGCAACGGCAAGCCGGACACGTATTGCCTGTCGTTCTCCAATCCGACGCTGGGCAACAACACGATCTGGAACGCCTCCAACTTCCTGGCGTCCGCATTCGCCCTGCCTACCGCGTACGGCGTCAAGGACACGGATGGTCAGTATAAGCTCCGGGAAAAGATGACGGGCTACCTTCCTTACTTGACCTACTTGAAGCAGTTGAACGACGAGAAGCTGATCGATCCCGAATTCCTGATCAACAAAATCTACGTCGACCAAGACAAGCTGAACCAGAACCGCGTCGGCATCATTTATTCCCATCAATACGGGGTCATGGGCAACCTGAGCAAAAACCCGGATTCCGACAAGCTGTTCACCTACCACGCCCCGCTCAAGGACAAAGACGGCGCGGCGCACAGCTGGGTGGGGCCCGCCATCTGGGGCGGCTGGATGATTTCCAAGGATTCCAAAAACGTCGACGCCGTCCTGAAGTTCTTGGATTGGGGCAACACGCCGGAGGCGACGCAGCTGTTCCAGCTCGGGCTGAAGGGAATGACGTACGACAGCTATGATCCCGCGACGAGGGCGGTCTCCAGAACGCCCGATCAGGCGGCCCGGCTGGCGCAGACGACCAGTACCTACATGACGGTCGCCAATGCAATCGACGGTAACGCATCGATCATCGAAGGCGCCGACACGCCGGAAAGAATGCAGAAGTTCAACGACCAGCTGAACGCCGCCATGCAGCAGATTAAAGTCGTCAACGTCCCGGGGGTCCGTTCGCCGAAGATCCTGAACCTGAACAACTCGATCCCCGATCTGGTGAAGAAGAAGGACGACGAAGAAATGAAGTACGTTCTCGGCAAGATCACGCTGGAGCAATACCGGTCCTTCCTGGAAAAGGAATGGTTCCCGGCTACGGCCGACGCGGAGAAAGAATACGTGGATTACATGAACCAAGTGGCGCCGTAACCCAACCCGGAGGTTGAGTCCCGGATCCATGGCGATGGCGGTTGAGTCGAACGGACTCAACCGCCTGTTGCCTCTCCGTTCGGGAATGAGGAATTCAATCGCCCTGCTCCACGTAACGCGCTTGCGCCCGCCAGTCCAGCGGGATGTCGATCGACAGGAGGGAGCCGCGTTCTCCCGTAGACGTCAGCGAAAGCGTTCCTCCCAATTGCTGGACGTTCTCTTCCATCGCCGTCATGCCGAACCCGAAAGCCGTTCCCTCCGGGATCGGCTCTCCGTCGTTGGCCAGGCGGAACAGCAGCTTGTCGCCTCCTTGGGTCAAGGTGAACGTGAACGAGCGGCTTTTTCCGTGGCGGATGCCGTTGGTCAGCCCTTCGAGCAGGGCGTGGTAGATCGTCCGTTTCTGCGTCGAACCGAGCGCCGGCAGCGCGGCGATGTCGGCCTCGATGCGGACGTCCGCCGATTCTTCGGTTTTCCGGATCAGCCGCATGAGCGTCACGGACAAGTTCTCGCTGGAGCTTTCGAGCTTGAGCATCCGGATCGACTCGCGGATCTCCTGCAGCCCTTTGCCGACCAACTCGCGGGACGTGTCGAGCTTCGGGACGGCGTGCTCGTACCGGCCGTGGGCGATCAGCATCTTGGCAGCTTCCATCTGCGCGATGCAGGCGGTCAGCGTGTGACCCACCGTATTATGGATGTCGAAGGCGATTCGGTTTCTCTCCTCGAGCACGGAGGCTTCGGCCATCGCCTGCGCCGATTCCCGCATGGCGGCCTGCAGCTGGAGGTGGGTCTCCTCGAGCTCGCGGGTGCGTTCCCGCACTTTGCGTTCGAGAGACCCGGTCAATTCGGCCAATTGGAGGTGCATCTCGATCCGGGCGATCAATTCGCGTTTGGCGACCGGCTTGATCAAATAATCGTTGGCCCCCGCGTCGAACCCTTCCACGAGATCGTTCACCTGGTTTTTGGCGGTCAGGACGATGACGGGGAGCTCGGCGGGCGTGTATTTCTCCCGGATGCGGCGGCAAAGCTCGTGCCCGGTCATCCGGGGCATCATCTGATCGGTGAGCACCAAATCCGGCCGAAGCCCCTTCTCCATCAGCCGAAGCGCTTCCGCTCCGCCCGCCGCTTTCACGAGGGTGTAAGGCTGGGCGGCCAAAAAGTTGGTCAGCACCTGAAGGTTAACCGGGTCGTCGTCTACGAGGAGCAGCGTCGTCTCACTTTCGCTGCGAGCCGATACGCGGGGAGCCGCCGGTTCCGTCGCGACGGCGGCGTAAGCGGCGCCGGGCGGCTCCCCGTACGCGTTCTCCGCCGGCTGAAGCGCGGGCGCGAACGCCTGCGCCGGGGATCGTTCGGCAGGCGGGGCGGCATCCTGCAGCTCCCGGTCCGCGACCGGCAGCGTGAACGTGAAGATGGAGCCGCGTCCCGGCGCGGAGACGAGACCGACTTTTCCGCCGTGCAGCTCGACCAGTTTTTTCGTGATGGCCAGGCCTAGTCCCGCACCCCCGTATTCCCGGGAGGCGGATCCTTCCCCTTGCTCGAACGGCTCGAAAATTTTGTCCTGTTTGTCCGCCGCGATTCCGATCCCGGTATCGGAGACCGACACGTAAATCCAGCCGTCGTCCACCTCGGCGGAGATTTCCACTTGTCCCTTCTCCGTGAATTTGAGCGCGTTGCCGACGAGATTGTACAGGATTTGCAGCACCCGGTTCTCGTCCGCCGCGGCAAGCGGCAGGCGGTCGTCGATCCGGTTGGCGAGCCGGATGTCTTTCAGGACGGCGAGAGGCTGCAGCACGTTCGCCACGCTGTCCCCGGTCCGTTTCAGATCGACGCCCTGGATGACCAAAGAGACGTCGGCATGCTTCAGCTTGGAGAAATCGAGAATGTCGTTGATCAGGCCGGACAACCGTTTGCCGCTGGCCACGACCATCGCCAAATTGCTGCGCGCCAGCTCGTTCAGCGGTCCGGCGACCCCCTCCAGCAGCGACTCGGTGATGCCGATGATGCCGCCGAGCGGGGTCCGGAGCTCATGCGACGTGTTGGCCAGGAATTCGTCCTTCAGCTTGTCGAGCTCTTCCAGCTTGCGGTTCTTGTCCTCCAGCTCGCGCGAGTAGCTGTGGACCTGGCGGTGCACTTCGTTCTCCCGCAACAGGATGATGGAGCCCATGCAGCACAGGAACACGAACAATCCCGTGAACACGGGCAGCTGGTCGTCGCGGACATACGGCTCAAGCCAGGGCAGGTGCCGGGACAAATACGTCCTCAGTTCGGGAAAAATCAGCAGCAGGGACGTCAAGAACGTCGAGATGTTGGACACGGCATAGCCGAACACGATGATGGCCGATTCCCGGCTCGGCTGTTCCTTGATTTTACGGGAGTGCAGCCGGACGGAGGAGAAAATCAGCATCAGGAACAGCACCGGGAACAAATCGTAAAGAAGCGCGTGATAAAGCCGGTTGTCCCACCACCCGACGCCGAAGCAGACGAGGGTGAAGGCGAGCATCCAATAGCGGACGGTACGGTGAAAACGGGTCGCTCCGCCGTACAGGTGGTTGAAGAAACCGTTAAACGCGAAAGAACCCAGCGGCAGCATCAGCTCGTGGAAATAGATCAAGGTCGGCACGTGCACGAACAATCCCAGCGCGAACGTCCGGCACATCGCGGCGTAGGCGGCGCAAAAAGCGAGCAGGCTGAAATACGAATACAGCTTTTTCCGCGTATTGAAATAAAATAGGCCCGCCACGATGCAGAGCAGCGTGAAAATGACGCCGAACAGCATTTTGTCGCCGTCTTTGTGCAGGATCCGGACGATGAAGTCGGCGGCGTTGCCGATTTGGATCGTTCCGGTTTTGATTTTGCCGTCGTCGGAATAGACCCGAAGCAGCAGCGGTTCTTCGGGGTAGCCGAACGAGAACGACACCAGCTTCCACTCGAAATGCTCCAGCAAGCGCGGGTTCATGGGGTCGAAGTTGGTTTCCGCGAGCAGCTTCTCATTATAGTAGGCCTGGTAATGCCGAAGGTCGCTGATGAACAGATGGGGATCGCGGTACGGCTCGGCATGGATGTCGATTTTCAGCCAGTAGTAACCGGGCCCGGAAAGGCGGGGCTTCGCGTCCTGAAGCGGGGTCCACTCGGTGCTGATCGACGTGGGGTTTTGGATGGCGGACAGCGGAAGGTCGCCTTCGTGATACTGCCATTCCGGGCTGCCGCTCAAATTGGTGAACCGGGCATTGGTCGTATCGTTCAGAAACAGGAGCGGGACGGACCAGCCTGCGATCAGCAGCAGGACAAGGCCCGTCCTCAGCATCCATTTTTTCAGCAGGGCGGACAGCACCGAAGCAGCAGCCTCCGTTCGGAAGGATCAGTTTTTGGGGGACAGCCATTCCCGGAGCAGGTTGACGGCTTTCAAGCGGTCGTTGACCCCGATTTTGCTGTAGATGATGCTGATGTAGTTGCGGATCGTCCCTTCGCTGATGAAGAGGCGGGCGGCGATTTCGCGGTTGCTCTTGCCTTCGGCCATCAGCTCGACGATTTTCCATTCGCGTTCGGTGAGCCCGGGATCCTTATCCGGCGCAAGCGGGGATGCAAGGCCGGGGGCCGCATGCGAACCGGCGGCGAGCCGGGCGGCCAGCTTGGCCGAAATCGCGGTCGGCATGAGCAGGGTCCCGTCGATGGTGTCGCGGATCGCGGAAATGATTTTATCGCCGGGCAGGTCCTTAAGCAGGAAGCCGCCGGCGCCGCCGACCAGCGCGTCGATGATGTACTCGTCCTCCGGGTAAGTCGTCAGGATCAGCACTTTCGTATTCGGGTAGTTCGCGCGGATTTTGCGGGTGCATTCGATCCCGTCCATTTCGGGCATCTGGATGTCCATCAGCACGAGGTCGGGGCGTTGCGAATCTACCAGTTCAAGCGCCTTGCGTCCGTTCTCCGCCAGTCCGACCACTTCCATGTCGTCGGACAGATTGATCATCGTCTGGAGGCCGTCGCGGAGCAAGCGTTGGTCGTCGGCGATCACGATTCGGATCATCGGTCTCCCCATTTCCTGGTTGTCCATGGTTCTTTGGCTCCATTATAAGCGAAAATGTCAATATCTGCTGAAAAATGTGTAAGGGAGGGAGGGGAAGGGCGCGAGTGAGCAAAGGGTGAAACTCCAATCTAGGCGTCGAAAGTAGGCGGGCGGCACTGCAGAGGGAGAAACTCCCCCCTGCGGCGAAACGGGCGGCTAGAAAATGGTGCGTCGAGAGAGAATGCGCTAGGAACGTGCCGAGCGGCGGTGTAGGCGGATGTTGCGTCAGAAGGACGTTCGACTCGACATCGGTGGCGTGAGCGAAAACGAACAACCCGCGGATTCCCTCGATCCGCGGGTTGTTGTCGTTACCGGGGATGTTGACGCGGAATGCCGATCGACAGCGGCTCCGCCGTCAAGCCAGAATGTCCCGCCCGCCGACCCAGACCCGGCGCAGCTCCAACGAATCGTCCAGCAGCAGGACGTCGGCGCGCTTGCCGGTCTCGAGCGTGCCGACCGAGCCGTCCATGCCCAGCTGGCGCGCCGCGTTGGCGCTGGCCATCCGGCTCGCCTCGGCGACGCTGACGCCGATCTCCCGCACCATGAACCGGAACGCGTCGATCATGGTGAGCGTGCTGCCGGCCAAGCTTCCGCCGTCCTTCAGCCGCGCGACCCCGCCGGCCATCACGACGGGCAGCCCGCCGAGGTCGTACTCGCCGTCGGGCATTCCCGCCGCGGTCATGGCGTCCGTCACCAGGATGACGCGATCCGTGCCCTTCGCGGCAACCAAGAGCTTGATGCCGGCCGGATGGACATGGTGGCCGTCCGCGATGACTTCCGCCATGATCCGGTTGTCGGTCAGCACCGCCCCGACCGTGCCGGGCTCGCGATGATGGTAGGGCCGCATGGCGTTGAACGTGTGCACCGCGTGGCGCAGCCCGTGATCCGCCGCTTTCCCCAGTTCCTCGTACACGGCGTCCGTGTGGCCGCAGGCCGGGATCGCGCCGATTTCCGCCAGCTTTTCGATATACGGGATCGCGCCCTCCGTCTCCGGAGCCAGCGTCTGCATTTTGATCAGCCCGGGATAGGCCCGGGCCCAATCCTCCAGCCAGTCCAACTGCGGCGGCAGGATATAGTCCGGGTTCTGCGCGCCTTTCCACTTGAGGCTGACGAACGGGCCTTCGATGTGGACGCCGATCAACCGGGCGTAAGGCATCTCTCCCCGCATGAACCGGTCCACCCGTTCCAACACGCGGGTGAGCCGGTCTTTCGGGGCGGTGAGCGAAGTCGCGAGCATCCCCGTCGTCCCGTGTTCTCCATGGAACCGGGTAATGGCCCGCAATTGTTCCGCGTCGGCGTCCATGAAGTCGAAGCCCGCTCCCCCGTGCACGTGCATGTCGATAAAGCCGGGCAGCACCCATCCGCCCGCGCCGTCGATTTCCCGCCCGCCGGCGGCTTCCTCCGGCAACGGCGACTCCTCGCCGCCGATCCCCGCGATTTTCCCGTCCTTCATCCAGAGCCAGCCGGCTTCCAGAACGCCGGCCGGCGTCACGACCCGGGCGCCGGCGACGATAACCGATTCCGCGGCCCCGCTCATGACAGCTTCTCCGCGGCCGCGCGGTCGAGCAGCACGACGAGATGGGGATGCGTCTGCAGCAGCGAGGCGGGGCAATCGGTCGTGATCGGCCCCTGAAGCGCCCGCCGGACGATGTCCGCTTTGTCGGCGCCTTTGACGACGAGCAGGATCGTTTTCGACTTCAGGATCGTGCCGACGCCCATCGTCAGCGCTTGGCGCGGCACCTCGTCTAGGGAGGGGAAGAACCGGGCGTTCGCTTTGCGCGTTTCCTCGGCGAGATCGACCACATGCGTGCCTTTGATCAGCGCATGCGCCGGTTCGTTGAAGCCGATATGCCCGTTATGGCCGAGCCCCAGCAGCTGAAGGTCGAGCTGGCCCGCATCCTCGATCCGCTCGTCGTACCGGCGGCACTCCGCTTCCAGGTCGGGCGCGTTGCCGTCCGGAATGTGCGCCTGCCCGCTCGGCAAGTCGATATGCCGAAACAGATGCTCATTCATGTAGGCGCGGTAGCTCTCGGGGTGGTTTTCCGGAAGGCCGACGTATTCGTCCAGGTTGAACGTCGTCACCCCGCGGAAGCTGAACATGCCCCGCTCGAAGTCGCCGACCAGCTGCTTGTAAATGCCGACGGGCGTGCCGCCCGTCGCCAGGCCCAGCACCGCCCGGGGATTCGTCTGCACGATGCCGGAGATGATGCCGGCCCCCGCTTCGTTCAATTTGTCGTCGGAATCGTATACCCAAACGTTCATCGCGGTTGTTTCTCCTTTTTGCTCGTATATTTGCGCACCGTCTGGAACGAACGCTCCAGGCGGGGGACATACTCGTCGAAATGCTCGCTGACCAGCCCGGTAAACAGGATGTCGACCACGTGCAGCGCCGCCATGCGGGAAGCCATGTCCCCCCGCCGCATGCCGGCTTCCGCCGTCGACGTGAACAGGGAGACGTCCGCCATGGAGGCGAGCGTGTTCGTGCCGAACCCCGTGATCGAAATCGTGAGGGCTCCCCGTTCCGCCGCGCTGCGGAGCGAATGGATCGTCTCCGGCGTTTCCCCGGAATAGGAAATGCCGATCGCCGCGTCATTCGGCGACAGGGAAGACGCCGAGGTCAGCTGCATGTGGGGGTCGGAGAACGCGGCGGCCGCTTTGCCGATCCGGATGAGCTTGCTCCAGAAATCCTGGGCGACCAAGCCGGACGTGCCGGAGCCGTACAGGTCGATCCGCGCGGCCCGGTGCAGGCCGCCGATCGCCCGCCGGAGCTGCTCCAGGTCGAACAGCCGGGTCGTGTCGGCCAGCGAGCGGAGATGGTTGGCCGTGATCGCGTGGACGATGTCGGGGAGCGGATTGCCGGCCACGATGTCCTGATACTGCGCGGGCATGGGCGAACCGGCGAGCTCGGCCGCGAGCTGGCGTTTGAATTCGGGGAAATTCCGGAAATGGAACGTCCGGCAGAACCGCGAGACCGTCGAGGTGCTGCCGCCCGCGCGGCGCGCCAGCTCCGTGATGCTCAGCTGCACGGCTTCCCGGGGCTGCTCGAGCATGAAGGCCGCCAGCTCCCTTTCCTTCGGGTGCAGGCTGTCCATGTTCTCCCGGATCGCGGAAAGAATGCTCAAAACGATCGTCTCCTCAAGAAAATAAATTTCCTACATATACTTATTTCCGCGAAAATTATTTTCCTATCTACACATAAGATACGACAACATCGAACAGACCGCAACCCGCACATCGCGGAGCGTTCGTAAAATGCGACTCTTTTCCCGTAAAAACAGTCATTGACAGATTCGGAGCCCAATCCTTATATTGGAAATCAGAATTGCAAACGTTTGCAAACCGCCGTTTCTCCACCTTCATTCCGGCCCGCGCGATGCGGAGGAGGTCACGACATGTCCGACCGGCGACCGTCTTACGCGAAAGGTTTCACCGGCGCTCCCCGGGATGGCCCGCCGGTCATCCGGACGATCGCCGGAGCGCTCGGGATCTCGCCCAGCACGGTTTCCCGCGCGTTGAACGGGGTGCGCGGCGTGAAGGAAGCCACGCGAAAAAGCGTTTTGGAGAAGGCCGAGGAATTCGGGTACGTCCCCCACTTCGGGGCGAAGCAGCTGGTCGGCAAAGGCAGCAGGCTTGTCGGAGTCATGATGCCCGAATTCGAATTCGAGGCAAGCAACAGCTTCGTCCATTTCCTGCCGCTGGTCCAACGGGAGCTGCAGCGGATCGGGATGGACACCCTCTTTTTCTCCGTTCCGCTGCTTTCTTATTCCCCGGGCAAGCTGGGATATTGGATCCGTTCGCGCGGATTGGAGGCTTGCATGATGCTGCCCGCGTTCACCGCCGATCACCCGTTGATGCGGGAGGCGCTGGCGCTGGGCATTCCCTGCGTCAACTTCGAAGGCGCCGTAGGCCCCCGCTGCTCCGCGATCGTGTCCGACGACTTCGAGGGGGGACGTATGGCCGGCGAACGGCTGCTGAAGGACGGTCATCGGGTAATCGGCCACATCCGGGGACCGAAGGAGCTGAGGATCAGCCGGGAACGGTACGCCGGCTTCTGCCAGGCGTTGCGGGAGAGAGGGCTGGAGCATCCGCCGGACCTGCTCGCGGACGGGGATTTCTCCGGCTCGAGCGGGAGCCGCGCCATGACGGAACTGCTCCGCCGGAGAACCGACCTGACGGCGGTGTTCTGCGGGAACGACCTGATGGCGGCGGGGGCCCTGCAGGCTTTGGCCGGGAACGGCATCCCCGTGCCGGACCGGATTTCGGTGCTCGGGTATGACGGAGACACGTGCGCCGCCTATACGATGCCCCCGCTGACGACGGTCCGGCCTGCCCGCGATTTGGGGGCGGCCAAAGCCGTCATCCTGCTGCAACGATTGCTGCAAGGCGAAAACGGAACAATGGAAAGGGTGCTTCCCGTGTTGATGGAACGGCAATCGGCAGCCCGCGTTCCCGGAACGGGACCGCGCAAAAAAGGAGGGAGCCGCACGGATGGACGCCACTCCGCCCATGATACGGGCCGACGGCATTAAGCGGGTTTTCGGGCGGGGAACGGCGGCCGTTACCGTGCTGGACGGCGTCGATCTCTCGATCGCGCCGGGCCGATTGGTCGCTTTCAAAGGCCGATCGGGCTCCGGCAAGACGACGCTGATCAACTTGCTCGCGGCCCTCGACCGTCCCGACGAAGGCACGATCTCGTTCGCGGGAAGGGAACTGGGCGGCCTGTCGGAGCGCGAGCGGGGCGACCTCCGCCGGAAGGAAATGGGGCTCGTCTTCCAGTCGTTCGCGCTGTTTCCGCTGATGTCCGCTTACGAGAACGTGGAGTTTCTCTTGCGGATCGCGGGAGTTCCGGCGAAAGACCGGAAGGATGCCGCGGCGGAAGCGCTGGGTCAAGTGGGCCTCAAGGCGAGGATGCATCACCGCCCCTTCGAGATGTCGGGCGGGGAACAGCAGCGCACGGCGATCGCCCGGGCGATCGCGCACCGGCCGAAGCTGCTGCTGGCGGACGAACCGACGGCGGAGCTCGACAGCCGCACGGGCCTGCAGATCATCAAGGTGTTCCGCGATTTGGTTCAGCAAGGGATGACCGTCATTCTAACGACGCACGATCCGGCGATCATGGACATCGTCGATCAAGTCTACGAATTGGAGGATGGACGAATTGTCGCGATGCCTTAAGACCGGCCTTCTGCTTGCGGGGGCGGCCATGCTCGCGGTTTCAACGGCCGGGTGTTCCTTGCTGCCCAAGGAGGAAAGCGAGCTGAAGCCCCCGCTGGTGAAACCGGCCCAGGAAAATTATCGAACCGCCAAGGTGGAGAAAGGAACGATCGTCAAGCGGATCGCGGGGATCGGATACCTGGAATCGGTATCGACCGACATCGCGCAATTTACCGGAAACGGCGGCCGGATCGACAGCATTCCGGTCCAGTCCGGGGACATGGTCAAGAAAGGCGACGTGCTCGTACAGCTGATCATGGACGGCTTGGACATCCAGCTGAAGGAGCAGGAGCTCGCGCTCGAGAAAGCCAGGCTGGCCTGGCGCCAAGCCAGGGAAGCGGGCGAGGATCAGCAACGCGTCGCCGAGCTTCAAATGGAACTCGAACAGATGAAATACGAGCGCCTGAAACAGCAATTCGACAGCCGGATCCTGCGCGCGAAGATCGACGGACAGGTCACTTTCGTGGAAAGCCTGAAGGAAGGCGATCCGGTCGAAGCGTACCAGACGCTGGTGACCGTGGCGGATCCGGCCAAGCTCCGGGTGGCGCTGCGGGTGGACAATTCGGCCGATATCAAGGACGCCGAAGTGGGCATGGCCGCGGAGGTGACGCTCGGGAAGGAAACCGTGCAAGGCAAAGTCGTGCAGACGCCCAGTTCCGCTCCGGTGACGATGAATAAGGATTTGGCGGACCGTTACGCCAGAACGCTGTACGTCGACGTTGCCGCCCTCCCGAAAGAAGCCGAGATCGGGAGCTCGGTCGAAATCTCCATTATCACGCAGAAGAAAGATAACGTCTTGCAGATCCCGAGAAGCGGCCTGCGGTCTTACTTAGGCCGGACGTTCGTCCGGGTGCTCGAGGACGGGAAGCGGATCCGCGAAATCGACGTCGAGCAGGGGTTGACCACTTCGACCTCCGTCGAGATCATGAGCGGCTTGGAAGAGGGGCAGGACGTGATCCTGCAGTAACGCCGTTTCGCCATTTTAACTGGGGGCTCCGCCGAGAGGAATAAGCCGCAAGCTTCGCGTCACTTTCGGGGGAATGTTTCCGGGGAGGTTTTCCAGTGGCTTTATTCGTCATGATCATTCGCAAAATGCTGCAGAACCGATGGCTGGTCGTCAGCCTGTTTCTCGGCATGCTCCTCACCGTGGCGCTCGTCAGCACCATGCCGATCTATTCCGAAGCCATTTTATCCCGCATGCTGGTCAAGGATCTGGAAGCTTCCCAGACCAAATCCGGCGTTTACCCGGGAGCTTACTGGGCGCAGGTCAATTTTTACAACCAGACGGAACAAAAGCGCCGCGCGACGCTCGCTGGTCTCGATCGGTATATGGCCGAGGACGCCGAGCGCGGGTTCGGGATTCCGATCAAGGAGCTGGTCGCGGACAGACGCACCCAGTCCTTTCTGTTCGGCTACGAAGAACAAGCCCGCAACGAGACGCTCCGCAACAAGCCCAGCGCCTCCTTCCGGATGTACAGCGGGCTGGAAGAGCACATCCGCCTGATCGACGGCCGGCTGCCCGCCGACCACCCGGTCGACGGCGTCTATGAAGTGCTGCTCACGGAACGCGCGCTGGGGAACCTCAAGCTGGTGCTGGACACGGTGCTGGTCGTGAGCGACGAGAAAGTCAAAGGCACGATCAAAATCAAGCCGGTCGGGGTGTTCGAAAAGAAGGCGGACGACGATCCGTATTTCCGGACTCCCAACCTCAGCGACCTGAATTCCGCGTTCGTCATGAACGAGCGGCTGTTCCGGTCGGAGTTCGTCGATCAAAGCCGGATTCCGCTGACGACGGCCGGTTGGTTCTTCGTGATGGACTACACGAAGCTGGAGCTTCGGAACGTGGCGGGGTTCCTGGACACGGACAAGAAGCTGCGGAACGCTTTGGCGGCCGCCGTGGGACGATACCAGATCGAGTTCAACGCTCCTTCGCTTCCCATTATCGAGAAATACTTCGACCGGGCGGCGAAGCTCCGCATCCTGATGTGGTCCTTGAACGTCCCCGTGTTGATCATGCTGGCGTTCTATATGTTCATGGTCTCCAATCTGATCGTCGACCGGCAGAAGAACGAAATCGCCGTGCTGCGCAGCCGCGGCGCGGCCCGCTGGCAGATCGCCGCGTCCTTCGCGGCGGAAGGGCTGCTGCTGGGCGCCGCGGCTTGGGCGCTCGGCCCGCCGATCGGAACGGCGCTGACGAAAATGCTGGGCGCTTCGAACGGATTTCTCGAATTCGTCCAGCGGGCCCGAATGGCCGTGCACCTGAACGCGGAAGCCTGGCGCTACGGAGGCTTGGCCTCGGCCGCTTCTTTCTTGACGACGCTCATTCCGGCGCTGCTCGCCACCCGCGCGTCGATCGTCAGCCATAAGCAGCAGTTGGCCCGCGTGCAGAAAGTCCCTTTATGGCATAAAGCGTTCCTGGACGTGCTGGCTTTAGGGGTGTCGATTTACGGCCTTTACCTGTTCCGGACGAAGCTCAAGGATGCCCGGAATCTGGGGCTCGGCGCGGACTCCCTGAGTCTCGACCCGCTGCAGTTCGTCGTGCCCGCGCTGTTCGTGCTCGGCGCGGGGCTGCTGCTGCTCCGGCTGTATCCCTACGCGCTGCGCCTGGTTTACTGGCTGGGCCGCAAATGGTGGCCTCCCTCCCTGTACTCGACGCTCATCCAAGTCGGCCGGTCGAACAGCCAATACCAATTCCTGATGGTGTTCCTGATCATGACGATCGCGATCGGCGTGTTCAGCGCCGGCGCGGCGCGCACGCTGAACCACAATACCGAGGACCGGATCCGGTACGCGAACGGGGCCGAATTCGTGCTGGAGTCGGAATGGCCGAACGACAAGCCGCCGGAAACGCCGATGGGAGGACCCCCGATGGGAGGGGGAGCGCCCGCCGCCCAACCCCTCTCCAAAGGTCCCGTCCACTATTTGGAACCGCCGTACGAGCCTTATGCCAATTTGCCGGGCGTCGAGGCTACCGCGAAAGTATTCGTGAAGAAAGACGCGTTTTTCGGGGCGGGAGAACAACAGTCGGGCACCGCCAAGCTCATCGGCATCGACACGGACGAATTCGGGCGAACCGCCTGGTTTCCGAACGGCCTGCTGCCATATCCGTTTTACGAATATTTGAATCTGATCGCCGGCGATTCCAAGGCCGTGCTTATCTCCCGATCGCTGGCGGAGCAGAAGAACGTGAAAGCCGGCGACACGATCTTCGTCGGCTGGGATGGAACCGACCAACAGCCTTTCACCGTTTACGGCATCGTGGACTATTTTCCGTCCTTCAATCCGAATCCCCCGCTGGGGTCGGTCAACGCGGCGGACGAGGACACGAAGACGAACGCGCCGATGCTGATCGTCGGCCACTTGTCCCGCATCCAACTGCAACTGGGCTTGGAGCCGTACCAGGTATGGCTGAAGCTGGCGCCGGGCGCTTCCACCGAAGCGCTGTACGAAGGAATCGAGAAGGCGAAGCTGAGCGTGACGAATGTCGTGAACACGCGGGCGGATCTCGTCCGGGCCAAGAACGACCCGTTCCTGCTCTCGCTGAACGGGGTGCTGACGCTCGGATTCCTCCTTTCGATTTTCGTCAGCTTCGTCGGGTTTTTGCTGTATTGGGTGTTGTCTCTTAAAGGGCGCACGCTGCAGAACGGCATTTTGCGGGCGTTCGGCTTGTCGCTGGGCCAGCTGATCGGCATGCTCGCGCTGGAACAGCTGCTCACTTCCGGCGTAGCCGTGCTGATCGGCGTGCTGGTCGGGCATCTGGCCAGCCGCCTGTACGTGCCGAACTTCCAGATCGCGTTCGATCCGGCCCAGATGGTGCCTCCGTTCCGGGTGCTGTTCGAATCGGCCGACTTCGTCCGGCTGTACGGCACGGTCGGCTTCATGCTGTTGCTGGGCCTGGGCATTCTCGCCTACATGCTGTCCCGCATCCGCATCCATCAAGCCTTGAAGCTCGGGGAGGATTAAGCCGTGATTCATTGCGAAGGACTGGTCAAAATCTACAAGGCGGCGGATCTGGAAGTATTCGCGCTGCAAGGGTTGGATTTGCGCGTGGAGACGGGCGAGATGATGGCGATCATCGGCAACAGCGGAAGCGGCAAATCCACGCTGCTGAACATGCTCGGCGGGCTTGACCGGCCCTCCGCGGGCTCGCTCGCGGTGGACGGGAAAGACATGCTGAAAATGTCCGAGCCGGACCTCGTGCGCTACAAACGGGAAAGCGTCGGTTTCGTCTGGCAGAACAACGCGCGCAACTTGATTCCCTACCTGACCGCGCTCGAGAACGTGGAACTGCCGATCTTGCTCCGGGGGCGCCGCAAGCGGATGCGCGCGCTGGAGCTGCTCGAAGCGGTCGGGCTCACGCACCGCAAAAACAACAAGCTGCACCAGCTGTCCGGCGGCGAGCAGCAGCGCGTGGCGATCGCCATCGCGCTCGCGAACCAGCCGAAGCTGCTGCTGGCCGACGAGCCGACGGGGTCCGTCGATTCCCGCATGGCGGACCAGATCCTGGACCTGTTCCGCGAAATGAACCGGACGTACGGCATCACGATCGTCATCGTCACCCACGATCCGCATCTGGCCAAGAAAGTGGACCGCGTCGTCGCCATCCGGGACGGGAAAATCTCTTCGGAAATGCTGCGCAAGCGCTCGTACGCCGAGGAGCTGGCCGAACTCGAGCGCGGCGCGGCGCCGGCCGATCCCGGGGAGGACTCCCACGTGGAATACGCCGTGCTGGACAAAGCGGGACGCCTGCAAGTGCCGGCCGGCTATTTGGAGGCGATCGGCGTGAAGGACAAAAACAAGGTGAAGTTGGAGGTCGTTGACGGCAAGATCGTGCTGACGCCTCCGGAGGAAGCCTCGTAGCGCGGCGGTTGGATGGCGAGGCCGGAATCCCGCATGGGGTATCTGATGGAATGGAGAAAACGGACGGAGGCACGGCCGGAATGGGGCTGCGGCCTCCGTTTTGCGTTTGGAGTCGGATGACGGGTTGCAGCGCTCGTTGGGCAAGTTTGGTAGGCGATGGGACGCTCTTTCCCCCAATGCCTCTCTCAAAGCTGCTTTGTCCCTCGTCCCTCTCCCCCATCCAAATCGTTCATGCTACAATACCCTGTAAACGCATTCATAACGAAACAGGGGGCAACTCCGGCCATGTATAACCTGATATTGGTGGACGACGAGGCAGACGTTCGGGAAGGCGTGCTTCGGGAAATCGACTGGGAGGCCGCGGGCTTCCGCGTCACGGACGTGGCCGAGAACGGGCGGGAAGCGCTGGAAATGACGGAGAAGCAAGCCCCCGACGTCGTCGTGACGGATATCAAGATGCCGTTTATGGACGGCCTTCAGCTGGCGGAGGAAATCCGCCGGCTGTACCCGAGGGCGAAAATCATCATCCTCACCGGCTTCGACGAATTCGAATATGCCCGCAAAGCCATCCATCTGCAGGTCGAGGAATTCGTGCTCAAACCGTTCTCGTCCGCGGAGCTGCTTCAAGCGCTAAGGAAAGTCAAAGACCGGTTGGACGCGGAAATCGCCGAACGGGAAAACCTCGACACCTTGAAGGCGCACTACCTTCGCAGCCTTCCGCTGCTCCGCGAGCTGTTTCTCGGGACGCTGGTCTCCCGCAAACTGCCGGAAAAGGAAATCCGGGAAAAAACGGCGCATTACGGACTGGGGGACCTGGAGGTTCCCCGGCTGTTCTGCGTTTCCGTGCTCCAACTGGACGACCCCGCTCCGCTGCCCGCGTCGTCCGCGACCGCGCTTCAATCCGCCGACGAGGAACTGCGGCGGTTCGCCGTCCGCAACATCGCGGAGGAGATCGTCGTCCGGGAGCGGTCCGGACTCGTCTTCCAACATAACGAGCTGGTCGCGGTCCTGACCTTCTCTCCTCCGCACGCGGCCGATCCGGACATCATCCGCGGCCGCACGGCCGCGATCCTGGAAGAGGCTTGCCAGAACGTCGGCAAGTTTCTCAATCTGACCGTCACCGCCGGAATCGGCTCGGTCGTCTCCAGTCCCGCCGAGCTGAAATACGCATACGACGACGCCTTGGCCGCGCTCGATTACCGGCTGCTGCTGGGGGGCAATCGGGCCATTTCCATCGAGGACGTCGAAACCCGAATCCGCCCCAAACACGGCGCTCCCGTCCGCTTCGACGAGCTGCAGGGAGAGGCCCTGGCCCGCTGCCTGAAAGTCGGCACGGCGGACGAAATGGAGGCGATCGTCCGAGAGCTGTTCGCCCCCTTGCACGACGCGGGCTCGGAAGCCAATTTCCGCGACGCGCAAATTTTCATGCACCAGCTGCTGGCCGTCATCTTGAAGGCCGCCCAAGACGTCGAGGACCAGCCGGGCGATCCATGGGCCGGCACGAATCCTCTCAAAGACATGCATCAATTCGCGAGTTTGCAGGATGCCCAGGATTGGGTGATCCGCACCTGCGCCGAGCTGATGGGCCGGATCGCGTCGAACCGCCAAACGACGTACCGTTCTCTCGTGGAGGAGGCCAAAGCTTTCACCAAGCGGAATTACGCCGACTGCGACATCACGATCGCGCGCGTCTGTTCGCATTTGCACATCAGTCCCGGCTACTTCAGCAGCATTTTCAAGCGGGAGACGAAAATGACCTACATGGCCTATCTCCTCCAGATTCGGATGGAAGCGGCCAAAGAACTGCTTCTCTCCACGGACCTCAAAACGTTCGAAATCGCCGAGAAGGTCGGCTATGCGGATCCGAACTATTTCAGCTTCAGCTTCAAAAAACAAGTCGGCGTGTCCCCCAAGGACTATCGGAGCCGCGCGAGAGGGGAAGCCGCGACGTGAAAGGGCTGCGAATCCGCCGGCTGTACAGCTTCAAGAGCATGCAGTTTTTGATCGCCGTATCCTTCACGGCCATGACGGCGGTGGTCGTCTTCTTCGTGAGCGCCGTCCTGTACGACAAATTCAACCGGACCGCGGAGAAGAACACGGTCCAGAGCAACCAGCAGGTCATTTACCAAGTGGCGTCCAACCTGGAATATTACATCCGCAGCATGGCAACCGTCTTCTCCGCCGTGGAGCAGAAGGTTCGGCAGGGCGAGGCGTTCCCGAACCAACTGCTGTCGGAGCAGCTCGGCACCATTTTCAGCACGCGGGAAGACTTGGTCACCATCGCCTTGTTCACGGAAGCGGGACAGCGGATGACCTCCCTTCCTTCGCAGGAAATGCGGTCCAATACGCATCTCACGAGCCAGAGCTGGTTCCGCTCCGCCGTCGAGAACCCGAACCATCTCAGCTTTTCCGTGCCGCACGTGCAGAACCTTTTCAAAGGGCAGTACAAATGGGTCGTGTCCATGAGCAAGGGCATCACGCTGCACATGGGCGGCCGGGATCTGAACGCGGTTCTGCTCGTGGACGTCAATTTCAAAATGATCGACGACCTCTCCCGCAGCGTCAAGCTGGGGCGGAAGGGCTACGCCTACATCATCGACGAATCGGCGGGCAACATCATCTACCATCCTCAGCAGCAGCTGATCTACGCCGGCCTGAAATACGAGAACGTGGAGCAAGCCCTGAAATACACGTACGGCAGTTACTACGACGATTCGACGGGCGAGAACCGGATGATCACGATCCAGACCGTGGGCAACGTCGGGTGGAAAATCGTCGGCGTCTCCTATATGGACGAAGTGGTGACGACGCGCAAGGAAATCACGAGTTTTCTCGTCTGGCTGCTCGCGTTGGTCATGGGTTTCGTGCTGCTCATCACCTGGTACATGTCCGCCAAAATCTCGCAGCCGATCAAACGACTGGAGAAGTCGATGCAGCTGGTGGAGCGGGGCAATTTCGACATTCTCGTGCCGATCCGCCGGGACGACGAGGTCGGCCGGCTGTCCCGCCGGTTCAATCTCATGGTGACGCGGATCCGGGAGCTCATGAACCAGATCATCCACGAACAGGAGGCCAAGCGGAAAACCGAACTCGAGGTGCTGCAGTCGCAGATCCATCCCCATTTCCTGTACAACACGCTGAATTCGGTCGTCCGCCTGGCGGGGACGGGGAAGAACGAGGAAGTCATTACCATGATCACGTCGCTGTCGAAGTTTTTCCGCATCAGCTTATCCAAGGGCAAGACCGTCATCCCCGTCGCCGACGAAATGGAGCATGTCCGGCATTATTTGATCATCCAGAAAATGCGCTACAAAAACAAATTCGAGTACGCCATCGAAGCGGAAGAAGCCGCGCTCGATTGCCTGACGCTGAAGCTGGTGCTGCAGCCCCTCGTGGAAAACGCCATCTACCACGGGATCGAGCCGGGCGCCGACGAAGGGTTCATCGCGATTTCCGCGGCGGTCGTGGAAGGCAAGCTCCGCTTGCGGGTGAAGGACGACGGTCTGGGCATGGGACCGGAGACGCTGGCGGGCCTGCTGGAGGGACCGAAAGCGGGCGGCGTCCGGGAGAACGGCATCGGACTGTATAACGTGCATGAACGGATCCGGCTGCAGTTCGGCGACGAATACGGCCTGCGGATCCAGAGCGAGCGGGAGGCAGGGACGACGGTGGACGTCTGGCTTCCCTGCCTGCGGGAGGAGGAACGCCAATGACCGGATTCCGGATTCGGCTGAGCGCCGCCCTATTCGCCATGGCGCTGCTTGCGGCATGTACCCGCCAAGGGGAAATCCCGAGCGCCGAGGATTCGCAGAAGGAAATCGCGTTGATCGCCAAAAGCCGGGGAGAGTTCTGGAGCACGGTCAAAATGGGTGCCGAAGCCGCCGCGAAAGAGCTCGGGGTCAAGCTGACGTTCGACGCGCCGGAGCAGGAGACCGACGTCGCGGGACAGATCGACCGCGTCAATCGCTACCTGGCGTACGGCGTGGACGGGATGGTGATCGCCGCGAGCGATTACGAACGGCTGGCGGCGCCGGCGGAAAGCGCCGAAAGCCGAGGCGTGCCGGTCGTGGCGATCGAGTCGGAGATCGACTCCGGCAAGATCCGCAGTTTCGTCGGCATCGACAATTACGAAGCCGGGCGGCAAGCCGCCCGGAAGATGAAGGAGATCGCGACCGGCCAGGGGCGGTTTCTCATCTTGGGCTACTTGAAGGGGGCGCGGAATACGGAAGAGAGGGAACGCGGAATTCTCGACGAGTGGGCAGGAGACCCGGATATTCTCGCCGTCCGTACCGCGCCCTGCAGTCTGGACGCGCACCAGTGCGCCGATATGGTGAAGGATTTGATCGCCCGGGAAGGGCCGTTCGACGGGATTTTGGCGCTGAACGCCTCGGCGGCGGCGGGCGCGGCCGAACAGATCAGCCGAATGAAGCGAATCGGCGGGATCAAGCTCGTCGGTTTCGACAACAGCCCGGAGGAGCTGGAGTGGCTGCAGGAGGGCGTGATTCAGGCGACGGTAATCCAGAACCCTTTCAGCATCGGGTATTTGGGCGTGAAAACGGCGGTGGAGGCGCTGGAACACAAGCCGGTGGAGAAACGCATCGACACGGGCACGAAGGTGATCGACGCGGAGAGCATGTTCTGGTCCGACAACCAGAAGCTGCTGTTCCCGTTCGTGCAGTAACCGGTATTCACGGGAAATAGTCATGAGGATTTTCATGATATACAGGAGGATTTTCAATTCGCTTCCCGAGCCGATTCGGCCATAATCGTCGGTGTAATCCACTTTTCCGAACCCATTCAAGGAGGTCCAAGCATGAAAAAGAAATGGATTCCGGTAGTCATTGCGGGGGCATTGGCGGTCACGGCGCTGTCCGCTTGCGGCAAGAAGGACGACGGAGGCAGCGCGGGCTCCGGCGGAGGCGGCGGAGACCTGACGATCGGCGTCGCGATCTACAAATTCGACGACACCTTCATGACGGGCGTCCGCAACGCGATCTCGGACGCGGCGAACGGCCTGGCCAAAGTCGACATCGTCGACAGCCAGAACTCGCAGCCGACCCAGAACGACAAGGTCGACCTGTTCGTTTCGAAGAAATACAACGCCATGGCGATCAACCCGGTCGACCGCACGGCGGCGGGCGTCATCATCGACAAGGCGAAGTCCGCGAACATCCCGGTCGTGTTCTTCAACCGCGAACCGCTGGCGGACGACATGAAGAAGTGGGATAAAGTCTACTACGTCGGCGCGAAGGCCGAGCAATCCGGCACGATGGAAGGCGAGCTGCTCGTCGACTACTGGAAGGCGCATCCCGAGGCCGACAAGAACAAGGACGGCAAAATCCAGTACATCATGCTGACGGGCGAACCGGGCCACCAAGACGCGACGCTCCGCACGAAATTCTCCGTCCAGGCAATCGAAGACGCCGGCATCCAGGTCGAGAAGCTCGCGGAAGACACCGCCATGTGGGACCGCGTCAAAGCGCAGGACAAAATGGCGACGTTCCTCTCCGCCCACGGCGACAAGATCGAAGCCGTGCTGGCCAACAACGACGACATGGCGCTCGGCGCGATCGAAGCGTTGAAAGCCGCCGGCTATTTCAAAGACAACAAATTCATGCCGGTCGTCGGCGTCGACGCGACGGCTCCCGCTCTCCAGGCGCTGTCCGACGGCACGCTGCTGGGCACCGTCCTCAACGACGCGAAGAACCAAGGCGGCGCGACGCTGAAGCTGGCCGTAGCCTTGGCGAAAGGCGAGACGCCCTCCAAGGACAACACCGGCTTCGACATCACCGACGGCAAGTACATCTGGGTTCCTTACAAGAAAATCACGAAGGACAACATGAACGACGCCAAGTAAACGGGGCGGAGAAGCGGCTGCTCTTGCGCCGCTTCTCCGTTTTCCTGTCCGCGAGACCGAACGCCAAGGGGTGTGTAAGATGACGGAACCGCAATATTTGCTGGAAATGGACGGGGTCTCCAAGGAATTTCCGGGCGTCAAGGCGCTGAACGACGTCACGCTGCAGGTTCGTACGGGCACGGTGCACGCCCTGATGGGCGAGAACGGCGCCGGCAAATCGACTTTGATGAAGTGTCTGTTCGGCATCTACGCGCCCGACGCGGGCGAAATCCGGATGAACGGGCGGAAGCTGCATCTGCCGGATTCCCGCTCGGCTTTGAACGGCGGGATCGCCATGATCCACCAGGAGCTGCATCCGGTCCCCCGGCGAAGCGTCATGGAGAACATTTGGCTGGGCCGGTTCCCGATGCGGGGGCCGTTCGTCGACCATGGCCGCATGTTCCGCGATACCGAGAAGCTTTTCGAAGATTTGAACATGGACCTGAAACCGGATACGATCATCGGCAACCTCTCCGTTTCCCAGATTCAAATGATCGAGATCGCCAAAGCGGTTTCCTATAACGCGAAAGTGATAATCATGGACGAACCGACGTCTTCCCTAACGGGCAACGAAGTGGAGCATTTGTTCCGGATCATCGGGGATTTGAAAAAACGGGGAGTCGCGATCATTTATATTTCGCACAAGATGGAAGAGATTTTGCGGATTTCGGACGACGTCACGATCATGCGCGACGGCCGGAAAATCGGGACCTGGCCGGCGTCCGAGCTGACGACCGACCTCATCATTTCCCGGATGGTCGGCCGCGATCTGACCCAGCGTTACCCCAACCGGGAGAACGTGCCCGGAGAAGTGGTGCTGCGGGTCGAAGGATTCACCTCGCCGTTTCCGAAGTCGTTCAAGGACGTATCCTTCGAGCTGCGGCGGGGCGAGATCCTGGGGGTCGGAGGACTCGTGGGCGCCCAGCGCACGGAACTGATCGAAGCGCTGTTCGGCCTCCGCTCCGTGGCGTCCGGCAGCATGCTGCTGAACGGCATGCCGGTCAAAATCCGCAGGCCCGTGGACGCCATCAGGCACAAAATGGCCCTGCTTACCGAAGAACGGCGCGTCACCGGCATCATTCCCGTGCTGTCCGTGCTCGAGAACACGGTGATCGCCAACCAGAAAAGCTATGCCCGATACGGCTTCTTGAACGAAGCGCGGCGCCGCGAAGATACCGAACGCCACGTCGGCCGGCTGAGCGTCAAGACGCCGTCCATGAAGACGTTGATCCGGTACCTGTCCGGAGGCAACCAGCAGAAGGTGCTGCTGGCCCGCTGGCTGCTGACGCAGCCGGACATCCTGCTGCTCGACGAACCGACCCGCGGCATCGACGTCGGCGCCAAATACGAGATTTACTCGATCATCGCCGACTTGGCCGCGAGCGGCAAAAGCATCATCATGATCTCGTCCGAAATGCCGGAGCTGCTGGGCATGTCCGACCGGATCATGGTCATGTGCGAGGGCCGGCTGACCGGCATCGTGGACGGCAAAACCGCCACGGAAGAACAGATTATGCGGCTGGCCGCCCAACATTCGGCCTGAAACGGGAGGATATCGCATGAACGTAAACGTGAAAAAAATCAACTCGTTTCTTGCGGAGAACGCGATTTACGTCGTTCTGGTCTTGCTGGTGATCGGCATCTCCTTGTCGAATCCGGACTTTTTGTCGCTCAGCACGCTGACGAACATTCTGCACCAGAACTCCACGAAGGCGATCATCGCGCTGGGCGCGGCATTCGTGCTGATCACGGGGGGCGTCGACCTGTCGGCGGGCCGCGTCGTCGGGCTGGCGGCGGTCATTTCCGCCTCGATGGTGCAGATGTCGGACTATCCGCAGAAGTTTTTTCCCCATCTGAACGAACTGCCGGTTTTCGTTCCGATTTTGTTGGCGATTCTGGCGGGGCTGGTCGTCGGCTTGATCAACGGGCTCGTCATTTCCAAGCTGCACGTGCCGCCGTTCATCACGACGCTGGGGACGATGGTCATCGTGCTGGGCGTCAACTCCCTCTACTTCGACATGCCGCCCAACAATTCTCAGCCGATCGGCGGCCTGCGTTCCGATTTCACCAAATGGGGTTCCGGGAGTTTCCAGATCGGCTCTTTCAGCCTGCCGTATCTCGTCCTCATCGCGATCGCGGTCGCCGTCATTTGCTGGGTGATCTTCAATAAAACCCGGCTCGGCAAAAACATGTACGCGATCGGGGGCAACGTCCAGGCCGCCCACGTCTCCGGCATCAACGTCAGCCGCAACCTGCTGTGGATTTACGGCATCGCGGGCGCGCTCTACGGGCTGGCCGGCATGCTGGAGGCAGCCAAGTCGGGCGGAGCGTCCAGCGCTTACGGCAACATGTACGAGCTGGACGCCATCGCGGCTTGCGTGGTCGGCGGCGTATCGACGACGGGCGGCATCGGAACCGTTCCCGGCGTCATGGCCGGGGTGCTGATCTTCGGCGTCATCAACTACGGGCTGACGTTCATCGGGGTCGGTCCCTACTATCAATTGATCATTAAAGGCTTGATTATCGTCGCGGCCGTCTCGATCGATATCCGCAAATATTTGGCCAAAAAATGATCGCATAAGGGCTGCCGCTTCGGCGGCCTTTTCGCGGAAGTTTCGTGACAGCGCTTACAAGCGAAAGGAGGATGACCGGTGCGTCGAAAATTGATCGGGGCTTTCCTGGCCGTAGCCTTGCTGGTGGCGGCAACGAGCGGAATGGCCAGCACGCTGATGAGCGGCGTGCAAGACACCTACGATCGCCTGCTGGCAAGGCAAGCCGCGGTTTCGGAGCGGATCGCGGACATCCAATCGTTGGCGGAGCGGCAGCAGGGGCTGCTGTACGGCTATATGTTGAAACCGGACGCGGACTCCGAACGGGAATTGCGGGACGCGAACGGCAGGCTCGGCCGGGAAATCGACGCCTTGGCCGCGGACCGCGCGGGGGATGATGAGGGCATTTCCCGCATGAAGGAGTCCAACCAGACGTTCGCCCGGTTGGTCGAGAAAGTCGTTTCCTACGTGCGGGAAAACAAACCGGATCTCGCGCGGACCGAGGCCGGCATGTGGGCGGTTCCGACCTCCGCCCAATTGGCGGAATCCGCCGCGTCGGTGAGCGCACGGGAGAAGGAGCGCTTGGCGTCGGCCAAGGCCGACAACGAGGCGAACGTTCGGCTTCTCCTTCAGGCCTCGATCGGCTTCAGCGTGCTGGCCGTCGGGCTCGCCGTGCTGATCGGCTGGACGCTGTCGAGGACGATCGTCCGGCCGGTGAAACGGCTGGTCGAAGCGGCGGACGCCATCGCGCAGGGCGACCTGACGGGCAGTGCGATCGCGGTCCGCACGAAGGACGAGCTCCGCAAGCTGGCGGATGCTTTCCATTCGATGAAGGAAGGGCTGCGGGACATTCTGCGGCAAGCGGGACGCAGCGCCGGGCGGGTAGCCGAAGAAACGGGCCGGCTTCGGATTCGGAGCGGGCACGTGGGCGAATGGTCGGAGCATATCGCGTCGGTCGTGGCGGAAATCGCGGCCGGCGCCGAAGCGCAGAGGGACAGCGTGCTCCGCGGCGCCGCCGGCATGGACCGCATGGCGGTCTCCGCCGGGGAGATCGAGGAAGCGTCCCGGATCGTGCTGAGCCGCTCCGCGGAAGCCCATGCGGCGACGGACGAGGGCCAATCGTTCATGGAGCAAGTTCTCCGGCAGATGGGCTTGATCGGACGGGGAATGGAAGGGCTCGCCTCCGCGGTCCAAAGGCTGTCCGGCCGCGCCGAGCAGATCGACCGGATCGCCCGATCGATCGCGGCGATCGCGCGGCAGACGAACATGCTGGCGCTCAACGCTTCGATCGAAGCTTCGCGCGCGGGCGTGTACGGCAAAAGCTTCGGCGTCGTGGCGGAGGAAATCCGCAAGCTGTCCCTGCAAACCTCCGCGGCGGCGGAGGAGGTCGGCGCGATGGTCGAGAACATTCAGTTCGAGATGGGGGAAGTGGAAAAATCAACGTCTTCCGGCTCCCGGGAAGTATCCGCGGGTCTCGCGATCGTCCGCCAAGCCGGCGATGCCTTCGGGCGGATCGGCGAATCGGTGCGCGAAGCGTTCCGCCAAGCGGAAGAAATGACCGCGCGCTCGGAAATGCTGTCGCGGCTGGCCCGCGATGCGGCGGAAGCGATGGAAGGGATCCGGGAGGTGTCCGAGCGGGCGGCGGCCGGCACGCTGGGCGTGAAAGAGACGGTGGTCAAGCAGAACGCGGCGCTGGAAGAAATGGCGGCTTCGGCCGAACGTTTGGCTCGGGAAGCGGAGGAACTGCAGGCCCGCATCTCCCGTTTCCGGATCGGGGAGCAGCCTGCCGCGTTCGAATAACCGGCTGCGGGAGGCGCCCCTAGGACGCGCCCGCGTTCCGCGGGAAAGCTTTCCGTGCTACAATGGGTGCAAGCGCATACATTGTTGGAAAAGGGTTTTCATTCCTCCCATTGAAATCTGAGCGGGAAACGGAGAATCGGCGCCTTGCGGAAACTCATCATTTTCGTGCTTGCCTGCATTTGCGCGGTTTTGCTGTATTTCACGACGGTATCGGCCGAAAAAGCGTTCCGCTCCGAATGGAAATTGCCGCGGGCGCCTGCCCGGCAGCAGGCGGAATACCGCCTGGTCCTGATTACGCAGGAGCTCGAGACCCCCTTCTGGGACCGAGTCGGGGACAGCGCGAAGCGGGAAGCGGCGAAGGCCGGAGCCGGCCTTGAGGTATGGGGCAGCTACGGCAACGATCCGGAAGAATTCCTGAAGAAACTCGAGATCGCCATCGATGCCAAGGTGGACGGCATCATCGTCCAAGGCTTGGACTCGGATGCGTTCAAGGAGCTCACGAAGTACAAGGCGGCGTTTTTCGGGATTCCCGTCATCACCGTGGCGAACGACGTGCCGATGGGGGACAGCCTCCGCAAAACGTACGTCGGTTCCAATCAGTATTTGGCGGGACGGATGATCGCCGGCCAGCTGCTCGAGGACATGGGCCCGTCCGGCACCGTCCTGCTGCTCGGGGACAGCGGCAACGCTTTCTACCAGCGGCAGAGGCTGAGCGGGATCCGGGACGCTTTGGGAGCTTACCCCGGGATTCGGACGGAATACGAGGAAACGCGGAATACGAGGGAGCAGGTCATCGCGGCGACGCAAGACCTCATGAACCGATTCCCCGACGCGGAGGCGTTCGTCGCCGTCAACGCGAGCCTGGCCGGCGCCATGGTGCAGGAAATCGGCCGACGGGCCCGGGTCGAGCCCTACGATATCTATACGTTCGACGACAGTCCGGATGCCTTATCCTTGTTCCAAGACGGCAAGCTGGACGGCATGATCGAGCAATCGCCCGAGGCGATGGGCCGGCTCGGCGTGGATCTTCTCCTCGATTGGCTGAAAGGAGATCAGATCCCGCTGGACTCGGGAGGGTACTATACCGACATCAGGATCCGGAAAGCGGACGAGGCGCCATGAACAGCATCCAGAAAAAAATCTGGTCGCTCGCCGGCATCGTGCTTTTCATCATGGTCGCCATCTGGATGACCCTGACCTACTACAACCGCCAAACCTTAGAGCAGTATAACGGCATCCTGCAGCGCTACCTTCGGCTCAATGAAGTGACGAACGCCAGCCAACAGACGGTCGCGGAGCTGAACAACTATTTGCTCCTGCCGAATTCGAACCGTCTGGGACAGCTGGAGAGCGGCCGGGAAAGGCTTCGCCGGGCCAAAATCGACATCCTCGACCTGCGGAACGGAGAAAACGATTTCGCCCTCACCAACTACGCCAACCTGATCGACAGCCTCCTCGAAGCGACGGACCGATCGCTCATGTTCCAATCGGAAAAAGAAACCGAAGATTCGAGCCTGGCGTTCACGGAGGCGACGCGGATCTCGAAGTATATTTCCGACATGACGCTGACGCTGCTCGACACCGACCTCAAAACGTACGACCGGTTCTACCGCGGCATCATCGAAAAGTCCACGGCGCTCACCCAGCTCGGCGTCTGGCTGCTGCTCACGATCACGTTTTTGCTGCTTATCTTCACGTATTTGTTCTCCTTGAGCATCACGAGGCCGGTCCGGAAATTGACGCAGGCGGCGAAGGAACTGTCGCGGGGCCGGTTCGACCTGAGAGTGGAGGTCGCGTCGAACGACGAAATCTCCTTCCTCGCCAAAATGTTCGAGCGCATGCGGATCAACATCAACAACCTGATCCAGGAAATCCAGCAAAAGGCGCAGCTGGAGAAGGAGCTTCAGCAGAGCAAGCTCCTCCTGCAGGAAAGCCGGCTCCGAAGCCTGCAAAGCCAGATCCATCCGCATTTCCTGTTCAATACGCTGGACACGCTGTCCAAAAAAGCGTACCTCGAAGGCGCGGAGGAAACGAGCGACCTCCTGGCCAGCGTCGCCGGCCTGCTTCGCTACAACTTGAGGCGTTTGGACCGGGCGGTTTCGCTTTCCGAGGAAGTGGGCGTGCTCCGCCAGTACGTGGAAATCCAGAAAGCGAGATTCTCCGACCGGCTGCAATTCCGGGCGGAGATCGACGAGTCGTGCCTGCACGTGCGGATTCCCGGGCTTACGCTGCAGCCGATCGTGGAGAATGCGGTCATTCACGCGGTCGAGCCGAAGGAAGAAGGCGGGGTTATCGTTTTCCGCATCGAGGGCGGCCCCGATCGGGTGACCATCGAGATCGCGGACGACGGCCCCGGGATTCCGGCGGAGCGAATCGAACGGATGCTGGAAGGCGGAGACGCCGGGCCGGAAGGACATTCGACGGGAATCGGCTTCGGCAACGTGGTCCAGCGGTTAAGGCTGTTCTATGGAATGGATGACGTTATCGGCATCGTAAGCGAGAACGGAAAAGGAACGAAAGTCGTGTTGACCATACCGAGAACGGGGAGTGCCGAGTAAAATGACGAAACTCCTGGTCGTGGACGATGAGCAGATCGAACGGGAAGGATTGGTCGCCATCCTGCGCAGAGGGATTTCCGGTTTGGACATCGAGCAGGCGAAAAACGGGAAGGTCGCGGTGTCGGTCGCGGAGCGGTTCCGCCCCGATCTGGTCCTGATGGATATCAAAATGCCGGGCATGAACGGCCTGGAAGCGATCGAGCGGATCGGCGCGGCCGATCCGGACGTCAAATTCATCATGGTCACGGCCTACGATACGTTCGATTTCGCGCGACAGGCGATCAAGCTCGGCGTCAAGGATTACCTGCTGAAGCCCAGCAAAGCGGCCGATATCGTGGACACGGTCAGCCGCGTGCTGCGGGAGATCGAAGCGGAGAAACGAACCCGGGAGGCGAGCCGGCAGCAATCGAACGCGCTGCGGAAGGTGCTGCCGGTCGTCGAGACCGACATCGTCACGCAGCTGCTGTTCGACCACGTGCACGACGTGCATTTGGACGAACTGGTCGGCCTGCTCGGCGTGAGCACGGAGAACGAGAAGTTCGCGATGGTCGTCTTGACGCCCTCCGGCTCGGAGCAGTCGTATCTCTCGGTCAAGGCCAAGGTTCGCCGAATGGGCATCGGATGGATCGGCGCGCTGTACGGACGGCAAATCCCGATCATCGCCTTTCGCGACCCGGGCCAATCGTTCCGTTCCCAGGCGGTCGCCGCCGCCCGGGAGCTGCTCGCGGCCGCGCCGTCCGGCGAGGGACAAGGCTGGTTCGTCGGCATCGGCAACGCGTGCGCTTCGCTCGATCAAATCCGCCGGTCGTATCGGGAAGCCCAGATCGCCGCGATCGAACCGACGCTGCCCGTCAAATACCGGTTGTATGCCGACATGCCGGCGTTGGGCCCGGTCCGCGAAGGCCGGGAGGCCCGGCAATGGGAGAAGCGGTTCGTCGAGAAAATCCGGCTCGGGCTGTGGAACGAGGTGCGCGCGGACGTCCTCGAATTCATCCGGCGCTGCGAGAACGAAGGCGCCGACCTGCTGCTGTCCCAGCAGCGCGCGCTGGAGCTGCTGTGGCTGGTCTCGCGGATGATGGCCGAGCTCGGCATGGAGGCCGAAAAGCCGCTGTTCTCGTTCCGGTCGCAGGACTATCGCCAGCTGAGGGCCGAAGCCGGGCTTTTGCTGGACCGGATGAGGCAGGCTTTCGAGGAACATCAGGCGGGGATCGGACCGGACGCGATCCGGCGAATCCGGCAGTACATCGCCGAGCATTCCCATGAAGACATTTCGTTGGAAGCGATCGGGAAGCGGGTCGGCTTAAGCCCGTTCTACATTAGCAAGATGTTCAAGGACCAGTTCGGGGTCAACTACATCGACTTCCTGACCGAGTGCCGGATCGAGAAAGCCAAAAAGCTGATGGCCGATCCCGGGAAGAGCCTGAAGGAAATCACCTTCGAGGTCGGCTATAACGACCCGAACTATTTCAGCAAAGTGTTCAAGAAAACGTGCGAAGTCTCGCCGACGGAATACCGGAAGGCACTTCTGGGGAAAAAGGGGCAGGCCGTCCGCGATGCGTGACCGGAAGGATGCGAAACGGATGAAAGCGGGAGCATGGCGGCTTTTGCCGTTCGGGCTGGCGCTGACGGCGCTGTTCGTTTACGCCCTGCTGGCCGGAGGGGGAAGCGGCGGGACGAGCGCGCCGCCCGATACGCCCCCGGCCGCCCCGCGGCAGGGAGAAACATCGTCCCGAACCGCGCCCGGAGAAGGCCGAACGATCAAGATCGGGTTTTCCATGGGCACGCTGCTCGAGGAACGCTGGCAGAGGGACCGCGAGTTGTTCCGGGCCGCCGCGTCGGATTTGGGAGCGGAAGTGACCGTCATGGCGGCGGATAACGACGAGGCCCAGCAAATCGCGCAAGCCGAAGCGCTGATCGACCAGGGCGTCGACGTTCTCGTCATCGTGCCCCACGACGCAGAGGCGACCGCCGCGATCGTCAAAAAAGCGCACTCCGTAGGCATCAAAGTGCTCTCTTATGACCGGTTGGTCAAAAACGCGGATATCGACCTGTACGTTTCCTTCGATAACGAGAAGGTCGGGGAGCTGCAAGCGAAGGCGATCACGAAGCTGGTCCCGAGAGGAAAATACGTGTACATCGGGGGCGCGGACACGGACAACAACGCGAATCTGATCAAAAGAGGCGTATTCAACGTCCTCCAGCCGATGATCGACCGCGGGGACGTCACCGTCGTCTACGATCAGTGGACGAAAGACTGGTCGCCCGCGCTCGCGCTCGCCAACATGCGCTCCGCGCTCGCCGCGAACCGCGGGCGGGTCGACGCGGTGATCGCCGCGAACGATTCGACGGCCGGCAGCGTCATCCAAGCCCTCGGCGAGTCGGGACTCGCGGGCCGCATCCCGGTCGCCGGGCAGGACGCGGATCTGGAAGCCGCGCGGCGGATCGTCGCGGGCACGCAGACGATGACCGTATACAAGCCGATCCGGCGGCTGGCCGAGAAGGCGGCGGAGCTGGCGGTCCAGCTGGCGAAAGGGGAGAAGACGGGAGCGGACCGGCACGTCAACAACGGGAAAACCGAGGTGCCGTCCGTGCTGCTGGAACCGATCGCCGTGGACCGATTCAACCTCGACGCGACGATTATCGCCGACGGTTTCCATACCCGGGAAGAGGTGTACGGTCCGGCCGCCCCGTGACGGGACCGGTTAAAAAAGTATAGAAGCTTGCAAAAGAGTGCTACCGATAAAGCGCTTACGTCATCCGGAGGAGGTGTAATATGGGTCTTGCAATCCATCCGATTAAAGGTCGAAAGGGGTTTCGAACATGGGAAAAGGCTTCAAGACGGCGGCTATTCTGCTCATCGTCGCGCTCTTCGCCGCGATCGTCTCCGCTTGCGGGAACAAGAACGGCAGCGGCGGCGGCGGCAAAGTCAGCGTGGGGATCGTACTCCCGACGAAAGACGAGACGAGATGGCTGCAAGACGAAGAACGCTTCAAAGCCGCGCTGAAAGACACGAAGTACTCGACGGAAATCCTGTTCAGCCAAGGCTCTTCCGCCAAAGAGAAGGAAAACGTCGAGACCTTGATCAATAAAGGCATCAAAGTCCTCATCATATGCCCGTTCGACGGCAACGCCGCCGCCGCGGCGGTTGAATCCGCCAAGAAGGAAGGCATCACGGTCATCTCCTACGACCGTCTGATTACGAACACGGACGCCGTCGACTATTACGTGACGTTCGACAGCATCTCGGTCGGCGCGGCCCAGGCGCAATACCTGGTCGACCACTCGAAGGGAGGCGGCCAGCCGCTGTACCTATACGCGGGCGCCGCTTCCGACAACAACGCGTTCCTCTTCTTCGAAGGCGCTTGGAACGTCCTGCAGCCGAAGATCGCCGACGGCTCGTTCAAGATCGCCAACTCCAGCGAAGCGGAAGCCTTGAAGGGGAAAGCGAAGCTGTCCCGCGAGGAAATGAGCAAGATCATCGGCCAGGTCACGACGAACTGGGATCCGAACGAAGCGAAAAACAAAGCCCAAACCCACTTGACCGCGGCTGCCGCCGACATGAAAGGCGACGTGCTCGTCCTGGCGCCGAACGACGGCACGGCCCGCTCCATCGCGGACGTGTTCCATTCCGACGGCGCGATCACGAGCGCCGTGATCACGGGTCAAGACGCCGAAAAGGCGACCGGCCAGTACATCATCGACGGCAAGCAATCCATGACGGTATTCAAAGACGTCCGCACGCTCGTCAAAGACGCGATCGGCATGGCGGTCGACATCCTCGACGGCAAAAAGCCGCAGACGACCGGCGAATACGACAACGGCCAAATCAAAGTCCCGTCGAAGCAAACGCCCGTCATCACCGTCGACAAAGACAACATCAAGAAGGAACTCGTCGAGTCCGGCTATTATCAAGCCGGCGACTTCCAAGGCCTTTAAACGCCAGTCTGAATAGGCAACGCGGGATAGTGATAGATTCGTCTATCACTATTCCGCCGTTGTAAGAGTCGTACGGCTAAGGAGTGCAAACCATGAGCAGCTATATTTTAGAGATGAACGGCATCTCCAAGGAGTTCACGGGCGTCAAGGCGCTCACGGACGTCAGCTTCAAGGTCGGAAGAGGCGAAATCCATTGCTTGGTCGGCGAGAACGGGGCGGGCAAATCGACGCTGATGAAAGTGCTCAGCGGCGTGCACCCCCACGGCACGTATAAGGGCGAGATCGTGTTCGACGGCAAACCGCAAGCGTTCGAGACGATCAGCGACAGCGTGAAAGCCGGCATCGTGATCATTTATCAGGAGCTGGCGCTGTTCCCGGACTTGTCCGTCTACGAGAATATTTTCGCGGGCAACGAAGTGAAGCGCGGCGCGCTCATGGACTGGAACCAGACGATCGTCAAGGCCAAGCAGATGCTGCGGAAAGTGAAGCTGGACGTGGGTCCCGAGACGCCGGTCAAAGATTTGGGCGTCGGGAAGCAGCAGCTCGTGGAAATCGCCAAGGCGCTCAGCAAAGACGTCAAACTGCTCATTTTGGACGAACCGACCGCGGCGCTGAACGAGAACGACAGCGAGAATCTGCTGCAGCTGCTGCGCGAACTCAAGAAACAAGGCATTACCTGCATTATGATCTCCCATAAGCTGAAGGAAGTCATTTCCATCGCGGACAAGGCGACCGTGCTTCGGGACGGACGGACGATCTGCACGCTCGACGCGGCGAAAGGCGAGATTTCCGAGAACGTCATCATCCGGAACATGGTCGGCCGCGAGATCGAGGATATTTATCCGAAGCGGGCCAACAAGCGGTTCGGAGACAAGGTGCTGGAAATCCGGAATTGGACCGCTTACGACCCGCAGGCCGGCCGGAACGTCGTGACGGACGCGAACCTGCACGTGCGGAGAGGAGAAATCGTCGGAATCGCCGGTTTGATGGGTTCGGGGCGGACGGAGCTCGCGCTCAGCATTTTCGGCAATCCCAAATCCTATAAACTGCAGGGCGAGCTTCTGGTTAACGGCGCCCCCCGAACGTTCCGCCTGCCCGGCGACGCCATCCGGGAGGGAATCGCCTACGTCACCGAAGACCGCAAAGGCAACGGGCTGTTCCTGATTCAGGACATCAAGAGCAACCTATCGGCGGCGAACCTGGGCAAGCTCGCTTCGGGGGGCTGGATCAACGAGAACGAGGAAATCAAAGCCGCCTTCCGCTACAAGGAGTCCTTAAACGTAAAAGCGCCGTCCATCGAGCAGATCGTCGGCAAGCTGAGCGGGGGCAACCAGCAGAAGGTGTCGCTCGGCAAATGGTTGTTCGCCGGCCCGCAGCTGCTGATCCTGGACGAGCCGACGCGGGGCATCGACGTCGGAGCCAAGTTCGAGATCTATTCGATCATGAACGAGCTGATCGCCCAAGGAATGAGCATCATCATGATTTCGTCCGAACTCGGGGAAGTGCTCGGCATGAGCGACCGCATCTACATCATGGCCGAAGGCCGGATCAAGGGCGAATTGCCGGCCGAAGAGGCCGACCAGGAAAAAATCATGCATTTCGCCACGCAATAGTCGCAATAGGGGAAAGTTTGACTCCCGATCATAGGAGGAGCACCGATGAACGTTTCGCATGAGTTGAAGATGGAGCCGAAGACGAACTTCGTCCAAGAGGCGAAATCGCTGGTCAAGTTCAATATTCGCGAATACGGCATGTATATCGCCTTGTTCGTGATCATGCTCATCTTCTCGATTCTGACGGACGGATTGTTCATGTCTTCCCGCAACATCAGCAATCTGCTGGACGCCACGGGGTACATCGCCGTGCTGGCCGTCGGCATGACGCTGGTCATCGTCATCCGCCATATCGACTTGTCGGTCGGCTTCGCGGCGGGCTTCATGGGGGCGATAGCCGCCATCCTGCTGACCCAGGCCGGCGTCCCGATATGGCTGATCATCCCGATCGTGCTCGTGCTCGGCATCGCGGCCGGCATGATCAACGGTTTTCTCGTCGCTTCCCTCGGCATACCGTCGTTCGTCGCCTCGCTCGCGGGCATGCTCATTTTCCGCGGCGCGCTGCTGCGCGTGACGGAGAAGACCGGCACCATCATCATCAAGGACGAGGATTTCAACGCGATCGGCAACGGATACATTCCGGCGATCTCCACGGTCGGCGGGCTCAGCCTGCTCTCGCTGATTTTGGGCGTGGTCGCGATCGTGCTGTATATCCTCTCCGAGGTATCCAACCGCCGGAACAAGCTGAAATACGGATTCGAAGTCGTGTCCGGCGGCATTTTCGCGGTCAAGCTCGTGTTCGTATCGGCCATCATCGCTTACATCACCTGGATCATCGCCGGCTACAACGGCTTCTCCTGGACGGTCGTCATCATGGTGTTCGTCGTTCTCGTGTACCATTTCCTGTCGACCAAAACGGTGCTCGGGCGGCACATTTACGCCGTGGGCAGCAATCCGGAAGCAGCGCACCTCAGCGGAATCAACGTCAAGAAGATTACGTACATCGTGTTCGGTTCCATGGGGCTCCTCTCCGCGCTTTCCGGCATTCTTTTCACCTCCCGCCTGCAATCCGCGACGACGACCGCCGGCACGCTGTTCGAGCTGGATGCGATCGCGGCCGCGTACGTCGGCGGCGTGTCGGCGGCCGGCGGCGTCGGCAAAGTGACCGGCTCCATCATCGGGGCGATCGTCATGGCTTCGCTGACGAGCGGGATGAACCTGCTCGGCGTCGGCATCTCCTACCAGTACATGATCCGCGGCGCCGTGCTGGCGGCGGCGGTCATTTTCGACGTCATCACGCGCAGGAAAAGAGGCTGATCGTTGGCGGCGTACGCCGGAATGGGAAGCCGATTTTCGCATGCTCCCTAATTGCGGGCAGGAGCGATTAGGAGCATGAGCTAAATACGAGCAGGAGCCGCTTTCCGCTCCTTTCCCCGCGGAGCGCGGGGAGAGGGCGGGGGCGGCCTTTTTCAACGATGCGGAAAGTTTAAGTTCACTGAGGGAATATAGCGCAAACAACTTTTCGTACTTGGAAAAACTTCGGCTTAACGCGGTCGCTCGTCTTCGAAAGACCTTCGATGGAGTTCAGATTGTTGACGAATTTTGTTTTTGATTCATGATCGGAACGGGAAGAAACCCGTATTCGAGCATGAAATGAAGCAGATCGCCGATCATCCAGCCTTCTTGGCCAGGATATTGGCGATCTTCTTAATGTTTTGGCAGGTCGCGGGCACTTACCCACTCCTTGCTTAGGTGCCAGACATGTCTCGTGATGATTTCTTTCTCCCAGCCGTCTTCGCACAGGTGGCCGAATTGTTGCGAAATTTTATCGCCGAATGATCCCCGGTCCGATTTCCGCGATCGCCCGCACTCCCTCTTCTACTTGCGATTCCGCCAAGTTGCCGAACCCCATGACGAGCCGGTTTTCATGCTTCCCCCGGACGATCGCGTATCTCTCCGCAGGGTAAATTCGGATCTGCTGCCGCTCCAGCAGCGCAACCGTCCGGGAGTCGAACCGGCAGTCCGGCCATTCCGCGATCAGATGCAAGCCCGCCGCATCCCCCGATATTCGGACCCCGTTTCCGAACGTATCCCGCAGGCAAGCGATGAGAAGGCTCCGTTTTTTGCCGTAGACGCGCTTCATGCGGGCGACATGGCGTTCGAAATGCCGCTCCGCGATGAATCTCGCGAGGGCGGCTTGCGGCAAAGTCGGGCCGTGCATGTCCATCAGACGCTTCAGCCGAAGAAGCGGGTCGAGCAAATGATGCGGAACGATCATGTAACCGATCCGCAGGGCGGGGAACAACGTTTTGCTGAACGTTCCGACGTAGACGACGCGTTCCTCGTCCAGCTCCCTCAGCGCGTGAATCGGCATGCCTTCATAGCGGAAATCGCTGTCGTAATCGTCTTCGATCACATAACAGCCGGTCTGCCGGGCGTACTCCAGAAGCTGAAAACGCCTCCCGATGGAGAGAATGCCGCCCAGGGGAAATTGATGCGAAGGCGTGACGTACACGCACTTCGGCCTCGGAGTCGCCGGCAGTTCCTCGACGCGCAAGCCGTGTTCGTCCACGGGAACCGGGAGGAGCTCCGCGCCGGTAGACACGAAGATTTGCCGGATGAAAGGAGCCATCGGATCCTCCGTGGCGACGACGTCGCCGGGCTGCAACAATAGCCGGCACAGCAGGGCGATCGCCTGCGTCGCGCCGGAAGTCACGATGACCTGCGACGGCTTGCAGCGAATCCCCTTCGAATGCAGCAGCAGCCGGCACAGGATCACGCGAAGATCCTCCCTCCCGGCCGGATCTTCAGCGTAGCCGAAATCCGCCGCGGAAGCCTGATCGAGCGCGGTTAAGGCGGCTTCCTTCCATTTTCGGACCGGAACGGAATCCAGGGCCGGAAAGCTCGGGCGGAAATCGATGCCGCGAAAGGGAACCGGATTTTCCGGAAGCCCGGCCGGAGCGCCGTCTTCCTTCGCTGCGTGAGGGAACGCTTCGGAGCGCTGCCGTTTTCCCAGATTCGCGACGTAGGTTCCCGAGCCCGGCCGGCTCTCCAAATACCCTTCCGCGATGAGCTGCTCGTAGACTTCCACGACGGTCGACCGCGACACCCCAAGCTCGCCCGAGAGATCCCTCGTCGAAGGAAGCCGGTCACCCGCCGCGTATCGGTTCTGGAAAATCCGTTCCCGCAGCAGGTCGTAGATTCGTTTCGATTTCGTTTCCGCAGCGCCGGAGGAAGAACGATTCATCATGCGACGCGTCCCTTCGTATGAAATTGGTATGATCGAAATTGATGGAAAGTGGATCTGAATGATACCAATTTATTTTGCTAGGCTAAAGATGTCAATACCGCGGAACAGGGGGGAGGTGATGAACATGAGTCGAGGGAACGGGAAGCCGCTCTCGGCGGGATGGCTGATTGCCGCGCTATTCATCGCCTCGCTGAATTTAAGGCCGGCGATCAGCTCCGTCTCTCCCGTGCTGGACCTCATCCGAAGCGATTTGGGGATGAACGCGTCCGCCGCCAGTTTGCTGACATCGATCCCGGTCCTCTGCATGGCGGTTCTCTCGCCGATCTCCGCAGGGCTCGGCAGCCGCTTCGGACAGGAACGCGTGATCGGCTGGTCACTCGTCCTGATCGGCGCCGGCACGCTGTTGCGGTTGGCCGCGTTTTCCCCGCCGCTTCTGCTGTCTACCGCTTGCTTGACCGGCATCGGCATCGCCGTAATGGGCCCGCTGTTGTCCGGAATCATCAAAAAAGCCGGCCCCCGCAACGCCCCGATGATGACCGCCGTCTACGCCATGGCGCTGTCGTCGGGGGCGGCTTTAGGCGCCGGCTTGTCCGCTCCGGTGCAATCGAAACTCCATTCCTGGCAAACGGCGCTTGCCCTATGGGCCCTTCTCGCTCTCGCAGCCGTTCCGGTCTGGTTCGGCGCGATCGGGCGGCAGGCCGAAGAACCGTCAAAGCCGGCTGTCGGACCTCCCGTGCAGAAGCTGCCGTGGAGCAACGCGAAAGCTTGGCTGCTCACCATCCATTTCGGGCTGATGGCGCTCGTCTTTTATTCGTTGCTCGCATGGCTGCCGCCGATGCTCCAGAGCGCGGGCGCTTCCCGCCTCTACGCCGGGACGCTTTTCACGGTATTCTCCGTGATCCAAATTCCGAGCGGATGGATCCTGCAGATGCTGCTGCGGCGATACCCTTCCCGCTTGACATGGCTGCTTGCCGCGTCAATCCTGGTGTTAGCCGGGCTTATCCTGATCGTATGCCCGGCGTGTCTCTGGTTAGCCGTACTGATATGCGGATTGGGCTCCGGAATGCTGTTCGCTCTCGGCACCTTGCTTCCCATCGATGCGGCGTCGAATCCGCGGGAGGCCGTCTCTTGGGCGGCGATGACGCAATCGGCGGGATATTTGATCGCCGCCGCGGGACCGATCTGGGTAGGGTGGACGCACGACGCGTCGCTTTCCTTCGGCGAGGCGGAGCTGGGGTTGATCGCCGTCATGCTGGCGCTGATGATCGTCCAATGCCGGATCGTTCGGCAAAGCGCGAAACCGGCGGTCCGCTCCGCCGCGTAAAAACCGGAATTCCGACTGCGATTCCGGATGTTATTCCATGAGGAGGCTATCGGATATGAAAATCTTTGTCGCAGGCGCCACGGGAGCGATCGGCCGGTTGCTGCTGCCCAAGCTGGTGCAGGCGGGCCACGAAGTGGTCGGCATGACGCATGCGGCCGAGCGCGGGGAGCTCATCCGCGCGTTCGGCGCGAAGGCCGTCGTCGCCGACGCGTACGACCGGGACGGGGTGCGGGCGGCAGTCGCGGACGTCCGGCCGGATGTCGTCATCCATCAGTTGACTTCGCTCGGCGAATGGAATTTGGAAGAGAACGCCAGGATTCGGATCGAGGGAACCCGCCATTTGGTGTATGCGGCACGAGCCGCGGGCGTGAAGCGGATGATCGCGCAAAGCATCGCCTGGGCCTACGAGCCCGGAGAGGTTCCCGCGACGGAAGACGTTCCGCTTGACCTGGGCGCCACCAGTCCCAGGAAACGAACGATCGACGGCGTCGCGGCGCTGGAGAACGCGGTGGCCGAAATGCCCCATTCCGTTATTCTTCGATACGGGATGCTTTACGGACCCGGCACCTGGTACGAAGCCGGGGGTACGGTAGCGGAAAGCGTACGGAACCGCGAGTTGCCGGCCACCGACGGGGTCCGGTCATTCCTGCATGTGGAGGATGCCGCGAACGCGGCCTTGCTGGCGCTGGATTGGCCGGACGGACCGGTGAACGTCGCGGATGACGAGCCTGCCGCGGGTACCGAGTGGCTGCCGATCTATGCCGAGGTCCTGAAGGCCCCCGCTCCGGAATATCAGCCGGGAAGGCAGGCATGGGAGCGCGGCGCCTCGAATGCCAAGGCGCGGAACGCGTACGGATGGAAGCCTCTGTTTCCGACCTGGAGGTCCGGTTTCGCGCAAGCGATCGGCAATTGAGACACTTGCCCCTTGAATGGGGGCGGTTTCCGTCACTCCGGGAAAATGGTAAGCTGGATGCAGCATACGCTCGAAGACGGAGGCATGAAGGTGACGAAGGAACTGCCGGTGGAGTCCGCCTTGCCGCGGCTGAAGGAGGCGCTCGCGGGAGCGCGAAGCGCCGTGCTCGTCGCGGCGCCGGGCGCGGGCAAGACGACGCGCGTGCCGCTCGCGCTGCTGGACGAGCCCTGGCTGGCCGGCCGCAAAATCGTGATGCTGGAGCCGAGGCGGCTTGCCGCGCGGAGCGCGGCCCGGTTCATGTCGGCCTTGCTGGGGGAACCGGTCGGCGGAACGGTCGGCTATCGGGTGCGGATGGACACGAAGGCCGGCCCGCAAACCCGCGTCGAGGTCGTGACCGAAGGCGTGCTGACCCGGATGCTGCAGGACGATCCGGGCCTGACGGACGTCGGGCTGGTCATTTTCGACGAATTCCATGAACGGAGCCTGCAGGCCGACCTGGGCCTCGCGCTCTGCTTGCAGACGAGGGAGCTGCTGCGGGACGATTTGCGGCTTCTCGTCATGAGCGCCACGATCGAAGCCGAACCGGTCGCCCGCCTGCTGGGAGACGCGCCGGTGATCGAAAGCGCGGGACGCCAATATTCCGTGGAGACGCTGTACCGGCCGCCCGCGCGGGCGGGGATGCCTGTGGACGAAGCCCTTCTGCCGGTCGTGGAGGAAGCGCTGCGGGAACGGGAAGGAGACGTGCTCGCGTTTTTGCCGGGAATGGCGGAAATCCGCGCCGCGGAGCGCAGGCTTAGGGCCGTGCTCGGGACGCGGTCCGGGGCGTCCGTGCGGATTTTCCCTCTGCACGGAAGCCTGCCGCCGGAGGAGCAGGACCGCGCTTTGGCGCCTTCCGCGGAGGGAGAGCGCAAGATCGTGCTGTCGACCTCCGTGGCGGAAACGAGCTTGACCGTCGAAGGGATCACGGTCGTCATCGACGGCGGCTTGTCCCGGGTATCCCGCTTTTCGCCCCGTACGGGCATGGCCCGGCTGGAGACGGCGGCGGTGTCGGCGGCGTCCGCGGATCAGCGCCGGGGCCGGGCGGGACGCCTTCAGCCCGGGGCGTGCTATCGCTTGTGGAGCGAGGAAGAGCAGCGGCGGCTGCCGCCCGCGAACGTTCCGGAAATCCGCGAGGCCGATCTCGCTCCGCTGGTGCTGGAGCTGGCCGTTTGGGGAACGCCGGATCCGCAGGAACTGCGCTGGCTCGATCCGCCGCCCGCGCCGGCCGTGCAGCAGGCCCGGGAGCTGCTGGCTTCGCTGGGCGCGCTTGGGGCGGACGGCACGGTCACGGCCCATGGCAGGCGGATGGCCGCGTTCGGGTTGCATCCCCGGCTGGCCCATATGATCTTGCGCGCGTTGCCGCTCGGCTATGGAGACTTGGCGTGCGAAACGGCGGTATTGCTCGGAGAAGGACGGCCGGTCGCCGGCGGAGGGGCGGCGGACGCCGATTTTCGCCATCGGCTGGAAGCTCTGCACGGGCAAGGACCGCTCGCCATGGATGAGGCCGTTCGACGCCGGCTGAGGGAAGAAGCCGCGCGGTTGAAAAGGGAATGCGGCGTTGCGGGTCGACGGGACGGCGGGGGCGGCACTCCGGGGCAGTCGGACTTGGCTTGCGGCTTGCTGCTGGCGTTCGCCTATCCGGACCGGATCGGCCGGAGCCGGGAGAACGGCAAGTATTTGCTCAGCGGCGGACGCGGCGCGGCGCTGCCGGGCGATTCCCCGCCGGCCGGCGCCGAATGGATCGCGGCGGCGGACGTGGAAGACGCCGGTGCGGAAGCGCGCATCCGGCTGGCCGCTCCGGTGTCGTTGGCGGATCTGCTTCAGCATTTTCCCGAAGCCGTTACGGAGGAGCGGACGGTATCATGGGATGCCGGCGTCAAGGCGGTCCGGGCCCGCGTCCGGCGCAAGCTGGGCGCTTTGCTGCTGGAAGAGCGGCCGTTGGCGTCGCCGCCGGCCGAAGCGGTGACCGCGGCCTTGCTGGAGGGTGTCCGGGCAGTCGGGCTGGAGGCGTTGCCTTGGTCGAAGGCGGCCCGGCAATACCAGGAGCGCGCGGTTTTCCTGCGCCGAAGCGATCCGTCTTGGCCGGATTTGTCGGACGAAGCGCTGGCTGCGGCGCTGGAGGATTGGTTGGCTCCTTCCGCGGAAGGCATGAGAAGCCTGGCCGATCTGCAGCGGCTGGATCTGAAGTCGGCGCTCGAGACCTTGCTGACTTGGGAGCAGCGGCGGGAGATGGACCGGCTTGCTCCGACCCATTGGACGGTGCCGAGCGGTTCGCGGCTGCCGATCGACTACTCGGACCCGGACGCGCCGGCTCTCGACGTGCGTCTGCAGGAGATGTTCGGGCAGTCCGACACGCCGCGGATCGCGGGTGGTCGGGTGCCGCTGACCTTGCGGCTGCTGTCGCCGGCCCAGCGCCCGGTGCAGGTGACGCGGGATTTGGCCAGCTTCTGGCAAGGCGCCTATTTCGAGGTCCGCAAGGACCTGCGGGGCCGCTACCCCAAGCATTACTGGCCCGACAACCCGCTGGAAGCGCCCGCCACCCGGAGGGCTAAGCCTCGGACTTAGGCCGGGAATCGTCAGAGCCGGGCGTAAGCTGGACCCGGACGCAGCCGAGACGAGACTTGGACTCAGCAGAAGCGAGATTGGAATGTAGCCGATTCATATCCGCCCGCAAGCGTGACATGTTAAACCCCCCGCATTCCATAACGGACGCGGGGGTCTTCGCGTTGTCTCGCACCAACCCCCGAATAGCGTATGTGATCCGCTATTTTGCCCGAAGTCTCGCACCAACCCCCGAATAGCGTATGTGATCCGCTATTTTGCCCGAAGTCTCGCACCATCCCCCAAATAGCGTATGTGATCCGCTATTTTGCCCGAAGTCTCGCACCAACCCCCGAAGAGCGTATGTGATCCGCTATTTTGCCCGAAGTCGCGCACCACCCCCCGCATCGCGTATGTGATCCGCTATTTTGCCCGAAGTCGCGCACCACCCCCCGCATCGCGTATGTGATCCGCTATTTTGCCCGAAGTCGCGCACCACCCCCCGCATCGCGTATGTGATCCGCTATTTTGCCCGAAGTCGCGCACCACCCCCCGCATCGCGTATGTGATCCGCTATTTTGCCCGAAGTCGCGCACCACCCCCCGCATCGCGTATGTGATCCGCTATTTTGCCCGAAGTCCCGCACCAACCCCCGAATAGCGTATGTGATCCACTATTTTGCCAGAAGTCTCGCACCAACCCCGGAATAGCGTATGTGATCCACTAATTTGCCCGAAGTCTCGCGCCAA
>NZ_JAQZSJ010000008.1 GCF_029360585.1 Cohnella caldifontis | reverse complement strand
AAATCCTTGCTGCTACTGCATTTTTCAATTGTTCAGCAAGCCCTACCTATAAGGCCACCGATATTCACTTGCGAATTTGTGCCTAATCCATGCTTGATTTTTGCCGCAACAAGGTAATATTTGTTTTGTTCCGCGTACATTAGCTTCGACACGTATCCGTTTGTACTCGTCGTGGTGACGGATAGGCTACCCGTCGAATCGGTGCTAACAATTGCCCCAGTTAGTGTCCAACCTGTCACTGTCTTCGTCCGTCCCGCGTGGTTTACCAATGTCCGCCCCGTCATTTTCACGTTGCGGAGGCGGCCCTTGCGCGGGGAGTTAATAATCTGGGCGCCAGAAGTTAGAGATATGGCAGTCGAAGGCTTGTCGACTAATTCGCCGCCGACCTTCTCGTCAATAACATCCAACGGATCATTGATCTGCTCCTGGATGTTGAAATATTGATTTCCCTCCGTAACCGGATCACGCTTAAACAGCCCAAGGTTCGGCGTAGTTGACGGCATAAATCGGATCCCTCCCTAAATAACCGGAATAAACGGTGCGAAATCCGAAAGTCGATGGGATTGCACCTCGTTGAGAGTCATACCCTGTACCTGATCGATCAGCAAATATTTGTACTCGTATTTAACAGCAAGATGAGCCGGTTTAATTTCTTCTATTGCCGCTAAAAGATCACCCAGATTCGCGGGAACTCCAAGCGTATCAATGAATTTGACGGTAAAGCGATACTGCTCTGGCTGAGCGGTAACTTCCACCGTTCCTCCATCAAAAGCCTCAGCAACCGATTTAATTAAACTGACTGTAACGGTACCAATTCCGCGAATTTTGGATAGAACAACCGCCCGCCGCTGCTCCACCGGCTTCTCCTGATCCACGGGGATACCCAGCTCACGCTCCCAAATCTCGAGCCCCCAGCTAGCCGTCGAAACGAAGTATTGCGCCAAAATATCGTCGAGCGCGCTCCCCAACTTGTCCAGCTCGTCGCCTTGGGCGTCCATAACGGAGGTCATGATCCGGGACGTGGCGTAGAATCCGGGCAGATAGCCCATCATCTTCCGGCCGTGTTCGCTGTTCAAAGTGAGCTCAGCCAACATGCAAACTCACCGTCCCGAGTACCGCGACTTGGCCCAGCTGCATTTCCACGTTGCTTTCCCCGCCGTTGACCTTCAAATTGGCGTAATCGACGATCGGCGAGAGGTCCAGCAAAATCGCGGCGATCCGGCTGGTCCGGACCAACGAGTCGGCAAACGCCAACTGCTTGAGATATTCCTTCACGCCCGCCTCGAACAACGCCTGCACTTCGCTCAGGCTGGCCCCGCTGGCCAATGTCAGATCCACGCTGATGTCGATCGGCACTTCTACCGCAGCCGCTACGGTAACGTCCGCGCCGATCGGCGCTTTGCCTTCGCCGACGCCGGCAGCCGGTGCGATGTACGCTTGCACGGCATCTACAACTTCAACGCTTGGAGCCCGTTTCTCAGTATCCAGCAAATGAACCTTCACCGTCCCGGGACCGTTCCACAGCGGCTCAACCAGCGCTCCGCCGACACCAGGCACCTCTAGCGCCCATTGAAGATAATCCGCCTTGTTGCCGCTCGTGCCCGGCTGCCGCACTTTGACCAAATATCTCGCCAACAAAGCCTCGTCGCTCTCGGCTTCCGAACCTCCGCTAATAGCCGCCGCGTTCGTAACGCCGGTCACCCCGGCAACCGCATGGACCAGCACGTTGATCGCGCCAACCGCGACATTGCCGCTCAATCCCGCTTCCACCGCCGCGACCGGCACAACCGCCGTGCCCGATTCGCCGATCACTGCCGCTTCCGTGGTTTCGAACTCCACAGAAGGCGAAGCCGTCAGCGCATCCGCAGGCGTAGCTACCAGCGTCCCTTTCGGAATCGCCGAATCGGCTGCCCCGGCAAACGTAACCAATCCCGTCGCCTTCACCGCCGGCCGCCTCGAGATTCCTCGTTCCTCGCAGCGCAAATCCAAATACGGCCCGAACGTCGTGGATGCAAACCCGCGCCGAAGCACCTCTTGCGCCCATATCGACGCCCCATACAGCTCGAACGCGGCGGGGGACAATGCATCCCAAATCATCGAGCCCTCCGACTTGTCCACATCCGAAGGAACCCGCCCAAGCATGCGAGCGCGTATCGCCGCCTCCGTCACGTCCGCCAAATATTCCGGCAACGCCATTACCCGTTCACCACGCTTCCCGTAATCGTCCCGGATTCATCCCGGACGTTCGTAATCGTGCACGTAAAAGAACATCGCTCTCCATCCCACGCGAAAACGAATCCGTCCACGCTCGCGGTCCGCGGATCGGTCATCAGCGTCTCGACGGTGATCCTCCGAATCTCGCTTTCCACGGCCGGCCTGGACAGCCCGCCGCCGATCAGTCCTTCGTACTCCTGACCGTAATCGCGGGAGTAAATCAAATAGCGGTATCGCTCGGTCTGAAGCGCCTTCCGGCACCATTCGAGCCAGGCGTCCGTCTCTTCGGCAACGGCGATTTTGCCCGTCGGCGTCAGCACGAACTCCCCGGCATCGAAATCGAAAAGCCAACTTCGCCCGAACGCCACAGAAGCGTCATTTTCGGACGTCCCCGCTTCCGGATCCGCCGCAGCTGCCGTTCTCGGAAACAAATCAGCCACCCGAGCCCACCACCTTGCACAGAACGACGGCTTCCTGCCCGCCGTTAACCGGCACAGCCAGCACGCGATCCCCGGCCTTCAGCCCGGACCGCCAATCCAGCTGGACGTCCTCGATTTCCGCCTCCTCGAAATCGAAGCGAGCCCGAGGTCCCGGAACCGCCCCGCCCTGCGGATTACCCTCCTCATCAACCGGGGAAGTCATCATCCCGATCAAGGAAAATGCCGGAAAATGAAGCTTGGCCGACCAATCCGCCACGAGGAACTCCGGGATTTCGTGCGGGAACGAGTCGAGCTTCAGCCCCGATCCGGTAAACGTCCCCAGCTCCGAAGGCAGCCCGGACGCCGCTTTGGCGGCCATGCCGCTCAGACGGGTCTCGAGCACCGATGCGAACTTCTTGAAAGGATCAGGCAAAATAATCCCTCCTCACTTTTTCCGCTGCCGCCAGTTCCAAGTCCATATGCCCGGGCTCCCCCAGCCGATGCGTGACGCGCGTGACCAGCAGGGCGATCCCGTTCAATCGGACAAGGTCGCCCGCCCGGATGGTGCGGATGTCGGGAGCGGTGACCGCGAACGACTCCTGCAAGCCGAGCAGCAGCTTGTTAGCGGCGGCTTTGGCTTGGCCGGGCGTTTCGATTTTGCAGTCGTCTACGACTTTCTGCAGCGTGCCGTACTTGTCGGTGTCTTTCCGAACGATCGCCAGTACGGGAGACAGCTTGTTCTCGCCCGGAGAGGCACCCAATACTTTGACCTGCGTGACGGCGCCCTCCAACGTCCGCGTTTGCGACACCTGCTCGGGCGTTGCCAACTCCCACGTCTCGGCGTTCGAACCGAGCTTCACCAACCCTACGCCCTCCGGCGTCATACGTACCCGGAAAAGGCCCCCGCCCTTGTCCGCCGTCTCCCGCAAATCCTCCAAAATCATGGACATGATGGACTGCGCCCGTTTGATATTGCGAGAAAGCTTGATTTCGGTATCCGCGACGCTGCCGACCGGGATGTTCCATTCCTTCGCGTAAGCCCGAAGCCGCTGGGATGCGGTCTGACCCGCGGGCATCAACTTCTCGTCTTCGGACTTGGCCAAATAGATGCTCCGGTCATACGCCGTTACCTCCAGATGCTTGGTTCCTCCATTGTCGCTCCGGCATTCCCATACGACGCCGGGATGAAGCAAATGGTCCCGCTTCGAGCCTTGAAGATCCGAGAGGCGGATTTCTTGCCCCGGCGCGATCGACGGCAGACCATTCGCGGCCAGCAATCGGATATTGGCGCGGCAGGCGATTTCGTCGAGCGACTCTTCCAGCGTGATTTCTTCGACGAAATCGCTGATGTCGTGTTTGCCTGCAAGCACGATTTCCCAGCTCATGGCAGCACCAGCTTCTGTCCGGGGCGAATACGGTTCGGATCCGGTCCGATGACGGACTTGTTTTTTTCGTAAAGCGTCCGCCATTTGCCGCCGTCACCTAACAGCAGCTTGGCAATCGCCCACAGGGTATCCCCGGTTTTGACCGTATACACTTTCGGCACCGGTTTAGGGTCCGGCCGCGCGGACGGGCCCTGCGTTCCGGCAGTCTTCACTTTCATCTCGCGGTAGGTGCGGAAAGTCACGTCGAAATACGTATCCCCAGGTTCCCCGCCTTTAAAAGTGGAGTTGTGCGAGGTCAGAAACGTCAGTACGTTGACCGCCGTGTCGGAGATGATCAGCCGGACCGGCGTCTTGCTGTTCATGAGCGCCGTTAATCGGTTCATCGCGGCCTGCGGTTCCGGGTGGTTGCTTTCGCCGCCGCACTGGCAGTATCGGTCATCGTGGATTTTCGGAAAAAAAGAAGAGAAGGCGATTTCCCTCACCCTCTCTTGCTGCGGAACGTCCACCTCACCCAGCGGCAGCAGATTGAATGTCTCGAATTGTTTGTCCCGCCGGATCGAGATTTCCTCGGGATTGACCGGGAAGATGAATGCCTCACCGCTCGGGTATCGAAGCGAAATGTCCAACGCCATCACCTACTTTCTAGGGGCGATTCTCGTATGATTGTTGTAATTGCATCGTAAGATAATGAGTTACCCGAGCTGCGATGGCTTTATAATCTGGCTCTGAATCTTTAAAGTTTAATTGAACTGAATTTGGTGCAATTTGAATGTTTAGCGGTTGATTAACTGAAGGTGCCAGTGATGTTTGTGATTGTACACTCAAAGCAGGTGAATATTGCTTAGGCTTTGGTTCAAGTCCCGGAAAATTTTCATAAATTGTACTTAAAAAATGATCTTTCATATCACTGTACCAATATCGTTCGGGTCGGGGAGAAAGATAAGTATTTGGATAATATGTTGGATTTTCTAAGGAGTTCATAAACCTTTCTGCTCGAAGATTTTTAGCTCTTTCTTCGAGCATCGTCCATCCCCCCACAATAAACGGAATAGAAGCCAAAGCGTATGGAGTGACAGACGATGCGGCTTCAATAGAAGCAATTTCACCAGCAGTACTCGTAGCTGTACTTGTTTTTAAAGGCAAAGTATCCTTGACTACGAAATTCTTAAATCTTTTCATAAAAGTCTCATCGGAAAATAGTTTTTTTCCTTTTCCCCAGATTTCTTGCACTTTGGGCACTTTCAATAATTTTCCAAACAAGCCCTTAGCTGCATCGTAAATTGCATTTGTTCCAATGCTTGTCCAAAACTCATTATTAGCATTAGCTGTGTTCTCTACGTTTAGATTAATCGTTATGCCATTCAGTGAATTTTTAACTTTTTGAGTGAGCATAGAAGTATCGAATGCGTTTAAAAACGATTGGAGGAATGCTACCCCGGCAGTAGTACCAGCCTTATCGAAACCGTTCATTTTTGGTATCGTCTCTGCCACCTGACCGCCCTTTAACATAGATTTTCCTTCTTTTCGATCATTTGAACTGATGTCTGAGAATCCATAACCATTTGGAATATCAATTCTGCTAGTTGGCTCATTTGTTCCAGATGTTACTTTTGTCATTAGGTTGGTAATATCAAAGGCATTTGAAAATGCATCCGAAAATACCCTTCCCGAATTGGCACCTATTAATCTAAACTTTTCAACACTGGTGGTAAGTTTTAGGATTAATGTGTCGAAGGTTTGACTTGTTCTCTCACCGAACCATGTTATTGACCGAATCTGCATGAGTCCCAGTTGCTGATAACGCCGTTCTATTCTTGCCAGGTATCGTTCCAACGTCTGGAATGATTGTGTAGTATTTGATATTCCGTCGGCATCGATTACGAAATCCACGTGCGAAATGACTTCCCCCGCCACGTCCTCAACCTCCCTTCCGCCCGGCCTGCGCCCGTTCGGCTTCGGCCTCCCACTCGAGCTCCATGCTCGCCATCAGGAACAGCTGCTCCCCCCGGGGGAGCAGCCAGAACGCTCCGGGGCGCAGGTGATGGCGGACCCACATGGCATGCAGCATGCCGGCGAGCGCCCCGGATCGGATCAGTTTTTTACGTCTTCGAGCTCCGTATTGAAACCGGACAGATCGAGCACGACGTCGCCCATGGCCGACAGTTCGCCCGCCAGCAGCAGCCGCTTGATCACTTCCTCCGGCCCGCTCGCGCCGTACTTGGCCAGCAGCTTCGAATCCCCCCAGTTCGGGGTGACGGTCGAAGCCGCGATCAGCGACACGTTAAACAGCTCTTCGTCCAGGCGTTCCGTCACCTGGCCGCGCCGCTCTTTACGCTCCGTGCAGCGCTCCCGGATGCTGAACACCTGCTTGCCGGTCAGTCCGCGCAAGCGGACCGGGATGTTCAGGCGCTCCAGCCGGACCGTGCGCTCCGGCACGGCGTCCGCGTCCAGCAGCCGCTGCAGCACCTGCTCTTCGGTCAGAGACTCCATTTCCACGCGTGATCCCTCCTTCGTAATCAGCCGGCTACGATCGGATCGAGCAGCTCGTAGCCCTCGAACGTAAACGCCGTTTCTTCCGCCACTTCCTCGCCGGCCGTCCAGTTGGCCAGCTGGATTTTGTCGGCGACGCAGTTCATCAGGCGGATGCGTTCGAAGCCGTACGCTTCCGGATCGGACAGCTTATTGATGATTTCGAATTTGGCGAAGCCGCGCGAGATCATGTCGCTGGTCACCTTGTAGCCGCTCATCGTTCCCGTGCCTTTCTTCGCCCCCAGCTTATGCGTCGTCCACTCCCTGCCGGAGAGCTTCAGCTCCCGCTTCTCCACCTCGACGGACGCTTCGAGCTTGTTGATGTTCGTCTGCCATACCCCGTCGATGAACACTTGCCCGTAAGTCCCCAGAATCGCCCGGGTCGGATCCATCATGTCCTCGTCCTCCTTAACGCACCACGAAGGTGCTGAAAATTTGTTCCATGACATCCGTCAGCCGCGCTTCCCACCGGAGAAAAACCTGATCCGGCTCGGGCGTCTGATCGGGATCGACCGCTACGTCATAACCGTCCGCTTCGATCACGCCGGTCTGCGCCAACGTCGACATGTACTGCTTGCAGGCGCCGATGAGGGCGAGACGCCCCTCTTCCGTGTTGTTGACTTTGCCGATGTATTGTTCCTCCGCCGTTCGCTGCAAGTCGGCATTGATGCTGTCCATCACGCGGATGGTGCGGATCTTCTTCCAGGCGTTGTTCTGCTCGGCGCGGGGCCTGATCAAACTGTTGATTCCCCGCAGCGCTTTGACTTGACGGCCGTCATGGATGAGCAGGAAAACGCCGGAGCGAACGGCCTGCTCTTGTTCGGCGCGCGTCCAACGGCGGGTCACGTCGTCGAAGGGCGCGGAAGCATACGTAACCGATCCGTTCAGCCCTTTGCCGGCGATCAGACCGGCCACGTAGGCGGCCAATTGCGCGGAGCTGAAGCTTGTCCCGTCCAGGATCGCCCCGGTGCCCACGTTTACGATGCCTTCATGGTCGAAGCCCGCGCTTCGCGATACGGCTTTGCTCACGGCATCGGCCGCCGTATCGTCGGCGGCGCTTCCGCCGACGACGGCGATGACGCCTTTGCCTTCGTCGCGGATTCTCGCGATCCATGCCGCCAGGCTGGTCTGCAACGGCGCGTCCGACAGACCGTCAAGCGCGAACGCGTCGAATTCCCGCGTCTCGAAAGCGGAGAATGCTTCGACGTAATCGGCGTTCGTCAGCCCGGAGATGCCCGATTGGCCGCCGGCCAACGCGGTTCCCGCCGCGTTGGCGAGCGCTCCGTTTCCTTCCGCCAGCTTGACGGCTTCGATCCATACGTTGCCGGAATCGCCGTTCACCGCATCGGCGGCTTGTTGGATCGATCCGCCCGGGAACGTGAACGTACGAAGCAGCGTCGTGCCTTCGTACAGCTTCAAGTCTTTTTTCGCCGCGTCTGGAATGCGTTGCCCCGCTCGCCAGGGTATTTGGCCGTAATCTTCAGCACTTCAGCCGGAGACTCGGCGGTATCCTGCAGCGTGCCGATCGCCGCCGCTTCGCTTCCGTCCGCGAGACGGTATGCCAGCACCTTCCTGGCCCCGCCGAGCAAAGCCAATCTCACGGCCGTGTATGCCGAAGCCCCTCCTCCGCCTTCTTGCGTATAAGCATCGATCAAACCCGCTTCGTCCGCGATTTCGGCGAATTGCCGGACCGGCCCCCAGTGCGCCCTTACCGGAATCGCTACCGTTCCTCTCGCTCCCGGCTGCACGGCCGCCGCGGCCGCCGCTTGAAACGCCATGTAAAAGCCGGGCAATACCGGCTTGTCCGTCTGGCTCCAGGTTCCTCCCGCCATGTCACATCACCTTCCGTTTCATGAATTGGGACACGAAGCTCCGGGCTTCGTCCAAAGTGAATTCCGCGCCATGCCGATCGTGCAGCGCTCCGGCCGCCGTTTCCGGCTTCACGCCGAACAGCGCCTCCGCTTGGCCGACCAACAGCTCCCGTCCGTATTTCTCGGATCGGCTTTCCTTCTTTTTGCCCGCCATCCGAACGATCACCTCTCGATTTCTTCGGGATAAATGCTCACTTGCCGCATCAGCGGCGCCGTCTCCGACGCCCGACGCATCCGCCGCGACAGCGTGACCGCGGCTTGCCCGGCCGTCAGTCCGTCAACGGACAGATCCGCTTGAAAATTCTCCACGGTCAGATACACGCCGGGCTCGGAAGCCAACGGGATCTTTCGCTCGGCTTGCAGCCGTTCCGCGACCTCGCAGACGGCAGCCGCCTCTTCGGCTGGCGTGTCAGCCGCGAAATGGCCGATCACCCTTTTCTTCAGTTCATAGAAAGAGGAGTTCGCCGCTCCCGTTTCCACGTTCTGAATCCTCCATAGAACCGACGGCCTGGCGAGATCGGCGGACCACGTCCCGAGCCGAACTTGCCACCCGCTTCCCAGCCAAGCCGCCGACCGATCGCCTAACGCGGCCAGCCAACTGTCGCCGGCGTGAGCCGTCGATTCTCCGGGCTTCGGGAGTCCCCATACCGAGAACCGCAGCCCTCTCGCCACGGCTGCCCGGACTTCATTCCGCCTGTCCCCGTGGACCGATCGGTCGTACCGGCATACGAATGCGGTCCCCGTCGATTCCTCCTGTAAGGTGCATCCGTCCAGCGCTTGGACGACCGACTCGGCCAACAGGTCCACTTCGCCGAATCCGGCGTCGTAACCGGCGTAAATCCAAACCTCGTACTTCCTTCGAATCCCGAGCCAGCCGTATCCCTGCGTATCCGAGCCTTGAATGAGCAACAGATAAGGCTTCGCGGCCGCCTCCGGTTCATGGGAGAGATCGAGCACTTGCCCGTTTACCGAAGGGATCGATTGAATCAAACGCTGCCGAATCGCCTCGCGCATCCTTTCACCTCCCAGTCCCCGAAAGTGCCTTGCATCCTTAAGTGGCAACCGTATGACATCACCCTGCCCGTTTCCCCGCACGCCCGACGTACAAAGCGATTTTCCGGCTCGCCCGGGTCATGTAAGTGCCGACGCTGGATTTGCTGATCCCCAGAAAATCGGCGATTTCGGCGAACGTGAACCCTTCCCCATGAGCGAGAACGAAGCAATCCCGCTCCCGCTCGGTCAGGATCCGAAGCACCCGGTCCACTTGACTCCGGGTTTCCTCGCCGCAAGACGGACTCGAACCGGCCTTCCCGGCGGATTCCCTAAGAACTGCGATCCGATCCGCATCCATGAGCACCTCGCGCTGATAACCCGCCCTTCTCTCAATGCCCCTTCGGTTTCCCGGCATCTTTCCCTTTTCCAACCACTCGATAACGTAAGAGCAGCTCGAAATCATTTCGATGACGATCCGGCGTTCCTGTTCCAGAGCCAAGAGGCGGTTCAGCTGCTCCATCGTCCGCGCCGGCTCGAGGGACGCGATCCGCACCGTCAAATCGTCGGCCGTCCGCAAGAGCGATCTGCGCGTCGCTGCGTAATTGTCCAATGTGGCTTCCCCCAAATCCGTGATGCGATAACCGTTCAACTTCCCCATCTCCCCTCCAACAATTTTGCCAATTTGGTAAACAATCTGCAGAATCCTATTCAGACAGCCCGCTTTTCTACGTGCTGAACCACTGATTGAATTACCGAATTGGCAATTTGTTACTCTATCTTAAGCCGACATAGGCACCTAGTCAACAAGAATTTTTCCGTTTTGGCAAACTATGCTTTTACCGTTTCGTCAATTGTGGTATACTAAGGACAACCATAATACGAAGGAAGATCCCCATGACGCTTGGCGATCGCCTCCGCGAGCGGAGGGAGAAATTCGGCAAAACCCAGTTGGACGCCGCCAGAGAACTCGGGATCAGCAATGTCCAACTCTCGAGATACGAATCCGGCGACCGCAAGCCGGATCCGGGCATGCTGAGCCGATTTGCCGAGTACTACCATACGACTGCCGATTATTTGTTAGGCCGATCGGACGATGCTTCGGCGAACCGCGACCAATCCGCGCACTCGGCTTTCGAAGCATTCATCCAGAATCCGGAACATGGCGTGTTTTTCAAAGAGTACTTGGCTGCTCCGGAAGCCCGCAAAGAGGAGATGCGGCGGTTCTGGGCGTTTATTCAGGAGAAGGAACAAGGCCGGAAGCCGGGCGACCGGCAGGGAGAATCTTGAAATACGGCGGGGCCCGGGCGGGCCTTTCTTTTTCGCCTCTCATGCGAACATATATTCCCCTAGGCGGGTGAATGAATTGATTCTGAATTATGTACCGACGGCACTTGAACAGTGGACGGACCAATTGTGGAGAAAAGCCGGCATACGCGAACCCTCCCAACTGAACGTTGACGAAGTGGCTTCCAGGTTGAACGTATGGGTTCACTACTTGGACGAGACCAGCCGGGCGCTCGAATACATGGGCATGCGTTCCGTCTTGATCGACAAGCGGCTGAACGCCAGGGAACAGTGGGAAGATTTCCTCCACGAACTCTGCCATGTTCTGCGCCATGCCGGAAACCAGACGCTGATGCCGAAATCGTTCTGCGAAGTCCAGGAGGCCGAAGCCAACCGGTTCGTCCTTTACGGGGCGATCCCGGCCTCCATGTTGATGGGGATGGCGATTCCGGACCATTTGGAAGAAGGAGCCGAGCTGTTGGCCGAGCGGTTCGGCGTTACGATTCCGCTGGCGCTCCGGCGATTGGAACAGATCCGCCGCCGGATCTTCGCCCAAATCCTATGGGAAGAGGCCCTCAAATTCAGCCCCGGGAGAAGCGCGTCCAAAATGGCCATGAGCCCGGAATCCTAAACCGCGCATAAGAGCGCCCTCCTTCGTGCCATATCCGGCCGGTTGGAGGGCGCCTTTATTCCCTGACGCGAATTGGAATTAACGGTTATTCTGCGGGTTGCGGTTGCGGGCCATGCCGGCGAGTCCGATCAGGCCGAGCAGACCCAACCAGCCCCAGTCATAGTCGTTGTTGTTCGCCGCCGCGGTGCGGTAGTTGCCGTTCGTGTTGTTCGTGTTGTAACCCGTGTAGTTGTTCGTGCCGTAACGGGTACCGCCCATCAGCCCGTTATTGTTATTGTTGAACGCGCGAGCCCCGAACGTTCCGGTGCCGACCCCGGTCGTGCCGGTCCCCGTCGTGGTGCCGGTGCCGGCATACGTGCTGTAGGTGTTCGTGCCGAAAGTGCCGGTTCCGTACGTCCCCGTATTCGTGGCGGTCGTTCCGACGCCAGTCGCATTATAAGTTCCCGCGCCGGTCGTCCCGTTCGCGCCCGTCGTCCCCATTCCCGTCGTTCCCTGTGCAAAGGCCGGCACCGACAACATCAGAGATACGCTTGCGACCAATAAACCGCTGCTGATCCGCTTTTTCACTGTTGTACCCACCTTTTGAACGATTTTTTGATCCTCGCTTAAGGTTCCCCCGTCAGGGTCAACTATGCGATCTCCCCGTCGGCAAAACTCGGAAAGGACATACCATAACCGGAACCACATACGGCGCCGAATAACGCGGCACGTCCGTGGCTATCATAAGTTCGACAAGCTGCAGCGAGAATCCGACTTCAAAGGAGACCTGGGACATGATCCTGAAATTTCTCGCCAAATTGGTGATGACCGGCGCGGTTCTGTCCTTACTGCTGTACTGGTATTCCAACATCTCGTTAACGAACGCCGTCATCGTCTCGCTGCTGTTCGCGGTCGTATCCTGGTTTGCCGGAGACCAGCTCATCCTTCGGCTCTCCAACAACGCCACGGCGACGGTCGCGGACGCGTTAATGTCGGCCGTGTACTTGTGGATCGTCGGCTCCATTCTTAACTTGACTCTGAATTTCTGGGAAATCGTGCTGATCTCGGCGATCGTGGGCATCGCGGAATGGTTGTTCCACCGCTACATGCTCCGCCCGGACCGCGTTATGTCGGTTTAAGCAGCCATAAGGAAAAAGGCCGGACCCGTTGTTCACGGATCCGGCCCTTGTCGTTAATCCCCGTATTCCTCGTATTGGAATTCGGACAGCCCGTCGAATTGCGGAGGAACGACGAGCGTCCCATCCAGCGCGGCATAGCCGTATTTCTGGGACTCGTACGACTTGCCTTCGCCAATGGCGACCAAGCCGTCGTTTACGTTGGACACGCTCCCGTATTTCGGATTCAACGCGTACTTGCCGGTTTTGTCGATCAGGCCGTATTTACCCCCGACCGCTACGACCGCATAGCCGCCCGAAAAATCCGCTCCGTACTCGAATTGGGGCTCGATCGCCCATTTCCCCTGCTTATCGATATATCCGATCAGCCAACGGTCGCCGCGCTGGATGGCGGCCGAAGCCAATCCCTCGGAGAATAAATAGGCGGACGCAAACTGGGCTTTGATGACTTCCTGCCCGTTCGGATCCAGAAATCCGTACCGGTATTGGTCGCCGTCGGCGATCGCGTATGATGCCAAGCCTTCCTTATACATTCCGATGGCGCGATACTGCGGGTTCACGATATATCGTCCTTGCTTGTCGATCACGCCGTATACGGGAAATCCGTCGTCGCTTTCGAGTCCGACCGACGCCAGTCCCTCGGAGAAATCGTTAGCCGCCGCGAATTGCGGTTCGATGGCCCATTGGCCTTGCTTGTCGATATATCCCCAGTGCCCCGTTTCGCCGTTTTCTCCCGGTTCGTAAGCCAGCGCCAGTTCTTCGGAAAATTCCGAAAGATAGCCGAATTTCGGGTTGATGACGTATTTTCCGGCAGGATCGATGAAGCCGTATCTGGCTTCATCCCCGATTCCGACCTGCACGAAGGAAATTCCGTCTTTAAAACCGCCGGCCCAGTCGAATTGCGGGTTGATGACGAATTTGCCGTTCTTGTCCACGAAGCCGTATTTATAAGTACCGTCGGAATCGCCGATCGCCGCGAGCGCGAGTCCGTTCTCGAATTCCCCGGCATAGCTGAACTGGGGATTGATGACGTACTTGCCCTCCCGGTCGATGAACCCCCATTGGGGGTCATCCGTTCCGGTGCCGACGGGGGCCAAATTTTCCTGAAACGAGCCGACCCACTGAAACTGGGGGTTGATGACGATCGTCCCATCCAGCGCGGCGAATCCCCATTTGGACCCGACCTTTACCGCTTTGAGGTTGGAGATCATACCGTTCTCGTACAGGACGTACCCTTGGCGTCCTTCCCACAGCTTGCCTGCTTTCCACGTTCCCTCGGCGTCGACACCGCCGTCCGGTTTGTACGTAGTGCCTTTCCCTTCATATTGATCCTGATGCCACAGGCCGTCATATGCGAGGCGACCTTCCTTGTCGAACGACTTGCCGCTCCCTTCCCGAACGGAATTCGCGAATTGACCCTCGTAGACCAGCTGTCCGCCGACGCTCAGCTTGCCCGTTCCGGCGTATTGGCCGTTTTGAAGCCCGCCCTCGTAGACCGTTGTGCCCGCCTCGACTTTTCCTTTGCCGGTCCAGGGCTTTCCTTCCTTGAACACGCCCTGGAACCGAACGTTGCCGGATGAGTCGTAAAGGATGCCCTCGCCCTCGTATTTCCCCGACTTCCAGAGACCGTCATATTCCCGTTTGCCGGCCGGGTCGTACGACTTGCCTTTGCCGTCCTGCGAACCTTCCTTCAACTGGCCTTCATATTGAACGGCTCCGTTGGGGTAATATAACCGGGAAGGCCCTTGCGGCCGAAGCCAGAAGAACGCCGCGGCTGCCAGCAGGATGATCAGCACGCCGGCCGTTATCGCCATGATCGCGCGTTTGCCCGGCTTCCGGCCTTGCGCTTGCGGAGCCGCCGGTTGGGCGGCCGATTCCAAACCTTCCGTCATAGGCTTCACTCCGTCCCTGACCGTTTGAAATGCCAGTTGCCTTCCGGATCCTGCGCGTATTGCACGGTATAGGTTTCATCGTCTAGCGTCAATTGAAGCTTGCCGGTACCGATCTGGCGCAATCCGATGTCGAACGCCCCTTCTTCTCCCAATTCCAACCCTTCGATCTCCGGCAAAATGTCGTGCACATCGTCTCTGTCGCCGGTTACGCGGATCAAATCGACCGTGCCGCCGAATGCCGAAGCCGCCAGCAGCGTGTCGTCCGACAACCAGAAAAAGTCGCCGTACCCTCCGCCAACGTAGAGATCCTGCCGGCTGTTGTCCAGCGTGCGAATCGTGAAATATTGGGAATCGCTGTTGATCCAGTCATACAAAGCGCTGTACGTTCCTTTAGGCGACTCGAGCCCCTCTTTCGCGAAGCGGTCGTTCAGATCTTCATGGCCCAGCAAACTCCAATACATGCCGGAAATGACGTAGTCCTCGTCGAGAAATTCAACCTTGTATTTCGACTGGGCCGTCGAGGCATACAGATGACCGGCGTAATTGTTGTAAACGGTAATCGTAAGGTCATCGAACTGTTCGACGTAGAGCCCTGCCGGATTCATCCCGTAGCTGCCTCCGCCGTGGATGAAGCCGGGATCTCCGAACAGCGCGTGTCCGAACGGATCGTCGAACAAGTAGTCGTTCAGATCCGGCGTCCGGTTCACGCCTTCGATCAGCTTCTTCAGCGCGTCCGGATCGGACGGCTGAACGGGAGGCAGCGCCAGGATGAAGGCCTCGATCGCGTCGCTGCCCTGAATCCCGATGTACAGATCCGGCGTCCTGTAGAACATTTCGTCGGTATCGGAAAAGTAGAAGCTGGGGTCTCCAAGCTCTTCGTAAACCCGATCCATGGAGTCTCCTAGCTTCAAACCGCCGACCGCCGGCCCGTCGAATCGATCGGATACGATAATTTCCCCGTAACCCCCCGGAAAAAGGCCGTTTTGCCAATCCGCATCGCCATAGTCCTCCGGGTGCGCGAGCAATTCCAGCACCCGTCCGGCGACGGCGGGGTCGATCTCGCGGACCGGCACGGGATGCAGGCCGGCCGCCGATGCGGTCGCAGGCGTGGCGTAGACCGCCTTGAAGTACGTGCCCATATTGGCGTAAGCGATAGCTTTGACCTTCTTGCCGGCCTTGTCGGTCGTGACCTTCACGCTTTTCGCCCCGTCCCACATTTCGAACGGATTGTAGGCGTTCGCTTTGGCCATCTTGCCGATGAAGGCTTCGAATTTGCTTTTCTCTTGCAGAGGCGAAGGGTTCGGCAGCGTGACGTAGTACATGAGATAACTTCCGTTCACTTGCTTCAGCTGCTTGAGTTTGACTTTATTCGCCGACAGAACGGCTTTCGTCGGGTGATTCCATTTGGCGATGTCGATGAATTTGGAAGCCGCGGCCGCATTCGCGGCTGCCGGCAACAGAGCTAGTATCGCGAGCAGGACAAGCACGAAAACGGAAACTTTGCGAGGCATGGAAGTAAGGCGCGGGGAAGCTAAGCGCATGGGGGACATCCTCTCGAATTTTGTCGAATGCAGATTACCATTTTTTTCGCCTTATGGAAACAACAAAAAAACGCGACCCGAGGATCGCGTTGTTCAGTATTGTATAAAGTGGTGCTGATGAAGGGACTCGAACCCCCGACCCACGCATTACGAATGCGTTGCTCTACCAGCTGAGCTACATCAGCAAGACACTTTTATAGAATAATGATTTCGCGATAAAAAGTCAAGAACAAAACGGCTGGTTTTTTCTGGATGATCAGACCACGTGGAACACTTGATTGCTGCGGCTTTCCCGGGCTTCGCCTTGGCTCGGGGGCAGCATCCCGCCGTCCGCCGGCCTCGATCCGCCGAAGCCGCTGATCATCAAGTGAAGCTGGCGCTTGAGGTCGACCTCGTACGGACGGTCCAGAACCGCTCCATGCTCGTTGCGGATGACCCGCACGATCGGGCGCTGCTTGCTGTCCTCATGGAAACCGGACACGACGCCGATCTCCCCGGAGCTGAGCTGGACGGTGGTGCCCCTCGGGAAGAGCGCCAGGCTGTCCCGCAGCCGGCATATCTTTTCCATGTCGAACAAGGTTCCGGCATAGCCGTACAGGTATTCCAAGGCTTCATGCGGCAGCATCGAAGCCCGGCCGTTGCGCCCGTTGACAAGCGTATCGAACAAATCGAAAATGCTGACCCACTGGATCAGGGAATGGATCCGGTTGCCCTTGAGCCCGAACGGGTATCCGCTGCCGTCTACCCGTTCGTGGTGGAGCAGCGCGCATTGGGACGTCAGCGTCGGAAATCCGCTGTCCCTCAGCAGGCGGAATCCCATTTCGGCATGGTTTCCGGCTTCCCCTGGCCCGTTCTCGTCCGGATCGCCCAGGCCTCCGGGAACCAGCAGGCGCCCGACGTCATGCAGCATGGCCCCCATGGCGAACGCTTGAAGCTCTTCCCCGGCGAGTCCTTCCTCGAGTCCCAGCTTCGTCGCGCATACGCCTACGTTCAAGGCGTGCTCCAGAAAATGCTGCTTGTCCCCGTCCGTCACCATGGTGCTGAGATGAACGGGCAGGCAAAGATGGTTGCGCCGCATGCGCAGGTCGTCGATCATCATTTTGGCGGAATCGTAGCAGAACCGAACGACCGTCGGCGACAACGTTTCCTTCGGTCCGTCCGCCAGCTCGTCCATGACGTGCGTCAGCGCTCCGTGCAAAACGATCAGCGTCTCGTCGCGGATCGCTTGATCCGGCGCGATATCCTCCGTTCCCTGCTCTTCGATATGCAGGAACGGCAGCCCCATCTGGTGAAGCTTTTGGATGGCGTGATCCGTCAAAGTGAACCCCCGGCCCGCCAGCACGTGTCCTTGTTCCGTATAAATGGAGCGGCCCAGCTTCATTCCCGGTCTGCACTCGCTCGTTCTCATGATAATCATGTTCCCGGCACTTCCTTTCCGAATCTGCGGAGACCGGCGTTGCGGCCTCGTAACTAGTCCTATCGTAAGGGAGTCCCGCGTCATATGACCAGTGACACGCGTCAGGCAGGAAGTCACGAATATTCACAGAATCCGTCGAAAGCTTCATGCCTCGATGGGACCAATGCCTTATAATGGATAGAAAAGGGGGGACGCTCATGCTTCGGGTATTGATTGCCGACGACCAAACGTTAATGAGGGACGGTCTGCAGACGATTCTCCAGCTGGAGGACGACATCGAAGTCGTGGCGGCGGCCGAGAACGGCGAAGAAGCCTGCCGCCTCGCCTGGGAGCACCGTCCCGATCTCGTGCTGATGGACATCCGGATGCCGGTCATGAACGGAATCGAAGCGGTCAAGCAGATCCGGGAGAAGCTGCCGGACGCGAAGGTTCTGGTTCTGACGACCTTCGACGAGGACGAATACATCCTGGAAGCGCTGATGAACGGCGCCGTCGGCTTTCTGCTCAAGGACATCCCGACGGACAAGCTCCTCCAAGCGATCCGCGACGCGGCCCGGGGGGAGATCATGCTTCCTTCTTCCATCGCGGTCAAGCTGGCGGCCCGACTCTCCTCCCATGCCGAGCCCGCCTCCAGGCCCAGGTTCGCCGGCGACGGCAGGGCGTCCGAGCTGAAGTTCACCGAGCGGGAGATGAGCATCATCTCCCTCATGGTAGAGGGCCGGACCAACCGGGAGATCGCGCAGGTGCTGTTCATGAGCGAAGGCACGGTCAAAAACTACATCAGCGCCATCTACGACAAAATCGGAACGAACGACCGCACCCAGGCGGTCATCTGGCTCAAAGACATGACAGTCATATGACGGCAGTCACTGTGAACCCGCCGACATCCCCGGTACAATGGAAAGACGAAGTTTGTCGAACTCCGGGGAGGAACCGCAGTGGATCGCAGAGGCTGGCTCGCCCATTGGCCGTTGATACGGACGATCGCCCTCCTGACCGCGCTCGTCGCGCTGATCGGCTGGGGGCTTTCTTCGCTTAACCGAGGCTTCCCGGTCCAAGAGCCGGACCGTTCCGGCTGGCAATGGGCTCCCGCCGCGTCTTTCGAAGAATCCGCTCCCCCTTCCTCCGGATGGACTCCCTATTCTTCCTCCGAAGATCTGCATAATCGGTCCCGCTACTTTTGGCTGCGGATTCCGCTGCCGACCGACCCTCCGCGGGACGCCCAACTATGGATCATGAACATGGTGTCCGTCCAGGTGCGGGATCAACACCGTCTGCTCTACTCGTACGATCCCGCGGCCACGGGACAGCGATTGAACCTGTTTACCCATTGGAACCTGGCGCCGCTTCCGGATCCCGTTCCGCGGGAAGTGTATCTGCTCGCGGACAACCGCGGGTCTCCGCGGGCCGCTCCATGGATCCGCACGGTAAGCAAGAGCGACTTCTATATCGAGCTGCTTCGCAAAGACCTGTACAGCTTCGTGCTGGCCGCCTTATTCCTGCTGACCGCCTGCACCGCGTTGGGACTGTACCTCAAGCGGCGAAGCCGGCTCCAGCTGTATTTCGCCCTTCTGTCGTTCAGCGGCTTCTACGCTTCCTTGGTGCGGAATTACCTGCTTCAGGTCGTATGGGACCAGCCTTGGCTCGGTTATTTGGATTTCGCGGCTTTCCCGTTCGGCGTCTACGCATTCGTCGGCATGCTGGACGGGGTGTTCCCGTCCCCGAACGCGAGAATGCTGACGTTGATCCGACGCACGCTGCTCGCGGCGTCCGGGGTATTGCTCCTCGTCTCGCTCCTGCTGGACCCCTCCCGTTTCGGGTGGCTGTTCGGATATCCGCTGTTCTTGCTGTTTCTCGTGACGGCCGGCGTCATGTTCCAGACGCTCAGAAGCGCCTACCGCAAAAGCCGGGAGCCGGATTCCGTCTGGATGCTCTCCGGCTTCGTCATCGTCGTGTTTTTCGCCTTGCTTCACGTGATCCGGACCTATCTTCCCTCCTGGTTCGAAAGCATGCGGCAGATCTTTCCGGCGCTCGGCCGGTTTCCTTTCGACCTGCTCTCGGTCGGCCTGTTCCTGTTCTTGATCTGCCTGATCCGGGTCATCCTGTACCGGTTCGGCGTCATGGAGAAGCGGCTGCGGCACATCGGGGAATTTCTCGAAAACAGCGTGCGTTTGCGCACCTCCGAACTTGAGGAAAGGACGCGTCAACTGCAGGAATCCAGATCCCGGCTGGAGGAATCGACGCGGGAGACGGCGGAGACGATCGCGTCGTCGATGGTGCTGGAAGAGCGGAACCGGATCACGGGCAACATTCACGATACGGTCGGGCATGCGCTGACCGCGACGATCGTCCAGTTGGAAGCCGCCAAACGGTTGCTGGACCGGGACCCCCGGCTCGCGATGGACAAGCTGACCGCTTCCCAGGAGTTGATCCGGCGGGGGCTGGAGGAAATCCGCCAGTCCGTCCGCCTGCTGCGGCACGATACGCCCCGTTACGATTTGGCGGATGCCATGATCGGCTTGATCGGCGAGACCGAGCGGACCACCGAAGCCAAGTTCGTTGTCCGGATCGATCCGTTGCCGGAGACTCTCTCCACCTTGCAGAAACGCGTACTGTATCAAGCGCTGCAGGAAGGAATCACGAACGCGCTGCGTCATGGCGGCAGCACCAGGTTCTCGTTCTCCCTGACCGTCAGCAGCCCGATTCTTCTGTTCCGGCTGGAGTCCGACGGGGTAACCTATGCGCCTTCCTCGTTCGGCTTCGGGCTGAAAGCCATGTCCGAACGGGTTGCCCAGTTGGGCGGCGTCATGTCCGTCGAGCCGGGCCACCCCGGCTGCGTGCTCCTGCTGTCGCTGCCGTACGATGAACCGAGAATCCGAGTCTTGCCTTAGGGAGAGAGAAATTTTCGATGAGTTTTCTGAATCGGCATGGTCCTTTCATCCGCATATTCACCGTTATCCTGCTGCTATTGCTGGCGGCCGGATGGGCTATCGGCTCGGGCGAACGCGAGAGCGAAGCCGAGGTTCTGGACACCGCCGGGTGGCAGTGGGCCCCGGCCGCGTCCTGGGACGAACCGGCGCCGCCGGCGGAAGGCTGGAGCGCGTATTCGGCGCCGGTGGGCACCGAATACCCCTTCTTTTGGCTGCGCGTCCCCCTTCCCGGAACCGATTGGAAGGACCCCGTCCTTTTCATGCTGCATGCCGGCGGCAACCGCGTCATGCTGGACGACGGCAAGGTACTCTTCGAGAACGATCCCGCCCGCAAAGGGATCCGCGTCAACAACGGATTTTACTGGTACATGGCCCCTCTGCCGTCGCCCGTTCCCGCTCAAGTCGATATCCTGATGCGGAACGGGTTGTACAATCCCGCTGCGCCGGAGCTCGAGCTCGGGGAGAAATCCTCCTTCGTCAGCCGGATTCTGTTCAAGGACCTGGACAACGTCATCCTCGGCCTGCTGCTGATTTTCGGCGGGCTGGTCTCCCTTGGGCTGTTCGCGTCCCAACGGGATCGGATCTACTTGTATTTCTCTCTGCTGGCCGTTTCCGGCGGATACGGATCGCTCGCGGGAAATCAGGTGATCGGATTCCTGTGGGACAATCCCTGGGCAAGCTCCCTGCAGGAAACCGCCATGCCTTGGGGGACCCTGGCGGTCATCGGCGCGCTGGAGCAGGTATTCATCGGCATCGGCGGGCGATCCGTACGCTGGATGCGGAGATTCGTCTTCGTCTTCTGCGTCATGGCCACGATCGGAGCGGTGGCCAGCCAGCAATTCTATACGTTCTGGATTTCATATTTATACACGCCCGTCTTCCTCGCGGTTTTCGTCCAGTCCTACTGGGTCATCTGGAAAGCCTACCGGACCCGCAACGATCTGGAATCCATATGGGTCATGGCCGGATTCACCTCCCTGGTGGCCATCGGCTTCGTGCACGTCATCCGTTACTGGCTCCCGCCCGGCGTCTATGAAGGCTGGCCCGCGCTGCGCGCCTTCCTCGATCGGCTTCCCGAGGATTTGATCTATTTGGGATTGTTCGCGTTCGCCGTCTGTTTAATCCGGATCATCATCCACCGCTACACCGCCATGCACCGGCAATTGAACGAAGTCAACCGTTCCTTGGAGCGGCTGGTGGAAAAGAGAACGGCGGAAATCATCGCCAGCAACCGGCAGCTGGAGGCCGCCAACGAGCATCTCGCCGCGTCCCAGCGGGAATCCGCGGAAGCGATGGCGGAAGCCTTGATGCTGGAAGAACGGCACCGCGTCACCGGCGCCATCCACGACGCGGTCGGCCATACGCTGTCGGCGGCGATTATCCAGTTGGAGGCGGCCCGCCGGCTGCTGCCGCTGGATCGTCCGCAAGCCGAGGAGAAGCTCGCGGCATCCCAGGAACTGGCCCGGCAAGGTTTGGAGGATATCCGGCATTCCGTGCGGCTGCTGCGCGAAGACTCCGGCCATTTCGACCTTCACGGCGCCCTGGGCGCGCTGATCCGCGAAACCGAGCAAACGACGGGCTGCATCGTGGAGAGCCGGATCGAAGCGCTCCCCGATTCGCTGTCGGCCGCGCAGAAGCGAATCCTGTTCCGGACGCTGCAGGAGGGATTGACCAACGGAATCAAACTCGGCTCGGCGCGCCGTTTCCGGTTCCAGCTGAGCGCCGGGTCCGGCACCGTTCGCTTGCGCTTGTCGAGCGACGCCAAGCTGCCCTCCAGCGAACCCGGCCTCAGCCTCAGCGCCGTAATGGACCGGGTGTCCAGACTCGGCGGCGAGCTGCGCCTCGACACGACTCCCGCCGGTTGCGTGCTGACGTTGTCCCTGCCGGCTTAGAATCAGCCCCTGCGGTGATGCGGGGGCTGATTTTCGTATCCCGTTCCTCCGCCGAAATAACAGATCTCATCCACTATTCCGCACAATCCCGCTTCCATAACCCCCTGCCTCCACCCGTTTCCATTGCGGCTTCTCCGGATCAAGCATATAATAAAGGGAACAAACGTTCCCGTTATATCACATCCCAACCCGGAGGAATCCGATGAATCCGACGACCTATGAACCGATCCGCCCCAAAACGGTGCTGAATCCCGTCAAAGCCCCCTCCATGCCGTTCGACTGGTCGATCAACCCTTACCGGGGCTGCCAGCATGGCTGCAGTTTTTGCTACGCCCGGAGCACGCACGCTTACATGGGCGAATCGGCGGATGACGCGTTCCAGAAGCATATCTTCTGGAAGCAGGACGCCCCGGACGTGCTGCGCGCGCAATTGCGGCGAATGCGGGGGCGACTGCCGGCTTACGTGGCGATCGGCACCGCGACAGATCCGTACCAACAGCTCGAAGGCAAAGCCCGGCTCACCCGCGGCTGCCTGGAGACGCTGGCGGAATTCGGCGTTCCGGCCAGCATTACGACGCGGTCCCCGCTCGTGCTCCGCGACCTGGACTTGCTGCAGCGGATCCCCGGTTCGTCGGTCAACATCAGCTTGCATATGCTGGACCCCGACGTCTGGCGAAATTTCGAACCCTCCACCCCGGCTCCCCGACTCCGCCTGGACGCGGTGAGGAGATTGAACGAGGCCGGAATCAAAGCCGGCGTCTTCATGGCGCCGATCCTTCCCTATATCTCGGATGGAGAAGAAGCCGTCGAGGGCTTGCTGGACGCATGCCAGCAGGCGGACGCCGCATTCGTCAGCCCCTCCTATCTCCGCCTCTCCACCCCGGAGGTCAAAAGCTGGTTTTTCCAAACGCTCCAAGAGGCGTACCCCGAGCACGTCAAAGCATATGGACGGTTGTATTGGCGGGCGGCTTACGTTCCCGAAGCGTACCGAAAACCCAAGCTCGAATGGATCCGCCGGCAAATCCAAGCCCGAGGCCTGCGCTCCCAAGAACTCGCCGCGATCCGCTCGCCGAAACCCGCAGCCGACGTTCCGAACGCCTCGGCCCTCTCTCCAGCGGATGACGGCCCCGTTCAACTGACGCTTTTCTGAAAATTTTGTAAGAATACATTACACAAATAACAACAAAAATTCTGGTTGCACATTTTTGTGTAATGTATATTGACGCATCCATGACTTCCCGATATAATCGCTTTACAAGCACAAGGACACTCGCTCGCACAACCGCATACGTTTGGAGCACAATGGAGTGCCCCCTTGGCAACGAAGCCGGAAGCCGTCGACCCGTTCGACCGCTCCGGCTTTTTCGATTGCAGAAAACCGTTTTCAAACCCCGCACCGCCACAAAGGGAGAGGAGAATCGCCATGCATGGAAAAGGATTTTGGCAAGCCGGGCACAAGCCTTCTTTGATCAGCGCGTTCCTGTACTTCGACGTCAGCTTCATGGTTTGGGTCATGCTCGGTCCGCTCGCCGTCATCATCATGAACGACTTCGACATGACCGCATCGCAGAAAGCCAACTTGGTCGCGCTGCCTACGCTCGGAGGATCGATTCTGCGACTCGTGTTAGGTTACTTAACGGACAAAATCGGTCCGAAACGCACCGGCCAAATCGGCATGTTGCTCACGATCGCCACCTTGATCTGGGCCTGGCAGTTCTCCCATAGCCTGAACAACCTCTACCTCGTCGCGCTGCTGCTCGGCATCGCTGGAGCCAGCTTCGCGGCCGCGCTGCCGCTGGCCAGCCGCTGGTATCCCCCGCAATATCAAGGCCTGGCGATGGGCATCGCCGGCGCCGGCAACAGCGGCACGGTATTCGCGACGCTGTTCGCGAACCGCATCGCCACCTATTACGGAGATTGGCACGTCGTCTTCGGCTTCGCTCTGATCCCGATCTCGATCGTTTTCGTCCTGTTCACGATTTTCGCCAAGGACAGCCCGACCCAGCCCGCTCCCGCTACCTTGACCGATTACGGCCGACTGCTCGGCAAACGCGACACCTGGCTGTTCTGCCTGTTTTACAGCGTCACCTTCGGGGGGTTCGTCGGCATGTCGACCTACTTGACCATTTTCTTCAACACGCAATACGGCCTCACCGCGGTCCGTGCGGCGGATTTCACGACGATCTGCGTTATCGCCGGCAGCTTCTTCCGCCCGATCGGCGGTTGGCTGGCCGACCGGCTGGGCGGCATCCGCATGCTCATCCTGCTGTACTCCGGCGTCGCCGTCTTGATGGCCTGCGTCTCGACGCTCCCGCCGCTTGCGCTCGTCACCGTGTTGCTGTTCGCCATGATGATGATGCTCGGCATGGGCAACGGCGCCGTTTTTCAGCTCGTACCGCAGCGTTTCCAGAAAGAGATCGGCATCATTACCGGCATCGTCGGCGCGGCCGGCGGCCTGGGCGGCTATTTCCTGCCCAAAATCCTGGGAAATATCAAGGAATCCGCCGGCAGCTACACTCCGGGCTTCCTGATCCTGGCCGCCATCGCCCTGATCTGCATCCTGGCGATCCTGGCCGTGCAGAAAAACTGGAAGGCGTCCTTCCTCGGCCAAGGCGGAAGGGCGCAGCAGGCGGAAGAACTCACCGCGTAATCGCCGCGAAACGGCTGCGCGAAGACCGGCCGTCCGCCGCAACAAGACTCTAGAGGAGGCATCCGATCCGATGGCAACCGTCCAATCCGCACCGGCTCCCGCACCGGCTTCCGCAGCCGCCGACCAGGCGGGCACCCGTTTTCCCATGCGCTCCCATTGCTGCTATTGCAGCATGCAGTGCGGCCTCGAATTGACTCCGGACGCGGACGGGGCCGGCTGGACCGTCAAACCGAGCTCGGACTTCCCCGTCGCGACCGGCCGTCTCTGCCAGAAAGGCTACAACTCCACGGCGCACGCCTTCCATCCCGAGCGGCTCCGCCTGCCGCTCTTCCGAAACCGCGACGCGGACGGAGCGTTGCAATCCGGCTGGACCCCCTCCTTCTGGGACGAAGCGCTGGATGCCATCGCCGCCAAGCTGAAAGGCTTGCGCGAACGGCACGGTCCCGATTCCGTCGCCGTGTTCGGCGGAGGTTCCCTCACGAACGAGATGAGCTACTTGCTCGGCAAATTCGCCCGGGTCGCGCTCGGCACGCGTTATATCGATTACAACGGCCGCTACTGCATGTCCTCGGCCGCAGCGGCCCAGCAGCTCGCGTTCGGGATCGACCGGGGGCTGAATTTCCCGCTGGACGATATCCCGCTGGCGCGTTACATCATCCTGGCCGGAACGAATATCGCCGAATGCCAGCCGACGATGATGCCGTACTTGCTGGCGGCCAAGAAAGCGGGGGCCGTGATCGTCACGATCGACCCGCGCAACACGATGACGTCCAAAACCGCGGACATCCACATCCGGCTGCAGCCGGGATTCGACTCCGTGCTCGTCAACTCGCTGCTGCACGTTATTCTGGAAGAGAAGCTGTACGACGCACGGTTCGTCGAAACCCGCACGCACGGCCTGGAGGAAGTCAGGGCCGCCGTTCGGGACTTTCCGCCGGACGTGGTGGAGCGTTACACCGGCATTCCCGAAGAAGTGATCCGCGTCGTGGCCCGCGGCTTCGCCCAAGCCGAGACCGGCATCGTGCTGACGGCCCGGGGGCTGGAGCAGCAGACGAACGGGGTCGAGCACGCGCTGAACTACATCAACCTGTGCCTGTTGACCGGCAAAGTCGGCCGTCCCGGCTGCGGATACGGGGCGGTGACGGGGCAAGCGAACGGCCAAGGCGGACGCGAGCATGGGCAAAAAGCGGATCAGCTGCCCGGTTACCGTTCGATCGAGGACCCGGCGGCGCGGGAATACGTAGCCGGCGTATGGGGAGTCGATCCGGATTCGCTGCCCGGCAAAGGGGTATCGGCGTACGAATTGTTTCAGAAAATGGAGACCGGGGAGATCAAAGCGCTCCTCGTGCTCGGCTCCAACCCGGTCGTGTCCAGCCCGAACGCGACCCGGGTGCTTTCGGCCTTGCAAAAGCTGGAACTGTGCGTCGTCGTCGACCTGTTCGAGACGGAAACGGCGGCTTGCGCGGACTGGCTGCTGCCCGGCTCCTCCTTCTTGGAGACGGAAGGCACGCTCACGAACCTGGAAGGCCGCGTGTTCCACCGGCCGCGCGTGATGGAGAAACCGCCGGGCGGATTGGAGGATTACGAAATCCTGTCCGCTCTGGCCGATCGGTTGGGGGCGGGGGCTTATTTTCGGTACCGGACGAACGAAGAAATTTTCGACGAAATGTGCCGGGCAACGAAAGGCGGCAAAGCGGATTATTCCGGCTTGACGTACGAAAGGCTGCGGAGGGAAAAAGGGGTGTTCTGGCCCTGCCCTTCTCCCGAGCACGGAGGAACCCCGAGGATGTTCCAATCGACTTTCCATCATGCGGACGGCAAAGCCAGAATGCACGGCATCAAGCCCGGCAAGCCGGCGGAGACGACCGACCGGGCGTACCCGTACCTGCTGACGACCGGCCGGGTCGGCACCCACTATCTGAGCGGCGCCCAAACCCGGCGGACGGAAGCGCTGATGAAGAAAACGCCGGTTCCGACGGCGGAGATCCATCCTTCGCTCGCCGAGAAGCTGAAGCTTCGGGCGGGCGACCGGATCCGCCTGGAGTCCCGGCGCGGCAGCGCGGTATTCGATTGCAAAATCACGTCGGAGATCCACCCGACGACGATCTTCGTGCCCTTTCACTGGGGCGGCAGCCAATCGGTGAACGTCCTGACCTCCGACGCCCTCCATCCGATCAGCCGCATGCCCGAATTCAAGATCGCGGCGGTCCGGGCGGAGCGTTATCCGGCTTCGGCGCCGTAACGGAGGGCAGACGCTCCAGCTTCGCGGGGTTGCGGACGCCGTAGATGCGCCGCAGCCGGCCTTCCCGCCATTCGAAGGCGAGAACGGTCGTCCAAACGCCCTGTTCCCGGAAAAGCACCCCGGTATGACCGTTGATGTCGGCTGGCACGACCTCCGCGCCATCCCGGATGAACTTGGCCGCGAGTCCGAGCAGGAACGCGCTCGTCTTCTCCGGTCCGTAGATCGGCCGAGGCGCCGCGGTGACGACCCCTCCTCCGTCCGTGAACATCGCGATGTCCTCCCGGAGCAGCTCAAGCAAACTCTCCATCCGCCCGCTGGCGCAGGCTTGGAGGAAGCGGAGCGTAAGTTCGTTTTCCTCCGGCTTGGATACCGGCTCCGGCAATTCCCGGTTCAGCTTGCGCCGTACCCGGCTCATCAATTGGCGGCAAGCGGCCTCGGATTTGCCCAGCGCTTCCGCCGTCTCCGCGTAGCCGTAACCGAACGCCTCGTGCAGGAGAAAAACGGCCCGTTCTCCCGGCGTGAGCCTTTCCAGCACGACGAGAAGCGCATAAGCCACGCTTTCCTCCAGCAAGATCCCGCCTGCCGTCTCCTCCCCCCGCAACCTGACGTCCGGCTCGGGCAGCCAAGGTCCGACGTACGTTTCCCTTTTTCTCCTCGCCGACTTCAGGACGTCCAGAGATCGCCTGACGACCATTTTGGTCAAAAACGGCCGCGCATCCCGAATCCGTTCCGAATCCACAAGCTGCAGATGCAGGAAAACGTCCTGTACGACGTCTTCCGCGTCCGCGAACGTTCCCAGCATCCGGTAGGCCACCGACAGCAAATACCGCCGATGCTCCAGATACCACTCCGCCGTCCCCGGCTGATGCTTTTCCGTATTCCCGCTCCCCCGACTTACCGGCATCCTTCATGACCTCTCCGCAGTCCGATTTTGAACAGCCAACCTCGCCGCCTCTTCCGCGCTGGCCAAGGAGGCTTCGAACAGAATGCCTTCAGGTCCGGCCCAATCGCCGGCGACGTAGACCCCGCCGATTCCGGTATCCACGGCCGGTCTCCCTTCGACGCCTCTCATGCCCGCGTCCGGCAAACCGTGCATCACGGTCACGTGCGGCAAATACCGCGCCCGTTCCGTCAACTCGCGCCAGCCCGGCTGCAGCCGGTCGAGGAACCGTTCCAGCTCGCCCCTGGATGCTTCCGGATCGTCTTTTCTCTCCCCATCATACCGCATGACATGGACGACGGCATGCTCCGGATCGTCGCATAGCCGGGACCAATGCGAATGGACCGAGAAATACAGCGGCCTATCCAAGCCCAGCGCGAACAGGCGGTTACGCTGGGGGAGCCGGCGAAGATGCAGATCGAGCGTCGAGGCGTAAACGGGTGTCTGACGCCGCAAGGCGGCTTCATAGGAGGTTGGCAGCCACGTCCCGAACCAACGCGCGACAAGTGCCGGCTCCACGGCGGCGATGACGTTGCCTGCTCGGATCCGCTCCCCGTCCGACAGCAGGATCGCCCAGCCTCCGCCGGTTTCTCCCGCCCGTTCCGCTCCGGTCACGTTCGCGGACGTCCGGCATACCGCGCCCGCTTCGGCCGCCCGGGCGGCCAATCCGTCCACGATCGTCTGCCAGCCTCCGTGCGGATAGACGACCGACCTCCGCAGTTGGCGGAGCACGACGCCGGCGTCCAACCGGTCATTGTCGCCGACGTAGGTGGACAACCGGGCAAGCGCCGACGCCACGTCGGCCGCACGGCCCGACAACCCGTTCGAGGCCATCCAATCGTTCCAATTGACGCCCGTGGCCGAATGCGGATCCAGCTTCCGCAGTCCCAGGTAAAATCGCAGAAACCTCCGCTTCTCCACCCCGTTCAACGTTCGGCCGAGCAGCAGTCCCGGCGTGGAGACCGTCTCGCCCTTGCCCGGAACCCAATGCACCAGGGGCCCCGGGCTCCCTCCCGGCGCCGACACGTTCAGCCGCGCCAGCACGCGTTCCGCAGCCCCGCCGCGATACAAGGCGTGGGCGCCCAAGTTCCACACGGCGCCGTTTCCCCGCCGGGACGCCGAACGCCCGCCGAGCGACGGCGCTTTTTCCAGCACCACGACCGATTTCCCCGACCTTGCCGCCAGCGCCGCCGCCGCCAATCCGGCCGCTCCGCCTCCGATGACCGCGATATCCCAAACTTGATCTTGTTTCATGGTTTCCGACATGAAAAAATCGCCTCCATTGCTGCCTGTTGCACGCATTCCAGCGCGCATATCCGGCGTTTGCGAAGAAGACGACGTTCCCTTCGGTTTTGTGACGGCCCTGCTCTATTTTCTCCCTTAAACGGGAACGCCGGCGGGAGGTTGTTAAGCTTTTGTTAAGCTGCTTCCCTGTACAATAATGGGGAAATTTGTCTAACGAAGGAGAGATCGACCCCATGCGCGCAATCGCCTCAAGGCGGAAAGGAAATCGATGGAATCGTCCGGCCTTCCGTTTGTTCCTCGGGTTCCTCCTCATGCTGCAGCCGTCGCTCCTGCTGGCCCCGGCCGTTTTGCGAGCCGCGGCTCCGGACGGTACGGAATCGAATCCGTACATCGTGACCACGGCAGAGCAACTGAAACAAATCCGGAACGATATGGATGCTTATTACCGTTTGGAGGCGGATATCGATTTGACCGCCGAGGGGAACTGGACCCCCTTGATCGGAGTTTGGTTCGAATCTTTTACCGGCCACCTGGACGGGCAGAATCATACGATTTCCAATCTCACAGTCTCCTCGTCCGGCTTCTATCTTGGGTTATTCGAGACCGTCGGGACAGGCGGCGTCATCGAGAATCTGAAGTTGCAAAAACCCAAAGTGACGGGCAGCGGATTCTCGTATGCCGGGGCTCTGGCGGGCGTTTTCGGCGGAACGGCGGAGAACGTGCACGTATCCGGCGGAACCGTATCGAGCGGCAGCGACGCCGGCGGGCTTTTCGGCCAGGTTCAGTCGGGAGCCTCTATTCAGAACAGCGGCAGTAACACGACTGTCGAAGGCACGTATTATGCCGGCGGAATCGCCGGAAGCATGAGCGGCGGTACGATCGAAAACAGCACGTCCGAAGGCACCGTGAAAAGCACAAATGCGGGCGGAATCGTCGGATCGGCTCAATCGACGGCCATTCTCGGCAGCAGCAGCCACGCCAACGTGCAGGGCGTGAATTTCTCGAATTCCGCAGGGGGCATTGCCGGCAGCATGACCGGGGGCAGCGTCTCCGAAAGCTTCGCCGACGGCGAGGTCAGCGGGCTCTTCAACGTCGGCGGACTGGTCGGAGTCGCCGACTCCGTGACGATTCGCAACAGCTTCGCGAAAGGCGCGGCGACAGCCGATCCCGACAATGGCTTCGGCACCGGCGGGTTAGTCGGCAAGCTTGCCGGCAGCACGGTGCAAGCCAGTTACGCCAGCGGAGCGGTGAGCGGAAGTTCTTCCGTAGGCGGCCTTACAGGCTTGGTCAACAACAGTACCATAAGCGACAGCTATGCGACGGGAACGGTCAGTGGAGTGATGGGCGTCGGGGGCTTGATCGGCGGGAGCGAATTCATGTCCTCCCCCACCGCCGTCAACCGCAGTTACGCTTCCGGAAAGGTCTCGGGTGACCCCTTATGGGGAACGACCGGAGGACTGATCGGAGACAGGAACCAACCTTTCACCATCTCTTCCAGTTACTACGATAAAGACAGGACGAAACAATCCGACACGGGTCCCTATTCGGGCACGCCCAAAACGAAAAACGAGATGATCGACGAAAGTAAGTTCACGGGCTGGGACTTCCACGATCCCTGGCATCTGGATGTCCGCGACGGAGCCCCGACTTTTATTCGGTACGACAACGTCAAGCCGATCATGAGCGGCGCGATCGTTCGCGACGACACGCCGGATCAAGTCACGGTCGCGTTTCCGGAAAAAATCAAGGCTGACTCGTCCGCGCTTTCCCAGTTCGAAGTGTCGGTCGACGGCCAACCGGCGGCCATCTTGTCGGCCGACCTGAGCGGCAAAACGCTGACGCTCGCCTTGGATCAATCGATCATGAACGGACAAACGGTCAGCGTCATCTACTCCGACGCGGCGCCGATTACCGACAAGGCCGGCAACCGCATGGACGGCGCCTCCATCACGGCCGTGAACGAGGTGGAGCCACATGTCGCCGTTACGTCCTATTCGCCGGCCGACAATTCGGAGAATGTCCCCGTCGGCGCGAATCTGGTTCTCACGTTTAACGAGACCGTCACGGCGATGCCCGGCAAAAACATTTTCATCCGCAACGCGGCCGGAACCGCCGTCGCCGCGATCCCCGCGAACTCGGCCGGCGTCAAAGTGGAAGGGAACGTCGTCACGATCGACCCGCCGGCAAACCTGTCGCCTCTGTCGGGCTATTCCGTACGCATCGAGTCGGGTGCTTTCCAGCATGCGTCGGATGATGTCTATGGGGGGATCGCGAAAGACACAACTTGGAATTTCATGACCGAAGCGGACGCCACCGCCCGGTGGGTGCAGGTCGGACAAGCCGGATTTTCCCCGGGAACCGCGGAAGAACCCGTGCTGCAATCCGACGGAAGCGGAGGGTTGTACACGGCCTTCCGGGACAAAGCGCACGGAAACAAAATCACGGTCATGAAACTGGATTCGGCCCTCAACCGATGGGTCGGCGTAGGGACCGCGGGATTTTCGGAAGGCCCGGTCCATTCCCCGTCGCTTGCGGCAGTTGGCGGCAGGTTGTATGCGGCGTTCGAGGAAACGATAGGCGACCGGAAATTCGTGAACGTAATGAAATACGAGGAGACCGGCGACGCCGATTGGGAGCAGGTGGGCAGCCCTCTTCCATCCGGCACGGTCAGCGAGGTGCTGGATGGCGCGGACAGCGCGCCATTCATTCTCGAGGATCAGGGGACGCTTTACCTGGCCTATCGGGACGGGGCTCGGGACGACAAGGCCACGGTCATGCAATATAACGGCAGCGGCGATTGGCAAACGGTCGGGACGCCGGGCTTCTCGGTCGGCGATGTCCGGGATCCGTCGTTGGCCGTTGCCGAGGGAACGTTGTATATCGCTTTCGAAGATTACGTGTTCGACGCCGATTTCGGCGCGACGGTGATGAAATACGACGCCTTGTCTCACGCTTGGGAGAGCGTCGGCGGACGGGGATTCACGTCCGGCCTGGCGTTCGGTCCGATCTTGAAAAGCGATCTTGACGCGCTGTACGTCGGGTATGCGAACGATTCGTATCAAGCCTCAGTCATGCAATACGACGTCAACGCGGATCGATGGAACCCCGTCGGCAGCCCCGGTTTTTCGCCGGATCAAGCCTACGGTTTGACGTTCTACGCGGACAACGGGGAGTTGTATGCCGCTTACGAGGATTGGTCCCATCACAACCGTCTCACCTTGATGAAATACGCGGGAATCCGTTGGGTCGAAGTCGGCCAAGCGGGCTTTACGGCGGATGAAGCCTACGAACCGTCGATCGTCGTGAGCGGCGGCGTGCCTTATGCCGCCTACGTGGATCTAGCCAACCAACGAAAGCTTTCCGTCATGAAATACGTGCCGGTCTTGAACGAAGCGCCGACGGTCGGCCAAATGAACATCGAAGGGAATTTGCTCGTCGGCGAAACGGTAACGGGCCGATACGTTTACCACGACGTGGAGCGCGATCCGGAAGGTACTTCGATTTACCGGTGGTACGCGGCCGACAACGCGGCCGGGAAGAACAAAAAGGAAATTCCGGGAGCGACGGAAGCCGAGCTAATCCTGTCGGCCGATCTGAAAGGCAAATATTTGATCTTCGAGGTGACGCCGGCCGCGACCGCCGGCACGGCGCTGGGCACGCCGACGCCCAGCGCCGCGGCAGGGCCGGTTGCGGATCCCGGCGGCGCCCCTCTTGCGCCGACGAACGTCGCCGCGTTTGCCGGCGACGAGTCTGTCTCTCTGACCTGGGATCCCGTCCCGGAAGCGGACCGCTACGAAATATACATGGGCACGGAAACCCGCGCCTACGGCAGTTCCTCCGCCGCGACCGTTACCGGGGCGACGTATGAAATGACGGGACTAACCAACGGGACGACTTACTACTTCGCCGTCAAGTCCGTCCGCGGAGACCGGAGCAGCGATTTCTCCGAAGAAGTCTCCGCCGTGCCGGGGACCTTGGAGAGCAGGAACGCGGATTTGAGCGCGCTGGCGGTATCCGGCGTCGCGCTAAGCCCCGCGTTCCGTCCGGAAGTCACCTCCTATCTCGCCTCCGTTTCCTACGGAGTCGGCAGCGTGACGGTAACCGCCTCGGTTTACGATTCCGGAGCCGAACTGCGGATTAACGGCTTGGACGCAGTCAGCGGGCATCCGACCGATCCGATCGCCCTGCATACGGGCAGCAATCGGATTCGGATCGAAGTCACCGCTCCGGACGAACGTACGCATAAGACGTATTCCGTTACCATCGTCCGGCAGGAAGACGATTCCTCCACGGACGACGAACCGGAACCGGATTCGCCTAATGAGGAACCGGATAACGGCCTGCCCGTCGTGGTCAACGGCCAAACGTACAGCCAAATCGCCAAGGGAACGTCCCGCACGGAGAATGGACGGGTGATCTTTACCGCCGCCGTGGATACGTCCCGCCTGTCCGACCAATTGGACCGTTCGGGCGAGAAGCCCGTCATCGTCGTTCCCATCGCGATGGAAGCCGACGAATTTTCCGTGGCGCTGACCGGCGAAGCCGTGAAAAAGCTGGAGAACAAGCAGGCGGTCCTGGAAATCCGAACGTCCGCGGGAAATTACCGGATTCCCGCGGCGGAGATGGTCATCGAACAGTTGGCCCTCCGTCTGGATCCGAACGCGAAGCTGTCGGATATCGAAGTCCGGATCTCGATCGGCGTAAGCCCCGACGCGAAAACGCAACAAGTGCAAGCCCTTGCCGGGAAATCGAATTTCTCGGTCGTCGCGCCTCCCGTCGATTTCTCGGTGACGGCCTCTTACGGCGGCCGAACGGTCGAGGCCGACCGCTTCCAGTCTTATGTCGCGAGGGAAATTCCGTTGCCCGCGGGCACGGATCCGAGCAAGATCACGACTGCGATCGTCGTCGGGGAAGACGGTTCGCTCCGCCACGTGCCGACTTACATCGCCAAGCGCGGCGACCAATGGTACGCCGTCGTCAACAGCCTGACCAACAGCACGTATACCCTGATTTGGCATCCCACGTCTTTCGCGGACATGGAGAAGCATTGGGCGAAAACGGCCGTTCACGACCTGGCTTCCCGCATGATCGTCAGCGGTATGGACGGGACCCGTTTTGAGCCGGACCGGCCGATTACCCGGGCGGAATTCGCGGCCATCGCGATTCGCGCGCTGGGACTCGGCGACCGCGGGGACGCGGCGCCGCCGTTCGCGGACATGCCGGCGGGATCCTGGTACGCCGGCGTTTTGGCCCAGGCATACGAATACGGCCTGTTCCGCGGATACCCGGACGGCACGTTCGGCCCGGATCGGACCATTACCCGGGAAGAAGCGGTAACGGCGGCGGTCCGCGCCATGAAGCTGGCCGGACTGAAAGAGGCCGCCGAAGGCGCGGCGCCGGACGATACGCTGGAACGTTTCTCGGATGGTGCTATGGTAGCCTCCTGGGCGAAAGAAGCGATGGCCGCCGCGGTGCGCGGCGGTTTGGTCAACGGCGGCGCGGACTCGCGATTGTCCCCCGGCCAACCGATCACGAGAGCCGAAACCTCGGTGCTCTTCCGGCAACTGCTCATCAAATCGGGACTGATTAACGGCAATTAATTCTGTCCGTTCCTCCGGAGCGGCAAAAAACAAGCCCTTCCGATATCCCATCAGGTATCGGAAGGGCTTGTTTCTTCGTGCAACAATTTTTCGTAACAGAAGTAGGGGTGCTTCCGCATCGGGTAGCGGGTTTCCCCGACCCGGCCATAGCCGGCCCGTTCGTACATCCCGATGGCGCCCGGGTTGGCCGCGTACACCTCCAGCCGGATGCTCGTGCCGCCGGACGCGCGGATCCGATCTTCGCCGAACCTGAGCAGCCGGCCGCCAAGGCCCTGCCCTTGCCGTTCGGGGTGAACGGCCAGCCGATGGATGGACCAAGCTTCGTCTTTCCGGCCCGTCCAAGGATACGAGGCTGTCGCTTCCCGAATGTCCTTGTCCATCGCGATCGCCCCGACGACCCGCCCTTGGTCCACGATGCCGTAGACCGTTCCTTTCCGGATGTCGCCGCCGATCGTAAACCGGTTCGGGTAAATCCAGCGGTCCCACTGATCGTTGCCCTGGCGCTTCAGGACGGCCGTTACCGCCCGGTACAGCGCGATCAGGCTTTTGCGGTGTTCTTTGCCCAGAGGAATGATCTCCATAGACGGTCTCCTCTCATTAAGCCGCAGCTTGCGCCTGCAGTTTCAACTGCGCGAGTTTGGCGGAGGAGCGGCGGCGGTAAGCGAGCGTCCATAGGATCGCCGCGCCGATGAAGCCGTACAGCACGAAGTTGGACAGCGCCAAATAATGCGCGGTGGACAGCGAATACACCATCGTGACCCGCACCGCCGCTTCGGCCGTCAGCATGATCCCCCAGACGAACGACATCAGCCGCATGACGAACCGGAAGTAAGGATAGTTCCAGTTGGCTGCGAAATCGCCTTTGGAGATGAACCGGACCGCCAGATGGAACATCAGCGGCTTGCCGAACGGCAAGGAGCCGAGAAACAGGATGCCGACCGCCGCCGTCACGAGGGATTCCCGGATCAGCAGCATTTTCTCATTGCCGCCTAAGAGCACCAAGAGCAGCGTCAGCACGAACGTGAACAGCATCAGACCTCCGAAAGCGTCCAGTCTGCGATGCTTGGCCAAATGAACGAGATTGTCGGCCAGCGGGACGAGCGTCGCGATCGTCAGCGCCGCGAGAGAGCTCATGTAGTCTTGCAACCAGACGTACAGCAGCCAAGGGACGACTCCGTTCACCAGCAAAGTAAAGATCACATAGTTGCGTTTGGACATGGGGGATGATTCCTTTCTCCGGTTGGAATTTATGTAAGAGGCAAGAGCATCTTGACGGCTGCCTCTCCTTAAGGTTGATGATTACTGCAAGGCTTTCGCCATGAACCCGATGATCTCTTCCAGCTTCATGCCGGAGGAATCCTGCCGCACCGTGTTTTTGACGCGGATGCCGTACATGAACGTCACGAGCATGTCCGCGACTCGGTGCTTGTCCAAGTCTGCGGGGATCACGCCGTGGTGTTGGCCGACTTCGATCCACTTGACGCTGGTCTGCACCATGTAGTCATACACTTCCCGCATCGTAGCGGCCACCGTCGGGTTGTCCATCTGGGTGAGAAGGTACAGGAAAATTTGATTGGTCACGTCCTCGTGGCTCGTGTTCTTCATCATGCCCTCCGCGATCATTTGCAGCGGATTGCGGATGCCTTGGGTCTGCGGAGAGCTGACGGCTTCCGTAAACCGCCGGTGAACCTGCTCGATTCGCGATTTCATGACGAGGCCGAGAAGCTCGTCCTTGCTCGACACGTAGTGGTAGATCGCTCCTTTGGACAGGCCCGATTCCCGGATGATGTCCTGCAGCGTCGTCTGGCGGCAGCCTTTCTGCTGGATGAGCGCCTCTGCCGTATCCAAAATGAGCTGGAAGCTGGATTTGCCTGCCGGCGGGGTCATCTCGCTTCACTCCCTTCTTTCCTTTGTGCCGACCGACCGTCGGTTTGTCGATGTCTATATTCTACAGACCGACCGTCGGTCTGTCAACAGGGCACGAACATTTTTTTGAAATAGCGGGAAACCCGAACTCAGCCGATGGGCACCGCTTGGATCACCAATCTGGAGACCAGTCGTTATCCTCTATGTGAGCTCGGGATTACTTTCCCGTGTCGGCCCTGTCAATCGGGTTCCTTCCCCAGCCTCTTAATCCCGCAGCTTAAATCCGCAATCCGAACAATACGCGTCGCTGACGCGAACCCGGTTGCCGCAGCCCGGACAAGTTTCCGTCAGATCCTCCGATTCCGGGTCGGCCGATTCCCCGCCAGTCGCCGGACGAGCGGAAAGGTCGCCATTCAGGTTCACATTGTATAAACGCTCTTTGAGTTCCCGAACTTCCCGGGTTAAATCGGATTGATCGACGGCCGACCGTATGACGGCGTGCAGGATGAAGAAAAAGACGGCCATCAGGATCAGCCAAATCACGAATCCTACCCCGAAACCACCCATTCCGCGTTCCCCTTTCTCCCCGCATAGGTCGATCATAGCATGCTTGGATCGGAGAACACATCCCCACTTCATGACGCGAAGCCCGGCAGTTGAAAAAATGTCGAGCACCGTATCGCCTTCCGGCGTGCGGATGACGGCAATCTCGACCGACCCCCCTTTACGCGCAAACGGTGAAGCTCCAAAATCCGGGCAGGAGTCACTCCCCCCCACCGATTCTCGTGGAACACGAGGTGAACCTGAGCCTGAACCTGAACCTAACGGACGCCACGGCCGCTATTTGACCCAATATCGTCATTCTCCAAACGTAACGGACAGCAAAGCCCTTATCGGCAAAGAGTCGCGGCTTAACAGGGGGGTTATCCCTAAATAAGCGCGTCTGTGTCCATTAGAACGCGAAAGGTCAAGAAATCGGCCTCCATAGCGGCCGCTGTGTCCGTTAGACCGATTGACTTTCAGTTTCCCGGACGAATGCAGGCGAATGGGACAGGGGCAGGAGCAGAAAAAAAATCGCCCTTCGGATTCACCGGCCGCCCAGGCCGCGTTTTCCGAAGAGCGACTTCCTTATCCCCGAATCAGTCCGCCAAGTGGTAGATCAAGCCCGCCACGCCCGATTGGAACGTCCGGTTGGCTACCAGCTTCAGCTTGATGCGATCCGTCAAATTGTCGAACAGCGCCAGGCCGTCGCCCAGGACCACCGGGTTCACGTTGATCCGGTACTCATCCACCAACCCGAGCCGGATGACGCTTTGCGCGAACCTCGGGCTGCCGAGGATCACGATGTCTCCGCCCGGCTGCGATTTGATTCGTTTAATTTCTTCGCCGATGTTATCTTTCACGAGAATGGAGTTGTTCCAAGCCGCGTTCTCCAGCGTGGTGGAGAATACGTATTTGGTCGCTTTGTCGATCCACTCGGCGTGCTCCTTGTCATAATCCGACGCGTCCGGGTTCCCGGGCACCGAGGTCCAATATTGCTGCATGCCCAGATACGTTCCCCGTCCCCACATGACCGTGTCCACCGTCTTCAGCGTCTCCCTGGAGTATTGGCCGATTTCGTCATCGAACGCGATCCAGTTGATGTCCCAATCGTGGACACCCTGCACGAAGCCGTCCAGCGATACGTGCATGTACAAAATCACTTTTCTCATGATTCATTCTCCTTTACATCGGATTTTCGGCGTCGTTTTGCTTCACATCCATAATATACTCCATTAGGAATATTCCTGTCAAGGAATATTTTGAACTTTTTTGCACCTGCCCCGATCAAACGGTCCCCCTTGCAAAATAAAACGGCCGATCCCCCGCTTCGAGCAAGAGATCGGCCGAACCGCCGGGCTTCATAGATCCTTGATAAAATGGATCAATCGTCCCGCTTCCTTGAATCCTACGGAAAGGTGGAAATCATAGCTCGTCCGGTTATCGAGATAGATGTCCGACCCGATTTGCTTGCAGCCCATCGACCGGACCCATTGCTCCCCTTGGTCGACCAACTTCCTCGAGATCCCTTTCCTCCGAAAATCGGGCTTCACGTAAATTCCCTCGACGAACCCGGTCGGGCTCGAATCGGAGCCCTCCACATAGTCCGTACGGATAGCCAGGTGTATGAATGCGACATAGCGGTCCTGAGCGGCGAACAGCAGAACCTTATGACGATCCGAACGCAGCAAATCGGCATAGGTCTGCCTAAGGTCATCCTCACCCGCTTCCGGCCATAAATCCAAGGCCAGCTCCACCAGATCCTCCAAATGCTCTTCCCGGGCTTCGACGATGGTTTCCGTTTCGATCCCCTCCTTAGGCTTCTAAATCAAGACACCCAGCCAAAATCGCCTGCTGGACGTACAGTAAGTTCTTCTTAAACCCATAGCCGACGAAATGCTCCGACTCCATCGCATCTTCGCTTACTTCTTGGCCTCGGAAGAAGGGCGGGCATGGATTCAACAGCGCGCCTGGGTTGGCCCATTTCATTCTTTCCAACGTGATTGGGTACTTGGAGACATACTCGTCGTGTAAATAGAGGGGCGGCAACGAATCGGTCAAAATGACGTCGCTTCCCGTTAACGCTTCTTCCAAGTCGGACGCGAATCGGTAATGCGGACCGTCGTCCGCGAGCCGATTGCCGGGCGCGCACACATGCTTGAATTTCAAATGCATGACGCTTGCCAATTGCATCCACGATCTCGAAATATTGCCGGCAGGCCCTGCGAAGACGTAAGTTAACTCGCGATAGTCCTTCCTGATTTCGGCTATGGAAAACAAGTCGGACAGCACTTCGCAAGGATGGTTCTCCGAGGTCATCGCGTTGACGACCGGAACCGTACCGTGCCGGGCGAGCTCTTTCAGCTTGGATAAGCTTGGATGCCGGATCACGCAAGCGTCTGCCCAGTTGCCGGCGTAGCCCATCACATCCTCCGGCGCTTCTTCCTTATCCAGCGTCTCCGGAGGAAAGAGAACGCACGCTCCTCCTAAATCCCGGATTCCTTTCTCGAAAGAAATCCGTGTCCGCAGACTGGAATCGGGAAAGAACAACAAGAACGTTTTGCCGGCGAATAAACGGTGAGGCGGATCGGCTTTCATTCGCCTTGAGCGATCGAAGATCCCCAGAACCTGCTTTTCCGAAAGTTCGGTCAGGTCGATCAGATGCAGGAATGGCGGCATGCTTACTTCCTCAAATAAGCAATGTAATCCGTCTGGACGCCGGTGTGACCCAATGCCCTCAAAATGGTCGAGACGTTGCCCCGATGGTAAGTCCCATGGTTTACCACGTGCCGCGCGATCTCGGAGATCGAATTCCGGAATTCGTCCCCCTTCGTGTTCCGATAGATCACGGGTTGTTCCATATCGTCAACCGACGATAGGATTTGGCGAATCCGGGACTGAATCCGATGCATCGAACGCTCGGCTTCCTCCACGTTCGCGAACGGCTTGGAGGCGAGGGACGAGGGACTGCTGCCCTCTAGCCGGGTCAGCCAAACCTCATCCGCGGCTGCGATGTGGCCGATCACGTCGGCAACGGATTTGAAGCCCAGATTCACTTCCCGGTGAAATACGTCCTCCGGCAATGTTTTCAGATGACCCAATATCCTTCCGTTCGCCCAAATATTATAGTCGTACAATTCAACGATATCGTCGCGGTTCATTTCCATCACTCCTCGTCGTTGGCGTTTTTATACCTCTACTTTATAATTCAGCGATAATTCGTCGCCCGGCAATCCCCGAATCCCCCAATTGTGTTTCGGCGTCTCGAAAACGGTGATTTCGATATCGCGGGGAGGGATTCCAAGCGCGGAAATCCTCTCGAATATGAGGCGGATCAGCTGCTTTTTGGCTTCCGTTGACCGGCCTTCGAACATGCTGATTTCGATGATCGTGTACTTCCCGGAACGGTCGGAAGGAAAGAGGAAGTCCTCCGGCTCGAAAAAGAAAAACCGATGGAACCTCTTTTCCGGGGGCAGCTGGAGCGCATCGACCAGACAAGAGTGAAGGACATCCGAAAATGAGGCCTGAATCGGTTTTAAAGCCTCACTCGTTCCGAAAATTTTGACCTGCGCCATAACCGGCCTCCTGATTAACGGTTGACTAAATATTCGATGGCGGGATACGAGATCAGGTTTCGTTCCCTGGAAGTCGAAACGACCGACTCCGGATTGGAACTGAGAATTCCGTTTTGCAGGATGACCGTTTTGAAGCCCCGTTCTCTCGCCCCGTTATAGGTAAAGAGGACGCAATGCTGCGCTTCGAGGCCCGAAATGACCACCAACTCAACGTCATGGCTCCGCAAGAGGGACTCCAGCTCGGTTTTCCAAAACGCGTTGGAATACTCTTTCGTTACTTTCAAATCCTGCTCCCGGATCTGAACCTCCGGAATAAAACCGAATTTCTCTTTATTCGACTCCTCCATGCCTTCGACGTCTTGAATATGCACGACGACATGGTCTTTCGACCGAAGCAGGTCGGACACGTAGTTGATGTATTCGCAGGCGTTCGCTACGGCTTTCTCTTCGATTCGGCCTTGAATATGTACGGTTTGCATATCGATGATCAAGAACGCGATTTTCATGGCGGCCGTTCCTCCTGCAACCGACGAGAGCCGGCCTTAGATCGCTCTGTCTTGGCCGGCTCCTATATCGTCTGAGCTTCTTTCCTGATTATACATCGGGCGGCCCGGGGCCGTAACCCTGAAGTTCACTCGGAACGGCTCAAGAGATTGCGGACTCTCCGCATAAAATCGTTCCAGTCCGAAGAGAAGCCGATATTGGCTCCCCAACCGTTCTCTCTCAGCTTTGCTCTTAACCGTTCGAAGCTCTTCCTATCGTCTTCGTTTAACGTCAAGTCATGCGTCGCTTTGTTTTCGGCGAAGGCATACAGGTATTGATGCAATTCCCACAATGATGCACGGTCGGATTCCGTTAAAGTCCCCGTATACTGCGCTGCCTCATAGGTGATCCCGATCGCATCCATGACGTCTTGAATGTCGTGGATGATTTGTCCCGCGGAATCCCAATGGTGTTGCTGTTGATACGATATCTCCATCTCGAGTTGTACGAGCCCGTGTTGTATCGATCTGGAAACGGTCGGGTTCACCATTTCGATTTGATCTTTTAATCTCACGATGGAATAAGTTTGATAAACAGCCAGTGCGCACAGTGCGAGAATCGAAAGGCCAAGCGAGATCCGCTTGCCCTGCCCTTTCATATCGGCCGCCTCAATGGGTCATGAATCATAAACGACTTCCGTTCCGGCAATGAAATCATGAATGGATCGTTTATCCTCTCTAAGCCCCACCATGAATGCACTTACGATGACGCCGATACCAAAGGTAAAAACGTATACCAATCCCGCAACCAAGTGGCGTAATAGCATGGTTCCAATGCCCGGCGCGGAATGATCATGCACTTTTCTGATTTTGATTCCGCAGATCCGTTTCCCGATCGTATACCCGTCCCAAAAAACGGGCAGCAGCATCGAATACAAAGCGAATGGAATATTCCGGATATATTCTTCGTTGCTGCCACCGCCCGCAACGATCGTGGCAATGATGGCTAAAGGAATCCCCACGATGATGCTATCCAAGAGCAGCGCTCCCAGCCTGATCCAAAATCCCGCTTCCATGGGTCGGCTCACCTTCCTTCCCGAAATCTTAATTGATATCTCCCAAATAAACGTTCATTCGGATTTCTTCCGCGATGATTTTCCCTAACGTCTTGGGATAAAGCCGGATTCGATGGAGCTCGTCAATATCGATCCATTCCACGGCGACCTGGTTGGCGTCCGGATTCGTTCCGTCGGTGATTGTAGCATGAGGGTCCCGCAAATGGCAGCGGAAATAAAATTCGACCTGGTGGACATCGGCGTCCCATTGCGCGAATTCATGGTTTTTCCCTATGTACTCGCGGATGTGGATCAAGTCCACGACTTGGATTTCGGCCCCGACTTCCTCCATGCATTCGCGGGCCAGCGCCTCGGTCAACGTTTCTCCGGGTTCCTGGCCGCCCCCGGGGAACAAATGGAAAAATCCGAAATCATCCCGGTTTTTCGTGAGCAAAACTTTGCGATCCTGAACGATGACGGCTTTACAAGAATTTCGAACGGGTTTCATGGGATCTCCTTTGCGGATCGAGCTTTATGATGAAGTCCGCTTCCGATCGCATAAAACGACGGAGGTTTCGATTTGCCTTTCCGGCACATTCCAATACTTCTGCAATAATCTAACCTTCTCGTCGGGCGACACAAGAGAAAAGCCGTTCTTCAAATAAAATCGGATGGCCCAATCCGCCGATTCCCACGTTCCGATCAAGATGGGTTTCTCCGTTGATGCCGTCAAATGGGACAGAAGCCGGGTACCGATTCCGCTTTTCCGCTGGTTGGTTCGTACGTAGGCATGCCTGATCAGGGAAACGTCTCCCTTATCTTGGATCCCCATAACTCCCGATAATGTACCGTTTTCTTCATAACCCCAAAATACGACGCCGTCGTCGATTTCATGATTCAGTTCTTCCATGGACATATACGGTTCATGATACCTGTCGCCAGGGATGACGCCTTTATAGGCTTGTGCCGCATCGTTGATGATCAGATAGATTTCTTCCACGTCCATACGATTGCATAATCTAATCATGAGAACAGAATACCTCCGTTTGATGATTTCCTTAACTATAATCTTCGATCAGGATGAGTTTCCCCTCTTTCATTCGAAACACCGATTTTCCTTGAAGTTTGATGGTTTCTCCGGCTTTCAGCCCGTTAGGCAAGTCCGTTGCCAATGTTCCTTCATAATCAACCTCGATTTCTGCCTGATCGTCATGGAGCGTAATCCGCTTCATCGTCTGACGCCTGTGCGAAAAAATCACCGCCGATCGTTCAGCCAATGCACGAAATCGATCCATGCCCTTTATTTCCGTATCCAACACGCCGCCGGAAAAGTTTCGGAATTCGATATTTTCATGCAACAGTTTCGTCATCCCGTCAACATCGAAAGCGTTGTACGCATGGATGTAGTTCCGAATCAGCGTTTCCATGTCGTTCAACGGGCATTCCCCTCTCCCTTGTTTTCTCCTTTCACTACAACCGCCGATTCCGCTTCTCGTCCAAATAGATGTCCAAAGCCTGAATCGCCAGCGAGGCCAGCTTAATGAACATATACAGGCTGTAAACGCCAAGCAGAAGAAGCAGTCCGTACAAGATCATGACGAATGCGGAGAACCATTGAGAAGCCGAAATGATCGCGGCGGTCGACGATTCCATTGACATTCCCGACACTTCCTTCCGGATCATATAGCCGAGCCCGACGAGAAGATTTTACCATATTTATCCGAAACCTGGTCGATGTTTCACGCCGTTAACGGTTTGCCTCCTTAACCGAAGCAGATATGCAAAGGAGCCTCCTCTCCCGAGGAAGCCCCCACCTTATCCTATCAAAATGACCCGCTTCGCAACCGTTAGGCCCCGCAGCACCAACGAACCGCCTGGCCGAGGAGGCGCAGGAACGCGGGATCGGTCAGTCCTTCCCGCCGATGCGCCGGCGTCAGGCAGCAGACCCGGCCCGACCCGTACCCGTGGCGCCAGCCGGCGATGGACTGTCCGTCGACGGACTCCGATCGCAGAAACACTTCGGTCTCCTCCGTCTTACACTCCACGAAATAGTGCTCGTCGAGCACCTCGAATTCCGCCGGATCGGCGAAGCCTCGCCCGGGCTCCGGAACGTACCGGACCGGCCGGTTCTCGGCCGGATGGTGCAGGAAGCGGCCTTTCGTCATGGCGACGTAGGACCCCGACGGCTCATAGCCCGCCAGGCCGGAGTGCCAGGCCAGCCAACCGCCGCCTCCCTCTACGTACCGGGATATCGCTGCTCCCGTCTCGTCGGTCATCCATCGGGCGTTCTCGTCTTCCTGCGGCGCGACCCGATCTTCCTTGAATAGGACCACCGCGTCCGGCGCCTCTTCCAACGCCTCGATTAACCGAGTCGCTTCGATAAAGCGAAGGCTGACGTCTCCGGCTCCCGCCCAGGTGAGCAGCGCCTGCTGGAGCGCCCCGCCCGCGTCTTCCGGCCGATGATAAAAATCCCCCACCACCGCGAAAATCCGTTTCACGTCGCTTCGTCTCCTTTACATGTTGACGTTAATCAGTCGTTTTCCAGCAGCTCGACCAGAACCTTCAGATCCTTGAAGGTGTCCATGTAAGCGTAACGGCCGCCCGTGTATTCGCCCTTCTGGAGCAGCGGCATTCCGTTCCGCTCGAGTAAGGTGATTTTCTCTTTCATCCCTTTGATGACGAAAGCGATATGATGGACGCCTTCCCCGTCGCGGTCCAGCGATTCCCGCCACGTGCTGGGCTCGCGGTCCGGCTCGATCAACTCCAGCTGCAGCGAACCCATATCGAAAAACGCCAGCTTCGCCCGGGCTTCCGAACGGCTGCCGCGGTACTCGGTCAACGCCTTGTCGGCGGGATCGGTCCAAGACCACTTCGGCTTCTCCACCCCGAAAAAGTCGGCGTACGTTTGAGACGTTTTTTCGATGTCATGCACCAGAATTCCGATTTGCGCGATCGCGCGGGTGCCCAGCAGGTCGGTCGACATGGCGGATCTCTCCCTTACATTGGTTAGTGTACGCGCGTACATCCGTACGCTCCTATCCTACTCAGGGAACGCCCAGCCGTCAATCGAAAAAACGAAACCCCGGCTTACCATTTACCGGGGTCGATGTCCGAAGGCTTCAAGCCCGCCCAAATATTCGGAACCTGCACGGAAGAAGGGTCGTCGAAAACGAGGAAAGCGGTCGGCAAATACCGTTCTCCATGCGCGGACGAAGGCTTGTTGACGACTTCGCCGTCCCCGTTCACCAGTACGGTCGAGGAACCGCCGTCCAGGTTGGCGGCGATCACCGCTCCATGCTCGAGCAAAATCTCCTGCGCGTCGTACAAGGTCGCGCCGATGCTGTAGCCCGGCTGGCGCCCGTCGATCAGCAGGAACATCACCGTGCCGTCCTCTTTCTGCGCCATGACGGATCGCGGCGCGATTCCCCAGCCTTCGCCGCGGTTCTTGATCAATCCTTTGCCGTTGACGATAATACGCGGCGAGAAGGTGACGCCCTCCGAAATGCCGAGGTCCATCAGCTCTTTCAGCGTATAGCGGCCGGCGACCATTTTGCCGTTCCTGTCGAGCCCGACGATTTGCGTGCTCTTGTTGCTGCCGAGCCCGTCGTAATACACTTGCCCCTGGCAAATGACGACGCCGATCGGTTGGAAACCGTTGCCCTTCCAGTTCGGGTCGGCGAAACCGCCGGCATTGACTCCGTAGAGGGCGCCCGTCCGTTTGACCATGCTGCTGACTTTCTCGCCGCGCCCGCGTTTCTGGGGAACGACGAGGCGGATTTTTTTCGGGTCCCGGACGGACAGCAAATAGCCGTGGTATCCTTTGCCGCTCACTTCCTCCACTGAAGTCAGCGGCAAATCGGCCTTCACCGGACCCGATTGTTCCGTGACGACGATCCGATGCGTGTCCCTCTCTTCGCCCATTTGATCGAATCGGGATTGATAGGCCGCCACGCGTTCCCTTAAGTTTTTCTCGCCGATGATATATTTCGCCCATTCCCGGTGTTGCGTCGTGATAATCGTATCGGCGACCATGTCGCGGAACGTCTTGCCGGAGGGGGTTAAATAAAACCATCCCGCGAAAAGTACGCAGGCGAGCACACCCGTCCAAAACAATCGGCGAACGAACCGCAAAAAGCCGGATTTGCGGCGCTTGCGCGCGTTTCTCGGCGGCAAAGGCGGGGAACTTCTCTTTCTGGCCGGGGCGCTGCGGGTCTGAGCGGTGGATGTCGGCATCGGGGCACGCTCCCTTATGATCGCGATTCTCCCTATATACGATGGCGACCCTCAACTTGTTGCGGAAGAATTCGGCTTTTCGTCAAAGGTTCCGGCGTTCCGACGGAATTTCCCAGGAAATACGCAAAACCGACTGCGGCGGTACGTCCGAACAAGAAAACCGCCCTGCGTGAGGGCGGTTCGAGCGATTCTTGTTACGCAATCGGCTGCGGCGGAATTAAAGTCGGCTTAACGCCATTAAGGCGGCGCCCGCCGAAGCGTCCCGTTTCGGTAAGATGCATTCCATTTTCGAGTATCGGACCGCCAGTTTCGCCTGAAACGCTTCCCGCACGTAGCGGTTCTTCAGCAGCACGCTTCCGGTCATCGCCATCGTTCCTTGCTGGAGGGAAAGCTTCTCCGCTGCCGGGACGACCAGCTCGACCAGCGACTCCGCGCTTCGTTCCGCGATGCGAAGGGCGGCCGGATCTCCACGATCGCACGCCGCGGACAAGATCGGGGCCAGCGCCGCGATCTCCTTCTTGTTCCGATTCCGGTCATACACGAAGCCGATGAGCTGCCCCACCGTCTCGATCCGGAGCTGGTCGAACACTAGTCCGGTGATCACCGTCTCCGGCTCCCGACCGTCATGAGCGCGAACGACAGCGGCCAGAAGGTCCCGCCCGATGCTGTACCCGCTGCCTTCGTCATCGATCAGATGACCGAAGCCGCCGGATCGATGGGACAAGCCCGATTCGTTCTTCCCGTAGCAAATGGACCCCGTTCCGGCGATGACGATCAACCCGATGTCCCGCTCCAAAGCGCCGTACAGCGCCGTCTCATGATCGCCTACGATCGTAAGGCCGCCCGAATAGCCGCATGCCCGAATCGCATCGGTCATCCGGGCCGGCACCGTCGGATTGCTCACGCCCGCAGCCCCGATTCCGACGTGCCCGCAGCCGTCCAAACCGCCGCACACCCGGGCCAGCTCGGCGAAAATCTCCCGAAACGTCCCGCGGATGCTGTCCTCGTCCAGCCCGTTGTAGTTGATGGCGCCGGAGTCGAACCGAAACACGGTCCGTCCTTCCCCGTCCACAACCGTGACGGCGGTTTTCGTGCCTCCCCCGTCCAATCCGGCTGCGTATCTCATGTTCTCCTCACGTCCTTATCCCAAATGCGACAAAGGAATTTTGCCGGTCGGCACCGCTTCTCCACTTAGAATCCGCACGAGAGAACCGACGGCCAACGTCGTATATTCGAATGCGGCGAGCGCGTTGATCTTTTCATCCAATCGTCCAAGATCATAAGGCTTGCCCAGCGCGACGGCCGTGACCCGATGCCCGTCCGCCGCCAGGCGGTTCGCCAGCTCCAGCTGTCCCGGGTGATCCACTCCATTATACAATCCGACGACGATTCTGGGGTATTCCCGCAGATCGGCCAATACGCTGTCGATCTCCTCCGCGTCGGGATCCGCGCCGATCAGCCGATGAGCCGTTTCGAAAGCGAAGCCCATCGCTTCCGGGAAATTGAACCCCGGCTTCACGCGGTTGGAAGCCAAATCCGCCCGGAACGGGCCGCATCCAATGAACGCCGTTCCCGAATCCCGCGGCGCGATCGCCTCCACGTTCCCGCGAATTAAGCAAACGCTCTCCAAGCTGATCTGCTCGGCGGTTCGCCGGTGGGCGTCGCTTCCCGCCAGCGGGAGATCGTTCCGCTCCACATTGGCGTATTTGCGCTTGTAGAACAACACCTTTTCCACCGCTTCGTCCAGCACGGCTTCCGGCAGTTCGCCGGATCGCACCGCGCGCTCCACCGTTTCGACTGTTTCCTTGACCAGCGAAGCCGTATGGCTGATGAACACCAGATGCACGCCGGCTTTCAGGGCGCCGAGCGCTCCTTGCGCCGTGCCGTAATATTGGCGAATCGCATCCATTTCGAGACAATCGGATACGACGAGGCCGCCAAATCCGAGCTTGCGCTTGAGCAGATCCGTCAGGATCGCGCGCGACATCGTGCCCGGCACCCCGTCCTTCTCGATCGCCGGGAAAAGAATGTGCGAGCTCATCACCGCTTCCGCTCCTCCGGCAATCGCCCGGCGGAACGGCTTCAGTTCCAGCTCCTCCAATTGTTCCAGCGTCTTCTCGATGACCGGCAAGCCCAGATGGGAGTCCACCGCCGTATCCCCATGGCCCGGAAAATGCTTCACCGCCGCGAGTACGCCGCCGTCCTGCAGCCCCCTCAGCATTTGGAGGCCGAACGTTTCCACCGTCTCCGCGGTGTCGCCGTAAGAACGGACATTGATCACCGGGTTGTCCGGATTGTTGTTGATGTCCAGCACCGGGGCCAAATTGAAATTGATGCCGAACGACAGCAGCTCCCGTGCCGTGATCCGACCGGCCGCATAGGCGAGCTCCGGGCGCCCTGTGGCGGCGATCGCCATCGCGCCCGGTATGTTCACGGAGTCGGAAGGCAGGCGGGTCACCCTTCCGCCTTCCTGATCGATCGACAGGAACGCCGGATGGCCCGTTCCTTCCGCGATCAGGCGCTGCAGCTCATCGCACAGCCCGCGAAGCTGGTCTGCGCTCTCCACGTTGTGGGAGAACAAAATGATATTCCCGATTTTATAATCCGCGATCAGCTCCCGCAGCTCGTCCGTGACGCGGGGCTCCGGAAATCCGGTGACGATCAGCTGGCCGATTTTTTCTCTTAAGGTCATTGTACTCATCGATTTCGCCTTCTCCGTTAATAGAGGTGATAAGACCGCTTGCGCTCTTCGAACGCCCGGCTTTCTTGCCGGAATTGCTCCAGCGCGGCCGGAAGATCGAACGCCTCGTCCCGGTAAAGCCGGTCGCCGCAGAGCAGGTCGATGAACGGCCGCGAGCCTTCCTTGATCGGGGGCAGGAACGCGAACTCCGGGAACATCCGCCGGATCGTATCCAGCAGCGTAACGCCCGTCTCGAGCGGCTTAAGCTCGCGGACGTCCGTCACGTACAGCTGCACGCCACCGCAGCGCTCGCCTTGATGCTTCGAGGCCGTCGGTTTGAAATAGACCGGCCGGAACCGGACGCCGGGCAGCTGCCTGCGGTTCATGGCGTCCGCCAGCTTCTCCGGCTCGATATACGGAGCGCCGATCATTTCGAACGGGAACGTCGTGCCCCGGCCTTCCGACAAGTTGGTGCCTTCGAACAGGCAGGTCCCGGGATACAGGAGCGCCGTCTCGAAACGCGGGATCCCCATGGAAGGATGCACCCACGTCCGCCCGGTGTCCGGGAACAGCATGCCGCGCTCCCACCCTGCACAGCGGACCACGTGCAGCTCGGCGTTCCAGCCCATTTCGCCGTTCGCCATCGCGGCCACTTCCCCGGCCGTCAGTCCGTAGCGCACCGCCAGCGGGTAATTTCCGACGAAGGAGAGGTACCCCGGCTTCAGCACGTTGCCTTCCACCGTCACGCCGTCCAGCGGATCGACCCGGTCGAGCACGACGAACGGCTTGCCGGCTTTCGCGCAATCCTCGAGCGCGTACAGCATCGTATAAATGAACGTATAATACCGCGTGCCTACGTCCTGGATGTCGTACACGACCATGTCGACCTGGTCGAGCATCTCGGGCGTCAGCCGTTTGGAGTCTTTGCGGTACAGGCTGTAGACCGGAACGCCCGTGATCGGGTCCACGTAAGCGTCGACGAGGCCGCCTGCGTCCTGATCCCCCCGCACCCCGTGCTCGGGCGAGAACATGGCGGCAAGATGGAACCGCTCGTGCAGGATTTCGATGGTGGAGACGAAGTCGTGCGTCAGTCCCGTCGGGGACGTGATCAGGCCCAGCCGCTTGCCTTTCAGCAAATGGGCATAAGGCTCCAGGTTGTCGATGCCGTTGCGGACCATGACCATTTCGATTGCGGCCTCCTTGGGCGGTAGAGGTTCTGGAATTCTTTTCAGACGTTGTATCTTCCGATTCTAGTGAGTTCCTATCCGGCATCGGACAGAAATGCCGTACGGCGTGCGGAACGCGATCGGCGTGCGTACGCGGTCAGTGTACGGAACGCGATCAACGTGCCGAACCTGATTCGGTGTGCGGTACGCAGTCGGCGTGATTCCGATTTATTGCTTTCGCGCAATAAATCGGAGGCGCCTGCTTCAAACACCCCGTTTTTATTGCTTTCGCGCAATAAATCGGGGCAAATTCTTCACGTCGCCGGCTCATATCGGGGATTTATTGCTCTAGCGCAATAAATAGCCGTTCATCCGACGCGCGGCTGAGCTTTTATTGCCGAAAAGCAATAACTCGAACGCGACACCGACGCAGGGTCGACGCGGCACCGACACGGCACCGACACGGCACCAACGCCGCACAGGCGCGGCAAGCGCCGTTCGGGCACCACGCAGGAACGAGAAAAGCGTCTCGCGTTCGTCACCTGAGCAAAAACCGGCAGAAGAAGCCCCCCTCTGAATAAAAAGGCTGTCCGCAGCAGCGCTCACCCGCCTTGGGACAGCCTCGTGGAACCGGCTTACAGCTCGGACTGGCGGAGCCGCATCGTTTCCTCCGGAATCATGAAGGTTTCGGCGTACTGTTTCCGCGCCTCGATGCCGCGAACCCGCGCCAAGTGTTTATAGTACTCCAGGTACGGGAACGACTTGCTTCCCGTGACGAACCAGTGCTGCGACACCGCCTTCACCCACAGGTCGTAAGCCTCCTGGGAGAAGTCCACGTATACGTACGGCTTGTAGTCCACCGCGTCTTCCCAGTTTTCCGCGTAGTACAGCTTGGACGCGAAATGGGCGGGCAGCTCGCGCTGGAACGAAGCCAACCCCGCGTAAAATCGGGCGTCGTTCACGATCCGGTGCGTCGTCATGTGGTCCTTGTGCATGCTGTTCTTGAAATGGGTGATGATGACGTTCGGCTTCACGCGGCGGATCACGTCGCACACCCGCAGGCGCATGTCCGTATTGTCTTCCAGCTCCCCGTCGGGAATATCGAACACGATCGCTTCCCCGCCCAGCATGCCGGCGAACGCTTCCGCCTCACGGACCTTCTGCTTGCGGTAGTCTTCCATGTCCTGGCCGGCGGGTACGCCCCGCTCCCCCGCGGTCAGCGCCAGCGTGACGATGCGGTCGCCCTTCAACGAATGGCTAGCCAGCACGCCGCCGGCCGTGAGCTCCATGTCGCCGACATGGCCTCCGATGCCCAAGATGGTCAATTTCCCTTCGCTCATCCTTCAAGCTCCTTCCTCATGATGGCAAATTCCCGGACGGTCCGGAAACCGGCTTTTTCGTAGATGCGCTTGGCCGGATTCGATTTGCCGGTGTATAGCGACATGTAATCCGTCCCGATGTCCCGGAACGCTTCGCAAAGCTTGAAAAACAGCAAGGTCCCCAGTCCGTGCCCCTCGTGCTCCGGATGAACGCCGATGCCGGCGAAATACCCGCGTCCGTTCTCCTGGCGGATGACCGGACCGGCAAAACCGGCGGCCACCCCCCGGCAAGCGGCCAGAACGACCGGCACCCCGTCCCGGAGACACTGCGGGATCTCCTTGGACCACAAAGGATTGTTCAACTTCTCCAGCATGTCCGGCACGCCGTGGACGGAGTCCGGGTCGAGCACCCCTACGGCGTAACCGTCGGCCAACGCCGACGCTTCCTTCGTCCGGATTTCCTCCGGGATGGCAAAGCCCGCCAGCGGCAAATACATCGCCTCTTCCCGGGTGCGTTCGGCATATCCCCGGCTGAGCAGGAATGGATACAGCGCGCCGTCGACCGGCAGGCCGGGCGCGTTGTTATGCTCGTGCTTCGGCGTGTCCGGGATATACCAGGGCAGCATCATCGGGTTGAAAAACAGCACGTCGGCCTGTTTCTTGCCGAGCGCCCGGAAGCGCTTTTCCAACGCGTCCAGCATCGTCCCGAAATGGACATCCGAACGGATCTCCTCCGCCAGCATGATGCAGGTGATGTACCCCGCGGCGTCCCCCAGCGGCAGATCGTCTCCCGTGCATCCGCACGCGAAGCCTTTGACGCTTCCGCCGTCCAGCAGAACGAACGTATTCTCCGGATCGAAATAACGATTGGTACGGAAAATCTCGCCAAAGCTCCGGTCGGTCAGCTCCTTGTACCCCTCGCGAACCGCTTCCGCGTTCCACAATGCGATCACGTCTTGCGTAAACCGGTCGTCCCAAACCGAGAGCGTCAGCATCGTTCTCCCCCTCTCTCGCCAATCGTTGCCGAATACGAGATTTTCCCCAAAACCGCGGCCCGCGCCGCGCCCGTCGCGGAGGGAAGATTGTTCGGCACGCCGGCCATCGCGCAATCGGCCAGCAAGGCGAACGCGACCGCCTCCTTGGCGTCGCTGTTGCCCCCCGCTTCCTCCTGGGTCAGCACGCGGACGCCTCTTGCGCCCATCTCTTCCTTCAGCGCTTCCATCAGCACCGGGTTGTAGCTTCCGCCTCCGCCGACCAGCATCGCGTCCGCCGGATGGCGGGCGCGAACGAACCGGTCGTACGCATCCGCGATCGACCAGGCGGTGAGCCGGGTGACGGTCGCGACCAAATCCTCCGGCAACAGCCCGTGCTCCTCCCGATACCGCATCAGTTCGTCCACGTAGGCGGAGCCGAACCGCTCCCGGCCCGTCGACTTGGGCAGCGGAAGCGCATAATATTCCTCTTGTTGCAGCCGCCGGAGCAAGCCGGCGTCCACCCGGCCTTGACGGGCGATCGCCCCGCCGGCGTCCATCGACTGCCGCCCGTTCGTCAACCGGGACACGACTCCGTCGATGAGCATATTGCCCGGCCCGGTGTCGAACGCGTACACCTCGTCCGGCCCGCAGCCCGCGGGTAGCACGGTCACGTTGCCGATGCCGCCGATGTTCTGCAGCAGCAGCGTCCGGTCCGGCTCCCGATAGAGCAGGTATTCCGTAAACGGAACGAGCGGCGCGCCCTGTCCGCCGACCGCCATGTCGGCGGGGCGGAAGTCGGACACGCAGGGAATGCCCGTCCGCGCCGCGATCACCGAGCCTTCGCCGATCTGCACGGTATAGCCTTCATCCGGGGCGTGATAGATCGTCTGGCCGTGGGATCCGATGAACGCGATATCCGCAGGCGTCAATCCCGCCTTCGCGGTGACGGACAGCGCCGCATCCGCGTAAAGCCCGCCCAGCGCCATGTTCATCCGTCCAACCCGATCGACCGTCGCGTATGCCGGATCGAACAGCGCGAAAATCTCCTTGCGCACGTCCGCCGGAAAAGGCGTGTTCTCGAACGCGACCAACCGAACCTGAACCTGCCGGCCCGGATCGCCCGCGATTTCGACGAGCGCGGCGTCGATCCCGTCGACCGAGGTGCCGGACATCAGCCCGACGGCATAACGGCTGCCGCGCTGAGCCGTTTCATTCGCCGAACCCACGTCTAGACCCGCGCCGCCCATGTCAACCCTTCACCGCGCCGACGGTGACGCCTTCCAGGAAGTAACGCTGCAGGCTGAAGAACAGGATGAACATCGGCAGCGCCGAGATCGTCGCCCCGGCCATCATCGGCGCGAGATAGGTCGTATTGGCGAACCGGAAGTTCTTCAAGCCGACCTGAATCGTCTGCATGTCCATCGTATTCGTGACCAGCAGCGGCCAGAAGAACGTGTTCCAGCTGTCCATGAACGTCAGGATCGCCATGACGGCGAGCACGGTTTTCGAAAGCGGAAGGATGATCCTCCAATAAATTTGCCATGGATTGCAGCCTTCGACTTTGGCGCTCTCCAGAATTTCCGTCGGGATGGAACCCATGAACTGCTTGGCGAGAAAGATGTTGTACACCGTCACCAAGCTGGGCATGATCAGGGCCGTGTACGTATTTTGCAAATGGAAAACGTTCACGACCAGGATATACAGCGGCACCTGCGTGACCTGATAAGGAATCATCATCGCGCAGAGCAAAACCGTGAACAACACGGAGCGTCCTTTGAACCGAAGCTTGGAGAACGCGAATCCGGCCGCGCTCGCGAAGAGCACGTTGGTGATCATGATGGAGCCCGCGACGATCAGCGAGTTGAGTATCCACCGGTACGAATATTCGCTGTAGTCGAAGAAAAATTTGAAAGACGCGAGCGTGATCTTGCTCGGCCACAGCTGATAGCTGACCGCCCCCGCCTCGACGGGATCCCCGAACGAGGAGATCACCATGAAGTAAATCGGAAACAACGTGGCGAGAGCGAACAAGACCAATAAGACGATGATGGCCGTATTGCGGACGTTCCGTGCCGCAGGACGGCGGGTATGATTGCTGTACAATGCCATGTTTGCCGTATCCCCCTCTCCTTAATATTCCACGTCTTTGCCCAGGAATTTGAACTGGAATAAGGAGATCACGGCGATGATAAGCGCCAGGATCAAAGATTGGGCAGCCGCTTTGCCGAATTCGAAATATTTGAACGCGTTGTCGAAGATGAGCAGGCCGACCATCGTGGTCGCGTGGTCCGGACCGCCGCCCGTCATCAGGTACGCGTTCTGGAACACCTGGAAGGAACCGATCACGCTCGTCACGAGCAGGAACAGCGTTGTCGGCTTAAGGCTCGGAACGACGATGTGCCACAGCTTCTGCAGAAAACCCGCGCCGTCTAGATCCGCGGCCTCGTAATAGCTCTCGTCGATGCCGAGCAGCGCCGCCAAGTAGATGATGATGGCCGCGCCATGGCTCGAAAGCCAAGCCATGATGACCAGGGAGAGCATCGAATAGGTGGTCGTCCCCAGCCAGTTCTGGTTATGCGCGCCGAACAAGCCGATCAGCTTGTTGAAAATCCCTTCCGGCATCGGATCGTAAATCCACAGCCAGACGACCGATAAGGCAACGCCGGAAGCGACGACCGGCAAATAATAAATCGCCTTGAACGCCGTCTGCATCCATTTCTTGAGCGGGAGAATCAGGATCGCCACCGAAAACGAGAGGAACAGCGCGACGGGAACGGTCAGAACCGTATACACGACGGTGTTGCGAATCGATTTCCAGAACAGTTCGCTGTGGAACGTGGAGACGTAGTTGTCGAAGCCGATGAACGTGGAACCGAGCGGTTTGTAATCCTGAAAACTGATGATAAACGCGCTGACGACCGGATAGGCCGTAAACAAAGCGTATACGACCAGAGCGACGGCGATGAATAAGTATCCCCAAGCTCCGTCGTCCTGCAACCTGCGCTTCTTGATTTTAGCTGCCTGCTGAGCCATCCTGCCGGCCTCCTTTCCCCGACGCATCGCGATCCCATAAAGATTTTCGGATAGCCGGCCACGGAGAACCGGCTATCCGATTTTCAGATGCTATCGTCTTTCCGCTTTAGTCTTGTACGATTCCGTCTTCGCCGAAGGCTTCGATTGCGGCCTTCTTAACTGCATCATACATCTCTTCGGGTTTGATTTCATTGGCAAGTAATGCTTGCATTTTCGGCACGATGACTTCGTTCTCGATCTTGATCGCTTTGGCGCCGAGGTCGACCGGGATATCCGGACGGGCCGGGGCCGCATGGGAGAGCATCGTTTCGACGGCTGCCACGTTGTCCGGGTTGCGGTTCACCGTCATGCTCTTCGCTGCTTCGCGGGCGGTCTTCGTGATATGGGCCGCGAACAGGTCGTTGTTCGTCGTAGCCGCGACTTTGCCGCTGGCCAGGAAATATGCGGCTTTGACGACGTTGGCTTTATGCTCGGCCGTCGGCTCTTTCTTGCCGCGGAACGTGACGTAGCCGTCGACGACGGTGCTCGATACCGGCGGTTGACCTGCGAAAGACGGAACCGGAAGCACGATATAGTCGACTTTGATGCTGTCTTTCACCGCGCTGCCGTCGTTCGCGTCGATTTTCGCGTTGTTCTTGTTGGCGGAATTTTCGAAGGTCGCCAAGCCTTTGCCGGTGATCATCGTCTGGCCGGTCAAGAACATGTTCCAGCGTTTGCCGGCGTCGACGGAGCTCAGCTCTTTCGGCATGGAGCCGTCGTCGATCATTTGGCGTACGTCTTTCAGCACTTCCAAGTAGTTCTTGCTGGTGTAGGCGTATTTCAGGTCTTTCGTGAAGGCGGCCGGCATGCCCGCGCTTTTCACCAGGATGCCCAGGTAATCTTTGGCCGCGACGCCGGAGGTCGCGAATACGAAGCCGTAACGCTTCGTCGTGTCGCCTTCCTTCACGACGCCTTTCTTGATCGCCTCGCGGAACTCGTCATACGTCCAGCCGTCTTTTTGGACCTTCTTCCAGTCGATGCCCGCTTCTTCAAGAAACTGCTTGTTGCCGCCAAGGGCGTGGACTTCCATGTAGGCCGGGAAACCGTATAGGCCGTTGCCGTTCTTCATATATTCCAGCGGAGCCGAATCGTAGTCGGAGATCATGTCCGGCGTGGCGGTGTCGGTGATGTCCATCAGCATGCCTTGCTGCGCGTACTTGGAAATGCCGTCGGATCCGATGAAGGCGATGTCGGGCGGGCTGCCCGCGTTCACTTGCGTATCCAGCTTCTGCGTCATGTCTTCCCAGCTGGCCGGTTCGATCTTCAGCGTCAAGTTCGGATACAGGGCGTTGAAGTCTTTTTCCATTTGCGCGAAATTGTCTTGGTACGTCGGCGAAACCGGCGGCAGAAGCGCCGTGATGGTGTCTTTCGCGCCCGTCGCCGCCGAACTGGAAGGCGCGGAGCCGGACGGAGACGCCGCGCCGGAGTCGTCGTTCTTCGACGAGCACGCGGCGAGCGAGGAGACGGACAAAGTTAAAGCCAACACGACGGATCCGATGCGCAATTGCTTTTTCATGGTGATCCTCCCTTATAAATGATGAACTTTTTGTATAAGCAGCGCGCTACCCGGTCAACCGACTTTCGAGTATGCGCGGATTGCCGCTTTGAGATTGCCTCCGCTGCGGTCGAGCGCCGCTTGAGCCTCCGGAGCGGGAAGTCCGGTTTCGATCATCATGATCGCAAGCTTGCAATTCATGGAAGCCTTCTCCAGTACCGCCTTCGCGCTTTCGGCGTCGATGCCGGTCGCGATTTGCAGGATCCGGATCGTGCGGTCCTCCAGCTTCTGGTTGCTGGCTTTCAAATCCACCATCAGGTTATTGTACACTTTGCCGAGCTTCACCATCGTGGCGGTCGACAGCATGTTCAGAACCAGCTTTTGCGCGGTGCCCGCCTTCAGTCTCGTGGAACCCATGATCACCTCGGGTCCGACGACGGGGGCGATGCAGATGTCGCAGACGGCTTCCAGCTTGGATCGTTTATTATTGACCACGCCGATCGTCGCCGCGCCGATTTCCCTTGCTTTCTGGAGCGCCGCGATGACGAAAGCCGCGCTGCCGCTGGCCGAGATGCCGATAACGGCGTCGTCCGCCGTCACGCCGCACCGCTCGATAAGCGCCATCCCCTCCTCCGCGTTGTCTTCGAATCCTTCGACGGCCGTCCTAAGCGCGGTATCGCCGCCGGCGATGTGCCCTTGCACCAGATCGGGATCTACTCCGAAGGTCGGCGGGCATTCCGAAGCATCCAGCACGCCCAATCTTCCGGACGTCCCCGCGCCGACATAGAACATTCGCCCGCCGTTTTTGAGCGTACGGTACAGAAGTTCAACCGCTTTCACGATTTGCGGAATTTCTTCCGCCACCGCAGCCGGGACCTTGGCGTCCTCTTGGCTTAGCAGCCGCAGCATCTGCTCCGTCGAACATTCGTCGATCGCCAGGGTATCCGGGTTCGTCTGCTCCGTCGTCAGCCCCGCAAGGTATTCGTTCATATCCATTCTCCTACCCTGTTTGTTGTCGATCATTCCTTTGGCTTGATGATCTTTTCTCTATAACCTTGCCGTGTTGCTTGAGACCATCTTAAGGTCTGATGACGTCTTACGTCAATAGATTTTGAAATTATTTTTCAGTATAAAACTTATAACTGATGTAATATTTCAGAAAACGCTACAAAAAAACGCCGCTTGAAAGCGGCGCCATAGCCGTGACAGCGCTTATTTCCGGTGCTTTCCGGCCAGAATGTTGTGGGTTTTCGACAAATATTTTTTCACCTTCTGATACTCCGCGCTGGCCACTCCGGCAAACAGAATGTCGATGACCGTCAGCATGGCGATGCGCGAGCCCATGGCCCCGCTGCGCATCGTGATTTCGGGCGTGGAAATGCTGAGCACGATATTCGATTTATCCGCCAGCTCGCTCTTGTTATACTTGGTTAAGGCGATCGTCGTGGCTCCGTTCTTCCGGGCGATCTCCAGCGTGTCCAGAATTTCCACGGTATCGCCGGAATTCGACACGAAGAACGCCACGTCGCCTTTGCCGAGCAGCGTCGCGGCCGTCAGCTGGCTGTGGCCGTCGGTGTAGGCGTGGCACATCTTGTTAATGCGCGAAAATTTCTGCTCCCCGTCCATGCAGACGAGCCCGGAGGCGCCGATTCCGAAAAATACGATGCGGGTACTCTCGCGAAGCACCTTCACCGCGCGGGCGATTTCGTTCCAGTTGATGACGCTCAGCGTGTCTTCGATCGATTTAATATTATTGCGGGATATGTTGGCGATGATGACCGAAAGATCGTCCCCCGGCTGGATGTCGGTATACTGATCCTTCTGGTCTTCATCCATGGAGCCGAGCGAAGCCGAAATGCTGACGATGAAGCTGCGGTAGCCGCTGTATCCCATCGTCTTGCAGAAGCGGAGCACCGAGGCGTCGCTCGTCTTGCTGAGTTGGGCCAGGCTTTTGATGGAGAGGTGGGGGATCTCCTCGGTGTTGGCGAGAATGTATTCGGCCACCATTTTTTCGACCGGCGTCAGGCTGTCTTTCATCTCTCGGATCTTGATCAGGATATTGTCGTGAATCGCCATCGCATCTCCCTACTCGCCCTGTTGGATTCTAGCTAAATAGTAAGCTTGCCGTCGACAAATTACAAGAAAAACCAACGGAAGAAGAATCACGCAAAGCTTTAATTAAAAATTTTATTTCGAAATAATTATATCACATTGAAATTTAATTTCTATATTTTATTGTGGCATTTTCTGTCGGCATGCTATAATCATACGTAACAAGGTTCGATTTTTATATGCGATGCATCGAAAGGAAGGGAACCCGTTGAAAATCGCCATTATCGGATCCGGAAGCACGTATACGCCGGAGTTGATCGAAGGAATCATCAAACGGAAAGACGTCCTGCCCATCCGCGAACTCGTCCTAATGGACATCGACCAGCGGAAGCTCGATATCGTCGGCAGCTTGTGCGAGCGGATGATTGGGGCCGCCGGCATGTCCTGCCGCGTCATTCGGACGATGGATCAGGACGAGGCGCTGAAAGGCGCTGATTTCGTGCTCGCGCAAATCCGCGTCGGCAAGCTGCCGGCCCGGGTGCTGGACGAGAAAATCCCGCTCAAATACGGCCTGATCGGCCAGGAAACGTGCGGAATCGGCGGCTTCTTCAAGGCAATGCGGACGATTCCCGTCATGCTGCGGATCGCCCGCCGCATGGAAGAGCTTTGTCCGGACGCGTGGCTGATCAACTTCTCGAATCCCGCAGGCATCATCACGGAGGCCGTCCTAAACCACACGAAAATCAAAATGCTCGGCCTCTGCAACGTGCCTTTCAATATGTTCAAGAGCATCCGCGAGAAGCTGGAGCTGCCCCGCGCCAATTTCACCTATGTCGGCCTTAACCATCTCAGCTGGATTACTTCGATCGAGCAGGACGGCAAAGATTACGTGCGCGACGCGCTGGAAATGGGCCTGAACAGCGAAGCAATGAAAAACATCCCGTCCAGCGGCTTCAGCAAGGAAGTCGTCCGGATGGCGGGCGCCATTCCTTCCTCCTATTTGGAATATTACTATTTCCATGAGAAGAAGCTGAAGCTCCTGCAGGAAAGCGAAATGTCCCGCGGCGAGAAATGCATGCAGATCGAAGAGGATCTGCTCCAGATTTACTCGGATTCGGAGCTTCATACGAAGCCCGAGCTGCTCTCCTCCCGCGGCGGCGCCAACTATTCCGAGGTGGCGATCAGCCTGGTGGACGCCATCTATAACGACAAGCAGGAATTCCATGTCGTCAATCTGCTGAACCAAGGCGCTCTGCCGTTCATGGAAGATCGCGACGCCGTGGAAGTCGGCGCCGTCATCGGCAAGGACGGCGCGAAGCCGGTGCAGATCCGGGATTTCGACAACCGCCACATCATCGATTATATGCGCATGGTGAAAGCCTACGAGCGCGAGACCGTCGCCGCCGCCGTTACGGGAAGCGAGGACGCCGCCATGCGCGCGCTGCTGATGAACCCGCTCGTCGGCGATTACGACGCGGCCCGCGCCTGCTTCGACGAGCTGAAGGAAGCCCACAAGGAATACCTGCCCCAATTCTACGGAGAACTTCAAACCCGGGCATGAGCGCCTCTTATGTCATTGGCGTAGACGGCGGCAACAGCAAGACCGATTATTTCCTCTTTGACGTCCAGGGAAATTTCGTGGATCACGTCCGGGACGGCACGTGCAGCCACGAGCAGTTCCGCGACGCCTACGACAGCACCTATCGGATCATGAACGAGCAGATCGGGCAGCTGCTCGCGCGGAGCGGCCTGACGTTGGACGACGTCTCGGCCGGCGCTTTCGGATTGGCGGGCGCGGACCTTCCTTCGCAGAAGGAACGGCTGAACGAAGTGATCGAACGGATCGGGTTCCGCCGCTACGCTATGGACAACGATTCGTTCCTGGGCATCAAGGCGGGGAGCGAGCGGGGCTTCGGCATTTGTTCGATCAACGGATCGGGGACCTCGACGGGCGGCATCTCCCCTTCCGGCCGCCGGCTTCTGGTCGGAGGTCTGGGCAGCGAGCTGTCCGGCGACGAAGCCGGCGGTTATTTCCTGGCCCGGAAGGTGCTGCGCGCGGTGTACGATTCCTTCTACCGCATGGGGCCCGTAACCCGGATGGCCGAGCCGGCCATGCGGCTGCTGGGGGTTGCCGGGAAAGAGCGCTTCATGGAGCAGGCCGTGAGCCGGATGCTGGGGCGCGCGCTTCCGAATACCGAGCTGATGCGGATCCTGTTCGCGGCGGCCGACGAGGGCGATGCCGCCGCGCACGGCATCGTGGACAACACGGCACGGCAGCTCGCTTGCTCCGCGGTCGGCTGTTTGGAGAACCTGGATTTCGACGGCGTGGAGGAAGTGGACGTCATCCTGGCCGGATCGGTCTGGGTGAAGGCGGAAAGCCCGCTGATGTTCGAGTTGTTCCGGCAGCACTTCGTCAGCCTGACGGACCGCCGGTGCCGGTACATCCTGCTGGACGTACCGCCCGCCACGGGCGCGGTCCTCTGGGCGCTGGAGCTGGCAGGCGGACAGCCAGTTGACGCGGAGACGCGCCGGAAAGTGATCGAGAACGTGAAAGCGCGGATGTGAAGCGTCGCGATTCAGGGTAACGCAAAGAAGCGGCTCCTTCGGTTCGGCTAGAACCGGCAGGAGCCGCTTTCTTCTTTCTCCTTCTCTTTCTCCACCTGTTTCTCCATCTGTTTCGATGTCTGTTTCGACATCTGCTTCCCCGTCTGTTTATCCTTCTGTTTCTCCGTCTGCTTCTCCGTCTGCTTCTCCGTCTGCTTCTCCGTCTGTTTTTCCGTCTGCTTCTCCGTCTGTTTCCCCGTCTGCCCGCACCCATCCGCATCCGCAAGTCGCGTTCCCCGTAAAATTCCGACGGTCTTACGCGATACATGGGCTAGCTCGCCGTTTTATTTGTTGAGATAAGAAACTTTCTTCCTCAATTCCACCGTTATCGCCGGGTTTGTGGTCGAGTTAAGAAACAACCTTACTTAACTCATGCATAAATACGGGTTTTCCGCTGAGTTAAGAAACTTTCTTCTTTATCTCCATTACTTCCGCTGGGCGCGTGGGTGAGTTAAGAAACTTTCTTTCTTAACCGCCCTACGTGGCCGTCTCCTGCCGCCCCAGAGCGGCGGCGTGCCTGCGCTGATAACGCGGCAGCGTGAACAGATAGAACGCGAACGCCGCCGCCAGAATGACCGAAATCGAGACGTAGATCGCCTCCAGCGACAAGGCGCCTGGGTACAACATGGCGATCAGGCCGAGCGCGACGGACTGGCCGAGCATGAGCAGCGGATCGTTCCAGGCGCTGACCCGGCCCATCTGGCGGGCGTCCACCAAGGCGGGGAGCCAGCCGCCGATCGCGATGTTGAGCGGGGCCAGCAAAGCCCCGATGACCAGCACGACGGACAGGTACACCCAAGGTTGATCTTCCTCGATCAAAGCCACGCTTGCCAGACCGGTCCCCAGCAGGGATGCGATGATGACCCGATAAGGCTGGAACCGATTCACGAGCGCGGGGCCGATCATGCTTCCGATCAAGAATCCTATCCCTAGAAAAACGGCGAACATCGAGGAAAAGAACGCATAGCGGTCCGGCGCCAGCTTGTATTTCATCGTGTACAGCGGCAGCACGGCGAATCCGCCGTTCAGCAGCCCGAACAGCAAGAACCCGCCGAGCAGCGCCGTCAACAAGCGGAATCCCCGGATATACCGCAGCCCTTCCGCGAACTCGCCCGCCATGGACGTCCACCGGATGGACCGCCAGGAGGCGCGGCCGTTCGGCAGCGCGATACCCGCCGGAATCGGGCAAGACCGAACGAGCAGCGCCACCGCGATTAAGCAGATCCCGTCGAGCGCGACGGCGCCGGAGATGCCGAATCCATGGTACATCAACGCGCCGAGGGAGACGCCGAACATCATGAACACGCCCATGACGGTCTGGTTCAAGCCCGATGCCGCGACGTATTGCTCGGGAGCCAGGATCCCCTGCAGCAGGGCCGTCTCCGCCGGCGCATAGAACTTCGATACCGCGCTGCGCAGGAACAAAACCGCGAAGGCGGCCGGGAGCCATCCTCCGTTCAACGCTAGCAGCAGCAGAACGGTCAATCCGACGCGGATCCAGGCGGAATACTCCGCGATGCGCCGCCGGTCGAACCGGTCCGCGGCCACGCCGACGACCCAGAATACGAGCAAGGTCGGCAGCGAATACATCAATTCCGCCAAGGAAGCGTAACCCGGCTGGGCGGCATACCGATCCAACAGATAGAAGGCGAAAGCCGTATTGCCGACGATCGTCCCCAGTTGGGACGCGATCGTAGCCAGAAACAGCCCCACGAAAGTACGGTTGCCAAAGACGCTTTTCATGGCTGCTCCTCCTTGTCTTGAACCCCGAGCAAATGCCTGAGCGCTGCGAGCATGCCTTCGGTCTGCCCCCGGGTATCCGTCCGCCGGTCGCCGAACTGGATGGCGTGGATCTGCATGCCGTCGTGAAACGAGAAAAGCATCCGGGCAATCGTCTCCAAAGAAACCCGCGGTTGAAATTCCCCCCGTCTCGCGCCCTCCTCCAAGAGACGGACGACCGCCGAGACGTTCTGGTCGTATCTGCTTTCCATCAACGTTTCGTAGGTTCGCTTCCTCCAGGCCGTAATGAAAAATTCGTAAAAGACCGGAGCCATGCCCGCGGCACCCTTCGTTACTCCCCCCGCCAAATGGCGCATCAGCTGCTCGATCGTCTCCCATACGGGCCGATCCGGACGCGCCAGCTTCGGCATGCCGGCAACCTCTTCGTCCGTCTCGCCGATCAAGTCCAGCATCATTCGCTCCGTGCTCCCGTAATACAGATACACGCCGCCGCGGCTCATCCCGCTTTCCTCCACGACGTCCTTCATCGTCGCAGCCTGGTAGCCCAGCCGCGTGAACACCCGAACCGCCGCCGCCAGAATCTGCTTCCTTCTCGCTTCCTTATGTTCGTCCGCCACCTTGGGAGACATCAAGGCACCCTCCATTCAGCCGTAAATCAAAAAAATAATAACGACACTGATGTCGTTATTATAAGCGACACGTGTGTCGCTGTAAATGGCTTTTTCGCCGCAGGTTGCTATAATGAGGAAAAGCTACATAAAGACCCTTAAATGCAGGAGGAATCCGCTTTGAACGTGTTGAACCCGTACGAAATTTCCCGCGTCACGGATCAGTATCCCCTGATCGACTTGATCGACCATGCGACGAACTCCCGGGTTCGCATCTGTCCGGAGAGAGGCGGCATCGTCATCGGTGCCGAACTCGGCGGTCGGCAGCTTCTGTATCTCGATCCGGACACGTTTTACGACCCCGAAGCCAACATCCGCGGCGGAATCCCCGTGCTGTTTCCCATCTGCGGGCAGCTCCGCGGCGGCGAATACGAATGGGAAGGCCGGACCTATAAAATGAAAAACCACGGCGTCGCGCGCAACCGCCCCTGGACCGAAGCCGCAACGGGCGCGGACGGCTCCGCCTGGGTCCAATTGACGCTGCGCAGCACCCCCGACACGCTGGCCTCCTATCCGTTCGAGTTCGAGCTTCGGTTCACTTACCGCCTCCGCGAAGGAGCGCTGACGATCGAACAGGAGTATCGGAACTTGTCCGACCGCCCCATGCCGATGGTCGCCGGCTTCCACCCCTACTTCGCGACGGAAGGCAAGAACCTGCCGTACGTCACGGACGCGCAGCGTTATCTCGACTATAACGACGGCGCCGTCAAACCTTTCGAGGGCACGCTCGATTTGACCGGGATGAAGGAATCCGCGGCTCTGCTGGACGCGGCCCGGCCCGAAATCGCGTTCCCGCTGTCGACCGAGGCGATGGTAAAAATGACGTACGGCGAGGAGTTCCGCTACGTCGTGCTTTGGTCGGTGGAAGGCAAGCCGTTCGTCTGCGTGGAGCCTTGGACGGCGCTGAACGAAGCGCTGAACGACAAAAAAGGCCTCCTCCAGGTCCAACCTGGGGAGACCTTCCGTGCCGAGCTCCGGATCGCCTGCGAAGAAGCCTGAGCCTGGCTATTCCGTCAAAATCCGCTGGGAATGCGTGTACACGTTCATGGCGTCCCCGCGGATAAATCCGGCGCAGGTGAGTCCCAAATCCTCCGCCAGCTGAAGTGCCAGATCGGTCGGCGCCGACTTGGAGAGCAGGATCGGGCAGCCGATTTTGGCCGCCTTCAGCACGACCTCGGAGGACAGCCGGCCGCTGAAGGCGATAACGCGGCGTTTCGCGTCGACGCGGTTGCGGATGCAATGCCCGAACAGCTTGTCGAGCGCGTTATGCCGCCCGATGTCCGTCCGCGCCTCCACGAGCCCGGACTCGTCGCACAGCGCGGCATTATGCACGCCGCCCGTGGAGCGGAATTCCGCCGAGCCCGCCTGCAGCTGCTCCATGAAGGCGAAGCAGCGGTCCGCCGGCAGGCGGATGCCGCCCGTCACCGTCTTCGCCGTCCTCGCGTCGTTGTGGAAGTAAAATTGCCGGCTCTTGCCGCAGCAGGAGCCGATCAGCCGTTTCGAATAGAAATCTTTGCCCGTCGACTGCGGACGCACCAGCTCCGCATAAGCGAAGCCTCTTTCCTCGTCGATCGACAACGCCTTGATGTCCTCCATCCTGCGGATCACGCCTTCGGAGGCGAGGAATCCGACGACGAGATCCGTCAAGTCGGACGGAGAGCACACCAGCGTGGCGAATTCTTCCCCGTCCAGCCGAATCGTGAGCGGGTACTCCGCCGCGATTTCATCCTCCTTCTCCACGCGCTCCGCGCCGGCGATCCGGATCGTGCGCCATGTCGTGCTCATCGGCCGTTCCCCCCTCTCCATTGTGTGAATCCATCCCCGTCACCCGGGCAGGTCAACTTCCAGCTCCTCGACTCGGCGCTCTACGTAGCGCGTGTCCTTCAGAGCGTGGTAAGTCTCCGCCTTCTCCACGATGACCGCCGCGTTGTATTCCGGGATCCCCGCATGGGACTCGTAGACCCCTTTCGGGAACAGCATGTTGCCCTCCGGCCAATAAAGCTCGATATTGCCGGGCGCGACCGCTTCCCGTTTGGCCCGGCCATGGAACACGCCGTGCCGGTTGTACGCGACGACCGCGTCCCCGTCCCGCAAACCGAGCGCGGCCGCGTCCTCCGGACTGATCAGGACGTCGAAGCGGCCAGCCCCGTTAAAGGGATCGGTCTCTCCGTACACCATGGAATTGAATTGCTTGCCCCGCCGGGTCGTGGCATAGAAATGCCCCTCCGGCTTGCGCAGCTCCGGCAGCTCGATCGGCAGCAGCCGTCCCCGGCCGTCGGGCGTCGGGCACACCCCGCCTTCGCAGAGCCAGGCGCCTCCCCATTGGAACACGTCCCCTTGCTGCTTCAGATGCTGAATGCCGTCGTAATTCGGCGCCGCGCGCGCAATCTCCGCCCGGATCGCCGCGGCGTCCCGGAACCGGACCGCTTCGCTGCCCTCCGGCTTCACCCTGGCCGCCAGTTCTCCGTAAATCGCCCATTCCGGGCGAGCCTCCGCGATGCGCGGTCCTTTGATTTCCGGCGAGAAATAAACCATCCGCTCCGTCGAAGTGGACGTGCCGCCGCCAGGTTGCTCGTACCGCGTCATGGCGGGCAGCACCCACACCTCATCCCTCGCGTCCGCCAGCGTTGAGGTGTTGAGCACGATGTCCTGGTGCACGCGGACCTCCACGTTTTCCAGGCAGCTCCGCACGAAATCCGGATCCGGCATCGTCTCGAGGAAATTGCCTCCCGACGTATAGAACACCTTCAGCTTGCGCTCATGATCGTCCGGCAGCAAGGCATTTTCCAGCGATACGCCGACGATGTCCCCCTGCCATTTCGGAAGCTCGAAGCCCCACAGCCGTTCGATCCGGGCGATGTCCTTCTCCGCGAATTCCCCGCCCGGCAGGCTGAACGGATCCGCCCCCATCTCCCCGGAGCCCTGGACGCCGCTATGGCCGCGGATCGGCATGACGCCGCAATGCTCCCGGCCGATAAAACCCCGCAGCAGCGCCAGGTTCGCCACCTGCGAAATGTTGTCCGTCCCGAACCGATGCTGCGTCAGCCCCATGCTCCAGACGAACACGCCGGAGCGGGAACGGGCTAGCAGCTCCGCGAACTCCCGCATCCGTTCCCGGCTGAGGCCCGAGGAATGCTCGAGCGCCTCCCAGTCGAGCCGCGTGACGAAAGCCTTCAGCTCCTTGAAGCCGTTCGCGTGCTCGCGGACGAAGGCATGGTCGATCGCCGAACCTGGTGACACCTCCTCCATTTCGAACCACGTTTTCATAACCCCGTTCATGAACGCGATATCGCCGCCGATGTTCACCTGATAGAAATCGTCCGCCAGCTTGGTGCCGAACAACGCGGATTCGGGGATCGACGGAATCCAATACCCTTCCATGGCCGGTTCGCGGTACGGGTTGATGACGATGATCTTCGTTCCTTCGCGTTTGGCGGCGTACATGTATTTGGTCGACACCGGCTGGTTGTTCGCGGCCACGCTGCCCCAGAACACCAGCACGTCCGTGCCGATCCAGTCCTTGTAATTGCAGCTGGAAGCCCCGATGCCCAGAGACCGCTTCAGCGCCGTCTTGGACGGGGAATGGCAGATCCGCGAGGCGTTGTCGATGTTGTTCGTGCCGATGAATCGGGCCGCCTTGGCCGCGGCGTAGTAGGATTCGTTGGTGATGCCCCGCGCCGTCAAATAAAAGGCCAGCTGCTTCGGGTCGATCCCGCGGATTTTCGCCGCGATGCGGTCCAGCGCTTCCTCCCAGCTTGCCCGGCGGAACGACCGCTCCCCCTTGGCGCGGACGAGCGGATACGGAATGCGCCCGAGATCCCGCAGTTCCGTGCTGTTCCGCTTGCGCAACTCGTCGATGTCGGCATGCAGGATATCGGGCTTGATCGCCGGCATCGTGTTCAGCCGGAGAACGTTCAATCTCGTCGTGCACAGGTGCGGCCCGTCCAGCGTCCGGTCCCGCAGCCCGGCCACGCCCAGCGCGCAGCCGTCGCAGACCCCCTGGGTGAGAATCCGGTAGGCATACGGCAGGCTGTCCCGGTTTTTCCAGGCGACCTTGATCGTATCGCGGATATGCTTCGGCTTGACCTTGCCCAAGCCGAACGGAATTTTGCTGACCCACAGCTTCGGATCCGGCCGTCCGGGCAGCTTGATCGGGCCGGAATGTTTCGTCGCTCCCATTGTGTCTCTGCTTCCTCCCATCGATAAACCATCCGATATCGAATGCCAAAAAAACCGCGAGACGATGAACTCTTCGGGAGAAGAAATCATGCCTGGCGGTTAGTCCCTTGCAGGTGCGCTGCGGGGTATCCAATCCTGACTGGCTCTATGATTCATCGTTGCCGCTGCCGAACTTGCGCTGCAAGTCCTGGTCAAAGACGAATACGGACATTCCGAAATCTTTGTCCACGTCGATGTCGACGAACAGATCGAGGAATTTCGCTCCGAGCAGTTCTTCCATTTCGACCGGATGGTTTTTGCGGTACATCTCCTTGACCCACTGAGTCCGGGCTTCCCTCACCAAGTGTTTCCCGTCATCCGCGTTCGCCATGAATTTCTCTACGGGAGACAGGTTGCCTTCCATCTCGCAAATCGCCCAGTTCTTGCAGAAGGTCGTCGTGATGCGGCTCGGCCCTTTGCCCATGTGGCGTTTGCGGAAGGCTTTCACCAGGTTGCTGAATTCGGCCTCGTATCGGTTCATGAGCGTTCCCTCGTAGCCGTTCCCAAGCCGGCGGCAGGTTCGCTGCTCCGCGCCTGAGACGTATTGTTTTCATTTTAATGCGTGAAGGTCTCAGCGTAAAGAGAAAACGCTTAAGAATTCCCGGCGGCTTTCAACGAACATTCAGATTGGGTTCAGGTTCATTTCAGGCTTCTCCTATATCCTGTGGTTGCACCGAATGAGAGGAGGTGAGCCCCATGCGGGCACCGATACGAAAATCCCTTCGCAAATGGATGGTCGGCGCCGGATGCACGTTATCCGTCGCTTTGCTGCTCCAGCATGCGAAGAACAGCGAAGCTTATCAAGCTTATGCGAGTTCGGCAGTCGATTCCGGCGCGACACGGCAGCAAGAGGACCCGTCCGCGCAGGACCCGGTTTTCCGGGAGTGGCAGGACCAGAATGGACAAGACTCCGGTTCCGGTACGGATGACGGATCCTCCGGCACCGGCGGAAGGTTCGAGCGCCACGGGCGCTTCGGCGGCGAATCCGACGGCGGCACCGGCGACGGCTCGGGCGGCAGCTTTGGCGGTTCCGGAAGCCTCGGCGGTTCCGACAGTTCGGGCAGCAGCGGCTTCGGCTCCCGATCGGGGCATTCCTGATGGATACCTTAACGCTGACGACGGACCGTTTTCGGGCCATGAATACCGATATCATCGTGTCCTTGACCGTAGAGCCGCACCCGGCCGGCCTTCATCCCGCCTTTCGGGATGCCCGGAGCTGGTTCGCCTATTCCGAGCGGACGTTCAGCCGCTTCCGTCCGGACAGCGAGCTGTCCGGACTCAACCTCGCCTCCGGCCTGCCGGTGAAGATTTCCCGGACGATGGAGGAAGTGCTGCTCCTGGCCCGGCATTATCAGAGGTGGACCGGCGGATTGTTCAACCCCGGCATCCTGCCCCAGCTGATTCAAGCCGGATATTCGCTAAGCTTCGAGCGGCTGCCGAAAGCACCCGCGGGCGGGCCCGGCAAAGCCGACTTCGAATCGGCGTCCGGGGAGCGGGAGGAACCGGGTCCCGGCAGCTGGAAGCTGTTCGGGCCGCTGCAAGCGGTACGGCTGGACAAAGAGACGCAAATCGATCTGGGCGGCATCGTCAAAGGCTGGACGGTGGACCGGTTGACCGGGTGGATGACAAGCAAAGGGATAACCGCAGGCCTGATCAACGCGGGGGGCGATCTCCGGGTATGGGGAGACGCGGATACCCCGGAATGGGAAATCGAAATCGACGATTCCCGCCAGCCTGGCGAAACGATATCGGCGGTCTCGTTGCGCAACGGAGCCGTCGCCACGTCGAGCGTGCTGGGACGCCGTTGGATGACCAAGCAGGGTCCGCGGCACCATCTGATCGACCCGCGGACCGGCAAGCCGGCGGAGACCGACGTCCTGCAATGCACGGTGGCCGGGCGATGGGCCGCGGAATGCGAGATCGCCGCCAAAACCGTGTGCCTGCTCGGCAGCCAAGAAGGCTTGCGCTGGCTGGCCCATGCCAGTCCGGACAGCGACGCGCTGGTGATGACCCGGGACGGCGGGCTGAAGCTCCATCGGAGCGCCTCGCCCGGCAGCGGGCGGGTATGGAAAGGAGCGTGATGCACGATGTCGGAATGGCTGGTACATTTGCCGACCTGGATGATCGCCAGAACGACCGGCCTGATCGCCTACTATTTGCTGTTCGCCGGCATGTTCCTCGGTATCCTGTACGGGACGCCCTCCCTCAAAGGGACCTGGAAAGCCCGGATCTATACTTGGCATACGCGGACCCAAGGGGCCGGAATGATTTTCGCGCTCGCGCACGTTCTCGTATTGGTCATCGACCATTACAGCCCGTTTTCCTGGTCGGAGCTGCTCGTTCCCTTCTCCCATCCGGAGCATCCGATCACGTACGGCTTAGGCTCGCTCGCGTTTTACGGCCTGCTCCTGGTCCTGCTGACGTCCGATTTCCGGACGACCCTGCCCAAGAAGCTGTGGCTGGCGCTGCACATGCTGTCGTACCCGATCTATTTCATGGCGCTGATTCACGGCATCTACAACGGCACCGACACGCAAACCCCGGCCGTGTTCGGCGGGTATATCGCCACTGCCGCGGCGCTGCTCATCGTCACGTTCTACCGCGCTTCCGCCGAAAGCCGGGCCCGTGCATCGCGTCCGCTCGTCGCGAAGACGGAGCATGCCCGGGAAGTCCGGCACCCGTAATCTGAACGGCGAAAGAAGCCCTCCCTTGCAGATCACCGCTCACGTCCCGCGCACGCTGCAGAGGGAGATACTCCCTCTGCAGCTCACCATCCAAGCCCCAAGCTTGCTGCCAGAGGCTAGTGTGCACCCCCCAACCGAGTCGACGAGCAAGCGCAAAAAGCCCCATCCCGCGTACTCCCGCGAGATGGGGCTTCTTCGACTCAGTTATGCAAATGGCAAGCGACGCCGTGTCCCGGTTTCGTTTCCTTGAACTCCGGCATCTTCTCCGCGCATTGCGGCATGGCGGCCGGACAGCGGGTCCGGAACGGACAGCCGCTCGGCGGATTCAGCGGGCTCGGCAGATCCCCGCTCAGGACGATCCGCTCCTTCTTCGCCTCCAGGTCCGGATCCGGAACCGGAATGGCGGACAGCAGCGCCTGGGTGTAAGGATGCTGCGGATTGGCGTACAATTCCTCGCTGGGCGCCATTTCGACGATTTTGCCCAAATACATGACGGCGACGCGGTCGCTCATGTACTTGACCATCGACAGATCGTGCGCCACGAACAGATAGGTCAAGTTCATCTTCTTCTGAAGGTCGATCATCAAGTTGATGATCTGCGCCTGGATCGACACGTCCAGCGCGGAGATCGGCTCGTCCAGGATCAGAAACTCGGGCTTGACCGCGAGCGCGCGCGTGATGCCGATGCGCTGGCGCTGGCCGCCCGAGAATTCATGGGGATACCGCGAGGCATGCTCGGCGTTCAGGCCGACCATTTCCAGCAGCTCTTCCACCTTGCGTTTCCTTTCGGTCAGGCTCCCCGCCAAGCCGTGAATATCGAGCGCTTCGCCGACGATGTCCAGGATCGTCATTCTCGGATTGAGCGAGGCGTACGGGTCTTGGAAAATCATCTGCATTTTGCGCCGGTACGCCTTCATCTTGGCTTTGGACAGCTTCGTCACGTCGGTGCCGTCCAGGAGAACTTGGCCCGCCGTCGGCTCGTACAACCGGATGATCGTGCGGCTGGCCGTCGATTTCCCGCAGCCGGATTCGCCGACGAGACCCAGCGTTTCCCCTTTGCGGATCGAGAAGCTGATATCGTTAACCGCTTTTAACACGCGTTTGTTTCCAAGGTCGAAAAATTTACGAAGTCCCTGAACCTCCACGAATGCTTGGCTCATACGCTCGCCCCCTTGCCTTCAGCCATGTTCGGCGATTTCGCCAGCGGATGCTGCAGCCAGCAGCGCACCGTCTGCGTATCGCTCAAGGAGGTCGGTGCCGGAACGTCGGTCTCGCAAATCCGCATCGCCTCGTCGCAACGGCTGCAGAAACCGCAGCCCTTCGGAGGCTGGATCAGATCGGGCGGCGTCCCGAAAATCGGAACGAGCGGCTCGCCTTTCCTTTGGTCCAAGCGCGGCAGCGAACGAAGCAGCCCTTTCGTGTAAGGGTGCTGCGGATTGCGGAAAATTTCCCATTTCGTGCCCGTCTCCACGATCTGCCCCGCGTACATGACGATGACGCGGTCGCACACGTCGGCGACGATACCCAGGTCGTGGGTGATCAGAATAATCGAAGTTTTCGTTTTTTGCTGAAGATCTTTCATGAGGCGCAGAATCTGCGCTTGAATCGTAACGTCCAGCGCGGTCGTCGGTTCGTCCGCGATGAGCAGCGACGGATTGCAAGCCAGCGCGATCGCGATCATGACCCGCTGGCGCATGCCGCCGGAAAAATGGTGCGGATACTGCTTGATCCTCGATTCCGGATTCGGAATTCCGACCATGGAAAGCAGCTCGATCGCTCTTGTTCTCGCCGCGGAGCGGCTGAGCTTCTCGTGTTTCATCAGGCCTTCGATGATTTGCGCGCCGACCGTCATGGTCGGATTGAGCGAGGTCATCGGATCCTGGAAAATCATCCCGATCTTGTTGCCCCGCACCTTCTGCATTTCCCTCTCGGACAGCGACAGCAAATCCTGACCGTCGAACAGGACGGAGCCGCTCTTGATGTTGCCGGGCGGCGTGGGAATCAGTCTCATGATCGTCTGGGCCGTCACGCTCTTGCCGGAACCGGACTCCCCGACGATCGCGACCGCTTCTCCTTCTCCGACCGAGAAGTTTACGCCCCGGACCGCCTGCACTTCTCCTCCATATACCTCGAAAGAAACGTTCAAATCTTTGACTTCAAGGATCGGTTTCACTTCAGCATACCTCCTTCCCGACGTCGGTTATTGTTTCAGCTTCGGATCGAATGCGTCGCGCAATCCGTCTCCGAACACGTTAAAGGCGAACATGGTCAAGCTGAGGAACAGCGCGGGGAACAGCACCCGCCAGGGATAAACGGTCATCGCTTTGACCCCGTCGTTGATCATCGTCCCCCAGGAAGCGACCGGGGATTGGACGCCCAAGCCGAGGAAGCTGAGGAACGCCTCGGTGAACATCGCGCTGGGAACGGTCAGCGTGAGCGTGACCAGAATCGGACCCATCGCGTTCGGAATCAGGTGGCGGAAAATGATCCGCATCGAACCTGCCCCCAGCGCTTTGGAAGCAAGAGCGTACTCTTGATTCTTCAGCCGCATGATTTCGCCGCGCACGATCCACGCCATGTTGATCCAACCGGTAATCGACATCGCCACGATAATCGTGGTCAGGCTGGGCGGCATGATGACGAGCAGCAGGATGACGACGAGCAGGTACGGAATCGCGTACAGGATTTCCGCGAACCGGTTCATGATCTCGTCCACTTTGCCGCCGAAATAGCCCATGATGCCGCCGTAGACGATCCCGATGACGAGGTCGATCAGCGCGGCCACCAAACCGACGAACAAGGAGACCTGCGCCCCTTTCCACGTGCGCACGTACATGTCGCGCCCCAGGTCGTCGGTGCCGAACCAATGCGTGAAGCTCGGCGCGGCGCTGACATTGTCCAAATCGTTCGCGAAGTAATTGTAATGCGAGAACAGCGGGGCGAAAATGGCGAACAGCGCGATCACGACCATCAGGATCAGACCGAACATCGCCAGCTTGTTCGTCGTCAGCCGATGGCGGATGTCTTGCCACGCGGTGCGGCTTTTGCGCACGACTTTCTCGGAGCCGGCCGAATTCCGCTTCAGCGGCTCGAACCGTTCGGGACCCACGCCGGAGACGTTCGCTTGGATTTCTTGTTGCATCGCTTATTTCACCGCCTTCCCGGCTGATGCCCTCATCCGCGGATCGACCAGCACGTAGATGATGTCGGCCAGGAACCGGGACGCCACCAGAAGGACGGCATAGAAAATCGTGGTTCCCATGATCATCGGATAATCGCGGTCGATGACGCACGATACGAAAAATTGGCCCATGCCCGGAATGCCGAAAATCTGCTCGATAATGACCGATCCGGTGATGACGTTGGCAATCAGATAACCGAGGTAGGTGACGACCGGCAGGATCGAGTTGCGCAGCGCGTGCTTCCATACGATCACGTGTCCGGCCAAACCTTTGGACTTGGCCGTCTTGATGTACTCCGCATTCAGCGATTCGATCATGCTCGAACGGATCAACCGGGCGATAAACGCGATCGATACCGAAGAGAGCGCGATCGTCGGCAACACGTAATCGATCGGGTGCGTTAAACCCGTAACGGGAAACCATCGGACTTTCACGGAAAACAAATATTGCAGCAATGGCGCCAGAACGACGCTGGGAACGGCAAGCCCTAGAACCGCGAGGATCATCGCCAGGTTATCCAGGAACTTCCGATGGTACAATGCCGCGATTATGCCGAGCACGCAACCGGCCACCACCGAAGTAATGATGGACACGATGCCGAGTCGGAACGAATAGCCGAAGGATCGGGTAATGGCTTTATTGACGGATTGAAACCGCTTCTTCATCGAAATGCCCAGATCGAAATGGGCCAGCTTTTTCAAATAAACGCCGTATTGCACGATTACCGGTTTATCCAAACCGTAATATTCTTTCATGTTTTGCTGGATTTGCTCGGTCGTCGCTTTCTCGGATTGCAGCGGGCTCCCGGGAACCGCGTTCATCAGGGCGAAAGTCGCGGTGATCAGCAGGAACAGCGACAGGAACATGAAAATGAACTTGTTCAGGATATAGCGAACCAATCGATCTCACCGCCCGTTCTGGCTGGAATTACAGGAAGAAAGGGCATATATAGGGATGCTATATATACCCTTCTCCTTAGATGTTAAGACCGTATTCAAATCGTCGGATTACTGTTTGTCGCCGAATACCCAGTACAAGTTGCCCGCGTAGTCGGATTGCACGCCGGTGAAGCCGGGCTTGAGCGTCGTGACCGCGGTATAGTAGTAGATCGGCAATTCGGCCATTTCGTCGGCCATCGCGATTTTCTCCGCTTGCGCGATCTTATCGAGACGATCCTTCTCCGATGCGGCGTTCAGAGAGTCGTCCAGCAGCTTGTCGACTTGGGCGTTGCTGTACTTGCCGTCGTTGTTGCCGGATTTCGAGTGGATCAGGTCGTACGTGAAGTTGATCGCGTGGTTGAAGTCGGCTCCCCACCCGGCCCGAGCGACGTCATACTGCTGGGCGGAACGGGTGTTCAGGAACGTACCCCATTCTTGGTTCGTTACCTTCACTTGCACGCCCAGGTTTTTGCGCCACATGTCGGCAATGGCTTCCGCGATCGCTTTGTGTCCTTCGTTCGTGTTATACAGCAGCGTAAATTCCGGCATCTTGCTGAGGCCTTCCTCTTGGAGGCCTTCCGCCAGCAGCTTCTTCGCTTCGTCCACGTTCTCCGTGAAGAAGCCGTTGTCCGGATACAACTCGCGGAACTTCTTCCCGTCGACACCGGCGATTTTCGGCGGTACGAGGGCGAACGCCGGCTGCTGGTGACCTTTCGTCACATTGTCGATGATGGCTTGACGGTTGATGGCCATCGAGAACGCTTTACGGATCTTGATGTTGCTGAACGGCTTTTTCGTCGTATTGAATTCGTAGTAGTAGGTTCCGGCGATCGGTTCGACTTTCGCCGTGCCGTCCTTCAGCATTTGCGGGATATGGTCGGACGGAATGGAGCCCGCTTGCGCGCCGATCCAGTCGATTTTGTCCGTCTGGTACAGATTGTAGATGGTCGAATCTTCCTCCAGCAAGGACACGGACACTTTGGTGAAGTGGACTTTGTCCTTGTCGTAGTAGTTCGGGTTCTTCTCCATCACGATATTGCTGTTATGCTCCCACTTCTTCAGCAGGAACGGACCGTTCGTGACGATCGTGTCCGCTTCGGATGCCCAGTCCGGCTTCGCTTCCACGACCTTCTGGTTCTCCGGATAATAGGAGTTGTGCGCGACCAGGCTGATGAAGTACGGAGTCGCCTTGGTCAGCTTCGCTTCCAGCGTGTAGTCGTCGAGCGCCTTGACGCCGACTTGATCGGCCGTCGCATTGCCCGCGTTGTATTCTTCGCCGTTCTCCAGGTAGAACAGGAAGTATGCGTAATCGGAAGCCGTATCCTTGGCAAGCGTACGCTTCCAGGCGAATTCGAAATCGTGCGCGGTTACGGGATCCCCGTTGCTCCACTTCATGTCTTTGCGAAGGTGGAACGTATACGTTTTCCCATCTTCGGAAATGTCCCACTTCTCGGCAACGGCGGGCTGCGGCTCGCCGTCGGCGCTCAACCGGGTCAACCCTTCGAACAGACCGTAGTCGACGATAATGGATTGCGCGTCCTTCAGCAGGGAAGGATCCAAGGTCGGCGGTTCGACCAGGGCGAACCGGAATTCTTTCGACTGCTCCGGCGCGGCCGAACTTGCGCTTGCCGAAGAGCTTGGGGAGCTTGCGCTCGGGCTGCTGGAGCCCTCGTCGCTGCCCTTGCTGTTGCAGGCGGCAAGCGATATGCCCACGAGCGATACCGTCAGCGCCGTGGTCAAGATTTTCTTCATCTTCATCCCAACAAACCCCTCCTACGAAATTTCGCTCGAAATGCTTTGCGGTTTAGCTCGATGTCTCGTTGCGCCCGCTTCTAGGTGCTTTCGAACAGTTAAATAGTACTATCATTGTTCGGGTTCTGCAACGAAATCTTTTGGAAATGTTATATATCCTAACATTTCCAAGTTAACATTTGTCACCGACACATGACCGGAAGCGATTACAAAAAAGAAACTTTATAAACGTTCCCGTATACGCCTGAACTTTATTTTCGTTCCATGAATCAATTATTGCAACTTTCTTTCGCATGACAACAATCCCCAAACAACAAAAGCGTGCATAAAAATACGCCATTTAAAAAATTTTAGCCAAATTTGCAAAGCCGCATCGTCTGCTGCGATTCCCCAGCTTTACGCGCTTCGGAGTGAGGTTGGAGCCGCCGAAGATGTCAGATGATTTGACGCATTCGCCTCCTTACAATATAATGGGAGTACGCAGTAAGTAACCCACGGATTTTTCCTCATGGGGAACGCTTCCTCCACCCCCATACCACATTCCTTAAAATCATCGGCTGCTGGAAGGAAACACGGACTCACCTCTGGAGCGGTCAAGGAGCCGCAAGTGCGATGGAGAGGCAGGGCCATCGTTGGTTTCGTGCAAGTGAAGGATGGAAAAGTCAGCGGTTGCGCTGCCAACATACAAAGACCCCCGCTGGGCTAAGGCCCGCGGGGGTCGTCCATTTGATGCGGCAATCTCAATGCATGACGGGCAATTCCACGGCCTGGCCGCCTTCGGACGTCTGCTGCTTGGGCCGGGTGAGCAGGAGGCCCAGAACGCCTCCGATAATCGCGACGTAGATCAGGATGCCGAACGTGTAGCCGAACGCGTCCGCTTGGTACGCCACGGCCGTCGCTTCCGTCGGCGGACCTTTCTGGATCACCAGGTCGTTGAACCGCGAAGCGGAGAGGGTCGTAAGACCGGCGACCGCGAACGACATGACGACTTGCTGGGTCGCGTTCGTCAAGGAAGTGACCCGGCCGACCAGGTTCTGCGGAGCGGACTGGATGAGATGCGTGTTGAGCGGCATCATGAACAGTCCCATGCCTGCCCCCAGCATCGCCAGCGGGATCATGATCGCCAGGTCCGAAGAATCCGCGGAAATGTTCGAGAGCAAAGCCGCGGCCACGGTCGTGATGGCCATGCCGGCGATGACGAGCGGACGGGCGCCGAATTTGTCGGACAATTTGCCGCCGATCGGCATGAAGAGGCCCGATGCGATCGCTTGGGGCAGCATGAGAAGCCCCGTCTTGATCGGCGTGTAGCCTTGCGCCTGCTGCAGGAAGATCGGAACGAGGAACATCGTGCCGAACATGGCGACTTGGGAAATCCATTGCACGACGATGCCCCTGCTGAAGTTGCCGGATCCGAAGACGCGAAGCTCGAGCAGCGGGTTCCGCCGCCGCAGTTCCACGAGAATGAAGAGAACCAGCAGGACGGCCCCGCCGATCATGCCGACCAGCGCTTCGGTCGACGTCCATTGCGCCTTATGGGTGACCGCGTCCACGGTGCCGCCTTTGGTGACGCCGTACACGAGAGCCGCGAACGCGATAGGCGCCAGGATGATGCCCAGGACGTCAAGACCGGGTACGGATTGCCGCTCGATATTGGGAAGCGTCCGGATCCCGAGCAGGATGCCGATTACGCCGATGGGCAGGTTCAGCAGGAAAATCCAATGCCAGGACGCGTCCTGCACGAGCCATCCGCCCAAGACCGGACCCAGCGCGGGAGCCAGCAGGATCGGAATGCCCATCATGCCCATGATTTGGCCGACTTTGTCAGGCGGCGCGAGCCGGTACGTGAACGCCATGGCGATCGGAGCCACCACGCCGCCGCCCAGCCCTTGAATCACGCGGAAGGCGATCAGCGCTTCGACCGACGAAGCCATTGCGCACAAGCCGGATCCGATCGTGAAGAGGGCGATGGAAATCAGGAAAATCCGTTTCGCTCCGAAACGGTCCGACAGCCAGCCCGCCAGCGGAATGACCGCGGCTTGGGCCAGCGCGTAGCCCGTAACCGTCCATTGGACGAGGGACAAATCCTTCAGCTTGAAGTCGATCATAAGCTGCGGCAACGCGACGTTGACGGCGGTACCGTCCAGAATGACCATGAAAATGCCGATGATGATCGCCACGAGCGGCGCCAGCACGGCCCGCATGGACGTATCCGCCGCGGGAGTGTTGCTGGAAACAGATGACATGAAGATCCTCCTATCCGGGTAAGGTCTTCTCCCGCGCCCGGCTTCTCTATCCTCTCATTGACCCCCGCCGATCGAAACGGGTACAATAAGAAAATCCCGGGTTCTACGAAAGAAAGCCATAAACGGACATCTGTCCGTTTTCATTTCGATTCTAAAGGACAATTGTCCGGATGTCAACCGGATTTTTCCAAAAGGAGTGAGGGGGATGCAGACCCGGCCGGAGCGCAAAGACGCGGCCGAGCACCGCCGATTGATTCTCCGCACCGCCGAATCACTATTCAGCGAATACGGGGTCGGCGAAGTCAGCATGCACCAGATCGCCAAATCGGCAGGCATCGGCCAAGGAACGCTGTACCGCAAGTACGCCCACAAGGGCGAGCTCTGCCTGGAAATTCTGATCGAATACAGCCGCGACTTCCTGGATTCCGTGCGGGAATATCTCGCGGAACACCGGGAGGAGCCCGCCGAACAACGCCTTGGGTGGCTGCTGGACAGCTGGATCGAGCTCATCGAGACCCATTCCGAATTGATCTTGTCGATCCAGTCGCACCTTCATCAGGAGAAGGTCACCGCGAAATCGGGGAATTTTTTCGATTCCGAGCTTTTCCGCTGCTTCCGGGAGCAAATCTCCTCCCTGCTGGCCGAAATCTCGGCAAGGGAGCCCGGCTTGCGCCAAGACCCCCAGCTGGCCGCCCATTCCTTGATTTGCGCCATGTTGCCGCTGGGCTATTATCACCTGAAGAAGGAATTCGGCCGAACGACCCGCCAAATGAAAAACCATTTTCGCCTGATGTGCCGCCTGCCGGCGCTCGATGAAGATCTTACGCCGCTGGGGTGAATAAACGGATACGCGGCGATTGCATAAAAACGGGCTGTCCCCGAATAGGGGACAACCCGTTTTTCGTTGCTTGACTTACGCGCCGAAAGTCCGTTTCTGGCGCTGGCGTTGGCGCGATTCCTTCAGCTGCGTCTCGACGATCGTCATGCCCGCCAGCACGAATTCGACCAGCAGCACGCCCGCGAGCGCGTCCAGGATGACGTGCTGTTTAATGAACAACGTAGAGAGGATAATGGTCGAGGACATGCCCGTGATCAAGATCATGTTCCAGCGGTTCTTGAACGAACTGCCCCAAAGCAGGCGCATCACCATGTAACTGGAGAAGCAGTGGATGCTCGGGAAGCAGTTGAAGGGGCGATCCCGTTCATAAATGAAGTTCATCAGCAAGGAGAACGGATCGCCGCCCGTAATCTCCGGACGCGGGACCGTCGTCTGGAAGACCATATAAACCAGGTAGCAGGTCAGGGCGCAGATCGTGTAGATCGCCAAACCCTTATAGTAGAGATTCACGTCTTTCTTGAAAAAATAGACCAAGCAGGCGTAAATGTAGAAAATCCATACGGAATAAGGAAGCGCGAAATATTTGATGAACGGCGTCGCCCGGTCGAAGTCCGTCACGAGCGAGTACACGTCGGCGGTCGGCCGGGTGTTGGTCCACCCGTACAACATGCCGAGGACCGGGAAAACCAACATCAGCGCGAGCGGAGCGTACTTTCTCCACTCGAATCGGCGCCAATACATTCCATCAACCCCTTTTTTCTCTCTAGATGGATGCGTTCAATCGAGCTTGGGCAAGCTTTTGACATAACGGTCGGACATGTCGAGCAGCTTGAGCGCGCGGCGGTACTGATCCTCCGTGGCGTCGGACTTCGTGCCCGCTTGGCCGCCGAGGCCATAGAACGTGCCGTCCGAGAAGGACGCCCCCGGCACGAAAATCCCTTTGTCGTTGATGAAAGATCCAGATGGCAGGTAATAGCGCTCCGGCAACAGATTGCTCGGATGGTTGAGCAGATCCTGTCCGAAGATGACCTGGTCCCCCATCGGGACGCCCAGCAGATTGGCCACGGTCGGGAATACGTCCGCTTGGCCGCCGAGTTCTTCGATCGTTTTCGGCCCCTGAATGCCCGGAACCGACAGGATCAGCGGGATGTTCATCATCTCGGAGGAACGGTAATCGCGGCCGAAAATTTCTTTCATGAGGTCCTTTTCATGATCGCTCAGCGAATAAATCGGCAGTCCCATATGGTCGCCGTAAATGACGATGACGCTGTCGTCCCATAAGCCGTCCTGCTTTAACCTCGAAATGAACTGCCCGATCGCGTAATCCGCGTAATTCTGCGCTTCGATATAGTCGCCGACCAGCGTCCCCCGATAGCGGTCCGGAAGCTTGAAGCGGATTTTGCGGTCCGGGATGTTGAACGGATGGTGGCCGGACATCGTGATGATCTGGGCATAGAACGGCTTGCCCGCTTTATCCATCTCTTCCAGCTTGCCGGCCGTCTTGTCGTAGAGCACTTCGTCGGAAGCCCCGAAAAATACCGGATCGTCCGTTCCATAGAATTGCTTGTCGTAGTAACGGCCGAAGCCGAGCGCCCGGTACAGCTCCTTGCGGTTCCAGAATTTCACGTCGTTCGTATGGAACGTCGCCGTGTCGTACCCGTTCGCGGCCAGAAGCCGCGGCATGCTGGGTAACTGCCGGTCTCCGAAATCCTGCGAAGCCGCGCCATGCTGCGGAACGTACAGCGAGGTGTTCACCACGAACTCCGCGTCGGAAGTGTTGCCTTGGCCGACCATCTGGAAGAAATGCGGGAAGTAGACGGTGCCGCCGAGAAGGGCGTTCAAATTCGGCGTCACTTCCATGCCGTCGATTTTCGCGTTCAGCAGGAAGTTCTGGAAGGCCTCCATCTGGATGATGATCAAGTTTTTTCCCTTCGCGATCCCCTGGTATTGGGGCGAAACGGGCTCGGTAATCCCTTTTAATTCGGCGATCGCGGGGCGGGTGACGTCCGTAGGCTCCTCGGGCTCCGACACCATGGCGGCGACGGCGTCCTTCGCGCCTGCCGCGATTTCCACCGTTTCGTAGGGAAGAATCCCCATGTTCGCCGACTTCTTCAGTTCATTCATGCTGGCGCGGCTTTGCCACACGTTCGTCAGGCAAATCGCCAGCGCGGCGACGAGCACGCCGACGACGGCCGCTCTCGGTTCGCGTCCCGACAATCCTTTGCGCCACTTCCGGAATCGGCGGCTTGCGGCCAGCAGGATCCAGAACAAAACGATGTCCGTGAAAATCAGCAGGAAATAAGGATGGAGCAGGGACATGACGCTCCCCTGCACTTCCGTCACCTGGCCCACCTGCTGCAGCGCATGGTAGGTCACGACGACTCCAAAGTATTTATAATACATGATGACCGCGAAATAGACGCAAGTCATCACCAAATCCGCGGCCAGGTAAATGCCGAATTTGCGCTTCGGCGCCGCCCACTCGATCAGGCTGAAAATGGCCAGCACGGCGGGAAAGTCCGTCAGCAGGGGAAGCCAGCCGGGACTGCCTTCGAACAATACGAACCGGGCCAAATAAATCTTGCACAGCATGATGAGGGAAAAAAACACGAACGGCTTGGCGAGCCATCGGATTCCTTGCCGACTCTGCATTCCGGCGCCCCCCTTTCGTTTCGCGATTCGCAATGATCGATTTCCGCTTGCCATACGCGAATTTTTTACATCATAGTCGCAACCTTATATATTATAAAGGAAGAGCAGGGAACAAGAAAGCGAAACCGCCTGGATGGCCTGCTAACGGCTGGCTGAAGAAAGGAAACGATTCCATGGGCATCCCGTACACCCGGGACTACGACGAAATCCTCGACGACCTGTCGGCCGCGATCTCGTCGATCCCCCGTTTCTACGTCACTTTCGAAATGGACGACCACGACTGGTCCAGCCTGGAAGACAATGAAAAAGCCGTTTGCTTGCGCACGCTGGCCGATGATATTTTCTACGTGCTCGGATCGCTGCCCGAGGCGGACGTGGGCCCCGGACACGCCGAATACGACGCCGGACGAGGCATCATCAAGATTACGGCCGGCCCGCAGCTCGTCCACGTCGTTTCGCTTCGCGATTGACCGCCCCCTCAAAAGCGACGCGAAGCTCTGCAGCGTATTCCGATTGATTGGGGGTCCCCACAAAGTAATCGGAATACGCTTCGAAGTCCATCTTCACTTTTTGGGGAGAAAGTAAGGGAGAGCCCCCGGAAAGGCTATATACGACAAAGGGGGGGCCTGCATTACGGCCCCCTTTCAGCTTGTTGAAGCACCCGACGTCAGGGTCGTCTGGCGTGTTTTCAAACAGAATCATGATACTGCGATGCTATATGTAACTTTTTTACATAATTCCGCCGAAATCCCGTCACCGCGACGATTTTATGTAACTTTTTTACATAACTCCCCCAAAATCCTGTCACCGCGACGCTTTTATGTAACTTCTTTACATAACTCTGCCGAAATCCCGTTGCCACGACGCCTTTATGTAACTTTTTTACATAACTTTGCCGAAATCCCGTTGACGCGAGGCTTTTATGTAACTTCTTTACATAACTCTGCCGAAATCCCGTTGCCACGACGCCTTTATGTAACTTTTTTACATAACTTTGCCGAAATCCCGTTGTCGCGAGGCTTTTATGTAACTTCTTTACATAACTCTGCCGAAATCCCGTTGCCACGACGCCTTTATGTAACTTTTTTACATAACTTTGCCGAAATCCCGTTGACGCGAGGCTTTTATGTAACTTCTTTACATAACTCTGCCGAAATCCCGTTGCCGCGACGCCTTTATGTAACTTTTTTACATAACTCTGCCGAAATCCCGTTAACACGAAGCTTTTATAATCTTTCTACACAACGTTCGAATCCCTGGAATGGGTACCCAATCCCGGTTTCGGCTTCATCAACAGTGACAAAGGGGGCCCATTTCGGCCCCCTTTGTCATGGCGTTTCGATTAGGCTTTCAGCATCTCCGCGATCCGCTCGACCGTTCGGTCCAAATCGACGTTCTCCACGACCAGCTCGCATTTTTTCCGGTACGTCACTTCATCGGTATAGTGATCGAGATACGATTCGATCACGTCGTACCGGGCCCCCTTGCTTTCCAGCCGTTCCCTGACGGTGTTCTTGTCCACGTAGACGAACACCCGGACGACCCGGTCGCCGTACAGCTCCTTCACCGCTTCCGCTCCCTCCCGGTTCAGGACCAGGCTGACGGAATGGCCGCCTTCCAGCGCCTCCTCGAGCTCCCGCTTCAGTACCCCGTACTTGTGATGGTCGATCGCCGCCGTTTGGACGAACGCTCCCCCGCGTTCCAGCTCCTCGAACCTTTCCTTGCTGACGTAATGGTAGTCCGCATCGGGCATCTCCGGATTCCGGGGCGCGCGGGTCGTCGCGGACAAAATCCGGCGCAGTCCCAGCGCTTGCGAAACCCGGCCCGCGATCGTCTTGCGGCCGGCTCCGCTCGTCCCCGTGAATACGATGATTTTCCCTGCATTCGATCCGCCCATCCCGATCTCCCCCTTCGCCCGTCTCTACCTTCTTTATCGGCGCAAAGGAAACAAAACGAGAGAACCCGGGAAAACCGGCTGTCTATCCTCGTCCATCCCGGAATATCCATAAGGTAACGAAGCATGGATCCGAAAGGAGAAGCAACGTGTCGCAAACTTTGTACCGATGGACGCTGTTCTCGCTGACTTCGGCTTGCCTGGCCATGCTCGGCCTGATCGCCGCCAGCCGGCAGTTCCCTTGGCCCGCAAGCTCGGAGATTTTGCAAGCCGAGCCTTGGCAACGCATCGGGAAGCTGTTCTACGGCATTTTCCTGGAAGCACTGCCCTTCATCCTGCTCGGCGTGCTGGTCTCGTCCGTCCTTCATTTATTCGTCCCGGACAACGCGCTGCGCCGGATTCTCCCGTCCCATCCGGTACCGGGAGTGCTGCTGGCCTGCCTGCTCGGCATTGTCCTGCCCGTCTGCGAATGCGGTATGATCCCGATCGTGCGGAGCCTTATCCGCAAAGGAATGCCGGCCTACGTCGGCATCACCTACGTGCTGGCCGCGCCGATCCTCAATCCGGTCACGTACACCTCGACGTATCTTGCCTTCCGGGAGCAGCCGGAAATCGCCGCGTACCGCATGGGTTTGGCTTTCGTCTCGGCCGCGGCGATCGGCTGGCTGCTGTACGCGTTTTCCAAGAGAAACCCGCTCCGGTCCGATACTAGGGAAGGCGGCTTCTCGCACGTTCACAATCATGCTTATGGGCACGATCATGGGCATGATCACGAACACGCGCATGTTCACGCACATAGGCACGATCACGAACACGCGCATGAGCACGAGCATGAACACGCCCGGCATTCCCACGGGTCAAGCCTGCTTGTGGAGGGCCGATGGTTTCAGACGGTTGCCCACGCATCGGACGAATTTTTCGAAATGGGCAAATTCCTGCTGCTCGGGGCGTTTCTCACCGCGGTCATCCAGACGTTCGCGGGAGAGCGGCTGCTGCTGTCCCTGGATTCCGGTCCTTTCGTCTCCCACCTGCTGATGATGGGATTCGCTTACGCGATTTCGCTTTGTTCGACTTCCGACGCCTTTGTGGCGGCGTCGTTCTCCGGCACGTTCCACCCGGGTGCGCTGCTCAGCTTCCTGGTATTCGGGCCGATGCTCGATTTCAAAAACACGCTGATGATGCTCGCCGTGTTCCGCCGCGGGTTCGTGGCCAAGTTATCGCTGCTGATTGCCGCGGTGGTGCTCGGATTTTCCCTGTTGCTCGAAAACACCTTGCTTTAGAGGAGGCCGTGGAGATGGATCGATACCGGATCCGGATGGCGCATCATGCGATCCGCGCGCTGATCTTAGGCGGATTGTCCTTCTATCTTATCCGCCTTGCGCGAACCGGCGGGTTGCCGAGTTATGTAGAGCCGGGCATGGTGCCGTACGTCAAGCTGGCTGCGTTGGGATTCGTCGTAATGGCCGTCGTGCAGGCGGCCCAGGCCATGTTCGTCCGCGGCGAGCGGAGGGATACGTTGGCGTGCGGCTGCCCGCTTCCGCGGGAGACGTCCTCCTGGAAAGGGTTCGCGCCGTACGGTCTGTTTCTCCTCCCGCTGCTTTGGGGGTTGCTAAACTTGCCTTCCTCCTCCCCGCCCATCCCCGTGAACGAACATCGACCTGCCGAAACGGAAGACGGCCTTTGGGACTTGGACCCTGCCGGATGGGCTCCGGCATTCGGCTATGCGGAGCCGGACGCGGATTTCGGGTTCGGGGAATAGGCGGCTTCGCCCATCTTCGGGGCAACGCGCGGACAGGTCAAGCAATACCCGTACTCGCCGATCTTGTATGCCAGGCAGCATGCCGCGCGCTGCCGGTAGGAACGTCCCGGATGTTCCGGATCCTCCACCATGCGGAATTCGAAAGCGAAAGGATTGTTTTTCAGCCCGAATACGCCGGGCGGAACTTCCTCGCGCAGCAGGGTGAAATGGCTTTTCAGCCGATTGGCCGGCTCCGGATCCGCCATCCCGACCAACCGATCCTCCAGGGCGACCAGACGCGAAACGAGCAGCAGCCACAAGTTCCGCACGCGCTCCCCGCTCTCCCTGGAAGCGGATTCCAGGATGGGGCGGATCGTTTCGCCGTAAAACCTTTCCAACCGATCCCGTTCGGCGTTCGAATCCTCGTTTTCGGGTATCGGCCGGCGCGAACGATCCGATACCGCCGCAAGCATCGGCAACGGCGCCCCGCCGCCGAACAGCTGCAGGACGTCCGCTCCCTCGCCGAACCGCAGCTCCGTCCGCTCCAGAACCAGCGAATAATGGAAGCCCGCGCACAAGCTGCCAAGCAAGGAAGCGAAGTAGGTCGCCGCTACGTCGGGCGTAGGCGCCCCGATGATGTCCCGGTACGTATCCAAGAAGCGCCGCATGGCCTCCGGATCGGAAAGCATGTTCCAGTCGAGCTCCAGCACGGGCTCCTCCCGCCGCGTTTCGCCGACGTAGAAAAAGGCGGCTTTATCCGACGGACTGATCATAGACGATCCTCCCGTCCTTATGCGGGGCCGCTTCCTTCCGGCCCGCCTGCGCCAGCGCATAGGGCATGCATACGGGCAAGCCCAACCGGGGATCGGTCACGATGACGGCTTCCACTCCGAACACCGCGCGCAGCATATCTTCCGTGACGACTTCCTCCGGCGTCCCTTGCCGAACCGCGCGGCCCTGACGAATCGCGACCACATGGTCCGCGTATTGGGCGGCATGGTTGAGATCGTGCACGACCATGACGATCGTGCGCCCCTCTTCGCGGTTCAAGCGGAGCAGCAGCTGAAGCACCTCCAATTGGTGCGCGATATCCAGGAACGTCGTCGGTTCGTCCAGGAGGAGGATCTCCGTATCCTGCGCGAGCGCCATGGCGATCCAAGCCCGTTGGCGCTGTCCGCCCGACAGTTGGTCGACCGGACGATCCCGGAAGTCCGCCGTTCCCGTGACTTGCAGCGCCCAATCCACGGCTTTCCGGTCCTCCCCGGTCAGCGTCCCCATTCCCCGCTGATGCGGATAACGGCCGAAGGCGACCAGTTCCTCCACGGTCAACCCGTCCGGCGCGGACGGATTTTGCGGCAGGATCGCCAGCTGTTTGGCGACCTCCCGGGTCGATTGGCGCTGAATGGATTTGCCGTCCAACAACACTTGGCCCGAAGCGGGCTTCAAGATGCGGGCCAACGCCTTCAGGATCGTCGATTTGCCGCTGCCATTGGCTCCGACCAGCGCCGTGATCTGACCGTCCGGGATCCGGAGGCTCAAATCCTCGACGATAGAACGCCTGCCGTACCCGATATGCAACTGGTCTGTCCGCAGTCTTCCGCTCAAAGTCGCTCTCTCCTCGGACCAAATTGTTGATAGTGAGAATCATTATCAACAGCATCATAAAATGTTCGGGTTCGAATGTCAACCTCCGCGCGCTGCGAATGTTTGGCACTTCGTACGCAACCCCGTTTTTTTGCATGAGATATGGGAATTGGGAAACGGTAGAAAAAACGGTTGACAACCGAAGGCCCCTTTTCTAAGATGGTGATTGTGATACTGATAATCATTATCAATTGCGATTCGAAAAGGAGAAGTTATTTGATGAAAAAAGTTTGGCTGCCTCTGACCGTTGCCCTTCTGATGCTCATCACCGCGTGCGGAAACGGGAAATCGGGATCGAAACCGAACGGCGCGAAGTCGGAGACCTTTACATACGAGAGCCAGAACGGCCCCGTGGAAGTGCCCGCCGATCCGAAGCGGGTCGTCGTGCTCTCTTCGTTCGCGGGCAACGTCATGGCGCTCGGCGTGAACCTGGTCGGCGTCGACTCCTGGTCCAAAATGAACCCTCAGTTCGAGTCCAAGCTGAAGGACGTCGCGGAAGTCAGCGACGAGAACATCGAGAAAATCATCGAGCTGAACCCGGATTTGATCATCGGCTTGGACAACGTCAAGAACGTCGACAAGCTCAAGCGGATCGCTCCTACGGTCGTTTACACGTACGGCAAGGTCGATTATTTGACCCAGCAAATCGAGATCGGCAAGCTCCTGAACAAAGAGAAAGAAGCCCGGGCATGGGTGGACGATTTCCGCAGCCGCGCCGGCAAAGCCGGGGACGAAATCCGCGCCAAAATCGGCGAGGACGCCACCGTATCGGTCGTCGAGTCCTTCGAGAAGCAGCTTTACGTGTACGGCGACCATTGGGCGCGCGGCACGGAAATCCTGTATCAGGAAATGAAGCTGAAAATGCCCGAAAAGGTCAAGGAAATGGTGGAGAAGGACGGTTATTACGCCTTGTCCTCGGAGGTATTGCCGGAGTACGCCGGCGACTACCTGATCGTTTGCAAAAACCCGGACGCGGACAATTCGTTCATGTCGACGGAAACGTACAAGAACATCCCCGCCGTCAAAAACAACCGGGTATTCGAAGTCAACGCCAAAGCGTTTTATTTCAATGATCCGTTGACGTTGGAGTACCAGCTTGAGGTCTTGACCGACAAATTCCTGGGCAAGGCGTCATGAGCGAATCGAATCGGCGCCGGTCGGTTTTCGCGTTGCGGTTTGCGGCGGCCGGCATCGTCTGCGCCGCGTTTTTCGTTCTCGCCCTCGCGTTCGGAGCCGCGAAGACCTCGTTCCATGAAATTTGGCTGGCCTTGTTCTCGTCAAGTTCCGAAGGCAATCTGGAGATGATCCGGGAAATCCGGCTGCCCCGCGTCGCGGGAGCGATGCTCATCGGAGCGGCGCTGGCCGTCGCGGGAGCCGCCATGCAAGGAATGACGAGGAATCCGCTGGCGGACCCGGGATTGCTCGGATTGACGGCGGGGGCCAACGCGGCCCTTACGCTCGCGATGGCTTTGTTTCCGGGGGCGGGTTATTCCGCCTTCATGCTGGCGTGTCTGGCCGGCGCGGCGGCCGGTTCTTTCCTGGCGTTCGGGCTGGCTTCCCTGAAAAAGGGAAACGTCTCTCCCGGCCGCATGGTGCTGGCCGGCGCCGCCGTCTCCGCCTTCCTGTACGCGGTATCCGACGGGGTCGCCTTGCGTTTTAAAATCGCCAGGGAAACCTCCCTGTGGAAATCGGGAGGTTTGGTCGGCGCGGACTGGAGCCAAGTCCGCGCCGTCCTGCCGCTGATCGCCGCGGGCCTCGTCTTCGCGATGCTGCTTTCGCGGCCGCTGAACGTGCTCAGCCTGAACGAGGAGACGGCCGTAGGCTTGGGGCAAAAAACCGCCATGATCCGGTGGGCCCTCTTCTTCGTCATCGTCCTGCTGTCGGGAGCGTCCGTCGCGCTCGCGGGCAATCTGGCCTTCATCGGGCTGATGGTTCCCCATGTCGCCCGCTCGTTCGTCGGTACGGATTACCGCCATATTCTGCCGATTTCGGCGATCGGGGGCGCATCCTTCATGATGGCGGCCGATTTGCTGGCCCGGACCGTCAACGCCCCTTATGAAACGCCGGTCATGGCGATCGCCGCCGTCGTCGGGCTGCCGTTCTTCCTGCTCATCGTCCGGCGGAAAGGACGGGTGCTTCCATGAGCCGTCCGATCTTCTCGAAACGCACGGGCGCGCTGATCTTCCTGTTGGCGCTGCTCATCCTGATCACGCTGATCGTCGGGGCGGGTCTCGGCGCCTCTTCCGTCTCTTACGATCGATTGATTCCGACTCTGTTGGGACAAGGCACGTTCAAAGAGGAGTTCGTCCTGTTCTCGGTCCGGCTGCCCCGCATGATCGTGACGCTTCTGGCCGGCATGGCCCTTGCCGCCTCCGGCTCGATCCTGCAGGGCGTGATGCGCAACGACTTGGCCGATCCCGGCTTGATCGGCATCAACGCCGGGGCGGGCGTCGGCGTAGCCTTGTTCTACCTGTTCCTTCCGATCGAAGCCGGCGCTTTCGCCTACTTGCTTCCCCTGGCGGCTTTCGGAGGCGCGATGCTGACTGCGGTATTGATTTTCCTGTTCGCGTACGAGCGGCGTTCCGGCATACGGCCTTCGGCCGTCGTGCTGTCGGGGGTCGGGTTCTCCATGGCGATGTCCGGGATGATGGTCATCCTCATCTCGTCCGCGGATCGGGTGAAGGTCGACTTTATTGCCAAATGGCTGGCGGGGAACGTCTGGGGGACGGATTGGACGTTTATCGGGGCTTTGCTCCCTTGGGCGGCGGTGCTGCTTCCGCTGACCCTGTTCAAAGCCCGCGCGCTGAACCTGCTGGCCTTCTCGGAAGCGGTCGCGGTCGGAACGGGCGTATCCGTCGCGAAGGAGCGGGCCCTGCTGCTCATCGTCGCGGTCGGGCTGGCCGGATCGGCCGTTTCCGTGGCCGGGGGCATCTCGTTCATCGGGCTGATGGCGCCGCATATCGCGAAAGCTTTGACCGGGCCCCGCCATCAAGCGTCGCTGCCCGCGTCGATGCTGACCGGCGGCTGGCTGCTGCTGCTGGCGGACACGATCGGGCGTAACCTCGCGGACCCCGACGGCGTGCCCGCCGGCATCATGGCCGCGCTGATCGGCGCCCCTTATTTCCTCTATTTGCTGTGGAAAAAGTAGGTCCTCGAGGTTCGTTCAACGCCTTCTTCCCGCGGATTTCCCGTCGGGAGAAGGCGTTTTCGCCGTATCCTCCCGAACGACGTTCGGTTCCCGCGTGCCCAGGATGTGTTTGGCGAGATCGAACAGCAGGCCGAAAAACAGCCCCGTTCCCGCCGCGATGTAGATCATCGTGAACGCTTTCCCGAGCGGGGACTTCGGTTCGAAATCCGGGTGGCCGACCGTGCTTAACGTCGTCACGCAAAAATAGAGGGCGTCCAGCACGGACAGCCCTTCCTCTTTCACGTAAAACAGCGTACCGGACAAAAGCATCAAAGCCACGAGCAGGAAGAGGACCTGGAATTCCTTCTCCCGGAACGCCTTGACGATCCCTTTCAACAGACGTCCAAGCGTGATCGCGAACGAGATCATTGCTGACCTTTCCTTTCCTCCTGGGATCGGCAATCCTATTCTTAGCCAATTACAGGATGTGAACGGAAAGGGCTCTTTATCCCTCGCGAATCCCCGCCTCTCAAATCCGCTCCAGCGCCAACTCGCCCGTCGCCGGGTTTTTCAGGAGCAGCCGGCCTTCGAAGTCCGCGCCGTCCCCGCCTTTGAATTTCAGCTTGGACGTCTTGCCCTTCTCGATCAAGCTGCGGACCATGGCGTCGCTGAGTTCCTTGCCCATGCTGCTCTTCCAGATCACGAAGCCGCAGCCGGAGCGGTACTCGCTGCAGCCGTAGCCTTTGCGGCCCATGAAAATATGGCCTTGGCAGCCCGGCCGGGGACAACGCGCGACCGTGCCGGGCGGCACGCCCGCGGCAGCTGCGGCCGGCGCGGCGCGCTCTGTCCCGGCGACTGCCGCCGTTGCCGAACGTGCCCCTGCGTCGCCGGACCGCCCTCCCTCGGCGCCCGCTGCCCGGCTCGGCGCCGACGCACCCGTTCGCCGGGCTCGCGAGGCGCTTTTGCCTTTCGCGCCGCGAGCCGGCGCGTCGGATTCGAAAGCGGCGCGGGACGCCTGCTGTTGGCCGCGCACCCGCTCCACGATCAGAGCGGCGAACTTCTTCACGTTCTCCATGAATTTGTCCGCCGAGGCTTGCCCCCGCGAGATTTCCGTCAGCCGGCGTTCCCACTGCCCCGTCATTTCCGGGGAAGTGAGCAGCTCCACGCCGGCGCCGCGGATCAGCTCGACGGCGGTCCGGCCTTTGCGGGAGATCATCAGCCGCTTTCCCTGCATCTCGATATAGCCGACCTGCTTGAGGCGCTCGATCGTGGCTGCCCGGGTCGCCGGAGTGCCGAGCCCGGAGTCCTTCATCGCGTCGCGCAGCTCCTCGTCCTCGATCTGCTTGCCCGCGCTCTCCATCGCCTTCAGCAGCGTGCCTTCCGTATACGGCTTGGGAGGCTGCGTTTCCTTTTCCTTCACTTCCGCGTCCGTACAGGCGACCGGCAGAGCCGGGTTCAAGACGAACGGCGTTTCGGTCTCTTCGGCCTCTTCCTCCCGATCCGCCCCCGCTCCTCCTTCGTCCGAATTTTCCTTTTTGCCGCCGCGTTTCCCTTTCCCGTTGCCGCTCCCGTTTTCCGAAGCTTGTCCCGCGTACACGACCTTCCAGCCGTCCGACAGCTTCTCCTTGATCGTCGTTTTGAAGCGCTCGTCCGCCGCCTCCGTGAGAACCGTATGTACCTTGTACTCGGCAGCCGGATAATAGTGGGACAGAAAGCGCCGCACGATCAGATCGTACAGCTTCCGCTCCTCCGGGCTTAACGATCCGGGCTTTTTGAACGTCGGCAGGATGGCGTGGTGGTCTTCGACCTTGGCGGGATTGCATACGTTCCGGTTGCCGGGATGGACGAGGTTCCGGTTCGCCCCCTGCGCCAGCTCGTCGTACTCGGTGCCCCGAAGCGTGCCCAGCACGCGGTGCATTTCGGGGATGTTCTGCTCCGTGACGTAGTTGGAGTTGGTCCGCGGGTAGCTGATGACCTTGTGCTTCTCGTAGAGCGCCTGGGCGAGATCCAGCGTTTTCTTGGCCGAGAAGCCGAACTTGGCGTTGGCGTCCCGCTGCAGCAGCGTGAGGTCGTACAGCTTCCAGGGATACTCCTTCGTATCCTTGACCTCGTAGGACTCGACTTTAGCTGGCGCGCCTTTCGTCTTGTCGGCGATACGCTTCGCTTTCTCCGGGTCGTTCAAGCGGTCGCCTTGCCAGATTCCCCGGTAGACGGTCGCGTCTTGCGCGAAGACGCCGTATACCTCGTAATATTTCTGCGAATCGAAAGATTCGATCTGTTTCTGCCGATCGTAGAGCAGCGCCAACACCGGCGTCTGCACGCGGCCGACGGAGAGCAGCTCCCCGTGTTTCGTCGTGAAGGCGCGGGAGCCGTTCATGCCGATCAGCCAGTCGGCTTCGCTGCGGGAACGGGCCGCGATCGTGAGGTTCGCGTACTCCGCGTCGTCCTTGAGCTGCTCGAAACCTTTGCGGATCGTCTCCGGCGTCAGGTCGGAAATCCACAAGCGTTTGACCGGATGGTTCAGGCGGAGATAGCGCTTGATCAGCGAGAAAATATGCTGCCCTTCGCGCCCGGCGTCGCAAGCGTTCACCAGCTCGCCGCAGCGGGCGGCCAGCTCTTTGATGACGGCGAGCTGATCCTTCGTGCGGGGATTGGGGAGCAGGCGGAAATCGTCCGGGATGATGGGCAGATCGTGCAGGCGCCATTTTTTGTATTTCTCGTCGTAATGGTCCGGTTCGGCCAGCCCGATCAAATGCCCGATCGCCCACGTGACGATATACCGTTCCCCTTCCAGGTAGGAACGTTTATTGACGGCTTTCGGCTCGATGACGGCCGCGATGTTGCGGCCCATGTCCGGTTTTTCGGCGATGACCAATGTTTTCAAATCCCGATTCCTCTCCGATAGGGGGTGCGGATCGTCCGTACGTGTGATACTTTGATTATACTATAACCTCCGGGATTAACGGCGGGAACCTTTAAGAGGGTTAAAGATATGCGCATATAAATATATGCGAATGAATAAGCCCGTCAGAAGGCGGAAAAGCGGGAGAGGGTGCGGAAAATGGCAGAGTCGCCGCGGGAGGAAGTCAGATTCGCGAGGTCGGTGTGTCCTTTGGATTGCCCGGACACCTGCGCGTTGAAAGTGAAAATCGAGGGAGAACGGATCGTCTCCGTGGACGGACACCCGGACCACCCGGTGACGAGAGGCTCGATCTGCAACAAGGTGCGCAACATGCCGGACCGAGTGCATCATCCGGAACGGTTGATGTATCCGTTGCGCCGCGTCGGTCCGAAGGGCTCCGCCGAGCGATCGGCGTTCGAGCGGATCAGCTGGGAGGAAGCATACGGCGAAATCGTCGGCCGGATGAACGAGGCGATCGCGGAATACGGGCCGGAGGCTATCCTACCGTACAGCTTCTATGGAAACATGGGGATCATCAACGCCGAAGGCATGGACCGACGGTTCTTCCACCGCCTGGGGGCGACGCGGCTGGAACGGACGATCTGCAGCGTGGCGGGGGACGTCGGGTACAAGTACACGATGGGCGTCAACACGGGCATCGATCCGGAAAACACGGTGCATGCCAAGCTGATCCTGATCTGGGGCTGCAATATGGTCTCCACCAACATGCATCAGGTCATGTACGCGACGGAGGCCCGCAAGCGGGGCGCGAGAATCGTCCATATCGACGTGCACCGCAACCGGACGTCCGCCTGGGCGGACGAGTTCATCGCCGTTCGGCCGGGCACCGACGCCGCGCTCGCGCTTGGCATCATGCACGTGTTGATCCGGGAAGGACTGACGGACGCCGCGTATATCGCCGAGCATACCGTGGGGTACGAGGAACTGGCGGCTCAGGCCGCGGCGTACTCTCCGGAGCGCGTGGAGGAAATCGCGGGCGTGCCCGCGGATACGGTCATTCGTCTCGCGCGGGAGTACGGCACGGCTTCTCCGGCGTTCATCCGGATCGGAAACGGCCTGCAGCATCACGATAACGGCGGCATGGCCGTGCGCACGATAGCCTGCTTGCCGGCCCTCACCGGCCAATGGCGCGTGAGAGGCGGCGGCGCGATCAAGGGCAACGGGTACTATACTTCCGTTAACGCAATGCGGTTGGAGCGGCCGGATCTCCTGGCGGACAAATCCACGCGCACGGTGAACATGAACCAGCTCGGCAATGCGCTGCTGGATCTGCGGGAACCGCCTGTGAAGCTCCTGTTCGTGTACAACAGCAATCCCGCCGTCGTCGCCCCGGACTCGGGCCGCGTGCGCAAGGGGTTGCTCCGCGAAGACCTGTTCACCGTCGTGCACGACCTGTTCCTGACCGACACGTGCAAATACGCGGACCTCGTGCTCCCGGCGACGAGCCATTTCGAGAATCTCGACTTGTATGCTTCCTACTGGCACTTATATATCCAATTAGGCGAACCGGTCATGGAGCCGATGGGCGAGTGCAAATCGAACTTCACGCTGTTCAAGGAATTGGGGCTTCGAATGGGGTTCGAGCCGGAGGTTTTCGGAATCACGGAAGAGCAGATGATCCGGGAAGCGCTGGATTACCCCGACAACCCGTATTTGGCGGGCATCTCGTTCGAGAGACTGCGGGAGCGGGGCTGGATGAAGGCCGGGCTGCAGGGGCTGTCCTTGTACGATGAGGGGACGGTGCCTACGCCGTCGGGCAAAATCGAGCTGTATTCGGAACGGATGCGTCTGGCCGGACTGTCCCCGGTGCCGGATTACGCGCCCGTCGGCCTCGGGGAAGAGGATTTGCCGTTCTTGCTCGTGGCGGGACCGAACCACGGCTTCCTGAACTCGACTTTCGGCAACCAGGAGAAGCTGAAAAAACTGGAGAAACGGCCCACGCTGCACATGCACCGGGACGATGCTGCCGCCCTGGGCATCGAGAGCGGCGATCGGGTACGGGTCCGCAACGGGCGGGGCGAGATCCGGATCGTCGTCGACGCGGCGGAAAACGTGCTGCCCGGCGTGCTCGTCACGCAAGGATTGTGGTGGGAAGACGGCTACGAGGGCGGGCAGACGGTGAACGCGCTCACTTCGCAGAAGCTGGCGGACATGGGCGGCGGGGCGACGTTTTTCTCCGCCCGCGTCGAGGTTCTTCCTTCATGATCTTGGGAATGCGGAATCGTATAGGCATTCACTCCGGTCCGGGCCTCCGCATAAGCTGAAGAGGAAACCAGATGACAGGAGCGAATGACCATGCCCGTTGCTCCCGGAACCCATGTCGCGTACACGATCGTCCCCGGCGACTCGCTCTACGCGATCGCAGACCGGTTCGGAACCTCCTCGGCGGCGCTGGCCCGGGCGAATGCGCTGTTTCCGCCCGTCGCCGACCCTAACCTTCTCTTTCCCGGCCAGAAGTTGCTGATTCGAACGCCCGGCATGTCGCAGCGAAGCGTCGTTCTCCATCAAGTGGCGCCGGGGGATACGCTCTCGGGAATCGCGGAGCGTTATTCCACGACCGCCGCCAGGCTAGCCTCGCTGAACGCGAATCAGGACACGAGTAACCTGCGCGTCGCGCAGCTGCTGTACGTGCCGGCTTTCGTCTATGAAGTCGAACCCGGGGACTCCCTTTATCTCATTTCCCGCAAGCGCGACGTAACGGTAAGGGAATTGATGTCCGCCAACCGCAACCGTACCGGATTTTCTCCGGATCTGATTTACCCCGGATACCGGTTGATCGTTCCGCAACGAATGGGGGAATGAGAGATAGGTCGCAGGAAAATGCCATAAGAAAACCTTCTATCGAAGTCTTTCGAAAATGAGCGACCGCGTTAAGGCGTAAGTTTTTCCAAGCACAGAAAGTTTTTTTGCGCTTTATTCCTTTTGCGAACTTAAACTTTCCGTAACGGTAAGAAAGCCGGGAGCCGAATCGTGTCGGCCGCCCGGCTTTTCGTTTATCCGAATTGCAAAATCAGCATCGCCCCCAACGTGGTCGCCGCCAGCCCGATCAGCACGGGAATCAGGTTTCTCCGCGCCAGCTCGAACGGGGTGACGCCGCAGATCGCGGCGGCCGGAATCAGCGCCCATGGGATCAACGTGCCCCCGCCGACCCAGATGGCGGCCACTTGGCCGAGCGCCGTCAAAGTGTCGATGCCGCCCGCGGATATCGAGAACATGTGCGCGATCGAGCCGACGAGCGAAATGCCGGAAAATCCCGAGCCGTCCAGCCCCGTGATAGCCCCCGCCGAGGTGAGGGTAACCGCGGCCACGGCGCCGTTCACGGGCACGTGGTTCGCCAGCGCGACCCCCAGGTCGTTCACGATGCCGTGCGATCCTTGCAGGAGTCGGTCGCCGAACAGCTGCGTGAACGCCGAATCGCCGAGGTAGAAGAACGCCGCGATCGGAATGACCGGTCCGAACACCCGGAAGCCGAACTGGAACCCTTCGATCAAATACGAAGTCGTCTCTTCGAGTCCGCGGTTCCGGTGCGCGATCATCGTCACGCCGATCAGGATCAGCACCGCCGTTCCGCCGATCAAGGCAGTGGCGTCCCCGCCCTGCAGCTTGAAGGCGATCATCGCGGCCACGTCCGCCGCGAACAGCAGCCAGATCACGACGGCCAGCGCACGTTTCAGGCCTTTCGGAAGCATCGCCCCCGATCGGACGACGCCGGCCGGCCCCGCGCCGGGCAGCCCGCCTTTACCGGGAGCGCCGACGAGGCCGTTGCGCCAAGTTCCCCGTTTCTGATCCCTCCGCATCATCCAATAAGCGACGGCCGTCGTCACCGCGCCCATGATCAGGACGAGCGGAACGCTGGCTTCCATCACTTGGCTCACCGGAATGCCCGCCGCATCCGCCGTTAACTTGGGCGCTCCTTGAATGATATAGTCGCCCGACAGCGCGATGCCGTGTCCGAACAAATTCATGGCCATCGCCGCGCCGAGCGCGGGCAGCCCGACCCGAAGCGCCACGGGGAGCAGGACCGCCCCGATCAGCGCGACGCCGGGGGAAGGCCAGAAGAACAAAGACACGACCATCATGATCAACCCGATGCCCCAGAACGCCATCGCCGGCGTCCTCAGAAAACGGGTCAGCGGCCGCACCATCGTCTCGTTGATGCCGGTGATGATCAGCACCCGGCTCATCGCCACGATGATCGAAATGATGAAGATGGTCCCCAGCAGCTCTTTCGTCGCGTAAATGAAGCTGTTGAAAATACCCGAGACCGAGGTGCTGAGCGTCTCCGTCGCGATCAAGCCCAACGTGAAAATGCCGGCCACGCACACGAGCGTCGTATCCCGCCGTTTGATCAACACCGCCATGATGAACACGATGAAGGCCAAATAAACCCAGTGCAGCGCCGTCAACTGAACTTCCACCGGGAATCACCTCTCCAAGCCTGCAATGTGGGTGATGCATTGTATGCTTGGAGGAGGTTAGGCGTTCGTACCGGGCAACATGCCGTTTAAGCTCGTTGGGCGCGGGCGTTGCGCATTGGACGTTTGGGCGCATTGGCGGCGTTGGGGCGATTGGAGCGGGAGAGGGTTCGATTTTACGGCCGGTTGCGCACCTGCGGATTCGCTAGTCCGCGAATCTTACGTCGCCGTTTTCCAAAGACGCGATACGGGCTAACGATTCGACGCGGTACCCCGCTTCCGCCAGCTTCGCGTACCCGTTCTGGAACGATTTTTCGATCACGATGCCGATCCCGACCGTCCGAGCCCCGGCGGCTTCGACGATGCGGGCCATGCCGAAGGCGGCTTCGCCGTGCGCCAGGAAGTCGTCGATGATCAGCACGTTCGTACCGGATTCCAGAAACCTGCGGGAGACGGCGACTTGGCTCTCCTGCTGCTTGGTAAAGGAATAAACCGTCTCCACGTACAGGTCGTCCTTCATCGTCAGCGATTTCTGCTTGCGCGCGAAGACGAGCGGAACCTGCAGCTCGAGGGCCGTCATCAGCGCCGGCGCGATGCCGGAAGATTCCAGCGTGAGCACGAGATCGACGCGAACGCCGGAGAACCGCCGCGCGAAGGCTTGTCCGATCTCCTTCATCAATGCGGGGTCGATCCGGTGATTGAGGAACGAATCCACCTTAAGCACCTGATCGCTGAGCACGATCCCCTCCTGCCTGATTTTGTCCTTCAATTTCTGCATGGCGGCTTGCTCCTTCCGGGGTGGAGTTTGTTCCATTATACGGCTGAACCTTGGGAGCCGTCCAAGCATGCGGCGCGACCGCCGTGATCCTGGACCCCGGTCCTCTAGTCATGAAGGTCAGCCTCGGCGGGCGCCGCGATGGAAACCCTCCCGCATATCCGCTACAATGGGAGGATCAAGCTTCCGGAGGTCATTCCATGCCTGCCGTCAACCGACGCCTGATCACCGATTCCGACATGCAGGACGCGATGGACCGCCAAATCGGCATCCGCGTGTTCGAAGACGACCATATCGTCCATTCGGGCGGCTCGATTCTCCGATTCGACGAACGCACGGTGGTGATTCAGGCCGGCGTCAGCGACTTGTCCTACTTCTCCCGCCAATCCTGCGAGTTTTTCGAGCTGAAAAAGCGATAAAGCGACCCTCCTGCCTCAACCGCCTTATTGGTGCTTTGAGAGAAGCCATCCCGTGATTTGTCCGCTTCAGCCACGACTTTTGGCGCTTAGAGCACCGCAATCCCGTGACTTGCCCGTTCCCGCCACGACTTGTGCGCTTAGAGCAGCGCAATCCCGTGACTTGCCCGTTCCCGCCACGACTTTTGCGCTTCGTGCTATGTGGGCGAGGTTCGTACCGCCGTTTGCAGGAGATGGAGGGGGAGTTGAGAAAGAAAGTTTCTTATCTCCACCCTTTGGCGGGATTTCGAAGGGAGTTAAGAAAGAAAGTTTCTTAACTCCACCCTTTGGCGAGATTTCGAAGGGAGTTGAGAAAGAAAGTTTCTTATCTCCAACCTTTGGCGAGATTTCAAAGGGAGTTGAGAAAGAAAGTTTCTTATCTCCAACCTTTGGCGGGATTTCGAAGGGAGTTGAGAAAGAAAGTTTCTTATCTCCACCCTTTGGTGAGATTTCGAAGGGAGTTGAGAAAGAAAGTTTCTTAACCCCACCCTTTGGCGGGATTTCGAAGGGAGTTGAGAAAGAAAGTTTCTTAACCCCACTCCTACACTGGGTTTACGATGGGAGTTAGGAAAGAAACTTACCCCCCTTCCTCCGTCACGGGAACTCCGCACGCGTTGATCCGGAAAGCTCCTTAGCTCCTCCAGCGACGCGACAATCCCCAGCACAACGAAAACAAGACGCCGGACAATGCAGCCGGCGTCTTGTCTCATATGCCTCTTTTCGCTTTCACGCAGTGCAGGCCCCTCTTGATCCCCCAGGGCTTATGGAACTGCATAATGCGGCGCAGCATATGCCGGCTCGGCAGTTTGGTGAAAGGGCACGGATCCGGCCGGGTGTTGGCCTCGAGGACCCAAGGCTTTCCTCGGCGGTCGATGGCGATGTCCAGCCCGATTTCGACGAGACCCGGGTAAGCGGCGTGCAATCGCCGCGCCGCCAGGAGTCCGATCCGGCTCATGCGCCTTCGCAGCCCCGCGCCGTTCGGGATCAGCGCGGATACCGGGTAGATCGTCCCGCCTTGGCTGCCGTTGGTTACGATTTTGCGCGGAGGCGCCACCCGTCCGACCATGCCCGTCACGGTCCAGGGACGGAGCGGCGTCCGCTGCACCATCACCCGGATGTCATATGGACGGCCGCGGTAAGTCGCGAGACGGATCCCCCGCTGCACCAAGTACGGTTTCCGGCGTCCCGCGCGCACGATGGCCGCGTACCCTGCCCCGATGCCGGCAAACCTCATTTTCCGCAATCCGAGTTGGAATCGCAGACCGTTCCCCCGTTTCTCCACCTTCATGACGCCGTTGCCAAGCGACCCGACGACCGGTTTGACGTAAACCATTCCGTATTTCCGCAGCATGCTCTTCAAACTCCGCCGAGTCAGCCGCCGAGTCTCCGGCATGCTGGAAGACAATCCCGGATGCCTTCTCAGCACCTCGTGCTTTCTCCACTTGTCTCCGAAATTCCGAGGATGAGCAGCCATTCCCGCTTCCACTTCCTTTCCTTCACATCATACTCGGCGGCAAAGCTTCGGCGACCCTGGCGGCTGTCCTTGCCGGTCAATCGCCCGGAGCGCGGGGCCGCTTCCAACATATGCTGAACCATATGGCTTGGCATCGCGGCAGAGAAAGCCGGAGCGGAGTCGGCCTGCCCATGCCCCATGCGCGAAAGAGAGGTGCCGAATCGTGAATGACGACGCCATCGTGATCCGAATGGCGCTGGAGACGGCCTCGCGTTTCCCTTGGTACGCGAAGCTGCTGAACGAACGACCGGAGCCGGAAGGCTCCCGGCTGCCGCCGCTTCTTACCGCCCGCCGCTTGGAGCCGTATTACGAATCCGCCCCTCGCGGACTAGCCGCGGGCGTTTCCCTGAACGCCTATTCCACCTCGGGCACCAGTTCGGGCCGGCGCAAAACGATCTATTATTCGCCGGAAGACGAAAGGCAATATATCGAAATCAAAGCGCGGATGTTCGCCGAGTGGCTGGCCGGAGGCGCCTCGTCAGTCAACGGAGAGGATTCCGGCCATCCGGCACGGCACGGTAACGGGATCGAAGGCGGCGAAAGCCGGCCCTTCCGCAAAGTGCTGTCCGACATGGGTACCGGACATGCCGCCGCCACCGCCCCGGAAGTGTTCGAATCGATCGGCCTGGCCTGCGAATCCTTGTCCTTCGAGCTCCCGATCGTCGAACATTTGAAAAAGCTGGAGGCGCTCCGTCCGGACGTGCTGTACACGATGCCCTCCATCCTGGACCGGATCCTCGCCGCGGCCGGGGACGCGTCCCGCTTCGGCATCCGCAGGATCATCCTGGTGGGCGAAATCGCCCCGCCCGCCTGGCAGAGAAAAATCGCCGCCCGGTTCGGCATCCGGGAGACGGATATCCTGGACACCTGCGGCTCCATCGAGATCGGGACGATCGCGGGATACGACCATTCCGTCGGACGTTACGTCTTGGCGGAAGGATTGACCGCGGAATGCGTCTCCGCCGAGGAGCTAGGAGAAAATTTCGACCCGCTCCCGCCGGACGAGAAGGTGCTCGTCTTGACGTCGGAAGTCCGGGAGGCTTTTCCCGCCGTCCGGTACGTAACTTACGACGTCGTGCGGGATTTCCGCACGATGACCGTGCGCGGCGTCCAACGCCAAACGTTCGCGGGGATCGTCAAGCGGATCGGCCCGGAGCTGAAGCACGGCGAAAAAATCAGCTTGTACGATATCGAGGAAGCCGTGCTGCTCCATGCGGACGACGCGGATATCCGGGTCGAAGTGAACGGACGCAAGCTGAGCGTCCGCCTGCGGAGCGCGAAGCTGACCGCGGAAAAGCTGCCGGCCGTCAGGCAGTCCATCGAAGAGAAAATCCCGGCCATCGGGGCGATGATCCGGGGCGGCCTGCTCGACGCCATCGAAGTCGCGCTCGAACTGGTTGCGGGATCCGGCCCTGCGCAAAAAGGCATTAAAACGCGCAAAATCCATTACGGGGAGACGGAATAGCCATGACTTCTTCCTTGCTGTCAGCCATCGGCCGCACCCCGCTCGTACGACTGGCCAACCTGTTCGCGAACGAGCGCGGCATCCGGGTTTACGCCAAGCTGGAAATGCTGAACCCGGGGGGCAGCGCCAAAGACCGGCCGGCCCTCCGCATGCTGACGGAAGCTTGGAAAGACGGACGGCTGGCCCCGGGAGCCACGGTCGTGGAATCCAGCTCGGGCAACACCGCCATCAGCCTGGCGATGATTTGCGCGCAGCTGGGCCTTCGCTTGATCTGCGTCGTCGATCCTCGCACGGCCGGCAACAACCTGGCCATCCTCCAGGCGCTGGGCGCATCCATCGATTATGTGAGAGAACCCGATCCGGACACCGGCGAGTTCCTTCCCGCCCGGATCAACCGGGCCCGGCAGCTGCAAGCGGAAATTCCGGGCGTTTTCTGGACGAACCAATACGGAAACGAGGACAATTGGCGCTCGCACCTGGAGACGATGCAGGAAATCCTGGACGCCGCCGGCCCCGTCGATTACGTCGCGGGCGCCGTCAGCACCTGCGGCACGATGGCCGGCTGCGCCAAGAAAGTACGGGAGCTCGGCCTCCCCACCCGGATCGTCGCGGTCGACTCGGAAGCCAGCGCCATCCTGGGCGAAGGGAAAGGCGTCCGCCGATTCCCGGGCATCGGCGCGGGTATCGTTCCGCCGTTCGGACAGACCCGTTTTTGGGATGAAGCGGTCACGGTATCCGACCGCGAAATGGTGGAAGGGTGCCGGGAGCTGGCGCTGCGGGAAGGCCTCATGGCCGGCCCCTCCTCCGGCGGGGTCATCGCGGCCGTCCGCCGGCTGCTGCCGAAAATGCCGGACGGAGCGGTCTGCGCGCTGATCTTGCATGACCGCGGCGAGCGGTATATGGATACGGTATTTTCGGACGAGTGGGTAAACCGGCAATTCGGAGATGTCGAGAGTCACGATAAGGAGGATGAAACAGGGTGCTCGTCCTGAACGACGGCCAAATCCGTTCGCTCGGTTTCCGGTGGCCGGAACTCGCGGACCGCATCGAACGCGCGGTGCGCGTCCTGGACAACGGGGATTTCGCGCAGCCGATCAAACCTTACTTGCGTTACCGGGATCCCCGCAACCGCATCATCGCCATGCCGGCTTTTCTGGGCGGGGAGTTCGATATGGCCGGGATCAAATGGATCGCCAGTTTCCCCGGCAACCTGGAGCTCGGCCTCCCCCGCGCGCACGGCGTCATCGTGCTGAACCGCGCGGACACCGGCCAGCCGACCGCCATCCTGGCCGGAGGAGCGCCCAACCTGCTGCGGACGGCCGCGGTCAGCGGGCTTATGCTGCGCCGCTGGCTGGAAACCCGCCCGGAAGCCGCTCCGCTGCGGATCGCGATTTTCGGCTGGGGGCCCATCGGCCGGGCCCACTTCGACATGTGCGCCAGCTTGTTCGGCGACCGAATCGGCCGATTCCTGCTGCACGATCCGAGAGGGGTCGAGGCCGCGTCCATTCCGCAAGCGTGGCGAGACCGTACGGACATCGTCCCCGAGTGGCAGGAAGCATACGGCGGCTGCAACGTCTGCATCACCTGCACGGTAGCGGACCGCCGATATATTGATCGGCCGCCCGCGGACGGCGCCTTGCTGCTGAACGTCTCGCTCCGCGACTACCGCATCGAGGCGTTGCGCTCCCTTCAGGCCATCGTCGTGGACGATTGGGAAGAAGTATGCCGCGAGAACACGGACATCGAGCTGCTGCATCGCGAGAACGGGCTGTTGCCTGCCGGGACCGCATCGATCGCCGACGTGGTGTGCCGCGACGCCTTGCGCGGATGGGATCCGGCAGAACCCGTCCTGTTCTGTCCGATGGGCATGGCCGTCTTCGATCTGGCGGTAGCCGGGTATTTAGCCGGACTGGCCCGGCAAGCCGGCGTCGGAACGGAAATCTGACGCGTTCCTCACAGCCCCGTGAAAGCCTGGACGAACTGGATGATCGCCGGGCCGAGCAGCACGATGAACAAGCTGGGGAAAATGAACAGCACGAGCGGGAACAGCATTTTGATCGGCGCCTTCATCGCTTCTTCCTCCGCCCGTTGGCGCCGCTGCTCCCGCACCTCTTGGGATTGGACGCGCAGCACTTGCACCATGCCGATCCCCAGCTTCTCCGCCTGGAGAATGCTGCCGATCAGCACTTTCAGCTCGTCCAGCACCACCCGGTCCCGGACGCCGGACAACGCTTCGCGCCGGGTTTTGCCTAGCCGGATCTCCTCCAGGCAGCGCCGGAATTCCCCGGGCAGGACGCCCTCCTTGCGGGAGACCAGCTTGCTGAGGGCCGCGTCGAAGCCCAGTCCGGCTTCCAGGCTGACGGTGAGCAGATCGAGCACGTCGGGCAGCTCCCGAAGAGCCAGCCGGCTTCTCGACCGGGACTTCAGCTTGAGATAATAACCCGGCAGCCAGAACGCGCCGAGCGCGCCGATCAACCCGAGCAGGATGCCGGCGCCGATGCCGGCATCCAATACATAGCCGTATGCCAGTCCGATCCCCGGCAGCAGCACCGCCAGCGTTAGCTGCAGCAGCCGGAAATCGACCGGCGTCATGCGGAAAGGCTGCCCGGCCTGCAGCAGACGTTTTTCGATCCGGGCTTTTTTGCCTTCCTCCATCCTGCGGCTGAACAGCTTGCGGAACCCGCTCCAGACCGGCTGGAAGACGCGCCCCCGCAGCGGCTCATCGGGGCCGCCTTCCGCCGCGGGCCCGCCCGCGGCTGCCGCCTCCGGCACCCCCGTGATATGGGCCAGCCTGCGTTTTAACCGTTTGGCCCGTTCCTCCCGGACGACGAACAGCGAATACAGCGTAAGCGTAACCGTCATGCAGAACGCCGCGTAGAGCATGCTCACACCTCGATCGTCGTGATTTTGCGGATCAGCAGGAACCCGATGAAGCCGGAGAAGAGCCCGCCGGCCACCATGCCGATGCCGATCGGGTTATGGAACAAGGTGCCGATATACTTGGGCTCGATGAAATACAGGATGATCGCCAGCGCGAACGGCAGCAGGCCGATGACGGTGCCCGACATTCTTCCCTGGGCGGTAAGCGTCGACACCTGCCGCTGGATGCGGGCGCGGTCGCGGATCGTCTGCACGATCGTCTCCAGCACGACCGCCAGGTTGCCGCCGATCTGCCGCTGGATCAGGATCGCCTGGATCATCAGGTTCAAATCCTCGCTGGGCATCCGTTCCTTCCATTCCCCCAGCGCGTCCTCCATCGTCGCGCCGTACTGCATGTCTTTAAGCACCGTTTCGGCTTCCTCGCGGATCGGGCCTTCCGACTCGTCGGCCACCGTCCGAAGCGCCTGGGCGAAGCTGAACCCGGCCCGCAAGGATCCGATGATCGTCGTGAGCATGTCCAGCAACCCCTCTTCGAACGCCTTCATCCGCGCTTTCCGCTTCCGGTCGATCCATAGGCGCGGAAACGCGAATCCGGCCGCCGCCCCCAGCGCGAGCAGCAGCGCTTCGTCCGAGATCAGATAAAACAAGCCGGCGCCGAGCGCGGTGCAGATCCACTGGAACAGCACGTACTCTTCGGGTTTCAGCGGAACTCCGGACAAGCTCAGCATTTTCTCCAGCCGCCCGCTCCGTTTTTTCGTCAGCACCTTCTCCCGCACGGCTTGCTTGTACAATCGCAGCTGCACGAGCCAATCGAGCTTCTTGCGTCCCAGTTTCTGCCTGTCGTTCAGCGCGAGGAACCGTTTCATCCGTTTTTCCATCCGCTTGTCCGACTGGAACAGCAGGCCGAGCACCGCCGCAAACAGCAGGAAGGCGCTCGCCAGGACCATCCCGGTCATCACCCAGGTCATCAAGGTCACGGGCTCAACCCTCCTCCTCGATGAACACGGAGGCGGGGATGTGGATGCCGGACGTTTCCAGCCGCTCGTAGAACCGGGGCCGCACGCCCGTCGGCACGAGCTTGCCGGCGATCCGGCCCGCCTCGTCCACCCCTGTCTGCCGGAACGAGAAAATATCCTGCAGCACGATCACGTCCCCCTCCATACCCTGCACTTCCGTAATGTTCGTGATTTTGCGCGAGCCGTCCCGCAGCCTCGACTGCTGGATGATCAAATCGACGGCGCCCGCGATCTGTTCGCGGATCGCCTTGACCGGCAACTCGATGCCGGCCATGAGCACCATCGTCTCGAGACGGGCGATCATGTCGCGCGGGCTGTTGGAGTGGCCCGTGGCGAGCGAGCCGTCGTGGCCCGTGTTCATCGCCTGCAGCATGTCGAGCGCCTCGCCGCCCCGCACCTCCCCGATCACGATGCGCTCCGGCCGCATCCGCAGGGAGTTGCGCACGAGGTCGCGGATCGTGACCGCGCCCCGTCCTTCGATGTTCGGCGGCCTGGATTCCAGCGATACGACGTGCTCCTGCCACAGCTGCAGCTCCGCCGCGTCCTCGATCGTCACGATGCGCTCGTCGCTCGGAATGAACGAGGACAGCACGTTGAGCGTGGTCGTTTTGCCCGACCCGGTGCCCCCCGAGACGAAAATGTTCAAGCGGGCTTTCACGCAGGCTTCGAGGAAAATGGCCATGTCACGCGTCAGCGTCCCGAAGCCGATCAGATCGTCGATCGTGAACGGGTCTTTGGAAAATTTCCGGATCGTGATGGACGGGCCTTTGAGCGACAGCGGCGGGATGATGACGTTCACCCGCGACCCGTCGGGCAGCCGCGCGTCCACCATCGGGCTGCTCTCGTCCACGCGGCGTCCGATCGGCGACACGATTTTGTCGATGATGTTCATGACGTGCTCGTCGTCGCGGAACTGGACATGCGTCAGCTCCAGCCGTCCGCCTCGTTCGACGTACACCTGGTGCGGACCGTTCACCATCACCTCGCTGATTTCCTCGTCGAGCAGCAGCGGGTTGATCGGCCCGTATCCCGTCAGTTCGTGAATCAGTTCTTCGACCGCTTTCTTGCGGTCCACTTTGCCGCGGAGCGACTCGTCCTCCTGGATGATCTGCACGGCCATCGCGTCGATTTTCGGCAGGATGTTCTCGACGGGCTCGTCCTTCAAATCGTTCAAAATCTGCTTATGCAGCTTGTTCTTCAATTCCTGGTGCTTGGACAGCGGAGCCGAATGGGCTTTCGCCTTGGCGTCGTGCCCGCGGATGTGGCGGAACGCCGTCAGCAGGTCCTTCTTCGGCTTCGCCTGCCGCGCCGCTTCCTCCGGTTCGGCGGCGCCCGCGGCGGCAGAGGCGGCCGTCTCCGGCGGCTCATGGCCGGCCCGGGCTTGGATTTTGTCCAGCAGACTCATGGCAGGGCCTCCCTAGAAAAGCGATGTGATGTTTTTCGACGTCTTGTGCAGCAATGACTGCAGGAATGAGCCCGACTTGGGCTTGAATACCGAGATTTCCCGCCGGATGACGAGCTGCTCGGCCCATTTGAACAGCGCTTTGGCCAGCTCGGTCTTGGCCTGGTTCTGGACGAACGGGATGCCGGTGTTGAGCGACTGCGTGGCCAGCTGCCATTCGTTCGGCACGAACAGGGACGTCTCATAGCCCAGAATGTCGGGCACGTCGCCGGCCTTGATGACGCTGTCCATCGTCGCCCGGTTGACGACCAGCTGCGTCTTGTGCCGGTAGCCGAGCACCTCCAGCGTCTCGAGCATCAGCTTCGTGTTCTTGATGGCGCTCATCTCCAGCGTGGTCAGCACGAAAATCTGGTCCGCCTTCTCGATGAACTGGAGCGTCTGCTCCTGCAGCCCGGGGCCGGTATCGACGACCAGGTAATCGGTCTGGGCCATCAACAGGTCGCATACCTTCTCGATCACCGCGGGCGTCACGAGATCCGCGTACTCGGGCCGCTCCGGCGCCGCGAGCGTCTTCACCCCGCTCCCGTGATGGATCAGGAAGCCGCTCAGCGCGTAACGGTCCATCTCGCCCAAGCTCTCTACCACGTCCTTGATCGTGAAGGTCGGATGCAGGTCCAAGGCCAGCGCGACGTCCCCGAACTGGAAATTGCCGTCGAGCAGGCCGACCTGCACGTTCTTCTTCGTCAGGGCGACGGCCAGGTTGACGGCCATGATCGTGCGGCCGATGCCGCCTTTCGCGCTGCAGACGGCGATCATTTCCCCGCGCTTGGGGGCCGATCCGCTCCCCTCCGGAAGGCGCGCTTCGCTCATGGCTCGCTCCCTCCGTCCTCCTGCACGATACGGCTGTGCAGCATGAGGCTGACCGGCCCTTTCTCATCGGAATTGACCACCTTCACGCCGTCTTCCGGTTTGACTTCCAAGGTGACGGACGCGTATTCCACGTACGGGGTCGTTGCGTCCGCTTCCACCATCCGGCGGCCGATCGCCAGCACCCGAACGTTCTCGAGCAGGATCCGGGACTCGGTCGTTCCGCTTTCCTTGTTCGACTCCGTGGTCACGAGATCGACGTAATCGTCCGGTTCGATCAAGTTGGACACCGACTGCACGAGGTTGACGCCGAGGGAGACGGCCCGGTAGCCTTCCCGGATTTTCTTGGAGACGAACATCGCTTCTTCTTTCTGGTCTTTCAAGTGATTCGCGAGCAGCACCTCGCCGGCCGCCAGATCGCTGGCCGCCAGTTTGCCCGCCGCCAAGGCGGGATCCTTGATGGTCGAAGGATGCACGGCATTGGCCGGAATCCGGACGATTAGCAGCATGTCGCCCGTGATTTTCGTGTTTTCCTTGATCTCCTGCTTCGCCGCCGCTACCTGAACGAACGTCTCGCTCGCGGCGGCCGCGGCGTCGTATTTTTTCATGTAGTCGAAAAACAGCACCGTCGTGGCGATCCCCATCAGGAGAGCGGCCAGCAGTATCAATTTGGATCTCATCGGTTTCACCCGTCCTGCCCGTTATGGTATCGGCCTGGTTATTCGATCAACCGGATCGCGTAGGCGCCTTTGACGTCGGCTCCCGGCTGCGCGTATCCCGTTCCCGTCCGCTCGATGAACATGCCCGTGATGGACGTGTCTTTGCTCGACATGGGCTCCGCGATGTAGAAATAGGCGAAACCGGTCACTTGGATTTGCTTCAGCTGGTTGGAAGTTTGATTATACGGTCGGTAAACGGGAATGAGGATGACCCGAGGGGAGTCCCGGTGGGAATAATCCCCCGACGGATAAGGATCCGAATCGATTCTCCACTGGATGCCGTCCCGCGTCTTGCCGGCGATATTCCCCGTTTGCGTGTCGATGATGTCGCCGAGTTTGATTTCGCTCTGGTATCCGTATCTCAGGTTGCTCTCGTACGTCGAAGCGCCGGGACCGCCAAGGGCCAGGACGCCGAAATAGCCGGCTTCCACGCCGGAACTGTCGACTTTGAGCTTGTACGTCTTGTTGAACTCGAGCGGAATCGACTCGTCGATTCCGAGGGGCGCCACTCCTTCTGCCGAGCCCATCGGGGAGATCCGGGCCGCGGCTTCCGCTTCCACCGTGGCCTCTTCCTTGCCCAGAAGCCGGCTGAACCCCAGCGGGACCTTCTTGCGCAAATGAACGCGAAGCGAGTCCCCCATCTTCACGTCTTCCATGGTTAAGTCGGCTTGCTCCCCATGTTTCGCCAAAATTTCTTCCACGACGGAACGAACGTCCGTCTCTTCGCCGGTCAACTCCTGGGCCCCGGAAAGCGCCGCCGCGTTGGCGGCTTTCTGGAGATGGCTTTTGGCGGCGTACATTGCGCCTCCGTCCATGACCAGGCCCGTTGCCGTCAGCATCAGCAGGAGGGCCAGACCGACGAGTACGGCCGCGTTGCCGCGCTCGTCGCGCAGCCAGGCTGCCGCGAATCGTTTCAACCGCGTTCCCTCCTATTCCACCCGAATCGTCGAGTCCGCCGAAAGGACCGGAGCCGGCAGGATTTGCCCGATAACCGGGGTGATCAGGGGCAAGGCGTACGTCAGCTTGACGGTCACGTCCTGGCCGGATTTCCGCTGCGTGTCCCGAGGCGAGATCGTGACGTCGAGCGTCGAGGAGCTGCCCACCCGGACATGGCTTCGGGCGTAGCTGACGATCGCGGCGTCGGTGCGCCCCAGACCGCCGAGCCGCACCGCCTCCTGCGCCGTCATGTTCAGGCTGACGAAGGCGAACAGAAGCCGCCCCAAATCGACGATCCCGCAGATCAGCAGCAGTAGCAGCGGAAGCAGCAGGGCGAATTCCACGAGCGACTGCCCTTTCTGCTCCCGGATCATGCCGCTCCCCATCCTTCCAGCGCCCAACATAAGACCGCCCCTCCCGCAATCGCCACGCCGTACGGATACGTGACCGCCTCGGCGGCCCCGCGGCTCGGGCTCGGCCATATTCTCAAGCGCAGGCACAAGAGCCATAACCCCCACTGACGGATCCGGGACCGCACCCCCCCGTAGCGCAGCATGACGCCCAGCGCCAGCACGGCGCCGATCGCCGCCATGCAGAAGGACGCCGCAAGCACGAATGCCGCGCCCTTCAAGGCCCCCACCACCGCCAGCAGCTTCACGTCCCCCGCGCCCATTCCCCCGAGCAAATACGGGATCAGCAGGATGCCCAACCCGGCGGCGAATCCGAGCAGCCCGTCCGCCAGTTCCGGCCAGCCTCCCAAGGCGACCCGGAGGATCAAGGCGGCAGCGAGCGCGGGAAATACGACGGCGTTGTAAATTTTACGGCTTTTCAAATCGGTGGCGGCGCATATCGCCGACACCGACAACAGAACGGCATTCATCCACACAGGAATCCCTCCTGTAATCGGGAGATCGACGGAGTCGAACTCTCCCCTTACGCCCGAGGCGGCATGGGCCGCAAGCGTCCCTGACGGAAAAGCAAAGCCATACGCGGATCACGTATGGCTCTGTTTTTCTCTATTCGCGCTTTCCGATCCTCACGGCGCCGGGGACGGGGACGGGGTCGTGCCCATCTGCGTCACGCCGTCGCCGACCGTTTTTTCGGCGTTGTTGAACAGGGAAATGATATGCCCGCGCAGCAGCACCAGAGCAGCCACGACCGCCACGGCGATCAGCCCCAGCACCAAGCCGTACTCCGTCATGCCTTGTCCTTGCTCTTCCTTGATCAGTCCAGCCAGTTTGTTCATCATTTTCGGTTCCTCCTCAAATGTGGGTGTTGGGCGTTTCCTCATCCGATGGTTCGAATACGGCGGTTTGTCCGACCTGCACTTCCGCCCGTTCCAGCGTGCCCGCCGGCAGCTCCACGACGGAGCGGGTACCCCGGAACGATACGCCCAGGTTTCCCGGTTTCAGTTCCCGTTCCATCCCGACGATCCGTCCGTCCGAATCGAGATGAAGCACGTCGATCGGATACTTCATCAGGAAAGAATGCACGGCACGGCACGGCGCGAGATGCAGCCCCGCGCCCTCCGGCAGCGAATCCGTCAGCATCAGGCCGCGAAACCTGCGCAGGAACGTATCCGCCCGGCCGATCCGATTCCCCAGCCGGCGGCCGCTTTCGCGGATCACCAGCATCATGAAGACCCACACCCCCTTCCGCGACTGCAGCCTGAGTTTCGGTTCTCCCGAAAGAAGGGCACAAAAAAAACTCCCCCAGGATCTTTCGGCAGCTGGCTGGCGTCCGCGCGGTCCGATGATCCGCGCGCTTAGCCCCTGTAGCTTTGCGTCGCCTGCTTTCGCAGGGTTTGCCTTTATCGAGATCCGGCGGAGCGGTCACGTTCGCCGGTTCGATGTGATTTCATCATAAAACGCGGAAGAATCTCCCCGAAATCCGTCGTTTCGATCAATTTTCCGAACATTCCGATATGTATGAATACCCGGGAAACGACCATGATGTTCCTAGTCCTTAGGGAGCATAAAATGAAGATTGGATTGATTGGGACCGCTTCTGATCGTGGGTAGATCCGACCAAACCATTCATTTATTTTGATAAAGCTGTTAAACGATTACATTTCATAGAGCGTATGGAAAATTCGAATCCGGATCCGGGATCCCCCGACCGGGGAACTACGCGTTGTTCGCTTGACAGACCGGATCGGCATGGGTTATATTGGACGAAAATGGAAACGCGCGTTCGGGAAGCACCCGTCGGATGAGGAACATTCCTCGCCAACGGGTGCTTTTTTTCTTTTGCGGCGCGTGTCAGACGAGGAGGATGAATATGAACGTTCGGAAGGGAATCCGCGGCCGGACCATTGCCGCCGCGCTTGCCGCAGCCATCGCGCTGTGGGCCGGGGCCGCGCTCCCGGCGGGAGCCGCCGCCGCTCCGGCATTGACCGCGACCCAGCAGAAAGCATTCGACGGGACGGTATCCTCGGCGGATGCGGCTCTTGCGGATAAGCTTAAGACGCAACACGCGGAATATCTGCGTTTGAAGACGCAAAGCCTGGACTGGGAGCAGAAGATCGCAGCGGCCCATAGCCGCAACGCGAAGAGCATGGAGAGCCTTCGGCAGCGGATCCGGCAGGTCGACGCGGCGAAGCTAGCGGCGATGAAGAAAGACGCCGAAGATACCCGCAAACGCCACCAGAAGCTGTTCGATCTTTATCAGAACGTAAACGCGCAGCTCAAGACGGCCAAGAAACTCAAAAGCAAATCGCTCGTCTCCGTCTTAAGCCTGCAGGCGGACGGCATGAAAATTCCGGTCCACTTGGCCCGGGAGGAAATCAAAGCCAAGAACTCGGCGTACGAATCCGCCCGCAAAGCCGCCCAAGGCAAAATGAAGAAACTGCGGAATTCGTTAGCCGCGGCGGATCCGGTCCTGGCCCAGATCCGGGCGTCGAAGAGCGCCCTGAGCGCGCCGAACGACGGCCGCCGAACCGTCTGGAACGCGTTCACGAAGTCGCTGGGCAAACGCGACGCGAAATCCGCCTGCGAATTCCTGGCTTCCGTCAATGCGTTGACCCGGCAAATCGTCGACCGGCAGCAAAAAATATACGCCCTCGAGGAGCGGGTTGCCGCCATCATCCGCGACACGGAAAAACAGCTGTCGGCCTAATTCTTCCCATTTGCATTTTCCAAACGGGTTCCGGGCCGAATCGGGCCATACTTTCTAAGCAGCCACTACTGCCATGGAGGTGACCACGATGTCGGGTCGCAACAACAAGCCGGACAACGACGGACCGGCTTCCGCCCCTTCCCGCCTGGATCAATTCGGCGGCGAAACGCAAGGCGTCCGCGCCCGCAAGCCGAAGAACGCGGACCGTTCCCCGGGACGGAATTCTTGTTGACGGCTTCGTCCGTTTTCGAAATCGGGCGGCAGCCCGAGTCAAACGCTCCTGCCCGATGAGGCCGGGGCGTTTTTTTGGGCATCCTGAAAAGGGTACATAACGGCAAAAGGGGAGTTTCGTATTGTCCATCTATTATGAGGCAGCAACCGTCATCGTTTTCGGATTCGCCGTTCTGCGGCTGGCCGGCAAAAAAGTGATGGCCGAAATGACGACGCTTGAGATGGTGACGGTGCTTTCGATCGGAACCGTCATCGGACATGCCGTCACCGAGAACGAGTTGTGGAAGACGCTCATCGTCATCGTGATTTTCGTCTCTATCCTGATCGTCTTCCAAATCCTGGCGCTGAAGTTCCCCTGGGTGGAGAAGGTGATCATCGGAAGGGCGACCTTGGTGATCCGCGACGGACGCATCGTCGAGCGAAACCTGAAGAAGCTCCGCATGACGATGGAGCAGCTAGAGCTGCGGCTTCGGCGGAACGGCATCTCCAATCTCTCGGATGTCCGGACGGCCACGATCGAAGTAGACGGACGGATCGGCTACGAGCTGGTCGAGTCGGCGCAGCCGTTAACCCGGGGACAAGCCGAGCAGCTTCTGGCGTTGCTTAAAGTGCGAACACCCCCCGCGGACGTCGATCACACGCTTTTCGAGCAGATCCGCAAGACCGATGGCTGAGTTTGGAAGATGAGAATCGGTTCAGATTCCACAATTGCGCCTATCGGACATGCTATAGTTTCTCCTGTGCTTAATAACCCATTTAACAGGAGGAATATCATGAATATTGCAAAACTTACAAAAAAAGCGATCGTCGCATCCGTTCTCGGATTGTCCTTGATTGCCGCGCAGCTGCTTGGGGCCGGCGCCCACACCGCGAACGCCGCAACCTCCGCAAGCGTTTCCGCTTCTTCGGCCAAAGCGACGAAAATCGTCAATTACGCGCTTTCCCTTCGGGGCAAAGTCAAATATAAATTCGGGGTCAATAACCCGAGCAAGTTGATCTTCGACTGCTCGTCCTTCACGAAGTACGTCTTCGGCAAGTACGGCGTACCCCTGAAATGGGGCACGAAATACCAAGCCAAGCAGGGACGTTACGTTTCCAAGAGCAACCTGAAGCCCGGCGACCTGATTTTCCTGAGCGTCTCCACGCCCGGTAAAATCAACCATGTCGGCATCTATATCGGCAACGGCAAATTCATCCACGACACGATCGGCGCGCACTGGAACGGCTTGCTCGTCAGCAAGCTGAGCGATTACTCCAAGCGGTATATCACGGCTCGGCGGGTTCTGTAATCCGAGTCTCCGAAGCGGACCTCCGGCTTACGCCGGGGGTCTTTCTTGCGTTTTACGGGAGCTCGATGACGTAACGTCCTCTCGATTCCCCTCTAAGCAAGGTATCCACGGCTTCAGGGACCCGTTCCAACGGGATGCGCTCGAGCAAGGATTCCAGCCCGTCCGGCTTCCAAGGCCCGGCCAGCCGTTCCCAAATCCGCACCCGCATATCCATCGGCGCCTGCACGGAGTCGATGCCGATCAGCCGGATTCCCCGAAGGATGAACGGAAAAACGCTCGTATTCAGCGCAATCCCCCCGGTCATCCCGCTGGCCGCGACGGCGCCGCCGTAACGCAAAGTACCCAGAACCGCCGCCAGCGTCCCCCCTCCCACGCAATCGACAGCACCGTTCCAGAGCTGCGCGCCGAGCGGGCGGTCCGCAGCCGGCATCCATTCCATGCGCGAAATCACCCTTGCCGCGCCTAACCGGAGCAGCAAATCCCGCATGTCCGCTTTGCCGCTTGACGCCGTGACTTCGTAACCCAGCTTGGCTAATATCGCGACCGCCGCGCTTCCTACGCCTCCGCTCGCTCCGGTGACCAGCACCGGCCCTTGATCCGGCTCAACGCCCGCCTGCCGCAGCGCGTCGACGGACAAGGCCGCGGTGAAACCGGCCGTCCCCAGCATCATGGCTTCCCGCGAACCAAGCCCAGGCGGAATGCGGACCGCCCAAGAAGAAGGGACACGGGCATAACGGCTGTATCCCCCGTAATGGCTGACGCCTAAGCCATAGCCGGTAACCAACACTTCGTCGCCGGCGCGGAACCGTTCGTCTCGGCTTTCCTCCACCGTGCCCGCCAAATCGATCCCCGGCACCATGGGATAAGCCCGCACGACATTTCCGTCCGGCCGAAACGCCAACGCGTCTTTATAGTTCACGCCGGAATAACGGACCCGGACCAGCAGCTCTCCGTCCGGAAGATCCTCGACGCGCAGCTGACGCAGTCCGAAACCGAACTGCCCTTCCGATTCCTCCACTCTCCATGCCGGGAACGTGTCGCCCCCGACAACGTTTGCCTCATACGCCATTTCGTTTCCCCACCTATTCGTCCTTTTTTCCTTTCGCCCTCATCGCCGCCGCTCTTCGCCGCATATACATGAGAATCGGCAAAGGAGGCGAAGGAAATGAACCGGATCTGGTTTCGCGTCCTGACGGCGCTTCTCTGTCTGCTCTTCGTCATCCCGGCTGCCGCGCAAGCGAAGTCGACGCAGCTCGCGGAGAAATACGCCAAATACGATCAATTTATCCTGATCGATAAGTCCTCCAACGTCCTCCAGTATTATGAGAAAGGGAAGTTGGTCAAATCCTTTTCCGTCGGGACGGGACGCAAAAAAACCTATACGCCGGAAGGTCTGTTCACGATCCGGGAAAAAATCAAAAACAGGCCGTATTACAAGGAGAAGATCAAGGGCGGGGATCCGAAAAATCCGCTCGGAGACCGTTGGCTCGGCCTGAAGGTCACGATTAACGGCAAAGTATCGTACGCCTACGGCATCCATGGCACCAACAACGAGAAGTCGATCGGGAAATACGTCTCGGCGGGATGCATCCGCATGCACAACAAGGACGTTCGTTGGCTGTACGACCGAATCGACGTAGGCACGGCCGTGCTTATCACGCATTAGGAACCGTTCGGCCTTCCAACGAAAAAAGGAACTGTCCGGCCTCGAAGGCTCGTGCAGTTCCTTTTCCCATTCCATGCTTACAGCTTTACGACATTCTCGGCTTGCGGGCCGCGGTTGCCTTGTACGACATTGAACTCGACGCGCTGGCCTTCGTCCAGGGAACGGAAGCCTTCGCCGGTAATCGCGCTGTAGTGTACGAATACGTCATTGCCGCCTTCGACTTCGATGAAGCCATAGCCTTTTTCGGCATTGAACCATTTCACGATTCCTTGTTGCATGATGGGTGCACCTCCTTTACCAAGTACCATGAGACCTTTTTATTTCGGGAGAAATAAAAAACTCACATATTGTACAAGGTTATTTGCCCAAAATTATAACCCTCTACAATATGCGAGTTCAGGTCAAAATTTTTGAAAGCAAAGTCATCGTACCATATTCGATTAGCAAAAGCAAATCCCGAGTGGAAACCAACCTCCGGCATCCGGCGCGGAAGTCGGTATCCCTATTATGTCCCGTTGCCGGCCAATCATGCGGACCCGCCCGAAATTATTTTCTCCCGTAATCCGCCTTGATTTCTCCCCACTCCGTCGTCTCCCATTTCAGCAGTTTGTTGTCGTAACGGTTGGCGCGCAGCCATTCGAGCGCCCGATCCACCAGCGTCCAGACCTCTTGGGTCGTCTCGTCCCGCGCGAGATTCGTCGCGACCTGTTTTTCCCTGACCCATTTGAGGGCGGTCCGGGAATCGCTGTATACGGTTTTGCTGCTGCCCTGCTTCTTCAGGTATGCCAGCGCGTGGACGATGGCCAGGAACTCTCCCAGGTTGTTGGTCCCCTTGCTGATCGGGCCGTAAGCGAACAGCACTTCTCCCGTGCGGGTGTCCACTCCCTTGTACTCGATCGGCCCCGGATTGCCGCGGGTCCCTACGTCTACCGAAATGCTGTCCAGATCGACCGCCCCCGCAGCCGCGGCCGGCGTACCGGCAGCCGTTTCCCGTTCCGCGGCTTTCCGCGCTTCGGAGAAGGTCCGCTTCCATCCGCCGCGGTAGGCTTTTTCCGCCTCGGCGCGGGTGCCGAACGACTTGTACTTGGCGCCGGCTACACCGTCCACCTGCGCCTTGCATGCCGTCCAGCTCTCATAGATGCCCGGGGTTTTGCCTTCCCAGACGACGTAATATTTGGATTGGGCCATGTTACCGCGAAACCTCCAACCGTCCATCGCTTTGTGGCCATTATTATACCATGGGAGAACCGTCACCGGAATTTTCCGAAGTTATTGATCTTCATCTTCACGTGAACGGTGATTTTGGCGCCGGCCCATTCCTCCCGCCAATTCATGTTTTTCCATGCCGCGTAGCCGATATGGTTCCGGACGGCGGTGCCCGCGCCGATCCCGTCCGCCCGGTTTTTCCGCATCAAGTCGATCAGGTTTTCGGCCCTGTCCTTCAAACTTTCCGCGATTAGCGCCTCCAGCTTCGCCCTCTGCCGGTCATCGCCGATCTTCAGTTCCCCCATGTACTCCAGAACCGACGCCTCGACATCCAGCGTGATGCGAACCGAGATACGGCCTGCCGCGTCCTTGCCGACTTTGAATTTCCGGTTGCTGGCCAGCGAGCTGAGCATGGCATGGCTGAGCCCTTTTCCCCCGTCCGGCGCCTCGATGTTGATCTCCCCGTTGCGGGTCTTCCCCCTCAGCATGTGGAGCAAGACACCGTCTTTCGAGTCGATCCGGGCAACGTACTTGTCATCCCGGAACAGAGCGATGCCGCTGATCTCCACGTTGTCCCCGGCATCCTTCAAGATGGGCATGACGGGGTCGAGGCCGTCGTCGAAGTAATCCCGTTCGAAATCGTACAACAGCACCCTCGGAATCCCCTGGTCCTGGATCTCCTTCTCCAATAGCCGGTCTATGTACCTCCCGACGCCGGGATGCTGCGGATAGTTCTTGTTGAGCATGTCCCCGGCTTCTCCGTCCACGATCGAAAGCTTCAGCCGGGGGGAGATGGTCGGGTCGCGGATCAAGGTATCGACGTACGGCCATAAGCCCTGCTTGGCGACGGAAATGCCGAACAGCGTGTTCCGGAGCTGTCCGCTGACCAGCTCCCAGTTGGTCTGCCGGGATTGGATCATCCGGGCCTCCTTGCTCGAGTGCGCCGTTGTCGTCAATACCTCGCCGGACGTCTGGCCGGACATCTGGACGTTCCCGGTCTGCCCGGAAGACGATTCGCCGGTTTGCGAATCGCCCTCCCCCGTGATTTTCGGAATGAAGGCCACCATCTTCAATTGCCCATCCGGCAACAGGTCGTAGCTGTTGATGTTGATGAAACCAAGCCGCTCCAGCACCCGCTGCTGTCCGCAACCGCACAGCGCCGCCAATGGCAGCAGCAGAAGCGCGAGTTTACGTGCTTTCAAGACCGGATTTCCCCTTTCTTCTCTGAAACGGCAAGACGGCCAGCAGGATGAGGGGAAAGCCGAACGACACGACGAACCCGGCATAACCGATCTCCCTCAACCACTCTTCCGTTTCCATCAGCGTGTCCGGAATCGCCGCGACGCCCGTCGCGGCGGCGATCAGAACGAAGCCCAACAGTTTCCGGTTCATTTTCGGAACGATGCGGAGGCCCGTCTCGACGGCGGACCAGTAATAGACGGCGACCGTGACGATATTGGCGAACAGGAAGAAGCCGTAGAACAAGTTCTCGATCCGTTCCATGAACGGAAACTTGACGGCGGCCAGCAGATCCAGCACGGGAAACAGCTTGTGCTTGAGCTGGTTGTAGTGGAACACTCCGAAGCAAATGATGCTGACGTACACATAGAGGAGGGTCAAGTATAGATTCGCCATGAAGGCCGCTTGGGTGAGCTTGGTTTTCTTGTCGCTGTACGGGAAGAGCACCAGACTGAGCTCATACCCCAGAAATGCCGGATACAAATTGAAAAACCCCTTGACATAGTCCGTTCCTTCCCGGAACAGGAACGGAGTCAGCCGGCTCCAACGGAAGTCCGAGAAAAAGAAGAGGAGCAGCAGCGTCATCCAAACCGTCAGGAACAAAAACACGATCGCCGCTTTGGAGATGCTGTAAATTCCTTTGCCGTACAAATAGTAAGCCAGCAGCCCCAAGACGATCATGAAAACCGACGAATGGATGGTCGGGAACGCCACCATTTTCAGGATATGGATGTATTCCTTCGCCGCCAGGCTGGCCATCATGGCCCATACGGCAACGACGGCGAAATAGACCGGAAACAGCAGCACGCGCGGGATCGTCCGCTCCAGGATGTCGTAGACCGATTTCCCTTGTCCCAGCTTATAGATGCCCGCGACCATCAAGATATTGAGCGTGGAAGCGGCAAAGCAAATAAGCAGCGCGGACCAACCGTTGGATCCGAAGTACTGGGCCTCCACCTGCGGAAACCGGAACAGCACGAGTCCCGCTTGCACGATGTAGAGCAGGATCAGGGCTTGGGTATACGAGAGCTTCTCCTGCATGCGGAGGTTCCCTACTTTCTCGTTTTCATCCGGACGGGATTCAGCGCTTCGGTCTGTTCCGGCCTCTCCTTCAGCATCTTGAAGGGCGCGCGGATGAAAGTGTCCTTCCAGTCTTTGAATTGCAGGGGCGCGAGCGGGGAGATGAAGGACGCGCCCAGGCTGGTCAACCCGCTTAAATGGATCACGACGAACGCGAGTCCGATGGCGAGACCGAAGTTCCCCCACAAACCGGCCAACAGGATCAACCCGAACCGGACCAGGCGGATGGACGCGCTCATGACGTAGCTGGGTATGACGAATGACGCGATGGCCGACGAGGCGACCGCGATGATCAGGATATTGCTCGTAAAGCCGGCTTGCACGGCCGCTTGCCCGATGACGATACCGCCGACGATGCCGATCGTCTGCCCGATTTTCGTCGGGAGCCGCGCTCCGGCTTCCCGCAGCAGTTCGATGGTCGTTTCCATGAGCAGCGCCTCGTAGACCGGCGGGAACGGAACGCGGCTGCGCGATTCCACGAAGGTCGGCAGCAGGTTGGCGGGAATCATTTCGTAATGATAGGTGGCCACCGCCACATACAGCGCCGTGAACGTAACGGTAATCCCGAAGGCGACGAACCGCAGCAGCCGGGTCCCGGTCCCCAGCAGCCAACGCTGGTAATAGTCGTCCGAGGAAGTGAAAAACTCGAATAACGAGGTCGGGGCGCTGAAGGCCGAAGGACTCCCGTCCATCATCCCGATCACGCGGCCCGAAACGAGCTTGGAAGCGATCGCGTCCGGCCGCTCCGAGGTGAGGAACTGCGGGAAAATGGACAGGGGCGAGTCGTCGATGTACTGGATCAGCATGCTGGTGTCCGTAATCGCGTCCACTTCGATTTGCCGGACGCGCTCGATGATCTTCTGCACGTAGATCGGATTGACGATCCCATCGATATACAACACGTAGACGTCGTTCTTGGCGACTTCGCCCACGGACAGCTTGACCACCTTGAGATGGGAGCTTCTCACGCGTTTCCGGATCAAGGAAAGGTTGGAACCTGCGTTCTCGTTGAACGCATCGTGAGGCCCCGTAATGACCGTCTCCGTCTCCGACTGGCCGATGGAGCGCTCCTTGGGACCTAGAACGTCGACGAGATACGGTTCGTCCCGGTAGAACAAGGCGGTCTGGCCTTTCAAAATGCCTTCGATCAACTGCTTTCGGTCGGTAACCGCCTGGAATTGCGTCTCGCGCAGCAGGCGCGGAACCTCTTCCCGGGTCACGCCGCGCAGCGGCCGGATGACGTCGCGGTCCAGCTTGTCCGGATCCGACAGGAAACTGAAATAGACGAGATGGACTTGGATTTCCGGAAAGGAACGATGCGTAAGATCGGCGCAATCCCGGAATTCGTCCAAGACATGCTGCATGGACAGAACGTCGGAGCTCCCCCGTTTTGCGGGCGTTCGAGACTGCGGGTGCCCGGATGGTTGGGCGATCCGGCCGCGCAGCGTCCGGAACAGGAACGTGAAGACATTCATGAGGAGCGCACACCGCCCTGTAGTGGGATCATTCCCATTATGGGTCAACCCCGGCGGTTGCAAACCTCTCCGAGTACGGATAGATCTTGCGGGAGGCGGCAACCCTAAACCCGAATAAGGCCGAGGAAGGAGACTTTTCCCATGCCCCAAACGCAAACCCCCGCCCCGCAGGCGCAGCAGGCCCCTTTGATGCAAACGCCGCCCCAGGTCATCACGGTCAAGGACTTCAATTATTTGAAGGACATGTTGTCCTGGGAGCTGCTGGCGATGAAAAAATGCAGCCATTTCGCGAAGGAATGTTCGGACACGGACATCCGGACGGAGATCGACAAAGCCGGGCAAATGCATCTGCGGCACTACAATTTGCTGCTCAAGCATTTGCAAAACGACAACAACGCGGCCATGAAGAGCGTTCCCCAGCAAGGTCAATGACAGGAGGTCCCGCATGAACATGAACCAGAACCCGTCCGGAAACCAACAGACGATCCAGAACCCGAAGCCCCCTTACGAGCCTCAGGTCAAAGGTCCGGAGATGAACGACCGCGACCGTCTGAACGATGTCCTGGCCATGGAGAAATATTTGACCGACAGCTTTAACACCGCAGCGCGCGAAGCGAGCCATGCCGCGCTGCACAACGATGTCATGACGGTATTGACCGAGACGCACCAATGCCAGTACAGCCTGTTCGAATGCATGTTCCGCAAAGGCCACTACAAGCTGGAGGCGGAGGAACAGACGAAGCTGAGCCAGGCTTGGCAGCAGTTCAGCGGTTATTCCAGCCAGTTTCCCTATCCGAACGCGACGTTGCAGTGATCGGGGTATCGGCGGGAAAAAGAGATCGCCTTTCATCCTGGCCCAGAGGGCGGGACGAAAGGCGATTTTTTGTCGGTTTATCCATTCGGCGTTCAAACGCGGAAGCGGCCGGCGGCCTGCTTCATCCGCTCCGCCGTCTCGCTCAGCTGCCGCGCGGACGAAGCGATCCCCTCGAAGGAAGCCAACTGCTCCTCGGCCGCGGCGGAAACGTTCTGCGCCGCTCCTGCGGTCCGGGCCGACGCCCGTTCCATCTCCGCCAGAGCCGCCGCGATTTCCTGTGCGCTCGCCGACATTTGCTCCGAAGCCGCGGACGCCTCTTCGACCTGCGTGACGACGCCGCGGGTCGCTTCCATGATCCGCTCGAACGCTTCGCCCGTCTCGCTGACGGCTGCCACGCCCGTCTCCACCTCGCGCTCGCCTTGGCCCATCGATTTCATGGAGGCTTCCAAGTCGCGGCGGATTTCGTCGATCAGCTCGGCGACCTTCTCCGCCGATTCGTTGGACCGTTCCGCCAGCTTCCGGACTTCGCCGGCTACCACGGCGAAACCTTTGCCGTGCTCCCCGGCGCGCGACGCTTCGATCGAAGCGTTCAGCGCCAGCAGGTTCGTCTGGTAGGAGATCCCTTTGAGCGTTTCCGCGATCGAACCGATTTGCTCGGAATGATTGCCCAACCGGCCGACGACTTGGCTCAAAACGCCGACCGTCTGACTGACGGCTGCCATCTGGGAGATCGATTGCCGGATCAACTCCCCGCCCCGTTCGGCTTCCTGCAAGGTGTTCAAGGATGCGTCATAGGCGGAGGTGGACGTAGCGGCGACCCGCTGAATGCCTAGCGCCATCTCTTCCATCGCTTTGGCCGTCTCTTCGATGCTTCCGGCCAGCCGTTCGTTGTGCTGAGCGACTTCGCCGATTGCGGCAGAGGTTTCGTTGACCGCCTGCACCGCGTCCGATGCGATCGCCGACAGGGAGCCGGAGGAAGAAGCGAGCTCGTCCGAACCGCGCAATTGGCTGCCGGCCAATTCCCTTAGACTGTCTCTCAGATGGTTGAACGCAACGGTCAGCCTGCCCAACTCGTCGTGCCGGTTCGCCGCGAGAGGTTCGCCGGTCAAATCCCCTTCGGCCATCTTGTCCGCGCTTTCGGCCATGCGGACCATGGGCTTGGCGAGCCGAAGCGCGAAAATCGTCAGGACGATTCCGCCCGCGGCCAGACAGATCGCCAGCGTCAGCAGGATGGTGGACAGGATGTGCCGCTGGCCGCCGTTATAATCCTGCATATAGGAGCCGGCCGCCACGATCCAGCCCCAGTCGGGATCCTTCTCGGCATATGCGACCTTCAGCGCTTCCTTATCCGAATTCGGCAGCGGCCAATCGTAATAGGTGAATCCGCCCCCCGCTTGCGCCGCCTTGATCATGTCCTGGATATAATACGTGCCGTCCGACGTTTTCTTGTCCCAGATGTTCTGCCCTTCAAGCAGCGGATGCGCGAGCAGATTGCCCTTCTCGTCCAGCACGAAAAAATAGCCGTTCTCGCCCAAGTCGATTTTCGGATTGATCGGCCTCGTGCCGTCGGTCTGCTTCTCCCCGAGCAGCGCGACCTTCAGGTCTTCCTCCGCCTGCTCCCGGGTCACCGTGCCGCCCTCGACGGCATGATTCAGCGACCCGATCATTTCCAAGGCCAGACGGACATTATTGCGCAAACCGTTTTCGATCAACTTGTTCGTTTCGCCTGCGGACACTTGGTACGACATCCAGCCGAGCGCAACGATCGGGATCACCAAAAGCACCGAACAAACGAGCAACAGCTTTTTGCGGATAGTCAACTTGAACATTCAGCCACGTCCCCTGGTTCGAATAGGATGGATTCAGCCGGTCAACGCGAATCTGGCAGGCATATTTTTCTAATAGACTACTGGCTGACGAATGGAAAATCAAATGAATCCGGCGGAATTCGACAGGACGCGTGGAAAAGTGTGACGGATTGGTGACGGGCGGGAAGCGGAAGCGCTTTCCGGGGAGAAAGAAACCGCCGCAAGCGCGGAGAAACCCCGGCTTTCAATCCGCCAGGGTTTCACCGTGCGTCGAGCTTTCGGGCTGGCTTCCGCCGCTTACGTAGACGTTGCTGCCCAGGGTCAGCCGGACGCCTTCTTCCTCGAATACGTTCAAGATCGCGAGGTTGACCGACTGGCGCACCGCTAGATGCTCCGACCACGCCGTCGTTTTCGTGAAAAAGTAGAAGAAGATGCCCAATCCGTTGTCCCGGAACTCGTTGAACTTGACCATGATCGTCTCGGGATCCACGTCCCCGTTCCGCCGCAAATCGTCCTCGATCCGCCCGATGGCGCGGGCCAGCCGCCGGGGGTCCGAATCCGGCGCCGCGCTGAGGGAGAAGGAGATCCTTCGCTTGCCCATCCGGCTCCAGTTCGTAATCGGCTGATCCGCCAGCGACGCGTTCGGCACGGTGACGACGGCGTCCGCGAACGTCCGGATTTTGGAGCTGCGGAACGTAATGTCTTCCACGACGCCTTCCACCGTGGGCGTCATGATCCAATCTCCTTTGGAGAACGGCTTTTCCAAAATGAGCACGATGCCTCCCAGGATGTTGCTTAGCGAATCCTTCGCCGCCAGCGCCACGGCTAGGCTGCCCAAGCCCATGCCCGCGACCAGCCCGTTAATGCTGAATCCCCACTCCGAACCGACCGCCGTGACGGTCAGCAATACGATAATGAACCGAAGCACCTTGGACAGGAACAGGATCAGCATGCTGGAGTCGTCCAACCCGAACTTGCGGCCGAGCCCTTCGAGAATCGCCGAGGACGCGGAGGAGAGATTGTATGCGCCCCAACCGATCAGGAGGATCAGCACGCTCCGGCAAATCCGGTCCCAGACGCCCAGATACGTCCAGTCTCCCGACGCGAAGAAGTGTACCGCGAAATAAGCCCCAAGCAGGATGAACCCGGCGCGAAGCGGCGCTTCGAACCCTTGCATCCCCTTCGCCCATCCTTCCCGCTCCCGGAAACGGACCAAGAGGAAGGTGACCAGATATTTGGCGAAAACCTTGCGAAGGATGAGAAAGAATACGAGTATGCCGGCGGCAATCAGGAACTCCGTCCACCGGAACCGGTCCCATGCTTCCATAAACCGTTCGATGCCCATTTGATGCCTCCATCTTAAAAGTTGCCTATGACTAACAATTCTATCACAATGAACAGATTGTATGTTTAACAAAAAGAACCTCTTTCCCGCGCTGCGGGAATCGAGGTTCAAGGTCTGCCGTGCCGCCTTCGACGGCATGATGGAATGGCTCGATCATTTCCAAGGCCTGGCTGATACGTTGTTGCGCAGGCTGTCCTCGATGAGTTTGCTTGTCTCGCGGCGGTTGGACGGCGGGCAATGCAAATAGTGGATGTGGTACACTATTTCGGCGGTTGGACGGCGGGAGTTGCAAAATAGTGGATGTGGTACGCTATTTCGGCGGTTGGACGGCGGGAGTTGCACAATAGTGGAAGTGGTACGCAATTTCGGCGGTTGGACGGCGGGAGTTGCACAATAGTGGAAGTGGTACGCAATTTCGGCGGTTGGACGGCGGGAGTTGCAATATAGTGGATGTGGTACGCTATTTCGGCGGTTGGACGGCGGGAGTTGCAAAATAGTGGAAGTGGTACGCAATTTCGGCGGTTGGACGGCGGGAGTTGCAAAATAGTGGATGTGGTACGCTATTTCGGCGGTTGGACCGAGGGAGTTTCCTAATAGTGGAAGTGGTACGCAATTTCGGCGGGTGGACGGCGGGAGTTGCCAAATAGTGGATGTGGTCCGCGCGTACGGCGGTTGGACGGCGGGAGTTGCAAAATAGTGGATGTGGTACGCTATTACGGCGGTTGGACGGCGGGAAATGTGTGCACTTTAAACAAAGCCCCGCCTAAAAGGCGAGGCCCTACATCGTGATATTGCGTTTTACGGCTGCGCTCCTCCACTCCCGCCAATGCGTATACGCCAGCAGCACAAAATTCCCGACCCAGAACAACAGAACTTCCGGCGCGAAGGTCCGGGCGACCAAGTAGAACGAGAGAACCATCATACCCGACACGACCTGAATGGCGTCCGCCTCCGAAGAAGCGAGCCTGCCGGTTCCCGTCAGCTTGCCGAGTCCTTTGAGCGCCGCCAAGATGACGGCGTAGGCAAGCGAAGCCTCGAATCCGGTAAGGGCGCTCCACACGCCGAAGGTGACGGCGATTCCCTTGCCTCCCTTAAAGCCGAGGAAAGGCGAGAAAGCATGCCCCGCTACCGGCGCAACGGCGACCGGCACCACCCCGATGCCGGATGCTTCTCCGAAATGGAGGAACAGCCACACCGGCGCATAACCCTTCAGAAAATCCAGCACGATGCCGGCCAACCCCCAGCGGAAACCGGCCGCTTTCCATAGGTTGACGCCCCCGGGGTTGCCGTCGCCGACCGCCCGGATATTATGCCGGGTCAGCAGGCCGAGCCAATAGGAGAACATGAGGGAGCCCGACAGCAGCGCCAAGGCGGTCCACGCGATCACCATGCGGCTACCGTCCCCCTACTTTGATGTTTCGGCCCTTCCAGGTCACTTGCCCCACGACGGTCACCCGGTAAAGCGAATACAGCATCACGAAAACGAAAAACAGGCCGGACAGCACGTGCAGCGGCACGATCGCGAATCCGAAACGTCCCGTATATTTCACGAAATAAAAGATTTGCAGCATGTACAATAAATACCCGATCGCCAGCGGCGCGATCCACGGGGTTCCCCAGAGGAAGGCGGCAGATTCGGCCACGAGCAGCCCGACCAGCCAGATCGCCGTCAACGCGATCGTCCCCGGAGTCAGCGCGGCCGTGCTCAGAACGGCTCCTTTGCCGAAACCCTGGATTTCGCTGCGGATGCCCTGCTCGTACATGCGGAACGAGACGAAGCCGCACCCGAGGTAATTCGTGACGGGGATGCCGGCCTCCCGATATCGCGCGCCGAGATTCAGGTCGTCCAGCACCTCGGACCGGATGCCTTCATGGCCCCGGACTTTCTCGTAATCTTCCCTCGAGGTTACGATGCAGGAGCCGTACAGCCCTTTTTTCGGATTGCGTCTCTCGAACGGGGAAGCGAATGCGAAAATGCCGAGAATGTTCGTGATCAAAGCGAGCCGCTCGTGCCACTTCTCCGTGACATGGTAGGGCACGACGGAGATGACGCCTCCCGCCCGTTCGCGCGCTTTCACGAGCGCCTCCAAAGCGCCGGGAGACAAGCGGATGTCCGCGTCCAAAAACGCGATCAAATCCCCGGTCGCATGCGCGTATCCGTTCCACAACGCCCAGTTTTTGCCCGTCCAGCCCGGCGGGAGTTCCGCGTTCGCGATGACGGATACCCCGAAGCTTTCCGCCGTCTCCCGCGTCCGGTCGGACGAAAAATCGTCCACCACGATCACTTCGAACGGCTGGAACGTTTGATCCCGAAGCGATTGCAGCAAATGAGGCAAATTCCGTTCTTCATCCCTCGCGGGAATGATGACCGACAGCTTTGCGGCAGGCGGCGGCGAGCCGGCGTCCGTTGCCGGAATCGTCACCCTCCTGAACAACGCCAAACCCGAAATCAAGCCCAATACCGTCAGCGGCAAGATCCAGACCCAGACCATGAAGCTCCTCCTCGTCGGCGGATAGGGTGGAACATGCTTCCAATTCCATTGTAGCAGAACTCCGCAAGTCCGACTCCCTTTCTTTGCCCCGTGCCTCGAAATTGAAAGCCGCCCGAGTCGATCGGGCGGCCAGCGAGTAATCCGGCGAACGGAGCATTCTTGTCGTTCTTTTTCCCTGCCTCCTCCAACAGCCGTCGATAGCTGAGCTTGTCGTTCTCCGCCCAATTGCCGATTTGGGCAAACCCCGTGGTCAACTCCGCGAAATACATAAATCCATTTCTTCCAATTTCGCGTATAATAGAAGTAACCATTCCTATGCTTTGATCGATAATATCGCCATTATCGGAGGTCATCGCCATGGGTTTCTACAAAGAGTTCTATTCGAACGGCATGATTCGTTTCGTAACGGGGGTATTCGCGGCGAGCGCGGCGGCAGCCGCCTGCTTCTATGATGGCTGGCTGACCTGGGTCGCGGCGGCGGCAGGCGTCGTGTTGTTCGCGCTCTTCGAATACGCCGTGCACCGCTATTTGCTGCACCAGTTCCCGCGGATCGCCCCGGCTATGTACGCGGGCCATGAGGCCCACCATCAGGATCCGAACGACATCAAGCACCTGTTCGGGCCGGTCCATTACGATATCATCGGATACGTTCTCGTTTTCGGCGTCTTGCTGGCGGCAAGCGGAAGTCTGCCGATCACTTGCGCGGCCGTGGCGGGCATTTCCTTGATGCAGCTGTATTACCAATGGATGCATTACGCTTCCCACCGCCCCGTCAAGCTGCGGACCCCGTGGAGCAAATGGATGAAAAAAAAGCACCTGCTCCATCACCATATGGACGACCATGCGTGGTACGGCGTTTCCAACCCGGTCTTGGACTATTTCATGGGCACGTGGAAGCCGATCCGCAGAACGCTGCGGAAAGATAACCCCCCCTCTTCGCGGCCGCCTCATTCCCTCTGACGGTCAATCGACCAGCCTGTGCCGGTACCACTTCTCGCCGCGGTATCGGCGCAGGAAGATCAGGCCGCGCACGCCCCACTCGCAGTTCATCGCGATCCATACGCCCAACAAACCGACGTGGAGCACGATGGCCAGAATATACCCGAGCACGACCCGGAACAGCCACATCGACAGCATGGAGACAATGGAAGTATATTTGGAATCGCCAGCGGCCCGCAGGGCCGACGGCAGAATAAAACTGATCGACCAGAGCGGAATCTGGGCGATCGCGTTGATCAGCAGAATCCAATAGATATCGTCATAGATTTCGGCCGGCGGTTGGAAAAGGTCGACCAAAGGCTTGGACAGCGGCAGCAGGATCAGCGCCGTCAAGGTGAGCGCCAGGGATGACAGCCACACGAACGAACGGGTGAATTTGCGGGCGTCCGCGATGTTGCGGCTCCCGACGCACTGGCCGACCACCGTGACCGCGGTCAGCGACAACGCGCCCGAAGGAATTTGGTAGACGCTAGCCAGCGTGTTGCACACGGCGTTGGCCGCGAGCGCGTAGGTGCCCAAGCTGACGATGAACACTTGCGTCAGCATTTTGCCGCCGTTGAAGAACATTTGCTCCGCGGCGAAGGGCAGGCCGATGAACAGGATTTTCCGCAGCATCGCCAAGTTGAAATGAAGCAAATCCCGCATCCTGACTTTCAACTCCGCGCTCGTTTTCACCAGATAGACGAGCGCGCAGACGGCCGCCGCGTATCGGGATACGTTGGCCGAGATGGACAAGCCAAGTACGCCTTGATGAAGCAGAAGGATCAGCACCGCGTTCAACAACAGGTAGGACAGGTTCATGATCATCGACAGCGCCAGCGAAGCCCGGCTTCTCCCGACGCCCCGCAATACCCCGCACACCGCCTGCACGATGGCGATCCCCGCATAGGATACGCCGCTTCCGATCAGATACGTCTGGGCTTCCGCCATGACGTCCGGGGAAGCCGATCCGAACAGCGCGCGCAGCAGCGGATGATAGAACGACACCACGAGCGCGCCGATGAGCACCGCCAGCAAGGTCACCGAAGATACGGCACTGGCGGCCGCGCGGGATACCATCTTGCCGTTGCCGCTCCCCTTGTACTGCGCGACGACCACCGTTCCTCCGGTCGCGACGGCGACGAACACGTTGATCAGGAAAATGTTCAGCGAATCGATCATGCTCACCGCGCTGACGGCCGCCACGCCGGAAGAGCTGACCATCGCCGTGTTCAGCAGGTTGAAGCCGGTCAGGAAGGCCTGATCCACCAGGATGGGGATGAACAGCGAGACCATTTGCCGGTAATCCATCGACGCGCCGGTAAAGTGCTTCTCCAGAACGGCTTGAATCCGATTGTTCCTCATGTTGGCAACATCCTCCGGAGAAGGGAATCGTCGCTCTAGTCGCAACGCTATCCTTTCTATTGTACATGAATAAATGTCAAAAGGGCGTCCTAAACCCAGCCCTTTGCAAAGTTCGTCAGGGCGATATCCGGGCGTTGCCGGCTTAACTACTCAGCCCCGGCCCGGCGCCTCCATTAAGCCTGTCTCNACCCAGCCCTTTGCAAAGTTCGTCAGGGCGATATCCGGGCGTTGCCGGCTTAACTACTCAGCCCCGGCCCGGCGCCTCCATTAAGCCTGTCTCGTTAAGAAAGAAAGTTTCTTAATTCCTCTCTAAACACGGGGTTCAACCGACTGTCGGTAATATATATGTTCGGTTCCATAAGTATAAATTCCGATATATGGACAAAGACGGTTCCCGCAACGGAGGCATTCCGCCCCGCTTCGGGAACCGTCTTCGGTTACCAGGCCATTTCTTCTCCCTTGTAATCTACGAAAAGCGGATGGGCCCTCTCGGTGCCGTCTTCCGAATGACGATGGATCACGGCAGCGATCTGCGAGGCCGCTTCCTCCGCCGTCAGATCCCCTTCCTCGCTGAGCTCTCCGCCCATGTACGTCTTCATCCAGCCCGGATGCACGACCAGCACTTTGCCGCCGCGGCGGCGCAGCTCGTTGTGCAGGATGTTGGATTGGACGTTCAGAGCGGATTTGGACATGCAATAGCCGTACCATCCTTCGCGCCAAGCCTGGCCCACTTGGCCGGCCTCCGAGGAGATGTTCACGACCAGTTTCGTCTCCCCGTTCATCAGAAGCCCGGACAAAGCCTGGACCATGCGCAGGGGACCCAGCGCGTTAACGGCGTACATGCGCTGGATCTGCCCGTAATCGATCTCGCCGAAAACGGATGACGTCTTGTCCGACTCGGCGATGATGCCCGCGTTGTTGATCAGGATGTCCAGCCGCCCGGCTTCGGACGCGATTCGCCCGGCCGCTTCGCGGACGCTCTCTTCGCTCGAGATGTCCAGGCGCACGATCCTAATCCGCGACGGCCATTCGTCGGACAGCTTGCCCAGCGCCTCCCACTGCGGCATATATTGTCCGGCGTACACCGTATATCCCCTTTGGAGCATCTCCACGGTCAGCGCATGCCCCAAACCCCGGTCCGCTCCCGTGACGCAAGCGACTTTGCTCAACGTTCATCCCTCCGAGTCCGATACTGGTTTGATCAACCGCCGATACTCCCCGACGCGGCACGGCTGGCCGCCGGGCGATCCCGCCGCATGAATTTGCGCTGCAGCCACCTCCGGTTGGCGAGCGCGGCGCGAATGGCTTCGTCGGCGATCATGGCGGCGTATACGCCGTAGATCAGCCAACCGAAGGCGATCCCGAAAACGTACGTCCCGACGACGGACACGCCCCATTGGACCGGCACGCTGATCATCATGACGTACCGGCTGTCGCCTACCGCGTTGAGCGAGTTGCCGATCGGCATGTTGGCCATTTTCAGCGGCTGCAAGAGCAGATCGCAGAGGATGACGCCGACCCCGAGGCGGATAATGTCCGGATTATCCGTGAACATCGAGAGCACGGGCTTTCCGAAGCCGTATAGCAGGAGAACGTTCGCGATTACGATGATCTCGCCCCACAACAGCGCGCGCAAGGCGCTTTTGAAAGCTTTGTCGTGTTCGCCCGCCCCGTAATGAGCCGCCACCTGGATTTGCACGGCCAACGCGATCGCCCAGCCCAGCGTGAAGCAGAACGACTCCATCGTATTCAAGTACGTGCGCACGGCCAGCTGCTCGGCGCCCATGGAGGCGACCATGGAGAAGATCACGAGCTGCGAGAAAGTCCATGACGCGCTGCTGACGGCCATCGGAACCCCGACGCGGGCGACTTCCTTCAGCAAGGGCATGTCGAATCGGAAGTAATCGCGCCGACCGATAGGCGTCGAGAACGACCTCCGGAATATCCAGAACAGCGCCGCGCAGGCGATGATCCGGCTGGCTAGCGTGGAGATCGCGACGCCCGTCAGTCCCAGCTTCGGAATGCCGAACGCTCCGAAAATGAAAACGTAATTTCCGACCAGGTGGATCGCGTTCATTCCCAACGCCACCAGCATCGGCGCCCGGGTGTTCCCGGTGCTGCGGATCACGGTGCCGAGCGCCATGACGGCGCCGATCCAGAGCGTGCCGCCTCCGACGATTCCGATATACTGCGAAGCCATGCCCTGCAGCCGATCCGGCGTTTGCAGCAGCTCCGCGAAAAAGCCGGATCCCGCCGATAGAGCCGCGCTGGCGGCGATTCCGATCCCGGCGATCAGCACGACGCACATCGCCGCGACGCTTTTGGCGTCTTTCTCCCTTCCCGCCCCAAGGCTCCGGGATATGACGATGCCCGCGCCTCCGCTCACGAGCGCGAACAACATGATGACCGCCTGGAAAAACTGGTTGGACAATCCGACGACCGCCACCGCATCGTCGGATATGCGGCTGACCATCAACGTGTCGGCGGTGCCGATCATAAACTGAAGGAACAATTCGATCATGATGGGCCATGCCAGGCGAAACAAGGAAAGCTCCTTCGGATTCATCGCGTGTCGTAAAGTCTCCATTCCATGGGCATTTTCAATCTGCCGTACGTTCTTTCCACATCATCAGGGCGGCACCCGCGGCGACGGCGTCCTCGCGCAGCTCCCCCTTGGAAAAGACCGGTTCGTAAGCCGGATAATAATAGATATGCTTGCGCGCGATTTCGATGGCCGTCTCCCAAAAGCCGGAGTGGGAGTACGTCAAGGCGCCTCCTAAAATGACGACTTCCGGATGCAGCAGATTGATCATGTTCGCCAAGCCGATCCCGAGATACGACGCCGCCTGCCGGAACATCTCGACCGCGGCCGGCACCTCCTGCCGGAGCGCCTGAAGCAGGTCGTCGTAACGGATCCGGTCCGGCGCCGCCGCCCGGAACAGCTCCTTCCACGGACCGCTGCCCATCTTGGCTTGGGACGACGCCTGCTTCTCCAGCGCCTGTACGGAAGCGAACGCCTCGAGCGCGCCGAAATTCCCGCTTTCCTGCAGGCGGGGGCCGCCCACCTGGACGATCATTTGCCCGACCGCGCCTTCCATATCGATCGAGCCGTGGATGATTTGGCCGCGGGACATCATGGCGGACCGCAGGCCGACCCCGGCATGGACGTACAGCATGTGCTGCGGATTCGACTTTCGCATCGCCCAATGTTCGCCCATGAGCGCCGTGTTCGCTCCGTTCTCGAGACGCGCCGGGAATCCGGTCGCCTCTTCGATCATCCGGCAGACGGGCACGTGGGACCAGCCCTGCGCCGGGAAGTGCAGCGGCTGCAGGATCGTGCCCGCCTCGCGGTCCAGCGGTCCTACGGCGCCGATGCCGACCCCGAATACTTGGCCGGGATCGATCTTATGGTCGAATAGGATGGCTTTCATGCTGGCGTCCACATGCCGGACGAGCCGTTCCGGCGTCATCGATTCGTCCATGCGCCACCGGGTGAACGACATCGGATTCATGCGCGAATCGAAAAAGCCGAGCGAGGAATGGAGCCGGGAGATTTCGAGTCCGAAGTAATACCCGTAACCCGGATTGATTTCATAGAGAATCGGCCGACGGCCGCCGCTGGAAGGTCCCAGTCCCGAGGCCAAGATCAGCTTCTCCGACGCCATTTCCTCGAGCATCCGGGTCAACGTGCTGCTGGTTACGGCAAAACGGCCGAGCAGCTCCGCCTTGGAGACGATGCCGGACTCGGCGATAAAGGAATAGATTCGCTCCTTGGAGCTGGGCAAACGGTTGGTCCGATTCATGTCAGGGCATTCCTCACCGATCCGTCAAACGCGGAATAATGGGTTGATTTCATTATACCGGAACGGAAAGCCGATGGGGTCACCGCCGTATCGAATTTGAGGTTAATTCCATAATGAAATAAAGCTGATTCTATGATAGCCATTCGAAGTCGGTCAACGCCGCGCACGACGGATCACGCTTGGTTGGGGCCGCCGTGACGGGGGCAACCCCCCGTTCCCGCGGTCCCCGCGGACGGAGAAGGACCGTCCCGGCTCGTCCGGACGGCTCCTCTCCCGACCCCGCTCGCGCGGGCGGCGCAGTCGATTCCGCCAACGCGCCGATGCCCCGTCCCGCGAACCGGGCATCGGCTCCTACGCTCTGACCAATCCGGGGTTTCCGGATTTTTTGTTCGAATTGATCAATTGCGGGAGCATCCGGAATCCGCTGGTCATGTCCGACTGGCACAATGGACAGATCGGCTCGCTGGAAAACGTGAAATTGTCCCGGATCCAGCCTTTGCACTCCGGATTGACGCACGACCATACCAAAGTTTCCTCCAAGGGCAGCTCTTCCACCGGCTTGCCGCGATAAGGCATGTTCATTCCTCCGTTTCATCGGGAGTTTGGCGGAATCGAATTCCCACCGCTTCGAATCCTCTCCGCGCGCATCGGACAGACGGCGCCGAGGGTTTTATTGTTGGGATTTCTGCATCTTTCCATACATTTCGTGCCGCGGTGCCCATTCGCTCATCGGGATTTCTCGCGAATCTCGCCAACGCCGCGCTTTTCGCTATTGACACCCGGAATTCATTTCCCCTATAATTCTTGCTGTAAATGATAATCATTATCAATTGTTTTCCACACGTATAAATGAGATCCTGGGGGGAACGGAATGACGATCGCGGGTTGGCCGAACCAGCGGGTACTCCTGACGGCGATATGCACCATGATACTGATCTTCGCCCTTGCGGCCGTCCCCGGATTCGCTTCGGCTGCCGGCAGCGGCACGGACGGAGCCGATACCCGTACCGCCGTTTCCTACGCGGGTACCGTGATCGACAGCTTGAAGGCCGGCAACGCGGACCAGGCGGCCCAATCGTTCAGCTCCTTGAAAGCTTGGTGGAACGCGAACAAGAAGACGGTCAAGCAAAATTCGTTGGACATGTCGCTGGAGATCGACCGGCAGATCGCCAACCTGTCGCTGGATTTCCTGAACCGGGATACCGGGAAAGCGGCGGATGACGCCGAAGCGCTCAGGTTTTCGCTGCAAGCCTATGCGGACGGCGCATACACCGGCAACGACGGGAAGCAGAAGATGACGCTTTCCTCGTACGTAATGAAGCTCCGCCAAGCGGCCGATAAGATGCAAAACGGCGACTGGGATGCGGCGCAGAGCGAAGTCAAGCTGCTCCAGCGGCAATGGCTTTCCGTCGAAGGAGACGTCGTCAGCCGGTCCCAAACCGCGTACAACAACGCGGAGCGGGATCTGGTCTTGATGGACGCCTATTTGGCCAGCCCGGCCAAGCGCTCCCAAGCGCTGCCCGTTGCGGAACGGATGACCGAATCGCTCTCCGCCCTGCTGAATGCGGGGTACTCGTGGTGGGATGCCGCCCTGATTCCGCTTCGGGAAGGGATCGAGGCGTTGCTCGTCGTCGGCACGCTGCTCATGTTCGCGAGGAAATCGGATTCCCGGGCGGCCAAGCGTTGGGTCGTCGGCGGATCGGCGGCAGGAATTCTCCTCTGCGTCGCGGTCGGCTTCGCGGTCGCGATGCTGCTGTCGGCCGGCACTTTCGGGCAAAGCAACTCGCTCATCAACGGCTGGACGGGCGTGCTCGCCAGTCTGCTGCTGCTTTACGTCAGCTACTGGCTTCATCGGAACGCGGACATCAAGCGCTGGAACCAGTTTCTGAAGTCGAAGAGCGTCCAAGCCATGACCAGCGGAAGAATGGTTTCGCTCGGGCTGCTCGCCTTCTTCGCGATCGTCCGCGAAGGATTCGAAACGGTCATTTTCCTGATCGGCATGGCCGGCAAGATGCCGGCGGGCGAGCTGGCGGGCGGGATCGCCGCCGGCTTCGGCATTCTGGCCGTCGTCGCATTCGCCATGATCAAGCTGGGCACGCGGCTGCCGGTACGGCCCGTGTTCCTCGTGTCCAGCGCGGTCGTCTTCTATCTCTGCTTCAAATTCATGGGCTCCGGCATTCACAGCCTGCAGATGGCCGGAATCATTCCGTCCGCGGTCCATGACTACTTGCCGGAGTGGAGCGCTTTGAGCCTGTACCCTTCCTGGTACAGCACGCTCCCGCAAGCCTTGTTCGCCGCGGCCGCGGCAACCGTCTTGATCTATCAAAGAATATCGGCCGGAAACAAAAGAAAACGCCAAAGCGAGCCTTCCATGGAGCTTTTGGCGACGAAAACGCAAGTACGATAATGGGGGAAACGGACGAATGAACAGACGGATCTTCGGGGCAAGCGCGATTTTGGCATCGATCCTGGTACTGGGCGCTTGCGGCCAATCGAACGGGAAGAACGCGGAAACCGCATCCGCGGCGCAAGAGCAAGCCGGGGGATCGCCCTCCGCTTCCGCATCGGCGCCTGGAGGGAAGAGCCCGATTCAAGAGGAAACCGCCAAGCTGCAAGAGCAAACGAAGCAACTGCAAGCCGCGATCGAGAAACAGGACGCCGCGGAAGTGAAACGGCTGGGCAAAGCGATCAGCGACGCTTGGCTGGCTTACGAGAACTCGGTTCGCCAGACGTTCCCGATCGAATACACGGAAGTCGAGAAATACGAAATGCCGATTTTCGCGGCTTCGGCTTCCGACACCCTCGATTTCGAAGCGTTGAAGACGAACGCGGAGAAGCTGCAGGGAGCGCTCACCACCCTGTTGAACGCGAAGGAAACGGCCGCGAGCACCTCCGAGCTGCTCACGAAAGCGGTCGCCCAATATAAAGTCTACGTAGAAGAGCAAGCTGACGGGCTCGTCAGCAGCACGAAAGTATTCGCCGAAGCCGTGAAGGCCGGCGACGCGGAGAAAGCGAAGCTCGAATATCCGAAAGCGCGCGTCTTTTTCGAGAATATCGAGCCGATCGCCGAAAGCTTCGGAGACTTCGATCCGAAAATCGACGCCCGGCTGGCCGACGTCGAAGACGAGAGCACGTGGACCGGTTTCCATCGGATCGAGAAGGCGCTCTGGCAGGACAACTCGCTGGAAGGCATGGACAAATACGCCGACCAATTGGTGAAGGATACCGAAGAATTGCGGAAACAGATCGCCTCGATCGAGCTGGAGCCGAAGGCCATGGTGGCCGGCGCCATGGAGCTGTTGAACGAAGCGGCGATCTCCAAGATCACGGGCGAAGAAGAAATCTACTCCCATACCGACCTGGTGGATTTCGCGGCGAACGTGGACGGCTCGAAGAACGTTTACCTGGCCATCATTCCCGCGCTGAACGAGAAAAACCCGGGGCTGGCCGACCAACTGGACAAACAGTTCCAACAGCTCGAACAGACATTGAACGAACACAAGACGAACGGGCAATTCGTCTCGTACGATAAATTGACGACGGAACAGATCCGCGCCATCAGCGACCAGCTCAGCCAACTTTCCAGCTTGATGTCGCAAACCGCAAGCATCCTCTGACGAGGGTTGGAAGGAGAACGGCAATATGACGCAAGAAAAGAAACCGGAGGGCGTCTCGCGGCGGGATTTCCTGAAAATGACCGCTTCGCTCGGCGTCGGCCTGGCGCTCGGCGCGTCCGGCATGTCGGCTCTCGGGAATTTGGCCTCTCCTTCCCGCCCGGCCGCAGCCGGAAGAGGCGGCACGCCGACCGGCGAGACCATCCCGTTCTACGGCGAACATCAGGCCGGAATCATCACGCCTCAGCAAACCTACATGTACTTGGCCAGTTTCCGGATCACGGCGGCGGATCGCGCTGCCGTGATCCGCTTGTTCCGGGATTGGACGAAATTCGCCGATCTCAGCACGGCCGGCGGCACGATGAAGACCGGGGACAATCCGATGCTGCCCCCCAGCGACACCGGGGAAACGCTGGATCTGCCCGCTTCGAGGCTCACCGTGACGTTCGGCTTCGGGCCGACCTTTTTCCGTCTGGACGGCAAGGACCGGTTCGGCATCGCGAATAAAGCCCCGCTCTATTTGAAGGATATTCCCCGCATGCCGAAGGACCATCTGGATTCCTCGCTCTCTGGCGGAGACGTCTGCATCCAGGTGTGCGCGGAGGACCAACAGGTCGCTTTCCACGCGGTGCGGAATTTCATCCGCCTCTCGACGGGATCCGCGTCTGTCAATTGGCTGCAGGAAGGCTTCATCAGCGGCGGCAACGGCGGGCAGACCCCCCGCAACCTGTTCGGCTTCAAAGACGGGACGGCCAACGCCTTGCATCAGACGCCGGAAGGCTTCCGGAACGTCGTCTGGGCGGGTCCGGACGAGCCGGCGTGGATGCAGGGCGGCACTTACATGGCCTATCGCAAAGTGCGCATGCTGCTGGAGGTGTGGGACCGATCCTCGCTGAGCGATCAGGAGGATACGTTCGGAAGGTACAAAGAATCGGGATCGGCTTACGGCAAGAAGGACGAATTCGATGCCGTCGACCCGTCGAAGCTGCCGGCCGACTCCCATGTTCGGCTGGCTAAAAACTCCAAGCAATTGATCCACCGCAGGGGGTATTCCTACACGGACGGGGTCGATCCGCGGACGGGCAACGTCAACGCCGGCTTGCTGTTCATCAGCTTCCAGCGGAATCCCGACGAGCAGTTCATCCCGATGCTCCGGCTCATGCAGAGCCAGGATAAGCTGAACGAGTACACGGAGCACATCGCGAGCGGGATGTTCGCTTGCCCGGGCGGCCTGCGGGAAGGGCAATACATCGGGCAGAGCATACTGGAATCCTAATATTCTATAATAAGAAAAACCGTCAGGGAGAAATTCGTCCCTGACGGTTCTATTGTTTCGTGCCTCTGAAGTCATTCTTCAGCAACTTTCCCACGAACATGCTCAATCCTGTACGCAAATGAACATGACCATTGGGACCCGTCTGTCGAGAGGAGCGGGGTTTAAGCTTGTGCGGCAGGCTTAATCAGTTGTTGCCCCGCGCGTTGGCGGGGTTTAAGCTTGCGCGGCAGGCTTAATCAGCTGTTGCCCCACGCGTTGGCGGGGTTTAAGCTTGCGCGGCAAGCTTAATCAGCTGTTGCCCCACGCGTTGGCGGGGTTTAAGCTTGTACGGCAAGCTTAACCGGAAACTATCCCCTGCTTTGGGCGGCGTTTAAACCGATGCGACCCGAAGTCATGCTTCATCCCTTTCTTATTTTTTTGTGATTTGGACATATGGAATCCCGATAAGTTATAAATTCTAGCCAAGAATGGAGCTGTCCCGCGCGGAATCGCCCGCCGGAGACAGCTCCTTTTCGCTTATGCAAGGGGTTCTCTCATGGGTGGGACCGATCCTCGCGCCGAGAGGAGATATTGCGTTTGCGCAACAATTCGGCCGTCGCTTCGACTTGGGCCGCCGAGTTATTGCATTCGGGCAGCAACTCGGATGTTTTGGGGCATCGCCGGATCCGAAACCGGGATTTTATTGCTCAAACGCAATCGCTTATGCTTCAGAAATACTCCAAGCTCTCCAAAATCTCCCGCACGCTAAGCTCCGCGCACGCCATGGACGAGTCCGCGGCTCCGTAGTACATCTTCACGGTGTCGCCGTCGACGAGCGCGCCGCAGGAGAACACCACGCCGCCGAAAAAACCGTTCGTCTCGTACTCGGCCTCCGGCTCCAAAATCGGCCGCGGCGAACGCGCGATAACCTTGGACGGATCGTCCGGATCGAGCAGCAGCGCGCCCATGCAATACCGGTGCTCGCGGGTCGCGCCGTGATACAGCTCGAGCCAGCCCTTCTCCGTCCGGAACGGCACGGCGCCGCCCCCGATCCTTCCGCTGTCCCACATGCCTTCCCGAAGTCCGGCCAGATGCTTGTGGTTGCCCCAATGCAGCAGGTTCTCGGATTCCGCGATCCAGATTTCCGGCTTGCCGGAGCTCATGACGGTCGGACGATGGAGCGCGTAATATTTGCCGTTCACCTTCTCCGGGAAGATGAGCACGTCCTTGTTGTCCGGCCCGAAAATCATGCCGTGAAACGCGAAGCTGCGGAAATCCTTCGTCGAGACCATCGACTCCCCGATGCCGACCGGCGAAACGGCGGAGAAATACACGTAGTACGTGTCGCCGATCTGCGTCACCCGGGGATCCTCGATCCCGAAGGTCTCCAGAGGCCCGGAGGGGTACACCGCCGGCCGGTCGTCGACCGTGAACCGGCGCCCGTCCTGGCTGCGAGCGATCCGGATGTACGAGAGCGAGGTCAAGTACTTGAAGCCGGCGCCGTCCGTCACGTCCCGCACGACGCGGGGATCGGAGAAGTCGTATTGCGGATCGTCCCGCCTCAACTCCACGAGATTCACGGCTTTCGTAACCGGATTGTAGACCGGAGCCAGGACGATGCCGGGGTCCGGACTCACCGGCCGCTCCGCCACGCGAAGCAGCAGGAGCACTTCTCCGCCGCAGCGGGCGACCCCGGCGTTGAACGCCCCGATCACCTCGAAGCCCTCGTGGTACGGCTTCACGTCGGCGGGCGTGATCAACGGGTTTTCTTCATAGCGGTATGCCTTTACGTTCACGCGATCCTCTCCATTTTCAGCACGATGCCGGTCTTCGGCGGAACGCGGACCTCCGCGGATCCTTCCGCGCGTTCGAACAGCCGCGTTTTCGAGCCCAGGTCCTCTCCCCGGCAGGGCGCGCCGTCCGGCAGCGCCACCTGGACCGTCCGCTCCTCGCCATGCGGGTTGTAAATCAGCCGATGCCGCGTCCCCGGCCCTTCAACGCCGAGGAAGTCCGTGACGTCCAGGTCCCATTGCAAAATATACGGATCTTCCGACCGGTCCATCATGGCGTCCCACCAGATCGTCATGGCCCCGCCGTACACCGAGCGGTGGCCGAAGAAGTCCCCGGAGGCATACGGCGACGGCCCTTCCGCCTGGTGGATCAGATTCTCGTACGGCACATCCGGCGTGAAATGCGGCGTGCTCTGCGATTCGGCCGGCATCAGGTCGGCGATGAACCACTGGGCGTTACTGGCGGCATGCAGCGCGTATTTGCCGACGGGGCCGGCCAAGTCCGGCGCCTCCTTCAGCACGGGAAGCAAATAAGGCAGCAGCACGAGCGTCTCCAGGCTGTACGCGATTTTCCGCTCCGATTCGTCCAAGTTGCCGAACCAGCCGCGCATCAGCCCGCTCACTTCCTTGTCTCCCCACGTGCCGACGTGCAAAGGACCCTTCACGGGATCGAACACGTGAGAGACGGCTTTGCCGATATCGTAATTCCCGCCGAGCCGGTTCAAACGGGCGGCGGCATGGCAGGCCATCGCGCCGTTGGGCATCTCGTACCACGGGTTCTCCGGAAACGCCAGATAACGGTCCATCGCGATGCGGGCTTCCGTCAAGTAACGGCTGTCTCCGAACATTTCATAGGCGAAAACCATGAGGTACGCGTAGCCGCCCACCGAATCCGGCTGCCGGAATTGGTCTTGGCGGGTGAACGGCACGCCGTGGTCGAAGTCGAAGCCTTGGTCGTTGAAGTCGTACTGGATCTGATGCGCCATCTTCACCAAGCCGTCCATGCTGCTCTTGAGCAGCGGCACGAGCTCCGGTTCTTCCTCCGCCTTCCGCTTGACGATGCCCGCGGCCAGCGCGTTGACGAACATCAAATACCAGTATTCCATCATTTCGGCCTGGGGCGCTCCCTTCGGCCGGTTAAAAAACATTTTATGGTCGGGGTGGTAGAAGTCCCTGAGCGACTTCAGATAAAGAGATACGTCTTCCCTTTGGAAAATGCCCCCGAGCACGACGCCGCCCAGCGTAATCAACTCTTCTCCGGTCCCGTCGTGAAACGCCGCGAAGTGCGAATTCCCCATGCCGTTCACGAACATGACCCGGTTCTCCGGATTCAGGACGTATTGTTTGAAGCGCTTCCCGATGCGGTTCCAGTCCGGCGGTACCGCCTGCGGCTTCTCCGGCATCGATTCGATCGCCGGAAATCGGGTCGTGATGATCATTTCGAAAACACCTCATTCTCGTAAAATCCATGCCGTGCCTTCTCCGGAGGCCGGGGACGCCGTGACCCGAATGCCGTCCGGAGAAGCGGCCTTGGGAACGGCCAACTGCAGGGAGAACGTGCCGTCCTTGGCCGTGAAAGCCGTGCCGGCAACTCCGTCGGCCCGAACGGATACCTTTCGGCCGGAAACCGGCTTGCCCAAGGCGTCCGTCACCTTGCCGGTCACGGCCGCCTTGGACCCCGCTCCCCGCCCGGCCTGCAGCTGCGCCGCGACGGAAATCCGGTCGCGGACCGCGGCGGCGTCGGGCGAACCGACGAACAGGGTCCCGCTGACGCTGTCCCGGATGACGGCAGTCTTTTTGCCGTCCGGAGTGGCAACCGTGATGCCGGATTCGACCGGGTACAGGACGAGGGCATCCAAGCCCGCCGACCGATCCCCGCTCGGGTTCTTCAAGCGCAGCTCGTGCTCTCCCGCCGTAAGCGAGACGCTTGCCACCCGTTTCAGGGCGACGCGTCCGGCCGGGGCCGCCGGCAGGTCGATCAGGGCGGGCGCCTGGCCGTCAAAGCCGATCGAGACGCGCGGCGCCGCCGATCCCGCGTTCCCGGTCGCCACCGAGCTGAGCATGACATCGTACAGGCCCGCCGCCGGGACGTTGACCTTGAACGACTTCTCCTGGCCCGCCGGCATTTCGACGTAACCGCCGCCCGAGACGTCCGGATTGGCGTACCGTACCTCCGGGACGGACATTTTGAACAGCTTGGCGGCCGCGATGGAGGCGTAGCCCTCGTGCGGATTCGGATTGTCCGCGCTGACGCGGAAGCGTACGATCAGCTTCGCCGTACCTGCGGGAATCGCTCCCCGAGGCGTCGTCTTCACCGCGCCGTCGCCCGAATACCAGGTGCGCGCGTGATAGCTCATGTCGTTGGCATCCGCCACGACCGTCTCATGTCCCGCCGAGTCAACGGCGAGCACTTCCGCGCTCAGCGCCGTATCGAATTCCACGCGGGCGTCGAATTGCAGCTTGACCGTTTCTCCGGGCTTGAAATGTCCTTCCGCGCCGTCCGCCTGCAGCTCCGCCTGAATCGTGCCGCCATCGAACAATCGCATGTTGTTGTAGCCGGAAGACGCGACGAAAATCGCCTGCCCGCCCTTCCAGCCGGGATAAATCTCCGTGCCCGCGCCGACTTGCTTCGCGTCCTCATAGATCGCGGCCTCGTCAGTGCCCGAATCGGGATTCTGCTTCCGCAGCGCCGCGTCGGGGTCGTTCAACCCACCGCTGGGCAGCGCCATCTCGGCGTCCGGCGGCGCGGATCCCCGGTACAGCTCTTCGATCTCCAGCGTCTGCGCCTTCACGGCGCTCACCGTCGTCGCCTGCAGGTAAGTCCGCGCGTCCGCGTTCTCCTGGGTCCGGAGCAGCGCGCGCAGCGCTTCGTCGACCGATTCGCCGCCGCTGTTGATGTTCACGTCCCGGTCGGTCAGCCCGTCGTACGCGTAGCCGTTCCGCTGATCGAACATCGGGACTTGGCGCACGTTGTTGCCGGTCCACCAGGAGCCCGCGATGCCGGCCAGCTGCGCGTATTTCTTTTTGCCCGTCACCTCGTACAGCGCGAGCAGATTGTCCACGTAGCTGGCCGTGCCGTAGTTGATCTGCGGATAAGGCTTCTTGTTCGGATGCAGGTTTTCCGCCCGGCCGGAAATCAGAAGGTCGCTCAGGAAGCTGTCGGCCGCGGTCTCGGCGGCCTCGACCCAGGCCGGGTTGCCGGTCATTTGCCCCGCGAAGGCGAGCGCCCGCACCTGGATGCTGCCCCATTCCTCCCACAGATCGGGATTCGTCATGCCGACGGTATGGTGGAGAATCCCCCCGTAGGGGAAATCGCGGAACGACGTGCCTCCCCGCGCCAGGTAAATCCCTTCGCCCAGCTTGCGCACGGACTCCAGGATCGCCTTCTTCGCCGAGGAGTCATTGACAGCCTGATAATGGGCCCGCAGCGCGTCGACGGCGATGGAAGACACCCAGACGTCGCCTTCCAGCAGCCATTTGGCCACCTTGACCCCGCTCGACTCGTCGAATTGGCCGTATAGAGGGTCCGTCTTTTCCTGGAGCCGCTTCAAGGACAAGTTCAGCCGCACCGTTACGCGGTTCGCCAGCGCCTTGTCTTCCTTGCCGAGCAGCGGCAGCGCCGTGCCCATCGCTTCATAGGCGCGCGCCGCCCACCAGCTGAAGCTTTTCTGCGACGAGTGGCTGTCCTTCGGATGGATCGTGCCGTCCGCGTCCCGGACGACGAAATTATCGAAGTCCCCGTCGTCGTGCTGCATCCACATGAGGAACTCGAGGCCGCGTTTGATCATGTCGTAGCTGTACGCGTCGCGGTACGTCCGGTAATGCTCGGCGTATACGATGACCGCGCGGGACACGTCGTCCACCGCCGCCAAGCCCTCCTGCGGATCGCCGACCCAGCCGTAGCCTTTGGACGGATCGCTGCGGTCGATCGGCTCGGCGTACAGGTGCGTGATGAACATCGGGACGCCGCCGATCGTCACCTTCTCGTTCATGAAGTTGAAATGCTTCAGGTTGAGATACACTTCGTCCGGCCGCTTCAAGCCGTATTTGCGAAGATAGGACGAATCCTTCGGCGTCAGCTGCCCGTCTCCGTCATAATCGAAGCGAAGGTCCTGCTTCCCGCGCTTGATCAAGTCCGCCAGCGCTTGTTCGTCCTTCGCGTCGACCCGGCCGTCGCCGTTCACGTCGAATTTAGCCGCGGACTCCTCGCGCTCAGCCGTGATGTCGACGTTTCGGATGCGGACCGGCCGGTCCGTCTCGTTGTGCAGCTCGATCCAGATTTCCGCAGCGTCGTCGTGCAGGATGCCGCCGTTCAAACGCGAAGAGTCGGCAGCCTTAAACCAAGCGTCCCTCGGCGTATCCGCGATATCGTTGATGTCGGCCTGCGAGCCTTTGGCGTCGTGCACCCGCACGAATACGCCGTCGGTCCGGTTCACGCCCGATGGGACGAACAGCTCCGCCGACGCGCGCACCTTGTCGCCCGGCTGCGGGGCCGCCGCGCCGTCCCCGAAAGGCACGCTGCGCCATGCCGCCGCGCCGGGCTGCATCACGAGGGAAGCGCTCAAGTACGATTTGTCCGCGCCATTGCTCTCCCAGCCTTCCATGCCGGCCGAGAAATCGTAGGCGGCATAGGTTTTGGCCGCTCCTCCCGATCCGCCCGCTTCTCCCCACACTTCCAATCCGTACAGCTCGATCGTGCCCGGCGTGTCGTTGTGGATTTCGACCCACAGGTCGCTCTGCCCGGCCGGGATCGCGCCGTTTTTCTCTATCGCCTTCGAAGCGAGCTCCGCCTGTTGGCCGCGCGGAACCCCGCTCAAATCGTTGATTTCCGCGAGCACGCTCCCCGCATTCAGGCGGATCAGCACGTTGCCGTCCACGGTAACGCCGCTGTCCAGCATCGCCGTCGCTTTGGCGTGCACGACATCCCCTGCCGCCGGGGCGCTGCCGGCGCCCGTGATCGGAATCGGCCGCCACAGCGCGGCTCCGGGCTTCAGGGTTAAGTATTTCTGCGCCTTGAACTTCGAAGCGTCGCCGGTGTCCCAGCCTTCGAGTCCCCGGCTCAGATCGGCATTGTCGATGGCGTAACGCACGAGGTCCGCCTCCGCGGCCGCCGCCCGGAAGGGCAGCGGCGCGGCGGACAGGACCAGGCATAGCACGAGCAGAAGCAAAGCCGGCTTCTTCATGGGCTTCATCCTTCCCGCCAATGGGATGAACGCGTCATTGTTTCAACGTTGCTTTATAAGCGTCCAACTGCTTCTGGTATTCGGCCAGCACTTTGTCGATGCCGGCGGCTTTCAGCTTATCGAGCGCGGATTTGATGTTCTTGTCGTAGTCGACGACGCCGCGGTAAATCGGCGAGACGTCTGACGTGAACACGGCCTGCACGTTGGCCATTTCGGCCTTCACCGCGGAGGGGTCGAAGAAGAAGTCGGCGGCGATGAAGTTTTTCGCTTCCGGATCCGCTTTGTACAGCGCTTTGTTGGCCGACAAGTAGTCTTGGTTGACCCGGATGTAGTTCAGGTTGCCGGCCATCCAGTCGTCGTGGATGTAAAGCGGCAGGTTCGTGCTCGGGTCCATGATCGACTCCAGCCCGCGGTCGCCGGCCTTATTGAACGTTTTGCCTTCGATGCCGTACATGAACAGGTCGTAGTTATCTTGGTTGTCATAGAGCCAGTTCAGGAATTTGACCGCTTCCGCCGGATGTTTGCTGTTCGCGGCGACGACGTTGACGTTCTTCGCGTTCACCATGCGGTAGCGGGGCTTATCCGGATTCAGCCGGATGAGCTGGAAGCCCTCGTCTGTGACGTCCGGATACGTCTTCTGCACGTCGGACAGCTTATTCGGCGTCCCGAACATGAACACGTATTTGCCGTATTTGATCTGGTCGTCGACCTGCTCTTGCTTGACGGTTAGAACGTCCGGGTTAATCAGCTTCCGCTGGTACGCGCTGCGGAACCAAGCCGCGTCTTGCTTGAATTCGTCCGTCTCGACCCAGTTCTTCACGACGCCGTCCTGCCCGATGTAGGCAATGTTGTCGCGAACGGTGAACGGGTAAGTGTCGTACGTGCGTTGGAAGACGTCGGCGGGACCCGCCGTGCCGCCGCGAAGCGGAATCGTCAGCTTCAGGTTCAGCTTCCGGTTGACCTGCTCCATGGCGTCGAGCAGCTGGTCGCGGTTCGTGATCGGAGTCGCGTAGCCCGCTTTGTCCAGCAGATACTTGTTGATCGTGATGGAGCCGTCGACGGCGGATTCATACCAGTAAGCCGGGATGCCGTAAACTTTGCCTTCTTTGGTGACGCCGCTCCATACCGATTCGGGGATCACCTTTTTCAGATTCGGACCGTATTGCTCGACTTCCGCGGTAATGTCTTTGAGCGCTCCGCGGCCGGCGTAGTTAGCCAGGCTTACCCAGTCGTTCATGACGTGGAACAGGTCGAAATCCTCGTTGGTGGACAGCTTCAGGTTGATCTTCTGTTCCCACGCGCCCCAGTCGATGTATTCCTTCTCGATCTGGACGTTCACGCCGTCTTCGAGCAGCTTCTTGTTGACCGCTTCCTTGACGGCCGGCCATTCCTTGGGCTCCGTGCCCGGCACGACGTACTTGATCGTGACGACTTCCTCCTGCTTGGCTCCGCTGTCGGTGCCGCCGCCGCTTGCGGAAGCGCTTCCGGACGGAGCCGGCGAGTTCGAGGCGGATTCCTTCGAGTCGCCGCTCCCGCCGCCGCTGCATCCGGCCAGCACAAGGGCCAAAACCAAAATGGAAGTCGCGAAAACAGTGAATCTTTTCATCGCAGACCCTCTCCTTAAGAATGTGGATTTTATATATGCACCTCTTGCGAGGGACATAACAGGATATAAAGCCCGATGATGCCGCTTCAGCCTTTCACGGCCCCGATGACGAGACCTTTGGTGAAATAGCGCTGCAAATAGGGGTAGAGGAACACGATCGGCCCGATCGTGATAATGACGGTCGCCATCTTGGTCGATTCCGCCGGCAGCGTGTATTCGGTTTTCGCCCCGTTCGGCAGCATCTCGAGCATCTGGATGTTGGAGCGCAGCTGGAACAGGATGTATTGGAGCGGATACAGCTTCTTGTTGTCGACCAGCATGATCGCGTTGAACCAGTCGTTCCAGTACGCCAGCGCGTAAAACAGCGTGACGGTGGCCAGGACGGGCACGCACAGCGGCATGTAAATCCGGAACGCGATGCGCAGGTCGTTCGCCCCGTCGATGTAGGCGGATTCCCGCAGTTCCCCCGGAATCCCCTCCATGAAGTTGCGGACCAGGAACATGTTGAAGGCGTTGAACATCAGCATGGGCACGATGAGCGAGAGCAGGTTGTTCGTCAGGCCGAGCTTCACGCACATCAGATACCAGGGGACGAGCCCCCCGTTGAACAGCATCGTGATGAAAAAATACAGCGACAGCACGTTCCGGTACTTCACGTTCGGGTTGGCCAGCGGGTACGCGGCCAGCGCCGTGACGAGCAAGGCCAGCGCCGAACCGGCCACCGTCACGACGATCGAGATGAGGTAGCCCCGGAAAATGAGCGCGCTGTTCACGAAAATGGTCCGGTACCCGTCCAGCGACCACTGATCCGGAATCAACCGGTACCCGTGCTCAATGATGCTGTCTTCGGACGACAGCGAGACCGTCAGCGTCAAGACCATGGGCAGCAGGCAAATCAGGGAAAACAACGCGAGGGCCAGGTAGATGAGCAGCGTGCCGATCGTGAATCGTCTTCTTGCCGTCATCAGTACAACGCCCCTTCCTTGAACGTTCTGCGGGTGACCCAGTTGGCCGCGAACACCAGCAGCAGCCCGACCACGGATTGGAACAGGCCGACCGCGGCGGCATTGGACGGATCCCCGATTTGACGCAGGGCGCGGTACACGTACGTATCGATAACGTCGGTCGTCGGATACAGCACGCCGTTGTCGCCGATGATCGCGTAGATCATGCCGAAGTCCCCGTAGAAAATTTTGCCGAGGTTCAGCAGCGTCAGGATCGCGATCGTGGGCGCCAGCAGCGGCAGCGTGATCCGCCTCATTTTCTGCCAGCGCGTGGCTCCGTCGATGTCCGCGGATTCGTACAGCGATCCGTCGATGGCGGTGATGGCGGCCAGGTAGATGATCGACGACATGCCGGCTTCCTTCCATACTTTCATGCCGACGAGGATGGCCGGCCAGGCTTTGGCGGTGGAATACCAGTTGACCGGCTCGGCGCCGAACCATTGGAGCGCCTGGTTGATGATCCCGTAATCCATCGTGAACAGGCTGTACATCATGTAGCTGACGATGATCCAGGACAGGAAATTCGGGAAGATCATCGTCGTTTGGGCGAACCGCATGAACAGCCGGCTGCGGATCTCGTTAAACAGCAGCGCCAGCGCCACCGCGAAGACCGTCACGGCGATCATGAACAGCACGTTCAATTGCAGCGTGTTCGCGATCACCCGGACGGCTTCGCGCGATTGGAAGAAGAACCGGAAGTTCTCCAGGCCGATCCACTCGCTGCGAAACGGACCCTTCTGATAATTGAAGCGCTGAAACGCGATCATCAAAAACGGGTACGTCGCGTACGAGAACAGGAACACGTACGCCGCGGCAGGCAGGACCAGCAGGTAGGAATACCGGTTTCTCGCCAGCTCTCGCAGGAAACTTGCCATGTCAGCACCCCTTGCCTCTTTCGTGGTTCGATCATACCGGGGACTCCGGAAGCTTGTAAATTTCGAGTTTCGGCTATGCTTTCACGAATCGGAAATCATGCTTTCAAAATGGAGATTTCAATATCAAAAACGCGATCCGGAGGCGAAAAAAACGGCACGGGAAAAGGCCCGATCGCGCGATCGGGCGATGAATGAAGGCGACTGCAAATTAACGTACGACGTACGTTATTCCGCCGGAGGCACGGGAGTTCGAGCAAATTAACGTACGACGTACGTTATTCCGCCGGAGGCACGGGAGTTCGAGCAAATTAACGTACGACGTACGCTATTCCGCCGGAGGCACGGGAGTTCGGGCAAACTAACGTACGACGTACGTTATTCCGCTGGAGGCACGGGAGTTCGAGCAAATTAACGTACGACGTACGTTATTCCGCCGGAGGCACGGGAGTTCGAGCAAATTAACGTACGACGTACGCTATTCCGCCGGAGGCACGGGAGTTCGGGCAAACTAACGTACGACGTACGTTATTCCGCTGGAGGCACGGGAGTTCGAGCAAATTAACGTACGACGTACGCTATTCCGCCGGAGGCACGGGAGTTCGAGCAAATTAACGTACGACGTACGCTATTCCGCCGGAGGCACGGGAGTTCGGGCAATTTACCTCGGCCATTCAACCCGCCGAGTCCTCGCCGCGCCCCGCCTGCTCCCGGTATTGCGAGGGCGTGATCCCGTACTTCTTTTTGAACAGCGTCGTGAAATACGGGACGTTGTACACGCCGACTTTCTCGCCGATCTGGGCGACGGAATCGTTCGTCTCCGCCAGCAGCGTTTTCGCCCGTTCCATCCGGATGTGCGTCACGTAATCGTTGAAGGCGGTCCCCGTCATGCTTTTGAACAGCTTGCCGATGTAACCGGACGAATAGCCGGCTTGCTCCGCGGCGGCTTCCAGCGACAAGCCGTGCTCGGCGTAATGCTCCCGCACGAACCGCTGGATTTCCTCGACGATTTTGGCGTTTTTGGTGACGCTCAGGTTTTTGCGGTTTTCCTCCAGAATATCCACGATCGTAAAGCACAAAGCCGTCAGCCGTTTCTCGACCTCCTCCAGCGTCTCGGCCTCCCGGATGTCGTCCGCCGAACGATACAGCCGCTCGTCGTCGACGCTCCACCATTCCGCCAAATACTCGAACTCCCGGACGATCGCCAGCACGAGGAAATGGATATTCCGCACGGCCTGGCCGTAAGCGCAGTCGGACAGCACGGACCGGAATCCCGCGATTTCCTGCCGCACGGCTGAGCGGTGGCCGAGCCGGACCGCTTCCAGCAGCCGCTTCTCGATGGCCGCCGGGTAGCGTTCGGGTGCCTCCCGGCTTTCCCGCATCGTGCCCTCCGTCGCCACGCAGCCATGTCCCAGGAAAAACCGGGACGTCATGTAAGCCTGCGCCGACTTGTACGAATCGGAAATTTCGCTGAGCGAATCCGCCGGATCCCCGACGCTGACGGACAAGCTGACCCGGTAATATTCCCTCACGGCGTCCTGGACTTCGCCCAGCAGCAGGAACAGCCTGCTGCCCGGCTTCTCCGTCTCGGTCCGAAGGATCAGCGTGATCTCGTCCTCTTCCGGATTGGCGGCGGCCAGGGAGTAAGACTGGCCGAGGATCTCCTGGGCGATATTGTGGACCGCGAAACGGTACAGCCCCCGGTCGAAGGCGTTGTGGGTTTCGCGGAACGTCCTCCAATCGTCGATTTTCAGCAGGATGACCCTGAGAGAAGGCCCGGCCAGCCGTTGCTCCACTTCCCGCTTCAGCTCGGCGGACACCTCGATTTTGCTCGCGTTCCCTTTCAGCAAGCGAACCAAGTAAGCGTCCTGCAGCGCGCTTTGGGACTGCTTCAGGCTGGACTGCATCGTTCGGGCGGCCTCGATCGAATGCGAGAACGCCTCGGAGAGCATTTGGTACTCGTCGAGCCGGAGCAAGGACCCGCTTCCGGCGCCCGAAGCCGCGTTCACTTTGTCGAGCAGCGTCTTGATCGGGTTGTAGATATTGCTGCTGAGCAGCAGCGAGCCCCCGGCCCCGGCCACCAGCAGCAGGGCGGCGATGAAGATCGTCCAATCGCGGAGCTCCGTAATGTTCGAGATCGTCTCCGCGTAAGGACGGACGCTGACGAAATACCAATCCAGCGCCGAAGATTTCACGTAAGTGACCAGCTGCTTTTGACCGTCGATCCGTTTGCTGAAGCTGCCTTCCGCGTTCGGATCCGAGAGAATCCGCCGAACGTAATCGTATGTGCCGAAATTCGCCATGAAATGCGCGGGGTCGGAGTGCGACAGCACCGTGCCGGACGCGTCCATGACGAAGGTCCGCGATTCGCGCGACGATCCGCTGATCCGCTGCATCGTGCTGCGGATGTAGTTCTCGTCCAAATCGACGACGATGGCCGATTCCGGCGCGTTCGAGAAGGACCGCCCGGGAATGATTTTAAAGGTCAGCATCCGGTAAGCGCTGCCGCCGAGCGACGTGACGGTCCGGGGAAAAAAGCCGAAATAGCTCGTTTCCTCCCTTCTCACCATGCCGGGGTCCGGCGCCAGCCCGAGCGTATCAACGTAAGCTCCGGTGGACAGGTTGTAAATGCCTAAATTTTTAATGAACGGGTAGATGCCTTGGATCCGCGCGAGAAACAGGTTCGCCGCGTAATCCACCGTCTTGTCGTCTTCCTTGGCGTAGAGGAACGAAATGATGACCTGGTCGCTCAGCAGCTGCCCCGTGATCCGCTGCACCTGCTCGTAGACGACGTTGGAGGTGTAGCTGACCTGCGTCAGCATTTGCCGGGACGAGCGGTCCACCTCTTGCACCGCCCGCGCGGAGAACATGGCGTACAGAAGGCTGGACAGCAAAGAGATCGTCACGACGGACAGCAGCAAATAAGACAGCACCATCCGCCGGTAGACCCGGTATTGCCTTATGCGTCTTAGAAAAGTCATGGGGATCCGCCTTTCCGATGTCCGTTGACTTGCGCCTGACCGAAGCGGCCGGGTTCCATCTCCACAATTCGATGGAAGATGCCAAATTCCCTCCTCGATGGGAAATTCGCCGCTTCGGACTCAAAACCATCGGAGCGAGGAATGTTCTATAATTCCGATGAGCATAGTAGTATTAACAATGCATCTGCAGGATCGGGATGCCCTAGAGGTGAACCGCTGTGCAAGCCGGCCATAAAGGCGATTTATTCGCTCTCGCCTCCATTCCTTTGATCATGACGCTTGGCAATTCGATGCTCATTCCCATTCTTCCGGCCATCGAGAAACACCTGAACGTCAGCGGGCTGCAGTCCAGCATGCTGATTACGGTGTACTCCGTCATGGCGATTCTGTTCATCCCGGTTGCCGGTTACTTGTCGGACCGGGCGGGACGCAAGGCGGTCATCCTGCCTTGCCTCGCCCTCGCGGGAGCCGGAGGGGCTTTATGCGGCTTCGCTTCCGGATTCCATTCGAACGCTTACGGTTGGATTCTTGCCGGACGGATCCTGCAAGGATTGGGGGCCGCGGGAGCGATGCCGATCGTCATTCCGCTCGTCGGGGATCTGTACCGGGAGAAGGAGCAGGTCAGCGCCGGGCTCGGCATCGTCGAAACGGCCAATACGTTCGGCAAAGTGCTGAGCCCGATCGTCGGCTCCGCGCTGGCCTTGTGGGCGTGGTCCGTCCCGTTCTGGTCCATTCCCGTCTTCTGCGCGATCTCGATCCTGCTTGTCGCGTTCCTCGTCCGCAAGCCGAAGCGGGAGCAAGAGAAACCGTTGCCGTTCAAAACGTTCATCCGTTCCACGTTTCGCCTGTATCTCTCGAAAGTCCGCTGGATTACGGCCCTGTTCGCCATCGGGGGCATCGGGATGTTCGTGCTTTTCGGGACGCTTTTTTATTTGTCGGAGACGCTGGAGAACGAACATCATTTAAAAGGGATCCTCAAAGGCTGCGTCCTGGCCATTCCGCTCACGTTCCTCTGCCTGACCTCTTTCATCGTCGGCAAATGCATCGGCGAGCGCAAAAAGCTGATGAAATGGCTGATCACCTTCGGATTTTTCCTGGCGGCGGCCGCCATCGCCGGCTGCTTGGCTTTCCCGTCCGTCGTCGGGCGCATGGCCTGCCTAAGCGCGGCCGGGATCGGAATCGGCGCCGCGCTTCCCTGCTCGGACGCCTTGATCACGGAAGGAATCGAGAAGGAGCAGCGCGGCACGATCGGCTCCCTATACAGCAGCATGCGTTTCCTGGGCGTCGCGGCCGGCCCGCCGGCGGCATCCTTGCTCATGCGCGGGTCGACTTCCGCTTTGTTCTGGACCCTCGCCATCGCGAGCGCGGCCTCCTGCTTGGCCGCATTATTGGCGATTCGGCCCGGGCGGAAGCCGGAGCCGGAGAGCTCCCCGCGATTGCAAAGAGTCCAAGACCTTTGGTAAGGTCTTGGACTCCGGTAAACCGAGCATTTATTTACCCGCGCGCTGAAGCGCGTAGCGGTTCGCCGGGATCGGCAGCCCCAGGTTGCCGCGCAGCGTGTCCGACTCGTATTCCGTGCGGTAAATCCCTTTGCCCTGAAGAATCGGCACGACCCCTTCCACGAAATCCCGCAGCCCGCCCGGGGTCGCGGAGTGGATGATCAAGCCGTCGCACGCCTCTTCCCGATACCACCGTTCGATCAAGTCGGCGATTTTCTCCGGCGTGCCGAGAAACTCGGGTTTCGGCGTGGCCGCCCTCAAGGCGACTTCGCGCAGGGTCAAGCCTTGCTCCCTGGCGGTCCGCTTGATCTTGTCGGTACCGCTGCGGAAGCTGTTGCTGCCGAGATCGCCGATGTCCGGGAACGGCTCGTCGAGCGGATATCGGGAGAAATCGTGGTGTTCGAAAAACCGGCCTAAGTAATCGAGCGCTTTGTCGATGGAGACGAGCTCCGCGATTTCCCTGTACTTGCGCTCGGCCTCCTCCTCCGTCCGCCCGATGATCGGTCCGACGCCCGGCATGATCACGATGTCGTCGGGGGAGCGTCCGAGGGCCGCCGCGCGGGCTTTGACCTCCCGGTAAAACGCCTGCGCCTCCTCGATCGTTTCGTGCCCGGTGAAGACGGCGTCCGCGCTTTTGGCCGCCAGGTTTTTGCCGCTCTCCGAGGAACCGGCCTGGAAAACGACCGGATGCCCCTGCTTGGAACGCGCGATGTTGAGCGGGCCTTCGACGGAGAAGTACGTTCCTTGATGGTTCAGCCGGTGCATTTTCGACGGATCGAAGAACACCCCGGTCTTCTTGTCGCGGACGAAAGCGTCGTCCTCCCAGGAATCCCACAGCCCGCGCGTCACTTCCAGGTATTCCTCGGCGATCCGGTAGCGCTCGTCATGGGTCGGATGCTCCTTCTTCCCGTAATTGCGGGCCGACCCCTCCAGCGGAGACGTCACGACGTTCCACCCGGCGCGGCCACCGCTGATATGGTCGAGGGAACCGAATTGGCGGGCGACGGTGAACGGTTCGCTGTAAGAGGTAGAGAGCGTGCCCACCAGGCCGATCTTCGATGTAACGGCCGCAAGCGCAGACAAGATCGTCATCGGCTCGAACCGGTTCAGGAAATGGGGGATCGATTTTTCCGTGATATACAGTCCGTCCGCGATGAACACGAGGTCGAATAATCCCGCTTCGGCCGTCTGAGCCTGCTGCTTGTAGAACGGAAAGCTGACGCTGGCGTCCGCCGGGACCTCCGGATGCCGCCAAGCCGAGATGTTGCCGCCGACGCCGTGGATCATCGCGCCGAGCTTCAGTTTTTTCCGATTGGCCATGCCCGTCTCCTCCTTCTTATCCGTGCGTTTGCAGCAGATCGGCCTGCTTCAAATGGAGCCGATAGCTCTTCACCAGGTGCTCGCCGTTGTAAAACTCCTTGTCGTACGCCCGCTCGAACCCCAGCCGCTCATACAGGCGCACGGCGGACGCCATCATGTCGGACGTGTGCAGGTGCAGCGTCTCCGCTCCCCACGCCGCGGCGAGACGCGCGCCCTCCCGGAGCAGCGCGGTGGCGATGCCGCGGCCCCGCGCTTCCGGCTTGACCGCGAGGAGCCGGATGATCGGCGAATCGATCCCGATATCCGTTCCGTATGCGGAGAGCGAGGAATCGAACAAAAGCGCCGTTCCCGCCACGCGGCCGTCCCATTCGGCCACCAGCCTGACCTTGGGGCCTTCCTTCGTCACCGAAGCAACGATATCGTCCTTGTACTGCCGCCAGCGCTCCGCCGGCAGCACGGCTTCATATTGGCCGTACGCGGACAACAGAACGTCCCGGACAGCCTCCCGGTCCGAATCCCGCGCTTCCCGAACCGCGATTTCCCGTTCCCCCATCGCATCCACCTCATCTCATGCTTTTTTGATCCGTTCGATTTGCCCCAAGTGGCGCCCTACATGATCGATGAAGCCTTGAACGACCCCGGCCAGCGTCACGGTTTCCCCTTTGTAATTCACCCCGGGTTTGCTCCAATCTTCCGGATCCAAGCGCACGAACAACTGCGCGTTGTGCACGAGCAGCGCCCGGAACGCTTGCAGGAAGTCGGATGCATTGCCTTGATTCGCTTTTTGCCCGTCGATCCAAGGATCCTGGTTGAACGCCGGCAGGCGGACCCCGGAGCCCGACAAAATTTCCCGTATCCGGAAGGACACCACGATGTTGTGGTCGGCCAAATGCGCGATCACCTCCGTGATGCTCCAATGACCCGGGGCGGGTTTGCGTTTCAGTTGTTCCTCCGTCAGCCCTTCGATCGCGTCTTGCAGCCGATCGTACGTTCCCAAATATTCCGTCAAGTTAACGGCGCCGCTCATCTCATCCGGTACCTCCCGCGCTTTCCGCGCTTTTTGTCGTTTCCGTTCGAAAACGTTCCAGCGAGAACATGCCCACATCCAGCTCCGTCTTCCGGTCGATCGTCAATTCCGCGAGCAGCTCGCCGACGGCGCTGGCGAACTTGAAGCCGTGTCCCGAAAATCCCCCGGCCAGCAGCACGTTCGGATGCTCCGGGTGGCTGTCGACGATGAAGTGCTCGTCGGGCGACATCTCGTATTTGCAAGCCGCTCCGCGCAGCCGTCTGCCCGCAGCCCCGGGGAAGTAACGTTCCAACGCGTCCCGCAAATCGGCTTCGTCCTCCGGATAGGCTCCGAACGGGGCGAAATCCTCTCCCGGTTTCCATTCCCGTCCTCCGTCGTGCCGGCCGATTTTGAACCCCGCGCCGCCGATGTCGGGAAATCCGTAATACGCGCCGTGCGGCGTACCCAGCGTGAAACCCGGGAACGCGCCCTCGGCGTATTCCGCTCCGGCCTCGAACCAGCCGACCGTCTTGCGCAGCGCGCGGACGGGAACGGGCGCGAAAGACTGAAGCCGGCGAAACCACGCCCCCGCGCAAAGGATGACGTTGTCCGCTACGTAGACGTCTTGAACGGTGGACACGAAAGCGAGCGACTGGCCGGCGACCTTCACGTCCGTCACGAACGTGCCGGTCAGCAGCTCGGCTCCCGCCTCCAGCGCCAGGCGGCGATAGGCGGCCACGCATGACTCGCTGTTCAGGTAACCCGCGTTCGGTTCGTACATCCCCTCGTAGGTATCGGGCACCTTCACGCCCGGCCAGCGCTTGCGGATCTCCGCGGCGTCCAGCCGTTCCGCCGGCACGCCGAACAGCTTCGCTTCGCCGATACGCTTCTCCAGAGCCCCGTTAGACCGGGGAACCATGTTCAGCACGCCGGAACGCACGAGCAGCCGTTCGCCCGTTCTCTCCTCAAGCTCCCGCCACAACCGGTCCGCCCGGAGCGCCAAGCGGATATACGCCGGTCCGCCGCCGTACGCGTGCCGGATCAACCGGGGCTCCCCGTGATGGCTGCCATGGGCATGGGGAGGATCGAACGCGTCGATCAGCAGCGTTCTCGTTCCGCGCCGCGCCAAGTGGTATCCCGCGCTCATGCCCATGGAGCCCGCGCCGACGATGATGACGTCGTACGATTTGGATTTCCCCATGCGCTAACGCCCCGCCCCTTCGCCCGCCAAGCCGGCGATCGCATCGACGGCAACGGCGGCCAGCAGCTTGGCCGCGATCGGCAGCGCCCGTTCGTCCGCGTCGAAGGCGGGATGGTGCCACTCGTGCGGTCCCGAAGTGCCGAGGAAGAAGAATGCTCCGGGCACCCGCTTCAAATAGAAGGCGAAATCTTCGCCCGCCGGCGACGGGCGGGGTTCTACAACGGTCAGCCCTAGTCTTTCCGCAGTCCGCCCAACCCGCTCGGCCCAATCGGCGTCGTTATGGACGGGCGGAGGCCCCGGAATCCGCTTCACGGCCGCCGGCGTGCCGTACGCCTCGGCAATGCCTTGGACGACCCGCTCGAATTTTTCCAGCACGCGGGCCCGCACCGACTCGTCGAACGTCCGGATCGTGCCGTCGAAGGCCGCTCGTTCCGGAATGACGTTCCAGGCGGTGCCGGCATGGAACCGGGTGACGCTGACCACCGCGCTGTCCAGGGATGACACGTCCCGGCTGACGATCGATTGCAGCGCCGTCACGATGTGGGCCGCGCTCACGATAGGATCCCGTCCCGCTTCCGGCGAAGCGGCGTGGCTGCCGCGGCCCATGACTTCGACCGCGAATCCGTCGGCCGCCGCCATGATCGGACCGGCCTTCACCCCGACCGTGCCGACCGGCAGATCCGGTTTGTTGTGCAGGCCGAATATCGCCGACACGTCCTCCAGCGCCCCGCTCTCGATGACCAGCTTCGCCCCCGACGCCTTTTCCTCCGCCGGCTGGAAGAGGAATCGCACGGTGCCCGCCAGTTCCGATTCCCGTTCCTTCAGCAACAGAGCCGCTCCGAGTACCGCCGCCGTATGGAAATCATGGCCGCAGGCGTGCATGTATCCCGGGCGTTTCGAAGCGAACGGCAGACCCGTGGCCTCCTGGATCGGCAGGGCGTCGATATCGGCCCGCACGGCCACGATCGGCCCGCCCCGCTTCCCCCCGACCTCCGCGATCACGCCGGTCGGAAGCGGATAGTCCGCGATCCGGATCCCGGCCTCGAGCAGCCAGCCGCGGATCGTAGCCGTCGTGACGTATTCCTCGTGGGCGATTTCCGGCTGTTCGTGCAGCCGCCTCCGCATCTCCGACAGGCGCTGCTCCAGCTCCAATCCCGCGGCGCCGCTCATACCGCCAGCTCCTGGAAAGCTTCCTTCAGCAGCTCGAACGAGCGGATCCGGCGGCCGAAATCCTTCAGAATCGTGGTGAAAATGAATTCGTCGACGGCATATTCCCGCTGAAGCTCCAGGATCCGGGCGCGCACCGTCTCCTTCGTCCCTTTGGCGATGTCGGCGTCCCTCACCTCGGCCGTATACGTCTCTCCGGCCTGCCGCGCGAATTCTTCGGCCTGTTCCAGCGATCCGACGTTCACCGTCTTCCCGCTGGCCAGCGTGACCCGAACGGATTTGAAATCGCCCGCCAGCTCTAAGGCTTCTTCCTCCGTATCCGCGACGATGGCCGACAGGGCCAAGAGGGCGTACGGCCGCGTTCCCTTCCCCGCATTGAACTTCCGCCGGTAAACCTCGAACGCTTGCCGGGCCGTCTCATAGTCGCTGTTGAGGAACAGCGCGAACGCGTACGGGCAGCCGCGCTCCGCCGCCAGCTCCGCGCTCGAGACGCTGGTGCCCAGCAAGTAGAGGTCGGCGGGCTGATCCGGAACCGGCGTCGCCCGGATGCCCGCCAGCGGACCCGCTTCGACCTGCCGGCCGGCCAAATAACCTTCCAGCTCTTCGAGTTTGTCCGCGAGCGACCGCTCCTCCGTCACGCCTCTCTGCAGCGCTTTGGTAGACCGGGGAAGTCCTCCCGGCGCGCGGCCGATGCCCAAGTCCACCCGTCCCGGGGCGAGGCTGGCCAGCACGTTGAAGTTCTCCGCCACCTTGAAGGGGCTGTAATGCTGCAGCATGACCCCGCCGGAGCCGACCCGGATGCGCTCCGTACGGGCGAGGAGGTAGGAGACGAGCACTTCCGGAGACGAGCCGGCCGCGCCCGCGGAGTCATGATGCTCCGATACCCAGAACCGACGGAAGCCCAGCCGCTCCGCGAATTGGGCCAGCTTTACGGTATACTGCAACGCTTCGGCCGGGGTCTGGCCCGGATGCACGATGCTTTGATCCAAAATCCCGAACGGAATTCCCAATGTCCCCCACTCCTTTGGTCAGATGGAATACACGCCATCCGGCGTGATGCGTTTCAGAAATTGGCGGGTCCTCTCCTCCTTGGGCGACGAGAATAGCCGGTTCGGATGCCCTTCTTCCACGACTTTGCCCTCGTCCATGAAGACGACATGGTTCGCGACGTCCTGGGCGAATCCCATTTCGTGCGTGACGACGATCATCGTGATGCCCTCTTTGGCGATTTTGCGGATGACGGACAGAACCTCCCCGACGAGCTCCGGATCGAGCGCCGAAGTCGGCTCGTCGAACAGGATCACTTCCGGATTCAGCGCCAGCGCGCGGGCGATGCCGACCCGCTGCTGCTGGCCGCCGGACAGCTGGCTGGGGTACGCGTCCAATTTGCCCCCCAGCCCCACCTTTTCCAGCAGCTGTACGCTTTGCTCGCGCGCCTCGCGTTTCGGCAGCTTGCGGACGACCAGCAAGCCTTCCATCACGTTCTCCAGCGCCGTTTTGTGCCGAAACAGGTTGTATTGCTGGAACACCATCGCGGTCCGGAGCCGGAGCTGCTGGATCTCCTTCTTGCCCGCCGTCCGGCAATCGACCTCGTAATCGCCGACGCGGATTCGGCCCGCGTTCGGCTTCTCGAGGAAGTTCAGGCACCGAAGCAGCGTCGTCTTCCCGGATCCGCTCGGTCCCAAGATGACGACCACCTCGCCCGTGCCGATTTCGAGGTCGATTCCCTTCAGCATCGGATGGCGCCCGAAGCTTTTCTCGATGCCTTGCAGCCGGATCATGCGACCCCTCCTCGGTTGTACAATTGGATCCTTCGTTCCAGCAGGCCGGCCGCCCGCTCGATCAGCACCGTCAGCCCCCAGAAAATCAAGGCCGCCGCCAGGTAGGCGTCGAAGAACTTCCAATTCGTCGCCGCCACGATCTGCGCTTTGGCGTTGATCTCCACGACGGATACGGCGAACGCCAGCGTGCTGCCATGGAGCATCCCGATGAACAGCTGCGTGATATTGGGCAAGCTTGCCGCGAATGCCTGCGGAAACACGATTCGCCGCAGTGCCTGAGGCGTCGTCATTCCAATGGAATAAGCCGCTTCCAGCTGCCCCTTGCTGACGGCGATGAGGCCCGACCGCACGACTTCCGAAGCGTAAGCGCCGGCCGTAATGGAGAAGGACAGCAGCGCGAACGCGATCATCGGGATCGCGGAAGACCGGAACGGCCAGCCGAAAAAGGCGGAAACTCCGTCGACGATCAGCGGCATTCCGAAATAGATGAGCAGCAAATGCGTGATCATCGGCGTGCCCCGGAAGAAGGTGACGTACGCGGCGGCGACCGGATGCAGGACCGGCACCCGGAACGTGCGGATCAAGGCGATCGCCGTACCGATCAGGAGGCCGCAAGCGACCGAGACCACCGTGATGAGCAGCGTCGTCGGCACGACGGACAAGAGTTCCACGAACGCCTTCCAGATGAACGAGGGATCCAGCTTCATTACGCATCGCCCCCTTTGCTTCTCAATTTGAAGGCTTGCGGCAACCCGAACGGCAGCCATTTCGTCCGCCAGGATTCGAAGGATTTGGCCGGGACCGGCCGGGCTTCATGGCGAAGCAGCCTCCGTTCCAGCACGCGGAGCAAGCGCTCCAACACCAGGCAGACGGCCAAATAGATGAGCGCGAGCGAGAGATACGCTTCGACGAAATGCTGGGTCAGCGTCGTGAGCGAGGACGCCTTGCCCGTCATTTCCATCACGCCGAGCGTAAAGGCGAGAGAGGTGTCCTTTAGCAGCGCCAACAGCAAATTCGCGAAGACCGGCACCGCGATCGCGAGCGCCTGCGGGAGCACGATCCGGGTGAACGCCTGAACCCCGTTCATTCCGACGGAATAGGCGGCTTCGACTTGCCCCCGGTCGACGGATTCGACGGAAGCCCGGATCATCTCGGACACGTAAGCGGACACGTGAAGGCCGTAGGTGAGGATGACGAATACGAGAACGGGCGTCTTGGAGAGGTCGATGTCCGCTTGCTTGAGCAGCTCAGGCAGCCCGTAATACAGCAGGAACAGCTGGATCAGGATCGGCGTGCCCCGGAAGAACGAGACGTAGACCTGGCTGACCCGCCGAAGGAACGGGATTTTGTACAGCCGGGGCAAAGCGGCCAAGAGCCCGGCCGCAAGCCCCAGCACGAGGGAGCCGCCCACGATGGTCAGCGTCGTGCCCAGCGTGGACAGGATCTTCGGGATGAACTGCAGCACGTAGGTAAAATCGAACTCCTGCTCCATGATTTACTCCGTGAAGTCCTGACCGAGCCATTGTTTGCTAAGGTTAGCCAGCGTGCCGTCGGCTTTCACTTCTTTCAGCGCGAGGTCGATGGCGTCGGCCAACTCTTGGGAAGCCGGGTCGTTCTTGCGGAAGACGAACAGGATATCCGCTTCGCTGAGCGCGTCCCCGGCCGTCTTGAGCTTACCTTTCGGATCGAGGAGCGGCAGCGCGAAGTCCGCGCCGATCGAGGCGACGACGCGCCCCGTGGTGATTTGGCTGACCATGTCGTTGGCCGCCCCGCTCTGGTAGACGATGTTGATCTTTTTGTCGTGGGACTTGTTGTAATTCTCGAGGATCTGCGCCTCCGCGCTCGTCGCGCCGGTGAGCACCTTCTTGCCGACCAGATCGTCCAGCGTCTTAATGGAATCGTTGTCCTTGGCCACGATGATTTTGTTTTTCCAATGCGCGTAAGGCTCGCGGTTGAACAAATATTTCTCCGAGCGCTCCGGGTTTTTCTCGAACTCGTGCGCGCCGAAATCGATTTTCTTCGTCTCGAGGCTGAGCAGGATGTTGGAAAAGTCGAGCGTCTGGAATTCGAACTCGTACTGGGGCAGACGTTTGTCGATCTCCCGGACGAGCTCGACGTCGAACCCGGTCAGCTTGCCGTTCTCGTCGATGAAGCAGACGAGCGGGAATTGCGTGCCGGTGCCGACGACGATTTTCTTCGCTTCGGCCGGTGCGTTCGGCGACGCCGTGCCGGACGTGGCGGCGCTTGGCGATGCATCGCTCGGCGTTGCCGAGCTCGGGGATTCGGCGCTTGGCGTCTGGGCGGCCGAGGACGACGGGGGAGCCGATTCCGATTTGCTGCCGCATGCGGTCGCGATCAAGGCAATCGCGAGGACGGCGATCCACCATCCTGCTTTTTTTCTCATGGTTCTCTCCTCTTTCTTGCGGGGATTTAATTACAACAATTCCTACCTGTTAAGTAAGAATTATAGGTATGGCTTTACTTTACCATCCGCCGCAAGCGGGGGCTAATAGAGAAATTCGATTCCCGGATTCAAATTCCCGATCTTACTCCGCCGCGTGGGCAGGCTGTCTGCTTCTGCGGTATTCCAGCCATCTCAGCTCTTCCGCCAGCTCATCCGCCGCGCGGTCGAGCCGGCCTTGGAGTTCTTCCGACAAGGCGAATCCCCCGTCTTCGAGGCGATTGACCCATTGATCCACCGCGTAAACGCCGCCCAGCACGTGCCTTCCCCCCAGCGCCGAAATGACCGGTTTGAGCGCGTACTCCACGCTGAGCAGATGGGCGATCGTTCCCCCGATGAACAGCGGCAGCGCGATTTTCCCGGCCAAGCCCGTCTGCGGAAGCAAATCCAGGAACGATTTGAGCAGCCCCGAATAAGCCGCCTTGTACACCGGTCCCGCAATGACGACGCCGTCCGCCTGCTCGACGGCCGACACCGCCTCGGCGATCGCGGATTCCGCATAGCGGGCGCTCAGCAGCGCTTCCGCCGGCAATTCCGCGACTTGAATCGTTCCCGTTTCGATGCCGGCCTGCTGCCAGCGGCGCACCGCGCTTCCGATCAGTCCGTTCAGCCTGGATGCCGGATTCGGGCTTCCCGCAATCACGACGATTTTACTCATTTTCGATCTTCCTCCATTCGTTATTTTCGCTAAGATTGGGCCAAGCGGCGGAATGCACCGTTTCTCCGCAAATCGCGGCCGATTTGCAATAAGGCATCCAGAAGCGGCGTTTGTTCTCCATGGCGGTAAATGAGATTGGTTTGCAGGGAGATGCCTTCGATTTCCGGAACCGCAACGGGAAACAGCTTTTTGCCGAACACCTCCTGTTCCGCCGACAAGCCGGGCAAAAACGCGATCCCCGCTTTCTGGACGATCAATTTTTTCGCCATTTCCGAATTGTCCGTCTGGATGAGAATGTTCGGCGGACGGTTCAAGTTTTCGAAAATCCGGTGGATCCTTAACCAGTCCAACGCCCCGCATTCGAAAAAAACGAGGGGCTGCTCCGCGATCGCTTCCACCGTCACTTTTTTCTCCCGCAAGAAGGGGTGTCCTTGAAACACGTAGAGACGGATGGGATCCTCGTAGAATTTCTCGGACTGCAAATTCGGATGATCGACATAGCGGACGAATCCGATGTCGACCTCCCTGCCCAGCACCTTATCCGCGATCTCTTCCGTTCTGCCGGTGGAGAATTTGTAGGTCGTCTCCGGAAATTGGCGGCTGAGAACCGGCAAAATCCGAGGGATCAGGTAGTTGGAGACGGAAACCGTGCACCCGATCCTCGCTTCGTCGGGGACGGCCTTCTTGCTGCCGATGAGCTGCCTGCCCTTGCGATAGGTCAGCATGAGCTGCTGGGCATAAGGCAGAAACCGCTTGCCTTCCTCCGTGATCCGGACTTGTTTGCCGTTGCGGTCGAACAGCTTGCAATCCAGCTCCCGCTCCAGCGATTGGATTCTCGCCGTTACGGAGGGTTGGGACAAATACAAAGCTTCCGCCGCTTTGTTGAAGCTGCCGTAGTGCATTACGTAGACGAATGCCTCGATGTTCTCGAGATTCACTTCCATCACCTCCTTTCGTAATGCCGGAAAACAAAAAAGGAGACGCACTGTGGGCAACAGCACATCTCCGGTGGTCCGGTCAATCGGTTTGGGTTTTCCATGATCATATCACCATTATACCGCGGGAACAAGGGTGTGTGTCATTGCCTGGGAACTTCTTGGCGGCGCATTGTCGCGCTCAGCGCGAAACCGATCAGGGACAGAACGGCAAGGACGACGAATACGTCCCGGAACGTCGGCGTCCAGGCCGCCGCCGCGGGATCGCCGGCCTGCACGTAATAGCCTTGCCGGCTCGCGATCAAGTTCGCCAGCAGCGAGATCGCGAGGGCCACGACGACTTGCTGGACGGAACTCGAGAGCGAACTAACCCGCCCGGTCAGATGCTGCGGGGAAAGCTTCAGCAAATTCATGTTCAAGGGAACGACGCAGAACCCGACGCTGGCTCCGATGACGACCATGTAGATCCCGATCGTCCACACGCTCGTGCGATCCGTGACCGTGGACATGAGGAACATCCCGACGCTGAGAATGGCGAAGCCGGTGAGCGCGACGCTTTTGATTCCCCATTTGTCGTACAACCGTCCCCCGATTTGGTTGGAGATCCCGGCGAACACCACGTACGGAAGCATGATCAGGCCCGCTTCGAACGCGCTGAACCCTCTGGCGTTCTGCAGCGACTGGGGCACGAGGAACAAGGAGCCGAACTGGACGAACACGGCGATCCACGCGATCAGGATATTGCCCGTGAACGCTCTGGAGCCGAAAACGCGAAGCTCCAGCAACGGGTCCGGTCGGCGCAGCTGCGAGACGACGAACGCAAGCAGGAAAACAAGGCCGACCGAGAGGCTCGTTACGGTCCTTGCCGCTCCCCAGTCGGCTGCCCCTTCGCTGATTCCGTAACAGATGCCGGCGAATGCGATCGGAGCCAGCAGCATGCCGAGGAGATCCAGCCTCACGACCGGCAGCCGCTCGAGCTCCGGAAGTTTCAGGATGCCCAGAGCGATCGCGGTCGCGCCGATCGGCAGGTTCACGGCGAAAATCCAGCTCCATGACGCGTGATCGACGATCAACCCGGACACCACCGGTCCTAAGGCCGGCGCCAGCAGAATCGGAATGACGACGACGGCCATGATTTTGCCGACCCGGTCGGGAGGACTGATCCGGTAAGTGTAGGCGAACATGATCGGCACGACCATGCCGCCGCCCAACCCTTGAATGACGCGGGAAGCGATCAGTTGATCGATTCCTTGGGCGAGCAGGCACAATAAGGAGCCTAACGTAAACGTTCCGATCGCGAGCAGCAATATCCTTTTCGTGCCGAATCGGTCGCACAGCCACCCCGTCAGCGGAATGATGGCGGATTCGGCGAGCACGTAGCCCGTAATCACCCACTGGACGACCGGATACGAGCCGCCGTATTCCCTGACCAGAAGCGGAACGATCAAATTCATGGCCGTGCTGTCGAACATCACCATGAAGGCTCCCGTGATCAGAACGGCCAGCGGGGCGAACAAAGCCCTCATGGATGCCGTCCCTGCGGTATCTGTCATTGGGTGCACCTCCCAACCGCTTGAATCAACAACTCATAGGACCTCAGCCGGGCGGCAAAATCGGCTACCACGGTGGAGACGATGAATTCGTCCACGCCGTACTTGGCCTGCAGCCGAAGCAGCCGATGCCTGACCGACTCGGGCGATCCGTACACGTCGGCCGCTTCCTGCACGGTTGTCGGATAACGTTCCCCGATCCGCCGGATGAACGCCTCGGCTTCCTGCCGGGTTACGGCCGTATAAGCAAGTCCGTCCGGAAGATGGAATTTGATCCGGACGTTGTCCGCCGCCAGCCGGGCAGCCTCCTCTTCCGTGTCGGCCACGATGACCGACAGCGCCAGCAGCGATCTCGGCTGCTCGCCCGCCCCATGACGGTACGCTCGGCGGTAATGATCGAAAGCCCTCGCCGCGACATCTTCGTCCTTGTTGATGATTAAAGCATACGCGTAGGGGAGGCCGAGCTCCGCCGCCAGCTTTCCGCTGTCCGCGCTCGCGCCCAACATGAAGATTTGCGCCGGGATTTCAGGCACCGGTTGGGCGCGGAGCCCGGCGAGCGGACGCTCCCCTTCCGGCGGAACCTGAAGGAAGCGCTGCAGTTCCCGAAGCTTATCCGCCACGTCCGGGATGTCCCCGCTTCCCCGTCTCAGCGCGCGAGTGGACCGGGGGAGACCGCCCGCGGCCCTTCCGATCCCAAGGTCCACCCTCCCGGGAGCCAGAGTGGCCAGGGCGTTGAAATTTTCCGCCACTTTATACGGACTGTAGTGCTGCAGCATCACTCCGCCCGAGCCCACGCGAATGCGCGCGGTATTCGCGAGCAAGTACGAAATCAGCACTTCCGGCGACGAACCGGCGATATTCGGCGTATCGTGGTGTTCGGACACCCAGAACCTGCGGTATCCCCATTCCTCGGCCCGCTTGGCTAACTGAACCGTCTGGCGGAAGGCTTCGGCGGGCGTATCCCCATGAAAAATCCAGCTGTGATCCAGCACTCCCAATGGGATGTCGATTTTCATTCATCTCCTTTAGTTCGACCGGCATGCGCGGTCATACAGGATAGTGGCAAGCGACGGCGCGCGCAGGTCCGATCTCTCTCCACGCGGGTTCTTCTTCCTTGCAGCGGGAAGTCGCGAACGGGCAACGGGGATGAAATCGGCACCCGGAGGGAGGATCCAGAGGCGACGGAATTTCCCCGCCGACGGCTTGCTTCCAGGGCGTCCAGCCCGGAACGAGCGGAGGCACGGAATCGATCAGCGCTCTCGTATAGGGATGGGCGGGATGCCGGAACAGTTCCTCGCTCGGGGCGATTTCGACGAGCTTGCCCAGATACATCACCCCGACCCGGTCCGACAGATGGCGTACGGCGTTTAATCCGTGCGCGATCAAGAGATAGGACAAACCGCGCCGATCTTGCAGTTCTTGCAGCAAATTGAGGATTTGCGACTGGACGGACACATCGAGAGCCGAGATCGGCTCGTCTGCCAGGATGAACGCCGGATCGAGCGCCAGCGCCCGGGCGATCCCGACCCTCTGCTTCTGCCCGCCCGACAGCTCGTGAGGCCGGCGTTCGCGCCAGGACGGATCCAATCCGACAGAAAGCAGCAATTCCTTCACCTTGTCGGTTTTCTCTTTGCCGCTCCAATTCTCGTGGATCGATAAAGGCTCCCCGATGATCTGCCCTACCGTCCACCGGGGATCCATCGAACCGTACGGATCCTGGAAAATCATCTGCATGCTCCGGCGGACCTCGCGAAGCCGCCTTCCCCGCAGCCCCGTCAATTCGCGGCCTTGAAACGCCACCTTGCCCGAGGTCGCCTGCTCCAACTGCAGAATCACCCGGCCGAGCGTGGATTTGCCGCTGCCGGATTCGCCGACGAGACCGAGCGTTTCCCCTGCGGACAGGGAGAGGGAGACGCCGTCGACCGCCTTGAGCCGCTTGGGGGGCGCGAACCCGGTTCTCTTCATCGGATAATGCCGTCTCAGATCGACGACTTCAAGCAGCGGCGCCCGCGCTTGCCCGTCTCCCTTCATCGGCAACCGCACCGACCGGTTCGGCGGAGGGGTTGCGCCAATCGAGAGCGGAGCTTGAATCTCCGAGGATTGGGCCAGCTTCGCGGCGTGCCAGCACGCGGCCTGCCGGCCGTCGATCTCGGCGAGCGGGGGACGCTCCGCGCATTCGGAGGTCGCGAACGGACAACGCGGCCGAAAGCCGCAGCCGCTCGGATATTCCGCCGGCCCCTGGATCGATCCGTCCATCGACGGCAATTTCGTACGGCGCGGACCGTCCAGGCGGACGACGGCATTCAACAGCCCGCGCGTATAGGGATGGTACGGCCGGGTGAGGATTTGTTCGGCCGTTCCCGATTCCGCCACCCGCCCCGCATACATCACGACGATCCGGTCCGCCATCGCCGCGGCAACCCCAAGGTCGTGCGTAATCAATAGCAGGGCCATCCGGAATTCCGCCTGCAGATCCTTGAGCAGAGCGAGGATTTGCGCCTGGACCGTGGCGTCGAGCGCCGTCGTCGGCTCATCGGCGATCAGCAGTTTCGGATCGCAGGACAATGCCATGGCGATCATGGCCCTCTGCAGCAGACCTCCCGACAGTTCTCCCGGGTACTGCTTCATTCGGACCTCCGGCTCCGGGACGCCGACCTTGCGTAGGAGTTCCACGACCTTGGCCCTGGCCTGCCTTCGCGATCCTTGCCGATGGCTGACGATCGCCTCGGCGATTTGGCTGCCGATCGTGAAGGCCGGATCGAAGGCCGACATCGGTTCCTGGAACACCATGGCCATCCGGCTTCCGCGCAGCGGCCGAACCTCGTCGGCAGGCAGCCGGGTCAGGACCGTATCCTCGAATTTGAGACTCCCGCCGACGATCCTGCCGTTCTCTTGATCGATCACCCGCATCACGGTTTTGGACAAGACCGTCTTGCCGCTGCCCGACTCTCCGACAAGGCACACCGTTTCTCCGCTCCGAATCGCGATCGAGACGTCGTCGATCACCCGAAGTTCTCCGATCGGCGTGGAGAGTTCTACCGTAAGATGGCTGGCTTCGAGCAGCAGCTCCATGCTATTTCCCCCTCGCGTTTTTCTTCGGATCCAGAAAATCCCGCAGCCAGTCGCCATAGAGGTTCACCGAAAGCACGAACGCCGTAATGGCGAACCCGGGAAACGCGCTGATCCACCAGGCAACCGTCATATATCCTCTTCCTTGGGACAGAATTGCGCCCCAGTCAGGGCTCGCGTTCCAATCTCCCAACCCTAGAAAGCTGAGCCCGGAGCCCGCCAGGATGGAAGCGCCGATTCCCAGGGTGGACATCACGTACAGAGGCGACAACGAGTTCGGCAGCACGTGCGTCCAAAAAACGCGGGAAGGCGAGGCGCCGATCGAGGCGGAAGCCCGTACGTACGGCCGGACTTTGACGCTCAGGATCTGACCGCGCATGACGCGCGCATAGCCCGGGACCGAAGCGACCGCGACGGCCAGCACGATGTTCCATCGTCCGGGACCGAGGGCGGCCGCGACCGCGAGCGCAAGCAGCAGGCCGGGGACGGTCATGAGCACGTCGACGGCGCGCATGATGACGGCGTCCACGAGTCCGCCCGCATAACCGGATACCGCCCCGAGGAGCGCGCCGGACAGGCCGCCGGCCAGAACGGACGCGATGCCGACCAGCAAGGATTGGCGGCTTCCGTACACTACGACGCTGTACAGATCCCTGCCGTAATAATCGGTGCCGAACCAGTGGGACGGCCCCGGGGGGAGCAGGCTTCGATCCATCCTCATCTCCATCGGCGGGAAAGGGGCCAGCCATTGCGGAACGATCGCGCATGCGAGGAAATAAATCACGACGGCCGCCGCGCCGTACAACAGCAGCCGCTGCGTGCCGCCCCTTCTCGCCGCCGAAGGCTTTCGGCCGCGCGCGATCCGCTCGCGGCCTATCCATCTTGTCAATGCGGTTTCTTGTCTCATGTTCCTCTCCCTATGCCCGTTCTTCGGATTCGGGGATCAATCAGCATGTAGGACAGATCGACGAGCAAATTGACGAGAACGTAAAGGCCCGCCGAGAATACGACGACTCCCTGCACGACCGGCAGATCTTTGCCGGCAATCGCGTCCGCCAGAACCCGGCCGATGCCTTGCCTGGCGAACACCGTTTCCACGACGACGGCTCCCGCCATCATCTCTCCGACCAGCATGCCCAGCATCGTGACGGCCGGGATGAGCGCGTTGCGCAGCGCATGGCGGTACATGACCGCCCGCTCGCTTAATCCCTTGGCGCGCAAAGTGACGATAAACGGTTCCCGGATCGTGTCCAACACGCTGCTTCTGACCATGCGGAGGATCAAGCCCGTTCCGACGATTCCCAAAGTCAGGGAAGGCAAAATCAACGTTCTGACGCCATCGGACCCCATCGGCGGCAGCCAGCCCAGCCGAACGGAAAAAAGGAGAATGAGCATGATGCCCGACCAGAACGCCGGCATGGACACGCCGAACAATCCGACGATCCGGACCGCGGCATCGACCGCTCCGCCGCGATGGAATGCCGACCATACCCCCAGCAGCACCCCCAGCCCCGCGGAGATCGCGGTGCTGGTCAACGCAAGCGCGAGAGTGGCCGGGACATGCTCCATGATTTTCGGCAGAACGGGTTCGGCGCTCACGAGGGATTCCCCGAAATCTCCGCGGAACATTCGCCCGAAATAAACTCCGAATTGCTGATAGAATGGAGCGTCCAGCCCGAGCCCATGGCGAATCTCGGCGATCCGCTCGGGCGAGGCCGTGCCCAGCGCCAACCGGCTCAGCACGGCGTCGCCCGGCAGCCAATACAAGATGCAAAAAACCAGCACGGAGGAACCGCAGATCACGAACAACGACGCGGCCAAGCGGAAGACGATGAACTTGAGCATGGGTCCAGCACCCCGATCGGTTAGTTCCGGACGGTCGTATCATGCAGCAGCAGATACCCCAGCGCATCGTATTTCAGGTTTTCCACCTTCTTGGATACGGCCGAGATGCTGGGAGACACGTAGATGGGAATCGTCACGGCATGGTCCACGATATAATGCTGGGCTTCTTGATAAATCTCGAGCCGCTTGGCGTCATCCAGCTCGGTCTCGCCCCGTTCGAGCAGTTCATCCAATTTCGGATCGTCGAAGCCGGAGAGGCTCGGCCAGCCTGTCAGGCCGTGGGTATGATAGAAAGTCGTCAATGCGCTGGGATCCAATCCCGCCGTGCCGCCTCCGAACAATTCGTACGCATGGTCCATCAGCACGACTTGACTCACGTCCTTCGTGAAATGCAACTCCACGGCAACGCCGATTTCTTTCAACTGCTGCTGGACGATGGCCGCGATGTCCTGCTTCTTGTCTTTGTTCGGAATCGACTCGACGTACCGGATCGTCAGCTTCTTCCCGTCCTTTTCGCGAATCCCGTCTTTCCCGGGCTTCCATCCCAATTCGTCCAACAGCCGTTTGGCCTTCTCCTTGTCCGATTGAATCCCGTTTTCCAAGGCTGGATCGTAGCCGAACGTGCCGGGAGCGAGCGGAGACCACGCACGCTTATAGACGCCGAAATACAACGTCTTCACGATGGCGTCGACATCGATGCCGAGCTGCAGGGCCTGCCTTGCCTTCAGATCGTTCCAAGGCGCCTGCCGCTCGTTGATGAACAACGCGAACGGCAGTCCCAACGCATCGTGCGACGCTATCGTGAACCGGGAGTCGTTCTTCAAGGCGGCAACGTTCTGGGCCGGCACCGTCTCGATCGCCAATACTTGGCCGCTTTGCAGGCTTCCGATTCGGGTCGCTTCTTCCGGAATGATCTTAAACGTGACCGTATCGAGGTACGGCTTCCCTTGATTGTCGAACGCGTCGGGAGCCCAATTGTAATCCGGGTTGCGTTCCAGCTTGATTTCCGAGTTCTCCTCCCACTTGACGAACCGGAAAGGCCCCGTTCCGACCGGGTGCTGGCCCAACTGTTTCCCGTACTTCTCGGCGGCGGTCGGTGATACGATGGCCAGCGATGGCTGGCTCAAGTTCCTCAGAAACGCGGCGGACGGTTTTTTCAGATTGAATCTGACGGTATAGGGATCCACCACTTCCGACGATTCGTACTGGGTGAGGTAGGACAATGCGATGCTAGCTTCAGTGGAAGGATCCACGATCCGGTCGAAGTTCTTCTTGACCGCTTCGGCGTTGAACGGCGTGCCGTCATGGAACTTGACGTCTTGGCGCAGCTTGAACGTATAACGCTTGCCGTCCGGCGACACCGACCATTCGGACGCGAGCCAGGGCTTGATCTGATTGTCCTCAGTCAGGAAGACCAGGCTGTCATAAATGCTGCGGAACACTCTTGAAGCGACGTCGAGCCCGCTGACGTGCGGATCCAGCGAATCGGGACTGGTGGCGAGCCCATAGGTCAAGTCGCCGCCCGAGATCGGAGCTTGCGAAGCCGCAGATCTGCCCGGTTCGGCGGAGGCGCTTGCCGAGCCGCTTTCTGCGGAGCTGCCGGCGGACGCCGAGCAGCCGGCGAACAGCAGCAAGGAGACCAGGGCGAACGCGGTCATCGGATTTCGGTTCCTCTTCAACAAAGTCATGGTTAACCTCCCGTATGGATGGATTTGGATGGGGTAAATGCGATCACGATTATACCAATCGATTTAATCGGATTTATGGTATAAAGAAAGAGGCGAAAAAAAGTTGCCGGGTTCGCCTCCGGTTGTCCGGTCGATCGTCTGATTCCGCGGCTGCCGCCTCTTGGAACCGCCATCGATTGACATTATAAGGTGGATGCTACAGGATGAGAAGAAGGCAAAATATTATGATAATATCACTTCGTTCTGACATACTATACTTTTTGAAGTGAGCACGGAGGTGTGCCAATGCAATCGGTAGCCAACGAACTGTGCAATTCGGTCATCGAAGACGTGTTGAATGTCGTTGGGAGCAAGTGGGCGTTCCTGGTGATCGGACATCTGTATTACGGACCCTGCCGGTTTAACCAAATGAAAAAAACCATCCCCGCGATCAGCACGCAATCTTTATCTTCGGTCTTGCGGCAGCTGGAAGAGAACGGCGTCGTCACGCGGCGGGCGTTCGCGACCGTTCCGGTGACCGTCGAATACAGTCTGTCCGACAAAGGGCGGGATTTCGTGCAGGTCATCGATGCCATGCGGCAGTGCGGCTATAAATGGAGGCATCAATCGGGCACGGAGTAAAACTCCCCTGTCCAATCGAGTAAGAGGGGGGCTAGTCCCCGTCCTAGAGATGACGCCCATGCTGGCGTACTACTAGATGACCTGTCCGCCTTAGGGGCAGGTTTTTTTGCGCCATTCACGACACGACCGCCTGACCCCGCGAACTGTTATCGAGTAACCTTATCAGTTAATAGAAGTATTCGATTTGCGCTTCAATCCATCTTGACGGAATCGATTCCGTTGCTCTATATTTTAATCCATACTTTTCCGATGGGATATATAGAATTAGAAAGTATCAATCTGGACGAAAGCGGTGATCGGCATGGTGAAAAAATCTCTTTTCCTCGTGATGTTGGTAATGGTGACGGTGATTGCCGCCGCTTGCGGTCAATCGAAGGAGAAGACGAGCGATAGCAGCCCCTCGGCAAGCAACGTCGCAAGCGAAAGCTCCCCCGGCGCCAGCACAAGCCCCAGTGCAGGCGCGTCCGAGCCGGCCAAATTGAAAATCGGCGTCATGGCCGGCGCGGAGGAAGAAATCTGGAAAGTGGCCAAAGAAGTCGCGGCCCAAGACAACCTCGACCTGGAGCTTGTCGTGTTCAACGATTACGTGCAGCCGAACAAAGTGCTGGAGGATGGCCAGCTTGACGCCAACGCGTTCCAGCATGTTCCCTATCTCGACGAATTCAACAAGTCGAACGGCACCCATATCGTCAAGCTGGCGGACACCATCAACTATCCGATCGGCGTTTATTCCAAGAAGATCAAGGACCTGTCGGAGCTGAAGGACGGCGACACGCTGGGATTGCCGAACGATCCGACGAACGGAGCCCGGGCGCTGATCCTATTCCAGAGCGCCGGCCTGATTAAGCTGAAAGACGGCGTCGGCATTACGGCGACGGTTCGCGATATCGCGGAGAACCCGAAGAACCTGAAATTCAAGGAACTGGATGCCGCCTTCATCCCGAAAGCGCTGGGCGACCTTACCGCGGCCGTCATCAATACCAACTACGCGATCGACAACGGGCTCTCCCCCAGCAAAGACGCGATTTACAGGGAACCGAAAGACTCCCCGTGGGTGAACATCATCGCGGTGCGCGAAGGGGAACAAGACAAGCCGATCTTCCAACGTCTGGTCCAAGCGTTCCAATCGGAAGAAGTGAAAAAGTTCGTGACGGAAAAATACGGCGATTCGATGGTGCCGGCTTGGTAATCGCCGGTTGATCCCATGCAGGTCTCTCCCCCCGGGGCAGACCTGCCGTTTTCCGTTATTGCCGAAAGCGGGGAGGCTGGCATGATCCAACTGGAGAACGTAACCAAAGTGTTCCATCAAGGCAGGCAAAACGTCGACGCGGTGAAGAACGTCTCGCTGCACGTGGGAAAGGGAGAAATTTTCGGCATCGTCGGGTTCAGCGGCGCGGGGAAAAGCACGCTGATCCGCTGCATCAACTTTTTGGAGCGGCCTACCGGGGGGACGGTTCGGATCGACGGCGTGGATCTTGCCGGTTTGAACGATGCCGAGCTGCGGAGGACTCGCCGTAAAATCGGCATGATCTTCCAGAACTTCAATTTACTCTCCTCGAATACGGTGTTCGAAAACGTAGCCGCGCCGCTGCGCTTGGCGAACGCGCCGAAAAGAGAACGCGTGCGGAAAGTGCGCGAACTGCTAGATATGGTCGGCTTGAAAGAGAAGGAATCCGTCTATCCTGCCCAACTTTCCGGCGGACAAAAGCAACGCGTCGCAATCGCCCGGGCGCTGGCCAGCGATCCGGAAATCCTGCTCTGCGACGAAGCGACTTCGGCGCTGGATCCGCAAACGACGGAGTCCATCCTCGAGTTGCTTCTGGAAATCAACCGCAAGTATAAGATCACGATCGTCTTGATCACCCATGAGATGCATGTGATCCGGAAGATATGCGATCGGGTCGCCGTCATGGAGAACGGCGAAGTCGTCGAGCAGGGCGACGTGTTGGACGTCTTTTCGAACCCTCTTCAGCCCGTCACCCGGAACTTCATCCGGACCGTTTTCGACGCGAGCCTGCCGGATTCGCTGCTGAAAAAACTCCGGGAGTTGGAGCAGCCGGGACAACTGCTGCGGATCTCCTATGCCGGCGAGCATGCGGCCGAGCCGATCTGGGCCGATTTGGCCGGCCGTTTCGGGCTGCGGCCGAACATCCTGTACGGGAATATCGCGCAATTGAAGGACACGACATTCGGGACGCTCGTCGTTCGCGTCACGGGAGAGCCGGAAGCCATTCGGGCGGGGATGGATTATTTGGCCGAACGGGAGCTGAAAATCGAGGTGATCGAACTTGCTGATTGATTTTATCGGCAGCTTCGGGGAATTCCGGGACTTGTATTGGCAATCCATGAGAGAGACCGGGATCATGGTCGGGTATGCCTTGCTCCTCTCGGCGGTCATCGGACTCTGTCTGGCCGTCGTCCTCGTGGTCACCCGGCACGGGCACCTTTATCCCAACGCGTTCGTCTATCAAAGCCTGAACGTCTCGATCAATATTTTAAGGTCTCTTCCGTTCATCATCCTGATGGTATCCATCATTCCTTTCACGAAAGCGATCGTCGGCACGACAATCGGGGTCAAAGGCGCCATCGTGCCGCTGGTCGCGTATACGGCGCCCTATCTGGCCCGCCTGATGGAATCCGCGCTGCTGGAAGTCGACCGCGGCGTCATCGAGGCGTTCCAAGCAATGGGCGCGACGCGGAGGCAAATCATCATGCGCGTACTCCTGCGGGAGGCGAGACCCGGATTGGCGCTCGGGTTAACCATCGGGACGATCAGCCTGGTCGGCGCTTCCGCCATGGCGGGCGTCGTCGGAGCGGGCGGTCTCGGCGATGTCGCGATCCGTTACGGCTATCAACGATGGGAGCCGAATGTCATGGTCACCTGCGTGATCCTGCTCATTCTCTCCGTCCAGTTCGTGCAGTCGATCGGCAACGTGATCGCGAGACGATTGCGTAAGCATTGAAAGGAAAAGCGGCGCTTGGGCTCGAACCCAACACCGCTTTTTTTTGCTGGGCGATTTTACGCTTAACGCGCGACTATAATCGCTGGATGTCCTTGAAAATCTCGGCAAGAACGAATGATACGCAGGGCAGCTTGTCGGAAGCGACGGTATCGGATTCTTCAAATAGGTCGTTCAACTCATAGCTCCCGAGATTTCTGAGCTCGTACCGTTCGAGCGTCCTAGAGCCCGAATCGACGATCCAATACTCCGGAACGCCATACTTGGCGTAGGTTTTCATTTTCTTGATTTTATCCCGGGTCCGGGAGCCGGGAGAAACGATTTCCACGACGAGATCCGGCGCCCCCTCGATTCCCCTCTCCGTCACGATCGACGATCGGCTGCGATGAATCAGGAGGATATCGGGCTGCACCACGTCCGTTTGACTCAAAATCACGTCCAAAGGCGCATGAAAGATCAAATAATCCGATCTGCAACTCTGCATGAAAACGAATTCCATTTCCCTACTCACCGATTGGTGGGATACGGAAGGCCCCGGAGACATCGCCTCCAGCACGCCGTCGATGATTTCGTAACGCTGTCCGTCATCCGGCATCTCCGCATAAGCCTCGTAGGTCACCGGATGCACCCGTACGCGATCCTCCGTCTTCTTGCGATGATTCACCGCTTACGCTGCCTCCCTTGCAAAAAAGCACCCTTCCATAGCAAACACGTTGTGTTCTGCCGAAGGGTGCTTCCCGGTTATATAGGTTCATTATGTCCGGAATGCGGACGAACTGTCAACTCCGTCTAGACTTGCAAAGAGAACTCCGCGTTCATCTTCTCCAAATGGCGCACCGTCGGCGTCAGATTCGCCAAGAAGTAGGCTTCTCTCAGCCGTCTCGACGCGTCGCTCCCCATCTTGTAGCCGGAGCTTCCCGTATGAAGCATCCCGCATTGCGCGGCGCGAAGCGCGGCGTACACGACATCCAGCCGCAGGCGCACCAAGTCTCGCCAGAGGTCCTCCTGGTCTAACCGCTCTGCTTCCATGAGACGGCACAACCGCTCGTTCAGAGCGCTAAAGTCGCTCTCCAAATCGTCGGCCTGCACGCGAAGATACGAATTGCAGCCGCCCTGTTTGCCGCTCATGCCGCGTACGCCGTCCGCACTGCTCGCGATCAGGCCGAGACCCAGCGGGATCTGATAAAGGATGAAAGACGGACGGATTTTCCGCACCAGCTCATCCGCCTGCTCCGACAGCACGTATTCCGCAGGCAGATGTACGTCGTCGAAACGGCAAGCGTAAGTCGCGCTGCCGTTCAAACCGAGAAAACCGAGTTGCTCCGTCCGGGTCAAGCCGGCCGATGCGCATGGAACGAACGCCATGATTCTGTTGCTCCCGGCGTCCGCCACGATGCCGAACCAATGGTCGTCTCCGAGGTTCGACACCATGGGCAGGGTCCCGGTCACGCGATAGCCGCCGCCGTCCTTTTCCGCGCGAAGATAAATCTTATCCAGCCCCGCATAGAACTTCATCGGATTGGAGAGACCGGTTCCTCCGAGCAACGACCCGTCCGCGAGACGCGGAAGAAGCCGCTCGCGCAGCGCCGGGCTTTCCCCGTATCTCACGTAAGTCAAGGCCGCCATGTGGCACCAGAGATTGAAACCCGTGGTCAAACACGCGCGCGAGGTTTCCCGAATCGCGGTCACGCCGGCACGCAACGTTTCCGCTTCGTCCGCCTCCGGACCCGGGAGATGACCTTCGCCGCCAAGCGCCCGCAAATAGGCTTCGGGATAGAATGCCTCCCCGTCAATGCGCTTAACGTAAGGCTTCAGATGCTCGTCGACGAGGTCGGCGATCCGTCTGAGTCGATCCTGTTCCGTCATCGTGCGATTTCCTCCAACATGATCTTGTCTGGCCGGGCGGGCATGATCAGTTGCCGGACAGCTTCGTAATGGAATCGATCGGCGTGCTGACGGCTTGCCGGGCCCGTTTAACGGCGGATTCGTCAGGAGCTTGATAGAAGCAGAGGCATTTGGTCATGTCCTCGCAAACATACGTCCTCGAGAAGGTCACTTCGGGCACTTCCGAATAATGAACACTGTTTTTCAGCTTGCGTTCCAGATATTGCTCCATCGTTAAACCTTCCGGGATATTCCATTCGACAAGATAGTTGACGTTTTCTCCCTGAGTGACTTGCCCCACGTCTTTGCCGATCAGCCTCACCGGTTTAATCAGCGAGATCGGTACGTCCGCGCCGCGAAGGATCTCCGTCACTTCCGCGCGGTCCCCGCCCTCCAGAATGAAGAACGCTCTCGAATAATTCTCGGCAGCCTGGACCTCGATCAGCCGGACACCGCGCCCCTCCGCCTTCGACTGAATGGCGCGGACCTTCTCTTGGAACAACGTCCGATCAAGCGTACCTAAAACAGATTCAACCAAATACAACGCCATATGGATCACTCCCGTATATTTTGGTGAACGACAAGAATGAAGCAACAGTTGCCCTGCTTTACTAAGTAAATTTAAATTACTTAATATCTTTTGTGCTATACTGATGAAGCCATTACTTCCGGAAAGGAGACTTCCCGTGAAAGACCGCTACGATCTTCCTTGCAACATCGCCCAGACGCTGAATATCATCGGCGACCGTTGGACATTGCTGATTCTGCATGAAGTCCTGGCCGGCCATCATTCCTTTAACCAGATCAAGCGCGCGTTACAAGGGCTTTCTTCGCGCTTGCTGTCCGAACGGCTCAAATACCTGGAAGCGGCCGGGTTGCTGCGGGCGGAGCTGGTTTCCGAGCATCCGCCGCGCTTCCGCTATGCGCTGACCGAGAGCGGACAGGCGCTTGAGCACGTGTTCAACGCCCTCATTCTATGGGGGCGAGACCATCTGCAGCCCTGTTACAAAAAACTCGTTCACGCGGAATGCGGCCACGAGGTTCGGATCGCTTACCGATGCAGCCATTGCGGCACGGACGTGAGTGAACTGAACGTCATTCCCGTAGGCTAAGCTTCCGGCGATGCCGCCCAAGGCCGATAAACCGGCCGCCCGGCGAACCGTCTATTGCCTCACGATGCCCCAATGCTTCCCGACCCAAGTTTCCAACAGCCCGACCAGACGATCGAGGAGCAGCCCGAACAGCCCGATGCAGATGATTCCCGCCAGGACGAGGTCCAGTCGAAGCGTATTGCGGCTGTCCACGATCAAATAACCAAGTCCGGACTGCGATCCGACCATCTCGCCGGAGACCAGGAAAATCCAAGAGGTTCCGATCGCGATATGCAGACCGTTCGCGATGGTGGGAAAGGCGGAAGGCAGTACGATCTTCGTTAAGAACGCCATCCGCCCCATTTCCAGGTTGCGGGCGACTTTCGCGTGCGTCGGATCCACCTTGCGCATGCCCGACACCGTCGACAACAAGACGGGAAAAAACGCGGCCAGGAAAATGATGACGATGGCAGGCGCGTTGCCGATCCCGAACCACAAGACGATGAACGGCGACCAGGCGATCGGAGACACGGGACGGATGAGCTGGACGATCGGATCGAACAGCCGCCATACGCGCGGCAGTTGGCCCAAGGCGAGACCCGCCGTCACGGCCGCCGCGCACGCGCTCAAATAACCGGCCGCGAAACGCATCAGACTGATGCCCATATGCTGGGCAAGCGTGCCGTTCTTTACCAGCTCGGCGATGCCTTCGGCCACCAGCAGCGGAGGGGGCAGCAGCGAAACGTCGTACTTGCCGATCGCGACGATGAGCTGCCAGACCGCGATAAGAACCGCGATGCCGAGCACGACGTTGCCGGTACGATTCAGGCTTCGCATCCGTCCTAGCTGCCCTTCGCGGCGTCGATGAACGAATTGTCGACGAAGTCGGCGAATGACGGCGGATTTTGGGACAGTCCCATTTCCGCTAAATAGTCGCGCAGCGTATCGTAAGACTTTTCGTCCAGACGCAGGTCGTCGTACTTGATCCATTGCAGCGATTGGTCCAGCACCTTGTCGTCTACGTTCATGTACGTTTTCAAAATCCGCTTGTCTTCCTCGTCCTTCGCTTCCGCCTTCCGGCCGGCCTCGACGTATGCGTTGACGAATGCCTGAACGGCGTCCCGGTTCGCGGAGATAAAGTCGCTTCTCATCACCAAGCCGCAGTCGACGGAGTCTTGCCAAATCTCGCCGGACTGATACAGCACCTTGCCTTTGCCGATGACGACCGACTTGGCGCCGAACGGTTCGGCCACCACGTAACCCGAGATCCTGCCTTCCGCGAGCGCGGCCGGCATCTCGGCCGGCGCCAGTTCCACCGCCTTGACGTCCGAATAGGACATGCCGGCATTCTTCAGCATCTGATACAACAGCACGTTATGGGTGGAAAATTTGCTGGGAATCGCGAACGGCTTTCCTTGCAAATCCTGCACCTTCGAGACGTCGTTCGCGACGACCAGCACGTTCCCGTCCTTGTGTCCAAGCGCTAACGCCGTAAGGCCGATCCCCTGCTCCTTCGCCTTCATCGCGAGTTCGATGAGAACGGAAGCGCCCTCGATTTTCCCCGTATTGAGCGCGTCCATCAAATCCGGCCAGGAACCGAATTTCACCAGTTCCAACTGAAATCCCTTATCCTTGTCCTTGGTTAATTCCTTCTCGATATATAAGGGCGCGGCATGCGTAATCGGCAGGTAGCCGATTCGGATCGAAGGCGAATCCCCGCCGGACGCTCCGCCCGCTTCCGTTTGCGCGTGATCCGCCTTCGCACCGCAAGCGGCCAGTAAGACAAGCAATGCCGCAATAGCCGGTAGGAAAGCCTTTTTCCAAGTCATATCGCAGGTCCTCCTAAATGGTAAACTCCGGATCATCGTCCGTCCCCGACAGATGGAATAGATCGAAAATCAGCTTGCGGTAATGCTGGAATTGCGTGCTGCCACGGTCGCGCGGCTTGGCGTCCGGAATCCGGATCTCCTTCCGGATGCGTCCCGGGGCGGATTCCATGACCAGAATGCGGTCCGCCAGAAAAACGGCCTCATCGATGTCATGCGTGACGATCACGACGGTAAGGCCTTGACCGTTCTGCAGGCGGAGAAGCTCGTTCTGCAGATGGTAGCGGTTGAACGTGTCCAGCGCGCCGAACGGCTCATCCATCAACACGGCTTTCGGGTCGATCGCGAGGGCGCGGGCGAGCGCGACCCGCTGTTGCATGCCTCCCGAGAGCTGATGCGGAAAATGATCGATCCTGTCGGATAACCCGACGAGATCGACATAGGCCGAGGCCCGCTCCTTCCTCTCCGCGGCCGTGTAACCGGACGGCTCCAATCCGATCTCCACGTTCTTCCTGACCGTACGCCATGGCAGTAACCCGTAATTTTGAAAAATCATGACGCATTGACGCGTCGGCCGCTCCACCGGCCGTCCTTCGAACAGCACCCGGCCTTCGTCGGCCCTTTCGAATCCGCCGATCAGGTTCAGCAGCGTGCTTTTGCCGCAGCCGCTCGGACCGAGTATCGCCACGATTTCGCCTTGTCCGATTTCGAACGACAGGTCCTGCAATACCTTCTCGGACGACTTTGCGTTCCGATAGCTTTTACTGGCCCGGTCGACTCGAATGATCGGTTCCACTTCATGTCCTCCTCTCATTCGCTTCAAGTTGACTTGTCAGCAACAAATATGTACAAAACCAATTGATTTAGTTGGTTTTATGGTTATTTTAATATACTTAATTTCTTTTTACAATCCTGTGGAAGTAAAAAAAGGAGCCGTTGACTTAACGGCTCCTTCAGAAAAGATGCGTTAGGCGTAAACCGCGATGCCGCCGTCGATCACGAATTCCGCTCCCGTGACGTAGGCGGACTCGTCCGAGGCCAAATACACGACGGCTTCCGCGACATCGTCAACCGTACCGAACCGGCCCAGCGGGATGACGGATAAGTAATCGTCCCTTCTTTGCTCCATCGCTTCGCGTACCAACGGAGTCTCGATCAGACCGGGAAATACGGCGTTCACCCGGATGCGGTCCGGCGCCAGCTCGACGGCCGCGCCCTTGGTGAAACTTCGAAGCGCCCCTTTCGCGGCCGCATAGGACGTAACCGGACCTCCCAGCGACAGCATGCCCGCCACGGAGGAGATGTTGATGACGGACCCTCCTCCCGCTTCGCGGATCAACGGGACCGCATGCTTGATTCCGAGAAAAGCGCCTGTCAAATTCACGGAAAGCACGCGCTCCCAGACCTGTTCGGGCCGAAGTTCCCGGAAAGCCGGCGACGTGCTGGAGACGGCCGCGTTGTTGACGAGGATATGCAGCGTCCCGAATGTCTCCGCCGCGGCTGCGACGACTTCTGCCCAGTCGTCTTTCGATGAGACGTCCTGCCGGAGCGCGATGGCCGTCCCACCTGCTCGCCGAATTCGCCCGACCGTGTCTTCGGCGAGCTCATATTGAATATCGGTGACGACTACCCGCGCTCCCTCGGCGGCGAAACGTTCGGCCTCCCGGCTTCCTTGGCCTCTTCCCGAACCGGTCACGATCGCCGTTTTCCCCTCAAGCCTGCCCATCTTCTTCCCTCCCTGAACCGGAGGAACGATCGGCAACGATGTCGCGGCGCGCCCGGACCCCGTTCCCCCCGTCGATGACCCACTCGCTGCCGTTTACGTAAGAACTTTCTTCCGAAGCCAGAAGCAGAACGGCGTTCGCGACATTCTCCCCGAGATCTGCGCGGCCTGCCGGAAGATTCCAGTGCTCGGATGCGCTCGTTTCCCCGGCAAACACGGCATTGAATCGAACGCCGGAGGCCGCGTTCGCCGCGGCCGATCCGGCGGACAACAGGCGGATCGCGCCGGACAGGGCCGCAAAGGCGCTGCCGGCCTGCGGCTTCAGGGCATCCGTCGTGAGGACGCTCACGACGGAGCCGCCCTGCGGCATTTTCTCCACCGCGGCCCTTAAACCAAGCGCCAATCCCGTAAGGCGCTGATGCACGATTTGCTGCCAATCGGCCACCGTTTCATGCTCCAAGCCCTTCTCCGCCAGCCTGGGCAACGAATAGACCACGATGTCCAGTCCGCCATGCAGCCTGACCGTTTGTTGAAGCACCCTTTCCCAATCCGACCAACGAACGGCCTTCCCGACGTCGGCTGCCATGCCGCCCAGCGAGCGGATTCCCTGAACCAAATCCGGAATCCCGGACTCGCCTTGCCCGCCGGAGGCGAGAGCCAGAGCGGCGCCTTCCTTCGCAAACCGCCGCGCAACGTCACGGCCCGCAGGGGAGTCGGCCCCGACGATCAGCGCGCGTTTGCCGTTCAGCCGCCCCATCCCGCCCCGCCTCCTTCCGTCTCATCGCGAGATCAAGTCCCATTCGTTGACTCGATTGAACATGCCGAGATTGAGCGGTTTGCCGACCGACACGTTTTTGGAGACCGCCTGAATCCTTTTTTCCGAATAGACGCTGAGCGTCGGCAGATCATCGTGAAGGATCTGCTGAAGCGCGTCGTAGATTTGACGGCGCTTGGCCGAGTCCGTCTCGGAAGCTCCCTGAACGATCAGCTCATCCGCCTTGGGATTGCGGTAGAAAATAAAGTTGTTCGCATTGTCGCTCTGGAACAGAGAGAAGTAATTGCTCGGCTCGATGTAATAGTCGCGGTTGAAGATCGTCAGATCGTAATCCGCCTTCAGCACTTTCTGGACCAAGGTCCCGAAGTCGTACTTTTGCACATCGATCTTGAACCCGGCATCTCTCAGATTCTGAACGAGGATGTCCGCCGCTTGTTCCCGGATTTTGTTGCCGGACGGCACGAGGAAACGGAGCGTCTTGTTCGCGTCCCAGCCCGATTCTTCCAGAAGCGCCTTCGATTTATCCGGATCGTAGGAATAGCGTTTGATGTTCTTGTTGTAGTAAGGATTGTCGCTCGGCATGCTCCCGTCGATCACCTCGCCTTGTCCTTTGAGCAGCTGCTTCACGATCAGCTCCCGATTGAGCGCGTAGGCGATCGCTTGCCGCACCTTGGCGTCGCTGACCGTCTTGTTGTTGAAGAAGATCTCGGCCGGTTCGGACGGGCCGCTCGAATCGACGTTGACGTCCGGAAGCGCCTTGACTTTCTCGTAATCGGTGATCGGGATGAGACCGACGGGCAGGGAGTTCATTTGAATGTCTCCCGACTGCAGCTGAGCGGCCAAATTGGCGGCCGGCAGCACTTTAACGAAGATTCGGTCCAGCTTGGCGATCGGACGGTAGTAGTTCTCGTTGCGCACGACTTCGGTATACTGGTCTTTCAGGAAATTGGCGTATTTGAACGGACCGATCGTGACTTCGGGTTTTTGGAAATAGGCGTTCGTGGCCAATTGCTCTGGCGGAACCCCCTTCAAAACGTGTTCGGGCAGGAAATAAACCTTGGTCGCGAACGTCTCCTTGAAAATATTCGGATCGATCGGTTTCTTGGTCTTCACCTCGAAGGTGCGTTCGTCTATGATCTTAAGCCCCGACAGCTCGCTCTGCCCTTCGGGGAGTTTGCCAGCGTCGTCCGTCCCTTCGATGAAGTTCAGCCGGAACGAGCTTTCCACCTTGGGGCTCAGCGCGGTGTTCAACGTGAACCGAACATCGGAAGTCGTGAACGGCTGGCCGTCGTTCCACTTGGCCTGCGCGTTCAATTTTACGACGTAAGTTTGATTGTCCTTCGTCTCGACCGAATCCGCCAGCTTCGGCAGGAACTCGAACGAATCGTTGATATCCAGCAGCGAGTCGTTGATCAGCGCTTGAACGGTCTTGGAGGCCGAATCTCCCTGGTCGTTGATCTGATTTAACGAGATCGGCGAATTGACGATTCCGATCGTAACGGCTTTGGGCTTGGCCGCCGCAGCGGAAGTTGCCGAACCGCTTGCTGCGGCGGCCGGTTGGCTGGAGCCCGCGGAAGCTTGGGAATCGCCGCTCGGAGCGCTTCCGTTATGGTTGTTTCCGCATGCGGCTAAGACGGCCAGCATCGCGGCCAGCACCGTCGTTACGATTACGTGTCTCTTTGTTTTCATTTTCATTTCCTCCTTGAATGGTAGTGGATGATCCGATGACTTTGCGATTTCCTTCCGTCCGTTCATCCGTTCGGATCCAGCGCGTCCCGCAGCCCGTCTCCGACGAAGTTGATCGCCAGCACGGCGATCAGCAGCATGAGCCCCGGAGGCAACCACAGCCATGGCTGGTCGGTCAGGACGGTCAAAGACTGGGCATCGCCGAGCATGTTGCCCCAGCTTGCGGCGGGCGGCTGCACCCCCATTCCGAGAAAGCTGAGCCCCGACTCGCTTAAGATCGCGCCGGCCACCCCGAAGGTGGCGTTGACCACGATCGGAGCGAGCGCGTTCGGCAGCAAATGACGGAACAGAATTCTCGGCGCACCGAAGCCGAGCGCCCGCCCTGCCTTCACGAAATCCTGTTCTTTGAGCGACAGGACGCTGCTTCGGACCAGCCGGGCTACGGTCGGCCAAGAGAACAGCGCAAGAACGAAAACGATGGTCTGCAAGCTGGCACCTAAGACGCTCACGACGACCAGGATGACCATCAGAAAAGGAAACGCCATGAACATGTCGGTCACCCTCATCACGATGAGATCTACCCATCCGCCGACATAGGCGGAGACGAGCCCGATCAGCGTACCGGCCGTCACGTATAGCGCCACGGTCGCGAAACCGACCGCCAGGGAAACCCGCGAAGCCGCGATCAAGCGGCTGAACACGTCCCGCCCGACAGGGTCGGTGCCCAGCCAGTGCCGGCTCGACGGCGGAGAGGAAAAGGTGTCCGACACCGAGTAGGGGGAATGCGGCGAAAGCAGGGGGGCCAACAAGGCGGTGAGAATCAACGCCGCGGTGACGGCCAGCCCGACGACTGCCAATTTATGCCGGCAAAACCGTCCGGCGAATTGGCGGAACGGGCCGGCGCTTCCCGTCCTCGCCCGCTCGGGTTCGATCGCTTCGCTCATACGGCCTCCTTGTTTCATCGGTATTGAATTCGCGGATCGGCCATCGTATACAGCGCGTCCGTCAGCAGATTGGAAGCCAGCACGACGATCGCGGCCACGAGATTGAGCGCCATCAGCGTCGGGTAATCCCGGGACAGGATCGATTGCAGCGCCAGTTGCCCGATTCCGGGCCATTGGAAAATTTGCTCGACCAGGATGCTGCCCCCCAAAAGAACGGGAATCTCCGCGCCGAATACCGTCAGGATCGGAAGCAGCGCGTTTCGCAGCGCGTGTTTGCCGATGACGAGGGATTCGCGGACGCCTTTCGCTCTCGCCGTCCGCAAATACTCCTTTTCCAACACGTCCAGCATGCTGGCCCGGATGTAACGGATTTTTTTGCCGACGATGGCGGCCGCCAGCACGCTGGCCGGGAGCACGAGATGATAGAGCGCGTCTCCGAGTCCCCCCTCGCCGCCGAGCGTGTGCATGCCTCCCGTCGGCAGCAGCTTGGTCTTGAGGGAAAACCAATAGATCAGCCCCAGTCCCAGGAAAAACGGAGGCAATGAGATCCCGACGAACGACAATCCGGTCAGCGCATGGTCGAGGGCGGTGTTGCGCCGAACGGCGCCGGCGATTCCGAGAGGAAGCGCGATCAGCATCCCGCCGAATAGCGACGCGAAGGCGAGCAGCAGCGTGGGCCCGATCCGCTGCGCGATCAGATCCGCCACCGGAGCATAAGAACTGAACGAATAACCGAGATGGCCGTGCAGCAAACCGAGCAGCCATTTCCCGTATTGAACCGCGGGCGGGCTGTTCAAGCCGAGCATCGCTTTTTTGGCTTGCAGCAGCTCGGGCGGCGTGTTCGGGTCGATCAGCATATCGACCGGGTTGCCGGGCGCCAGCTTCATGAGGATGAAATTGATGACCGTGATGCCTAGCAGTACCGGCAACGAAATCAGCAGTCGCCGCGCGATGTAGGACAGCATCGGACATCACCGCCTTTCTCACCCGAGCGGGTAGTGGCAAGCGGCCGCATGGCCGTTGCCTGTAAGTGATGGCGCTTCGGAGAAGCAGCGTTCCCGCGCGAAAGGGCAGCGCGGGTGGAAACGGCAGCCCGGCGGCGGATTTTCCGGATTGGGCGCTTCACCCTGAAGGACGAGACGCTCGCGCAGCCTTCTTCTGGGATCCGCGACAGGAATGGCTTGCAGAAGCAGGCTCGTATACGGATGCCTGGGGGCATCGAACACGCGGTTCGTTTCCCCGAGTTCTACGATTTTGCCGAGGTACATGACCGCGACCCGGGTGCTGATATAGCGGACTGCCCCCAGCCCGTGCCCGATGAATACGTAAGTCAGTTTCAGTTCATCCTGCAAGTCTTTCAGCAAATTGAGGATTTGCGCTTGGACGGATACGTCGAGAGCGGATACCGGCTCATCGCACACGATCAGCCTCGGCTTCAGGGCCAGCGCACGGGCAATGCCGATCCGTTGGCGTTGCCCGCCCGAGAACTCGTGGGGATAACGGGAGCGGCTGGATCGGGGCAGTTGAACCAGATCGAGCAACTTCCCGACGCTCCGCCTCGCGTCTTCCCCCCGTGGTAAGCCGTGGGCGATCAGCGGCTCCGCGAGAATATCTTCGACGCGCTGGCGCGGATTCAAGGAGGAATAAGGATCCTGGAAGATCATCTGCATCTGCGTTCTGAGCGGCCGCATTCGGCGGACCGAATAGGCGGTAATTTCCTCTCCGTCGTACAGAATCCGGCCGGCGTCGGAATGCTCGAGGCGTATGATCGTCCTTCCGAGCGTCGATTTGCCGCAGCCCGATTCGCCTACCAGGCCGACCGTCTCCCCCGCATGAACGTCCAGCGTGACGCCATCCACCGCTTGGATCCGGCCTTTCGCGAATAGGCCCTTGCGGGACGGATAATATTTTTTGACGCCTTCTAATTGAAGCAGCGGGCGACTCGCATTCGATTCCGTTATGACCGTCATCCGCCTTGTCTCCCCGCGAACCGCCGAATCTCGCCCGATGCCGCCCAACACCGGACGCGGCGGCTAACCTCCGCCGGCTGAAGCTCCGGCTCTTCGGACTCGCAGATCGATTCCGCCATCGGACAACGAGGGTGGAAACGGCACCCGCGGGGAAGCCGGCTCAACGGGGGCACGGCTCCGGGGATGGCCGAAAGACGACCCTCCCTTTCGCTCCCGAACGCGGGCAATGAACGCATCAGCCCCCGGGTATAGGGATGAAGGGGATTTTCGAATAACGAATAGACGTCCGCCGTCTCGACGATCTGTCCCGCATACATGACCGCGACCTGATCCGCCATTTCGGCTACGACGCCCAGATCGTGGGTGATCAGGACGATGGAAGTTCCGCTTCCGGCTGCGAGCCGCTTCATCAATTCCAGGATTTGGGCTTGCACGGTGACGTCCAGCGCCGTCGTCGGTTCATCCGCGATGAGAAGCCGAGGCTCGCATGCGACTGCCATGGCGATCATCGCCCTCTGCCTCATCCCCCCCGACAACGTATGGGGATACTCGCCGTAAACCGCTTCAGGACGGGGAATGCCCACGCGGCGCAGCATTTCGACCGCATGCGCTTTCGCCGCCTTCCCTCTCCGATCGGTATGCAGCCGGATCGCTTCCGTTAGTTGATGGCCGATCGTGAACACCGGGTTGAGCGAAACCATCGGCTCTTGGAAGATCATCGCGATATCCCTTCCCCGAATGCTCCGCATCTCCGTCTCGGACTTCCGCGTCAACTCCTCGCCGTTCAGCCGAACGCTTCCTGCCCGGATCCCCCCGTTCTTCCCCAGCAGCCGCAGGAGCGAGAGGGCGGCGACGGTCTTGCCGCTTCCCGATTCACCGACGATGCATAAGGTTTCCCCGGGTTTCACGGCAAACGTCAGCCCTTCAACCGGACGCACTTCTCCTAATTCCGTACGGAATGCCACGGTTAAATTCTCGACCTCAAGCGTATATCCGCTCATCTTATCCACGCCCCTGTCTTACCCTCGAACGGGAGGCCGCGTTTCCGGCGGAATCGCGGGCTTGTATATACGGCCGCCGGTCGCGGTCCGGAACTCCGCCTTGGCCTTCGACAGCGTATCCCCGCCGTCGGTGAGCAGTTCGTAAACGGCCAATCCCATTAATTTGGCGGCGTAATGCATGCCCTTGAGCCCGATCGAGGATCCGAACGCGGCCGTTGCCTGCCAGGTATGCAGCTGTACGCCGATCGGCGCGCATGTCGTCGATATCGTCCCTACCGGAGCGATCCAGGAAACGTCTCCGAGATCGGTGGATCCACCCAACCCAGAGGACGACTTCCAACGGCCGAAACCGACGGGAAGAGGCCCAGACGCGGATATGCCGGCCCGTTCATAAAAATCGGCGGCCTGCCGCAGCGCTTCGCGATCCAGCGATTCCGCCAAGGAAGCCGCCCATGCCGACTCTTCGTCGCTGAACGCGAAAATACCGGCATCGTCCTTCTGCCTGAACAACAAGTCGATCAGCGTCTCATTCGGCAAGAAGTCGTAAGCGCCTGCCTTGACCGCCCAATCGACCTCGGTTTCCGTCATCATCGCCGCACCCTTGGCGACCTTGATCAGCCGTTCCTGCAAGTCGTCGACGAGCGCGCGGTCGTTCCCGCGCAGAAAGTACCAGACGTTTGCTTTCTCAGGGACGATATTGGGTACGGATCCGCCGTTCGTGATGACATAATGGATTCGGGAGCCTTCGGGCACGTGTTCGCGCAAATAATTGGCCCCTACGTTCATGAGCTCCACCGCATCCAACGCGCTTCTTCCGAGATGAGGCGCTGCTCCCGCATGCGAGGGTTTGCCTGCGAATCGGAATTCCACGGACGTGAGCGCCGAGGTTTTGCCGACGAGCGCCAAATTGGCGGTGCCGGGATGCCAGGTCAGCGCGGCGTCTAGATCGCCGAAGACCCCTTCGCGGGCCATGAACGTTTTGCCCGAAAGCACTTCTTCTGCGGGGCAGCCATAGTAACGGATCCTTCCGCTCAAGCCTTCCTCCGCCAATCTGACCCCGACTGCGATCGCCGCCTCGACCCCCGCGGCCCCCAGCAGATTGTGCCCGCACCCGTGCCCGGGTCCGTCAGCCGCGGCGGGCAGATAGACCGCGCTGACCTGTTGCGACAGTCCTGGAAGCGCATCGAATTCGCCGATGATTCCGATGACCGGTTTTCCCTTCCCGGCTTCCGCGATGAAGGCGGTCGGAATGCCGCCAACGGCTTCGGTAATGCGGAACCCTGCTGCCCGCAGGACGGATTTCTGCGTTTCGGCCGCAAAACGTTCTTCATACGCCACCTCCGGCCGTTCCCATATTTGCCGGGCAAGCTCCTCGAATACGAGCCCATGGTCTTCCACCCATTGCGCAAGCTTCCGTTTGCTCATGCCTGCCCTCCAAACGCGAACGCCCCAATATTCAAACAATTCGCATCTTTTTAGTCGGGTATTTAACGATTGAATTCAAGTTACCACCCGGTTACACAAGTGTCAATTACATCCATAATAGATGGCTTTTATTTAGGAATTTGATTTTTTTATATCCGCAAAAAGGGCCAAACCACCCTGTTCAAGGCGGTATGTCCCGACGTAAAAATCGTTGTCTTGATGCGGCGTTTGAGAAAATGACGCTGCCGAACCCGTTACTCACGTGTGATAGGCCAATACCATATATTGTAACCTGGGAACGGTCTTCGGCAGTCCCGTTCCGACAAATTGCGATAAAGGGAGTTGTTATATGGATCTGGTTTCATTGCTGGCCGCGCGTTTCGGAAGGTTAACCAACCCGACGCTGGACGAATTGAAGGAGGCTCTGCTCGGCATTCCCGATCTGGCAGAATGGACGCTGCCCCACGTGACGGAACCGTCGGCGTATCCGTATGGAAGAAACGTCGTTTACGCGAATGAAGAGGTTGAAATCATCGTCGTTCATTTGCCCGCCCAATGCCGGACGTATATTCATGACCACGGAAAATCGGCCGGCTGCGGCCGGGTCGTCCAAGGCGAACTGACCAACGCGGTATTTGAAGCCGTGGACCGAACGACCGCCGTGAAAACGGCAGAGCACAAGGTGGCGGCAGGCGAACGGTTCGTGACCCCGCACGGGATGATTCATCAGATGCGGAACGACAATCAGGAACGCGTCGTTTCCGTCCATGTGTACTCGCCGCCGCTGCAGGGGTTGAAGTTGTACGAAGAACGGCAGGAAACCGCCTTTGTTACTTGACGGCATCTTTCTATGAAACAATCGCCGACTCGACCACGAGAGGCGATAGAGGAAAACCTTGCTGCATACATATGTCTTGAAGTCGGTCTGGACTTTACTATGGAAAAAACCGCAGCTTTTCCATCAGCTTGAGCAGCGCGAACCCGTAGGCCAAGCCGCATACGGCGCCGATCGGGAGTCCGGGCCAACCGGCCATCCCCCCTCCTGCCGCGGCCGCCAGCCAGACGAATCCGGCGATCAGCAGCCAGAAGCCCGATCGCGACGATCCCTTGCGGAGATCCTCCCCGCTCCATGGAAATTGGGAGATGAACGGTTCGGCCGCCCATTCCCGCCACTGCTCCCGAATCCAGGCTGCCGCGATGAACGGCAATACGGCGGCGACCGCGGGGGCGAGCCAACCGGGCGACATCAGGATCGCGGCGGTAGATGCGCTGTGGAAAGAGAACCAGAGCTGAACGTTCGCCCATTTGCGCAGGAACGACTTGATTCGCGCTTCGCCCAGCACGGTTCCCGCGTCCGTCCCGCGGAACAGCCGGCCGGACCGGCGGAATAGCAGCGGGCGGGCCAGTTGTACGGTCGGCTTGCGTTCCATCACGCCCTGCAGCAGCAAGTCCGCGGTGGCCAGCTTGGCTTGGCGTTCCATCAGCAGGTCGTTTGCGAAGGTGCCCTTCGCCCCGAGCTTGAACGCCGCGGCCAAAGCCGCCGCCGCAAGCGTAATGGCCGCCGCTCCCCACAGATAGGCGGGGTCGCGGGCGGCAAGAAACCCGCTGACCGGCAACAGGTACAAGCCTCCCGCCAGGATGACCGCCGCCGTCAAGACGGCATACCTGCGCCATCCCCTCCAATAAGCGCGGATCAAGTTGCCCGCAACGGAGAACAACGTCCGATACGCCGCGGTATACAGCGCCCAAGCGGCGATCGGCCCCGCGCCAAGGCCGATTATGCGTACTAGCCAAAGAGAAAGGAGGCCGAACGCGAGGGCGGACTGCAGCACATGCATGAGAAACGTGTACGCGGCCCCAATGCCCATGATGCTCCGCATCCAGTCCAGCCTCTGCCGCAGAAAGAGAATATCCGCCTCTTCGACCAACACCCGCAATTGCCCCGTCAACGCCAGCAACAACGTCGGCAAAGCGGCCAAACCGGCCGGCAGGCCGGTCAGCCAATCGGGCGGGTACAGCCACCACGCCCGGTAGGTCCCGACCGCGTACAGCAGCCCCGGCACGATGAAATAGATCCACACCGTCCAATCCAGCGCCGTTCTCCACGCCCGTGCCTGCAAATTCCAAAATCGGAGGATCCGATCCAGGGCCAGCGATATCGGCGTCCATGCTTTCAAATCGGGATTCCTCCTTACATCGGGAGTTTAACGAGTCGAACTCTCCCCGCTTAGGTCAGCGCCAGGAAACAATCGAACAGCGAGGAATCGGCGAGACCCGCCGTCTGCCGAACGTCCGGCAGCGTTCCCTGCGCGACGACGGAGCCCCCGTCGATCAAGACGAAGCCGTCGCAAATTTTCTCCGCCGTATCGAGCACGTGCGTGGACATGAGGATGCCGGCTCCGCGGCGGCGCTCCGCTTCCAAGAAGTCGAGCAGATCCTTCGTGGCCCTGGGATCGAGGCCGATGAACGGTTCGTCCACGATATACAGATCCGGTTCCAGCATGAAACCGGTCACGAGCATCAGCTTTTGCTGCATGCCTTTGGAGAATTTCGCCGGCAGCTCATGCCGGGCTTCCGACAGGCGGAAGCGTTCGAGCAGCGCCTCCGCTTTCGCGGCGAACGCCGCCTCCTCCATGCCGAAAGCGGCCGCGGCCAACCGCAGATGCTCCCACAGCGTCAAGTACTCGTACACCACCGGATGCTCGGGCACATAGGCGTATCGGCCGGTCGGCCCGCCGAAGGCGACTTCCCCGTCGCGGTGCCGCAACAGTCCCAGAATGGATTTGATCGTCGTGCTTTTGCCCGCTCCGTTCGGTCCGATCAGGCCGACCAGTTCTCCCGAATGAACCTGGAAGCGGACGTTCCGAATCGTGTCTTTCTTCTCCTCATAGCCGGCGGAACGGAGGTTCACGTCCAATCGCAAGTCCGGCTGGATCGATGGTTCCAAGACCTTTCGCTCCTCTTATTAGGAAGTTTGGCGGTGCCCCAACTTTCACGGATCGGGTTTCGTCCATTCCCGGTTTTCCTATTTTGTACGAATCGGTCCCGCCGCAGGTTGCGGCGATTCTCCCATTTCGAAAATTGACGCCCCGTCCGCGATAAAGAAAGAGCTGCCGCATGTCCGGCAGGACGATGGGCAGCTCTTTGGCGTTTCGATGGCAGACTCGAGCTTTCTATCGCTTCAAGGTTGGCGCGGCAAGCCGTTCGCTTCGCGGATGAGCGAGAAATACTGGTCCGCCCGCACGGCTTGGAACTCCGGTCCGAGCGATTCGTTGAGCGCGGCGACGTCCGTCGGCGTCATGCTCCAGGCCAGCACGCCCAGGGAGACGAACAGCGGGGAGTTGCCGTCCCAGTTCGCTTTCGCCGCCTCGAGCACGTTCTTCCCGTCCTGCACCGTGCCGATCCCCCGGATCGTCGAGACCGGCAGGCCGTTGTCCAGCACTTGGGCGCCGAACCGGTCTTCCCAGCTCAGGAACAAGCCCGTCGCGTGGTACCGGTCTTTGTAGGCATCCGCCTTTTCCGCGCTGAGGGGAACGTTCTCTCCGTTTATCCGGTTCAGCACGTAAGGGATCGTCATGCCCGTTTTCTGCAGGTACGGATACGTCCGGCGCAGGTAATCCGAGAACGAGCTGTCCGGCCAAACGTTCGGGTAGAAATATCCCGCTCCAGAAGGTCCGGCAATGAACTGGTCGTTCTCCGTCGCCGTGCCGTAATAGTAGTTCAGGAAAGCCGGGGCGGCGTCATAGAGCAGCGGATTCGACGTCCAGTTGATCGGGACTTTGCCGCGGTTCGGATCGTCCCAAAGCACCCGCATCCGGTGTTGGTTGTATTGCAGATTGTCCCCTTCGCTGAACGTGTAGGTCACGTAGATTTTGTTTTCGAGCTTCGGGGCTTCGACCGGTTTCGGCGCCGGCTCGGTCAGCTTCGTGCCGGAGAAGACGGTCATGTTGCTGAACCAATCGGCCGCCAGCACGTAGACGCCGTGGCTGGCCGTAATCTCGACGCCGGTGAATTCCCCGGCCACGTCGTTGCTGAACCAGCCCAGGTAAGGCGTACCCGGCTCGACGGAGGACAGGATCTTCTCGAACAGCGCCCGCTCCTCCGGCACGTTCGACTCCAGCCAGAACACCATCGCTTTGTTCGCGACCGCGTAATCGCGGAGATAGCCGTACGGTTCTTTCCGCTCCGAGCTTGGCGGCTGTTCGTTGCCGGCGGACACCTTGAACTGGTTCCACATGTCCACGGAAGCCGTCAGCTGCGTCGTGCCGGCCGGCGGCGTGAACCGATAGACGAAGTAGCGGCCGTTATCGGCGAACCGGTGGCCTCCGCTGCCCGAAGACAGCTGGGATTCCTGGCGGTCGTACAGGAACGGCTCTTCCTCCGGCGTGCCGGGCACGAATCGCGCGATGATTTGCCCGTCGGCCTTCACCGTCACTTCGTGCACGGCCGGTCCCCAGCCATCCTGCGGGAAGGCGTCGTCGAAACGGAGGTACACCGATTCTTGGCCCAGGTAGGCGGACAAGTCGAGATCGTACACTTGGCGGTTCTTCGCGTCCCGCTCCTGCGTGGTCTCCTCGGCGATGACCTGGAAGGATGCCGGGATTCCGGGCGGAATGCGGATCGACGTGTTCGGGCTGAGGCCGATCAGCATCCGGTGCGTCGTCTGGTTCCACAAGTGCTCGTATTGCCACGTATACGCGTCGAGGCGGTTTTTGAACCGACCCTGCAGGTCCTCCAGCACCGGCAGGTTATAGGGAGCCGCCCCCAGCGTTTTCGCCAGCTCCGGACTGACCGCGACCGCGTCCTTTATGCCGGCCAATGTCGTGGCTACGTTGATCGAGTCGGGAATGGCCGGATCGTAGACGATGGCGCCTCGGACCTCGTCTTTGAACATCCGGACGATGTCCCAAGCATCTTCATGCACCGTATAGGGAACGTGCAGGTCGTTCAGCCAGGCCGTTTTCCCTTCTTCTTGGCTTTCGATCAGATAAATGCGGGGTAACGCGCGGTTGACGATTCCCTGCAGGGTCGACAAAAGCAGCTTGAGGTCGCCCGGGGCGTCGTACACATCCGCGACTTCCAGATGTTTGGGCTTCCCGAAGCTGGGCAGGGCACCGGCTTGCGGCCAAACGACATGATCCGGTTGCATGGCCGGGGCCTGCGGATCGGCGGCGGATGCCCCGAGCGGCAAAGTCAGCATCAAAGCGATTGCCGTGAATGCGGCGGTCAGCCTGCGGTACATCATCTCATCTCCTCGCGATTCGTCGATTGCGGAGCCGTTGCCCGTGCACCCCGCTTCACCTCCTGTTGGCGGCTTCCGATTTCGGAATACGGCCCTCATTAAAATATGTTAAATATGTTGTATATATTATACAAGTCCTTCGACACAATTTCCCATGAAAATGGAACTTTAGGCAGGGGATGCGGATGTCGAGAGGTGTATCTCCTGTTCGGGGAGCATCGGCAGCTAACAGCCGGCGAGAAACTGTTGCATTTGCTCCGCCGCAGCGGAATCGAGCCCCGGCCCCGCCGCTATCCGGCGTTTTCAGCGATAGAGGCACGTCCACGGAAGCAACGCGCGCCTCCAACGCAAAGACTCCCCCGCAGCCGTGTACGGGAGAGTGTACCAGTTGTTGACGCCCAACAGCTTCCGAGGGGGAGGAGGAGATGAGTAAAATGTTTCTTAACTGCTCGGATCCGAGAGGGAAGTCGAGACGTTGAGCAATAATGTTTCTTAACTGCTCGAATCTGAGGGGGGAAGTCGAGACGTTGAGCAATAATGTTTCTTAACTGCTCGAATCTAAGGGGGGAAGTCGAGGCGTTGAGCAATAATGTTTCTTAACTGCTCGGATCCGAGGGGAAAATTGAGGCGTTGAGCAATATTGTTTCTTAACTGCTCGGATCCGAGAGGGAAGTCAAGACGTTGAACAATAATGTTTCTTAACTGCTCGCACTCTCCCAAATCGAAATGCAGAGGGAATTTCTCCCTCTGCACGGCAGGATCGAGTGCGATTGAGATCGTCGAGCGGCCGTTCGCTTATTTGACGTGGCCGCCGGCCCGAGCGAATGAAGCGCCGGCCGCGCCCAGCCCTTTCTCCTGCAGGAGCCGGATGAAAATGCCGCCGACCACGCTGCGGTGCTGAAACCCAATTTGCCGCGCCGTGAGCGTGTCGTACCAGTCCGTGAACGGCACGCGGTCAGGCGTGTCATTCAGCGCCTGCCAGAGCGGCTCGATCAGGCCGGCGAACGTCTCGCGGTCGTCCGCCAGCGACGCCGCCCAGACGAGCCAGTCGGCCTTCGTATACGTTGCCCGATTGTCCAAGGGCACGCCGTACCGGTTCTGCTTCCCGGCGTACCAGTTGACTTCCCGTTTCGCGACGGAATCGCCGAACAGACGGGTCCCGAAAAGGGAATCCCAAATCATGTTATACTTCAAGCTCCAGGTACCGGGCGACCCGAATGCGAGCACGGTATGGTCCCCTTCACCCGCTATCTCCTCCCACCTGGCCGCCATGTCCGCGGCCGCGGATCTCCAGCGCTCCGCTTCCTCGGTACGGCCCCTCATGCCGAGCAGCAGCGAATATGCGGCGACGCCCATGACCGCTTTCACCGACAGATTGGCGTTGCGGGCCATATGGCCGGCGAAATCGTCCGTGCACAGCTGGTTTTCGGGATCCTGGCCGTTTTCGCGCAAATACTCCGCCCACCGGGACAGCAGCGCCATGTGCTCCTCCGCGAAATCCGCGCTCTTCTCCGCCAAGCTAACCGCCGCGGCCATGATCAGCATGTTGCCGCACTCTTCGACCGGCATTTGCCCATCCCGGGCATTCCCCGCATACACCTGCCCGTTGGCCAGCGGATACTGCCCGACGTCGTGCGGCGCGAATTCGAACGGCCAAGCGTCGCTTGCCGCGTATTTGAAAATCGGCCTCATCATCCCTTTGACGAGCTCCGGTTGGCAGAGCAGGAACAGGGGGATGGAGGGGTAGCTGACGTCCACCGTGGCGATGCAGCCGTTGCTGAAACACTCTTTGGACAGGAACAGGACGTTCCCTTCCCGATCCGCGACCAGCTTGTGCGCGGCGATCGCCTGCCGGTACGCCAGCGCCAGCAGGTCGGCGTACTTCCCGCCGCCCGCGCGTATGCCCTCTTCCCGCAGCTTCCGGTCGAAGTCTGCGCAGCGTGCCGACAGTTCCCCGTACTCCCCGAACGCCGCCGAGACCATCCCGAGGGCCGACAACCCGCTTCTTTTCCAGTACGCCTGCAGCTTCTCGCCGAAATACTCGACGGCATACACATCGTCATAGGCGAGTACGGCAACGCTCGATACGGCTTCCGTCCCGACCTCGCCGCAATCCCAGGCGAAAGCGAGCACGGGGTGGCGGTCTCTCGCTTCCCGAGGCATCTCGAACCTTTCCGACGGCGTAATCTCCCCGTTTCTCGCGAACTGCTTCCGGATGTCCGCCGACTCGATATACGTCCGGATGGCAGGGTCCCGTTCTACCGCCAAGTAGAATTGTCCCCAGTCGATCCGCAGATCGTCCCCCGAACGATTCAAATAATCCTGCCGCACGTGACTGAACTGAAGAAAGTTCAGCCGCTCCGTCTCTTCCCGCCGCCACGCGACCCTCTGTTCGCTCGTATCGACGCACCATTCCGCCGTCACGTCGAAGTAGATTCGCACCCGGTGAGGCTTGCCGTCCGTCGAGCGGACGGAGAACGCCGCGTAAGACGCCGGCCGGGACAGCAGCTCCAGATCGTCCGGCAGCAACGGGGTCGTGAACTTCAATTCCAACCGAACCCCCGACTCCTCGAACCGATAGACGCTCGACAGAGGCGTGATTTCCAGCTCGACCTGCGTCATGGGCGCCGGTTCCGCATAGTAAAGCTCCGCGTTCGGCTCCACCTTGCCGGCGAATCTCCATGGCGCGCCGTCGATCCGGATCAAGCCCGTCAGGGCATTCCTTCTGCCGGTCCAATGCCGCGTGAAATCGTCGGTCAGGCGGTCCGCCATCGACCAGACGCTGAAATAAGGATCCACCGTCACGAGCGGCACGGCCGGCGGGCGAAGCGTCGTCTCCATGTTCCTCTCCCCTTATGTCCGAATCGTAATGCGAACGCCCGCCGGATCGTTGTCATAACGGACCAGCAGCGTCCGCGTCTCTCCGTCCCACCGGTACGGCAGCGCAACGCGCGTCCCGTCGCCACTCTCGGCCTCCACGGCCGAAGGCATCGCCGGGCAGCGGATCCGCGCCGCCGCTTTCACCGTTCGCGGGCCCCGCGCGGTAAAGGCAATCGAGCGCGCCTCTTCCAGAAATTCCTCCACCCGGGAAGAGGCCGCGATGATCCCGCTCGTTTCCGCCGCTCCGTAATCCAAATCGTACAGGAAAGCCTGGCGGCCCGGCGGAAGGACGACTTGGCGCATGATCGGCAGCCCCGGCCCGAACAAGTCGACGAATCGGCCGTTCAGCTCGAGCGGGCGGTCATGCACGGACTCCTCCATCACCGAAGCGATGACGTACGGCCCCCGGCGGATGCCGAAATGGTTAGCCGGAGACCAGCGAAGGCTCGGATCGCCCAAGCTCTCCATGGCCGCCTTCACCATGTCCCGCAGCCGCTCAGCCGCTTCGGCGCTGTCGGCGAACCGGTCCGGACGCATGCGCAAATAAGCGAGCGCCCCGCTGCCGACGCGCGCGACCCCTTCCGGCAATTCCGCCTCCACGCCCAAGTTTTCGAACAGGTGCTCCCTGGGAGAACGGTAAACGCGCCGGCCCCTATTCCACCATTCTCTCACGCGATGGTAGGGATCGCCGTCGTCCCCGACGTACACGAGCGCGCCGCCGTCCCGCACCCATTGCGCCAGCGCGGGGTGCAAGTCCGGGTGCTCCGGCTTCATGAACTCATAACTGAGCACCAGCACCCGGTAATCGTCGAGGTACCCGGGGAACCGGCGGACGTTGTCCAATTGTACCGGCCGAACGGGCATGCCATGTTTCAGAAGCGGCAGCGTCAAACCGTAAAACGGGGAAAAGTTCAGCAGTTCCAGCGCGTACTCGTCCGTCAGTTCCACCGCGTTCGTCCCGTCGTATTTCATCATGAAGCCGGCAGTGTCCACGCCCGGCCGCATCCGTTGGTACATGGCCGAGTCGGCCAGCAGGACGCCGATCGGCCCCCCGCCCCCGAATGTCTTCAGGTCCGTCTGGTCCATATCGCCCAGCGCATGCATTACCGTGAGCAGCACGGTCGCGTAGTCCGCCGGGATGCCTTCTTTGCCGCTCCCGTCTTCGCTCGGATACCGCCCCTCGAAAACGCGTCTGGGCCAAGGCGCGACCTCGTAATGCGACACTTCGGGATGCAGGAGCGACGCCGTCAGCGTTTTGAGGTAGTTTTCCTTGTAGTCGCGCCACGTCCGCTTCGGATCGTCTTCGATCGGATCATGCAAAAACCACATCCGCCGGTCCGTTCCGCGCACCAGTTCCTGCATGATCCCGTACTCCAAATACGCCGTCTCGAACGTCCTTTCCGCCCGGCGCCCTTCGTAGACGTTCGCGGTCCGGGACGTCCCCGTCCAAATCTGCGCGATATACCCGTTAATCGAAGGCAAATCCAGCAGCTTCGATTCCGGGCTGACGATGCGCCATTGCGCATAGTTGATGAGGCTGTGCGTCGGCACGTAGAACCGGAGCGGCCGGCCGTAGCGCAACATCGAATATTCCTTCAGCGCCGAGCAGAGCCGGTCGAGGCAGCGGGCGTACAAATACGCCTTCAGCTTGGACGCGCGATACTGCGCATCTTCCGACTCGTGGGGCGGAATCCAAGGCTCGCCGTAGTAATTCCGCCACTCCCGCCGGAACGCTTCGGAGTACCCCCCTTCTACCCAGAACTCCGGTTCCTCCAGGTGGATCGCGTCGACGCCTTCGTCCACGGCGGGACGGATTCGCTCGAACAGGAAATCGGAATACGCGATCGTCGGCACCATGTACGGGATGTCGGCCGACGTGCCATGGATGATGTTCTCGCCGTGCTTGTACCGCTGCGCCTCGTCCCAATGGGGCCGGCCGTCGAATTTTCCGTCCAGGTAGTCCCGATACCCGCCCCAGGAAACACCGGTCATGAGATGCACGCGGTATCCTCGGCTCCTCCATTGCCGAATTCTTTCCGGCATGGAATCGTTAATGCCGTAAACCATCACGAAATCGGTCTGCAGATCGTACGTTTCCCCGTACGCCGATCCCTCTTGAAACCCGGTGCGTTCTTCCTCCCGGTTTCTCTCCCGCATGATTCCCCTCCTTGCCCCGCCGGCGTCCGCCCGCCTTCAACCGGGGAACCGGACGCGAACCGTTTTGATTTCGAAAGGAGCGAACCGCAGCGCCGCCCGCGATGCGTTCGTGCCCAAGACGGCGATCGGGTTTTCCATCAAATCGGTTTCTTCGATCGATTCGCAAGGCAGACCGACGGACACGGCCGCGTCCGCTTCGGTCCCCGCCGTTTCGTAGAGCCGAACGATCAGATGGTCGCTGTCCTCGGCTTTTTTAACCGCTTCTACCATCACATAGGGATGATCGACCCGAACCAACGATATCGGCTCTTTTACGTTACCGTCACCATCCGCCCGCCCCTGCGCCTCCACGATCGCAAGCGGGACGTTCAGCTCGTATCCATGGCGATAGACGGCGGCTTCGACGAAATCGCCCGCATGCGGATACAGCGCATAGGTGAACCGATGCACGGCGCGGTCCGCCGTCGGATCGGGATAGGACGGGCTCCGGAGCAGGTTCAAATCCAGCACGCCGCCTAGCGCGCTGTGCCCGTATTTGCAGTCGTTCAGCAGCGCCACGCCGTAGTCCGGCTGGGACAGGTCGATATACCGGTGCGCGCAGATTTCGTCCTTCGCGAACTCCGTCATCGTATTGCGGTGCGTCGGCCGCTTCAAATAACCGAACTGGATTTCGCAGTTCGCGAATTCGGTTCGGATCGCCGTCGGAAACGACACGCGCAGCATTTTGCCCGACTCCCGCCAATCGGCTTCCGTCGCGAACTCCAGGAGCGGGGAGCCGCTGGTCAACGCGATCCGCTGCGTCAGCACGGAATCGCCGAAACGGTACGTCTGCTCCACGGTCGCTTTCGGTCCGTCCACGTAAGCAGCGATTGCCTCCAACCGCATCGTGCCGGCGCCTTTCTCGCGGTAGTCCCGCGGGAAATCCCAGGCGTCTCCGTCGTCATGGTAGACCGCGAAAACGTTCGCCCGGCCCCCGGGCGCCAGCGCTTCCCGCCCGGCCGTCTTGTCGAAAACCGAAACGATGCTGCCGTCCTCGCCGAACCGGACGCGCAGCCGCTCGTTCTCCAGCATGCGCTCTCCGGCCAGCAGCCCTTCGATTTGCCTCGGCGGCAGGGAGGCTTCCGCGAGCTTCCGGTATCCCATGGCGGGCACCCGAACCTCGCGCCATTCGCCGTTCCATTGCACCCATGTCTCCCGGTCCCAAGGGAGGGAGTTGAACACGACCGGTTCTCCGTACCAGCCGGACAGAGCGCCCACGCGGCCGTATACGTCCCGGGTTATGCCCTGGACCCGCTCCAGCAAAACCTCGTATCGAGCCAGCGACTCCTCGTACACCCGCGTGATCGAGGACCCGGGCAAAATATCGTGGAATTGGTAGAGCAGCACTTCCTTCCAAATCTCCTCCAGCCTCTCGGCCGGATAGTCTCCGCCGCCCAGCGCCCAGAGCAGCGACGCGGCGAATTCGAGCTCGCGCAAGCCGATTTCCATCAAGCGGTTGTACCGTTTGCTGCGGCCTTGCGTTGTGAGCGTTCCCTGGTGCTTCTCGAGGTAAAGCTCTCCCCGGAACGCCTGAAAGCGAGTCGCCTCCTCCTCCAGCCGGCGGAAGAAGCGTTCGGCGGGCTCCTGGACGACCCGCGGCAAGCCGGACAGGTTCTTTACCCGGGCCAGCCGCTCCAGATGCTCCTCGCCGGGCCCGCCGCCGCCGTCGCCGATGCCGAACAGCATCAGCGCGTGCTTCGACACGTTCTTGTCCGCGTAGTTCCGCTCGATCTTCGCCAGCGACCGCGGCGCGGCGGGGCTGTTGTACGTATCCTCCGGCGGAAGATGCGCGAGCACCCGGGTACCGTCGATGCCTTCCCACCAGAAGCTGTGGTGCGGGTGCGCGTTGTACGCGTTCCAGGACAGCTTCTGGGTCATCATGAAGTCGACTCCGGACTTCTTCAGGATCTGGGGGAGGCTTCCGGCGTACCCGAAGACGTCGGGGAGCCACAGCACCCGGACGTCCCGGCCGAACTCCTGCCGAAAAAACCGCTTGCCGTACAGGACTTGCCGGACCAGCGCCTCGCCGCCGGGCACGTTCGCGTCCGGCTCCACCCACATCGCGCCCTGCGCCTCCCAGCGGCCTTCCCGAACGCGCTCTTTGACCTGCTCATACAGCTTCGGATAGCGTTCCTTGATCCACTGATACAGCTGCGGCTGGCTGGCTCCGAACACGTAGTCCGGGTATTTCTCCAGGTTGCGCAGCGCGGTGGAGAACGTCCGGGCGCCTTTGCGGATCGTTTCGCGGATCGGCCACAGCCACGCCAGGTCAATGTGCGCGTGGCCGATCGCGCTGACCGTCAGCTCCGGATCCCCGCCGCGCTTGGCCAGCTCTTCCGCCACGATCTCGGACGCGCGGCGGACGCTTTCGGCGTCGATCGAGGCGAGCGCGTTCGAAGCCTCGTACAAGCATTGGCAGACGCGCGCTTTCCTCGCGCTGCCGTCCGGCAATTGATCGGCGAGCTCGATCAGCACTTCGAAATCATGGTACAGCCGCCGGACGTCTTCCCGGCAGACCGCGATCTCCGCTTCCTTCAGCGTGCCGCTCCGATACCGGCCGAACAGGTCGTTGCAGCCCGCGTCCCCCCACAGATCGATGATCTCCCCGCCTTGGGCCGACGGGCTGACGTCCACGACCCTCTTGCCCGGCAAGCCGAGGCTGAGGTCGAATTCCGAGTTCACGTTCGTGAGGCCCTGGAGGGGAGTGCCTTCGCCGTCCACCAGGCACAGCTCGCCATTCACGTCGATCAACAGCACGACTTTACGGCCCTTCAGGGAATTCGGCACGACCCCCTCGAACCGGAACCAGGCGCAGTCCCACAAGTCTCCCCATTTGTCTCCGGGCCGCAGAGTGATCCGCCTGCCGCTTTCCCGCTCCGAGTAAGGCACCGGTTCTTTCGTCACCCATGCGGTTACGGCGAGCGCCGCCATCGGCTCGTACACGGCTTCCTGCAGTTCGGACAACGTCCGCCTCGCCTTGTTCATGATGGTCGGATTCGGTTCGTACGGCATGCTTCATGCTCCCATCCTGTGGATCCCGGGGGATTTATTTAATAGAGGCCTCCGCCTTCTGCTGCGCGTCGTCCAGGATCGATTTGACGTCGCCTTTGGTCATGATGGCTTTCGTGACGGCGTCCCCGAATATTTGCCACACCTTCGAGCTTTCCTTCGGGAATGTCGGGAGTCCCTGCACATTGCCGGCCATGGCCAGGTAGTGCTGGTACATTTCCGGATGCTTCTGCTGATAATCCGACGATTCGGCGACCGATTTCAGGACCGGGGACCGCACGCCGGTGTCGGCGATCAACGTCTGGATTTCCGGACTGTACATCGCTTTGATGTATTCGAACGCGGCTTCTTTGTTCTTGGCCGATTTCGGCACGGAATGGAACGCCGCCCCGATCGTGATGTTGCCGGGTTTGCCGTCGGAGGAGAGCGGGATGGGCGCCATGCCGTAGTCGATGCCGAGCGAGGCGCTTTCGATGGCGCGCCACGGTCCGTCGATCAGGTAAGCGATTTGTTCTTTCTTGAAGGCGTCGAAATAGGTGCCTTCGTTCGTGTTGACCATCAAGCCTGCGGGGTGGTACTGGCCCAGCTCGCGCAGGAACGTGACCGTCTCCACGTTGGCGTCGCTGTTGAACGTCGGTTTCCCCTGTCCGTCCGCGAAGCCCCCGTTGTTGATGACGAGAAGGGTTCCGAACCGCAAGTAACCCCCGGCGTTCGGTCCCGCGTATACGCCGCCGCCGTAAAACTTGCCCTTGCCCGCTTCCGTCACCCGGCGGAGGTTCGCCGACAGTTCCTCCCACGTAGCCGGCGCCTTGTCGGGATCCAGCCCCGCTTCCTTAACGAGCTTCTTGTTCCAGAACAGGCTGTTCACGCCCGGCTGCGAGGCGAAGCCGTAGATCTTCCCGTCCACCTCCATCGGCTTCCAGGCCGCCGGCGCGATATTGTCGCGGATATATTGCGCCATGTCGTCCGGGAACGGCTCGAGCAGTCCCTGCTGGGCGAAACCGGGCATCTGGGTTTCCCCGACGATGATGTCGGGCATGTTGCCGGCCAGGAAGCCCGCCGTCTGCTTCTGGATCAGCGGCTCGCCCCAGCCCCAGTCTTCGGTTTTCAGCGCGATGTTTTTGCTTTTCAGCTTGTCGTTGATGATCGATTGATACAAGTACGGGAAAACGTTCGGGTTGACCGGGTTGCCGGGCGTGTAGTTGAAGTCCGCTTCCTGAGGCTTCGGCTTGAGCGTTTCGTCCGCCATCAACGATTTCTTTTTCGCCGGCAGCAGGTCGGTGACCGCGCCGACGCCGATGCCGACGGCCCCTTCGTTCAGCACCGTTATGGCGACGCCGCCGTTCGATCCGGAATCGGAAGTCTGGGCGCCCCCTTGGCTGGCGCTCGGATTCGCGCTTGGGCTTCCGCTTTGGCCGGCATCCGAGTTCGAACCGCCGCCCCCTCCACAGGCCGCCAAGCCGATCGACAGCAGCATGGCCAGCGCGGCTGCCCCCGTTTTCTTGAACTTCATCCCGAAACCCTCCATTTCTAGAATCATTTTCAAGCCTACGATACCACATCGTTTTACCATATTCAATATGTCTTATATATCTTTTGTAGTACAAATATTATTTTTGATCGAATGTCTATCCCTTGATCCCCGTATTCGCCAGCCCCTGCACGATGTACTTTTGGAAAAAGAAAAAAATGAGCAGGGCCGGCAGCGTGATCCCGAGGCTCAGCGTAATGATCATGGGGTAGTTGATGACGGCTCCCGGGCTGGCCCCGACGGAAGAAATCCGGGTGATGGCGGCGGGAAGCGTCTGCAGCCCGTCGCTGGTCGTATAGAAGAACGGCGTCACGAAGTCGTTCCACGTCCCGAGCGCCGTCGTGATGGCGATGAACGCCATGATCGGCAGCTGCAGCGGCAGCAAGATCCCGAATATGATCCGCATCGTGCCCGCCCCGTCCATGATCGCCGCCTCGTCCAGCTCGATCGGCACCTTTTCCAGCGATTGCTTGACCAGGAAGGTGCCCATGATATTGATGGCGGGGCCGCCGATCAAATACACCCACCACGTGTTCAAAATGCCCGTCCCGCCGGTGAAAACGTCATTGCCTCCGGCAAACGGGAACCTCGCGAATTCCAGGTAAGTCGGAATGATCGCCAGCGTCCCCGGGATCATTTGCGTGGCGAGCAGGACCAGGAACAGCTGGTCCTTGCCTTTGAACTTCAGCCGCGCGAACACGTAGCCGGCCAGAAAAGACGTCAGCAGCGCCCAAATCGTGTTGTAGGCCGTGCGGATGACCGAGTTCGCGAGGTACGTCGTGACCGCCGCGTCTTTCGAGCCCAAGATCAGCGACTTGTAGTTGGCGAGCGTCGGTTCCTTGGGGGTCGGGAACACGCCGAGGATCGTTTGCATGAATTCGGTTTTGTTGAAGAAGCCCGACAACACCATGAAGACGAGCGGATAAAGCAGGACGAGCCCGAAGCCGAGCAGCACCGCATGCCCCAGCAGATGGATGGGCGCGAGCCGTTTTTTCCATTTGATCCGCAGCGGTTCGTTCACGGGTTACCTTCCTCCTTTCAGCGGCTTGACCGGAATCGTCGTCCTTCGATCCGATTGGGTCGACCAGGAGTAATAGATCACCGTGACGACGATGACGATGATCCCCATGATCAGCGACGAAGCGCCGGCCATGCCCAGATTGAAATCCCAGAAACCGTCGCGGTAGATCCGGAACACGAGCACCTCCGTCTGCCCGTACGGACCGCCGTTCGTGATGAACAGCACCTGCTCGTAGATTTGGATGGCGCCGATCAGGCTGGTGATGACGATATACGTCGCGATCGGCTTCAGCCCGGGCAGCGTAACGTACCGCAGCCTCCCCCACCGCCCCGCGCCGTCGATGTCCGCCGCCTCGTACAGGACGGGATCGACAGACTGCAGTCCCGCCAGCCAGATGAGCGCGGCTCCCCCGACCCCTTTCCAGACGGAGTACACGACGATCCAGAAAATGCCCCAGGACGCCGAATACTGCCAGACGATCGGCTCTTTGCCAAGCGCTTTCAAAATGTTGTTGATCACGCCGTTGTTGGTGTCCAGGAAGATGTTGAACACTTGGGTCGTGGCGACCGTGGACGTAACGGCGGGAATGTACCAGATCGACCGGTACACCCCTTTGCCGAACAGCGGCAGATTCATGAGCAGCGCCGCGCCGAAACCGGCGGCGAGCGTGACGGCCGTCACGAGCCCGCCCAGCCAGATCGATCGCCACAGCGCGTGCGTGTACACCGGGTCGCGGAAGAAATGGGCGAAGTTGTCCAGCCAGATGAAATTCGGCTTATCGTTCAAGCCTACCCAATCGAAGAAACCGAGGAAGAAACCGAATAACGTGGGGAATCCGGACACCACCAGCCAAAACAGGAACATCGGCGTCAGGATCGCCGCGGCAATGACGCCGTCCCTATGCCTTCTCATCACAGCACCCCTTTGGAAAAAGACTCCATCCCTTAATTGTATTATTTACTATATTTATATATGTCATTTAAGTCAAGGTGTGATCGAATCGAGGATGGGTGAAGCGCATTTTCGTGAAACGGCGCGGAATGTGGGGGGACCTAGAGGAAACGACCTCCTTTCGAAGGCATGATCGGATTCCAAGGACAAGGGTAACTTCACCGCATAGGATAGATATGAAACCGACCGGGCATGCCTATTGCATGCGGGAGATGCACCGCAGATTCTTTGTCCTTAAACGCCCCCCTTTCGTTCGCACTGCCCGTCTCTAGATAAGCAACCCCCGCGAAGTTGAACCCTTTCGCAGAACCCGCCAACTTCACGCAGTTAAGCAACTTTTTTACACAACTCCTTCGCAGAACCCGCCAACCCCGCGTAGTTATGTAACTTTTTTACACAACTCTCCACGAAACCCGCCAACCCCGCCAACCCCGCGTAGTTATGTAATTTTTTTACACAATTCCCTCGCAGAACCCGCCATCAATGCGCTGTTAGGAAACTTTTTTACACAATTCCCCGCCCCATGCGTAAGCCCAATCCGAATAAAAAAAGCACTTGCGCATGAAATCTCGCAAGTGCGAAAAATGAACCCTTTCCCTATTACTTCTTCCCGACCGGAACCGGCCCGGTCGAACGGCGCTGGACCAGTTCAGGCTGCAAGACGATTTTGCGGAACTTCGTTTCTGCCGAATTTCCCGGATCCCGAAGAATATCCAGCAGGATATTGACCGCCTCCGCTCCCATTTCGAACTCGGATTGGGCGATATGCGAGAAAAAGCTGGAGTCCTCGAGCTCAGGCGAAGGATCGTCGAAGCTGAGAATGGAAACGTCCTCCGGAACCCGAAGGCCGAGCTGGCGGCAGATCGCGGAAATGTGCAGGCCTAACCGTCCGTTCAGCGTAATGTAGGCCGTGGCCATCCGGTTTTTGACGAAACGGAACAACGGATGCCCCTTGTCGACGCCTTTGTAGTCGACGGTGAACTCGGTCAGGATGAGAGCCGGGTTGATCATGGCCTTCTTCTGTTTCAACGCTTCCATGTACCCGTTGATCCGGTCCTCTACCGTAATCGTCGCGAGCGGGGAGTCGGAGCAAATCGCGATATCCCGATGTCCGAGTTCCCAGAGGCAATCCACGGCCAGCTTTCCGCCGATGAAGCCGTCGCTGCGGACGACGTTCGTCTCTACCCCATGGAAATATCGATCGATCAGCACGAACGGATATCCCCTCAGCTTAAGCGCCAAAATTTCTTCGTTATAGGTTTCCGCGTCGCACGGGAAGATGATGAGTCCGGCCGCTCCTTTGTCGATCAGATCGAGGATCGCTTCTTTCTCCCGCTCGACGGAGTTGAACGTTTGCACGATCTGCAGGCGATAAGGGCTTTTCTCCAGAATACTGTTCATGCCGTGAATCAATCGCAGCGCGAAATAATCGACCAACACGGGCATGATGAGCCCGATGATCTTCGCCGGGGACGACCGGTACGAAGCCGCCGCCGGTGAAACCGGCAACGCCGCGCCGGTCTCCGGACGGGAATCCGAAGCGGACAAGCGCCGGCCGAGGTCCGGACTGACAAAGCTCCCCCGCCCCGGGATCCGGTAAATCCAGCCGTCCTTCGCCAGTTGAATCAGAGCGTTGGCGACCGTGATCCTGCTGACCTCGAACTGTTCCATCAATTCTTTCTCGGACGGAATTTTATCGTTCTCCTTCAATCGGCCTGTCTGGATCAAATCTTTGAAATGCTCTTGGATCTGCATATATAACGGTTGCCGGTCGTTGTTCATCGGGGATCTCCTTTTGCGATCTGTATTGCTTCTAATGTTATGTCATTTATGTCATTTAGTCAATCCGACCCACCGGCAAAAAGCTGAAATCCCGCGTCTGAATGGGATAAGAAACTTTGGGGAGATGGGATATCCGACGATTGAGAAGGGAAAACAGAAGTTCGAGATGGGAAACGGATGTTACGCCGATGCGGCAATCAGGCTGTTGGAAGGATCGTGATATTTCTCGGGTCGATGTACGGAAAAGTCGGACAACGCCGGCACTTTCGGTCGATTTCAAGCTGGATGTCCGAGAAAGTCGGACAACGCCGGCACTTTCGGACGATTTCAAGCGAGATGTCCGAGAATGTCGGACAACGCCGGCACTTTCGGTTGATTTTCAATTGAGATGTCCGAGAAAGTCGGACATCGCCGGCACTTTCGAGGGATTTCAAGCGGGATGTCCGAGAAAGTCGGACAACGCCGGCACTTTCGGACGATTTCAAGCGAGATGTACGAGAAAATCGGATAACGCCGGCGCTTTCGGACGATTTCAAGCGAGATGTACGAGAAAATCGGATAACGCCGGCGCTTTCGGACGATTTCAAGCGAGATGTACGAGAAAATCGGACAACGCCGGCACTTTCGGTTGATTTTCAATTGAGATGTCCGAGAAAGACGGACATCGCCGGCACTTTCGAGGGTTTTCAAGCGGGATGTCCGAGAAAGTCGGACAACGCCGGCACTTTCGGTCGATTTCAAGCGAGATGTACGAGAAAATCGGATAACGCCGGCACTTTCGGACGATTTCAAGCGA
>NZ_JAQZSJ010000007.1 GCF_029360585.1 Cohnella caldifontis | reverse complement strand
CGGCTTATCTCTTCGCGATGAGGGCGTATAAAAAGCGGGCATGAATAAGACCGCTTTCCCGAGAGTCTCCTCCTCAGAAAAACCTCCGTTCCCATCCCGTCAGTTTGGCGATCGCTTCTAAGTAGAAATAATCCCCATAGATCAACGATACATGGATGTTCTTGTTCTCCGGCACGTGCCCGGTCCCGCCGGTCAGCAGCGCATGATAGCCGTCGCGGTCCAGAGCGGAATGCCGCTCGGTCAGCGACGCCAGGATCCGAACGGCCCCCTCCCGGAAGGTGCGGCCGATCGGAGCCGGCGTCAAGGCGGCGAGCTCGAGCAGCCCGGACGCCGCGATAGCGGCGGCGGACGTGTCCCGCGGCTGGCCGTCCGGATCGGGCAGCCGGAAATCCCAAAGCGGGATCGAATCTTCCGGCAGGCAAGCGAGGAAATGATAGGCGGACCTGAGCGCCGCTTCCAAATACTTGCTTTCGCCCGTATGCTTGTAGATATTGGACAAGCCGTACAGCGCCCAAGCTTGTCCGCGGCTCCAGGCGGAATCCGGACCGAAGCCTTGCCCGCCGTCGGCGCGTAGGAATCGTCCGGTGAGCGGGTCGAAGACGGCGATATGCCGGCTCGAGCCGTCCGGACGGAGGAAATGGTCCAGCACGGTGTCCGCGTGGGCCTTCGCGATATGCGCGAACCGCGGATCGCCGGACTCCCGCGAAGCCCAGAACAGCAGCGACAAGTTCATGCAGCAGTCGATGATCGCCCACCCGGTATGGTCCGCTCCGTTCCAGGCCCGGATGAACCGGCCGGCGGGATTGTACCGCCCGGCAAGGAACACGGCCGCGGCCAGCGCCCGGCGCTTGCCTTCGGCATCGCCCGTGATCATGTGCTTGGCCGCCGCCGTCGGCAGGAATTGAAAGCCTACGTCGTGATAGAAATCGTTCGGCTCAAGGAACAGCCGTTCCAGCTTGGCATCCCCTTCCCAAGCCGCCGCACGGAATCGTTCGATCCGGGTCCGGTCATAGACGATCCACAGCATGCCCGGCCAGAAGCCGGATGTCCACCAATCCGCCGGGGCGTCGTCGTAATGCCCGTCGTCCCGGGCGACATGGGGGCAGCGCTCCCCGATATCCTCGATCATGTCTTCCGTTTTTTTCACGATTTTGCTCCAAATCCGCTCCGCATCGAAAACGCTCAGTTTCCTCGACCTTCCCTCTGCACATGTTTAGCTTCATTATATAAATCGAACGATCGGAACATTAGCAACGGATTTTTCGGATTCGAAAACATTTTTGCAAGTTCATTCGCGGCATCCGCAATAAATCTTCCGAAATTGCAAAGAAAGTTTCATGTATTTGCGCGGCAACCTCTTTAGAATGGAAGCAACCCTAGAGAGAGAGGTGCAACCATGAGCCAGATCAGCCGAACGGGCGCGGGCATCCCCTTATCCGCCGCTCCCCGCCGAAGCCGGCAGCGCTTGAAGGAGACGTTGTACGGGTACTTGTTCATCGGCCCGATGTTCCTGGGCGTGTTCGTCTTCACGGTACTGCCGATCCTCGCCGTCATCGCGCTGAGCATCACGGATTGGAGCTTCATCGCCGGACTCGACAAAATCAAGTGGAACGGGCTCGACAACTTCGAACGCCTGTTCCGCGATCCGATTTTCCTGAAGTCGCTGCAGAACAATTTCTACCTGCTGGTCACGATACCGGTCACCATGATTTTATCGCTCTTGCTCGCGATCGTGCTGAACAAGCACGTGTTCCTGAAGGACCTGTTCAAAGTCGTCTTTTTCATGCCCTATATCTCCAGCATCGTGGCGGTCGCCATCGTCTACCAGGTGCTGTTCCATCCGTCCTACGGTCCGGTGAACCAGGCGCTGATTTCGCTCGGCGTGGGCAACCCGCCCAAGTGGCTCGCGGATACGCATTACGCCCTCATCTCCGTCATGATGATCCAGGTATGGGTCAGCATCGGGTTCTATTTGATCATCTATCTGGCAGGATTGCAGAACATCCCGAAGGATCTTTATGAATCCGCCGACATCGACGGGGCGAACGCCTGGCACAAGTTCCGGTCGATCACGGTGCCGCTGCTGTCGCCGACCTCGTTCTTCCTTCTCGTAACCGGGGTGATCTATTCGTTCCGGATTTTCGACCTGATCGCGGTGCTGACGGCCGGCGGTCCCGCCGGCTCCACGTCCGTTATCGTCTATTATCTCTACGATTCGGCGTTCAACAATCTCAAGACGGGCTACGCTTCCTCGATGGCGGTCGTGCTGCTGATCCTTACGCTGGCGATCACGGGACTGCAATGGCTGGCTCAGAAAAAGTGGGTGAACTACCAATGACGGAACAAACCGCGGCAACGAAAAGAACCGTTCCGTTCGGGAAGATCGCATGGACCGTGCTGGTCGCGATTCTGGGGATCGTTTTCCTGCTTCCGTTTCTTTGGATGGTGTCGACGTCGTTCAAGCTCGAAGCGGACGTGTTCAACTATCCGATCGAATGGATTCCCTCCACCTGGAACGCCGTTCAGAACTATACGGACGTCTGGAACGGGCAATATCCGTTCGCCCACTATTATTGGAACACGATCAAAGTCACGCTCGCCACGACCGCCATTTCCGTCTGTGTCTCGAGCATGGCGGCCTACGGCTTCTCCGTCATCCGATTCCGCGGGCGGGGCGTGCTGTTCATGGTCGTGCTGGCCACCTACATGGTGCCGGCGCAAGCCATCCTCGTTCCCCAGTTCGTGCTGTACCGCTGGCTCGGCTTGTTCGACAGCCACTTCGGGCTCGTCCTGCTGGGAAGCTTCAGCGTATTCGGCACCTTCATGCTGCGGCAGTTTTTCTTAGGACTGCACCCGGAATATTTGGAATCGGCCAAGCTGGACGGCGCCGGCCACATCCGCACGTTCGTCAGCATCGCGCTGCCGCTGGTGAAACCCGCCGTCGCGACGTATGCCATCCTCCGGTTCATCTGGACCTGGAACGATTACCAGAATCCGCTCATTTTCCTGCGTTCCGACGGCCTGTACACGCTGCAGCTGGCGATGCGCAAATTCGCCGACATGTATACGCAGCACTATGCGCTCATCATGGCGGGAACCGTATCCGCGATCGTTCCGCTACTGGTCATTTTCGTCGTGGGCCAGAAACAAGTCATCGAAGGCATCTCGTTCGGCGGCGTGAAAGGATAGTCAAAATATTTCCGGAAGCGAAAATTTTGTTGGATGTCCCGCCTCGGAGGCGGATGCTAAGATGCACGTTGTAAGCGATAACAGACCAAGGGAGGCATTTCTACCATGATGAAGAGAAGGATCGGGAACTTGGGGATCGCCGTCATCTTGATGGCCGCCATGCTCTCCGCCTGCGGAGGATCGAAATCGGGCGATTCCAGCCCTTCCGCATCCGCCCCGGCAGCCGGCGGCTCCAGCAGTCCCGGCAGCTCGCCCAGCTCGCCCAGCCCGTCCGCGGCGGAAGAGCAAGTCACGCTCAAGGTGTACCATTGGTACGACGACAAAATCGAGAAGTTCGACCAGGTGTTCGCCGAATTCACCAAACAGCACCCGAACATCAAAATCGAATCCGTCGTCGGCGTGCTGAACGACGCGAACGAGACGATGAAGAAAATCGACCTCGCCGCCGCATCCGGCGAAGACATCGACGTCATGATCCTGAACAGCCCGACCAACTACGCCCAACGCGCGGCGCTGGGGCTGCTCGAGCCGCTGAACGACTATTTGTCCGAGGACGGGGTCAATTACGAAGCCGAATACGTCTCCGACACGTCGATCGACGGCAAATACTACGCCTTGCCGGGGAAATTGAACCAGTATTTCGTCCTGCTGAACAAAGACGACCTGGACAAAGCAAACCTTCCGGTGCCGAAACAGTGGACGTGGGACGAGTACCTCGACTACGCGAAGAAGCTGACGCACGGCGAAGGCGCGCAGAAGCATTACGGCACGTATTTCCATACGTGGGTGGACTACAGCATCCTGCCCCTCATGGGCCAACCGGAAAACAACAACGTGGTCAAATCCGACGGCACGCCGAACGTGGACAACGAATTGTTCCGCCAAGGTTTCGCCATCCGGGACCGGGCCAAGAAAGACGGCTCCGCCGTTCCCTATGAAGACACCATCAGCCAGAAGCTGAACTACCGCAACGTTTATATGAACGGCCAGGCCAGCATGATCGAGATCGGCTCCTGGATGATTCCGGAAGCCGCGGGCAACGGGCCGATCAAGCAAACGTTCAAAACCGCGTTCGCGCCGTATCCGACCGCCAAAGCGGGCGATCCGATCGCGAGCAAGACCGACGGCGATTTCTGGGCGGTCTACTCGAAATCGAAGCATAAAGAAGCGGCGTATACGTTCATCAAATGGATGACTTCCGACGGATTGGCCCTGCAAGGCAAATACTTGACGGCCTCCAAGAAAATCGACGTGGGCCAGACGATCGACACCCTGACCGCCGGACCGGACGCGGAAAAGCTGATCGACAAGGAGTCGCTGAAGTACGTGCTCAGCGTGACGAAGCCGGCGAAGCTGTACATCTCCGTTCCTTACCAAGGCGAACTGGATAAAGCGATCACGGACGAAATGGAGAAAATGCTGCTGGGCAACGAGGACTTGGACACCGCGGTGAAAAACGCGCAGCAGAGGGTCAAGGACCTCATCGCGGCCAACAAGCAATAACCGGACCGCATTTCGCGGACAAGGGCCCGGCTTCGCGGGTCCTTGTTTTCCTTTTCCGATCCCGGAAAGGTGACTTACAATGGAGTCGTAGAGAGGAGGGCGGACATGAAAAGGGCATTCCTGAAATCCTCGTTGCGCTATCAATTGATGATCACTTCCCTGCTGTGCCTGATCATTCCGCTGTCCATCTCCCTGTGGATCGGAAACATGAACACGAACCATCTCATCAAAGCGCAAGCGGAGCGCAACTCGTCGGAATCCCTCAAATTCGTGAAGTCGCAGCTGGTCAATATCGTGGAAGGCTTGTACAGCATCGCGAACAGCATCGAATTCGACCCATCGGTCACGCCTTATCTGAAAAGCGCGACCTATTCGAACCCCGAGACGAGCGTGACGATGATCAACGAAAAGCTGACGAATCTCACGCACGATAAAGCCGGCGTCTACGTCACCGTTCTCACGACGGATAACCGGTTTTTCACCAACTACGGCATGTTCAAGTTCACGCCGATCCAATTTTATCGGGAGCCTTGGTTTGAGCGGCTTAACCGTACGTCGACCTACGAGAATTACTGGGTCGGGCTGCAGCCCAATTACCTGGAACAGAGCGTCGAGCCCGACCCCCACCTGATTACGTTCGCGCGGGCGTTCCGCACGACCAAGGGGATCTACGCCTACGTCGTCGTCAGCATTACGGAAACCCGGATCCGTTCCTTGTTCGAGAGTTACGCCGACCAAAGCATCTATCTGTTGGACGATCGGGGGACGATCTTGTCCGGCGATCGGCCGGGGTCTCCCTTCGACGCGTACCGGGAAGTGCAGCAACCGCGGGCGAATCCCGTCGTGACGGTCGGCGGCAAAGATTACATGTACGTGACCGATTCCCTTCCCTTCAACGGGTGGACGCTGGTCAGCCTGATGCCGTACGCCAAGGCGACGGCGGGCATCAACCGCATTTATTTCACGAACTTCTTCTGGCAAGTGGTGTTCATTCTCATTTTCGTCGTCATCCTCATCCTGCTGCTGCGCAGGTTCACCCAGCCGATCATCCGGCTCGGCGAAGTCGCCTCCAGCATCGAGTCGGGCAACCTGTCCGTCCGTTCGGAGGTGCGCGGGAAGACCGAGATCGGGAAGCTGGGCCGCTCCTTCGACCACATGCTGGACCGGATCGAGGAAATGTTCCGGCAAATCCAGCGCGAGCAGGAACAGGCGCGCAAGGCCGAGCTGTCCATGCTGCAGGCGCAGATCAGCCCCCATTTCCTGTTCAACATCCTGAACTCGATCCGGATGCGGATCCAACTGAAGGGAGACCGGGAAAACGCCGATTTGCTCCGCAACTTGTCCCGCCTCCTGCGGATGACGATCCAGCGGCAGGACAAGATGGTCGAACTGGAGGAGGAAGCGGCCATCGCAGTCTCCTACATGGAGCTGATGAAATCGGCCATGAAAACCCCGTTCCGTTATGAATTGGACCTGGATGAGGAAACGAAACGAGTGCTCGTGCCCCGGTTCACGTTGCAGCCGATCATCGAAAACGCGTTAAAGCACGGGTTGGACGGGGGAGAAGGGACGATCGCCATTCGTTCGGTTATTGCAGGGGACAGCCTTTGCCTCTCCGTGCAAGACAACGGAGCGGGCATGAACCCGGAGGCGCTCGGCCGATTGAAAGAAAAGCTGAACCCTCGCGCGGCGCTGAACCGAGCCGCGGAAGAGCCGGACGGCATGTCCGGCATCGGGCTCGCGAACGTGTACGACCGGCTGATTATGCTGTACGGAGAGCGGTTTTCCGTCCGGATCGACAGCGCGGAAGGGATGGGAACCCGCGTGGATTTGATGCTTCCCCGAATGGAGGGAACGGCTCGTGATTAAAGTCATCGTGGCGGACGATCAATATCCGGTGCTCGAATTTCTGGCCCAGACCGTGCCTTGGGGCGAGCTGGGCCTTGCCGTCGCGGCTCAATGCTCGGACGGAGTGGAAGCCCTCGAGGCGTGCCGGACGAACCGCCCCGGCATCTTGATTTCGGATATCGGCATGCCCAAGTTGAACGGGCTGGAGCTGATCGCGTCAGCCAAAGCGGAGAATCCGGACCTGGAGGTCGTGATCCTCTCCTGCCACGACGAATTCCATTACGTCAGGGAAGCGATCAAGCTTGGGGTCACCGATTACATCCATAAAGAATCGCTGCAGCCGGAAGAACTGACCGAGCTGCTTCGCAAAATCGTTCGCCTAATCGAAGCGAGGTCCGAGGCGCGGGACAAGACCGAATCGTTGTCCCGGGCGCTGGATCAAGGGAACGCGGCCATCAAGTCGGAATTCATCCGGAACACGATCCGCAACCCGATCGTGGGCGAACAGAAATGGCTGGCCGAGCTGAAAGATTTCGGCATCGCCGACCGGACGGTTCCGTATTTGCCGGTGCTCCTGTATCCGAACCGCTATTCCGGGCTGCTGGCCCGTTTCGGCACGGAGGAACTGCTGACCTACGCGTTCGACAACGCGCTGGACGAACTGATCGACAAGCCGGGCATCGGCGTCAGCTTCCGGTTCAGCCCCAAAATCCGGTTCATCCTGTTTCCGTATCCGAAATCCCTTAAGGTCAACCAATACGAGATCGTCCGCGGGCGTTTGACGAAGCTGCTTTCCGCTTTCGGCGAACTGGGCATCGCCGTATCCGCCGTGACGGGCCAGGCGGTCTCTGCGCCCCAGGAATGGAAGAAAAGCCTGACCGCTTTGCTGGAGTCCGTGGACCAGCGCTTCTACGCTTCGGAAGGCACCGTCTACAAATGGAATGCGTTCCGCACTTCGCCGAGCGATATTTTCTCTCATTACCAGAAAGCGATCGACGATTTCCGGCATGCCATCACGAACGAATCCGATCCGTACCGGATGGTCGTCCGGGAATGGATGCAGCTGCTGAGGGACGAACGGTATCCGGCCGAAACGGTGCGGACGTGGCTGATCAAGCTGCTGCTCGACATCGAAGTGAAATTCAAGTCCCTGCAGGACTTCGACGACGGGGAATCGATCCAGGACCTTCACCGGCAAGTGCTGGGGATGGAATCGATCTATGAAGTGGAGGATTTCCTGGCCGCTTTCGTCGAGGAGAAAATCCGGCTCGTCCGGACGCTGAAGCGGGAATCCGCGCGGCCCGAAATCCGCGAGGCGAAGAAATACGTGGCGGCGCGGCTGCACGAGAAGATCGGCATGGAGGAAGCGGCGCTGGCGCTGCACTTGAATCCGAGCCATTTCAGCCGGATCTTCAAGCAGGAGACCGGGGAAACGTTCATCGAATACGTCACCCGGCAGAAGATGGAGAAAGCCAAGGAACTGCTGGACCATACCGGCAAAAGCATCGAACAGATCGGAGAAGCGCTCGGCTACGACAACACGAGCTATTTTATCAAAATTTTCAAGTCGGTCTACGGGTTTTCGCCGAAAGAGTACCGGTTGTCCCAGTAGATTGGGTGAGACCCGCGCCGAGAGGGGTTCGCGTCATGAACATGGGGGAAGTATGGGCCGCGTTGCGTATCGGAACGGAGATGGCCGGCGGGGACGGGCGCCGGGCGCTGTTCGCGGAAGCGAGGAATCTGCGGCTGCCGGCTGCACGGTACGCGGAGTTCCGGGCGTTGGGCGATCGGCTGTCGGAGCAGGAGATTCCGGACCTTCCGTTTCGCCTGTACCGGCTGTACGACACGACGGGGGACCGCGAGGCGTATCAAGCCGCGTATTTCGAACGCCGCAAGCGGATGGGCGTTTTCGCGGTTTTGGCGCTGGCGGGGGATGGTCGGGGTGCATCCGGGGCGCTGGCGGAAGACGGCCGCGCAAGCGCAGCCTTCGAGGCGTCGTCGGGGACGGGACGAGAGGCGTCCGGGGCGCTGGCGGCGTTGGAAGACGTCCTCTGGGCGATTTGCGGCGAGTATACGTGGTGCTTGCCTGCCCATTTGGGAGGACGCAGCCTGGACCCGGCGGCGGAGCACCGGACGGTTATCGACTTGTTCGCGGCGGAAACCGCGTTTTATTTGGCAGAAATCGTATGTTTAATGGAAGAACGGCTGTCTCCCTTGGTCGCGGAGCGGGTCCGCCGGGAAATCCGGTCGAGGGTGCTGGGGCCTTACGCTTCCCTCTCGCCCGCCGCGTGGTGGGAGACGACGGACATGAACTGGGCGGCCGTCTGCGCCGGTTCGGTGGGGGCCGCCGCGATGTACCTGATCCGGGAGGATGACATCCTGGCGCCGCTGCTGCATCGGGCGGTCAGCACGATGGAAGGTTTTATCGCCGGCTTCCCCGAGGACGGCGCCTGTCTGGAAGGCTTGAAATATTGGACCTATGGCTTCGGGTTTTACGTGGCGTTCGCGAGCCTGCTGTCGCAGCGGACAGGAGGAATCGTCGATCTGCTGCAGGGGGAGAAAATCCGCCGCATCGCCCGGTTCCAGCAGAAATGCTACTTGGACGGCCACACCGTGATCAGCTATTCGGACAGTTCGGACGCGGGGGAATTCCAGCCGGGATTGACGCATTACCTGAGGCGGCGCTTTGCGGACGTGGAGGTTCCCAGCCGGGCGTGCGAAGCCGGCGTACTCGGCGACGACTGTTTCCGGTGGATGCATGCGATCCGCAATCTCGCTTGGTACGAAGAAGCGTTCGCGGACGGCGAGCTGGGCGAAGCGGTCGAATATATGCCCGACGCGCAAATCGTCGTCTGCCGGGGCCGGATGGGGAACCGCAGCGTCGGCTTTTCCGCGAAAGGCGGCCATAACGGCGAACCGCACAACCACAACGACGCGGGCAGCTTCATCCTGCTGGCGGACGGCGAACAGCTGCTCGCCGATCCGGGATCCGGCGTCTATACGAGAGAATATTTCGGCGAAGGCCGATACGAGTTGATTTATAACGGCTCGCACGGCCATTCGGTGCCGGTCGTGGACGGGGATTTCCAACGGGCCGGATCGGAACGCCGGGCAGTCGTGCGCCACGCCGATTTTGCCGATTCCCGAACGGTGTTCGAACTGGAGCTCGCGGCCGCTTACGGGAATGAGAATCTCCGGTCCCTCGTCCGCCGGTTTTATTTTGACAAGCAACAGGGTTTGCTGAGACTGCGGGACGATTATGCGTATGTCGGCGGTTATGCCGGCGCGTTCCGGGAACGGTTCGTTTCTTTCCGGAAGCCGGAAACGGCGGGGGAGGGGCTGATCCGGATAACGGGCCGAGAGGGGGCGGTTCTCAATATCCGATTCGATCCGAAGCAACTTGCGCCGGAGCTCGGGCAAGAACGGTTCTTGGAAAACCGGCTCGGCAAGGAAATCTTGTATCTCGTCGATTTGTCGGCCGTAGAGCGGAAGAATCGGGATTCCGTCGCCGTCGAGATCCGGTTGGAGTGGAAAGAGAAGAGTTTGCCGACATAGGGAGTGGGATTCCATGAGGGCTTTCGATTTGGCGATTCGGGACAATCCGCTCGTGACGCGGAAGGATATGCGGGAGGCGCTCCGCCAGCTGTGCGAGCCGCTCATTCCGTATTTCAGCGAAGGGCGAACGAGGCTGGAACTCGGCTTTACCGGCTCGGGCTGCGCGGCGGAAACGGCCGAGCTGGAAGGATTTTCGCGGATTCTCTGGGGCCTTGTGCCTTTGGCGGCGGGGGGCGGGGATTCTCCGCTGTGGGACCTCGTCGCGCAGGGCATCCGCAACGGGACGGACCCGGCCCATCCGGAGTATTGGGACGCCGTTCGGGACTACGACCAGAAGCTGGTCGAAATGGCGGCGATGGGCTTCGCGCTGGCATTGGCTCCGGATCGGGTCTGGGAGCCGCTCAGCGTGCCGGAACGGCAGCGGTTTTACGATTGGCTGAACCAGATGAACCGGCGGGAACTGCACGATTGCAACTGGAAGTTTTTCAACGTCATGGTGAACCTGGGGTTCAAAAAAGCCGGTCTGCCTTACGATGCCAAGCGCATGAACGAGCACCTGGACCGGATCGATGCCTATTACCTGTCGGACGGCTGGTATTCGGACGGTCCCCAGGCGCATTGCGACTATTACGTTCCGTTCGCGATCTATTTCTACGGGCTGCTGTATTCGGTATGGATGAAAGACGAGGATCCGATCCGTGCGGGGATGTACCGGGAACGAGCGTCGGTTTTCGCGCAAGCGTTCATCCATTGGTTCGCCGGGGACGGTTCCGCGCTGCCGTTCGGCCGAAGCCTGACGTACCGGTTCGCGCAGTCCGCGTTCTGGTCCGCCATGGCGTACGCCGAAGTCGAAGCGTTCCCGATGGGCGTGATGAAAGGCCTCGTGCTCCGCAACTTGAGGTGGTGGTTCCGGCAGCCGATTTTCCGTGCCGACGGCACGCTGACGATCGGATACGCGTACCCGAACCTGGTCATGGCGGAAAATTACAACGCGCCGGGTTCCCCCTATTGGGCGCTGAAGGCGTTTCTCCCGCTGGCGCTGCCGGAACAGCATCCGTTCTGGCGGGCGGGGGAATTGCCGCTTCCCCGTCTTCCGGAACTTTCGATCCAGCAAGCTCCGCGCCTGGTGATCTGCCGGCAAGAGGAGAAGCGGCACGTCGTCGCTTTCAATGCCGGCCATCGTTCCACGAACGAACATACGCACACCTCCGCCAAATACGAGAAGTTCGCGTATTCCAACATGTTCGGCTTCAGCGTTCCCCGTGCCGAATGGGGACTGTCGCAGGGGGCCTTCGATTCCATGCTCGCGATGAGCGAGGGGGACCGGATGTACCGGGTCAAACGGACGGCGGAGGAGTCGGAGATCCGAGATCACGGCGTGCTGTATTTTCGTTGGAAGCCTTGGAAGGACGTTGAGGTCCGGACTTGGCTGATCCCCGGAACGCCTTGGCATGTCCGGGTGCACCGGATCGAGACGGGCCGGTATTTGGATCTGGCCGACGGGGGCTTCGCGCTCGGCTTGGAAAGTTTGGCGGAGCGGTCGCGGATCGCACAGCCTGCGGCGGCCGAGTCGGAATCCCGTCAGGCGCGGGTCTCGTACCCTTGGGGCGCCAGCGGAATCCGGCTGCTGCACGGATCCGGGGAAGCGCAGCTGATTTACCCGAACGCCAACACGAACGTGTTGCACGCGCGGACCGTGATCCCGACGGTGACCGCGAGCCTGCAGCCCGGAACCGTCGGCTGGCTGGCGACCGCCGTTTACGGCGAACCCGGGTCCGATTCGTCGGCGTGGGAACGCCCGCCGCGGGCGGAAGCGGACGGGGAGGCGCTGACGGTCGTTTGGGGCGGCTCGGGCGAAGAGAGGCTGCGTATCGAGATGTAAACTAGATTGTAAGAACGGCGTAGATGCAAGGAGGGACGCTGCCTGCTGCAGCGTTCTTTAACTCCTTAGAGGGAGAATCGGTGAAGCGCAATGTATTTCCAAAGGGGCGGGCTAAGGGCCAAAATGCAGTTGTTTCATCTGATTCCACAAAAACGTGATGACGAAAGGCCAAAATGCAATAAGCAGAGATCGATTCGGCGGAAAAATGAAGTATTGGCCTGGAATAAATGTATTTCGGCTCTTCGTACCCCAAAACAGGGGCAGAATGAGAAGACTCATTGTATTTAAGCACTTAGCGAACGCTCCTGCTACATAACGACAACGACGTCGTTTTTCTTTCATATTGGTCCGCGAATAAAAGAAAAAAGGTCTACCCAAGGGGTGGACCTTTTTTATCGCTGCTCTCCGTCTTCCGAGTCGGCTGCTTCATGATCCCTTCCCGGGACATCTTCGTCCGGATGATCGTAAGGAACGCGATCCTCTTCGTAATACAAGCCTCGTCACCTCCCTTCGTTCAAACATTATATGCCGCGGATTTTCGCCGCATATCTTGCCTATGTCATCCGGGTGTAAAAGTCGACGGTTTTTGATTTCAGGCAATCCGCTTCATGAACCGCGCAGCGGCGCACGACGTGCGCGATTTCAGGCGTTCCGCTTCATGAACCGCGCAATAGCGCACGACGTGCGCGATCGCGTCCATTTCTCCCCGGTGCGGCGCCATCATCAACAAATGTGTCGTCGTGTTTAAATTCGCATAAATATAAATTTAAACAATCTGCTGTCTCAGAACACATTGAGCCGCTCGGCTGCAAGGCACCGAAATCCCCCCTTTACAAACCGCTTGCAAGCGCTTATATTAAGCCTGTGGCAAGTAGCTGTGTAAAAACCCGGAATCATGCATTTTGAATTAACAAAAAAATTAATCCAGAACGCAGGAGGAGCTGCCCATGAAAGCGACCGAAACGATCAACGCCGATTTGCCGATCGGCACCATCAGCCGCCATATTTACGGCCATTTCGCCGAACATCTTGGCCGCTGCATTTACGAGGGGATTTGGGTAGGCGAAGATTCCGCGATTCCGAATACCCAAGGGATCCGCAACGATGTCCTGGAAGCGCTGAAAAAGCTGGACATTCCGGTGCTGCGTTGGCCGGGCGGCTGCTTCGCGGACGAATACCATTGGAAGGACGGCGTCGGTCCGAGGGAATCCCGCAAACGGATGGTGAACACGCACTGGGGCGGCGTCGTGGAGAACAACCATTTCGGCACGCATGAGTTCCTGGCTTTGTGCGAACTGCTCGGCTGCGAGCCCTACATCTGCGGCAACCTGGGCAGCGGCACGGTCCAGGAGATGCAGGAATGGGTCGAATACATGACGTTCGACGGAGAGTCGCCGATGGCGAACTGGCGCAAGGAGAACGGCCGCGACAAGCCTTGGCGCCTGAAGTATTTCGGCGTCGGCAACGAGAACTGGGGCTGCGGCGGCAGCATGCGGCCGGAGTACTACGCCGACGAATACCGCCGCTATCAGACGTACGTTCGGAACTACGGCGGCAACCGCATTTACAAAATCGCTTGCGGTTCCAACACGGCAGACTACCACTGGACCGAAACCTTGATGAAGCAAGCCGGCTCCCATATGGACGGGCTCAGCCTGCATTATTACACGGTGCCGGGCAATTGGGAGAACAAAGGCGCCGCGACCGAGTTCAACGAGGCCGAGTGGTTCGCGACGATGCGCAAATCCTTATACATGGACGAGTTGATCACCCGGCATGCCGCCATCATGGACCGTTACGACCCGGAAAAGCGGGTCGGCATGATCGTAGACGAGTGGGGCACCTGGTATCGCGTCGAGGAAGGGACGAACCCCGGTTTCCTCTACCAGCAGAACACCCTTCGGGACGCGCTGGTGGCCGGACTTCATTTCCACATTTTCCACCGCCATTGCGATCGCGTACATATGGCCAACATCGCCCAAACCGTCAACGTGCTGCAAGCCATGGTGCTGACGGAAGGCGCCAAGATGCTGCTGACGCCGACGTACCACGTTTTCGAAATGTTCAAGGTTCATCAAGACGCGGAGGCGCTGGCGGTCCATACGGACGCCGATTCTTACCGAAACGGCAACGAGGCGATTCCCCAGGTCAGCGTTTCGGCATCCCGGCGGGACGGAAAGACCCATATCAGCCTCTGCAACGTCCATCCCGGCGAAGCCGCGCAGGTGTCGCTGCGCCTTCGGGGCTTGTCCGCCGCGCCGAAAGTCAGCGCACGCATCCTGACGAGCGGCGAAATGAATGCCCATAATACGTTCGAACGTCCGGACGCGCTGGCTCCCCAAGCCTTCGACGGTTTCGCGAACGTCAGCCAAGAAGGGTTGGCCGTTCAATTGCCGCCGATGTCCGTCGCGGTACTCGAACTTTCATGACGGGCGGCTGCAAAGGCTGTTCCGCAACCGTACATGTGACCCGCGAACAGGTCGACCGGCTGCTGGACGCCATGAACGGCAAAGGATTCGACTTCGTCCGCGACGCGTTATATGCCCGAAGACTGGCCGCATGCCGGTCTTGCGCTTCGCTGGAATACGAGACGACATGCATGCACTGCGGCTGCCTGGTCGAAGTCCGGGCCAAGCTTGACGGAAAGGACTGCCCGCACCCCGCGGGCTCCAGATGGAGCGGCGCGGGATCCGGCTGACTTCTGACGGCAATCCCATGATTCTCCCTCGTTCAAGGAGCCGCAACCCTCTTATGCCATGCGGCCTTCAGCCCCGCAGCCCATGTAGGGCTTCTTTTCCTCCCGCGGCCCAATCTGCCTAAGAGGTGATCTTGTGGAAAACAACGGAGCCTTCTATTCGGGACGATACCGGAACGTGCTGCAAGAATTCGGAATGCCGCAAGCGGAGATCGACGAACGGTTGGCGAGCGCATGGCGCCATCTGTTCGAGGACGAGGAAACCCGCATCTATTTTCCGGTCGGCGACTCCATGGGCTACATGCTGGACACGGGCAACTTGGATGTCCGCACCGAGGGCATGTCCTACGGCATGATGATGGCGGTGCAGATGGATCGCCGAGACGTCTTCGATCGGCTGTGGCAATGGACGATGACGAACATGTACATGACGACCGGCGAGAACGCGGGGTATTTCGCCTGGTCCTGCGCGCCGGACGGAACGAAAAACGCCTACGGGCCCGCGCCGGACGGGGAAGAGTTTTTCGCGATGGCCCTGTTCTTCGCCGCCCACCGGTGGAGCGAAAGCCGCTATGCCGTGCAAGCCCGGGAATTGCTGCGAACCTGCCTGCACAAGGGCGAGGACGGGGTGGGGCATCCGATGTGGAACCCGGAGAACAAGCTGATCAAATTCGTGCCGAATTGCGAATATTCGGACCCGTCGTACCACTTGCCCCATTTTTACGAGTTGTTCGCCTTATGGGCCGATCCGGAAGACCGTCCGTTCTGGAAAGAGGCCGCGGCGGCCAGCCGCGCTTATTTGCGCAAGGCATGCCACCCCGTCACGGGGCTCGCGCCGGAGTACGCCCATTACGACGGAACGCCGAACGACGAACGGGGCTTCGGGCATTTCTTCAGCGATTCCTATCGGGTCGCCGCCAACGTCGGCCTGGATTGGGCATGGTTCGCGGCGGACGAATGGCAGCGGGGGGAAGCGGACCGCATCCAGGCGTTTTTCGCGGACAAACGCCCCGAAGACTATCGCCGTTATACCGTGGCCGGAGAGCCGTTCGAGGAGAAGTCGCTGCATCCCGTGGGGCTGCTGGCGACGAACGCGATGGCTTCCTTGGCGGCCGAAGGCCCGCATGCCCGGGCGAGCGTCGAGTTGTTCTGGCATACGCCTCCGCGCATCGGCGACAGAAGGTATTACGACAATTGCTTGTACTTTTTCGCCTTGCTGGCGTTAAGCGGCAACTATCGGATCTGGAAGCCTTAATCCGACGCCACACCGCGCGCTGGGAGCTGCGCGCGGTGCGAAACCGGGAACGTATACGTACATCCGCGGACGATCGGAAACTCTGAAGAACCCTTGCGTGCGAAGGGTTCTTTTTGGTATTCTTGCCGCGTGCGGAATTTTTCGATGGGTTGAGAGAGTTTGACTCCGTCAAACTCCCGATTAGAGGAGGAAGTCTTGATGCGCATCGGCGCGATAGAAGCGGGCGGCACCAAATTCGTCTGCGGGATCGGCAACGAAAGCGGGGAAATCGAAGAACGGGTCAGCTTTCCGACCGAACGCCCGGAGACCACGATGGCGAACGTCATCTCCTTTTTCCGGGACAAGCGCGTCGAGGCGATCGGCGTCGGCACGTTCGGTCCGATCAACGCGGATTCTTCCAGTCCGGCATACGGCAGCATTACGACGACGCCGAAGCCGGGGTGGGCGGGGTACGCGTTCTTGGACACGCTGAAAAAGGAGTTCGACGTCCCTTACGGCTGGGATACGGACGTGAACGCGGCGGCGCTCGGGGAAGCGACTTGGGGCGCGGCGAAAGGGTTGGACAGCTGCGTGTACTACACGATCGGCACCGGAGTCGGCGCGGGCGTCTATGCCGAAGGCAAGCTCGTTCACGGATTGGTTCACCCCGAAGGCGGCCACGTGTGGGTTCGCCGGCATAGCCGGGACGCCTTTGAAGGGTTATGTCCTTACCATGGGGATTGCCTGGAAGGCATGGCGGCCGGTCCGGCGATCGAGAAGAGATGGGGCGTCAAGGGCAGCGAGCTTCCCGCGGACCATCCGGCTTGGGAAATCGAAGCGTACTATATCGCCCAGGCGATCGCGGGCGCGGTTCTCCTGCTGTCGCCGAAGAAAGTCATTCTCGGGGGCGGGGTCATGCACCAGCGGCAGCTGTTCCCCTTGGTCCGGGCGGAAGTGTTGAAAATTTTGAACGGCTACGTCCAATCGCCGGCGATTACGCAGGAGATCGACGCGTATATCGTGCCGCCGGGACTCGGCGACAACGCCGGCTTGCTCGGCTCCGTGGCGCTGGGGCTGCGGGCGCTCGGACGGTAAGCTCTTGACGCGAGCCCTCTCGATTTGACAATTTTTGGGCTGAACAGACTTCATAAACTTATCGTGACCGTACGGGGAGCACCTCGCCAAAGCCGAACACACAGACGTGTTGCTTTGTCGGGGTGCGGACCCGAATATCCGCAAGCTGATGCCAGCCGATTGACTCCTGAGCGCTGAAGCCTTCGCAGCCCCGTTCGCCGCGGTTGCCGAGGGCTTCTTTTTACTTAGGCGGACTTTTCACATTTCGCTTGAACGCGAACCCGAAAGGTCTTAAAATAAACCTATATAAACGCAAATAAACCACAATGAACAAGATGGAGGTTATCTACGATGGAAGTCCGCTACGCCTCGCATCCCCGGGAAGTCAAAACGTACGACACTTCGCGCCTGCGCGAAGAGTTTCTGCTGGAGCGGCTGTTCGTCGCCGACGAGCTGACGCTGTATTACACGCACGTCGACCGGTTCATCGTCGGGGGAGCCGTTCCGGTGAAGGGCCAAGTCAAGCTGGAAGCCGACCCGCATTCGATCGGCGCGGCTACGTTCCTGGAGCGTCGGGAGATCGGCATCATCAACGTCGGGGGAGCGGGGACGATCACGGTGGACGGCCAACCGTACGCGATGGAGACGAAGGACTGCCTCTACGTCGGCCGCGGCGCCAAAGACGTCGCGTTCGCCAGCGCGGATGCGTCGAACCCGGCGAAATTCTATTTCAATTCCACGCCCGCCCACCAGACGTACCCGACCGTGAAAGCCGCCATCAGCGAAGCTTCCCCGAACCATTTGGGCAGCCTGCAGAACTCGAACGAACGCACGATTTACCGTTACATCCACACCGGCGGGATCCAGAGCTGCCAGCTCGTCATGGGCATGACGCTGCTCAAGCCGGGCAGCATGTGGAACACGATGCCGTGCCACACCCATAACCGCCGCTCCGAAGTGTATTTCTACTTCGATATGCCGGAGGACGGGGCCGTATTCCATTTGATGGGCGAGCCGCAGGAAACGCGGCACCTCGTCGTCCGCAACGAGCAAGGCATCATCTCCCCGAGCTGGTCGATCCACAGCGGCGTCGGCACGAACAGCTATACGTTCATTTGGGGCATGGCCGGCGAAAATCAAATCTTCGAAGATATGGATGCCGTGGCCATGAAAGATTTAAAATAAAGAAGTTCTTACCGAGTAACGGGAAATCGGGAAACGAAACGGGGACTCCGATGAACTCCTTGCAACGATACGAGAAAATCATGGAGCTGCTGCTGGCCGAGAGCCAGGTGACGGTGGCGGAGCTCAGCGAGCGATTGGACGTAACCGGCAAGACGATCCGCGAGGATTTGGCGAAGCTGGAGGAGAAAGGCCTGCTTCGCCGCGTCCACGGGGGAGCCATGCTGGCGCAGGCGGACCAATTGGGCATCCTCTCGCTGCGGAATCCGGTGTCCCGGCACGCCGCCGAGAAAGCCGAGGTCGCGAAGCTGGCCGTCAGCCTGATCGAGCCGAACGACATCGTCGCGCTGGACGGCGGCACCACGACCCAGGAAATCGCCCGTCACCTCCCCAACCAGCCGATGACCGTGGTGACGAACGACGTGATCGTCATCAGCGAACTGGCCCGCAAAGACCTGATTCGGCTCGTCGTGCCGGGCGGATACCGGGTCCGCAACATGCTGACCGGTTCGGAGGCCGTTGCCTACATCCGCAAGCTGAACATCCATAAGGCGTTCCTCACCGCCACGGGGGTTCATCCGGATTCGGGCTTCACCATCTACACGGGGGAGTTCCACGAGATCAAACGGGCGTGGCTCGAGACGGCGCAAACCTCCTACGTCGTCGCGGACCATCACAAGTTCGGGCAGGGGGCGCTCTTCACCTTCGCCAAGCTGACGGAAGTGGAGGCCATCTTGACCGACTCGGGCATTACCGAGGACACGAAAGCGCAGTACCAGAACGCGGGAGTCAAACTCCTGATCAACGAAGAAAAGGAATGAGAGCCATCATGTTCAACTTATCCGGCAAAACGGCGCTGGTGACCGGCACTTCGGGCGGTCTCGGCCAGGCCATGGCGATCGCCCTCGCGGAGGCGGGCGCTTCCGTCGTGGCCGTATCGGCTTCCAACAGCGACGAAACCGTCGCCGCGATCCGCGGGTTTGGCGGCAGCGCGGAGCAGATTTCCGCCGACCTGAGCAAGGAAGATAACCTGGAGAAGCTGTTCGCGGAAGCGCTGGGCAAATTCGGCCGCATCGACATCCTCGTCAACAACGCGGGGACGATCCGCCGCGCGCCGGCGGCGCAGCATTCCAGCAAGGACTGGCACGACGTCGTCGACCTGAACCTGAATTCCGTCTTCTTCCTGAGCCAGCTGGCCGGCCGCCACATGATCGAGCGGGGAAGCGGCAAAATCGTCAACATCGCTTCGATGCTGTCGTTCCAAGGCGGCATCAACGTGCCCGGCTATACGGCGAGCAAGCATGCCGTCGCCGGCCTTACGAAAGCGCTGGCCAACGAATGGGCCGGCAAAGGCGTGCAGATCAATGCGATCGCGCCGGGTTATATCGAGACCCGCAATACGGCTCCGATCATCGCCGACGAGAAACGGTACCAGTCCATACTGGAACGCATTCCGGCCGGCCGGTGGGGAACGCCCGAGGATCTGAAGGGGCCCGTCGTGTTCCTGGCTTCGGCCGCTTCCGATTACATGAACGGACATGTCTTATGCGTAGATGGAGGTTGGATGGCAAGATGACGACGAACCGGAAACCGAGCGAACTGCTGCAGGCGCTGTCCCAAGAGAAAATCGTGGCGATCATCCGGGGAATCCCGGACGGCAAGGGCGACGCCACCGCCCAAGCGTTGTTCGAAGGGGGCGTCGTCTTCCTCGAAGTGACGCTGAACACGGACGGCGCGCTGGGCATGATTTCGCGCTTCCGCGAACGTTACGAAGGCCGCATGAGAATCGGCGCCGGCACGGTGCTCGATTTGGACCAGGCCAAAGAAGCGGCCGCCGCGGGCGCCGAATACATCATTTCGCCGAACCTGGACGAAGAGGTCGTCCGCTTCGGCGTGGAACGCGGCCTCGACGTCTGGCCGGGCACGATGACCCCGACGGAAATCGTCCGCGCCTATAAGGCCGGCGCCTCCGCGGTGAAGGTGTTCCCGATGGGCAGCCTCGGCGTGAATTACCTGAAGGAAATCCGCGCGCCGCTGAACCATATCCCGATGGTCGCCACCGGCGGCGTCAACCTGCAGAACATCCGCACCGTGCTGGACGCGGGCGCCGTCGCCGTCGGGCTGGGCGGCAACCTGGTCGACAAGAAGCTCGTCGCGGAAGGCAAGTTCGACGAGCTCCGCAAGCTGGCGCAAGCCTACTCCGACGAAGTCAAAGGAATCGGCCGGGCATGAGCGGCAACTACGCAGCGCAACGAAACGCCGACGTCGTGACGATCGGGGAGAGCATGGTCCTGCTCCAGCCGATGAGCGAAGGGCAGCTCGCCTACGCGCCGCTGTTCACCCGCTCGATCGCGGGCGCGGAGTCCAACGTGTCGATCGGCTTGTCCCGCCTCGGCCGCAAAGTCCGGTGGATCGGCCGGTTAGGCGTCGACCCGTTCGGCGACATGATCCTGCATACGCTGGCCGGCGAAGGCGTCGACGTGTCCTTGGCGGAGCGCGACCCGGCTTATCCGACCGCGATCTATTTCAAGGAGTTCAAGGGTTACGGCGACCCCAACGTCTACTACTACCGCAAAGGCTCCGCGGCCAGCCGGCTGTCCCCGGAGCACGTGAAGCCCGAATGGTTCGCGGGCGCCCGTCACCTGCACGTGACGGGCATTACGCCCGCGCTCGGGCCGCACACCGCGGACGCCGTCAAACACGCGATGAAGCAGGCGAAAAGCCAAGGTCTCACCGTGTCGTTCGACCCGAACCTGCGGCGCAAGCTGTGGTCCGAGGAAGAGGCGCGCCGCACGCTGCTGGAACTGATCCCGCTCTGCGACCTGTTCCTTCCCGGACTGGAGGAAGCGGAGTTCCTGCTCGGGGAGAAGACCGAGGAAGCCTACGGGCAAGCGTTCCTGGAAATGGGACCGGAGACGGTCGTGCTCAAGCTGGGCGATCGGGGCGCCGTCGGATTCTCCGTAGAGCGCTCGGTTCGGGTCGACCCGGTCCGGGTGCCGCGCATCGTGGACACGGTCGGCGCCGGCGACGCGTTCGCCGCGGGTATGCTGTCCGAATACCTGGACCGCGGCGAAGACGAGAATTGGCTGGAGCGGGCGCTTCGCACGGCCAACGCGATGGGCGCTTTGGCGGTCCAATACCGCGGGGACTGGGAAGGGCTGCCGAAGCAAAGCGAGCTGGACCGCCTGCTGGAAGGCGGCAAAGACGTCACCCGCTGAACGCGCGGGCGATTGCCGTATAGTGTTACTTAAGGGAGCTGTCTTCGGACAGCTCCTTTTCGTTTTGGGCGGAGGTAAAAATATTTTCGGAATCGGTCATTTTCCTTACCTTATCCGGCCGCGCGATATTCGTTACGATAAGGCTGTGAAATTTGCGCAGGCGGGGTGCATACGGATGGACAAGCGAACGGACAAGAAGGCGGGGAAACGGAGGAGAACGCGCAAAGAAAATTGGGCGGGATACGTATTCGTCGGTCCGATGCTGATCGGCTTGACGGTGCTGACGGTCATCCCGACGATCATCACGCTGATGCTCAGCTTTACCGATTGGAGCTTCATCGCGGGGATCGACCGCATCCGATTCGTCGGATTCGAAAACTATTCCAAGCTGTTCGGGGATCGCGTGTTCCGCATTTCCTTGCAGAACAACCTGGCCATGCTGCTGGTCGTTCCCGTCCAGATGGGGATCGCGTTGGTGCTGGCCGTGATCATCGACCGGGTCGTATACGGGAAGAGCCTGTTCAAGGTGCTTTTTTTCATGCCCTATATTTCCAGCATCGTGGCCGTCGCGATCGTTTTCCAGTTGCTGTTCCACCCGTCCTACGGGCCGGTCAACCGATTCCTGGCGGCGGTCGGCGTGAAGAAGCCGCCCCTGTGGCTCGCGGACGTTCACTACGCGCTTCCGTCCGTCATGATCATCATGGCGTGGATCGGAATCGGCTTTTGCCTGATCGTGTATTTGGCGGCGCTGCAGTCGATACCGGGCGATCTGTACGAGTCCGCGGAAATCGACGGGGCCCGGGCGTGGACCCGGTTCGCGCGCATCACGCTGCCGCTGGTCTCGCCGACGACGTTCTTCTTGCTCGTCACGGGGTTCATCAGCTCGTTCAAATCGTTCGACATCATCAAGGTGTTGACGGAAGGACGGCCGGCGTATGCGACGTCGGTGATCACGTATCAACTGTACACGACGGCGTTCGAGGATCTGAAAACCGGCTATGCCTCGTCCATCGCGTGGTTCCTGCTCGGATGCGTCCTGCTGATTACGCTCGTCCAGCTGTACGGGCAGCGAAAATGGGTGAACTATTAGATGCCGAGCGAGGTGAGATGAAGTGCGAAAAAACAATCCGGCGGTAAGAGTACTCGTTACCGCCCTGATGCTGCTTGGGGGAATCGCGTTCATCCTGCCCTTCCTCTGGATGGTTTCGGCTTCCTTCAAGCCGGAAATCGACGTGTTCCGCTATCCGATCGAATGGATACCGAAACATTGGAACGCCTACCGGAATTACCGCGACGTCTGGTTCGGCGATTATCCCTTCGCCTTGTACTACTGGAATACGATCAAGGTGACGGCGTGGACGACGCTCGTGTCGGCGGCCGTCTCCAGCATGGCGGCTTACGGCTTTTCCCACGTGGATTTCCGGGGCCGGAACGCGCTGTTCGTTCTGGTGCTGGCGACGTTCATGGTGCCGAGCGCGTCGATCCTCGTCCCGCAATTCCTGATTTTCCGTTGGCTGCATTTGTTCGACACCCATCTCGGGCTCGTCCTCGTCGGTTCCTTCAGCGCGCTCGGGACCTTCATGCTGCGGCAGTTTTTTCTCGGCCTCCATCCGGACTGCCTCGATGCCGCCCGAATGGACGGCGCGGGCCATGCCCGGATTTTCGCCCGGATCGCCGTTCCCTTGGTGCGGCCGGCCATCGCCACCTATGCGATTCTCCGATTCATCTGGACCTGGAACGATTACGCGAATCCGCTGATTTTCCTGCGCAGCGACCATCTGGCCACGATCCAGCTGGGCATACAGAAGTTCGCGTCCGAGAGCGGCGTGTTCTACTCGCTCATCATGGCGGGGACCGTGTCGGCGGTGCTGCCGCTGATCGCGATTTTCGTCGTCGGGCAGAAACAGGTGATCGAAGGGATCGCGCTCGGCGGCGTAAAGGGGTAAAAATTTTTCCGGAATCGGTAAAAATTGACGCTCCGACGCTTTCCGCGAATCGTGTTAAGGTAAATTCATGAAATAAAAGGGCTTACATAAACGGGGAGGATGCAAAGATGAACAAGAAATGGTTGTCCGTCACCGCGGCCGTTTTGCTCGCGGCGAGTCTGCTGGCCGGCTGCTCGAAGGGCGGCGGGGAACGGCAGGCCGGCGGAGGCGAATCGCCCGCGGGCAGCGCGCCGGCCGGCGGCGCGAGCCCGTCCGCCGGCGCCGAGCCGGTGACGGTCAAGTTCCTCGGCTGGGAGAAAGCGTCGGTCTACCAGCCCGCCATCGACGCCTTCATGCAGAAAAACCCGACGATCAAAGTCGAGTATACGCCGCTGGTGGAGAACGATTCGAACGAATCGATCAAGAAGATCGATCTCATGTACGCTTCCGGCGACGCGTTCGACGTATTCCCGCTCAACTCCGCGCGGGATTTCGCCCAACGGGCGGCAGCCGGCATGCTGGAGCCGCTGGACGATTACCTGGCCAAGGAAGGCGTGAGATACGAGGACGAGTACAAGGCGGAGCAGCAGCTGATCAACGGCAAACGCTATTCGCTGCCGGGGAAATTCGGGCCTTGGATGATCCTGCTCAACAAGGAGATGCTGGACGCGGCCCAGCTTCCCGTGCCGACCAGTTGGACGTGGGACGATTTCCGGGAGTATGCCAAAAAGCTGACGAAGGGCGACGGTCCGAACAAAACGTACGGCGCGCACTTCCACGAATGGAAGGATTATTTCCTGCTTCGGCTCTACAGCGCCCCGAAAGACCAAGGGATCATGAAGGACGACGGCTTGACGCTGAACGCCGACAACCCGCTCATGAAGCGGTCGCTCGAGCTCCGTTACGAAATGGAGAAGACGGACGGCTCCGCGACGCCTTACCAAGACGTGATCACGCAGAAGATTCCGTACCGCGACCAATACTTCCAGAAGAAAGCCGCCATGATGCCGACCGGTCCTTGGATGATCGCCGAAGCGGGCGGCACGGACAAAATCCCGGCTACCTTCGTCTCCGCATTCGCTCCGTGGCCGACGAACGGCCAAGGAGACGAGAATTACGCTTTCGGGGGCGCCGACCCGCTCGTCATTTCTTCCAAATCCAAGCATAAGGAAGAATCTTACCGGTTCCTGCGGTTCCTGTCCACGGAGGGCATGGTGCTGACCAACCAGCTGTCGGCTTGGAAGAAAGCGGACACCCAATCGGAAGTCGATACGATCGTGGCCTCGACGAAATCCCCGGATAAGATCGACAAAGCGTCGCTGATCAACACGCTGAACGTCACCAAGCTGCCGACGCCGCCCGTCACGCCTTCCTATGCGGCGGACCTGGAGAAAGCCTATATCGCGGAAGCGGAGAAGTACATGCTGGGCGTGGCCGATTTGGAAACGACGATGGCGAACATCCGGACCAATCTGCAAAAAATCATCGACGCTAACAAATAACCGTTCCCTTTCGCCCGATTCCAGTATAATGAGAAGGAGGATGCCGGCCAGGCATCCCCCTTTTCTTCGTTGCTCCGCGGCTTCTAAGGACTCCGACAGCCGCGCTAACCTACGCCTCCGAAGGGAGAAAGACGGTCATGCGGCAGCCCGTGTTCAGCTGGAGGCAAAGACTGATCCTTACATCCCTCTTGTGCCTCGTGCTTCCGTCCATTCTCGCATTGGCGCTGACGGGAATGTACACGAAAAACGAATTGCGCAACAAGGCCGTCGCCAAGGCGGAGCAGTCCCTGGAAGTGGCGGAGTTGTACGAGTCCAACCTCATGCGGGACATGATCAACGCCTTCAATTCCATCCAGTACGACAGCGAGATGATCACGGAGCTGCGCGTGGCCTGGAATAAGTTCCGAAGCGACAAGACCGGGGTCGTGGATTTCTTCTCCTTCCGGAAAATCTCCGAGAAGCTGGACCACCTCACGTTTTTCGGAGGCAAAACCTACGTGTCGATCCTGCTGCCGGACGGGCTGTATTTCACCAATTTCTCGACGTACAAGAACGATCTGTCGTTCATGTACAAGGAACCTTGGCTGGAGGCGCTCTCCCGGGAACCGGTGAATTCCACCGTTTGGCACGGAACGCAGCCGAATTACGTGAAAGCCGACGCGGACAAGGATCCCCATTTGATCACCATCGTCCGCACGTTCCAGTTGTACGCGAACAGTCCGAACGCTTATCTCATCCTCAGCAAGCCGGAGGAGCAATTCCGGCAAATTTTCTCCAAATACGCGGAGGACCAGACGATGATGCTGCTGGACGCGGACGGGAAGATCGTCTCCCACACCGATCCGGCGCGGATCGGGCAATTCGCCCCGGACCCGGCGCCGGATGCCGGACCTTACCGCATGATCCGCGAGGGCGGGCGGGGATACCTCTCGGTCAGCCATTCGCTGCCGTTCGCCGGCTGGAGCATGCGGAGCTTGACGCCGTATGAAAGCGCAACCAGCAATGTCGGCCCTTTGTTCAACTACGTGTCCGTCTTGCAGCTCGTTCTGTTCCTCGTATTCGCCGGCTTGCTCTATTATTTGCTCAATCAATGGACCTTGCCGATCAAAAAGCTGGCCCGGACGGCGTCCAAAGTGGAGAAGGGATTCCTGGAAGAACGTTCGCGGGTGCGGGGACGGGACGAAATCGGGCATTTGGGTCTGGCCTTCGACCAGATGCTGGACCGGGTCGAAGAGATGATCGCCCAGGTCGAACGGGAACAAACCCGGAAGCGCATGGCCGAGCTCGAGCTGCTGCAGGCGCAGATGAACCCGCATTTTCTGTTTAACACGCTGAATTCCATCCGCATGCGGGCCATTCTCAAAGGCGAGGCGGAAATCGGCGGCGTGCTCGGTTCCCTCTCTTCCTTGCTTCGCATGACGATCAACCGGAACAACGAGTTCGTCGCCTTGCACGAGGAGGTCGAAACCGTCCGCCGCTATCTGGACTTGGTCCAATTCCGGCACGGGGAGACCGTGAAGCTGAAAGTCCAGCTGGCTTCGGACGCGTGGCTGGAGCTCATTCCCCGGTTCACGCTGCAGCCGCTCGTCGAGAACGCCCATCTCCACGGTCTGCGGCAAGGGCCGGGAGAAATCGCCATCTCGGCTTGGAAACAGCCTCCCTATTTGATGATCCAAGTTCGGGACGACGGCGTCGGGATGCCGGAGGACAAGCTGGCGGAAATCCGAAGCGGCGCCCCGGCGACCGGCATCGGTCTCCGGAACGTGAAGGAACGGCTGCGGATCCTGTACGGCAGCCTGTTCGACATGGAGCTGAGCGGCGCGCCGGGTTCCGGCTTGTCGATCACCTTGAAAATCCCGATCGGGGCAAGAGAGGAGCAAAGCCATGTACCAAGTCATGCTGGTGGATGACGACTTGGCGGTGCTGGATTTTCTCCAGCGGCTGGTTCCTTGGCGCGAAATGGGCTTCGAACTGGCCGGCGCTTTCACCCGCGCGTCCGAAGCGGTCGAACGTTGCCGCCGCGGAATGCCGGATTTGATCATTACGGACATCGGCATGCCCGGGTTGGACGGGCTCGCCTTCATTCGGCTTCTCCAGGAGGAAGGGGCCAAGAGCCGCTTCGTGATTTTATCTTGCCACGACGAATTCCAATATGCCCAGCAGGCCGTCCAACTCGGCGTCCAGGACTATCTGTTGAAAGAAACGTTGGGCGCGGAAAGCATCGCGAACGTGGCGGAACGGATCAAATCGAAATTGGAGGAAGACCGGCGCCTTAAGCTCCAGGCGGATCGTCTGCATCGGCAGGCGTCGGAAAGCCAATCGGCCTTGAAGGAAAAATGGCTTCGCGGCCTGATGGCCGGACCCGTCATCGAGGAAGGAACGCTGCTCGGCCCGTTGCGGGACTTCGGGCTGAACGCGGACCTGGGCCGCATCATTCCCGTGCTATGCCGGGTGTACAGCTTTCATGACGCGATTTCCCGATACGGGAAGGAAGAGATCGTGAAATTCATCGTGGAAAACGCGGCGGAGGAACTGCTGGGCGGCGAGCCTGACGTCCTGTTCATCGGCAGCTCGGCGCGGGAGTGCTTCCTGCTCTTTGCCTGCCGCAACGAACTGGCGTTTAATCCATACGACAAGGCGGCCGGCCTTTGCCGCAAGCTGCAGCAGGCGTTCGCGAAGTATTTGAAGCTGGAGTTCAGCATGATCATCGGGGAAGCGGCAGCGAGCGGCGCGGAGCTGAAACGGCAGCTGCCGGAGCTGCTCGACGCGGCCGATCCCCTGTTCTATGCCGAAGGGCCTGCGCTCGTCAAGATCAAGGATTTGCCGCCGGCGGGCGCCGAAGAAGACCCGTTCGACCATTACGCGGAATACGCCGACCGCCTGAACCGGCTTCTGATCGAAGGAAACCCCAACGCGGAGCCCGTGGTCGATTCGTTCATCGCCTGGATCCGGGACCGGAAATGCCGTCCCTCCGACGTCAAGCAGATGGTGTGGAAGCTCGCGCTGGACCTCCAGCTGAAGCTCAAGTTCCGCCAAGCCTACGACAAAGAGAGGGCGCAGCAGGCCGTCGGGCAAATGATGAACGCCGGGGAAGTCCGGGAATGGCTGCTTCGGTTCATGAAGGAAGCCGTGAGCCAAGCGGAGCAAATATCCAAGGAAAGCAAGAAAGCCGAGATCGTCGACGCCCGGAAATACGTGCGGCTCCATCTGGACCGCAAAATCACGCTCGAGGAAGTCGCGGACCTGCTGCATCTGAACCCCAGCTATTTCAGCCGGTTGTTCAAGAAGGAAACCGGGGAGAATTTCATCGAGTTCGTCACGCGGCTGAAAATGGAAAAGGCCAAAGAGCTCCTGGGCGAGAACGGGAAAACCGTGGAGCAGACCGCCTCGCTGCTCGGGTACGACAACAAAAGCTACTTCGTAAAGCTGTTCAAACAGCATTACGGCGCCCCGCCGAGCCGTTTGATCTAGCCGGGAAGCCGATCCAAAACGAATCCCTTGCGCATGCGGCGCGCAAGGGATTTTTGCGGTTATGAAGCGCCGATTCGCGCCCGGATGGCCTGCATGCGCGGCTCACCCTCACATGCCGAGCGCCGCCTGGGCGTTCTTCAGGTCGCCCGCCAGCAGCTGATTCAGATCGTAAGCCGGGTAGAAGCCGCGCTCCAGCATGAAGCCGAACGCTTTGGCGTGCAGCCCGATCGCCCGTTGCAAATGCGCCTGGAACGTGTCGCGCAGCGCGGGCGTCGCCGTCTCCGTGATGGCGTTCGCGTAGTTCTTCACCGCGGTTTTGGCATAGCCCAGCAAATGCCCGGCATAGAAGCCCGTCAAATCCGCCGCCGGTTTCACCGCCGCGAATCTCATTTCCGGCCTGGGCGCCATCTGGTAGTAAGGCACCAGCTCCCGCAAATTCCGCTCCGTACCTTGGATCGCCTCGGAATACAACCCCCGCAGGGCCGGATCCTGCACGCTCGGCAGATGCATTTTCAACGCCATCAAAATATTCGATTGGTAAGCCGTCAACTCGTGCAACTCCAGCGTTTCATGCCAGGCCAGATGCTGCGCCGCTCTTGCGTAGTCGTACAATGGTTCATCCCTCCACGTTGGTATGGATTACCATATGGCCGAATGTCCCGATCGGCAACATGTCCGCCGAATTCCGCCGCTCCGAAGCCGCGATTCTCGTCATGCCGCGCGCGGACGGCTCGTATACATGGAGTAACGCGAAACGGCGGACGGTGGAATCGGCCGGCAGGAGGGCGATCATGAGCGCGGTATGGTTGATCATCGGGGCGGTGCTCATCGCGGCGGAAATGCTGACGCTGACCTTCTATTTGCTCTGGATCGGCATCGGCGCTTGGGCGGCGGCGGCCGTCAGCCTGTACGCGCCGGACAATCTGCCGGCCCAGCTGCTCACCGCGGCCGCGACGGCTTCGCTGCTGTTGCTGCTGACCCGCCCGATCGCCCGCAAGGTGCGCCGAAGCCGGGGATACCGCGACCCCATCGACGAGCTGGCCGGCCGGGAAGGCCGGGTGATCTCACCGATCGCGCCGGGCCAGCCGGGGATCGTCAAAGTCGATAGCGAGACTTGGAGCGCCGTTGCCGACGCGGCCATAGAGGCCGGGGAAACGGTCGAAATCGTGCGCCGGGGAACGGCCGTGTTGGAGGTAAGGAGAAAAGGAGGCGAAACCCCTTGACCGGTATCATTATCGCGATCGTCATTTTGCTGCTCGTCATCGTATTCCTCGCCTTGTCGCTCAAAATCGTGCCGCAGCAGCAGGTCGGCGTCGTGGAGCGGCTGGGCAAATTCAACCGCCTGCTCACGCCCGGCATGAACATTCTCGTCCCCGTCATCGACTACGTCCGGGTATACCACGATTTGCGGATCCAGCAAGCCAACGTCCCGCCGCAGACCGTCATCACGAAAGACAACGTGCAGGTGGAGATCGACACGATCATTTTTTACCAGGTCGTGGCCCCCGAGCAGGCTACGTATGGCATTTCCGACTACGTGAACGGGGTCCGGAACATTACGACGGCGACGCTGCGGCAAATCATCGGCAAAATGGAGCTCGACGAAACGTTGTCCGGACGGGAGAAAATTTCGGCGGAAATCCGGCTGGCCTTGGACGAGGCGACGGAAAAATGGGGCGTGCGGATCGAACGGGTCGAGGTGCTGGACATCAAACCGCCGTCCGACATCCAGGAAGCGATGGATAAGCAGATGAAGGCCGAGCGCAACAAACGGGCCATGGTGCTTGCGGCCGAGGCGGCCAAGCAGGACATGATCCTCCGCGCGGAAGGCGACAAGCAGAGCAAAATCCTGAAGGCGGAAGGAGACAAGGAAGCGCGAATCCGGGAAGCGGAAGGCCTCCGACAGGCGCAGGAGCTCGAAGCGCTTGGCCGGGCGAAGGCGATCCAGGCGGTGGCGGAAGCGGAGAAGACGCGCGTCGAGCTGCTGCGGGCGTCCGGGCTGGACGAGAACGTGCTGGCGTACCGGTCCTTCGAGGCGTTAGGGGAAATCGCCAAAGGTCCGGCCAACAAAGTGTTTCTGCCGGTCCGCGCGGTCGACGCCCTCGGTAGCGCGGGCGCGATCGGGGAGCTGTTCCGGGGCGGCGGGAATAAGGAAGTTTGACGGTAATTATGCGTAGGGTCAGACAAGAAAACGGGCATAAAATCGCGTCAAAGGATGGCTCCTGATGATTCGGGGGTCATTCTTTTTTGTCGATTTGCTTGAGTAAAACGCTTCAGCTTCACGGGTTCGCGAAGAGCTGCTCATGTATTTTGTTTGGTAATATTTAAATTTTGTTAGTATTATGATATAAATATTACATAACAAAATTAAGAGATGGATGGAGAAGAGATCACCATGAACGACCGGATACGGAAGCTTGGCGGCTGGCGATTCCGAGCGGCGGACGAAACCGGTTGGCGGGAGGCGCGGGTTCCCGGATGCGTGCACACGGATCTCCTGCGGTGCGGCGCGATCCCGGATCCTTTCGACGGGACGAACGAGCTCGATCTGCAGTGGATCGACAAGAAGGATTGGGTGTACGAAACGGAATTCGCGGTCCCGCCGGAGTTGATGGCCCAGTCCCGGGTGGAGCTCGTGTTCGAAGGGCTGGACACCTACGCGGACGTTGTCTTGAACGGAAAGCATCTGCTGTCCGCGGACAACATGTTCCGCACCTACCGGATCGAGGCGAAGCCGCACCTCATGCCTGCGGGCAACCGGCTGAGCGTCCGGTTCCGCTCCCCGATCCGGGAAGGCCTCGCCAAGCTGGAGGCGCTCGGTTACGGATTGCCGGCCTCGAACGACGATTCCGAAACGGGCGGGCTCGGCGACCGGAAGGTGAGCGTGTTTACCCGGAAAGCCCCCTACCATTTCGGCTGGGACTGGGGTCCGCGGTTCGTCACGAGCGGCATTTGGCGGGAGGTCTCCCTGCAAGGCTGGAGCGGCGTGAGAATCGCCGACCTGTTCATCCGGCAGAACGAGGTGACGGCTGCTTCGGCCAACATCACGGCCGTGGCGGAGATCGAAGCGGAGTCGGCCGGAACGGCCCTATTCAAGCTGACGGACGGAAAGACCGTTTTCGAGAAGGAGGTCCGGCTGGAGGCTGGCCGGCAGACGGCCTGGCTGTCCGCGGAAATTCCGAACCCCCGCCTCTGGTGGTGCCGGGGGCTGGGTGAGCCCGAGCTGTATACGTTCCGGGCGGTGCTCGAGCAGGACGGCGGAACGGCGGCGGAACGCGAGGTTCGCACCGGGCTGCGCTCCGTCCGCTTGGTCCGGAATCCCGATGCGCGCGGCTCCACCTTCCATTTCGAACTGAACGGCGTTCCCGTCTTCGCCAAAGGCGCGAACCATATCCCGAACGACAGCTTCGTCACGGAAGTGACGCGCGAACGTTACCGCCACGAGATCGCCAGCGCGGCCCGCTCCAACTTCAACATGCTGCGCGTGTGGGGCGGGGGCATTTACGAAGCGGAAGATTTCTACGAGCTTTGCGACGAATACGGCATCATGGTGTGGCAGGATTTCATGTTCGCGTGCAGCATGTACCCCGGCGACGAGGCGTTCCTGGACAACGTGCGCCAAGAGGCCGAGGACAACCTGCGGCGTCTTCGGAATCATCCTTCCATCGCGTTATGGTGCGGCAACAACGAAATCGACGCCGCATGGTCCCAGTACGACGAAGAGGGCGGCTGGGGCTGGAAGAAGCTGTACGCGGCCGAGCGGCGGAAGCGGATCTGGGCGGATTACGAAGCCGTGTTCCATCGGGTGTTGCCGCAGGCCGTAGAGCGGTTCGCCCCCGGAGCGGACTATTGGCCGTCTTCGCCCCTGCAGGCGCTGACCGGCGACGTCCGCCAGCACGCGACGAACGACTCCTCCCACGGCGACATCCATTTCTGGGCCGTGTGGCACGCGTCCGAACCTTTCGAGAAATATAACGGCAACATCGGCCGGTTCATGAGCGAATACGGCTTCCAATCGTTCCCCGAATACCGCACGGTCCGGACGTATGCCCGCGAAGATGAGATGGAGCTGGAATCCGAAGTCATGCTCCACCACCAGAAGCACAAAAGAGGCAACCAGCTCATCCGGGAATACTCGAAACTGTACTTGAAGGACCCGAAGGATTTCGTCTCTTTCCTGTACATGAGCCAAGTGCTGCAAGGGGAAGCGATGAAAACCGCGATCGAGGCGCACCGGCGCCGCAAAGGGTACTGCATGGGCACGCTGTACTGGCAAATGAACGACTGCTGGCCGGTCGCCTCCTGGTCGAGCATGGACTACCTGGGCCGGTGGAAGGCCGTTCAATATTACGCGAAAAAAAGCTGCCGGGACGTGCTGCTCTCGATTCGCGAGGAGAACGGAGAGCTCTCGTTCCACGTCGTCTCGGACGTTTTGCGCCCGATCAAGGGTACGCTTACGATCCGGCAGGCGGATTTCGACGGCAGCGTAAGGAAGGAGCTGGCGTTGCCGGTGACCGTCGCCGCGAACGAAGCCGCGAAGGTATACGCCGCCGCGGCATCGGAATGGAGGGGCGAATCGCGGCCGGAGTCGACCGTGCTGATCGGCGAGCTGCGGGAGGAGAACGGGGAGTTGCTGGATCGGACGGAATTCTACTTCGTCTCGTCCAAGGATTTGGCTTTGGAAGCGCCGGATTTGGTTTGCGAGGAAGTGCCGGGCAGCGGCGGGAGTTCGTTTACGCTGCGGGCTTCCCGCCTCGCCAAGCAAGTGTATCTGGAGGCGGAAGCCGAGGGCGTCTTCAGCGACAACTTCTTCGATTTGGTTCCGGGGATTCCGAAAACGGTGACGTTCTATGGTCGGGAGGATGGAGAAGTTCCGTTCGCGCAAAGGGCGCCGGGACGGTTGAGCGTCCGTTCGATGATCGACTTCGCGATCGGCTGACGCCATGCCGCGGTTGACGGAATTGGAAACGCGTGGTAAGATTTCGATACGCAAGTGGATAGCAAGCCGATAAGGAAAAAGCGGAAGCACCGCAAATTCCGGCCGATGCCGGGGTTTGCGGTTTTTTGTTTTTTCCGGAGTTGGGAGAGGAGGGAGAGCATGGCCCGGAAAATCGTGTTCGCGATTCCGAACCGGGACTACGCGGTGCGCTTGGCCGAATATTTGCGCGAGGTGGAGCCCGGGTGGGACCTGTCGGCGTTCACCCATGAACCGGCGCTGCGGCATCGACTGCAGCAGCCGGAAGGTGTAGATGCGCTGATCGCCCCTCCGGAGTGGGTGCGACGGGTCGGGGAACCGCTTAAAAGGGTCAGGCGGATCGGGGTTTGGGCGGAAGAGCGGGGAGTTGCGGGAGGAGAATGGCCCGAGGTGGCCGTATTCCAGCCGCTTCCCGGCGTGGCGGCGGCTTTGCGGGGCATGCTGGCGGGCGCCGCGGCCGCCGGCCGGGGGAACGGCCAGGTCGCGACCGTGTTTTCGGCCTCCGGCGGCGCGGGCAAAACCGTGACCGCGCTCAATCTGGTCCGGCTGGCCGGCGAGAGAGGGTTGCGGGCGCTGTATCTGAACCTGGAGCCGCTGAACGCGACCTTCCGCCTGACCGGCACGACGGAGCCGGACAGCCTGTCCCGGCTGCTGTACGCGCTGCAGGCGGAGCCGGAGCGGTTCGGGGAGCAGATGATGCGATCGATCCGGCACCATCCGTTCCTCCGGGCGGACATCGTGGACGCCCCCGAGCATCCCCGGGAGCGGGAGGCGATGTCGCCGGAGCTGCTCGAATCGCTCGTCGCGCGGCTGCGGGAGACGGGACGTTACGACTTGATCGTGGCGGATCCCGACAGCGGGACGAGCCCCTGGCACGCGCGGCTGATCGGGCTCAGCGACCGGACGGTCTGGCTGGTGCCGGACGATTGGCAATCCCAGGCCAAAACCGAGCGGCTGATCGGCTATTGGCAGGAGTGGTGGCAGGAGCGGGCCGCATGGGTCCAGTTTCTCCGCTGCCAGGGCCCGGGGCTGTCGGCGCTTCGCTGGCATTTGCCGGTGCCCCCGGCTGCCGTCTTGCCTTATATCCCCCAGTGGAAAGCGTCGGACGATCCCGTCCGGATGTTCGGCGCGGCTTCCTTCAGCGGCGCGCTGGAAGCGCTGCTGGACGAATGGGGCTGGGAAACGGGCGGGAAAGGAGCAAGCGCGGATGGGGAACGGCGGCGGATCCGAAACGGATGAGCTCCAGTCGCTGCGGGAGGATATCCGCTCGCGCCTCGCGTGGGCCGACGCCGTATCGGACGAGGAGCTCAGGCGGCTTATCGAAGCCGAGTTGTTCCGCCGGGAGTGGGCCAGGCGGCTGACGGCCTCCCAGCGCAAGTCCGCGGTCGAGCGGCTGTTCCATTCGTTCCGCGGTTTGGATGCGTTGCAGCCTTTGCTGGAAGACCCGGAAATCACGGAAATCATGATCAACCGCCATGACGAGATCTTCATCGAGAAGCACGGGGAGCTCCTGCCGTCGGGCATCCGGTTCGAATCCCAAGAACGGCTGGAAGATCTCATCCAGGCGATCGTCGGCCGCGTGAACCGGATCGTCAACGAATCCTCCCCGATCGTGGACGCCCGGCTGCCGGACGGTTCCCGCGTGCATGTCGTGCTGCCTCCCGTCGCCTTGAAGGGGCCGACCGTGACGATCCGGCGTTTTCCGAAGCATCCCCTCGGGATGAAAGAGCTGATTTTGCTAGGGGCTTTAACCGATGAGGCCGCAGAGCTGCTTCAGGTTCTCGTGGCCGCCAAATACAACCTGTTTATCAGCGGAGGGACCGGGTCGGGCAAGACGACGTTCCTGAACGCTTTGTCCGAGTGGATTCCGGCGGGCGAGCGCATCATCACGATCGAAGACGCGGCGGAGCTCCGGCTGCGGCGGGCGTCCAACCTGGTATCCATGGAGACCCGCAACGCCAACAGCGAAGGCAAAGGGCGGATCGCGATGGCCGAGCTGATCCGGGCTTCCCTGCGGATGCGGCCCAACCGGATCATCGTGGGGGAGGTCCGGGGGGCGGAAGCGCTCGACATGCTTCAGGCCATGAATACGGGGCACGAAGGTTCCTTGTCGACGGGACACGCCAATGGTCCGCGGGACATGCTGTCCCGCTTGGAATCGATGGTGCTGAGCGGCGTCGATTGGCCGGTTCAGGTCGTTCGGAAGCAGGTGGCGTCGGCCATCGACGTCATCGTCCATCTGAGCCGGTTCCGGGACGGCAGCCGCAGGGTGACGGAGATTTGCGAAGTGGCGGGACTAAAGGACGGAGAGATCGAGCTGAGGCCGCTCTACCGATTCGAAGAGACGGGAGAGGAAAAGGGCCGGGTCGTCGGCTCGTTGGTGAAGGTCGGCCGACTGTCCATTGCCGATAAACTCCGTTTCGCCGGGTTCCGGGAGGTGACTTGAATGACCGACTATACCCGCCTGGAGCTGAGCCGGGCGCAGCGCGTCCGCGCCATCGCGCTTGGCTGCGCCGTCAGCTTTGCCGCCGCATGGCTCGCGAGCCGCCATCCGGTCGTATCCGCCGCCGCGGCTCCCGCGGGATGGCTGTACCCGCGGCTGCTACGGGACCGGCTGCTTCGCAAGCGCCGTTCGAAGCTCAGGCTTCACTTCAACTCGATGCTGCAGGTGTTGTCCTCGCTGCTGTCCGCCGGCCGATCGGTAGAGAACGCCTTTCTGTCGCTGGAACGCGAGCTGACCCCGCTGATCGCCGATCCCGCTTCGGATCTGCTCCGGGAAGTGCGGACGATGGGGAATCGGATCCGCAACGGAGAGCCGCTGGAAGGTCTGCTTCGGGATTTCTCCCGAAGGGCCGCGCTCGAGGAGGTGACCGGCTTCGCGGAGGCGTTCGCGGTATGCAAAAGGGCCGGAGGGGATTTGGTGGACATCGTCCGCAGAACGGCCGGACTTATCGGGGAGCGGCTGGAGGTCGAGCTGGAAGTGGCCGTCATGATCGCCCAGAAACGTTTCGAAGCCCGGATCATGATGGGGATGCCGTTCGCCTTTATCGGGTTTCTCGGGTTTTTCGCCCCGGAGTACATGGCCCCGCTGCACCAAGGAGCCGGTTGGCTGCTGCTGGCCGTCTGTTTGGCGCTGCTCGGGCTCTGCTGTTGGTGGATGACCAAAATCATGCGCATCGAGGTGTAGGAATCATGGCGGGTTTGGGCATGGTTGCCGCCCTGCTCCTGGCATATGCCGTCACCTACCTCCATAGCCTTCGCGGTGCGGGAAAGCCTCAAGCGGGCGGCCGGATGGGATGGCCCGACAGGATGGCGCCTTTCCGGATCTGGGTGAAGCGGGCGAGGGGGTTCGATTTCGCGGACGGGATGCTTCGGAGAACCGGGATTTCGCTGGCTTTGCTGGAGGGAGGGAGCTGTCCGCCGGAACGGCTGGCGCGTTGGGCGGCGGAAGCGGCGGGGATGGCTTACGCCGCTCTGTTGGCGGCTTGGCTGCTGGGCGCGGTATCCGGCAGCTGGCTCGCCGGCGGGGTGGGTACGGCGGTCGCTTTCTGTCTTCCGGGGCTGCGGGCCCGGGATTTGAGCCGGAAGGTAGAGACGAGAAAGCGCCAGCTGCTGATGGAATTGCCGGTGATGCTCAGCAGGCTATTGGTACTGGTGAATGCCGGCGAGAACGTGCGGCGGGCTTTGGAACGCTGCGTGGAAGGCCGGCCGTTGCCGGATCCGCATCCGCTGTACGGAGAACTCCGCGCCGCTTTGTCCGCCATGGACCGGGGCGAAAGCATGGCCTTCGCCATGGAGGAATTCGGACGGCGCTGCGCGCTGCCCGAAGCGAATCTGTTTTCGGCGGTCCTGCTGATGAACGCGCGGCGGGGCGGCGAAGAACTCGTGCCGGCCCTGCGCGACCTGAACCGCCAAATGTGGGACAAGCGCAAAGCCGCGGCCAAGACGCTCGGGGAAATGGCGTCCTCGCGGCTCGCGTTTCCGCTCGTCGTCGTTTTCCTGTTGATCATCGTGTTGGTCGGAGCTCCCGCCATGATGACTTTATAAAACCGTTTGGAGGGATCGGTATGGTTTTTGGCAAAGCCGGAGTTGCGCTGCTGGATCGAATTGGTCATGGGGTTCGTTGGATAGGCCGCCGTCCGGGGGATTCGGATAACCGCGTTCGGAAAGGGAACCGCCTGGGATTCGCCCGTTTTTGGAGGGAGGAGGAGGGCATCGGCACGCTCGAAATCGTGCTGATCGCCGCCGTATTGATCCTGGTCGCGATCCTGTTCAAGGATTGGATCATGGAGTTCCTGAAGAACCTGATGGGCACCGCGGAAGACAAGGCGGAGACGATTTTCGATTAACGCCCCGAAGGAGGAAGCGGGATGGCCGCGTGCGTCCGCGAGGAAAAGCAGGAATCGGAAAAGAAGACGTCCGGTTTTCGCAGGGGACGGCAAGGGGGGAGAGGTGAAGACGGATCGATCGTCCTGGAGGCGTCCATGATTTTTCCGTGGGTGCTGCTCATCACGCTTATGCTGATTATCCTGTCGGTTTGGATCCTGGTCCGTTGCCTGGGGTACTTCTCCGCGGCCGAGGCGGCGGAGAAGGCGGCGTTCGCTTGGCCGCATTCGAGCGCGGAGCTCCGCGCCGGGGCGTATCCGGCTGGGGAATATGACGGTCTGTACTGGCGGCTGAAAGATGACGTTTTGCTCTCTGGCCTGTTCGGCCGGGCGGCCTCGGACAACGCGGCGCAAGTTCCGATCGGTGAGCAGGGTGAGGTGGACGACGGGGGGACGTCGCTGGCAAAGACGAAACTGCGCAAATCCGCCGCATCGCTCTCCGGCACCGGGGCATCGGGTACCGCAATGTATCGGAACCGGCTGTGGAAACGGGAAGTCACGGTGGAAACCGCCGATGCCGGTCTTCAGAACGTCCTCTCCGCATGGGGCTGGTCCGGGGACGGGAAGTCCGAAGCCGTATCCCTCGTGTCCGAACCTCCGGAAATGATCCGTTCGTTCGACTTGGTCCGATACTACCGGGCGAAAATGCGGGCGAAGGGCTCGGGAGCGGGTGCGTACCGGGAGCAGGCGGCCGGCGTGCTGGAGGGTCTGAAATGACCCGGCTCGGAAGGAAGGTCCGGCATTTCGGTACGTCCGCGCGCGGAAGCGTGTCCGTTTATTTCATTGCCGCCACGGCCGCGATCGTGCTGCTCGGCGCGCTGCTGATCGATTTCTCCCGCATCGCCGCGTTCCGCCATTCGGCCGCCCTGTCCATGCGTTCCGGCGTCCGTTCGGTTCTCGCCTCCTACGACCCCGTATTCTATGACAAATACGGGTTGTTCATCCGCGGCGGCGATGACGGAAACGGCTTGCTTCGGAAGACGTTGGAAGGATACGCGGGGAGCCGAACCGGGCAAGGCTTCCCCTACTTGGACGCGGAATGGAAGGATACCGGCGTCACCGAAAGCCGGCCGCTCGCGGACCATGAAGTGTTTCGGCGCCAAGTATTGGAGGAAATGAAAATCAAAGCGCCCGTCGATTTGGCGCTGGAGCTGGCCCGCCGTTTCCGCGGTCTCTCTCCGGCCGTGAAGGAAGCGGCGGAGACGGTGGACCGTCTGGAACGGCTGCGGAAGGCGTACGACCGCCGGGAAGCGGCGCTGGACCAGGCGCTGGCCGCTCAGCTCCAGGCGGGAGAGGCCGCGGTGAATCGATTGCGGGACCGCGTTCCGTATCCCCCGGTTTCCTTGTCGGGAAGGCGGTCGGCCGGGGAACCCGCGCATTTGGCGGATGCGGCCTTGCGGTACGCCGACTACGTGTCCGCGCGGCAAACGTTGCAACGCCTGCAAGAGCAGATGGCGCAAGCGGCGAGTTCGGGGGCCGGCGGCGCCGCTCCCCCGATCATCATCATACCGCCATCACTGTTGATGGCCGTCAGCGGTTATGAGTCCGGCGTCAGCCGGTTGGCCGGCTTATTGAGCTCGGCAAGCGCCCGCGTTCTGGCCGAGGTGCCGGAGAAAACCGCCTTCGCGATGAGTGCCTTGCAGCAAGCGCAGGATACGAACGAGGAGATGAAAGCGATCGTGGAAGAGGGCTCGTCAAGCGAATCCCCGGGTTCGAACGAAGGGGGACCGGGGGGAGGAGGTACTGACGGTGTTGCTGACGATACGGTGGATTCCGCCCAAGCGGGGGTGCTGAAGGAGATCCGACAGACGGCCGCGCAGCTCCTGCGGGACGACGGCTTCTTCGACGGGTACCGGACGGAATTGCAGGCCTTGTCATCCGCCGGCGGCGAACTGGGGCGCGACGCTGCCCAAGCGGCCGGGTTTCTCTCGAACGTGCCGGGCTCAACCGGTTTGGAGGGAGAACTGCTCGCGACGGCCGATCGATTGCAGAACCGGTTGGCGGATTTTGCGGCAGCCTACGCTTCGAACGGCACCGTCATCCGGGACCGCCGCTCGGTAATCGAAAAGATCCGGGCACGGGACGGCGAACGCAAAGCCTTGGAGCAAGAAGCGGACAAAGAGTGGGGAGTTTGGAACGGACTGTCCGGTAAGCTGGGAGGCCGTCAAGGGGACCCGGACGAAAAAGAGGCATTCGTTCAGGCCGACCGCTTGGCCCGGGAGAACTTGGCTTGGAACCGGCAGCAGGAGGAGGCTTCATCCGGACAACGCGCGGCTTCCGACCCGTTCGAGGGGAAAGACGCGGCCATGAAAAACACGAACGAATGGTTAAACGCGATGGCGGATGCCGCGGCCGGTCTACGGGACTCCCTGTATTTCTCGGAATACGCGTTATTGCGGTTGTCCCGTTCTTCACCGGCGGACGTCAAGCGGTTGTTGGAGGGAGAGAATTCTTCTTTGCCATTGGAGCGACAGGAAATGGAATACGTGCTGTACGGCTTCGCCAATCCCACGGGAAATATCGCCGCGGCGTACGCGGAGATTTTCGCTTTCCGCCTGGCGGTCCGGACGATGGAGGGGTTGATCGAGAGCCGCAGCCTGGGGCATCCTCTGCTGATTTTGGCCGCCGCGGTGGTTTACGGGATCCGCAACGCGATCCAGGACATCCATTCGCTGCTGGAGCGGGACTCGGTTCCGTTATCCAAATACATGAAAGCGCAGACGTCGTACTCGGATTACCTCCGATTGTTTTATTTGCTGCACGGGAACGCTCCGGCTCGCGTGTCGCGTTTGATCGCCGTCATGGAACAAGCGACCGGTCTGTCCCTGTCGGAGGCCTATACTTACGCTAGCGCGGAAGGTACGGCCTCCTTGCGGCTGTGGTTTTTTCCGGGACTGATGAAGGCGCTGGGACGTACCGGCAGGCTGGGGGGCACGGTGAAGGGGAATCGTTATGAGGCGGCTTTCGTGTCGGACAGTTCATATCAATAAGGGGTCGGCTTCCGCGAAGGGATCGGATTCGGCGGATCGGGGCGGCGTTACGCTGGAGACGGCCATGGTCATGCCCGTTTTTCTTCTATTGGCGTTTTTTCTCTTGTTTCTCGTTCAAACTTCCGTGATCATGATCGCTTTGCAAGGGGCTTTGTCGCAGACGGTCCGCACGGCCGCGTCGGCCTGGTACCCGATTTCCCTCATGCGGGATAACGGAGGAGCGCAGACGGCCGAAGACAGGGAGCCGGCGACAGCCGCAGCGGGCTTTTCGTTGGATGGCGCGAAGGAAATTTTGGACGAGTACGGCGAGTGGCTGCCCTCGCCATTGCGGGAATGGGCCGAACCTCTCGCGAACGGGAAATGGACGCCGGAAGGAGAAGCGGCAAAGCCGGTCTTCGCTGGTTTGACGATGGAATTGGCGGATTCCGAAGTGCTGAAGGCCGGCCGCTTCCGCATCGTGTCCGTCGAGCTGCCCCGGGAAGGAAATCCTTCGGAGTCGTTTCTTACGCTCGAGGCCGAGTACCGGCTGCCGTTTCGCGTGCCTTTCACCGGCCGGCCGCTTGCCGTCCGGGCGAGCGCCAGGGAACGGGTATGGACGGGGGGCACTCCTTCGCAGGCACGGCAAGCCGATGAGCAGGAACATCCGCTTTCGGTCGAATTCGTGTCTTTGGAGCCGAATCCGGTTCGGCCGGGGAGGAAGGCGACATTGGTGCTCCGCACCCGGCCCGGAGCGGTGCTCGATTTGTCGGTCTTGTACAAGAGCGGGCAGAGCCAGGCGAAGCATCTGGGCGCCGCGGCGGCGGATGAGTCGGGAATCGTTTCCTGGACATGGCACGTTTCCGGAAACACGACGTCGGGGGAGTGGAATTGGGAGGTCAAGGGAGAAGGAGGCCGATACGGCCAGAGCTTCCGGGTCGCCCGCGCGAACGAATGAAGGAGGCAGAGGCATGGAGCCATGGGTGGCGGCAGCCGTGTTCTGCCTGACGGCAGCGGGCTGTTGGACGGATCTGCGTTCGATGCGGATTCCGAACGTACTGACGGCGGGTTTCGCGGCGGCCGGCATCGTCTGTCATACGGCCGTCTCCGGCTGGCCGGGTCTGGAGGCGGCGCTGGCCGGAGGAGTCGCGGGCGCCCTGCCGCTCTGGCTCTTGTACCGCTTCGGGGGGCTTGGAGCGGGAGACGTCAAATGGTTCGGGGCTTTCGGGGTTTGGGCCGGGGTTTCGGCAACGCTCCAATTGACGGTTTATTCGATCCTGGCGGCCGGCGGAATCGGGGGGCTGCTGTTGTTGCTGCGATCCCCGGGGCTACGCCGCTTGGGGAGCCGCCTTCCGTGGCCATGGGGCCGCCATCCGGTCTTGGGCGGCAAGGGGGCCGCGTTTCCGTTCATGCTGGCGGTCGCGCCCGGTTTACTCTGGTTGTGGTGGGGGCCGGCGATCGGATTTTGATCGAGAATAGGGACGGGGGATGGGGATGGATAGGCTCAAAGTGCGTTTCGAGCAGAAAAGGGGTCACTGGCTGATCGTGGAAGGGGAACCGGACCTGTCCCGCGAGGATTGCGACCCGTTCCGGCTCCGCATGCTGCAATCCTGCGAGGTGCCGGGTCTGCTCAAGCCGGAAGCGGAGGAGATCGACGGCAAACTGACGCTGCGCTATTCGATTGCCGGCGCCCGGATGCTGTCTCAGGCGATGCGGGCGGAGAAGTGGTCGATCGAGGACTTGATGACGTCTTTATGCCGCCTGGCGGAGGTGATGGAGGATTGCCGCCTCTATGTATTGGAGGAAAGCCAAATCGTCCTGGATGACGACCGGATTTTCGTCGGCGATGGATGGAGCGACCTTCGCTTGTTGTATTTGCCTTTTCGGGACGGGCTGACTTTGCCCGTGTCAAGCATCCGCGATCTCATCGTCCGCTGGATCATGCACGTGTCGGAGCCCGACGGTCCTACGATCCAGCGGCTGCTGCGGCTCTCCGCATCGCCCGGCTTCAAGGCTGCCGACCTGCGGACGTTTGCGAGGCAGGCTTTGTCGGAAAAGATAGGAACAGGCGCGAAATCCCGTTTTGCGGCACCGGAAGGGTTGGGAGAGAATCGTCCGTTCCGTGACGACGCCGTTTCTTCCGCCGGTCCGATCGGCGCGAAGCCGGATGGATCCGCGAAGACGCCGATGTCCGCGAATCCGCAGCCGCCTTTGGCGAACAATGGTTGGCGATGGTTTCAGCCTCCGTCGTCCGAAGCGCAAGCGTTGTCCGGCCTGCTGGGCGAAGATCCGATGGATGACGTTTCCGAGGAAGTCGGGGAGAAAGAGATCCCGGAGCAGACCGACCGGACCCGGATCAAAATATGGCTGGTTTGCGGAGCCGTCGGCGCCGTCGCCCTATCATGGCGATGGGGATATGCCGCCATTCCCGGTCGCGGCGGGATATGGCTTTCCGCCGCGCTGGCGATAGTGATTGCCGCGGGTGCGCTTGCCATCTGGTTCGCGATTCATCGGAAACGCGGAGCAGGCGGCGCCGGCGGGGCGCGAGCGCGTTCTATGGAACCGCCGGGCCGGGACGATCGGCGTCGAACGGGAGAAGGCGGAAAGCCGGCGGACGTTGAGTCAGCGGGTTGGCAGGAGGCGAAAGCGAGATCGTGGAGGGAGCCTGCGTATCCGATTTCGATCAGCGAGGATGCAGCCAACCGTGAACCGGAGAACGGCAGCCGGATACAGGTCATTGCGGAAGACCGGACCCAACTGTTAGCGGGTGAGCATGGCACATCGGCTTCCGCCGTATATTGTCTTCAGTGGGAATCTCGCGCGGATCGCCCGGTTCTGCCGCTGAACGTACCTTCCTTCGTCATCGGGCGTTCAAGGGAAGCGTCGGCCCACGTGGACGAGACCGCCGGCGTATCGCGCGCGCACCTGGAGCTGCTCCGAAGCGGGGAAGGATGGACGGCCAAAGATCTCGGTTCCCGCAACGGCACCAAGCTGAACGGACAGCCGATGAACCCCTACGAGACGTATCCCTTGCAATCGGAAGACTGTTTGGAGCTTGCGGGCTCGCGTTACCGTTTCAAGCAATTATCCGGGTCTGATACAAGTTTTTAACCGCGGCGATAAAAATGTGCGTGCAGGAACCGAAGGGGGCTCGGCGAATTGAGGAGGATAGCGGGATAATAGAGAGCCCAGAGTGCGCAGAGGCATCCTTAAGCGCGGGCGACGAAGGAGGGCAAACGGGAACCTATGGCCTATAACAGCGTCATCATTCGCGTCGAGCTGAATCATGCCGAGACCCATTTCGGCGACGTGGCTTCCGCCATCGGCAAAGCCGGAGGCGACATTACGTCCATCGACGTCATCCGGCCCGGTCAGGATACCTCCGTGCGGGATTTGACCGTGCACGTGTCGGAGGAAACCGAGGCGACTTTGGTAGATCTGCTGAAGACGTTGCCGGGCGTAAAAGTCATCAACGTGTCCGATCGCACCTTCCTTGCCCATCTAGGTGGGAAAATCTCCGTTCAGCCCAGCATGCCGATCAAGAACCGCGACGATCTTTCGCGCGTCTATACGCCGGGCGTCGCGCGGGTCTGCATGGCGATCAAGGAAAGCCCGAACAAGGCGTATTCGCTGACCATCAAGCGAAACACGGTAGCGGTCGTCACGGACGGCACCGCGGTGCTCGGTCTCGGCGATATCGGACCATATGCCGCGGCGCCGGTCATGGAGGGCAAGGCGATGCTGTTCAAGCAGTTGGCCGGCGTGGACGCCTTTCCGATCTGCCTGGATACGAAAGACACCGAAGAAATCATCCGGACCGTCAAATCGATCGCGCCGATTTTCGGGGGGATCAATCTCGAAGACATCGGTTCGCCCCGCTGCTTCGAAATCGAAACCCGGCTTTCGGAGGAATTGGACATTCCCGTCTTCCACGACGATCAGCACGGGACCGCCATCGTGGTCATCGCCGGTCTGCTGAACGCGCTCAAAGTCGTCGGCAAGCGGATGGATAGAGTCCGCGTCGTGGTGAACGGCATCGGCGCCGCCGGCGTGTCGATCTGCAAAATGCTGCTGGCGGCGGGCGTCGGAACGTTGATTCCGGTCGACAAGGAGGGAACGATCGTCCAAGGCTCCCGTCACCCCAGCCACCCGATGTGGAATTGGCTGGCCGAACAGCCGGCCGTCACGACCGAACCCGGTTCGTTGAAGGAGGCCATCCGCGGAGCCGACGTGTTCATCGGGGTGTCTCGGGGCAATCTGCTGTCCGCGGAAGACGTCGAGAGCATGGCGCCGGACCGCATCGTGTTCGCGATGGCCAATCCGCAGCCGGAAATCGATCCGTCGCTGGCGCTCCCCCGGGTGCGCGTCTTCGCGACGGGACGCAGCGACTACCCGAATCAAATCAACAACGTGCTCGCTTTTCCGGGCTTGTTCCGGGGAGCGCTGGATTGCCGCGCCCGCCGGTTCAACGAGCCGATCAAACTGGCCGCGGCCCGCGCCATCGCGTCCGTCGTCTCGGAGAACGAGCTGAACGAGCAATATATCATTCCCAGCATCTTCAACGAGGAGGTCGTCGCCAAAGTCCGCCGCGCCGTCGTGGACACCGCGATCCTCACCGGCGTCGCCAGGCGCATCCCGCCGGACTTCCGGTGATCGGATCGTAAGCGTGATCCACTAAATCGGCGTCGGCGAAGCGATCCCGCGAGAATAGTGGATGTGATCCACTAAATTGGCGTCGGTGGAGTGATTTCGCATGAATAGCGGATGTGATCCACTAAATCGGCGCTGGCGAAGTGATTTTGCATGAATAGTGGATGTGTCCGCAGCGATTTTCCTGCCGCTGAGGCGGGAAAGGCAATCGAACCAAAGACGCCCTATCGGGAAATGTCCCGAAGGGCGTCTTCCAATTTCGGATATGCGAAGCGGTAGCCGTGCTCGAGCGCTTTGCGCGGCAGGGCGCGCTGGCCGGTGAGCACGAGCGTGCTCATCTCGCCCATGCCCACCCGCAGCAACGGTCCGGGCACCGGGAACCAGTGGGGCCGGCCCATGACGGCGGCGAGCCGGCGGCCAAACTCGTCCTGGGTGACCGGTTCCGGGGCCACCGCGTTCAAGGGGCCGCTCACATCCGGGTGATCGAGCGCCAGCCGGATCAAGCCGGTCATGTCCCGGAGGTGGATCCAAGGCATCCCTTGCCGGCCATGCCCCATTTTTCCGCCGACGAACAACTTGTAGGGCAGCCGGAGCAGAGGGAACGCGCCGCCCCGTCGGGCGAGCACGAGACCGATGCGCAGCTTGACGATCCGACGGGCCGGAATGCGGTCGGCCGCTTCTTCCCATTTCACGACGGTTTCGCCGAGAAAATCGGCCGGCTGCGCGGGGGAGCTTTCGTCGAACGGGGCTTCAGCCGTACCGATCGAATGGCCGTACAGCGAGATGCCCGAAGCGTTCACGACGACGGGCGGCGGATCCGCCATACGCCGGAAAATGCCCGCGATCCGCTCGGCCGCCTCAACCCTAGAGCCGAGGATACGTTGCTTGGCGGCCTCGGTCCATCGTTGGTTGATGGATTCCCCAACCAGATTCACCACGGCGTCGAAGCCGTTCCAGCGGGCCGGCTCCGCTTCCCATTCCGTCCAAGTGACGTAACGGGGTCCCTCGGTCCGTCCTCCCGCTGGAAATTCGCCCGCCATCCGTTCATCTGCAAGTAGACCGTCTGCCATTCGTTCATTTGCAAGCGGTCCGTCCACCATCCGATTTTCCGCAGTCATTCCCGCCGGCTTCTTCCGCGTGACGATCCACACTTCGTCGCCCCGCGCCAGCAGCTCCTCCGTCAAAGCCGATCCAATAAAGCCCGTCCCGCCGCACAGCAGCAGACGCATCGGTTACCACTCCCGTTTTACGCTTTATCGATGACCGTGATCGTGTATTGATCGACCTGTTGGCCGTCTACGTCCAGCGTTTGCTTCGTGTACTGGAACTTCACTTTCGTGCCTTCCTCCCACGGCGATACTTTCTCCGCCGTTTCGGGATCGATCTGATACGCCTGAGACTGCCCGTCCACTTTGATTTCGACGGAATGGTTGTCGATCAGGCCCACGAAGTCCCCGGTTGCGGTTTCCGTCTCCGTCTCGGGAGAAGCGGAAGGAGAAGCGCTCGAAGTCGGACTGGACGCCGCGTCCGTTGCCGGACTCGAAGCCGTGCCGCTCGGAGAAGCACCCGCCGCCTCGTCTTTCCCGCCGCCGCTGCACGCCGTGACCGCCAGCGCGAACGCGAGAATCGCGGTGCTCATGGCGGCTGTTTTCATCATCTGTTTTACATTCATGCCAGCACCTCCTATAAGGGTTAGACGAAGAGGACCGGCAAAGGTTTCGCTTAGAATTTTCTCAGGGAGCTTCACGTGCCCGTTATAATATCGAATCTGAAGGACGGATCGAACATTAAACTCACGAGACAGGCTTAAATGGAGTTCCGGCATGCGGATCGCGGGCATTAAGCTCATGAGACAGGCTTAACGAGAGTTCCCGCATACGGATCGCGGGCATTAAGCTCATGAGACAAGCTTAATGGGAGTTCCGGCATGCGGATCGCGGGCATTAAGCTCACGAGACAAGCTTAACGGGAGTTCCGGCATGCGGATCGCGGGCATTAAGCTCATGAGACAGGCTTAACGAGAGTTCCCGCATACGGATCGCGGGCATTAAGCTCATGAGACAAGCTTAATGGGAGTTCCGGCATGCGGATCGCGGGCATTAAGCTCACGAGACAAGCTTAACGGGAGTTCCGGCATGCGGATCGCGGGCATTAAGCTCATGAGACAGGCTTAACGGGAGTTCCCGCATGCGGATCGCGGGCATTAAGCTCACGAGACACGCTTAACGGGAGTTCCGGCATGCGGATCGCGGGCATTAAGCTCATGAGACAGGCTTAACGGGAGTTCCCGCATACGGATCGCGGGCATTAAGCTCACGAGACAGGCTTAACGAGAGTTCCCGCATACGGATCCCGGGCATTAAGCTCATGAGGTAGGCTTAACGGCAGGTTCAGCGTGCGGATCGCGGGCATTAAGCTCATGAGACAAGCTTAACGAGAGTTCCCGCAAACGGATCGCGGGCATTAAGTCCGCAAGACCGACGTAAACGCCAGGCCACCATGCAAATCCCGGGCATTAAGTCGGCAAGACCGACGTAAACGCCAGGCCACGATGCAAATCCCGGGCATTAAGTCGGTGAGACCGACGTAAACGCCAGGCCACCATGCAAATCCCTGGCATTAAGTCGGTGAGACCGACGTAAAATCCAAGCCGTCCCACGAACGCGGGCGATAAGCCGGTCCTTCAGCGTATAGCCGCAAAAGCCTACCCCAGCAAATGGCGGTAAGCCGAATAATCGATCTCGTTCTTCTCCAGGAAATCCCTCAGGCTGCGATGGTCCCGCTTGGGCGTCGCGAGAATGTATCCCTCAATGCAGTGGGCTTCCGTCACTTGCGAAGCTCCGCTCTCCACCGCCACCTGGCCGATTTTCGCCGCGATGCTGTGCCGCGCGATATCGCGGAACGCGGTAGGAACGGGCGATACGAGCTTCTCCAGAAACTCCTTGGACTCCTCCGTCCACAGCGGACGGCTGCGCTCCACCCAATAATTTTGCCAATCCAGCTTGGACTTGCCGTCCCGCTGCGGCAGCACCTTCAGGAATTTGCGGAACATGAAAAAGCCGCCGACCGTCATGAACAGCACCATGACCACCGTCCAGAACGCGATCGACCACATGAACCAATTCGGGGAATCTTTCATCGGGCTATCACCTCATTTTGAAATTATATCCGATTTCTAGATTTATTTCGATGTACGCGATACAATAAGGATTGATTGTTTGAAAACGTCCCGGGGCGCCCGGGCCAGGAGCGGAGGAGTTACGAGCATGCTGAAAATCGGTTCCCACGTGTCTTTCTCGGACAAAGGGCTGCTGAACGCGGCGGAAGAAGCGCTGTCATACGGCTCCAGCACGTTCATGATCTACACGGGTGCTCCGCAGAACACCCGCCGCAGATCGATCGACAAGCTGTACATCGAGGAAGGCCGCAAAGTGATGGCGGACGCCGGCATCGGCGAGATCGTCGTGCACGCGCCTTACATCATCAACTTGGGATCTTATAAGGAAGATACGTTCCGGCTCGCCGTGGACTTCCTGCAGGAAGAGATCCGCCGGACGCACGCCATCGGCGTGAAGAACATCGTCCTCCACCCGGGCGCCTACACCGAGAAAGATCCCGAATACGGCATCGCCCGCATCGCGGAAGGTTTGACCGAGGTGCTGGAAGGCACGAAGGAATGCGACGTGAACATCGCGCTCGAGACGATGGCCGGCAAAGGTTCGGAAATCGGCCGCACGTTCGAGGAACTGGCCCAGATCATGGAGAAAGTGCCGGCGAACGACCGCCTGACCGTCTGCATGGACACCTGCCACATCCACGACGCCGGCTACGACGTGATCGGGGATTTCGACGGGGTGCTGCGGAAGTTCGATGAAACGGTCGGCTTGGACAAGCTGGCCGTCATCCATATCAATGACAGCAAAAACCCGCAGGGAGCCGCCAAAGACCGCCACGCCCCGATCGGATCGGGCTGGATCGGCTTCGAAGCGATCGCCAACGTCGTGCATCACGAGGCGCTGAAGGACAAGCCTTTCGTGCTCGAGACCCCCTGGATCGGCAAAACGGAAGGCAAGGAGCGTCCGATGTACGAGGCGGAAATCGCGCTGTTGCGCGGCGACGCGGAGGAACGGTTCGGCGGCGAATTCCTGACGGACGTGGAGCGGCTGCACCACTTTTTCTCCAAAGAGGACATCACGCCGCGCGCTTACGTGCTGAGCACGTGGGATCTGTTGAAGTCGGACCCGAAAGCGAAGAAGGCGGATCCCCGGGAGCCGATGGAACGGCTGTACGACCTGGTGATCGAGAATCGCGTATTGTCCGGCGATTACAGCGAAGAAGCGGTGAACCAGCGGCTGACCGCTTGGTTTGCCGGAGAGAAGTGGCTGTCCAAGCTGTAAAACCGGCCGGCAACGTCAACGGGAGGATTCGAGTAGAGCGATGAAAGAGCAACCCTATCAACCCCAGTCGGCGGGACAGCGCGTGAGCAACGCGAACCGCGCCCGCATGCTGATTTCCTGCCCCGACCGGCCCGGCATCGTGGCCGCGGTGTCGCAGTTTCTGTACGAGCAAGGCGCGAACATCATCCAATCCGATCAGTATACGATGAACCCGGAAGGCGGCATGTTCTTCATCCGGTTCGAGTTCGACCTGGCGGACCTGGAGCAGCGGCTCCCGGCCCTTCAGGAGGATTTCGCGGGCATTTCCGACCGGTTCTCGATGCGTTGGAGCATTTTCCGCGCCAGCCGCCGCAAGCGGATCGCCGTGTTCGTTTCCAAGGAAGACCATTGCTTGCTCGAGCTGCTCTGGCAGTGGCAGGCGGGCGATCTCGACGCCGAGATCAGCATGGTCATCAGCAACCATAACGACATGCGGGGGCTCGTCGAGTCGTTCGGCATCCCTTATCACCACATCCCGGTCACGCCCGAGACGAAAGCGGAGGCGGAGCGCCAGCAGCTGGAACTGACCGCCGGGAAAGCCGATCTCGTCGTATTGGCCCGGTACATGCAGATCATTACGCCGAAGTTCATTGAGCGGTTCCCCAACCGGATCATCAACATCCACCATTCCTTCCTTCCGGCCTTCGTGGGAGGCAAACCGTATCAGCAAGCTTACGACCGCGGCGTGAAGCTGATCGGGGCGACGGCCCACTACGTTACGGAGGAGCTGGACGGCGGGCCGATCATCGAGCAGGACGTGCAGCGCGTCAGCCATCGGGAGGACGTTCACGAGCTGAAGCGCATCGGGCGCCACATCGAGCGGACCGTGCTGGCCCGCGCCATCAAATGGCACGTGGAAGACCGCTTGCTCGTGTATCAGAACAAAACGGTCGTTTTCGTCTAACGGCCGTTTTCGTCGTGCCTATCCCCCGGCAGGATAAAGGCGGGGGAACATGGTACAATAGCTGGATAGGAAAATGAGGAGGTTTCTGCCAAAATGTCTAATCCGAACATCGACCAGTTGTCCGTCACGACGATCCGGACGCTGACCATCGACGCGATCGAAAAAGCGAAGTCGGGCCATCCCGGCATGCCGATGGGCGCCGCCCCGATGGGCTATCAGCTTTTCGCGAAAACGATGAAGCACAATCCGTCCCAACCGCTGTGGATCGACCGGGACCGTTTCGTGCTGTCCGCCGGCCACGGATCCATGCTGCTCTATTCGCTGCTGCACCTGAGCGGATACGATCTTCCGCTGGAAGAGATCCAAAACTTCCGCCAGTGGGGCTCCAAAACGCCGGGTCATCCGGAGTTCGGACATACGGCGGGCGTCGACGCGACGACCGGTCCGCTCGGCCAAGGCATCGGCATGGCGGTCGGCATGGCCATGGCGGAAGCTCAACTGGCTTCTACCTATAACCGCGACGGCCACGAGCTGATTAACCACTATACATATGCCATCTGCGGCGACGGCGACCTGATGGAGGGCATCTCCTCCGAGTCGGCTTCGCTCGCGGGGCATTTGAAGCTCGGAAAATTGATCGTGCTGTACGATTCGAACGACATTTCGCTGGACGGCGAGCTGAACCTGTCCTTCTCCGAAAATGTCGCCAAGCGTTTCGAAGGCTATAACTGGCAAGTACTGCGCGTGGATGACGGCAACGACCTCGCCGCCATCGCTGCCGCGATCGCCCAGGCGCAAGCCGAGACGTCCAAACCGACGTTGATCGAAGTGAAAACGGTCATCGGCTACGGCTCTCCGAACAAAGGCGGCAAAGGCGGCCACGCCGGCCCGCACGGATCCCCGCTCGGCGCCGATGAAGCCAAGCTGACGAAGGAAGTCTACGGTTGGGAGTGGCCGGAGTTCCATGTGCCGGACGAAGTGCGCGCCCATTTCGCGGAAGTGAAGAAGCGCGGCGAGCAATCGTACGCGGCTTGGGAGAACAATTTCAACCGATATAAGTCCGCTTATCCGGATCTGGCCCGCCAGTTCGAGTTGGCGCTGGCCCGCGAGCTGCCGCAAGGCTGGGACGCGGACCTGCCGAAGTATTCGACCGAAGATAAACCAGTCTCCACGCGCGTCGCTTCCGGCAACGCGATCAATGGCTTGGCCAAAAACGTGCCCTACCTCGTAGGCGGCTCCGCCGACCTGGAGAGCTCCACGATGACGCACATGAAAGGCTTGCCGGTCTATAAGCCGGGCAGCTACGAAGGCCGCAACATTTACTTCGGCGTGCGCGAGTTCGGCATGGCCGCCGCGATGAACGGCATCTCGCTGCACGGCGGCCTGCGGGTTTACGGCGGCACCTTCTTCGTGTTCACGGATTACTTGCGCCCGGCAGTCCGCCTGGCTTCGATCATGCACCAGCCGGTCGTGTACGTGCTGACGCACGACTCCATCGCGGTCGGCGAAGACGGCCCGACGCACGAGCCGATCGAGCAGCTGGCTTCCATCCGCGCCATGCCGGGCCTGACGGTCATCCGTCCGGCCGACGGCAACGAGACGTCCGCGGCATGGGCGTATGCACTGCAAAACACGGCGAATCCGGTGGCGCTCGTGCTGACTCGCCAAAACCTGCCCATCCTGGCCGGGACGGCGGAGAAGGCGAAGGACGGTATCGCCCAAGGCGCTTATGTACTTTCCGAGGCGGCCAACGGCGCTCCCCAAGGTATCCTGATCGCCACCGGCTCCGAAGTGCAGCTCGCCGTCGCTTCGCAGAAAGCGCTGGCCGAGCAAGGCATCCACGTGCGCGTGGTCAGCATGCCGAGCTGGGATCTGTTCGACAAGCAGCCGCAAAGCTACAAGGACAGCGTCCTTCCGAAATCGGTCAAAGCCCGTCTCGCGATCGAGATGGCTTCTCCGTTCGGCTGGGAGCGTTACGTCGGCGACGGCGGCTCGATCCTCGGCATCTCCACGTTCGGGGCTTCCGCGCCCGGAGACCGCGTGATCAAGGAATACGGCTTTACGGTCGAGAACGTGGTCGAGCAATTCCGCAAGCTGATCTGACGAGACTCATACGCTTTAAGCTTACCCTAGATAGATCTACAAGGAGAGGAACCCGTCCATGTCCCAATTCGACAACGTGTCCGTCGTCAGAGAAGCCAACGTCTACTTCGACGGCAAAGTCACCAGCCGCACTGTGCTGTTCGCGGACGGCACGCGCAAGACGCTCGGCATCATGCTGCCGGGCGAATACGAGTTCGGCACCGGCAAGAAGGAAGTCATGGAAATCCTGGCGGGCGAGCTCAGCGTTCAGCTTCCCGGCAGCGACGAATGGCTCCGGATTTCCGGCACCGGGGAATTCACCGTGCCCGCGAACTCCAGCTTCAAGCTCAAGGTCACCCAAGTGGCCGATTACGTGTGCTCCTACCTGGACGCGTAAATCGGAGAAGCCGCGATAAGCCAAGCAGTCCGCTCCCGTCGGAGCGGACTGCTTTTGTTTTGGCCATGCTTGCCGTTAAAACCAGGGCCAATGGTGAAAGCCGCCGTACGGCGCCATCCCGTAAGCCCCAAGCGGCTGATGGCAGCAGGGACAGACGTGGACATGCTCATGATGGAACGGCATGTTGGCGGGCAAGTACGGCATCGTTTCGGGCATGATCGCGGCAGGCGAGACGGGCATCGGACCGATATTCGGCGCGACGTTCGGCGCCACGTTGACAGGCGCGACGTTCACGGGCGCAACATTGGGAGCCTTAAAAATGGGTTCCATGTTCGGGTTTTCCTCCTTGGTTTAGGTGGTATCAGCGTATGCCCATGCCGGGGACCATGACACTCGCCCTGCGAAAATGGGCGCAAATGGAGCGATCGGGCATGCCGCATGCACCCGCGGCATACGATGATCCATAAGGAAAGGAGGGGATGCCGGTGATCGAGATCTCCGGTACGCAGACGCCCGTCGACACGACGACATGGTCTCCTCTGGCGGCGGCGATTTACGCTCGGAAATGGAGCAGCCGGAAGGTGTACCGCTATTCCTCCGTTTCGCAGCTTCGATTCGAAATGGAGGCGAGGACGAGCATCGTGGCGGCGGCGGAGGAGATCAGCGGCAGCGGGATCCGTTTCGCCGACTTCAGGACCGCCCGGTGCAACGAGCGTTTCTGGACTCGAACGCCGCAAGGGGGGTTTCGAATCCGGGAGGACGTTCCTCCGTCGGCCGGGATCCGGGATATTTTCTCGAGCGGATGGAGCTACGCGACGGAATGCTCCACCGCGACCTCCATCGTGGTGTATAAAGGCGTGCTGGACGTGCTGGGCGATCCGGCGTTTAACCGTCTGTTCGCCGGACTGCTTCTTTATAACTGGCATGTAGACAGCGATTTGCGGCTGACCGCGCACCAAGGAAACGGGGAGTCGTATCCCGGAGACCTCATGTACGTCAACAATCCCGATTTCAATCCCGAAACGCCGCAATGGCGGGGAGAGAATCTAGTCAAAATCGGCGATGAATTCTATTACGGGCATCCCGTAGGCATCGTGCCGCTGCGAATGGTCATCGACGGGTTGAACGGCGTCCGCCGCCCGGGCAGCCTCGTTTCGGCTTATTTGACGGACGAGGTCGTCGAGCCCGATTACCGGTACCTGTCGCAATTCGCTCCCGGGATGCGGCGGAACGTAAGCGCCCACATCGGAGGACGACGTTACGGCGATCCGCCGCTTCTGTAACGACGCGGAAGTCACGCAAAAGGACCCTTGCCCGAATGAAGGGCAAGGGTCCTTTGCCTTGGCTGCCGGCAGGCTGCTGCCGACCGAATCCGGCAAGGGAATGCGTTAATTCCCGACTTGCCGGGCGATATATTCCTGCAGCTGGAGCTTCTGATAGAGGGGGAGCGCGGAAAGCAGGCAGCCGTAATGGAACAGGCCCTGCTTCTTTTCGATCCGAATGATGCGGCCCGTCATCGGCGGCAATCCCGCGTCGGGCGGCATATGGATGACGACGAACATGTCGTTCTCCAGCGGGAAGGACGAAGCGATTTGCAGGCCGTCCTCCGAAACGTCGTTCAGCACGCCCTCGACCGACTGGCCGGAGAACGAGCCTTCCTGCAGCCATTGGTACACCGAAACCATCACCGGGATGCCGAGCGGCACCCTTTCGCTTTTTCTGCGGTTGGAAAGGGCGGATGCCGATTCCGCTGCGGCGGCGACGGGGGGCGTGCGGTCGGAGATCGTCGTGCCGATCCATTCTTCGTAGATTCGGGCCAATGCGGACAAGTCGGATTCCCCGTGGCCCGCGGCCTGGCCGATTTGGAAAAGGCTTTTGGCCGATTCCAGCATCGGCGTGGATACGCCGAAACCGTCCGTCATCACGGATGAGAGCTTCAAGTCCTTCAGCATCAAAGCGAGGGAGAATTGCACGCTGAAATCATGGTCGATAATTTTGCGGCCTTTGAGGTCGGCCTGCTTGCTTGCGGCTCCGCCGGCCTGTACGATCCTTAAGAAGGCGGAAGCGTCGATCCCGCCTTTGGCGGCGATGGCCATGCCCTCGATGAGACCGGCCGCGTTAATGCCGACGATCGTGTTATGCGCCAACTTGGCCGTCGTGCCGCTGCCGTTCGGACCGGTGTGGATCACCTGCTTACCCATGGCCAGCAGGATGTCCCGGTTTTCCTCGAGGACTTGCGAATCCCCGCCGACCATGAACAGCAGGCTGCCTTCGATGGCGGCAGGCTTGCTTCCCGTGACGGGCGCATCCAGGAAATAAGAAAACTTGGCTTCGATATCCCGGGCCAGCTGCCGAGACAAAGCCGGGGAGACCGTGCTGCAGTCGATCACGGCCGTTCCCGGCTGCAAGCCGCCCAGAATGCCCGCTTCCCCGTAGTAAACCTCGCGAACCGCCTCGTCGTTGCTGACCATCGTCACGATCACTTCCGCGGACCGTGCCGTTTCCAGCGGAGAGGCGGCCGTTTCCGCTCCCAGTTGGACCAACTCGTCCGCCTTCCCCGCGGACCGGTTGTAAACGGTGACCGAATAGCCTTTGCGCAGCAGATTGGCCGCCATGGGCGCGCCCATTACGCCGAGTCCGATGAATCCTGCCGTTTTCATAGTGGATGGCTCCTTATCCGAGAATCGTGCTATCTTCTTTGTACCATAACCGGGGGTAAAACCGAAATAAGATGATGAGCTTCCGATCCGTCTGGCAATGGATTCTGATGGCGTACCATCGTCCAAAACGGATTAATTCGAAGGCGTTTCCGGACCTTGGACGTCTTGGGAAGCTTTGCGTTTCGCCCTAAACCGCCGGACTTTCATCAGATTACCGCACATTTTATCGTCGCAGTAACGTTTGGAGCGGTTTTTCGTCTCGTCGTAGTACACCCACAGGCAGTCCGGATTTCCGCAGATGCGCAGACGGGACGGCTCGCCTTGCTCCAGCATGCGCGCGAAGGAGGCGGCGATCTGGGCTCTTACGCCATTCCAATCGGCGCGGGAGGGGGACGTCTCCAGCCGGAAGCCCCCGTCCGCTTGAATCAACCGGTACCGGACCGATCCTTCCGACAGGATGGCGTTCAGGTTGTCCATGTCCGAAGGAGAGAGCGATTCCCCCGCGATCAGGCTTTGAACGATGCGCAGCATATCGGACCTCATTCGTTTGAGTTCACCCAATTCGTCGGGGGAAGGAATTCCCGGATTCGGAAGCCCGTATTCGTCCAGCCACCGCGCCAGCCATCCCGGCTTGTCCAGCCGATCCTCCGACCAACCCGTGCCGCGCCAATCGTGATAATCGCTGTTGAGAAAATCGTCCCATAACATGGCTGCGCGGCCTCCGTTCTCCGGTTTTCTCGTGAAGGGATCCAAGTGCCTGTCTGATGCTTCATCAGATCAAGTGCCAAAATGCGCCTGAAATCGAATGAAAATCGGTTCGCCGTTGAAAAAAGGGGACTTGAAGTGCATTTCAGCACTTAAACCGCTTCTGGGCCTTGATTTTGCGAGTTCAAGTGCATTTTAGCTCCCGATTCGCATTGGAGTCTCGATACAGGGGAAGTCAAACCGCTCTAGCATCCGAATCTTCGCAGTTCACTCGACTTAAAGCAAGCCGAATACCCGTTTCGTTCGGTCTGTCCCCTATTGTAACACCCTAAAATCTTTTTCACTAGTTACTTGCGGATGCGGACTGGTGCGTGTTATATTGAAGGCGCACCTTGTAACCAGCAATATGGATTTAATTCGTTACATACCCTAAGGAGGAATCTTCAGAATGAGCCGTATCGAACGCTTGCTGCAGGGATGGGATTACGCTTATGACAAAGAGGATTGGTACCCGCCTTTAGCGGACGCGCTCCGTGGGATTGACGCGGCAGAGGCTGCATGGAAACCCGAAAGCTCTTCCGTCAACTCGATTTGGCAAACGGTGAATCATATGATTTTTTACAAAGAGCGTCTGCTGAAACGGTTGACCGGCGAAGAGACCGAATATCCGAAGGGCGTTACCAACGACGATACGTTTTCGGTCGATGAAACCGGCGATCAGGCATGGAACGAGACGCTGGCGCGGTTGGACCGGGTTCACCGGGGAATCCGGGAAAAGCTCGCCGGGATGAACGACGCGGAGCTGGACGACGCGCTTCCGGGCGGCAAGCTGGAAGGCTGGGCCGACAGCCTGATCCGCCACGACGCCTACCATGCGGGGCAGATCATCCTGCTCCGCAAGCTCCGGGACACTTGGCCTGCAAACCGTTCATTTGAGTAACGCATACATGCCATAAGACAACGTGGGGCGGAAGATTAAGCCTGTGCGGCAGGCATAATGTCACCATCGAGCAGAGAGAGCGGAGGATTAAGCGTGCCCGGCAGGCTTAACGTCNACGTGGGGCGGAAGATTAAGCCTGTGCGGCAGGCATAATGTCACCATCGAGCAGAGAGAGCGGAGGATTAAGCGTGCCCGGCAGGCTTAACGTCACCATTGAGCAACGTGGGCGAAGGATTAAGCTTGTGCGGCAGGCTTAACGTTACCATTGAGCAACGTGGGCGAAGGATTAAGCTTGTGCGGCAGGCTTAACGTTACCATCGAGCAGCGAGAGCGGAGGATTAAGCGTGCCCGGCAGGCTTAATGTCACCATTGAGCAACGTGGGCGGAGGATTAAGCCTGTGCGGCAGGCAGGCTTAACGTCTGCACCGAGCAACGTGGCGAAGGATTAAGCCTGTGCGGCAGGCATAACGTCACCGGCAAAGATTGGAGTTTAAGCCGGTGAGACCGACTTAACGAGGCCAGCACGCAACGAAGGCGAAGGTTTAAGCCGGTGAGGCCGACTTAACGAGGCCAGCACGCAACGAAGGCGAGGGTTTAAGCCGGTGAGACCGACTTAACGAGGCCAGCACGCAACGAAAGCGAGTTAAGTCGGCGAGACCGACTTAACGTCGTCGACCCGCAACAAGTCTGCCTCCTGGGTCGGGGGGCCGCAAGTTGCACTGAGGAACGCGGAGGCTTCCGCCTGCCCGAACACGTTCAACCCCGTCCGCCATCACGGCGAACGGGGTTTTCGCATGCCGGAATGACTTGTGCCCGAAGGAAAATTTGAGTATGCTAAGAAGAAATTTGATCGTCCAGAATCGAAGGGGGACCTTGCAAGTGAGCAAAAGCGTACGTTTCGACTATTCCAAGGCTTTAACGTTCGTGGGGCAGCATGAGATCGACTATTTGGCGCCTGCGGTGAAGCTGGCGCACGAGCAATTACATAACGGTTCCGGCGCGGGATCGGATTACCTCGGATGGATCAACCTGCCGACCGATTACGACAAAGAAGAATTCTCCCGCATCCAGAAAGCCGCGGCCCAGATCCGCTCGGACTCCGACGCTCTCGTCGTCATCGGCATCGGCGGTTCTTACCTCGGCGCCCGCGCGGCCATCGAAATGCTGACGCATTCCTTCTATAACACGCTGTCCAAAGAACAGCGCAAGTCCCCGCAGATTTTCTTCGCGGGCAACAACATCAGCTCCACCTACGTCACGCATTTGCTGCAGGCGCTGGAAGGCAAAGACTGGTCGATCAACGTCATCTCCAAATCCGGCACGACCACGGAGCCGGCGATCGCCTTCCGGATTTTCCGCGAGGAACTGGAAAAGAAGTACGGCAAAGAAGCGGCGCGCAAACGGATTTACGCCACGACCGACAAAGCGCGCGGCGCGCTGAAGCAATTGGCGACGGCCGAAGGCTACGAGTCGTTCGTCATTCCGGACGACGTAGGCGGCCGTTACTCCGTGCTGACCGCCGTCGGCCTGCTCCCGATCGCGACGGCCGGCATCGACATCGAGGCGATGATGCAAGGCGCCCGCGACGCCCAGAACGAATATAACAACCCGGACCTCGGCACAAACCAGGCTTACCAATACGCCGCCGTGCGCAACGCGCTGTACCGCAAGGGCAAGTCGGTGGAAATCCTCGTCAATTACGAGCCCGGCCTCCATTTCGTATCGGAATGGTGGAAGCAGCTGTACGGCGAAAGCGAAGGCAAAGATTATAAAGGCATCTACCCGGCTTCGGTCGATTTCTCCACGGATCTTCACTCCATGGGGCAGTTCATCCAGGAAGGCAGCCGGATCCTGTTCGAGACCGTGCTTCAAGTCGGCGAGGTGCCGGAGCAGATCTCGATCCAGCGCGATCCGGACGATCTGGACGGCCTTAACTTCCTGGCCGGCCAAACGCTCGATTTCGTGAACAAGAAAGCGTTCGAAGGAACGCTGCTCGCCCATACGGACGGCAACGTGCCGAACCTGATCGTCAACCTGCCGGATATGACCCCGTACACGTTCGGCTACATGGTATACTTCTTCGAAATCGCCTGCGGCGTGAGCGGATACCTGCTCGGCGTGAACCCGTTCGACCAGCCGGGCGTGGAAGCCTATAAGAAAAACATGTTCGCGCTGCTCGGCAAGCCCGGCTTCGAAGAACAGAAAAAAGCGCTGGAAGCGCGGCTGCAGGGCTAAGGGCAGAAATTCGGAATGGATACAGAGTGGCTGCTCGGGCTGCTGCAGGTCATCCTGATCAACCTGGTGCTCAGCGGCGACAACGCGGTCGTGATCGCGATGGCCTGCCGCAGCTTGGAACCGGCCCAGCAGAAACGGGCGATCTTCTGGGGGACGTTCGGGGCGGTGTTCCTGCGGCTGGTCCTGACCTTCATCGCGGTATGGCTGCTGCGGATTCCGCTCGTCGAAGCGGCGGGCAGCTTGCTGCTGCTGTACATTGCTTTTAAGCTGCTCAAGGGAGAAGAAGAGGAGCACGCCGCTTCCGGACGCCTGACGATGGGACAAGCCATCCGCACGATCGTCGTCGCCGACCTGATCATGAGCCTCGACAACGTCATCGCCGTCGCCGGGGCCGCGCAAGGCAATTGGCTTTTGATCGTCATCGGGCTGGGCATCAGCATTCCGTTGATTATCTGGTGCAGCCGTCTGCTGACTTCGATCATGAACCGCTATCCCATCCTGGTCTGGCTAGGAGCGGGACTGCTCGGATTTACGGCGGGAGAAATGCTGGTGAAGGACGAATGGGTCCATGGATGGCTCGAGCCTTGGATTTCCGACCTGCCGTATTTGATCCCGGCGCTCATGTGCGTCTTGGTGATTCTGTTCGGGATCGCAACCTCGCGCAAGTCCGGCAAACGGATGCACGGGGAAGGGTAGTCCCCCGCCCCCGTTATTTCCGTCTCGGAGCCGTCAACCGCTCCCATTCGGCCAACCGGCGGAACGCCTCTTCATCGGCGTCCCCGCACATTTCTTTCGACGCCTGCAGGCTGACGCAGACGGCCGGCCTTTCCGGCCTGCCGAACAGCTTGCAGGCGTTGTTTTCCGTCAGCTGCACGCAGCGTACGCCCGCCGGCTTGCCCTTCGGCATGCCGGGAATCGGCGATGAGATCGACGCGGCGATGCAGCAGGCGGCGCATCCGACCCGGCATTCCATGCGGAGCCACCTCGCTTCGTTTTTTTCGTTCATCTTGAATTTTTCAGGGAAATGGGGAAAAGGCCATGCTGGAGCGTTACGCGACCGTAAGGGACTACGGCAGCGCGGAAATCGTCATCAAGAAGTCGCGTTTTATCGGGCATGCCCGGCCGGTCAGCTCCGAGGAAGAGGCGGTCCAATTCATCGAACAGCTGAAAAAGAAATACTGGGACGCGACGCACAACTGTTCGGCCTACGTGGTCGGCGAGCGCGACCAGTGCCAGAAAGCGCTGGACGACGGGGAACCGAGCGGCACGGCGGGCAAGCCGATACTGGAAGTCATCAAGAACCGCGGCCTCAAAAACGTCGCGGTCGTCGTCACCCGCTACTTCGGCGGCATCATGCTCGGAGCCGGAGGGTTGGTGCGAGCCTACACGGACGGCGCGGTCGTCGGCATCGACGCGGCGGATCCCATCGTGAAGGTGCTTCACCGCGAGATCGCCGTCGACATCGATTACACATGGTACGGCAAACTCGAAAACGCGCTGCGGGATCGGGGCATCCGTACGGGCGAAGTCAGCTTCACCGACCGCGTGCGCGTGCTTTGCCTGCCGGAGGCGGGCGAAGCCGAACGGTTCCGCGACTGGCTCGTCGATTTCACGCAGGGACAAGCCCTGATCGAAACCGGCGAAGAGCGCTACTTCGTCGATGGAGAGTAGGCCGATCGGAGAGACTTTGAGCCCCTTCAAAGATCCCGATGTTACCCCTTCACGATTTTCACGCAAAACTCCCGCTCCCGGGGGCCGTCGAACTCGCAGAAGTAAATGCCCTGCCATCGGCCGAGCAACAGGCGGCCTTCCGCTACGATTACCGTCTGGGACGTGCCGGTCGTGATCGCTTTCAGATGGGCGGCCGTGTTCCCTTCCGCATGGCGGTATTTCGGATGCTCCCACGGATACACCTCGTCCAGCCGCATCAGCACGTCGCGTTTCACGTCCGGATCGGCGTTCTCGTTGATCGCGATGCCCGCCGTCGTATGCGGACAATACACCAGGGCGATGCCATCGAACCGTCCCTCCCTCCACACCAACGCCTCCACTCTGCGCGTGATGTCGATCATTTCGTCCCTTTTTCCCGTTCGGATCGTTTCCCGGTACAGCATGCCGGATCTTCCTCCTCAACATTGCGTCATGGAATGCGGACGGGAGCCCCAAATCCCCGCTTGTCTGGAACCGCCCATAAACAAAATGAATACAGTACATAAGTTTCTTTAATAAAAATCGGTTAAAGCCTATTCGGAACGATTGACGGAACAAGCATGTATTTGATAAAGTATCAATACCGACTAAATTAATAGGAATTATGGTTATTTTGGTCAAACGACAGCGGATTTTTCGAATTGCGGGAGGTACGCGACAACGTGAGCTCCAAGTTTCAGAACCGCTGGTGGGGCTGGGGATTCCGCAGTGCCGTCATGCTGTATTTTATCATATTGATCGTGCTTCCGATTCTCGGCATTTACGGTCAATCGTTATCTGCCGGCTGGCAGGCGTTCGCGGATAACATCACCGAACCGCTCGCCTGGAAATCCGTGCAGCTCACCGTCATCATGGCCTTGATCGCCACCGTCATCAACATCGCGATCGGGACGATGGCCGGCTGGGTCTTGATCCGTTACCGGTTCCCGGGACGAAGCCTGCTGAACAGCATGGTCGATCTGCCGTTCGCGCTGCCGACGGCGGTAGCCGGCCTCATGATCCTCCTGTTGCTCGGACCGCAAAGTCCGGTCGGCCATTGGGCGGAGCAGCTCGGTTTCTCCATCCTGTTCCATCGTCCCGCGATCGTGATCGCCATGGTATTCGTCACGTTTCCCTTCGTCATCCGGGCGGTGCAGCCGCTGCTGGAAGAACTGGATCCGGCGGAAGAGGAAGCGGCCTATACGATGGGGGCGTCGAAGAGGAAAACCTTTTTCCGCGTCATTTTCCCGAACATGCTGCCCGGCATCGTAAGCGGCGCGATGCTGGCGTTCTCCAGGGCGCTCGCCGAGTTCGGGGCCGTCGTGCTCGTGGCCGGCAACATCCCGGGAAGAACGCTGATCGCATCGGTCTACATTTTCGGCGAGATCGAGAGCGACAACGCGGCCGGCGCGGCCGCCGTCAGCGTCATCCTGCTAACGTTGTCGTTCCTCATCCTCTGGCTCGTCAACCATTTGCAATCGCGGAGGAAAACGGCATGAGGCGGCTGTGGATCGGATTGACGTTTCTGGTATTCGCGCTGCTGCTGGGCGCCCCGGTCGTGCGGATCGCCATGGGGGCTTGGGATGAAGGATGGCGGGGCTTCGCGAACGGGCTGACCCGGCCGGAGGCGGTGCACGCCCTGGCCATGACCGGGCTCATCGTGGCCGCGGTGACCGTCATCAATACGTTTTTCGGCGTCATCTTTTCCATGTATCTGGTCAGGGCCGCATGGCTGGGGCCCCGTTTGAAAAAACTGCTGAACAGCATCGTGGATTTGCCGTTCGCGGTATCCCCCGTGATCGGTGGCCTGATGATCGTGCTGCTGCTGGGGCCGGATTCGGCGCTCGGCGGGCTGCTCGGAGCAGCCGGCATTAAAATCGTCTACGCGTTGCCGGGCATGATCCTGGCCACCTTGTTCGTGACGTTTCCGCTCGTGATCCGCGAGGTGATGCCGGTCCTGCAGGAGATCGGCACGCAGCAGGAAGAAGCGGCCTCCATGCTCGGGGCCTACGGGTGGACGACGTTCCGGAGGGTCACTTGGCCGCAGATCCGTTGGAGCGTCGTATACGGCGTCGTTCTGACCGTCGCCCGCTCCCTCGGGGAATTCGGAGCCGTGTTGGTCGTATCGGGCAACATTCTGTTCAAAACGCAAACCGCGACGACCTTGGTCTATCAAGACGTGGAAAACTTCAGCCTGACGTCGGCGAACGCGGTGGCGCTCGTATTGGCCGCGGGTTCGGTTGCCCTTCTGCTGCTCATGGAATGGGCGAAATCCAGGCAGAAGCATGTATAAATTCGCTTGACTCGTTCAAGGAAAGAGGAGTGGTCGGCATGCACGTGGAAGTCCGGGGGCTCAACAAAAAATTCGGCGAATTCCATGCGGTGAAGAACGTCGATTTCTCGATCGCCAAAGGCCAGCTGATCGGCCTGCTCGGTCCCAGCGGAGGCGGGAAAACATCGATTCTCCGCATGCTGGCCGGCTTGGAAACGCCCGACAGCGGGGACATCCTGTTCCACGGCAAGCGGGTCAACGATCTGCCCCCGCAGGAGCGGGGAATCGGGTTCGTATTCCAGAACTACGCCCTGTTCAAGCACATGACGGTGGAAGGCAACATCGCGTTCGGGCTGGAGGTCAAGAAATGGCCGAAATCCCGCATCAAGGAGCGGGTAGCCGAGCTGGTCGAACTGACCGGACTCTCCGGTTTCGAGAAGCGCTACCCCCACCAGCTGTCGGGCGGGCAGCGCCAGCGCGTCGCGTTCGCCCGCGCATTGGCACCGGAGCCGCAGCTGCTGCTGCTGGACGAACCGTTCGCGGCGATCGACGCCAAAATCCGCCAGGAGCTTCGCTCTTGGCTGCGGGAAATGATCGACCGGCTCGGCATCACCTCGATCTTCGTCACGCACGACCAGGATGAGGCGATCGAAGTGGCCGACGAGATCATGATCATCAGCAAAGGGAACCTGGAGCAGAAAGGCACGCCTTGGGAGATCTACAAAAATCCGCAGACGCCGTTCGTGGCCAGCTTTATCGGGGAATCCACGATCGTCGAGGACGTCTCCTCGCTCCGCGGCTTCGAGGATGCCCGGGCTTGGCCCGGCACCAAGGGACTGATCCGGCCCGAATACGTCGAGATCGGCAAGCCCGAGGAATTCCAGATCCTGTCCGCGACCGAGACCGGCAGGGTCAAACATCTGCAATTCCGCGGCAGCGAGTGGCTGGTGGAACTGGAGGTCGGTTCGACCCGGCTCGTGACGTACCGTTCGCTCGAGAAGGAAGTGCTCCATCCGGGGGACGAAATCCAGGTGCTCGTGCACCGGGCGTATCTGTTCAACGACAACGACAGCTGGATCATGGAAAACAAGCTGAAGGAAGATCGGATGTATGTCGAAATTTAAAGGGGTTGCCCTTCTTCTGGCTCTCGTCCTGCTGCTGGCCGGCTGCGGAGGGACCCGAACGGGGGACGAGGGGGACGGAAGCGGCAGCGTTGCCGGCTCCTCCGCCAAAGGCGGGGTTACGCTCGTGATCGGCGCCTATTCGGTCGCCAAGGACGCGCTTGCCGACATTTTGCCGGCGTTTCAGAAGGAGTGGTTGGCCAAGACCGGCCAAAAGATCTCTTTCCAGGAATCGTATGAAGCGTCCGGCACCCAGGCAAGGGCGATCGTCGGCGGGTTCGAGGCGGACGTCACGCTGCTGGCGATGGAAGGCGACATGGACAAGATCGTCCAGGCGGGGCTGATGAACGGGGACTGGAAATCGGGGCCGGACGGCGGCATGGTGACGAGGTCCATCGTCGTGCTCGGCACCCGTCCCGGCAATCCGCTCGGGATCCGGGACTTCGAGGATTTGACCCGCCCCGGCGTGAAGGTGCTGTATCCGAACCCGAAAACGTCGGGCGGCGCCCAATGGGACATCAACGCCATCTACGGCGCCGGCTTGAAACGTTCGGAGCAGGAGACCGGCGCCAAAGACGAGGCGGCGGCCAAGCGGTTCCTGGAGGACGTCCACCGGAACGTCGAGTCCATGGACAAGAGCGGGCGCGCGTCCATGGCGGCGTTCGAGTACGGGGTCGGCGACGTCATCGTGACGTACGAGAACGAGCTGCTGGCGCGGATCGCCCAGGGGGTCCGCTACGACATCGTCGTGCCGGACAACACGATTCTCATCGAGAACCCCGCCGCGGTCGTGGACCGCAACGCGGATCGGCACGGCGTCCGGGAGGCGGCAGATGCTTTCGTCGAATTCCTGCATGGAAAGCAGGCGCAGGAGCTGTTCGCCAAACACGGGTTCCGTCCGGCGAACGCCGAGACGGCGGCCGAATGGAAGGATCGGGTTACGCAGCCCGCCGGCTTGTTCGACATCGGCTACCTCGGAGGATGGGACCGGGTCCGGCAAACGTTGTATTCCCCTCGGGGCGTATGGTATCAGGTATTGTCGGGAACGTGAAGCGCGGCCGCGGCCGCGCTTTTGCTTTTCGGAAGCTCCGCCCCCGCATTTTCGATAAACCCGCGTGTTTGCCGATGGATTTGTTCTTTCCCGCGAAAATCCCTAAAATAGAGGAAATGCGTCTTCATGGCGAGAAAATTTGAGGGAGAACGCAAACGCACATAAGGGGGATTTCCTTTTGCCCAGACCGACCAGTATCCGCATCGCAACCTTGATCTTGTACCTCCAATTGGCGCTGTCCGTGGCGATCCTGGCGCTGAACGTTCGATTGTTGATTTCCCCGCCGGCCGATCAGGCGGATAAAATCGCCCAACTGTCGGGCTCCCAGGTTGCCATCAACCTCATTCTCCTGATGATTCCGGCAGCGGCTGCCGTCGTCACGTTATGGGCGGTTCGGCGCAAAAAGCGGATGTCCGCCATCGTGGGGTCTTTCCTGTTGCTTCTCTCCGGCAGCATGATTTCGCAACCGATGATGTTCATGGGTGTCCTGTCGGCCTTCCTTTTGATCAGCCGTTCCGCGAGATTATATTTTACGGACATGCTTCCGTCTTCGGGTCCCATCGACGTGACTCCGTCGGCCGTGGAGGACGCGGAAACTTCGGACGACGGCGCGAAAGAAGTCGATCCTCAGCCCGCGCCCGTATCCCGCCTCTCGGTGGCGGAACCCGTCCTCGAAATCCGGGAAGCGGGTCCGGATGATGCGGAAACCGTGCACGCGCTGATGATGGAGGCATTCGAGGAATACCGCGCGGCGGTTCCGCCCTCGAGCGCGCTGGACGAAACGGCGGATTCGGTCCGCGAGAACTTGGCGAACGGGCAAGGAGCGGCCATTTTGTACGAGGACGACAAACCCGCGGCGATGGTACGCTATTCGGTGGAAGGCGATACGATTCAGTTTTTCCGGTTGTCGGTTCCGCCCGCCCGCAGACGAAGAGGATACGCCAAACGGCTGGTTCGCTGGATCGAGCAGCTGGGCGTAAGCAAAGGGCTGGACAAGTGCCGCTGCAAAGTGCGGCAGACGGTCCAGAACAACGTCGCGATGTACCAGGACATGGGGTACGAAATCGTGGACCAGGAGCTGGTCGTTCGCCCCCAAGGCTCCGTGAAGGCGCTGACGATGGAGAAAAAGCTGGGCGTATAAGGAGGAGCGATGCCGATGTCCGAAACGCAGCCGGGTCCCATCCGAATCCGCCTGAAAGCGGAAGACTATGCGGGTTTCCAGCTTTATCAAGGCCGCTGGCAGCTGGTCGGGATGTTTGTCTTCTACGCGTGCTTGTTCGTCCTGCTGGCCAAGTGGAGCGGATTGCTTCAAGCAGCGAGCGGACTCGCCGTCGTTATCCCGGCGGCTCTGATCGTCAGCGGGCTCATGGTCTGGTATCAAATCTACCGGATGCGGGTACGCTCGGGGAAGCGGTTCGAGGGCGAAGGCCTGTCCGGGCTGGAGCAGCAAATCGAGCTGGCGGAGACGGAAGTCCGCCATACCGCCGGCGGGCAAACGACAGGCTTGCCGTGGGACGAGATCCGCAAAGCCGCGGAGTCCTCCCGGGCCATCCTGATTTATTTCGCGAGCAATAAAGTGATTCTGCTGCCGAAACGGGATATCGCGGATCTAGCGGACGTCAAAGCGGCGCTGCGCCGCCATCTTCCGGCGTCGAAGCTCAGGCTGAAAGGTTAGGCAAGTCCCGGCTCCTGCGCGTGTCGCTTCCAGGCGTACGACAGCTTTTCCCGCTGCGGCGAGATCGGGATCCCGTTCGATCGGCAATTGCAGGTATCGCGTTGAAGGAAAGGCGGTGCGGGACATGCGGAGTGCGGCGGCGAATTTATTGTTCCGGCTGGGCATCGCGGTGTTCGCGTTTTTCCTGGCCGTGCTTGCGGTGCTCGTGATCGACGTTCGCGAGGGCGCCATGGTGATCGCCTGGCCTTATTTTGCCGTGGTCGGTTTATGGCTGTATGGCTGGTACGGGGTGCTCGGCTTGACGCTGGGGTCGTGGGTGCTGAACGCGCTGATCGGGCGGCTGCCGGACTTTCCCGGGCGGGCGGCCGCGAAAGCGGGTGCCGACCTCGTCGCCGGCGCCGCGGTGAGCTGGATTTTCTACGCCGGGAATTCCGTGTTCCTGTATTCCGGATTCGGCATCGCCGTGATCTATGCTTTGCTGGTGCGGCTGGGGGGCTGGTTCCGGAACGCATCTCGGCGAATCCCGGACGATGCGGATTAGTCAGGGGACGCAACGCGGAATATAATCGAAACGAGGCCGTTGGCGGCAATGCCAACGGCCTCGTTCGTACCCGCCTAACTCTTGCGCCAGCACGGTTTTCGGTCGAGTTAAGAAACTTTCTTTCTCAACGCTCGCAGTAAGCACGGTTTTCGACCGAGTTAAGAAACTTTCTTTCTCAACGCTCGCAGTAAGCACATGTTTTCGACCGAGTTAAGAAACTTTCTTCCTCAACGCTCGCAGTAAGCACATGTTTTCGACCGAGTTACGAAACTTTCTTCCTCAACGCTCGCAGTAAGCACATGTTTTCGACCGAGTTACGAAACTTTCTTCCTCAACGCTCGCAGTAAGCACATGTTTTCGACCGAGTTAAGAAACTTTCTTCCTCAACATGAGCGGGCACGTCGCCTCAATCACCGGTTAACCCAGCACGAACTTCTCCAGCACGTGCCGCACGCCGTCATCGTTGTTGCTTACGGGCGTGACGTAGTCCGCCAGCTCCTTCAGCCCGGGCACCGCGTTGGCCATGGCCACGCCGAGGCCGGCCGCCTCGATCATCTCGCGGTCGTTCCAGGCATCCCCGACGGCGATCGTTTCCTCCATCGGAATGCCGTAATGGGCGGCCAGAAAGCGCAAGGCATGTCCTTTCGTTCCTTCCCGGTGCAGCGCCTCCAAATAGTTGCTTTTGGATTTGGTCAGGTGAACGTCCGGACCCATGAGGTCCCGCAATTCGGGCATGATGCCGTCCAAATAAGCCGGCTCGTCGATGATCACCAGCTTCGTGTTCTTAGAGGCGGCGACCAACGAAGCGAAGTCCGGCACGATCGTATAAGGGATGTTGGATTGCTTGGCGTACGTTCTCAGCTTGTCGTTCTCTTCCGGAGCGTACAGCTTGTCGTCAATGTAGGTCTGCAAGTGCAACCCGCGTTCCCGGCAATATTCGCAGAGCCGGACGGCGGCGTCCGCCGGCACCGAGCGCTCGTACAGGACCGATTCGTCCAGCAAATTTTTGATCAAGGATCCTTGGTAGGTAATGATCGGAACGTTGAGTCCGACCTGCCCCGCGATCTGCCGCGCCGAATCGAACATCCGGCCCGTCGCGATCGTCAAATGGATGCCTTGGGCGATCGCCTTTCTCATGGCTTCCTTCGTGGTCTCGGTCACGGTCAGGTCGTCGGTCAGCAGCGTGTCGTCCAAATCCATGGCCATCAAGCGGTAAGGCATTCGTTTCATCCTTTCTGTCAGCAGCGCATATGCGTACCATTGTAGCGCAAAAGCTCCGGACGAGAAAGACCGCACCCTATGCTATAATGGGACAAAATGGGTAACGAAGGGATGAAACGCTGATGAAAAAATTGCGTTGGGGCATGCTGGGCGCGGCGAATATCGGGGACCGGGACGTTATTCCGGCGCTGCTCGCGTCGGAAACGGCGGAGCTGCTCGGCATCGCCAGCCGGGACCTGGGGAAGGCCCGCGCCAAGGCGGACCGGTATGGCGTGCCGAGAGCCTATGGCAGCTACGAGGAGCTGCTGGCGGATCCCGATATCGAGGCGGTTTACATCCCGCTGCCGAACCATCTCCACAAGCCGTGGACGATCGCCGCGGCTCAGGCCGGCAAGCACGTGCTCTGCGAGAAACCGCTGGCGCTGACGGCCGAGGAAGCGCGGGAAATGGCCGACGCGTGCCGGGCTGCCGGCGTGCATCTGGCGGAAGCGTTCATGTACCGCCATCATCCGCGGATCGCCCGGGTCAAGGAGATCCTGGCGAGCGGGGAAATCGGCCCCGTACGCGCCATCCAAGCGGCGTTCTCATACAACGGCGCGGGCAGCAAAGGCGACATCCGCCACGTGGCGGAATGGGGAGGCGGCGGCTTGTACGACGTCGGATGTTATCCCCTGAGCGCGGCCCGCTGGATCATGGGAACCGAACCGGAAGCCGTCACGGTACGGGCCTTGTTCTCGCCGGAGCACGGAGGCGTGGACATGATGGCTTCCGGCTTGGTGGAGTTTCCGGACGGCGTCGCCATGTCGTTCGATTGCGGCATGTGGGCCGCGGACCGCAACCGGCTGGAGATCGTCGGCTCGGAAGGACGGATCGTGCTGGAGCCCGCCTTCCTGCCGGGCCTGGAAAACGACGGCCTGACCGTGGAGGTCCGGGGCAGCGTCCGGAAGGAAGGACCGTACGGCGTCAACGCGTACGTGGTCCAAGCCGACCGATTCGCGCGCGTCGTCCGGGGACTCGAGCCGCCTGCCTATCCGGCCGAAGACGCGGTGGCCGGGATGCGCCTGCTCGAAGCCTGCCTTGCTTCCGCCAAGCGGGGCGAACGGATTCGGTTGGGGACGTAAGATTCGTTTGCTATGCCTGGCTACCGTGCCGGGCTTTTTTTTCTACGACTGACCCATTCGCATACCAGGTCGAAAAACATGGACACCATCAGGCTAAGGGACACAGAGGACGTTATCGGGGGCATTCCTCAACTTATCGTATTCTAACGGACACGATTGCACTTATTCAGCAAAAATACCGCTGATTAGCCGCGAAGTGGGGCGCTTAAGGTCCGTGTTGTCCGTTACGATTTGAAAAACGTTGACATTGCTCCAATAGCGGCTGTGGTGTCCGTAACGATCGGCATAAGGCAAATCTTCTGTATGTCAATTAGTCAACCGTAGTTTTTTTGCCCTCGGATCGATTCCGGCGTACATGGGCAGCGTCCGGAAACATCCCCGGCGATCGACTTGCTAGAAAAGGACATATGTCCTATTATGGCGAAACCATCATCCACTACACTTGGTTTTGCGGGAACTCCGGATCCTGCAGGACCGGGCTTGCGAAGAAGGTGCGCGGCATTGGAAAAGACCAAAGACGCGGCTGCGGTTGGGGCGATCCTGAAACGCTTAGGGCTGGACGGGGTATTCACCGAGGCCGGGGCGAGCCGAATGGAACTCCATACGTACGCGGATAAGGAGAAGGTTTGTACCTTCGGAGAACATCTGGACGGTCTCTATGTCGTCGCGGAGGGCCGGCTGAAAGTGTATCACTTGCTGCCGAGCGGAAAAACGATGCTTCTGCGTTTCTCCAAACCGCCGATGCTGATCGGGGACGCGGAATGGATGGGCAACGAACCCGCCGGCAACACGGTGGAAGCCGCGGGTAAGGCCACGCTGCTGTTTCTGTGCCGGAAAGACGCGATGAAGACGGAAATGGGCAATCCCGCGTTCCTGCAGTTCATGATCCGGAACCTCAGCCGGAAGCTTAACACGCTGGGCAACGCGTCTTCCTATAATCTGCTGTATCCCGCCGAAAACCGGGTGGCCAGCTATTTGCTGTCGCTGCTCCCGGAAGCCCGTCCGCACGGCGGGGAGAAGACGGAGGAAGAAATCCGCGTTTCCAATCTGATCGAAATGGCGGAAATGCTCGGGACCAGCTACCGCCACTTGAACCGGGTGCTTCGGCAATTGGAGGGGATCGGCGTCTTGGAGCGCCGCAGAGGAGTCATCAAAGTACTGGACGAAAGGCGTTTGCGGACGTTGGCGGACGACCGGCTGTACAAGTGAAGAACGAGCGGGGAGAGGGAATCGGATGGCAGGCGTTTTGCTATCGATTGTCGGCGGGATCGTGATCGCCATTCAAGGGGTCATGAACGCCAGAGTGAACGAGAAGGTCGGAATTTGGCTGACCACCACCTATGTGCATGCCACGGGATTCGTCCTTTCATTGTTGTTATACCTGTTGCTGAAAGGCGGCAGTCCCGGTCAGCTCGCGAACATCCAAAAAGGCTACATGATGGGCGGACTGCTGGGTGTCGCCATCATTTTCACCGTCACCCAGAGCATCGCCAAGCTCGGCCCGTCGTATTCGGTGGCGATCGTGCTCGTATCGCAGCTGCTGTTCGCTTTCCTGATCGACAGCCTCGGGCTGCTCGGCACGCCGAAAATCCCGTTGGAATGGAACCGGATCGCGGGTTTGGCCATCATGATCGCGGGCATTATCGTGTTCAAGTTCAAATAACGACAGGGCTTAAAAAACCTGGCCATCGCGGGCGATGGCCAGGTTTTTTGCGTGTGATTCGGAATGCATAAGTTACGCATTATCCGTGTCGTATTGCTTGGTTCGCGTCAAGATTTGGACAGATAGTGTTTCAGCATCCGCACGAATTTCTCGCGGTCGGCATCGAGCGCGATATAGGCGTTTTTCGGATAGTCCGGCAGCGCCCGGTTGTCCACGATCGTCATGCCGTCGGCAAAACCGCCGCTGATGTCCACGTCGATCCTGGCGAACCGGACTTCCTGGAGAACGGTCGGATCGATGACCGCCAGCACGGCGAGGGCGTCGTGAACGGGCGCGGAATCTTGCACCTTCATGGGCTGCGCGACGTTATACGCTTTGATCCGCTGATCGATCAAATCCGCCGTCGCGATCGCGGCGGGCGTGCCGATGCTCCGGATTTCCTTGCTCTCCTGGGCCGTAACGTACGCGGCGTGCGTGGCGTCCAGCGGAACGAGCGTAACCTTGCAGCCGCTCGTCAGCACGATCTGGGCTGCCTCCGGATCTTCCCAAATATTGAATTCGGCGGCCGATGTCGTATTGGTAATCCGATGGCCGCCGCCCATCAAGATGACTTCTTTGATCTTGGAAACGATGGCGGGCTCGATGCGGATCGCCATCGCCAGGTTCGTCAATGGACCGACCGGAACGATCGTGATGTCCCCATCGGAGGCCATCAGCGTGTCGATCAGCCAGGAGACCGCGTTCTGCGGCTGGGGCTTGATGGAGGCGGGGGGCAGCATGTCCAGGAAATCGGTATGGTATTCGACCTTTTTGCCGTCGACTTCGCCGACCTTCTGCGCTCTCGTCCATCCGTAACGGCCCGGGAACAGCCGTTTGACCATCGGAGCGGGGCACCCTTTGTACACCGGGACGTCGGAGCCCAGCAGCTGCACCGTGCGGAGAGTATTTTCCGTGGTGTTTTCGATGCCCTTGTTACCGTTTACAGAACAGATGCCGACGAGGTCGATTTCCGGAGCCAGGATGGCCATCATGATGGCGACGGCGTCGTCCGAGCCGGTATCCACATCCAGGATCACTTTTTGAGGCACGTTCATTCGCTCCTTTTCGATGGGGGCAGTGCGCCCGGAAATTTTGAGAAACCGGTTTCACGATAGATCAAAAAAAGAAATCGGCTTCGAATCAAAATCTATCACGTGAAATCAGATATTTCAAGTCGATTATTTTGAGAATCGAAGTCCGAGATCTGGGGGTGATGCTGAATAGCCTTGATTTAAAAGGACATTTCCGACTTTCTATCGATGCGGAACAAATCTCTTGCCTTTGTCGAATCGATGTGCTACATTCTCCATGGGAACGCTTTCTTATTCCACCTTCATTCAGAAACCGGTTTCTGGAGGTACTTTTAGTGAAAATTACCATCAATGACGTTGCGGCCCGCGCCCAAGTATCGAAGGCCACGGTATCCCGGGTGTTGAACCAAAACCCGCAAGTCAAGGAGGAGATCCGGCAGCGCGTACAGCAGGCGATCGAGGAACTGGGCTTCCGACCGAACGCCGTTGCCCGCAATCTGGCCAACAACACTTCCAACATGATCGGCCTCATCGTCCCGGACATGACCAACCCGTACTTTCCCGTGCTCGCGCGGGGAATCGAGGACGCCGCCCACATGTACGGCTATTCGCTCTTCATCAGCAACTCCGACAACGAACCCAAGATCGAGAGGGAATACATTCAAAGAATGGTCGAGCAGCAAGCCGCCGGCATCGTGCTGATCTCCTCGATCTTGAAAGAAGAACAGGTAACGGGTCTTTCGAGCTTGCGGACGCCGATCGTGCTTTGCGACCGTCTCGTTTCGGGCGCTCCTTTCGACGCGGTATCCATCGATAACCGCCAGGCGGCGTTTGACGCGGTCCGGTATTTGATCGGACTCGGACACCGGCGGATTTGCCACTTGGCCGGACCGAATTTCGTCCAGTCTTCCGAAATGCGCAAGCTGGGCTATTTGGCCGCCATGGAGGAAGCGGGCCTCGAACCTTTCTACAGCAACGGGGCCTTCCACTACGAATCCGGGGTCCAGCAGATGGAGGCGATTTTGAAAGAGTACCGCCCCACCGCGGTATTCGCCTCCAACGATTTGGTCGCCTACGGCGCCATTAACGTCATCGAGGACCGCGGGCTTAAAGTCCCGGACGACATTTCCGTCATCGGATGCGACGACATCCTGTTTTCCCGGATGAGCCGGCCGAAGCTGAGCACCATTTCGATTCCCGCGTACCAGATCGGCGTCACCGCGGTGAAGCTGCTGGACGAACGGGTTAAGGGGGTGAGGTCCGAAACGAAAAACGTGATTTTGAAACACGAGCTTGTACACAGAGAAACATGCAGTGGGGAGGACCGCACCTATGGGTTCTGAGATCGTGGTAGTGGGCAGCTTGAATATGGACATGGTGGTCAGCGTAGATCGAAAACCCGCGAAGGGCGAAACCTTGCTGGGTAAAAACTTCTTCATGAGCGCCGGAGGCAAAGGAGCCAATCAGGCGTACGCGGCCCGAAAGCAAGGCGCCGAGGTGTCGATGATCGGCAAAGTGGGACAAGACGTTTTCGGCGACCAACTTCTCCGCAACCTGGAGGAGATCGGAGTCGACGTCGGTCCCATCGGGCGAATCTCGGAAGAGGCAACAGGAATCGCCTTTATCACGCTCGACTCGTCAGGTGACAACAATATCATCGTTTCGCCCGGCGCCAATCAGCGTTTGACGCCGGAAGATATCCGGCGGCATGAACGGTTGATCGGCGAGGCGAAGCTGCTCATGGTGCAATTGGAAATTCCGCTCGAGACGGTTATGGAAGCGGTGTCGATCGCCAGCCGCCATGGGGTGAAGGTGTTGCTCGACCCGGCTCCGGCGCAGCCGATTCCGGACGATCTGCTTCAGAAAGTGGACTACATCGTCCCGAACGAAAGCGAAATTTCGCAATTGACCGGCATCGAAGTGCGCGACCGCGTATCGGCGAAGCTGGCGGCCGTGGAATTGCAGAGACGGGGGGTCAAAACCGTCTTCGCGAAACTGGGGGCAAGAGGCGTCGTCGTCGCCGAAGCGACCGGCAACCGTTACGTGGAAGCTTTCGCCGTGAAAGCCGTCGATACGACGGCGGCGGGGGATGCTTTCGCGGGGGCGATCGGAGCTTCGCTTATCGGCGGCAAGGACGTGTGGACCGCCGCCAAATTCGCGTCCGCCGTCGGGGCGATCACGGTTACGGGCAAAGGGGCGCAAGCCTCGATCCCGGATCTCGCGCAGACCGAATCCTTCATTCTTGAGGCTTTGCTGAAACAAAAATAATAAAAGGCACAGTCAAGGAGGACTACCTATGAAACGCATCGGTTGGCTGAAATTCACGGCATTGGCATTGGCATTCCTGATGGTGTTGGCAGGCTGCGGTAAAGGCGGCTCCGGTTCTTCGGCATCGGGGAACGACGGAGGAAACGCGGACGGCGGCAAAAAACTGAGCGCCGCTTTCTACGTGAACGGCACGCTGGGGGACAAAGGCTTCTTCGATTCCGCTCAAGTAGGCATGGAGAAAGCGCAGAAGGAACTGGGCTACGACATTAAAACCGTCGAGGGCGGCACGAACCAAGCCGACTGGGCGGCAGGCTTCGAGTCTCTCGTATCGAGCGGCAAATACGACGTCATCCTGACCGGCACCAGCCAGATGACGGAGATCGTCAAGGACGTCGCGGCGCGTTATCCGAAGCAGAAAATCGTATTCTTCGACGATAAGATCACGGACATCCCGAACGTTTACTCGATGCTGTTCTCGCAGAGCGAAGGTTCCTTCCTGGCGGGCGCGTTCGCGGCACTCGTAACGGAAAGCAAGGATCTGCCGAACGCCAACCCGGATAAGGTCATCGGCTTCGTCGGCGGCATGGACATCCCGATCATCAACGACTTCAAAGCGGGCTACGAGCAAGGCGCCCAATATGTCGATCCGGACGTGAAAATCGTCGCTTCCTTCATCGGCGACTTCGCGAACGCGCCGAAAGGCAAGGAATTGGCGCTGGCCCAATACAACACGCAAAAAGCGGACATCGTCTTCCAGGTGGCCGGCGGCGCAGGTCTCGGCGTGCTCGAGGCAAGCAAATCGGCAGGGAAATATTCGATCGGCGTGGACGGCAACCAGAACCCGCTGTACCCGGGCAACGTGCTGACTTCCATGATGAAGAACAACGACGCGGCGGTATATCGCGCGTTCGATCTGTTCAAACAAGGAACGCTGCCGTTCGGCAAAAACGAAGTCCTGGGCCTTAAAGAAGGCGGCGTAGGTCTCGCGAAAGACGATCTGTACGACAAGAACGTACCGCAAGCCATCAAGGACAAGATGAAAGAAATCGAAGACAAATTGTCCAGCGGCGAAATCCAAGTGAAGTCGATTCTGTAAGCGAATCGCGGCAGGTTGGGGGGCGACGCCCAGGCGCGCCCCTCCAATTTCACGAATCGGGGTGTGGATGACCATGACAATCCTGCTGGAAATGAAAGAGATCCACAAAGTGTATCCCAATGGGACAGCCGCAAACCGAGGCATCGACCTGACGGTGCGTGAAGGCGAAATCCATGCGCTTGTCGGGGAGAACGGAGCCGGAAAATCGACGCTCATGAAAATATTGTTCGGATTGGAAGCGCCTACAAGCGGGACGATCGCCTACCGGGGAAGCCCGCTCAAGCTGCAGGGACCGCGCGACGCGATCCGGCAGGGCATGGGCATGGTCCATCAGCATTTCATGCTCGCGCCTTCGCTGACCGTGGCGGAGAACATCGTGCTGGGCGACGAGCTTCGCCGGGGGCCGCTCTCCATGTTCCGCGATCAGCTGAAGGAACAGGACGAAATCCGCAAGCTGATCGAGACGTACGGGCTGAAAGTCGATCCGCTGGAGAAGGTCGAGCACATTCCGGTCGGGCAGAAGCAGCGGGTCGAAATTTTGAAAGTGCTGTACCGCGGCGCCAAGCTGATCATTCTCGACGAACCGACCGCCGTTCTGACGCCGCAGGAAACCGACGAATTGTTCCATTCGATCAAAGCGTTGATCGGCCAAGGGCATACGATCATTTTCATCACCCACAAGCTTCGAGAAGTGATGGAAATTTCCGATCGCGTGACGGTTCTGAGAGCCGGCAAAACGATCGCCACGCTGGAGACGAAAAACACGAACCAAGAGGAAATATCCCGCCTGATGGTTGGCAGAGACGTGCTGTTCAGCGTCGAGAAGCGGCCGGCCGAACCGAAAGATACGGTCTTGTCCGTTAGGCGTCTGAACGCGGTGAACGAGAAAGGCGCTCCGGTGCTGCGCGACGTGTCGCTCGAGATTCGCCAAGGAGAGATTTTGGGAATCGCGGGCGTGGAAGGCAACGGGCAGACGGAGCTCGTGGAAGTGCTGACCGGTCTCCATCCGGCCAGCTCCGGCGAAGCGCTCTATTTCGGGGAGAACCTGATCGGCAAAAGCGTCGCGGAAATCCGCGCGATGAAGGTCGGCCATGTGCCCGAGGACCGGCAGACGTCGGGGGCGTGCCTCACGTCCTCCATCGCGGAAAACCTGATTCTCGACCACTATCGGAATCCCGAATTCACCTGGGGTCCTTTCATCCATAAAAAGAAGATGAAAGAATTCGCGAAAGTCATGATGCAGTTGTTCGACGTTCGCGCCGCCAGCGAAGAAGCGATGGCGGGCTCCTTGTCCGGCGGCAACCTTCAGAAGGTCGTCATTGCCCGGGAATTGTCCAAAAACCCGAAGCTGTTGATCGCATCCCAGCCGACGCGGGGCGTCGATATCGGGGCGATCGAATTCATCCACCGCGAAATCGTGAAACGGCGGGACGGCGGAGCGGCCGTGCTGCTCGTATCCGCGGAGCTGTCCGAAGTCATGAGCCTGAGCGACCGGATTGCCGTGATTTATAACGGCGAGATCGTGGCGGTGCTGGACAATGACGAAAGCTTGACGGAACAGGAAATCGGCTACTACATGCTGGGCGTCAAGAAGCAGCAGAAGGAGGTGGCGGCGCCATGAAGACTTCGAAAACCTTATACTTGGATATCACCGGCATCGTGCTCGCGGCTTTGATCGCTTTGGTCTGCGGATTCGCCGTCATCCTGGTCACCAGCAGCGATCCGCTGGCGGCGATCAAGTCCTTGCTGGTGGACCCGCTCTCCAACTGGTTCAACGTCGGGACGATCCTGAACAAGGCCGTTCCGCTCATCTTCACGGGATTGGCGCTGTCCGTCGCGTTCCAATCGGGCGTATTCAGCATGGGGGCCGAAGGCCAGCTCTATGTCGGCGGTTTCCTCGGCTCCCTGATCGCCATCTCGCTGCCGGGACTGTCCCCCTGGATCCATTTGCCGCTCATTTTCGTTTGCGCGATGATCGGCGGCGCCTTGTTCGGCGCGATTCCCGGCTATTTGAAGGCGTACCTGAACGCCAACGAGATCGTGACGACGCTCATGCTCAACTTCGTCGCCACGCTGGGCACTTCCTATTTCGTCAACAACGTCTTTAAAGACCCGTCCAGCGGAGGCTACGCGCGCATGGAGTTCTTCGAGAAGGACTTGCTGCTCGGCAAAATCATCCCGGGCTTCTCCGCCCATGCCGGCATCCTGATCGCGATTCTCGCCGTCGTCGTCGTGCATCTGCTGATGTACAAGACGAAGCTCGGCTACGAACTCCGGCTGGTCGGCAAGAACAGCCAGTTCGCCGCCTACGGCGGAATCAAGACGAAACGCGTGATCATTTACAGCATCATGATCGGCGGCGCGCTGGCCGGATTGGCCGGCATCGTCGAAATTCTCGGCGTGCACGGCACGTACAAGGACAATTTCTCGAACGGACTCGGGTTCGACGGCATCATCATCGCGCTCTTGGCCCGCAACAATCCGATCGGCGTATTGGTGGCGGCTCTTTTCTACGCCTATATTCAAGTCGGGGCGCAGACGATGCAGATGGGCAGCGACATGCCGCGGGAGCTTGCGGTCATTATCCAGGTCATGCTCGTGCTGCTGGTGTCGGCCCAGGCGATCTTCACCTATTTGAAACAGCGCTACGCGAAAGATCAGAAGGCGGTGAAGTAGAATGTTGAACGCCATTTGGAATCAAATCGTGGATCTGACGATCGTCGTCGTTCTGTTCCGGTTCATGACGCCCATCCTGCTCGCGGCGCTGGGCGGCTTGATCTCGGATATCGCAGGCGTCATTAACATCAGCTTGGAAGGGCTCATGCTGCTGTCCGCCTTCACGTCCATCGCCGTATGTTCGGGAACGGGAAGCTGGGCGCTCGGCATCGCGGCAGGCGCGGCCGTGGCGGTGGCGGTCAGCTACGCCATCGGATTCTTCTCCATCCGCCTGAAGGTCGATATCATCATCGCGGGATTCGCCGTCAACATTTTCGGATCCGGCTTCACGATTTTCATGATGAATAAAATGTACGGGCAGGCAGGCAACTACAGCCCTCCGGACCTGCACAACATCCCGAACGTCAACATTCCGTTCCTGGAGCACGTTCCCGTGATCGGCAAGCTGCTCAGCGGGCACAGCTTGATGGTATGGGCCGCCTTCATTCTCGTCGCGTTCTGCGTCGCGCTCATTTACAAGACGCCGTACGGCGTCCATCTGCGGGCGGTCGGAGAGGCGCCGGACGCGGCCAAATCGGTCGGCATCCCGGTCCGGCGCGTCCAGTATTCCGCATTGGCTTGGAGCGGACTGTTCGCCGGGCTGGCCGGCGCTTATTTGTCGACGGGCATGACCAGCATGTTCGTCAAGGACATGACGGCGGGAACCGGATTTTTGGCGCTGGCGGTCGTGCTGCTGGGCAACCGCAATCCGATCGGGATTTTGATCGGTTCGTTCATCTTCGGCTTGGCCAGCGCGGTCACGACGATCGTGCAGACGATTCCGGGCAGCCAATACCCGACCCAGTTCATTCAGATGATTCCTTATGTCGTGACCATCCTGGCGCTCGTATTTTTCGCGCTTCGCAAGAAACGCAGGCATGCGCTGGCGGTTTAGCGCCGGCGTTATAGCGGAAACGATTCGAAACAACAAGACGGGAAGGTGACCTGCGTGTCGCAAGTCAACATGATTTTGGACGTGGATACCGGCATCGACGATTCGATTGCCTTGCTGCTGGCTTTGAAATCGGAAGACGTCCGGCTCCTGGGGATTACGACGGTATTCGGCAACGTCAGCGTAGAGCAAGCGACGGAGAACACCTTGCAGGTGGCGAACCTGGCGGGGCGCAGCGACGTCCCGGTCCTGATGGGCGCGGATCGGCCGCTGCTCGGGGAATGGGACGGACCGGTCGTCCATATCCACGGCCCTAACGGGGTCGGCGGCTATTCTTTTCCGGCGACGGATCGGAAACCCGGCAAGGAGAGGGCCGCCGATTTCATCGTGCGGACGGTGAACGAACATCCGCATGAACTGACGCTCGTTTTCGTCGGCAGGCTGACCAACCTGGCCCACGCGCTCGCGAAGGATCCCGGCATCGCAAGCCGGGTGAAACGGCTGGTGCTGATGGGGGGAGCGCTCCGCGCGCCCGGGAACGTCACCCCGGTATCGGAGGCGAACATCTGGGGGGACCCGGAAGCGGCCCGCCGCGTATTCGAGTCCGGCATGCCGATTACGATGGTCGGCCTGGACGTGACGATGGCCGTCAAGCTGAACGAAAGCCATATCGAGCGCGTCGTTCGGGAGATGGCTCCCGGAGGCGAGCGGCAAGCGGCATTCATCGAGCATATCTTGCGCTTCTATTTCTCGGCCTATGAGCGGGAAAACGGGATTTACGGCTCGCCCGCCCACGATCCGCTAGCGGTGGCGGTGGCGATCGATCCGTCGTTCGTCGAGACGGAAGAACACGACATCCGGATCGAAACCAAGGGGACGGTGTCTTACGGCGCGACGCTGTCCGACATGCGGGGGACTCCGAAGCGGACGAACGCTTCCGTCTGCGTCGCCGTAGACACGGAGCGGTTCACCGAATATCTCCTTCGGGTTTTGTGCCGGTAACGCAGGGAGAAAAGAATGCCATCGATTATCGTCGTTTTGCTTGGCGCGGCCAGTTACGGCTTGCTGTCGACCTTCGTCAAGCTGGCCTACCAGGCGGGTTTCACGCCGGGCGAGGTGATCGGAAGCCAGGCGACGCTGGGCTTCGCGCTAATGCTGGCCGTATGGGCGGCCTTCCGTTTGCGGAAAGGCAAACAAGCGTCTTCCCGGGCCGGCTTGCGGGTTTGGCTGTCGCTGATCCCCGTCGGCGCGGCCAATGCGCTGACCAGCGTCTTCTACTACATGGCGCTGCAGGAGATTCCCGCCTCGCTGGCCGTCGTTCTCCTGTTCCAATTCACTTGGATCGGCGTGTTGATCGAATCCGCGATCACCCGGAGAAAACCCGGCTACGAGAAAGTGCTCGCGCTTATCGTCGTCGGCGCGGGCACGATCCTAGCCGGAGGGCTCGCGGACGGAGGCTGGAATCGGTTCACCTGGGCGGGCCTTGCGTTCGGTCTGCTGTCGGCCGTGACGTATTCCCTGGTGATCGTGTTAAGCGGGAAAATGGCGGTCGAGGTTCATCCGATTCCCCGCAGCGCCGTCATGCTCTTCTTCTCGATGGCGGTCACCTTAACGGTATTTCCGCCGACGTATTTGACCGGAGGCGCGCTGTCCCATGGCTTGTTGGGATGGGGACTGCTGCTCGCCCTGTTCGGTTACGTCATTCCGCCGCTGCTGTTTGCCATCGGCGTGCCCAAAACCGGCGGCACGCTCGCATCCATCCTCAGCTCGGCGGAATTGCCGGTCGCGGTGCTCATGTCGCGCCTGGCGCTCGGCGAGACCGTGACGCTTGCCCAGTGGGCAGGCGTACTGACGATCCTGGCCGGCATCGCGCTGCCGGAATGGCTGCATCGCAAATTCGCGAAACAATTGGGGAGGTCCTAAACACATGAAACCCGTCATCCTGGACGTCGATACCGGCATCGACGATACCCTGGCCATCGCTTACGCCGCCCATTCCCCCGAACTGGAACTGATCGGGCTCACGACGTGTTTCGGCAATATTTCGCTGGAAGACGCGACCCGCAACTCCTTGCTCGTGCTGGAGAGTTTGGGAATAGACGTGCCGGTTTACCCGGGCGCGTCAAAGCCGCTGTTCCGGGACTTTTTGAAGAAGTTCGCCACCGAGGTTCACGGCGACGACGGGTTGGGAAACACGGTGCAACGGGCGCCGGCAGGGAAGGCGCAGTCTACTCCGGCGGCCCGCTTTCTGGTGGACGCGGTTCGAAGCCGTCCGAAGCAAGTGACGATTATCGCCGTGGGACCGCTGACCAACCTGGCGCTGGCCCTGATGAGCGATCCGGAATTCGCCGATTCGGTCGGCCAGGTGGTCATCATGGGCGGCGCCGTGACCGTTCCCGGCAACGTGACCCCGCACGCGGAAGCCAACATTTACGCCGATCCCGAGGCGGCCGAGTACGTGTTCCGTTCGGGTCTTCCGATCGTGCTGGTCGGACTCGACGTTACGATGCAGACGCTGCTGTCGCGGGACTGCGTGAACGAATGGAAACGGGCGGAAACGCCGCTGTCCGGTTTTTTGGCGGATGCCACGTCGTTCTACATCGACGCTTACGAGAGATTCCGTCCCGGAATCGGCGGCTGCGCGCTTCACGATCCGCTTGCGGTGGGCGTCGCGATCGATCCGACTTTCGTCCGCGCCGTTCCGATGCATGTCCAAGTCGATCTGGAAGGCATGTACTCGCTCGGCCGCACGATCGGCGACCGCAGAGCTTCCCCGCGCCTCGAGCCGAACATGCAGGTATGCCTCGAGGTGGACGCCGAGCGCTTCCTGAAGCATTTCCTGGAGCGAATCCTCTAAGACGGAATAAAGGTTGAATTTTCCGCCGCGATTTTCGCGGCGGTTTCGTTTGTGATTCAGAATTTATAAGTATCACGCATACTCATTTCTGAATCACCTCCGATAAAACGACATTCTCAGTGTCAATGAAGACGACGAAGTCATTTTTACTTGTCCGGCAGGAATAAAACGTTTTCCATCGAATAGGGTAAAGGTTGGGGGGCCGGGCGGCACGGGCACGTTCGCGCGGAGCCCGGCACCATTTTTCCGATCCGAATGGAGGAGTTCGACTTGGCTAGATTGGATTTTCCGAAAGATTTCGTATGGGGCACCGCGACGGCCTCTTATCAGATTGAAGGGGCGGCGAACGAAGGTGGGCGCGGTCCGTCGATATGGGACACGTTCTCGCGCACGCCCGGCAAAGTCGTGAACGGCGACACCGGCGACGTGGCCTGCGACAGCTACCACCGCTACGAGGAAGACATCGCGCTGCTCAAGAAGCTCGGCGTGAAGGCTTACCGCTTCTCGATCGCCTGGCCGCGGATTTTGCCTCAAGGGACCGGCGAAGTCAACCAAGAAGGTCTGGATTATTACGGCCGCGTCATCGACAAGCTGATAGAAGCCGGCATCGAGCCGTGCGTGACCCTGTATCATTGGGACTTGCCGCAGGCGTTGCAGGATCAAGGCGGCTGGGGCGTGCGTTCCACGATCGACGCTTTCGTGCGGTACGCGGAAATCGTTTTCCAAGCGTTCGGCGGCAAAGTGAAGCAATGGATCACGTTCAACGAAACGTGGTGCATCTCGTTCCTGTCCAACTACCTGGGCATTCACGCGCCCGGCCACCGGGATCTGCAGCTGGCGATGACGGTCGCCCATCATTGTTTGGTGGCGCACGGAAGAACCGTCCGGAAATTCCGGGAGATGGGCGTCAAAGGGGAAATCGGCACGACCCACAACCTGGCCTGGTGCGAACCGTACACGGATTCGCCGGAAGACGTCGCCGCCGCGCAACGGACCCGGGGCTGGAACAACGAATGGTTCATGGACCCGACGCTCAAAGGTACGTATCCGCAGTTCCTGGTCGATTGGTTCAAGTCCAAAGGCGCGGAAGCGCCGATCCAGCCGGGCGACATGGAGACGATCGCCCAGAAGATCGACTTCATCGGCATCAACTTCTACACCGGCAATTACGGCCGTTACCGGAAAGACTTCGGGGATTTCGATTACGAAGAAGTGCAGGTCGGCTTCGACCGCACGGACATCGGTTGGAACGTGTACCCGGAATCGCTGTTCAAGGCGTTGAAATGGGTTCACGACACGTACGGGGAGATCCCGATTTACATTACGGAGAACGGAGCTTGCTACAACGACGGGCCGTCTCCGGACGGCAAAATCCACGACGAGAAGCGGATCGATTACTACCGCATGCACTTTACCCAGTGCCACCGGGCGATCGCGTCCGGCGTGCCGCTCAAAGGCTATTTCGCTTGGTCGCTGCTCGACAACTTCGAATGGGCGGAAGGATATGCCATGCGTTTCGGCATCGTGTACACCAATTACGAGACGCTTACGCGTACGCCGAAGGACAGCTATTATTTCATCCAGAAAGTGATCGCCGAAAGCGGACTCGACGTCTAAATCCCGCAACCTGAAGCCGCATTGAATCGTCTAGTGAGCAAGGCAGATTCAAGGAGGCTTGCAAATGTCAGGATTCACGAGGGGACGCGGGGCTTTGCTAACCGCGCTTACGGCCGTCATCCTGCTGGCCGGCTGCGGCCAGAGATCCGAGCCCGCGGATCCCCAGGCGCCTACCGCTTCCGCCGTCCCGACCGAATCGAGCGCGCCTTCGGCAACCGAAAGCGGAAACCCTTCCCCTTCGCCCTCGCCGGACCAACCGACGATCGCGGATCAGTTCGTGGCGCGGGCATCCGGAGACGTCCGCGCGGACGATTTGCTGCAGGCGCTCGCGGATTCGCTGAAACGGACGGACAGCCCGGAGCAGGCCGACGCCATGCTTCGGGCCATGGAAAGCTACGCGGTCCGCAAGCTGCCCGACGCGGAAAACCGGCTGCAGGCCGATCAGGTCCAGCAGCAGTTGTCCGAACTGACTTTTCCGGTAACGAAGGAACAGATCGAAGACTTGAAGGACGACAGCTTGCGGGAGGATCTGCTGGAAATCGTGTCCGGCGGCTTCAAGCTGGATACGACCGAAGGCTACGTTTATCCCGTCGTCGATTACGCCGCGTTGTCCGCGCTGGCGTCCGGAGCGTCGGCCGGAATGAAGGACTATTTATCCCTCATGGCCGCGGAAACCGAACGGAAGACGGCCAGCGACGGCGGACTCGTCATTCCGCGGGAGGAGTTGCTCGCCCGCGCGCTGAACGCGGAAAACTTCGTCAAGCAATATCCGGACGCGCCGGAGCGCGATGCCGTAGCCCAGAAATTCACCAACTACTTGTTTATCTACTTGGTCGGGCTGAACAACACCCCGGTATTCGACTACGAGACCTACCATGTGCTGCCGGAAGTCCGGACGGAATGGGAGAAGACCGTGGCGGACCATCCGGGCACGGTGACCGCGAAGATGACGCAGCGGCTGCTCGAAATATTGGACAAAACGAAAGGCGCTTTGTTCGAGAAAGGCAAGGACGGCATGCAGGCGGACATCGCCGAAGTGAAGGCATTCCGGGACGGCTTGCAGATCGCGGCGAAGGCCGCATTGTCGGAATAAGCATGGCCGCAGCGCGGGAAGGGGGCAGGCTTCTGTCCTCTTCCCGCTTTTTCCGTTACAATGGGGAGTGTACGGAATTCGATAACGGAAGGACTTCATGCCATGAACGTCGTCGTCGCGGCGCTGAACGCGAAATACATTCACACGTCGCTGGCTCTGCGCTGCCTGAAGGCTTACTGCGCGGACGAATTCGACGTGCAGATGGCCGAATATACGATCAAGGACCCGGCGATGAGCATCGCGGCCGACTTGTTTGCCCGCAAGCCGGACGTCGTCGGGTTCTCCTGTTATATCTGGAACATCGAAGAAACGATCGCCGTCGCGGACATCCTGCGCAAAGTGCTCCCGAACGCGAAAATCGTGCTCGGGGGACCGGAGGTTTCCTACGATACCGCCGAGTGGATGGAGCGGCTGCCGGCCGTGGATTTCATCGTCATGGGCGAAGGGGAAGAGACGTTCCGGGATCTCCTCCGCCAAATCTCGGGAGAGCGGAAATACCATTTCGTGTTCGGGCTCGCTTACCGCAAAGGAGAAGAAACGGTGATCACGCCGGGAAGGCCGAAGCTGGATTTGGCCGCGCTCCCTTCGCCGCACCGTTTTCCGGAAGACGTCCCGTCGCTCCGCAACCGCGTCGTCTATTTCGAGACGAGCCGGGGCTGCCCGTTCAGCTGCCAGTTTTGCTTGTCCAGCATCGAGGTCGGCGTCCGCTACTTCGACATCGACCGGGTCAAGTCGGATTTGCTCTATCTCATCGACAACGGGGCGAAGCTGATCAAATTCGTGGACCGGACGTTCAACATCAAGCGCGAGTACGCGCTCGAAATGTTCCGGTTCCTGATCGAAAACCACAGGGGCTGCGTGTTCCAGTTCGAAATCACCGCGGACATCATGCGCCCGGAAGTGCTCGATTACCTGGCCGAGCATGCGCCGCCGGGCATTTTCCGGTTCGAGATCGGCGTGCAATCGACGAACGATCCGACGAATCTGGCCGTGCAGCGCAGGCAGAACTTCGCGAAGCTGACGCGGACGGTTACGAAAGTCAAGGAAAGCGGCAAGATCGACCAGCATCTCGACCTGATCGCCGGCCTGCCGCACGAGGATTACGATACGTTCCGCAAAACGTTCAACGACGTGTTCGCGCTTCGGCCGGAGGAACTGCAGCTGGGCTTCCTGAAAATGCTGCGGGGAACGGGGCTGCGGCTGGATGCGGAAAAATACGGCTACGTGTACATGGACCGCGCGCCCTATGAGATTTTGGGCAACGACCTGCTGCCGTTCTCGGACATCGTCCGGATCAAACGGGTGGAGGACGTGCTGGAGAAGTACTGGAACGCCCATCGCATGGACCGGACGATGGAATATCTGGTCTCCCGCGTCTACCCTTCGCCTTTCGATTTCTTCCAGCGTTTCGGCGATTATTGGGAGGAGCGGGGCTGGAGCCGGATCGGACATCAGCTGGAGGATTTGTTCGTCCGGCTATGGTCGTTTCTCCAGACGGACCGGCCGGATGGCTTGGACGAAGACGTGGCGCTGGCGCTGCTCAAAATCGACTATTTCCTGCAGCACAAGTACAAACCCCGCAAGACGTGGTGGGAGGATCGGTTGGGCAAGAAGGAATGGACGAGCGGCCTGAAATGGGCGGCGGAACGCCTCGGCACGGACGAGCGGGAGCTGCAGAAACGGGCAGCGCTCGACCGGCTGCCGTTCGATTACGGCGTCTGGCTGCAGGAAGGCAAGGTCGACCGGTCCGCCGGGACGGCGCTCGCCGTTCTGTACTCGGGCGAAGAAGCGCCGCCGAGGCTGGCCGCGCTGCCGCTCCCGGACGGGTGGGCGGCGGCGGAAGGCGATCATTCTAACGCAAATCGGGAAGGAGCTGGATCATGACTTATTTAGCGAGCGGAGAGCGTTACGCGGGGATGAAGTACAACCGCTGCGGGCGTTCCGGACTCAAGCTGCCGGTCGTTTCGTTGGGCCTGTGGCACAACTTCGGAGGGATCGACGCGTTCGAGAACGGGCGGGCTTTGGTGCGCCGGGCGTTCGATCTCGGCATCACCCATTTCGACCTCGCCAACAACTACGGGCCGCCTCCGGGATCGGCGGAGGAGATGTTCGGCCGCCTGCTGGCGACGGACATGAAGCCGTACCGCGACGAGATGGTCATTTCCACGAAGGCGGGCTACTACATGTGGCCGGGGCCGTACGGGGATTGGGGCTCGCGCAAATATTTGATTTCGAGCCTGGACCGGAGCCTGAAGCGGATGGGCCTGGATTACGTGGACATTTTCTACCACCATCGCCCCGATCCGGAGACGCCGCTGGAGGAAACGATGGGCGCGCTCGACCAGATCGTGCGCTCGGGCAAGGCGCTGTACGTCGGCATCTCCAACTACCGCGCGCCGGAAGCCCGCCGGGCGATCGAGATCCTGAAAAGCCTCGGAACGCCGCTGCTGATCCATCAGCCTCGTTACAGCATGTTCGACCGTTGGATCGAGGGCGAGCTGCTGGACGTGCTCGAGGAGAACGGCGTCGGTTCGATCGCTTTCTCGCCGCTGGAACAAGGGCTGCTGACGAACAAGTATTTGAACGGGATTCCGGCGGGCTCCCGCGCGGCGGGGGCTTCCGTGTTCCTGAACGAAAGCCATATCACGCCGGAGCGGGTCGAGAAAGTCCGCAAGCTGAACGAAATCGCGCAGGCGCGCGGGCAAACGCTGGCCCAGATGGCGCTCTCCTGGGTGCTGCGCGGCGAACGGGTCACCAGCGTGCTGATCGGCGCGAGCAAGGTAAGCCAGCTCGACGACAACGCCGCGATCGTGAACAACCTCGCGTTCGGCGAAGACGAGTTGGCGCGGATCGAGGAGATTTTGAAGGCATAACGGGCGGAATCGCGGATACCGCCATCCATATGCGGGGAGGTGCCGGCATGAGCCATTTCGTATCCCGCCGGATCGCGGAACTCGTGCAATACGTGCCTCCGCTGACGGCGCGGCCGGATTTGGAGCGCTACTGGCAAGAGACGCTGAAGGCATGCGCAGGCAAACCGTTGAACGCTTCCGCGGTTCGGGAAGAGACTCCGCTGGCGTATGCGGACGTCTATCGGGTCGAGTACGAAGGCTTCGACGACACCCGGATCCACGGATGGTACCTGCGCCCCCGGTTCGTGCCGGAAGGAAGGCGCTTGCCCTGCGCCGTCTGTTTTCACGGGTACGCCGGCAGCAAAGGCCAACCCGAGGATTACGCGGCATACCTGCTCATGGGGCTGGCGGTGTTCGCCGTGGACGTGCGCGGCCAGGGCGGGGAGACAGGCAACCGGCTGCCGCAGGATTACGGCATGACCAAAGGTTGGATCACGCAGGGGATTTTGGATCGCGATACTTGTTACTACAAGGCGATCACGCTGGATGCGCTGAAAGCCGTGCAATGGGCGGCGGAGCGGGATGACGTGGACGCTTCGCGGATTTGCGTGCTCGGCGGGAGCCAGGGCGGCGGCTTGACGCTCATGGCCGCGGCTTTGTCGGACATCCCGGCGCTCGCCGTGGCCCATATCCCGAACATGTGCCACATGGATTACGGCATCCTGAACTCCGCCGGCTCGCTGACCGAAGCCGCGGATTACGTCGCGCGATTCCCGGACCAACTGGAGACGGTGCTGGGGACGCTGAGTTACTTCGACGCGCTGAACCTGGCGCACCGGATCCGCGTCCCGACCCTATTGTCCTGCGGGCTCAAAGATCCGATCACGATGCCGGAAACGATTTACGCGGCCTACAACCGGATCGCATCGCCGAAGGAAATGCTCGTTTATCCGTTCTCCGGGCATCACGTCGGCGGCGATCAGAACCGGAAGGCGATGGCGTTCATCGCTTCGCGGTTCGGGTTGTAAAAAACTACCCATACTTATGACATGCGAAAGCCTTCCGTCTTCATCCGCAGATCTTCTGCTATCGGGGACGGAAGGCTTTTTTCGCATGCTTTCCATGGTTTCATTGACGCCTAATTTTAGGATTGACACGGTCATATTGGGATGTTACTCTAAATAAAATTAATCATATCGATATACTCAGAATTAAAGTCAACCAGACCACTGGAGACCGCTCGCCTTACCGCGAATGGTCTCTTTTTTTGTCTGAAAAACGAGCGAGGAGGATTCTGCAGCATGAGCAAGCCCAACATTTTATTGATTTTAACCGACCAGCATCGTTACGACAGCATCGGCTACAGCCGAGATTACCCCGTCCTGACGCCGAATCTGGACCGCCTGTCCGCCGAAGGGGCCAGCTTCACCAACGCCTACACGCCGATTCCGCTATGTTGCCCGGCCAGGCAGAGCCTGCTTGCAGGCAGACGGCCGGAAAGCTTTAACGCCTTCTGGAATGCGGACCTCGTGCCGAACCATGAACTGCCTCCTACGGAGTATACATGGACAAAGGACTTGCAGGACCACGGGTACAAAAACGGCTATGTCGGCAAGTGGCACGTGAACCAGCAGCATTCCCCGCTGCAGTACGGATTCGAGGATTACGTCAGCGAAGCGGATTACCGGAACTTTCGCGCGGCGGAGCATCCGGAAGCGAAATTCACGCAAGGCTGGCTGGGCGAGACCGATTCCGTTCCGCTGGAGCATACGAGAACGCATTGGTTAGCCGATCAGGCGATCTCGCTCATTCGGCGATATGCCGCTTCCGATCAGCCTTGGCATATCCGGCTGGACCTGCCGGAACCCCATCTTCCCTGCCAGCCGCATCCGCGGTTCCTGGAGCTCTATGAATCGCGGGAAATTCCCGAGTGGCGCAGCTTCCGCGATACGTTCCTCAACAAGCCGTACATCCAAAAGCAAATGCTCCTCAATTGGGGGATGGAGAACTACACGTGGCAGGATTGGGAACCGATCGTACGCAGATATTACGCGATCATCAGCCAGCTGGACAACGCGATCGGCAAAGTGCTGGATGCGCTGACTGCACTCGGCCTGGACGAGAACACGATCGTCGTCTATTCGGCGGATCACGGAGATATGTGCGGCGGTCACCGCATGATGGATAAGCATTACATCCTGTACGACGACGTTGTCCGCGTGCCGCTTATCCTTCGATATCCGGGCAAAATCCCGGCAGGATCGCGCATCGATTCCTTCGTCTATAACCTGCTCGATCTGCCGCCGACTTTGCTCGAATGGGCGAATGTACCGGCGCCGCCGGGTTTTCACGGCAAGTCGCTGACGCCGATCTTGGACGGCTCGCCGGCTCCCGGGTGGCGAACGGAAGTCGTGTCCACGTATAACGGACAGCAGTTCGGCTTGTATAACCAACGGATGATTCGCAGCGCCGAATTCAAATATATCTGGAACTTAACGGATATCGACGAATTGTACGATCTGCGGCAAGACCCCGAGGAGCTGCATAACGTCGTAGACGATCCGGCGAATGCGGACCTCCTGTCCGAGCTGAGATTGAAGCTTTACCAAGAACTGAAGCAACACGGCGATCCGCTGCTGCGGCTGGATTGGCTGAAGAGACAGCTGACGGAAGGACGCAAGCATTACGCGCCATCCCCATCATTCGGATTATTTTCGGAGGGATTCCAACATGTTTAACAAAAAATCGGCAGTCGTTTTCCTTGTTTTAACGCTTATCGTTGCCCTACTGGCCGGATGCTACGGCAACTCGGCCAACGTCACGTCCGGCAATGAACCTTCGTCTTCCCCTGCCGCCGGCGGCTCATCCGCGGGAGCATCCCCGTCCGCATCCGCGAGCGCGGTTGCCGCACCCGGCAGCTTCAAGCAATCCCCGTTCTTCGACGGCAAGAGCCTCCCCCCCGTCGCCGATCGGTTACCGAAAGCGCCGAAGTTGACCAACGAGGTTCCGGACAGCTTTTACAAGTACGAAATCGGTACATACGGCGGCACGCTGCGTACCGTACGGCTGGATCCGGTCAATGACGCCGATTTGTTCATTATCCAGAACGAACCGCTCGTCAACACGCCCGGCATGTTAGGGGAAGAAGTCACGCCCAATATCGTTCAGTCCTATGAGGTGAGCGACGATCAGAAACAATTCACGTTCACCCTGCGCGACGGGCTGAAATGGTCCGACGGCGTTCCGGTTACGACGGAGGACGTTCGCTTCGCCGTAGAAGACGTCATCTTCAACCCCGAGCTTACGCCGATTTTCCCGTTATGGCTCAAATCCGCCGCCGACGAGACCGGCACGCCGTTCAAGTTCGAAGTCGTCGACAACTTGACGTTCAAGATCTCGTTCGACAAGCCCTACGGCGGCTTCTTGCTGCAGCTTGCATGGCAAGGTTGGAGAGGGTATAACGATCTGCTCAAGCCGAAGCATTACCTGGAGAAATTCCATAAGAAATACGCCGACCCGGCGGAGCTCGAGAAGTCGATCAAGGAAGCGGGGTTCGCGCAAGGGGATTGGGTGCAGCTCTTCACCTCGAAAGACTTGCTGAATACCGAGGCCACTTATCCGAAGGCGCTCGGCTTCCCGGTTCTCTCCCCGTACGTGCTGACGAAAACCGGCGACGTGATCGAATTCGAGCGGAATCCTTATTACTTCAAGATCGATGCGGCGGGCAACCAGCTCCCTTACATCGATAAGCTGCAAAGCACGCTCGTGCAAAATACGGAAATGGTCAACCTGAAAATTCTCGCCGGCGAAGTCGACCATTCGTATGAATTTTTATCGATTCCGAACGTCCCGCTGATCAAGGAGAAGGAAAGCGAAGGCGGCTTTAAAGTCTACTTGAACACGCTGCATCGGACGGCGAACGATATTCATCTGAATCTGACATATAACGACGAAGCTTGGCGCAAAACGGTTCGGGACGTCAGGTTCCGCAAAGCGCTCGATCTGGCGCTCGATAAGGACGAAATCGCGGATACGGTGTTCTATGGCTTCGCGAAGCCGTCTTCGATCGAGAATACGAAGCGCAACCTCGACGAGGCCAACAAGCTGCTGGACGAGGTCGGCTTGAAGAAGGACGCCAGCGGCTATCGGATCGGCCTGGACGGCAAACGGTTCACCATTCCTTTCGAGGTCTCGTCGCAGTTCGCGGACTTCGCGACCCTCGGCGAGCTGGTCATCGAGCAATGGAAACCGCTTGGCATCGAAGTGACGTTGAAGCAAATCGACGCGAAGCTGTACGACACGCGCAATAAGGCGAACGAACTGAAAGCGACCATCATGTTCACGCCGGGACCGGTGCAGTGGGTTCGCGAACAATGGGGCCAGAACATTTGGGCTCCGCTGTGGGATCAATGGTGGAATTCCGGAGGGAAGAAAGGCGAAGAACCGCCGAAGGAAGCGTTGGAGTTGTTCAAACTGATCGCCAGCCTTCGCGAGCTTCCTCAAGCGGAGGCGCTCAAGAAGCGCGAGGAAATCCGCAAAAACATCGGCGACAACTACTGGTACTTCATCCACAGCGAGGATATTGCCGCGCCGGTCGCGGTCAACGCCAGGATCGGCAATATTTCCGACACGGGCTGGGGGATCGCGCATAACTTCGCCGGCGAACAGTGGTTCTTCAAATCTTGAGATTGGGATGATATCGAGTGCTTTCATACATCGGATTCAGAGTCCTTCAGGTCATCCCGCTTCTATTCGCCATCAGCGTGATCGTGTTCATCATCATCCAACTGCCTCCGGGAGACTTCTTAACGAGCTATGTCGACCAGTTGAAGCTGTCCGGCAACGATGTCGACGAGAGCATGATCATGAACCTGACATCGCAATACGCCTTGGATAAACCGCTCTACATGCAATATTTCATCTGGATGAAGAACATTCTCCTGCATGCCGATTTCGGAACGTCCTTTCAATATAAAATGCCGGTGTCCGCCGTGATCGGAGAACGGCTGCTGCTGACGATGGCGATCTCGTTCATATCCATGGTCGTCATTTGGCTGATCGCGATTCCGATTGGCATCTATTCCTCGACGCATCCGTATTCGCCGATGGATTACGCGTTCTCGCTGATCGGGTTTATCGGACTTGCGATCCCGGGTTTCCTGATCGCCCTGATCCTGATCTATACCGTATATTCGCAGACGGGAGTGGCCATCACCGGCCTCTCCTCTCCTGCGTATGCGGAGGCGCCCTGGAGCATGGCGAAGGTATGGGACATGGTTCCGCGCATGATCATTCCGGTCGTCATTATCGGATTGTCCGGTACGGCAGGATTGATCCGCGTCACGCGGGGCATGATGCTCGACGAGCTATCTAAGCAGTACGTCACGACCGCCAGAGCCAAAGGCCTTAGCGAGAGGAAGCTGCTCTGGAAATACCCGGTCCGGACCGCGGTCAATCCGTTGATCAGCACGGTGGGCTGGACGCTGCCGACGCTCATTTCCGGCGAAGCGATCGTGTCGATCGTGCTCAACCTTCCGACGACCGGACCGATTCTCTTGAATGCGTTGATGGTGCAGGATATGTATCTCGCGGGCAGCTTTATTTTGATCTTGAGCGTCCTTACCGTTCTCGGCACGCTGCTCTCCGATATTTTGCTTGCCGTGCTCGATCCCCGCATTCGCTACGGGGGGGCAAGCGCATGAGCCGATCGTACGAGACTTCGTCGCAGTGGAGACTGATGTGGCGCAAATTCAAGAAGCACAGGCTGGCTTTGATTGCGCTTCCTTTGCTGCTGCTGCTCTATTTGACCGCCGTATTTTGCGGCTTTCTGGCTCCGAACTTGCCCGAGACCCGATTCGTGGATTACAAGAACTCGCCGCCCCAGAAGCTGCGCTTCGTGGACGAAGAAGGCAAGTTCCATCTCCGGCCGTTCGTCTACGGGTACAAAATGGAAATCGACAAGGAATCGTTCCGAAGGACGTTCACCGCCGATACGGCACGGAAATATCCGGTCCATCTGTTCGTGAAGGGCGATTCCTATAAGCTGCTGGGATTCATCAAGAGCGACGTTCATCTGTTCGGCGTGAAAGACGGCAATCCGCTGTTTCTGATGGGAACGGACAAATTGGGGCGCGACTTGTTCTCCCGGATTTTGTACGGCTCGAGAATCTCGCTCTCGTTCGGGATGGCCGGCGTCGCGTTAACGCTGGTGTTCGGCGTGATCATTGGCGGCATATCCGGGTACTTCGGGGGCTGGGTCGATACGGTCATCCAACGCTTAATCGATCTGCTGATCAGCATCCCGACCATCCCGTTGTGGATGGCGTTAGCCGCCGCGCTTCCCAGAACCTGGTCGACCGCGCAACTCTATTTAGGGATGATCGTCATATTCTCGCTCATCGATTGGACCGGACTCGCCAGGGTGGTCAGAGGGAAGCTGCTGTCGCTTCGCGAGGAGGATTTCACGATGGCCGCCAGACTGTCCGGCGCCAGCCATGCGAGGATTATTTTCAGGCATTTGCTTCCTTCCTTCTACAGCTACCTGATCGTAACGACGACGATGGCGATTCCGACGACGATTTTGGGAGAAACCGCGTTAAGCTTTCTCGGGCTAGGCATCCAAGCGCCGGCCGTAAGCTGGGGCGTCTTGCTCAAGGACGCGCAGACGCTGCAGACGTTGGCTCACCAGCCGTGGCTGCTGTGGCCTGCCGCCTTCATCGTGCTTACCGTTCTGTTGTTCAATTTCCTGGGCGACGGCCTTCGGGATGCCGCGGATCCTTACAAATAGCGCAAAAACAATCGAGAAAAGGAGGTCGGCGCGATGGCTACGGATGAGTCCGTTTTACTGGAAGTCCGCGATCTGCGGACTTATTTCCACCTCGATGAGGGGATCATGAAGGCGGTCGACGGCGTCAGCTTCGAATTGAAGCGGGGACGGACGCTGGGAATCGTAGGGGAGAGCGGCTGCGGCAAGAGCGTCACGACGTTGTCCATCCTCCATCTCCTTCCGGCTTTCGCCAAGCTGGAAGGAGACATCCTTCTCCGCCTGAACAAAGGCGAGCGGAAAGGCAGCGTCGTCAACCTCGCCAAGCTGAATCCCCGCGGAAAGGAGTATCAGCGGATTCGCGGAGGGGAGATCGCCATGATCTTCCAAGAGCCGATGAAAGCTTTCTCCCCCGTTCATACGATCGGCAATCAGATCACCGAATCGATCCGGCTTCATCGGACCCGGGACAAGAAGCAAGCGCGGGAAATCGCCACCGAGCTGCTCGGAAGCGTCGGAATCTCCAATCCGGCCCAGCGCTTGAACGAATACCCCCATCAGCTCTCCGGCGGCATGCGCCAACGCGCGATGATCGCGATGGCCATATCCGGACTGCCATCCGTCTTGATCGCCGACGAGCCGACGACGGCGTTGGACGTGACCATTCAAGCGCAGGTGCTGCGGCTGATGAACGACTTGAAGGCCGGCCATGACATGTCCGTCATTTTTATCACGCATGATTTGGGGGTCATCGCCGAAATGGCGGACGATGTCGCGGTGATGTACGCGGGCAAGATCGTGGAATACGCCACGGTAGAGAAGCTGTTCCAAGCGCCCGCTCATCCGTATACGATCGCGCTTATGAACGCGATGCCGTCCATGAACGGCAGAGGCGAGCGACTGGCGTCGATCGAAGGAAGCGTGCCGATCCTGATGAACCTGAAGCCGGGATGTCCGTTCTTCTCCCGTTGCGGTCATGCGGTAAAGGGATTGTGCGATCGGTCCGAAGTCGGCCTGACGCAAGTTTCGCCGAATCACTGGGTGCGTTGCGCGCTCGCAAATCAGACCGGGCAGGGGGCCGCGATATGAGCCGATCCCATCCAGCCATCCTGGAGATCGATCATCTGAAGAAATACTATCCGATCCAGAAAGGCTTTCTTAGACGTACGGTTGGCCACGTCAAGGCGGTCGACGATATCCGGCTCACGATCCATGAAGGGGAAACGTTCGGCCTTGTCGGCGAATCGGGATGCGGCAAATCCACGTTGGGACGATGCTTGATCCGTGCCGTCGAGCCGTCTTCCGGCCAAGTCGCTTTCACGGACCGGTCCGGCGAAAGACTGAACGTCCTGTCGCTTGACAATAAGAAGCTCAAGAAGCTTCGCCAAGAGATGCAGATGGTGTTCCAAGACCCGTTCTCTTCCTTGAACCCGCGGATGACCGTGTTCAACATCGTCGCGGAGCCGCTCGTCTGCAACGGGATCGCAAGAGGCGCCGAGCTCGTCCGGCGGGTAACGGATTTAGTCGAGAGAGTCGGCTTGGAGCGAAGCCATCTGAATCGCTATCCGCATGCGTTCAGCGGAGGTCAACGCCAGCGGATCGGGATCGCGCGCGCGCTGGCGACGAATCCCCGGTTCATCGTCTGCGATGAAGCGGTATCGGCGCTCGACGTCTCCGTTCAAGCCCAAATCATCAATCTGCTGCAGGACTTACAGCGCAGCTTGGGATTAAGCTATCTCTTCATTTCGCACGATCTCAGCGTCATCGAGCATATTTCCCATCGCGTCGGCGTGATGTATGTCGGCAAAATGGCGGAGATCGGGGAAACCGAGGCGCTATTCGCCAAACCGCTTCATCCGTACACGGAAGCTCTGCTGTTGTCCAAGCCGGCGGCGGATCCCGCGAAGAGGAAGGAACGTTACGTGCTTTCGGGCGAGGTCGCCAATCCGGCAAGTCCTCCGTCCGGCTGCGCCTTTCATCCCAGATGCCCATATGCGACGGAACGATGCAAGACGGATACGCCTGCGCTTGTCGAGGTCGAGCCCGACCGATACTCGGCTTGCCACTATGCAGGCGAGCTGCAGCTGCAAGGGAAGCGGCAAAGCTGACGATCCAGGCAAAGGAGAGATTCGCCATGTCCAAGAAACCGAATTTGATTTTATTCGGAATAGACAGCTTGAGAAGAGATCATATGAGCCTGTACGGCTACCATCGTCTCACGACGCCGCACATCGACCGCTTTGCCCAATATGGCGCCGTATTCGAGAATCACTTCAGCCCGCATATTCCGACGACGCCGGGGTACGCGTCGATGCTGACGGGCCTCGACAGCTTCGGAACCGACGTGGTGGCGTTGCGGCATCAAGGCGGGCTCGGCGGGAACGCCGTCACGCTGGCGGAAATCCTAAAGAGCGAAGGCTATGTCACGGCATGCGTCGGCTTTACCGGGAACGTAGCCGCACGCGGCTTCGACCATTATCTCGACTATGAAGGATGGCGCAAGGACGATACCGGCCGATGCCCGAAAGCCGACAATTTAAACCAGGTCGCGCTGCCTCTGCTCGAGCGGCTTGCCGCGGGCGACCAGCCTTTCTTCTTGTTCCTTCGGCACATGGACCCGCATACGCCGTATTTGCCGCCCGCTCCGTTCGACCGGCTGTTCTACGGCGGCAACGAGAAGGATCCGGATCATCGTTCGCTGGACGAAGTCTTCCGCTTTAAACCTTTTGCGGAATTCTTCAAAGGCTGGTTTCCGGAGGGCGTGACGGACAGCGCTTATATCGACGCGCAATACGATGGCGCCGTCGCCTACTTGGACGCTTCCGTCCAAGCGCTCTTCAACAGGTCCGACGACCTCGGAATCAGCGGCAACACCTTGTTCGTCATTACCTCCGATCACGGAGAAACCTTGAACGAGCACGAATGCTACTACGACCATCACGGCTTGTACGACAGCAATCTGACGACTCCGTTGATTTTCCGGTTTCAAGGCCGCGTTCCGGAAGGCCAACGCTATTCTGCCTACTCTTACACGAAAGACATTACGCCGACGATACTCGACCTGCTGAACGTGCATACGGACATCGCATTCGACGGACGGAGCTTGGCGCCGCTCTTTGCAGGCGGGCAGGTGACTTCGGATGATGAGTTCTATATCACCGAGTGCACCTGGATGCGCAAGCATGGCTGGCGTACCCCGGAATGGAAGCTGATCGTGGCGCTTGAACCGGATTTCCATGGCAAGCCGCGCGTAGAGCTGTACGATCTTGTGCGGGATCCCGAAGAGCTCGTGAACGTAGCGGACGCTCGGGCGGATATCGTAACCGAGCTTGAGCGGCGTCTGAACGAATTTGTCCGATTGAGAGAGGCCGCAGTCGGAAGAACGAATCCGATCTACACGAATACCGATTGGCACGGGCTGGGCACCGGTCCGTTTACATCTTCCGAAGCCGCGTATGAAGCGCTGGGAATTCGTTACAAAAGATAATGTCTAAAGAAATTGTGGCATAGGCACGAACGAAGGGCCATCCCGCCGAAGGATGGCCCTGTTTTACGTCATCGTCCGCGCGGGGCCAGTCATACGGATGGTCCATGCGCCATATTCCCTCTTCCGTTTCCTTGATAACTGATATGTCGTACGACACGCAACAAACGTGACGGAGAAACATGAAAAAATTTTTTCGCCGAATCGGTCACGATTCCACTCGCACTTCCGACATAGTGGGTGTAAAGGGCAAACCGGTCCTTGGCGGAAGAACCGGATTGCCCTCACCCAAAATTCGAGGAGATGATGGTTGTGAGCACGAGTTTGATCCCTTTTCTTGAAATGAACGGAAACGCGAATGAGGCAATCGATTTGTACGTAAAAGCGCTGGACGCCAAGGTTGTTTACATGCTGCGGTTCGGAGATTTGCCGGCAAACCCGGAATCCCCGTTGCCGGAGGAGAAGAAAAACATGGTGCAGTACGCGGTCTTGAAAATCGGCGACTCCGAGCTTCAAATCAGCGACCATGTGACCGGCAGCAGTTACCAGAAGGGGACGCAAATCACCATCGTCGTTCAAACCCCCGACGAAGACCAGGCGGCCCGATACTTCGAAGCGCTGAAACAGGGCGGTCAAGTCAACGAGCCGCTGCAAAAAAGTTTCTTCAGCCCCGCTTACGGAAACGTAACGGATCCATTCGGCGTCACGTTCCGGATCCTCGCCAAAGGTTAACCGACGAAAGCGGCTCTGATCGCATTCTGCGACAGGGCCGCTTTTCTGTTTATTCGTTCTTTTTCGTTAATATCGATTCGCTTAGTCGGGTAAGAAACGTCGACCATCTGGATTGAAACTCGGGATCGGTCGATTCGCATCCGGTAATGATTTGGGTGATATTGCCGAAAATGATCGGATACGTCGTCAGGGCGGTTAACGCGAGTGCCCAAAGTTCGGGCTCGACATCCGGCGGGACAACCCCTTTTTCCTTTTGGGCCTTCCAGAATGCCGCGTAAGATTGGAGGGCGGCCTCTCCGCCTTTATTCCAGGAAGCCGGATTTTCCCGAGATTCAAGCGCTTCCCAGGCGGAGAATTTGATAAAATCCGCCCTGACCTGGCTATTGACCTTGAACCGATGCTCGGCAATATGCAACGGATGATCGGGAATCCGAGAGACCCATTCCGGTTCGCTGGTCGTGGAATCCGCCAAAACCGCTTCCAGCAGTTCCGCTTTTCCTTTGAAGTAATGGTAGATCAGCTGCTTCTTTACCCCGGCGTTTTCCGCGATCGACTCGATCCGCGCTCCCTTGAACCCCTTATCGAAAAACTCCTTTCTCGCCGCTTCGAGAATGTTTTTCTGCGTGCGTTCCGCATTCCGTATTTCCCCCAATTGGCTTACCTCCCTACGGCGATTTCTAGCTCCATCGTAAACACTTACTGAATGAATGTCAAATTTAATTTTATATATGTTAAATTGTACTTGACGTATGTAAAATTGTATTTTACCATTTGTTCAGTAGCAAAATTCACCAACCCGCGAAAGGGAGGAAGTTCTCATGACCGTATTTTCGATCGTTCTTCAAAGCTTGCTGATTGCGTACTATGTTTTTTCCGGCTGCGCAAAGGTCGCCGGGGCCAAATACTGGGTGGGGATTTTCGACAATCTGAAGATCCCGCAATGGTTCCGCGTCGTCACGGGATTCGTCCAGTTAATCGGAGCCGCGGTACTGATCCTGGGCTATTGGAAAGAGGATGCGATCGCTTGGGGCGGCATTTGGCTTGGAATCACCATGCTCGCGGCGTTCTTCGCTCATGTAAGGGTGAAAGATTCGATCGGCAAATCGGCACCTCCGGTCGTGTTTCTTGTAGTCATCATCATTCTGACCATCCTGAATACCGAAGGCCTGACGCACGCGTTTTCGTAAAGCGAGGATTTCAGGCGATAAATAATAAAGGAGGCCATCCCGCAAGGATGGCCTAAACGCTTCATGTGCCTCTATGATATCGTCCGATGGGTACCACCATGGGAGAGCCCGAAACCGGGTCCTCGATCACCGTGCAATCCAGCCCGAAGATCTCTTTGACCAACGCGCTTGTAATCACCTTCGACGGCTCGCCTTCCGCCACAAGCTTTCCTTTAAGAAGGGCGAAAATATGGTCGGCGTAACGCGCGGACAAGTTGATGTCGTGAAGAACCATAACGATCGTCGTTCCGTGTTTACGGTTAAGGTCCGTCAGCAAGTCGAGGATTTCGATTTGATAGGTGATGTCCAGGAAGGTCGTCGGTTCGTCGAGCAGCAGAATATCGGTTTGCTGCGCCAGAGCCATGGCGATCCAGACGCGCTGCCGTTGACCGCCCGAGAGTTCGTCGATCGAATGATTGGCAAGCTCCGTAATATCCATGATTCTCATCGCTTCGGCAACGGCCTCTTCGTCTTTCTTCGTCCAACCGCTGAACAACGATTGGTGCGGATACCTTCCTCGTCCTACCAAATCCGCGACGGAAATGCCTTCCGGAACGATGGGAGATTGCGGCAGCAGCCCGATCACGCGAGCCAGAGGCTTAGGCGGGATTTGGCGTATCGGCTTCCCGTCCAGCGTGATTTGGCCGGAGGTCGGCTGAATCAGCCGGGCCAGCGTTTTCAGAAGCGTAGACTTTCCGCAGCCGTTCGCCCCGATGATGACGCTGATCCGTTGACTCGGGATCGCAAGGCCGACCTTTTGGATCACCGTTCGATGATCGTAACCGGCCGTGATCCGTTCGGCTTGGAAAAGATGCGTCGGTGTCATGATCATTCTCCCCTGCGATTCATTCGGATGAGCAAGTAGATCAAATACGGCGCTCCGAGCAATCCGGTAATGACGCCTACGGGAAAGCGGACCTCGAAAGCGAATTGTCCGACGAGGTCTGCCGCCAAAACCAGATTCACTCCGACGAGGCCCGCCGGTATCGCGTTCGGGAAGCCGGCTCCGACCAGTCTTTTCGCGATCGGTCCCGACAGGAAGGAGACGAAGGCGATCGGACCCGTCGTCGCGGTCGCGAGGGCAATCATGCAGACGGAGCTCAAGATCAGCGCCATTCGAGTCTTGTCCGTGTTCACTCCGAGCGTAGCGGCCGAATGTTCTCCGAGCTCCAACAGACTTAACGGTTTCCCCAGCAGGATCACGGTCGGCGCGAAGATCAAAACCGTGACGACCAGCGGCGGCAGCTCGTGCATTTGGGAGCCGTTCAGGCTGCCGCTGAGCCACCTGAGCGCCGCGGGAATATCCTGCTGCGCGCCGATTAACAGCAGATAGGAAATCACGGCGTCCAGCATGGCCTGCATGCCGATTCCGATCAGGATCAATCGTCCGACCGAAAACGACTTCCCCCTGGATAAGAAGTAAATGAACGCAACCGCAGCAAAACCGGCAATCACCGAAGCGACGGAAATGACGGCGCCGCTGGCATGCAGAATGGTGATGCAAAAAACGGCCGCCGCGCTCGAACCGGTGGTGATGCCGATGACGTTCGGGTTCGCGAGGGGGTTGCGCAGCATGGTCTGGAAGGTGTTCCCGGCCACGCCGAACGCGAACCCGGCGAAAAAACCGGCCAGCATCCTCGGCAGGCGGATCGTATTGACCGCGAAAGAAACGCCCGGAAGAGGCTCTCCCGAAAGCGCCCGGATCACTTCTCGAACCGGATAGACGGTATTCCCCAGCAATAGCATGGCGCAGCAAAGCACGCATGAAAGCGCCGCAAGCAAGCCGGTCACGAGCATCCATCGGCGGCGCCTTTGACGTCTGCCCGCCGTAATCCACTCTATCGTATCTTTTTTCATAATGAACGCACTTTCGATCTCTTCGCGAGGATGATGAGCAACGGAGCGCCGATAAACGCCGTAACGACGCCGACTTCAAACTCTCCCGGGCTGCCGATGAGCCTGCCGGTCACGTCCGACACCGTCAAAATGACCGCTCCCGCAATCGCCGACATCGGGATAACGAAACGCAAATCGGGGCCGAGAACCAGGCGCATGACGTGGGTGGACAAAAGACCGACAAAACCGATCGGGCCCGCCAGCGCAGTCGTCGCGCCGCACAATAGAACCCCTGCAAGCGCCGCAACGAGTCTCAATACGCCGGTTCGGACGCCAAGCCCGGTCGCCGCCTCGTCTCCGAGCGCCAGCGCATTCAGCGCCGGGGCCGTTACGCCGGCGATCAGGATCCCGACGATCAGAAACGGAGAGAACGCGGCAATCGCGTTCCAGGTCGCCGAACCGACGCTGCCCACTTGCCAAAACCGGAATTGATCCATGACATACGATCGCGGAATCATGATGGCGGTGACCAAGGAAGAAAGGGCGGCGCTGGTGGCGGCTCCCGCCAACACCAGCTTGATGGGCGTGGCGCCGCCGCTCCCCATCGAACCGATACCGAAGACGAAAACCGCGGTGATCGCGGCCCCGGCTAAAGCCAGCCCAATATATTCGTTGGCCGTGCTGATATTCAGGAACGCGATTCCGCAAACCACGAACAGGGATGCGCCCGAGTTCACGCCCAGGATGCTCGGGTCCGCGATCGGGTTGCGGGTGACCGCTTGCATCAGCGCTCCGGAAACCCCGAGCGCCGCGCCGCAGAACAAACCGAATACGGTTCGGGAAATCCTTTTGTGAACCACGCCGGCTCCGTAGCTGTCCATATCCGGGTGAAATAAGCCGTCGATCAGTTCTTTCACGCTCACCAGCCGAGAGCCTAAGACCAGAGAGGCAACCACGCAGATCCCGAGCAATACCAAACCGGCCAATAGAACCGCGGTGAAGTTCCTCGGAATATGTAAGTTCGGCTTGTCGTTTTTCGAAACCGAAGAACTATCCATTTAACTTGTTGACGGCTCCTTGTATGAGTTCCAGGTATTCATCGATGGTATAAGCGATTGAGAGGGGATTCGGGTTGCCGGAAGCCGCCAAAGGCGTACCGTTGCCGATAAACACGACGGAGCCTCTCTGGATCGCCGGGATTTTGCCCAGCAAGGAATCGGCTTTCACCGCTTGATACAGGTCTTCGCCGCCATATCCGATGATGAGATCCGCATCGTTCAGGATGTCGGCATTCTCGGCGCTTACGTTCAAGGAGTAGCCGGTAGGATCCTTGATTTGTTTCGTCACGCTTTCCGGGTAATTCATCCCCAGCTCGGTCAGAAACGCCCCGCGAGGGTCAGCGGGCGTATAAATATGAAATTTCGACAGGTCCTTCGCCGAGAAGTTGGCCCAGACCACCTTCTTGCCTTGCATCTCAGGGAATTTGCCGGCTTTCTCCTTGATGAGGTTTTCGGTGTCCCGGATCAGCTTTTCTCCCTCGGCTTTCATGCCCATCCCCGTCGCGTTCAACAACACTTGCTCACGCCAGGTGGTGGTCCAAGGACTGGTCGGATAGGCCACGACCGGTGCGATTTTGGTGAGAATGTCGTAGTCCTCCTGCGTAATCCCGGAATACGCCGCGAGAATGACGTCCGGATCGGCGTCGGAAATCGCCTCGAAATCAAGGCCGTCCGTATCCTGGAACACGTTGGGGCGTTCAACGCCGAGTTCCTTGAGCTTTTTCGCCGTCCAAGGCAAAAGTCCGCTGTCATCCTGCACGCCGTAATTAGCCGCCGAGAAGCCTGCGGGCACGACTCCGAGAGCGAGAGCGACGTCATGATTCGCCCATTGAATCGTAACCACCCGTTCGGGCTTGCTCGGAATGACCGTTTCGCCGAAAGCATGCTGGATCGTGATCGGATATTCGGACGCCGCCTCTTGCGAAGCGGGGGTTTCAGATGGCGTTTCCGTATTCGCCGATGCGCTTGAAGCCGAAGATGGGGCAGACGGAGAACCGGATTGCGGTTGCTGACCCGCGCAACCCGCAAGCGGGATCAGGAGCACCGCCGATAGGATGAAAGTTTTGAGCGATAGTTTTCGTTTTGCGAACATGTGGCATACCCTTCCTTAAGTAAGAATAATTTGGAATTACAATTGATAATGATTATCAATATCAAAAATATATCTTCTTACTAAGAGGTTGTCAATGAAGGCTTTGTGCAAATCTTTCCTATGGCGTTATAATGATCCTTAATCTCATGAGCTGGACATCGAACATCGAAAATTAACCCTCATTTAACCGAACATGAGCGATCATGATCTTATCGGGATTCCAGGGGTGACGAAGCTGAGAGTACTGGTCGTCGAGGACGAGTTGTCGATGCAGAAGGCGCTCTGCGCCGGGTTGAGGAGATACGGCTATGCGGTCGATGCCGCTTCGGATGGAGAGGAAGCCTTGAGGAACGCGCAGATCCATGAATACGACGCGATCAAATAGTCGATGATCGAGAGTGGAGGATCTTCTTGCCGTTACGAACTTTTCGTTGAAGTAATGGCAACCCTCGCTTGACATTGGTTTGATATCAAACTATAGTAAATCCATGGAAACCAGGGACGTCATATCGTTAATCTCCAAGATCAGGACGAAAGTGAACCGGTTCATCGCGGATGAAATGGAGAAGCATGGCATCGAAGGCTTAAGCGCGTCGCACGGCGATATTCTCTATTTGCTGTTCCGGAAGACCAGGCTGACGATGGCGGAAATCTCGAAAGGAATCCATAAGGATAAATCGACCGTCACGGCGCTGGTCGACAAGTTGGTCCGGCTCGGATACGTGACGAAGGAGCGGGACAATGGGGACACGAGGGTGGTTTACGCGGCGCTGACCCGGAAGGGGAGCGAGCTCGAGCCGATCTTCGAATCGATATCCCGAGACATGCTGGACGCGTTCTACGCCAACGTTTCCGAGCAAGAGAAAGAGGATCTGCTTCGCGTCTTAATCAAAATCTATCACAACTTCTGAGTTTTTCATCCCCAATAGTTTGATATCAAACTAAAATCAAGGAGGAACTAAACATGATCGATTATACGAAGCTGCTGCCGGATCACGTGGAGAAGTACGTCGGGGAGAACGATTTGTATTTGGAGATCTTCGAAGGGGAGCGGCGTCCGGACGACTTCCCGATCCGGCCGCCGTTGCTTTTCGTGCACGGCGCGTTCACCGGGAGCTGGATGTGGAGCAAGTACGTCCCGCACTTCATCCGCGATGGCTGGACGTGTTATGCCATGAACATGAGAAGCCACTACAGAAGCAGGCTGCTGGATATGACCCGGATCACGTTCGAGGATTATCTTGAGGACATCCGGGAAGCGATCGCGGAATGCGGGGTTCCTCCGGTGCTGATCGGTTTCAGCATGGGAGGGATTCTGAGCCAGAAGCTGGCGGAGACCGTCGAGATCGCCGGACTGGCGTTGATCGACTCCGTGATCAGCAAAGAGGTTTACGAAGCCGTGCCGTTCAAGCAATTGGACCGGTTTCCGCCGGGACCGATCTTGCCCGCCCCGACACGCGAAGAGCTGGCCAGCATGGACGAATCGGCGGACGACATCGAATTCCAAAGGAAGTATTTGACGATGGAGTCGATGAAGGCGTTCCGCGCTTTCGCTTTTACCGAAGAATCGAAAGGCGTTTCCATCGACGGCCGCTCCATTTCTTGCCCGTGTTTGGTCATCAAGGCGGTTAACGGCGAGGAGGACGACCGGCGGGGGCGGGTGCAGGCGGAGCAAATCCGCGCCGAATACAAAGGGTTATGGAACACGACGCATACCGGCGTGCTCGTCGGCCAGCGATATGGGGAGTCCGTCGAGACGATTCTGGAATGGTTGCGCCGCCATTATGGCACGCGTTGACCATGGAGGTTGTTTAACGCCGGCGCCACCTTGAAGGTGGATGGCGGAATCACGCTTGCCGCCGTTCGTTTTTGGGCGCATAACGAATGCGGGAATACGAGTGCACGATGACGGCACCGGCGAAAGCGGAAACGATCTGGGGGTTATACCGCGAGGTTACGAAGTGGACGGAATGGGATAAAGGCATCGTCTTTGCCGCGCTGCCATTCCGGCTGACGGACGTGGAACCGCGGCGCGGCTTCTCGGACGTGACGGAAATCCCCGGCGCAGGCGTCGAAATCCGTTTCGCCCACCGCTTGGAACCGGTGAGGGAGGAACGTCGATCACGCACCGGGTGACGATCGCGGGGCCGAACGCGAAGGAGCTCGGGCCGCAGATCGGCGAGGGCATGAAGGAGGGAATCCCGCACTCCGTTGCCGCACTCGCCGCGCTGGCCGAAGAGCGGGAACGCGCTTTGAACCGGCAAGCGTCGGAGCATGGCCATGAAAGCGGAACGCGCGGGTTGCCGGTATTGGATCGGCGTCGTCTCCGCTTCCCACGTGAGCAGGGGAGTGGAGGGCGGCTTCGCCCAGTTGTGCCACGGCAAAGCGGCTCCTCTACGGCGCATGAACACGGGCGATTGGCTCGTCTATTATTCCCCGCGTACGGATATGAAGCAGGGAGAGCCGCTGCAAGCTTTTACGGCGATCGGTCAAGTGGCGGACGACCGGGTCTATCCGTTTCCGATGTCGGAAGCGTTTGTTCCTTTCCGCCGGGATATCCGATATATTCGATGTCTCTCGGCGCTGGGCGAAGACGCCCGGCAATGGATCGGGCATCTCCAGCGGCTGGCGGGAACCCGCAAACCTATGGATTGAAGCGCGCGCAGGCTAAGCCGTCCCCGACGGCTTAGCCTGTTCCGCTGCCGGTCCTCGTCCTTGCGCGCGAATAACGGCCGGCAGATTCTGGAAACGATACGGAAATAAGCGCGATGCGAGCAGGAGGAGGCGGCGAGGGATGGAACTCTGGTTTCTCGGCACGGGCGCGGGGAGGCCGACCCCCGATCGGAACGTGACGTCCGTAGCCTTGCGACTCTCGCAAGGGGGGGACGCATTCTGGCTGTTCGATTGCGGAGAAGGCACCCAGCACAGACTGCTCCGAACGCCGCTCAAGCTGACCCGGCTGAAAAAGCTGTTCGTTACCCATTTGCACGGCGATCATGTCTTCGGCCTGCCGGGCTTGCTCAGCAGCCGCTCTTCGCTCGGCGGAACGGAGCCGCTGGAGCTATACGGTCCTCCGGGATTGCGCGAACTGCTCGAAACCTCGCTGCGCGTGACCGGGGCGCATCTGGATTACCCGCTCGCGATCGAGGAAATCGGGGAAGGCTTCGTTTGCGAAGACGAGGGTTTCACGGTAGAGGCGGCCAAGCTGGATCACCGGATCGATTGCTTCGGTTATCGGGTGGCGGAGCGGCCGAGAGCGGGCGTCTTGCGCGCGGCTTGGCTGAAGGAGCAAGGCGTGCCTCCGGGTCCGCTGTACGGCCGGTTGAAGGCCGGCGAGGACGTGGAACTGCCGGACGGCCGGGTCATTCGCTCCGCGGTCGCGGTCGGCCCCCCGCTCGCCGGCCGCGTCGTCGCCGTGCTGGGCGACACGAGGCCGACGGGCGGCGCCTTCCGGCTGGCCCGGGGGGCGGACGTGCTCGTCCACGAGGCCACGTTCGCTCACGGATTGGCCGAGAAAGCCTGGGCTTACGGACATTCCACGGCGCTTCAAGCGGCGGAAGTCGCTCGCGAAGCAGGTGCTCGACGGCTGCTGATCACGCATTTCAGCGCCCGGTACAAACCGGAGGATTTAGCGGAATTGGAGCGGGAAGCCAGAACGGTCTTCGGCGGCACGGAAGCCGCCGTTGAACTGCGGCCGTATGCCGTTGCGCGCTCTGTCGAGTAAAACCTGGTAAATCCTGCCGTTTTGCCGTAAGCTTGCAGTATTCGATAGAGTAGCCGAGGTTCCATACCCGGTTCGGCACGTAGAGGAGGCCGCGAAGGTTTTGAAGAAGGCTCGTTACGGGTACGTCAAGCTTGCAGCGGTGAGTATGGCGGTGCTGGCAAGCAGCGCTTTCGCGGCAGGATGCCTGCAGAATTCCCCCCGGGAACCCCGGCCGGCGGTTGAGCCCGCCGTCGCGCCGATCGCGGAACAGGCGCCCGTCCCGGCGGAGTCGACTCCACCGCCGGAGAAAACGATTCAGGACTGGGTCAAGACGTACGGCGAGCTTCCGTTGGCCGATGCCCACAATCACGGTTCCGTTCTGGGCATAACGCACAATCTGGCGCTCTGGAAAACGGCCGGCGCGGATCGGGTGGTTTTATTCGGCGAGGTATCCAAGCCGATCTCGGTCGTGCATGACGAGTACACGTGGACGTCCTATCTGGACCACCCCGATCTCATCGTTCCGTTTTTCTCCGGAATCAACCTGAAGGATCCCCATGACCTTCAGACGGCCCGGGAGCGGTTGGAAAAAGGCTATTTCGGCATCGGGGAAATCGCCGCGGCTTCGAGTTATTCGCCCGCCGTCTCCGACGCGGAATGGAAAGCCGATCATCCGATGGACGGAATTTTGCCTGAGCTCTATGCATTATGCGCCGAATACGAAGCCCCGCTGCTGCTCCATATCGATCCCCCGATGGGTTTCCCCATCGATGAGTTGGAACGCGCGTTGGAGACTTACCCGGATACCCGGTTTATTTTCGCGCACGCCAATGCCTATAACTCGCCCGAGAACGTCGAACGCCTGTTGGAAGCGCATCCCAATCTGTATGCCGATCTATTCGCGGGATTTACCGCCTTCAATCCGGACAGCGCGAACAAGCTGGAAGACTTCGCGGACGTGATCCGCCGGTTTCCCGATCGGTTCATGGTGAGCACGGACTCCGGTTATGATCTGGCGGAAGGCGAAGAACAAGCGATCGAAGCGATGTACAAGCTGCTGGATTTGCTCAAGGACGATCCGGAACTGGTCCGCAAGGCAGCCTACGACAACTTGGACGCGTTGATCCGGGATCAGCCGGCGACCCGAACCCAGAAGAAACGAATCTCGGAATGGGATCGGAAAACCGGCAATAGGCACGACACGGCTTCGATGACGAAGCTGGAAGCGGGCCGGATTCTGGCGGAGGCGGACGATTCGATCGAATGAGCGGCCGGTCACTCCGCAGCCAAAGAAGGCGAAGAACCGATTGGCTTAGCCGTTCCCCACAACGCGCGCCTTAACGCCATTCCGGCCAAACCGACGCATCCGACGAATAGCCCTACGGACAAGAACGTGACGGAAGCCCCCCACCAACCGATCAGCGCCCCGCCGGTGAGCGGAGCGGCCACGAACACGACGCTGCTCAGGGAATCGTAAATTCCGCTGATCCGCCCGATCGCTTCAGGGGGCGTTTCCTTCTGCAGAATGTAGTTCATGCCCGTCGAAGTGAAGCCGGTGCCGATTCCGCCGGCGAAGGAGACGGCCAGCATGAACCAGAGCGGGGTCTCCGGACGGAACATCCCCGCGGCGGCGAACATTCCTCCGATCAGCGCCAGCCCCCCGCCCAGCAGCCAGCCGTATGCCGAAAGCTGCCGGAATCGGCGCAGCCATGCGACGCCCGCGAGTCCGCCCGCTCCGATCGCGGTCACCAGCCAGCCGATCAACGCAGGCCGATTCGGGGCGATCTCGCGCAGCAGAACCGTGATTTGGGCATCGACCAGTTGAATGCCGGCGAGACCGAGCAAGCTGAATGCGATGCTGACCCATAAGATGCGGTTCCGCAGGAGGATCCGCCAGCTGTCCCGCCAGGCCGGGCGCGCGCCTGCCCGTTCGGAAGACTTCGCTTCCGCCGGGGCGGCTTTCCCTTGTTCGGCGGGAATGCGGATCAGCAGGGCCGCGGAGAGAAGGTAACAAACGGCATTGACCGCCAGGCAGCCGGAAGGTGAGAAGGCCGCGGTTACGGATGCGCCTAGGAGCGGACCTAGTATTTTCGAAAGTTGAAAGACGGCGCCATTCAGGGATGTCGCCTGAAGAAGCTGATCGGGGGAGACAACGGCCCGCGTCATCGCCTGCTGGGCGGGATAATGGAAGACGCGGGCGGCGGAACGCGCGGCGATCAGCGCGAGCAGCATGCCCGCGTTCGGGGCGAAGAGGAGCGCGGCGGTGAGGAGCGCGCGGATCAGATCGGCGGCGATCATGAGATCGCGACGGTTCCGCCTGTCCGCGAGCGTCCCTGCCCATTGGCCGAGTACGATGCTTGGCAAGGCGTAGGTGAGCGGCAAAAGCGCGATCGTCATGGCGTCGGCCTTCCAAATAAAGCCGAGCAGAATGGAAACCGCCATGAAGTCCAAGTAATCGCCGAACGCCGATAAACCGTAGGCGGCGAACATTTTCGCGAACGAGCGGTTATTCTTTAACATTCCATTCACGACCCCCTGCATCGTTCCGTTTACGACGATCGTAGCAGGGGATTGTCAGAGGAAGATCAGAGGTTTTGGTCGAGCAGCCGTTCCGTATGGGCCCGCAGCGAATCGAATCGGTACGTGGCCGCCAGCTGATCCCATTGCCGTCGATAATTCAGCCGATAGGTCTCGTCGATCGGGTGCGTGCCGAGAAACTGAAGGATCGTTTTCAGGCTGGCGAGCAGATGGGGGACGAACAACGTCTGCCGCGTCGTTTCCATGCCGTCGTCCAGAGCCCGCCTCGCCGGGGGGATCTGGCCTTGCCGGTAGAGGAAAATGGCCTTCGACACGAGAAGCGCCCCCCGTTCCCGCATCATTGGATGGCGCTCCAGCAGCCCCTCGTTTTCCCGCAGAAGGATCGCCGCCGTCTCCGTTTGACCTATCTGTAGACGGAAAAGCATTTCTTTGATCCGGAAAATCGCCGTGAAACTGGGGGAATCCAGCTCCGCGATGTCCGGGCGGACGGCCTCCAGCGCCTCCTGCGCCCTATCGGGCCATCCCGCTTCCAGGCACAAAGAGATCATGCTAAGCTGCAGGTCGTTCCGCCATTCTCGGGTCAACGATTTCCCCTTGGCCAACAAGCTTTCGAAGTAACGCAGCGAGGCTTTCGCGTCCATCTGGATCGAGGCATGGATGAATGCGGCGTAAGCCAGCTTCTGTTCATGGCTGATGCCGCCCGCCCGCAGCAGTCCTTCGAAATCGCCGCGGATAAACCGCAGATAGGCCTCGTAATCCGGATCCTTCGGAAGACTGAGGGTGTCCCTGTGTTTGAGGAGCAGCTCCATCGCGGCGCCCATCCCGAGTCCATGATACCTGGCGAGCATCCGCCTCATGTCGGCCGCGAATTGCTCGTCTTTCAAAAGCGGGCTTTCCGGCTGAGCCGGAGCCTGGCGGATGAGTTTGTATCCTTGCCCGCGAATGGTCTCGATTTGAACGAAATGCCGCCACGGGGCCAATTTTTTGCGCAAACGGTAAATATGGTCGTCGACGGTCCGATCGACGGGCGCCTCATCCGGCCATACGGCATCCAGCAGTTGTTCCCGCGAGAAAGAACGCCCTGCGTGCTCATAGAGATAGCGGAGCAAAACGAACTCCTTGGGCAACAGTTGAACGGCAGCTCCCGCGAACGAGGCCTGATAAGTATCCGAATCGAAATGAAGCAAAGTGATCCTCCCTGCCCTGTGCGTTCGTCCCTTTAGCCGGTGTTCGATAAAGTGATGATGGCACGGGTTTTAGGAGAAAGCAAGTCCGAATGAAAGTTCGCTCGGCGGCGACCCGCGTGGTGGGGGAAAAAGGAGAATCACGCGGTCTGTCGAAAAAATTCAGTGAGGTTTTCTCGGGGAGGAAGCAGGTTGATGGAAACAGTTTCCCGTACCCGATAAGGAGGAGCGGCGGTGGGAAAAGGCGCGTTAATCGGGAGAGGAATGACCGCGGAAGTCTACGAATCGGGAGACCGGCAGGTACTGAAACTGTATTACGAATGGTATAAACCCGAATGGATCCGCGAGGAAGCCGAAATCGCCGCGGCCGTTCAAGAGGCCGGGGTGCCTGCGCCGAAAATATACGGAATGAAGCAGGAGGATGGGAGGAACGGGCTGCTCTGCGAGAAAGTCGAAGGGCCTTCCATGCTTGCCGAGATCCAATCGACCCCCTTCCGCATGCGACAATTCGCGAAGGAAATGGCCCGGCTCCATCTCCGCATCCACCGGTGCGGCGCGGACAAGCTTCCCCGACAAAAAGACCGGTTGGAACACGCGATCCAGGCATCAGCGGATATTTTGGGAGAGAGAACCGAAGGCATTCTCCGATTCCTTCGTTCGCTGCCTCAAGGCACGCGGATTTGCCACGGCGATTTCCATCCGGATAATATCTTGGTGGCGGATGGCGGCTCGATCGCCATCGACTGGACCAACGCGAGCCTAGGGGATCCGATGGGCGACGTGGCGCGAACTTCGTTGATGTTTCTTTCTCCGTTCAACCCGCCAGGAACGCCTAAAGCAATGTCGCCCGTCAACCGGCTGGCAAAGAAATTATTGAATCGGGCTTATCTGAACGAGTATCGGAAACTTGGAAAGTTGGATATGGAGGCGCTTGGCCGATGGATGCTGCCCGTCGCGGCCGCCCGGCTGACAGAGAACGTCCCGGGCGAGCGGGAGTGGCTGATGGAACGGATCGATTCTCGGCTGAGGCGATTGTAGGGAGATTCGGCCCCGCTGTTATGAACGTTCGCCGCCGCGCTCATTCGACTCTATTCTAGATCACATCGACTTCGGCGCATCCTTGTAAATCTCGCGCATGACGTGGCCGAGCTCGGGGAGGATGAGCCGCGTCATGGCCAGCTTGACGGCGCCGGTGGAACCCGGCATCGCGAACACGGCCGTCCGGCCGACCGTGCCGGCTACGGCGCGGGACAGCATGGCGGCGGGTCCGATGTCCTCGGCGAAGCTTAAATAGCGGAACAGTTCGCCGAATCCGGGCATTTCCTTGTCCAGCAGGCCGCGCACCGCCTCGATGGTGACGTCCCGCGCCGCGATGCCCGTGCCTCCGTTGATCAGCACGGCCTCTACCGCCGGATCGTCCGCCGCTTCCCGCACCGACGCGGCGATCGTTGCCCGGTCGTCCGGCACGATGCGGTACCCGGCGACGGCATGTCCATGTTCCTCCAGCAGCTGCCGGATCAGGCCCCCGCTGCGGTCCGTTTCCTCGGTCCGGGTGTCGGAAACGGTGATGACGAAGCAGGAAATGCGCCTCGGCGCTTCCCGCTTATGTTGTTCGGTCGAAGTCGACATCGGCATCCGGTCGTTCTCCCTTCATCGCCTCGGTTTCCGGCAGGTCCTCGATTTCCGTCGTTTGATCCGGCCGCACCCGGACCAGACGGTCCACGATCGCCGGCACGAGCAGCATCAGCGCATAACCGGAAGTCATCCAGATCGCGAACGCTTGATGCTGGCCTTCGCTGAAGTCCGGGAACACGGCATCCCGCCGCCAGATCGACACGGCGTCCAGCAGCAGGCCGACCGCCGCCCCCGCGTACCCGAACTTCACGGCCGAGCCGCGCTGCGGAAACCATTTGAGCCTCACCGCCAGCGCAAGGCCGATCAGAACCAGCAGGGTCAACAGCTCCAGCAGAAACAAAGAGGAGCCGAAATGCGCATCCCCCGGCGCCGACAGCACCCAATGCCCGAACAAACGGAAAAACAAGGTGGCGACCGCCCAGACGGCGATTCCAAGGCCGGTCAGAATCAAACCTTGCCGCATGACTACCCCTCCCAAGAATCGTCGTTTACGGCACCCGGCTGCGCAGCACCGTCATCCGTCCGTCCAGCGTGTATTCGCCCAGCGGCGCCGGAAGCAAAAAGCAATCTCCGGCTTTCGCATGCACCGTGCCGTCCGCCCAGCCAATCGATCCTTCGCCTTCGCACACGATGACGATGACGAAGCTTTCGGGGGAGGTGCTCAGCTTCCAAACGCCCTCCACGATCCCCTTTTCCGTCACGAAATACGGGGAGGAGGCAAGCGTCAGCCATTCGCCGGGCTTTGCGACGTCCGTCTTCATGCGGGTCGCATCCGAGCCTTCGAAGGCGGTCACGTTCAGGGAGTCCTCGACGTGCAGCTCGCGCGGTTTGCCGTCCAGCCCGGGGCGGTTGTAGTCGTAGAGCCGGTAAGTCGTGTCCGAGTTTTGCTGGATTTCCGCGACCACGACGCCCGCGCATAGCGCATGGACCGTTCCGGCCGGGATGTAGAACGCATCTCCGGCTTCGACCGAAACTTCCCGCAGCGTGTCCATGATCCGGCCTTCCTCGATCGCACGGGCCATCGATTCCCGCGTGACGCCGGGCTGCAGGCCGTAAATGATTTTGGCGCCCGGGTTGGCGCTCAGGACGTACCACATTTCCGTTTTGCCCAGCTCGCCCTTCGGCAGGCCCGCGTAATGGTCGTTCGGGTGGACTTGGACCGACAAGTCGTCGTTGCAGTCCAGCAGCTTGATCAGCAGCGGGAACCGTCCATTGCCGGAGCGGCCGCCCCGCGTGCCGAACCAGTCCGCGCCGAACCGCTCCCGGATCGCGTCCAGCCCTTGCCCGGCCAGCTCGCCGTTCGTGACGCGAGACACCCCGTTCGGGTGGTCGGCGATCATCCAACCTTCCCCGATGGCGCCGGCGGGGACGTCGAAGCCGAACCGCTCGAGCGCCCGTCCTCCCCATACCCGTTCCTTGAATTCGGGTTTGAAATGAAGCGGATAAGGTTTCACGCTCATCCTTCCGATTTCCCTCCTCTAGTCGATTGGAAAAGTTCCACGGATTCGCCGTCCGGTCCCTGAAAGAAGAAGTAGCGGCTTCCGTTCGGCAGCGTCGTGATGCTGTCGTCCAGTCCGGCAACCCCCAGGGACCGAATGCGGCCGAACTCGGCCTCGATGTCGTCCACCGCGAATGCGACGTGATGCACGCGTCCCTCCCGGGTCAACGGGCCATCGTACCCTTCGATCAGCTCGACTTCGGTTTCCGGAAACTCCGGAAACGCGAGGAACGCGAGCCGGATGACGCCGTTCGTGTGCGTCATCGTCTCCAGGTGCCTTAATCCCAACACTTTCTCGTAAAACGGGATGGAAGCTTCCAGCTTATTGACCATAATGCCGACATGCTCGATTTTGCGTACGGACATCCCACTACGCCTCCTATCTTTTCTCCAGCGCGACCAAATAGGGCGCGGCCGGTTTTTGCGGAAATCGGTACGTTACCGCTTGGGCTCGGGAGCCGGGAACCTCGGAGGCCCAGCGCTCCACGGCCGCGGCCTCGGTCTCCCCGCCCGGGTGGCCGGGATACAGCACGGCGGTCAGCGCCCCGCCGGGCGCCAACAGCTCGAGCGCCGCTTCCAGGGCGGCCAGCGTCGAATCCGGCCGGGTGATGACGTTCTCGTCGCCGCCCGGCAAGTAGCCGAGGTTGAACATGATGGCCCGGACCCGGCCGTGCGAAGCAGCCGGTACGAATTCGGCCATCCGCTCGTGGCCCGCGTGCACCAGCTCGACCGGCGCGAGCGCCTCGTCGCCGGCGGCCGCTTCCGCCAGGCGGTCCCGGGTGCGGCGAAGCGCCGCCTCCTGGATGTCGAAGGCGAACACCCGGCCCTTCGGCCCGACCGTCCTGGCGAGGAACAGCGTGTCCACGCCGGTTCCCGCCGTGGCGTCGATCGCCAGGCTTCCCGGCGCAGACGCCCGTTCCGCCGCCCATCGCTGGGCCATCGTCAAGACGGAGAGGAAGCCCATGGTCTCATCTTCCTCCCCAGCGCTTGCCTTGCCAACTGCCGCGGCGGACCAACTCGGCGTCGATCGCGTTCAGCACTTCCCATTTGCGCAGGCTCCACATCGGTCCGATCAGCAAGTCGCGCGGCGCGTCTCCGGTGAGCCGGTGAACGACCATCCCGGGCGGCAGCATTTCCAGCGTATCGGCGACCAGCCCGATATATTCGTCCTGATCCAGGAAGCGCAGCAGGCCTTCCCGCCACTGGCGGACCATGGGCGTCTTGCGCATGAGGTGGAGCAGGTGGATCTTGATCCCCTGCACGTCCATCGCCGCCGTCTGCCTGCCGGTCTCCAGCATCATCTCGCGGGTTTCCCCCGGCAGGCCGTAAATGATGTGGGCGCATACCCGGATGCCCCGCGCCCGCAGCCGGGCGACCGCGTCCCGGAAGCATTCGGTGTCGTGGGCCCGGTTGATCAGCTGCGAGGTCGATTCGTGAACCGTCTGCAGCCCCATTTCCAGCCAAAGATACGTCCGTTCGTTCAGCTCGGCCAAATAGTCGACGACGTCATCCGGCAGGCAATCCGGCCGCGTAGCGATCGAGAGGCCGACGACGCCGGGCTGCCGCAAAATCACTTCATAATACTCCCGCAGCGTCTCGAGCGGCGCATACGTATTCGTGTAGGCTTGGAAATAACCGATGTATTTGCCGTCGGGCCATTTGAGGTGCTGCCGGTCCCGCACGGCGTTGAACTGGGTCACCAGGTCGTCCCGCCGGCTGCCGGCGAAATCGCCGGAGCCTCTGGCGCTGCAGAAGGTGCAGCCCCCCGCCGCGATCGAGCCGTCCCGGTTCGGACAGGTGAAACCGGCGTCCAACATGACCTTGAAGACCTTCGTCCCGAACGTTTCCCGCATTTCGTAATTCCAGGTGTGGAACCGCTTGTCCCCCCAGAGAAGCGGGCGCGAAGCTTCCGTTTCCGTGCTGGCGTTCATGATCGCATCCGTCCTTTACTGCTTTTCATTGTATCGGAATCGACCGGGAATTGCGAGAAAAGGGCATCCTAAATTTTAAGCGATTCAGGCCGCCGCCCGCTTGCTTAACCTTACATGATGTGTTATATTAAAAGTGCGTCAAATCAACAAAAAAACCTGACATAACCGTTTTTTCATGTTATGATCCAACCCGTTGGTTGATGCGGGAACCCGGGCCATTGATGCCCGCCTAATTTCAAGGATGAGGTGATTCGCATGAACGCTGGCGTACGCATTCCCCAAGGGGACGAAACGGTCAAAGTCGAGCTGACGGTCAAGGAAATCATGGCGCTGACGGGAGTCAAATTCCACGATAACCATAAAATCGAAGTTTCCGCGAAGAAGAAGCTGCACCAAATGCTGGAGGATCAGTACGTAGAAGACCGCCAGCCGGTCAATTGATTTTGTCCTCGCGCTGCCGAGCCCTATGAGGGGCTCGGTTTTTTCGATGCCGGAATTGATAACTCCTTAGATGGAGAATCGTAGATGAAGCACGATGTAACTCCGAATTGAGGGCTAAGGGCTAAAATGCAGTTATTTTTTCTATATTCCCACGAAAAGTGATGACGAAAGGCCAAAACGCAACTAGCAGAGCTCGTCTCGGCGGAAAAATGAAGGATTAGCTTAGAATAAATGTATTTCGGCTGTTAGCACTTTATAAAGGGGCAGAATGAGACGACTAGATGTATTTAGGCGCTTAACAGGCACCTTTACTTCGTAAAGACGACGAATTCGCTTTTGCTTGTAGACGCACATATCAGGACAAAGCCAAGCGCCCGCCGCATGGGGATTCCGATTCCCCGCGGCGGGCGCTTGGCTTTGCCATCCTGCATCTAGTCGCAGTCCAGCATCAATTTGGCCATCAGGTCGCGCCGGCTGCGAACACCCGTTTTGTCGAAAATGCTTTTGAAATAATCCTGCACCGTATATTCGCTGATCCGGAGCTCCCGGGCGATCGCCTTCGTGCTGCTGCCGCGCAAGGCGCAGTGCAGCAGCTCGCGCTCCCGGTCGGTGAATCCGTAGGCTTCGAACAGCAGCGAATGCAGCTGCGGCGGACGCATACCCTCGACGACGAGTGACAATTTCCTTGCTCCGCCATTCGCGTGCAATCGGGAGCCGGTGACGGAAAGCCATCGGCCGTTGCCGGCATACCATCGGGCGTGCGGGGTAAAGGGGAGCTTGTTCTTCCCGCCGGCATGGCCGTTGATCTCGACGAGCGATGCCATGCTTCTCGCGAAAGGAACGAAACGGTCGCCCATTTCGAACATCCATTGCTCTCCGATGGCATTGACGGCGTTCACGCTGATGTCCTCGTTGAGAATGACGAGTCCCATGCCGGACGGATCCGCGAATCCCTCTTCGAACTGCGCGACGAGCGCGCCCCGCAAGCCGTTCTCGAGCTCCGCGCAGAAGGCGGCAAGAAACCGTTGTTCCGAGGCGGAAAAATCGGGTAAGAATGCGGGACGAAGCAAGGAAACGACGCAGGCCGGTTTTTTGCCCAACCGCAATACGGCTCTCAATTCATGTTCCATGCCGAGATGCTTGCGGTACACCTCGCGATACCGGATACTACGGCTTTTGTCGCCTCCGGTAACATGGGTAAGCGTGTTTACGGGCGAACGCTGCTGCAAGAGTTGGGTAAACTTGTTCCAATCGTCATCCACGTATTCGTTCTGCAATATGCGGGACATGAACTTCTGAGGGTGCGACCGGCCATATAAGCGGGTGATGGCGAACGAATCGGGATCCAAAGAGGCGAAAATCAAGAATTCCGCCGGAAAAGTCTTTTCCAGCAGTTTGGCCGCGCGTTCCAGCAGCGCCTCTTCGCCGTATCCCGATCTCGACAGCGCGGAAATGCTGTCCAGCGCGAGCGCGAAACGATGTTTCTGCAAGGCGGCGAGTTCCTTGAGCGCGTTAGGCATGCCGGCCGATTCCCCTCCTCAAGTCCGTGCGGATTTGCAAAGATTGTCATAATTTGGCTGGATTCATCATACCACAGACCTCGATATCGCGCAGTACCCCCCAGATTTCTGGGATGGCGCCTGACGACAGGCATTCCTAAAATAAACAGCGTGGGCACGGGTATCCGCGTCGTTTAACGCGGGTTCGAAGGAGGAAATGCTTGTGCGTTTTCGGTTATCCGTCTTGATCCTGGTTGTGATCAGTCTGTTCGCTGGCGCGGATGTTTTCGCCGCTGGGAATTTCACCGCTTTTGCACCCAAGAAAATTTGGAGTTTCAATGAACCGGTCGGCCGTCGCGACGGATGGCAACGGAAACATTTTCGTCGCCGATCGGTATAACAACCGCATCCAGCAACCCACTGGGCGTTCGGAGCGATCCAGGAAGCTTCAATCGATCCATGACCAGTGACATCAAAAACCGTATTCGTAGATAAGGAGGTTTCCAATGAGGGGAGTCATCGATCTTTCGCCCCGCAGGCGCGCGTTCAACGGTCATTCATACGGTCGTGTATGCGAGAGGAACGGGATGCGAGGAATTTTCTGGCGGGTACCCATATACTTCTTGGTATTAATGGTGTTTTTGTCAGGCTTGACGGCGATGCCGTTACATGGACACGCAGCGACTAAGTCGTGGCAGTTCGTGGGCGATCAGGCATTCTCGGAAGGTGAGACCAGCCATCCGTCGATGTTCGTAACGGGCGACACTCCCTATTTGGCTTATTATGATGCTCCGGGCATTAGGGTTGTGCGCTTTAACGGCAGCGAATGGGAGCAGATCGGACCCGTGTACTCTTCATCTTCTGACGTCAATTATCTATCGTTATATGTAGCGGGTGAAACTCCTTATGTCGCATTTCAGGACCCCTATTCACGTGGAGCATCGATTATCAAACTCGAAGGGAACGATTGGGCGGCGGTCGGTGATCCCTACATTTCGAATAGCGTCGCGACAGACATATCGTTGTATATGGACGGGGATGTTCCTTATGTGGCGTTTAAAGATGCACCCTATGTGTATGATGTAAACGTCACCAACAAATTGTCGGTTATGAAGTACACCGGGACATGGGAGTATGTGGGGCAACAGGGCCTTACCCCGGGCTTCGTCCACGACAGTTCCCTGATCATATCTGACGGTATTCCCTACGTGATTTACTCCGACGAGGCAAATGAGAACAAAGCCACGGTCATGAAATTCAACGGGACGGATTGGGTACCGGTGGGTAGTCCCGGTTTTTCCTCGGGTCTCGCGTTGAACCCCAGCTTGTTCGTGGAGGCGGGCACGTTCTATGCGGCTTATCAGGACGGAAGCGCCAGCTCCAAATCGACGGTCATGAAATTCGACGGGACGGATTGGGTGACTCTGGGCGGCGGCACATCGGTAGGCGCTTGGATGCCATCGTTGTACGTGGAGGATGGTACGCCTTATTTGGCTTATATCAACATCAACTCTTTCAAAGTAACCGTTGATAAGTACGACGGCAGCGAATGGGTATCGGTGGGCGATCCCGAATTTTCACCCAGTACCAGCCGGGAGCCCTTGTTATATGTGAAGAACGGCGTTCCGCTGGTCGCGTTTTTGGATTACGAAGATCTGGATTATCAAATGTCCGTGATGAAATATGACTTTCCGCCACCCGTAGCACCCGTACCGCCGACGATTGTTTTGAACCTCGACCCTGCAGGGCCGACGAAGGACAACGTGACGATCGGCGTAACGGCAACGGCGGATGGAGAAGACAACTCTATCGCCGTCCTTAGATGGGCTGACGGGGATCAAAGTATCGACTATTTTCAAAACGGCGGCGGCGAGGACATCGACGGAAACGGATTTACCGTCGACAGCAACGGGACTTACACCGTCTATGCCAAGGATACGGAATGGGGCTATGAGCAGGTACAGACTATAACGGTGGGCAATATTTATAGGAGTACGCCGCTGTTGATCGTGGAATACACGCCGCAAGGCTATGTGCTTCTAGACCAAGGATTCGTATTCTTTGATGTATTCACAGGCATCGGCTCAACGAGCGTGAACAAGGTAGAGACTGTCCTATGGGACATGGGAGAGTTGACCGCAGAGGACTTTAGATCGGGCGTCTACGGGAATCCTCTGGACGATGCGGACAGCCTTACGGTTGACAGGAACGGGACCTATACGTTTTACGTCAGGGATACGGCGGGCAATGAGAACGTCAAATCGGTGGTCATCGATAAATTCGTGCCTGCCATCTACACCGTCTCTTTTAACGGCAACGGAGGTTCGAATACGGGCAACCAAAAAGTCGGACAGGGATTCACCGTTATACAGCCGTATTCACCGACCAAGAGCGGATTCACATTCGGTGGCTGGTATAGCGATGAAGAGCTGACGATGCCGTACGACTTCAGTACGCCCGTTTCCAACGACCTGATACTTTATGCGAAATGGAACGCACCATCGGAGGTCACGCACACGGTGACGTTCGAGAGTAACGGCGGAACAGCGGTGGACACTCGGACGGTAGTTGACGGCGTTACGGTGACGGAGCCTGATGCCCCGACGAAGAGCGGATACACGTTCGGGGGCTGGTATAGCGATGAAGCGCTGACGGTACCGTACGACTTCAGTACTCCGGTGACCGGCGACCTTGAGCTGTACGCGAAATGGGACGAGATTCCCGCAGTTACGCATACGGTGACGTTCGACAGCAACGGCGGTACGACGGTGAGCAGTAAAACGGTGGTTGACAGCAATACAGTGACGCAGCCTGACGCCCCGACGAAAAGCGGATTCACGTTCGCGGGCTGGTACGCTGACGAGGCATTGACGGTATCGTACGACTTCAGCACGCCAGTGACCGGTAATCTGACGCTTTATGCGAAGTGGGACGAGGTACCGGTCGTTACCCATACGGTGACGTTCGACAGCAACGGTGGTACGACGGTGAACAGTAAAACGGTGGTTGACGGCAATACAGTGACGCAGCCTGACGCCCCGACGAAAAGCGGATTCACATTCGCAGGCTGGTATAGCGATGAAGCGCTGACGGTGCCGTACGACTTCAGTACTCCGGTTACCGGCGACCTGACGCTGTACGCGAAATGGGACGAGATTCCCGCAGTTACCCATACGGTTACGTTCGCCGTATACGGCGGCTCGGCGGTTGAGAGCCAATTGGTGATTGATGGCGGCATGGTGATCGAACCTGCCCATCCGACCAAGAACGGATTCACGTTCGCGGGCTGGTACGCTGACGAGGCATTGACGGTATCGTACGACTTCAGCACACCGGTGACCGGCGACCTGGCGCTATACGCAAAATGGAATCCGATAACGGTGGTCAATCACACGGTAGCGTTCAACAGCAACGGCGGTTCTGCGGTGGACCGCCAAACGGTTGCCGACGGCAGCAAGGCGGCACCGCCCGCTAATCCGACGAGGGACGGCTACGCGTTCGCGGGATGGTATTCCGACAGCGCTTTGAAGTCGGCATTCGACTTCCAAACCCCCATCAACCGAAACGTCACGCTATACGCCAAGTGGACAGCCATCACGTCCGGAAGCGGCGACGGAGGGGGTGCCGGCGGCGGAAGCGGAAGCGTTGGCGGCGGCAATTCGCAGCCGGACAGAGAAACGGTGACGGCCGACGTGCAATCGGGCGGAACCGTCTCGACTCTCGAGATCACGCGCGCGGACGACGGCAAAGGCGGCAAAAAGGACGAGGTCGTTTTCAGCCCTGACGCGGTGGCCAAAGCGATCCGACAGGCCTCAGGCGTGATGAAAGTCACGGTACCGGACGCCAAGGACGAGGTGTCCGAAACCTACGTGAGCATTCCCAAGGCCTCCGCGACTCTCTTATCGGAACGGAAAGCGAGCCTGGAGATCGCGACGAACAACGTGCGGATCCAGGTTCCAAGCGAATCTCTCCTGGGGTCGACGGACGATCTCTATTTCCGGGTCGTGCCGGCGAAATCCGAAAACGAGCAAACGGCGGTCGAACGGCGGATCGGCGAGGAGCCTGCGTTTGTCGCGGTCACCGCGGGCAGCGCGGCGACGGTCATCGGACGGCCCATGACGATCGAATCCAATCTGCATAACGGTACGGCGACGCTCGTCATGCCAATAGAAGATGAAACGCTGACCGACGAACAGCTTCAAGACCTAGGCGTATTCATCGAACACAGCGACGGGGAGAAGGAGTGGGTGAAAGGAGAAATCGTCCCGTACGACGACTCCGGCAATCTGGCCATCCGGTTTACCGTCTCGAAGTTCAGCACGTTCACGATCGTTCACGCGGACGGTCTTGGGCAAAAGCTGGCGGTAAACGACGCCTCCGGAGACCCGCAACATAAAGCCTATATTTCGGGTAATCCGGGCGGCGTCTTCGAGCCGTCCCGGAACATGACCCGCGCGGAGCTGGCGGCGATATTGGCGCATGTGGCGGACAGGCCCGCGAAGGCGGTCGAAACGGCGTACAAGGACGTGCCACCCGCCTACTGGGCGAAAGACGCGATCGACAGCGTGACGAAAATGGGCCTCATGTCGGGATATCCGGACGGCAGCTTCAAGCCGAATGCGCCGGTCACGAGAGCTGAAATGGCGAATATCGTCGCACGTCTGCTCGGGGTCCGGACCGCAAGCAGCACCGACGCGTCTTTCCCGGACGTGACCGGCAACTGGGCTCAAAAGGCAATCGCGCAAGTCCATGCGGCGGGTCTCGTCTCCGGTTACGAGGACGGAACGTTCCGCCCCGAGCGGACGTTAACCCGCGCCGAAGCCGTAACGCTGATCAACAAATGGTTGGGCAGAGAACCACGGACGGACGAGGCGCCGATGTGGACGGACGTTCCGGCAACCCACTGGGCGTTCGGAGCGATTCAAGAGGCTTCGCTCGATCGATAACGAGCGGATATCGACGATAAGGGAGGTTGTTTTTTGAAAACGAACATGGTGGTTAACGGCGAAGGAAGAAAGTTGGATTTTGGTACCTTTCGATGTTGGGTGAAGGATGACGGAACGCTGACGGAAAGAAAGTCTGCCGTGCTGGAGTTTGAGGTGAATCCTCATTCCGTCGCTCCGCCGATGCACATTCATCGTACGTTTGCCGAAGCGTTCTACATGTTGGACGGGGAAATCGAGTTCATTGCGGACGGTGACGCCGTTGTTGCGCAAGTTGGCGATTTCGTTCACGTGCCGATCGGCGTCGCGCATACCTACCGCAATCCGGCGGTCAAGCCCGCCCGGTTTCTTGCCATGATGACTTCATCCGATTTCATCGGCTTTTTCGAAGAGTTCGAGCAACTGGTCCGCACGGGGGCCGTAACCCCGCAGGCGAACATCGCGCTGCTGAAAAAATACGATACCGATGTTGTCGTGCCGCAATCACGAGGCTGCTGACCCGCGAGGAAACGGTGAGTCGTGGCCCTCCTTACACGCAAGCGGATAAGATCAGAGTTTCGATATGCAGACTTAAGGCCATGTTGATGGACTTTAAGTCTGCTTTTTTTATGAATCCGCGGGTTCAACCTCTTGAACGGGACGAGATGTACGCCGACGCGGTGAAAGGCCCATGCGTCGCACATGGGCCTCATTCATTCGCTCCCCCGTGCTTTCCGGGCTCCGTTCATGGTAAACTTCCAAATGGTTGCGTAAACGCGAAAGTCGGAAAGGAGAACGGGAGTCATGAAATGGGCGGGTCGTCTGCTGAGCGCCTACGGATTCGCTTTGCTTGCGGCAGTTTGCTTCGGAGTCGTCGTCCTGTTGATCGGGGAACGCCGCATCGGCGGCTTCGATTCGGCCGTCATTTCGGCCGTGCAAGGTTGGGAGTCCCCCGGCTTGACCAAGCTGATGGAGGGACTCACTTGGTTCGGGAGGACGGGCCCGATCTCGGCGTTTTCGGTGGTCGTGATGGTGCTCCTGTACTTCGCGCTGGGCCATCGGCGGGAACTGATCCTTTTTCTGGCCGTCATGCTGGGCACCTCGTTGCTCAACAAAGTGCTGAAGGGGTTTTTCCATCGGGAGCGACCAAGTTTGCACCGGCTGGCGGAAGAGACGGGTTATTCGTTTCCGAGCGGCCACGCGATGGCCTCGTTCGCCTTGTTCGGAGTGATCGCCTACTTACTGTGGCGCCACGTCCGAAGCGGCGGCGGCCGTTTGGCGCTTGCGGCGGTATGCGCCCTGTTGACGCTGGCCATCGGCATCAGCCGGATATACCTCGGCGTCCATTACCCGAGCGACGTCATCGGCGGTTACTTGGTCAGCGGCATTTGGCTCGGCTTGGCCATCGGATTTTATGAACGTCGGAGCGGCAATCATAAGCATCGGCAAGGAGAGAAGCGTTCGTGAGGTTAAGGGGCAGAAAAAACATTCGGGAAAGCTTGGAGCGGCAACCGGACCTTGTCCTGTTGGAGCCGCAGAAATGGAGAGGCCGGTGGAAGGAGTTTTTCGGCAACGATCGGCCCATCCACATCGAGCTCGGCATGGGCAAAGGCCAGTTCATCAGCCGGATGAGCGTGAAACATCCGGACATCAATTTCATCGGAATGGACGTCTACGACGAGCTGCTGCGCCGGGGGAGCGAGAAAGCCCGCGCGGCGTGGCGGGAAGCGGGGCAAGAGCGGGTGCCGAACCTGGCGCTCGTCCGGGGCAACGCGGAATATTTGGAGCTGATGTTCGAACCCGGCGAGTTGTCGCGGATCTATTTGAACTTCAGCGATCCGTGGCCGAAGAGCAAACACGCCAGACGGCGCCTTACGCACCCCCGGTTTCTGGAGAAATATCGAGAGGCGCTGAGCGCGGACGGGGAAATCCACTTCAAGACGGATTCGAAGTCGCTGTTCGAGTTTTCGCTGAACTGCTTCTCGGATACGGGGCTGCAAATGCGGAACATTTCCCTCGACCTGCACCGGGACGGTCCCCGCGAGGATTTGGTCATGACGGAATACGAAAGCAAATTCCACGGGCAAGGAATGCCGATTTACCGACTGGAGGCCGTCGTCGGCGCGAGCGCGATCGAACGGAACCGGCAGCGCATCGAACGGGAACGCCTCGAGTCGTCCCGGCGCGGCGGCGCGAAGGAGCCGGCTCCGGCCACGGACGGGGAATCCTCCGCGAGGTAACTTTTCCATTCCATGCTTCGTCCTATAGATGGGAGCCCCGAATTTCGGGAAGAAGGGAGGGGACGAAGGAGGAGCGCCGTCAAACCCAGACGGATACGAGCAGCGCCGTCGAGCTTCCCAAGAGCGCGCCGGCGAGCGTATCGCTCGGGTAATGAAGGCCGAAATACACCCTGGACAGAGCGACGCCGCACCCGACGGGCAACAGGAACGGAATCAGGGAAGGCTGGGCGATCATCCAAGGGGTCAGCATGGCGAACGCCGCGGTGGTATGTCCCGACGGAAAAGAGGGGTCCTTCAGCGGTTTTCGGCCCGTATGGACTTGGGGGAACACTTGGTACGGACGCAGGCGGGGCGCGCTGCGTTTGGCGATCGCTACGGGCAGATGGCTGAGGGCTACGGCGGCAAGGGCCTGCCAGCCCGCGGTGCTCCAAGGCTCGGGGGCTAGAATTCCGACGGCCAAGGAGAAGAGGAGGGTAAACGTTGCTCCTCCCAGCAGCGTAAGCGCGTAGAATAGGCCGCTAAGCAGTTTATGGTTCCATCGAATGTTGACGTGGAGGAACAGCGGACGCTCGAAATCCGTCAGCAGGCGGTAAATCCGGCTCATGCTCGGCATCCTTCCTTTCGGGCTGATCTCGCCGGTCGATCGGACCGCGGCGCCGGAACCTATGCTTCCAATGTACCTTCGAAATGTCACCCCTGCGTTAACGCGGCGTTATGCATCCGTCAATTCGACGGAAGAAGACCGGGAATTGATGTTTTACAACTTCGCGCCGCTGGATAAACTTTTATGAGGGAATTTTCATCGCGCCGTTAGATAAAGATGATGGCGCAATTTGGCGAAACGGCAAGGAAAACGCTTTAAATCGGCTGAATCGGGAGGAAAACGGGTTGGCCCCGCGTTTCGTTCCTTCAAAGTCCGGTTATTAAGGGTTCAGGACCGCTTAAAGGGTACCCGGCCGTTTTGACAAACGGCAGGAAAACAAAGAAAATCAAGGATGTGCTGAGGCCGGCACGGCGCCACATAGAGAAAACGCCGAACCGATCCGAACACGCAAGACAGAGAAACAGAGAGAAAACAAAGAGACAAGCGGAAAATAGGGGTCTTAGGGGGCAAAACCAAATATGTTGAACCAAGTGTTTTTCGTCGTGCAGATTTTGGTCGGAGCCATCGGCGTGTATCAGTTCGTGCTGTCCATTTGGGGATGGGCCGGCAAGAAGAAAACCGCGAATCACGATCCGCGCAAATCTTTCGCCGTCCTGATCGCCGCCCACAACGAGGAGAAAGTCGTCGGCGCGCTGATCGACAACCTGCTCAAGCTGAACTACCCGCGGGAATTGTTCGACGTGTTCGTCATTTGCGACAACTGTACCGACGGAACGGCGCGTATCGCCCGGCAGTATCCCGGCGTTTACGCCTGCGAAAGATTCAACAAGCACCAGCGCGGCAAGGGCTTTGCCATCGAATGGATGCTTAAGGAACTGTGGAGCCGGAGCCGGCAATACGACGCCGTGGTCATGCTGGACGCCGACAACCTGGTCGATCCGGATTTCCTGCTGCACATGAACAACAGCCTGTGCGAAGGCCATCGGGTCGTGCAAGGCTACCTGGACACGAAAAATCCGGAGGATTCCTGGATCACCGCCGCTTACGGCATTACGTACTGGTTCTGCAACCGTCTCTGGCAGCTTCCCCGCACCCGGCTGAAAATGGCCAACTTCCTCGGCGGCACGGGCATGTGCTTCGAATCCGCCCTGCTGAAGGAGATGGGCTGGGGCGCCACGAGCCTGGTCGAGGACCTGGAATTCACGGTGCGCTGCGTGCAGCGCGGCATTTACCCGACGATGAACTACGACGCCAAAGTGTACGACGAGAAGCCGCTCACGTTCCGGGCTTCCGCGCGCCAACGCCTGAGATGGATGCAGGGCCACTTCACCGTCGCCCGCCGTTATTTCTTCCCGCTGCTCTGGGCGAGCATCAAGGAACGCAGTCTCACCAAGTTCGATACGGCCCTGTACACCGTAACGGTCTACAACGTGCTGATCGGCTCTCTTCTGACGCTGGTGCTCTGGTTCGACCAGGCCCGTCCCGGCGTGCCGGCTTTTACGTCCATCTATTATTATTTGCCCGGATGGGTGACGGTCGTCTCGCTGTTCGTCAGCTGCGCCCAGTTCCCGTTCGCCATGATGCTGGAAAAAGTGAAGTCGTGGAAATCGTACGCCCATTTGCTGACCTTCCCGATCTTCCTGCTTTCCTGGTGGCCGATCACGTTATACGCCTTTTTCACGCAGAACAACAAAACCTGGAGCCATACGCAGCATACCCGCGTGCTTCGCCTCGAAGAAGTGCAGGGCAAGCAGATGTAATTCCGGTTTGACAACGCTGCCCAGGCGTGATATAGTACTCGAGTGACTGATTTCGGAACGATATTCAGCACGCATAAGCAGAAGCGCCCGCTTCTCACCTGTTCGGCTCGCGCTGACGGGTTCGCGTAGCAACGGATTACGGCGAGTGCCGGAGGAATTTCCCGGAAGAGCCGGAACATGACGTTTGCGCACGGAGGCGGGTCGATGCGGCCCGTCTTTTTTGTTTGTCCCCGGCGAACGCGGGGGCGAAGATCGACATTTCCATTCGGAGGTGGAACACTATCAGCAAGGATCATCAAATCAATGAGGAAATCCGGGCGAAGGAAGTCAGACTCGTAGGACCCGAAGGAGAGCAGCTGGGAATCAAGCCTTTCCGGGAAGCCATGCAGCTCGCGATCGACGCGAACATGGACCTGGTCAACGTGGCTCCCCAGGCGAAACCGCCGGTGTGCCGGATCATGGACTACGGCAAATTCCGTTACGAGCAGCAGAAGAAAGAGAAGGAAGCCCGGAAGAATCAGAAGATCGTCGACCTGAAGGAAGTCTGGTTCCGTTCGAACATCGAGGAACACGACTACCAGACGAAATTTCGCAACGTGGTGAAGTTTCTGAAGGATGGCGACAAAGTGAAATGCTCCGTGCGGTTCCGCGGTCGTGAAATCGCCCACGCCAACATCGGCCAGAAAATCCTGGAGCGCGTCGCCCAGGAAGTCGCCGATATCAGCGTCATCGAGCGCGTTCCGAAGCTGGAAGGCCGCAGCATGATCATGATTCTGGCTCCGAAGAGCCACTGACAGGAGGAAGCGATTCTCATGCCTAAAATGAAAACCCACAGCAGCTTGAAAGGCCGCTTCAAAATCACCGGAACCGGCAAAGTGAAGCGCCATAAGGCTTACAAGAACCATCTGCTGTCCCACAAATCCGGCCGTCAAAAGCGCGTGCTTTCGAGCCAGCCGCTCATGGCCAAAGGCGACGTACGCCGTCTGCAGCAGCAGCTTGCGAACCTGAAATAAAACTGCGAACATTTTCCGGGAGGTAATGCGTCATGGCAAGAGTCAAAGGCGGATTCGTCACGCGCCGCCGTCGCAATAGAATGTTGAAGCTGGCTAAAGGATACTGGGGTGCGAAGCACCGCCTGTTCAAGAAAGCCAAAGAACAAGTCATGAAATCGCTCTGGTACGCGTACCGCGACCGCCGTCAGACCAAGCGGAACTTCCGCAAGCTCTGGATCGTGCGGATCAACGCGGCCGCCCGCCAGAACGGCCTGACCTACAGCAAAATGATGCACGGCCTCAAACTGGCCGGCATCAACGTGAACCGTAAAATGCTCGCCGACCTGGCCGTGAACGACATTGGCGCGTTCAACACGCTGGCCGGCGCCGCCAAAGAGAAAATCAACGCGTAACGCGTCCAAAGCCCCGGGATCCCGGGGCTTTTTTGAACCTATCAGCATCTATAACTTTTCGGGATGTTGCATCCCTCTTAGAGTGGCCAGACGCCGCCCGCCCCATTCGCGGAGGCGGTAAGGTTAACGGACACAGCAGACGTTATGGGGGGCACTCTTCGGCAAATCGCATTTTAACGGACACAGTTGCGCTTATTGAGCGAAAAGCCCCACGTATAACCGTAACGGGTTACGGATAAGGGCCGTGGTGTCCGTTACGTTTAGAAAATGAGGGGTTTTGATCCAATAACGGCTTCAGTGTCCGTTAGAATCAGAACCCGTGGCGGGGAGGAGGGGCTAAGCTTGCCGCGCAAGCTTAACCCCCGCCAATGCGTGGGGCAACAGCTGGATAAGCCAGCCGCGCAAGCATAACCCCCGCCAACCGCGGGGCTACAGCTGGTTAAGCCCGCCGCGCAAGCTTAACCCCCGCCAATGCGTGGGGCAACAGCTGGATAAGCCAGCCGCGCAAGCATAACCCCCGCCAACCGCGGGGCTACAGCTGGTTAAGCCCGCCGCGCAAGCTTAACCCCCGCCAATGCGTGGGGCAACAGCTGGTTAAGCCAGCCGCGCAAGCTTAACCCCCGCCAACCGCGGGGCTACAGCTGGTTAAGCCAGCCGCGCAAGCTTAACCCCCGCCAATGCGTGGGGCAACAGCTGGTTAAGCCAGCCGCGCAAGCTTAACCCCCGCCACCCGCGGGGCTACAGCTGGTTAAGCCAGCCGCGCAAGCTTAACCCCCGCCACCCGCGGGGCTACAGCTGGTTAAGCCAGCCGCGCAAGCTTAACCCCCGCCACCCGCGGGGCTACAGCTGGTTAAGCCAGCCGCGCAAGCTTAACCCCCGCCACCCGCGGGGCTACAGCTGGTTAAGCCAGCCGCGCAAGCTTAACCCACGCCAACCGCGGGGCCACAGCGGGTTAAGCCAGCCGCGCAAGCTTAAACCCCGCCAACGCGTGGGGCATGAGCTGAATAAGCCTGCGGCGCAAGCATAACCCCCGCTGGCGCGTGGGGCATGAGCTGAATAAGCCAGCCGCGCAAGCTTAATCCTCGCCAACCGCGGGGCCACAGCTGGTTAAGCCAGCCGCGCAAGCTTAACCCCCGCCAAGGCGTGGGGCATGAGATGATTAAGCCTGCGGCGCACGCATAACCCCCGCTGGCGCGTGGGGCAACAGCTGAATAAGCCAGCCGCGCAAGCTTAATCCTCGCCAACCGCGGGGCCACAGCTGGTTAAGCTTGCCGCGCAAGCTTAACCCCGCCAACGTAGGGGGCTACAGCTGGATAAGCCTGCGGCGCTAGCATAACCCCCGCTGGCGCGTGGGGCATGAGCTGAATAAGCCTGCCGCGCAAGCTTAAACCCCGCCAACCGCGGGGCCACAGCTGGTTAAGCCAGCCGCGCAAGCTTAAACCCCGCCAACGCGTGGGGCAACAGCTGATTAAGCCAGCCGCGCAAGCTTAAACCCCGCCCCTCTGGACAAACGGATCTCAATGGTCATGTTCATTTGAGTACAGGATTGAGTGATGTTCGTGGAAAAGTTGCTGAAGAGGGACTTCAGAGGCATGAAACACTAGGACCGTCAGGGACGAATTTCTCCCTGACGGTTTTTCTTAATAGGCATGTACGCTTGCGATCCCAACTGCCGGTTGTCCCATTCATTGATTTCCCTTGGCCATGAGGTGCCAAAGTGCACTTAAGGCGAGCCTATAAATTCAAAAATGACGATCCGGGTGCCAAAATACACTTGATTCATGCGGAAAGCACGCAGGAGCGGGGAAAATCCGCAAATGAAGTGCATTTAGGCACTTGAGACTCGAAAATATCCCGATTTTCCGGACTTTAAGTGTACTTTGGCACTTGATCAAATCATCCTTAGCCTATCGGCAGCGGGACCTGGCGGCAGGCGGCAGCGGGACCTGCCGTCAGGCGGCAGCGGGGCTGTCGGCAGCGGGGGCTGTTGGCAGGCGGCTGCCTATTCCGCGGCGGGAAGCCGCCCCGTCAGCACCGCGCCGCCTTCGGGATCGTTGCCCGCCGTCAGGTCGCCGTCGTGCGCGCGGAAGATGCGGCGGGCGATGGCGAGCCCCAGGCCGGCGCCCCCAGTGGACCGGTTTCGGGACGCCTCCCCGCGGTACAGCGGCTCGAACGCGCGCGGCAGATCCGACGGGGCAAAACCGGCTCCCGTATCCCGGACCGAGACCGTCGTTCCGCCGCGATCCCGTCGGCAGCGCACGTAGATCCGTCCCTGCGCCGGCGTGTGCCGAATCGCGTTATCCAGCAAGTTGTTCATGGCGCGCTCGAGCAGATGGGCGTCGCCTCTGATCCCGTGCGTTTCCCCGCCGTCGTCCAGCAGGATCGCGACGCTTTTCTCATCGGCCTGACGCCGCACGCTCTCGACCGATTGTTGCAGCACCGTTGCGAGATCCAACGGGTCGCGAAGCGGAGCCGCCTCCCAATATTCTGTCCTGGAGAAAGCGAACAGATCCTCCACGAGCCGGTCGATTTGGCCGGCTTTTTCTTTGCATACCGCCGCGTACTTCTTCATTTGCTCCGGGGTGGCGGCGATCCCTTGCTCCAATCCGTCCAAATACCCTTTCAGCGCGAACAACGGCGTCCGCAGATCGTGCGCGATCGCGCCGATGAAAAATTTCCGCTCTTCTTCAAGCTCGGCTTGCCGGGAGAAAGAGCCGCGGAGGCTTTCCACCATCGATTCGAAGCCGTCGCGTACTTGGGCGATTTCGGCGATGCGCGATTCGGGCAGCGTGATGTCCCAATCGCCCTCGGCGATTTGCCGGGACGACCGGCTCAGCGCCTCCAGCGGCTTGACGATCAACCGGCGCAGCCCATACCCGGCCGCGAGCAGCACCAGAAGCAATCCGGCCGGCAGAACGATCCGGAGTCCCGGGTGTCCATCGGACGACGCGACGCTCCATGTCCCTGTCGCCGCGTAATGAACCGCAACGTAAGCCAGCCATAGAACCGTCAGCGTTAGCAGCAGGAAGGCCAACATGAATTTGCGAACGCGAACCGTCTTGTTCATGGCTTGGCCTCGAACCGGTAGCCGACTCCCCATACGTTCGCCAAATACCGCGGGCGCTCGGGGTCGATTTCGATTTTCTCGCGCAGGCGGGCGATATGGACGCGGACCGTATGCTTGTCGCCGACGCCGTCCCAAAACCGGTCCAACAGCTGCTCGTAGGTGAACACCTGGCGGGGATTTTCGCAAAACAGCCGCAGCAGGTCGTACTCCTTAGGCGTCAGCGGCAGTTCCCGTCCGTCGGCATACACCGCGCGGGCGGCGAAGTCCAAGCTCAGCCGCCCGGCTTGGAGCATCGGAGGAACGTGAGGCCGGGAAGGACGGTACCGCCGCAGCACGGCTTTCACGCGGGCTACGACCTCGCCGGGGGATGCCGTCTTGACGATGTAATCGTCCGCGCCGAGCCCCAGCCCCCGGATCTTGTCCACGTCGCCGCCGCGCGCGCTCAGGAACAAGATCGGCACGTCGCTGGTCTCGCGAAGGGTCCGGCAAAGCTCGAAACCGCTCTGCCCGGGCATCATGATGTCCAGCAGCACGCATTGCGGCTCGTCTTGCCGGAACTTCTCGAGCGCTTCCTCCGCGTCGCAGGCCGTCACCGCCAGAAATCCGTCGTTCTCCAGAAAGTCCCTCAACAATTCCACGATGCTCGGGTCGTCGTCGACGACCATCACCGTTTGCCGTTCCGTCACCGTTTTTCCACCGCCTTTGATCTCCTCCCATTCTACCACTTCTTTTCCCGGCGAAAACGCCGTTCACGTTTCTGGGACGGTTCGTTGACCGTTTCGTGACGGTTTGGGCGCGCGTTTCGGTACAATCGGAGGCTACACTGTACCCATCGTTCATTTTGGGAAGAGGAGGAGACGGGGTTATGGGAATCGGATCGATCGCCCTTCTGTACGGGGCGTCACTGTTATGCTTCGCCGCTTTTCGGTTTGCTCGCCTGCGAGGCGGGAAAGGCTTCGGCAGCCGGGCGGACCGCGAGCCGAAGACGCATGTCGGCGAAACCGAATTCGGCGGGAGGGGGCGGTAACTTGAACGGCAAATTGGCGTATCGAATCGTCGTCGCATTGGCGGCGGTCTCCGTATTGTGGGCGTTGCTCGTCCACTGGTTCATTGATCCCGGGGCCGCCGAATTCCTGAGCCATAAGACCGGGCTTCGCCGCGAAATCCGGCTTCCGGTCTGGCTTCGCGTCCTGGATCTTCATGTCGCCGCCGCATGCTTGGCCATCGCGGCCGGGGCCATGAATTTTTCCGGCCGGCTCCGACGGGCGAACCGGAAGCTTCACCGCGCGGCCGGCTATACATATATCTTCTGCGTGCTTGCCGTATGCATCACCTCCGGATATATGGCGCCTTATGCCACGGGCGGTCGAGCCGCCGGCATCGCCTTCAATTTGCTCAACTTGCTGTGGATCGGCATTACGCTGACCGCATTCGCGCATATCCGGAGGCTACAGGTTGACCTTCACCGCAGATGGATGGTCCGCAGTTACGTCTTCTGCTTTACGAACGTGTGTATCCACGCGTTGTCGGCCATGTTCCGAGGCTTATTCGGGCTGAGTTACGGAACCGGCTATGCCTGCGGCGTCATCGGCACGATCGTCGGGCTTATGCTGCTGGCTGAAGCAGTCATCCGTTTGCCGCCTTATCCGCCGAAAGCGAGGGCCGACATCCCGTCGTAACGATACCGCTTAAGTCACGGCGTGATTTTTGTGCCGGAAGGACAGTGGTACAATCAAGCGGCTGCCGATTTCCATAGGATGGAGGACAACGGCCTCCGGGGCCTGGTGGAAAGGAGGTTGCATGTATGTCCTCTGTTTCTCGTTCCCAAGCCGAATCGTTGGTCGGCAAACACATTTACGCCGTGAAACGGGACGGATCCCTCGTGATTGGCCGACTGGTGCGAATCAACGGCAACGACCTGATCGTGGAGCCGCCGGGTGACAAAGCGCAGACGAAAGCGATCCTTCCTTTGGCGTTGTTCGATGTGCTGGCCATCGGAACGGCGCCGTTTGCTTTCGGCGGCTTCGGTTTCGGCTTTCCCGGATTCTGGTGGTAAGCCGTTCCATAGGAAGGCATGATGAAAAGCCGGTCCGCAGGCCGGCTTTTCATCCTGTTCAGAAGGCCCATGTCATGGCCGTCGGCGCCGCGAGCGGCTTTGCCAACTCGTAGCATTTGGCGCTGGGAATATGCCGGACGCCCGCATAACCCAACTTCGTGTAGAAGCGAAGGCCGCGTACGTTCGTGTCGTCCACGAACAGCCGGGCTTCGCGGCAGCCGCGGGAGAGGCCGAACCTCTCGGCCTCGGCCATCAGCCGGGTACCCCACCGGTGATTCTGTTCGGCGGAATCGACGGCCAGCAAATCGATGAACAGAATGTTTCGATGGAGCTCCATGTGCACGAAGGCGAAGGGTTCGCTTCCTGCGCTCCTGGACGCCACGAACGTCATTCCGCGTCGCAGGCGCTCGGCGATTTCGCGGCGCAGCCGGCCGTCCCGCATGCCTGGGCGCGATGAGAGCGGCACGAGCTCGGTTTTGACCAACCGGAAGATGGCCTCTTCGTCCCCCCGCTGCCTCCAACGGATCAAAGGCACCGCTGCCCAACCTCCTCCATGGACGTGTTTCGATATCGTATGAGGCAACGTCCGGGTCCGGTCCCCCAATTTTTCATCACGCCCGCATATTGACGGATGACCTGGCGAAGCATATAATGAAACCTAGTCATCGAACAAGTTGAACAGCCATGATGAGGATAAAGCGTGAGGGCTCTTTTGCTCAGAGAGCGTCGGGATTGCTGCGACCGATGCCAAAATCCCTGTACCGCGAAGTCTCCTCGGAGCTGTTTCCCTGAAACCGCCGATCGGCGCCAGTAGGGGAAATCGGAGTGGCGCTCGTTATCCGCGCCGAAGGTGCGAAGTGGCCGGCCAATGCCGTCACCGTTCCTTCTGAGGCCGCCATCGCAAGGTGCGCGGCAAATCCGGGTGGTACCGCGGAAGCAACAGCCTTTCGTCCCAGAACGTCGTTCATCGGCGTTCGGGTCGGGAGGCTTTTTTATTTCATCACCAGCATCGCAACCTTGAAAGGAGGATGACGGATGAGCGCGCAAAGTGCCACGCTGAAATCCAAGGAAGAATTGATCGAGAAATGGAGCAAGCCGGAAGTCATCACGGGGTCCGAAATGTTGCTCCGGAGCTTGCTGTTGGAGGGCGTCGACTGCGTCTTCGGTTATCCGGGGGGCGCGGTGCTCTACATCTACGATGCCATGTACGGTTTTTCCGACTTCAACCATTTGCTGACCCGTCACGAACAAGGAGCCATCCACGCCGCCGACGGTTACGCCCGCTCGACCGGCAAGGTCGGCGTCTGCATCGCCACTTCCGGTCCGGGCGCGACGAACCTGGTCACGGGAATCGCCACGGCTTACATGGATTCGGTGCCGCTGGTCGTGATTACCGGCAACGTCGCGACCAGCCTGATCGGCACGGACGCGTTCCAGGAAGCCGACATCGTCGGCATCACGATGCCGATCACGAAGCACAGCTACCTCGTCAAGGACGCGGCCGACTTACCGCGCGTTATCCACGAGGCATTTCACATCGCGAACACCGGCCGCAAAGGTCCGGTCTTGATCGACATTCCGAAGGACGTCTCCGCGCAGAAAGCGCTGTTCCAGCCCGTGACGGAAGTGAGCCTCCGAGGCTACAATCCGACCGTTCTGCCGAACCGGGGCCAGGTGGACAAAATGCTGCGGGCGATCGAAACGGCGGAGAAGCCCCTGCTGCTCGTAGGCGGCGGCGCGGTCTACTCGGGAGCGCATGAAGAGCTGTTCGAGTTCGTTACGAAGACGGGCATCCCGATCACGACGACGCTGCTGGGCCTCGGGGCGTTCCCAAGCGGCCACGAGCTTCATCTCGGCTTTCCCGGCATGCACGGCACTTGGACCGCGAACACGGCGATCCAGAACTCGGACCTGCTGATCAACATCGGCGCCCGGTTCGACGACCGGGTGACGGGCAAGCTCTCCGGCTTCGCCCCGAACGCGAAAATCGTGCACGTGGACATCGATCCCGCCGAAATCGGCAAAAACGTGCCGACCGACATTCCGATCGTCGGAGACGTCAAGGCCGTGCTCGAAATCGCCAACCAATCCGCCAAGTTCGCGGCCAAAGCCGATGCCTGGCGCGCGCAGCTCCAGCAATGGAAGGCGGAGAAGCCGTTCCGCTTCACGGACTCCGAAGCGGAGCTTAGGCCGCAATGGGTCGTCTCGATGATCCACGAGACGACGGGGGGCGACGCCATCGTCACGACGGACGTCGGCCAGCACCAGATGTGGGCGGCGCAATACTATCCGTTCAAGAAGCCGCGCTCTTGGGTCACCTCCGGCGGCCTCGGCACGATGGGCTACGGTTTCCCGTCCGCGATCGGCGCCCAGATGGGCAATCCGGGACGTACGGTCGTCTCCATCAACGGCGACGGCGGCATGCAGATGTGCTCGCAGGAGCTGGCCGTCTGCGCGATCAACAACATTCCGGTCAAAGTGGCCATCTTGAACAACCAGGTACTCGGCATGGTCCGCCAGTGGCAGGAACTGATTTACGACAATCGTTACAGCCACATCGACCTGGCCGGCAGCCCGGACTTCGTCAAGCTTGCCGAAGCATACGGGGTCAAAGGCTTCCGCGCGACGAACAAAGAGGAAGCCCGCGAGGCCTGGGAAGCGGCGCTGAAGCATCCGGGCCCGGCCGTCGTCGAATTCGTCGTCCGCAAGGAAGAAAACGTGTATCCGATGGTCCCGCAAGGAAGCACGATCGACCAAATGATCATGGGGGATGCCGAATGAGCAAACATACGATCTCCATCCTGGTCAACGACCAGCCCGGGGTGATGCAGCGCGTGTCCGGCTTGTTCGGACGCCGCGGCTTCAACATCGAGAGCATCACCGTGGGCTCGTCCGAGGAGCCGGGGCTTTCCCGGATGGTCATCGTCACGCAAGGCGACGACCGGACGGTGGAGCAGATCCAGAAGCAATTGTACAAGTTGATCGACGTCATCAAAGTCATCGACGTCAGCGCCAACCCCATGGTCGCGCGGGAGCTCGGCCTGATCAAGGTTTCCGCGGAGCCTTCCGCCCGCCCGGAAATCCTGGGCATCGTGGAGACGTTCCGCGCCGCCGTCGTCGACATCGGTCCCTCCACCTTGATCGTCCAGGTGGTCGGGGATACCGAGAAAATCGACGCGATGGTGGAGCTGCTGAAGCCTTACGGAATCCGCGAGCTGTCCCGCACCGGCGTGACGGCGATGGCCCGCGGCAATCGGTAACCGGTTTATATCTGCGCCGATGCGGTAACGCATTGCTATTGTCCCGCTTCAAGCAATCGTCGGAGCGGGGGTTCCAGCCGCGGAAGCGAAACCGCGCCGCAGGACGCATGCCGCCGTTGGAACGCCCGCTTCGAGGGTCGCCATATCTGGCAACACAATATTAAGGAGGCTATTTTCCCATGGCAGTAAACTTGTACTACGACAAAGACGCCGACATCGGCGCGCTGAAAGGCAAAACGATCGCCGTCATCGGCTACGGCAGCCAAGGCCACGCCCAAGCGCAAAACCTGCGCGACAGCGGCCTGTCCGTCATCATCGGCCTGCGTCCCGGCAAATCCGCGGACAAAGCGAAGAACGACGGCTTCGAAGTGCTCTCCGTCGCAGACGCTACGCGCAAAGCGGACGTCGTGCAAATCCTGATGCCGGACGAAACCCAAGCGGCCGTCTATAAGGACGAAATCGAGCCGAACCTGAAAAAAGGCGCGGCCCTCATGTTCTCCCACGGCTTCAACGTGCATTTCGGCCAAATCGTCGCTCCGGCTGACGCCGACGTGCTGCTGGTCGCTCCGAAATCGCCGGGCCACATGGTCCGCCGCACGTACGTCGAAGGCTTCGGCGTTCCGGGATTGATCGCGATCCATCAGAACGGCACGGGCAAAGCGTTCGAAATCGGCATGGCTTACGCCAAAGGCATCGGCTGCACCCGCGCCGGGGTCATCGAGACGACCTTCAAGGAAGAAACCGAGACCGACCTGTTCGGCGAACAAGCCGTTCTCTGCGGCGGCACGAGCGCACTCGTCAAAGCGGGCTTCGAAACGCTGGTCGAAGCGGGTTACGCTCCGGAAATGGCCTACTTCGAGTGCTTGCACGAGCTGAAATTGATCGTCGACCTGATGTACGAAGGCGGCCTGGCGGCCATGCGCGACTCCATCTCCAACACCGCGGAATTCGGCGATTACGTCACCGGTCCCCGCATCGTGACGGACGAAACGAAGAAAGCGATGAAAGCCGTCCTGGCCGACATCCAATCGGGTCGCTTCGCCCGCGACTTCATCCTGGAAAACAAAACCGGCCGCGCGTTCCTGACGGCAACCCGCCGCAACGAAGCCGAGCATCCGATCGAAGTCGTAGGCTCTCAGCTTCGCGGCCTGATGAGCTGGCTGAAGAAATAATCGATTCGCAAAGTTCCGATTGGAGGCTGTCCCTCATGGTCAATATGACACGGGTGGACAGCCTCCATCTTTCGGACGTTGATTTCGTCATCTAAGCTTGGCATCATCCGCGCTGGGGCGCGATAGGGGGGAATCCCGATGAATTACCGATATTCCGAACGGCTGAACCGATTCTCTTCGTCGGCCGTTCGCGAAATTTTAAAGCTTACGCAAGGCAACTCCATCATCTCGTTCGCGGGAGGACTGCCGGCCGAGGAGCATTTTCCGGTCCAAGCGGTGGGAGAAGCGTTTGAAAGGGTGCTGGCGCAGGGCAACCGGGCGCTGCAATACGGGTTGACGGAAGGTTATTTGCCGCTGAGGGAAAGCATTTGCCGCCGCATGGCGCGCAAGGGAATGAACGTCACCCCGGCCGACATGCTGCTGACGACCGGCTCCCAGCAGGCGATCGATCTGCTCACGCGGATTTACATCGACGAGGGCGACGTCATTCTGGTGGAGCGCCCGACCTACTTGTCCGCCATCCAGGTGTTCCAATCCTACGGCGCGAAGGTCGTGTCGGTGGACACGGACGCGGACGGCATGGATCCGGACGATCTTGCCGCCAAAATCCGGCAGTACCGCCCGAAAATGATGTACGCCATCCCGACGTTCCACAATCCGACGGGCCAAGCCTGGAGCCTGGAACGCCGCAAGGCAGCGCTCCAGCTCTGCCGGGACTCCGGCACCTTGATTTTGGAAGACGATCCCTACGGCGAGCTCAAGTTCGGCGACGAATCCGTCACCTATCCGACGCTGTTCTCGCTCGATCAACACCCGTCCGGCTCCTGCGTCGTGTACACGAGCACGTTCTCCAAGACGGTCGCTCCCGCGCTTCGCACCGGCTGGGTGATCGGCGATCCGGATCTCATCCGGAACATCGCCCGGGCGAAACAAGCGAACGACCTCCACTCCAGCTCGCTGGACCAGCAGACGCTGTATCAGCTGCTCGAGCATTTCGACCTGGACGCCCATATCCGGTTCGTTCGGACGGAATACGAGGCGCGCATGCGTCAAATGGCCGGGCTGCTGGAAGAGAAGCATTGGCCTGGCGTCACCTGGAAGGAGCCGAAGGGCGGCATGTTTTTCTGGCTGGAGCTTCCGGAGTCGATCGACTCGGCCCAGCTGCTGAAAACCGCCGTGGAGCTCGGCGTCGCGTTCGTCCCCGGAGCGACGTTCTACGCGGAAAGCCCGAGGGTCAATACGCTGCGGATGAACTTCACCCACAACGATTCGGACAACACGATCCTGGGCATGAACCGGCTGTCCCAGGCGATGGAGAGCGTTTTGGTCCGGTAAGCAGCGCATATCGAAGGCCGTCCTCTGCGTGAGGGCGGCTTTTCTTTCGGATCCGCAACCCCTCGGTGCTGCCGGTTAAGCCGGTAGTGATGGCTTAGGGGATCAGAAGGGCGTATCGCCCAGGAACACGCGGGTCGGGCCGAGCAGGTGCAGCTTCGTCAGCTGCGCGGCTACGTACAACGGCGTGTACGGCAGCCCTTGCGCCAGCCACTGCATCAAGATGCCGACATGCGGTCGCCTGGATGGTGCTGTCGGGGCTTGGCGCGGGAGCCGTTTACCCGGCGATGGGCACGGCGGCGCAGCAGGCGGCGGGAAGCGTTCATCGCGGAACGGCGACCGCTTCGAACCAGTTTTTCCGTTCGATCGGCGGCACCGTCGGCGTCACCGTGCTGGGATCGTTCCGCGAATCCATCTGGCAGACGTTCGCCGTCGGCGCGGGATTCGTCGCGGCCGGGTTGCTGGCCAGCGCGTTGATGGGCGGCGCGCGAATGGCCGATCCGGCGGCGCGTCAATCAGGATCGTCGTCACGACCGGCTTAGCCGGCAGGCGAAGACTTCGGAGAGAACCGCTGGATTTTCTTCTGTTGGCACAATATAAAGGGGACGAAAAGATTTTGGCAAACGTTGGAGGTGCCGTCATGTTCCTCTGCCTGGTTTTGCTCTCCTTGATGGCTCCGGGAATGGATTCCCCTACGGGATTTTTGGACGGAGAGCGGCTCGTCGCGCACGCGATGGGCGGAATCGACGGCCGGACGCTGACGAACTCCGAAGATGCGTTCACGGCCAATTACGCGAAAGGCTTCCGCTGGTTCGAAGTCGATTTGCGGCTGACCTCGGACGGCGGGGTGGCGGCCGTTCATGATTGGGAGCGGTATTTCCGCGATACGCTGGGCCGCGGTATCGCGGAGGCGCACCGGGCCATGCCGGTTTCCCGGGAGGCGTTCCGCTCGTCGCCGGTCGGCGGCAAGTACCGTCCGCTTGACGCCGGCGGCATCGTCGGGCTGTTGGAACGACACCCCGATGTCCGGCTCGTGCTCGATATGAAGGACCCGGGTCCGGAAGCGCGGGCACGCGCCCTTCGGCAACTCGCCGCCGAAGCGGATGCGTCGCCGTTTCCGGGCGTTCCGGAGCGCATCGTCCCGCAAATTCCCGATCCGGAAACGTACCGCATGTTCGAATCGATCCGGCCTTTTCCTTCCTATATTTTGACTTTATATGCCTCGAAGGCTGCGAATGAGGAAGTTCTCCGTTTCGTCCGTCAAGCTCCGAAGATCCGAGCCGTCGCCATGCCGGCTTTCCGCGTTTCCCCGCAATTCGTCTCCGAGCTCAAGCGTTCGGGCACACGGGTCTATGTCCATACGGTCAACGATCCGAAGAAAGCGGCCGAACTCCGGGAAACGGGCGTAGATGGCATCTACACGGATTTTTTGGCCCCAGGCGCAGGCGGGTGAACCATGCCCCGAATCCCGTCCCGGGTTCGCCGGATAGCCGCAGCCTATGGAATTCATAGTTTTTATCTATTTTGCCTCTGAGCCGATAATATGCTAAAACTGACATAGTGGTCCAATCGGACAATGCGAAGAGGAGTGTACGAAACTTATGGCAGAAACGAAGAAAATCGCCGTGATCGCGGGCGACGGGATCGGTCCGGAAGTCGTCGCGGAAGCGGAAAAGGTACTTAAGCGTTCGGAGGAATTGTTCGGATACTCGTTCGAATTGTCGCACGGCCTGTTCGGCGGCATCGCCATCGACCAGAAGGGAACGCCGCTGCCGCAAGAGACGCTGGACCTGTGCAAAGGCGCGGACGCCGTCCTGCTCGGCGCCGTCGGCGGACCCAAATGGGACGACAACCCGAAGGAGCTGCGCCCGGAGACCGGCCTGCTCGGCATCCGCAAAGCGCTTGGCCTGTTCTCCAACATCCGTCCCGCCGTCGTGTTCGATTGCCTGAAGGACGCGTCGACGCTGAAGCCGGAAGTGCTGGAAGGCACGGACCTCATCGTCGTGCGCGAGTTGACCGGCGGCATTTACTTCGGCGACAAGTTCCGCCGGGACGGCGCGAACGGCCAAGAAGCGGTGGACACGTGCGTTTATAACGTAAGCGAGGTCGAGCGGATCGTCCGTCAAGCGTTCGAGATCGCCCGCACGCGGCGCAAAAAGCTGGCGTCGGTCGATAAGGCCAACGTGCTGGAGACGTCCCGCCTGTGGCGCGAGACGGTAAACCGCATCGCTCCCGAATATCCGGACGTCGAGCTCGAGCACGTGCTCGTCGACAACTGCGCGATGCAGCTGCTCCGCCGTCCCTCCAGCTTCGACGTGATCGTGACCGAGAACATGTTCGGCGACATCCTGAGCGACGAAGCCGCCATGCTGACCGGCTCCATCGGCATGCTGTCCTCCGCCTCCCTCGGCGAGGGAAGCTTCGGCCTTTACGAACCGGTACACGGCTCGGCCCCGGACATCGCCGGCCAAGGCATCGCGAACCCGATCGCCACGATCCTCTCCGTCGCCTTGATGTTCCGGTTGACGTTCGGCTATGCGGATGCCGCCGACTCCATCGAGCGCGCGGTCAAAAACGTGCTCGACGCGGGTCACCGCACCGGCGACATCGCCGTCGACCGCAGCAAAGCGATCGGCACGAAAGCGATGGGCGATCTGATCGTGGCTGCCATGACGCGCTGATTCACCGGATCGACATCATTAAGAATGATTCTTAAAAAAGAATCGCTCCTATCTTGACGCTGCCCAACGAGAATGATAACATTTTTTCGTGACAAGATAATACCGGCAATGACCGGTTAGAATTTGGATGGAGGTATGGAGAGATGGCAGAACGTTTGGTAGGTCGCAAGGCACCGGATTTCAACATGGAAACGGCTCTCGGAGACGGCACGAACTTCGGAACGGCTAAGCTGTCCGATTATAAAGGCAAGTGGCTGGTATTCTTCTTCTATCCGCTGGACTTCACGTTCGTATGTCCGACGGAAATCACCGCGTTGTCCGACGCGTACGAAGAATTCAAGAAGCTGAACACCGAGATTCTGGGCGTCAGCGTCGACAGCAAGCACAGCCACCGCGCGTGGATCAACACGCCGAAGAACGACAACGGCCTGGGCAAGCTGAACTTCCCGCTGGCTTCCGACATCACGAAGGAAGTCGCCCGCGAATACGGCGTCCTGATCGAAGAAGAAGGCGTTGCGCTTCGCGGCCTGTTCATCATCGACCCGGAAGGCGAGCTCAAATACCAAGTCGTCAACCATAACGACGTCGGCCGCAGCGTGGAAGAAACGCTCCGCGTCCTGCAGGCGCTGCAATCCGGCGGCCTGTGCCCGATGAACTGGAAGCCTGGACAAGCCCACCTGGTCGCGAAGTAAGACCTGAAATCGATCCAAAAACATGCTCCCCGGAACGCTCCGGGGAGTTGTTTTCTCTATCCGGACTTATTCGGCCATTGGCTGAAATTTTTACCTCCATCCGTTCCCGGCAGGAATCCCCGGATCGAAGGCCGAATATAGTGAATACCATTCATCCTCGCATGGGAAGGATCATTCCGGATGCCTGAGGCAAGGAGGGAAACCCGATGAGCTTTTGTTGCGGAGCCAGCATGATCGGAACGAAGGGAACGCTCAAGCATTACCGGACACGGATCCATAACGTGCCCATTCTGTTCTGCCCTGTATGCCACCGGGTGGAAGTGCATTATTTGGTAGAGAACGAATACGATATCCTGGCCGAATACGCGCATGGGGACGGAGCCTCGGAGGTGGACTTCCACGACTACGTCGACGAGTCCGACAAAGCGCTGCACGAGAACTGCGTGAACCATGAGAACGAGGACCCGATGCAAGTCGTGCAGAACCAGATCGACATGGCGCTGGACCTGCTCTCGTTCGCCAAACAGCTGGGAGACGAAGAATGGGAGCGGCAGCTGAAACGGAGGCTCGGCGTGCTGAGCCAACGCAGGCATAAACTGCGGCAGAAACGGACTTCCGGCGGGCCGATCTGACTTCGCCGGATTGGAAACCCCTGCCTTTCATATACGGTCGGAACGAAATCCATCCGCCCTCGAAGCGCAACGATTCCGCTTCGGGGGCGTTTATTTATTTTGTCGGACGAATGACCCCCTTAAAGCGGCGAGGGATGACGAATGGTATGAATGCGGGGTGAGCGGGTGCTTCTCGTACTTTGGAAAAAATGGTTCGCCCGGCAGGCTCCGGCGGATGACCCGAACGGCGGGGAAACGGCGGAAGAGATGGTCAAGGCGATCCAGGCGGGGGACGAATCGCTTCGGGAATCGTTGATCGCGTCGTATCGCCCTTTCGTCGCCAAGACGGCGAGCCGATTTTGCGGGAGGTACGTCGATCCCGCATACGACGACGAGTTCAGCGTGGCGCTCGCGGCCTTCGACGAAGCGATCAACCGTTATTCCCCGGAAGCGGGGAGCGGGTTCATCGGTTTCGCGAGAACGGTCATGACGCGACGGTTGATCGATTACGCGCGGCAGGAGAAACGTCACGCTTCGGCCATTCCATACAGCGCCTTTACCGGCGAAGACGAGAACGGAGGCTCCGAGCTCAGCCGGATCGAGAACGCGGCTGCCTTGGAGGCATACGAGCTGGACCGGGATGCCGACCGGCGCAGGGAGGAAATCACCGCCTTGGCCGAACAGTTGGCCCGGTTCGAGATCCGGTTTCAGGATTTGGCGGACGGTTCGCCGCGGCATCGGGATTCCCGGCAGACGCTGCTGAGGATCGGCCGGAAAATCGCCGAAACGCCGGAATGGTACCGCATGCTCCGGGAAAAACGCCAGTTGCCGGTCAAGGAGCTGTGCGCCGCGGAAACCGTATCACGCAAGACGGTGGAACGCCACCGGAAATATTTGATTGCCGTATCGCTGATCGCAGGCGGACCGTACCCCTGCTTGAAAGCATACATAGCAGGGGAACGCGCGAGCGGGGAGGATGAACGGCCATGAGGCGGGGAACGGTGATGGAAAAAGGCGGCGGATCCGCCGTCGTCCTTACGCCGGACGGAGAATTCGTCCGCGTGAAAGCGGACGGGGACGTTGCCGTGGGACAGGAGATCGCCTGGTCGGAAGCGGACAGGCTGCCGGCAGCGGGAAGGGCGGGCATTCGCCGCCGGGGGCGTTGGGCTGCCGCCGGAACATCCGCTGCGGTACTGCTCCTGTTGGCGTTTTCGCTCTGGTCGTTCCGAACGCCGGCTGTCGTCGCCTACGTGTCGATGGACATCAACCCCAGCATCGAAATGGGGCTGGACGCGAAGGAACGCGTGCTGGAACTTAAGGCGCTCAATTCAGACGCGGAAGCTCTCGTATCGCGTGTCGCCTATCGCAAGAAGTCCGTGGAAGAGGTGACCCGGACGCTCGCGGGCAAGCTCACGGCATCCAAGATCCTGGATGCCGATGAAGGGGAAATCGTCATCGCCAGCGTACGGCTGCGCAAAGTCGACGAACAATGGGAAGCGAAGGTTACCGGGAAAATCGAGCAGATCCTGAAGGAAGCGGGGACGGAGGAGAGCGGCTCCGACGTTTCCGCCTCCGGCTCCCTAACGGTCGAGACGGTATTCCTCCCCGCGGAAGTCCGGGAGGAGGCGAAGCAAAACGGCGTCTCTTCCGGAAAAATGGCCGTCTGGCTCGCGGCCGAAAGCGCGGGACACGACGTGCCTCTGGCCGAGCTGAAGGAAAAATCCGTGAAAACGATCGCTTCGTCCTTGGGCGGACTCGAGCAGGTGCTGGAGGACGGGAAGATCGATACGACGGACCAATCGGCTTGGAAAAAGCTGCTCGACGAGCAGAAAGGCAAAAAGAAAAAGAATCGAACGCCGGATGCTTCTCCGACGTCCAACGGGCAGCCGGACAAGAACGGCAAACCGGGCAAGAACGGCAACGGCCGGAACCCGGACCTCGCCCCTTCTTCCGAACGGGGCCATGCCGGCTCATCGAACGCGGGGAAAGAGCCGGGCATTGCGCCAGGCAAATTCCCGAGCGGGCGCCAAAGCTCGGACAAGGACAACGAAAAGGACGACGTAGACAAGGACCGCATCGACAAGAAGAAGGACGATGGGAACAAGGATACGGCGAAAGACAGGGATAAGGACAAAGGCGAGGACAAGTCCAAGGATACGGGCAAAGAGAAAAGCAAGGATCAAGATCGCGGAAAGAACGATGAAAAGTGGGACAATCCCCGGCGGGATCAGAAACCGCCGCCGAAATGGGGCAAGGGTCAGCCCGATACGGACGGGAACACGCAAGGCGGCCGCCGAGATTGACGCGGCCGCCGTTTTTTTGCCCCAAGCCGGGTTTGCCGGAGGCCGCAGGATTCGACAACCGTTCGACAGGATCTCGGATTGACAGCCCATCGAATCCTGACTATGATGGATGTAATTTCCGCAGGCTGGATGCTGCTTCTTGACGACGGGAGGAACAGGCTTCATGGAAGCTTGGAAAACGCATTATTTTCCGTCCCTCGCGGAATTCGTCCGCACGGGAGGAACGGATTTTCTCCGCAGCACGGAAGAGCTGCGAAGGGAATTGTACGGCGCGAACCAGGACGAAATACTGAAGCACCATGAAGAAAGCGTGCGCTTTTTGTTTTCTTTCGCCGACCCAGAAGACCGGATGACGCTCGCTCATCGGTCTCTTTTGTTTTTGACGGAAATGCTGATCGCCTACCGGGTGCCGGAAGAGGCTGCCGCCCGGGAGCCGGAAGCCAAACCGGATTTGACCGCCGCCATCCAAGCCGTGCCGATCGCCGAGGAAAGCCCGCCTAACAAATTCGAGACCGTCCTTCAGCATATGGACAGCGGAGTGGCGCTGTTCGACGAGGCGGGCAACCTACGTTTCCTGAACGTGCAGATGTCGAGATTCCTGCAGGCTCCTCGCCGTTCGCTGATCGGCTGCACGATGCGGCAGTTGCTGCTGCACCCGCATCTGGCGCCGAAGACGCGGAAATTCATCCTGCACATGTTGAGGGAGATGAACCGGTACCACCGGTTCCACGGAGAATTCCAGGACGCGGACGGCCGGATATTTCTCGTGGGCGTCTCGCAATCCGAAGAACTTGACGGGGACTATCTCGTCAGCGTGAAGGACGTTTCGGAGTACAAGCAGATCGAACAGGCGGCGTTCCAGAACGACAAGCTCGCGATGCTCGGCAAAATCGCCGCGGCCATCGCGCATGAAATCCGCAACCCGCTCACCTCCATCCGGGGGTTCATCCAACTTCTGCTGCCTTATTTGAAGGAAATCGGCAAACAGGATTACGCCAAGATCATCCTGTCCGAGATCGACCGGGCGAACGACATCATCTACGAGTTCCTCAATTCCTCCAAGCCGACCGCCCCCATGAAACAGACCGTATTGGTCGGATTGCTGCTCAAGGAAATGATCCTGCTTTCCGAGAGCGAGGCGCACATGAAGGATTGCGAGCTCAACTGCGAGATTTTCGACCCGTACCTGACCGTCGCGATCGACGTCAAGCAGATCAAGCAGGTGCTGCTGAACATCATCAAGAACGCGATGGACGCGATCCACGAGGTCGGGGACGGCCGCAAAGGGCGGATCGACGTGTCGGCCCGGCGGGAAGGCAAGTTCGCGCTGATCTCGATCCGCGACAACGGCAAGGGAATGGACCGGATGACGCTGAGCCGGCTGTTCGATCCTTTCTTCACGACCAAGGAAGCGGGAACGGGCCTCGGACTGTCGGTCAGCTACCGGATCATCAATAACCACGGCGGCACCATCCATGTCGAAAGCCAACTGGGCGAGGGCACCGAATTCATGATCTATTTGCCTTGCACCGACGGAAAAGAGTAAAATCGGGGTAAATCAGTCGGTACCAGGTGGGATGGGTTTCGTGGAACGAATGGACATAGAGTCGATGCTTTGGCCGGGCTGGCAGCTGCAGTGGACGGTGGACCCGATGGACGTCGAGGACCGGATCGGGAAAACGGCTGAAGCCGTCGTCGCGATGGTGGATTCGGAATCGCTCGAGGGCGGCGGGTTGCTGCTTCACCCGGCTTTGGACGAGACGCTCCGCGACTTATTCCGTCGCGGGGCTTTCGAAGCTTCGCCGGGCGTTACGGAAGTTGTGCCGACGCTCGGTTTGCTGCCGGAGAAATACGCGATTTACGCCTTCTGCCCGCTGGGCGAGCCGACGCCGAAGGGGATCCGGATCGCCGCCGGGGGAATCGGGAAAGCGGCGGCCGGGCTCAAGGTTTCCTCCATGAAATGGAACGTTCCGTCCTCGGCGGTCCGGGCGATCGGCGCGGGGGCGGCGGCAGCCCTTTGCGCGGAAGGATTGCTGCTCGGCGCTTATCGGAAACGGACCTATGCGGGAGAGAAGCGCGAGCTCCCGACGTGGGACTTGCGGTTCGTGCTGGAACGGAAGGAGGACGGTCCGGACTGGGATCGCGGGTTCCTGACCGGCGTCCATACGGCGGATGCCGTCTGCTACGCGCGCGAGCTGACCAACGTGCCCAGCAATCGGCTGACGCCGGCGAAATTCGCCGAGGAGGCCTCGTTGCTGGCGAGCAGGTACGGAAGCTTGGAATGCCGGATTTACGACGAGAAGGAAGCGGCCGACGAAGGCATGGGCGGACTGCTCGCCGTCGGACAGGGGAGCGCCAACCCGCCCCGGATGATCGTGCTCCGGTATCGGGGCAATCCGGGGTCCGGCCGCACGACCGGTCTGATCGGCAAAGGCGTGACGTTCGATGCCGGAGGCATCAGCCTCAAACCCGGCGCCGGCATGGAGGAGTTCATCTCCGACATGGGCGGAGCGGCGGCCGTCTTCGGCGTCATGCGGGGACTGGCGCTTCGCCGGATTCCGGCGAACGTCGTGGCGGTCGTGCCGGCGGTCGAGAACATGCCGTCCGGAAGCGCCTATAAGCCCGGGGACGTCATCGCCATGTACGGCGGAAAAACCGTGGAAGTGCTGAATACCGACGCGGAAGGCCGGATCGTGCTGGGCGACGGGCTCACGACCGCGATTCGGGAGGGCGCGGACGAACTGATCGACGTGGCCACCTTGACGGGGGCCGTCATGCATGCGCTGGGAGACGTGACGACGGGGGCCATTACGAACGACGAAGCATTGCTGCAAGCCGTAATCCGGGCTTCGGAGCGAGCGGGCGAATACGTCTGGCCGCTGCCCGCCCACCCGGAATACCGCCGAATGCTGCGCAGCTCCGTCGCCGACTTGAAAAATCACGGCGGCGCCTGGGGCGGAGCGATCGCGGGCGGCCTGTTCATCGGCTCCTTCGCCGAAGAGCGCCCATGGGTCCATCTCGACATCGGGGGAACCGCCTGGATGTGGGAGGACCGCGACCTCGAGCCCAAAGGGGGAACGGGCGTCATGGTGCGTACGCTGCTGGAATATTTGCAAGGGGTATCCGAGGCCGAAAGTTAACGCAAGATCGGAGCCGAAGGCTTCATGGGGGAAAACGTCATGGGAGACCGGAAACCGGGCTTCGGCCGTGCGCTTCTTTCGCGGCGCAGCGTTTCCGAGCAGCGCAGAGGCTTGCGGGTCATGCTGATGGAAGGCATTCCCGCCGTCATCATCGGCAATTTGCTGGGCGGACCGCTGCAAACGGCGTTTTTGCTGTTTTTGGGCTTCTCTTCCACGCAAATCGGGCTTACGCTCGCGATTCCGTCCTTCACGCTGCTCGTTCAAGTTTTCATCGCTTTCGCGATGCAAAGATGGCGGAACCGCCGGCGGCTCGTCTTGGTTTTCGCCGTCTGCCATCGCATCTTGTGGGTTGCCACGGGTCTCATTCCTTTGTTGTTCCCCAAGGCGGCCTGGGCGCCGCTGTATATATCGCTTTTTCTGGTTTCTTACGCCTCGGCGCAAATTTGCAACATCGTCTGGACGTCCCTGATTTCGGATGCCGTCCCTCCGTCCGTGAGGGGCAAGTACTTCGGCATCCGCAATATGGTCCATTTCGCGGTCGTGTGCGTCACCCTTCTGGCCGGAGGCCAAATCATGGAATGGCTGCCGGGAAGCGCCGGCTTCGCTGTGCTGTTCGCCATCAGCGGGCTGTGCATTCTGTGGAACGGCTGGGAGCTCGCCCGTTATCCGAACCCGCCGTTCGAACCGTCGTCTAAAGGCGCCTCCTTCGGTACGCTGCTGCGGCCGTTCGCGGACCAAGCATTCATCTCGGCGTCGGGGTTCATTTCTTTGTTCCTGCTGCTTCAAAACGTCATCGTCCCGCTGTTTTCCTACTCGATGCTGAACGTCCTCCAGCTGAACTACAGCGAAGTGACCTTGATCACGATGCTGCAAAACGTGGTCATGATGATCAGCTACTATTATTGGGGCGTCGCCAACGGCCGTTATCCCGCCCGCAAGTTGCTGCTGTGGACGTTTCCGCTGATCGGGGCTTCCTGCTTCGCTTGGATCGGCATGGCCGCGCTGCCGGTCCTGCCGGTGTTGATTCTGGTTCATGTGTTGCTTGGGATCGGGCTCGGGGGTTACAACCTGTTGGCATTCAATTTCCTGATCGGCGATTCCCCGAAATCGGAACGTCCGATGTACGTGGCGGTATTCAACGGGCTGACGGGTCTTGCGGGATTTCTCGGTCCGCTGATCGGGGGCTGGCTGTTTAAAGCGTCCGCGGACGGCCCGGTTTGGCTGCTGCGATACGGACTTGCCGCGGGGACGGGGACGCTCCTGCTCGCGCTCGCCGTCGGCGCGGCGCCGTTGTTTTTCCGGATCAAACGCCCCGCCGTCCGGGAAGGATGATGATGGATCGAGTTGGCTTCGCGAAGGAAGCCTCATGCGAAGATCGGACAAGGAGCGTGAAAGATGCCATGAACGCATCGGATTTGCAATTGAACCGGGTGCCGCCCGGACAACGGGTGACGACAAGCTTCCCCGTGCTGCACGAGGGGGAAGTGCCGGATTACCGGGACCTCGGGCAATGGAATTTGCGCGTTTTCGGGCTCGTGGAACAGGAGGGGGAATGGTCGTACGAGGAATTCATGGCGCTGCCTCGCCGGACGTTCCGCAACGACATCCATTGCGTCACGGCTTGGTCCCGGCTGGACAACGAGTGGGAAGGCGTCGCCGTGTCCGCGCTGCTCGAGCGGGTGCGGCCGAAGCCGGAGGCGAAGTTCGTGATGCTGCACGCCGAGCACGGCTTTACGACGAATTTGCCGCTGGAGGATTTCATGCGGGACACCTCGTTCTTAGCCGTCAAGTTCGGTGGGGAGCCGCTCACGCCGGAGCATGGGTTTCCCGTCCGTATGGTCGTGCCGCACCTCTACTTCTGGAAAAGCGCCAAATGGCTGCGCGGCATCGAGTTCACGGCGGCCGATAAGCCGGGCTTCTGGGAGCGGAACGGTTACCACATGTACGGAGACCCATGGCGCGAACAAAGATACGATTTCGATTAAAAGCTGACGCTACTGGAGGTAACGACATGCAATTGATCCATCCCGTCCAGGTCCAGATCAGGCTCAACGCCTTGCGGGATCAAGACGTTTTCATCCATCTCGAAATGACGTCCGGGGCGTACGCCGCCCACAACGACAGCTCGAAGCATCCTTCCGCGACGTTCATTACCAACGCGCGGATTCGTTATGCCCACGGTTCCATCGAGGGAGCGGGACCTTACCGGGTGGGCTTGAAAACGGAAAACGGCTGGGTGTACTCGGAAGGCCTTACGCATTGGGACGAGAACGATACGGAACGGCTGATTTTGGCGGGACATGACGCGCAGGGCAAGCTCGTGGTCGCGCTGCAGTTAAGCCGCCAACCGTTCTGAGGAGGGGGAATCCGCCATGGCGAACAACATTTTAGTCATCCTGCCGCATCCGGACGACGAAGCATTCGGCCTGTCGGGCACGCTGGCCAAATCGATCCGCGAAGGCGCCCGGGTAACCTATGCCTGCCTGACGCTGGGGGAAATGGGGCGCAACATGGGCGTGCCGCCCTTCGCGAACCGCGTCACGCTTCCGCGATTCCGCAAGCTGGAGCTGGAAGAGTCCTGCCGGACGATCGGCATCCAGGATTTGCGGCTGATGGGCTATCACGACAAAACGATCGAATTCGAAGACAAGGACAAGCTGGACGCCCGCATCCTGGAACTGCTGGAGGAAGTTCGGCCCGGGACGGTGTACACGTTCTATCCCGGATATGCGGTTCACCCCGACCATGACGCCACCGGGGCCGCCGTCATCCGCACGATCGCCCGTCTTGCGCAGGAAAGAAGGCCGATCGTCCGCTGCATCGCGTTCTCCAAAAACCGCGAGGAAGCGATCGGCCTGCCGGACGTGAAGGTGGACGTCCGGCCTTTCCTGAAACAGAAGCTGGGCTCCATTCAGGCGCACCGCTCCCAATTCCAAATCCCGAAGCTGTCCCCGACAGAGCTGGAGGACCGGTTCGGCACGGAGTCTTTCTATACGTACAAGTTTTCTTGAACGTTACAGAAAGTTTAAGTTCGCTAAAGCGATAAAGAGCGAAAAAACTTTTTGTACCCGGAAAAACTTCCTCTCAACGCGGTCGCTCATCTTTGAAAGACATCGATAGAAGTTTTTCTTAATTCGAAACGGGTTTACATTGATAGCCAAACTTGAATACCGCACACCAGCATGATGGCCGAGCGATTTCCCGCGAAGGGGAATCGCCTTCTTTCATGGCCTGACGGCTCCGAATTCCGATTGCCGTTCGACGAGGAGGAGCAGAGAATTTCTACGCTTCCGCGCTGCGCGCGTTCTGGAACGAGCCGTGGTTGGCCGGTTGCTTCTGGTGGGATTGAAGCGTGAACCTGTATCCGATCGGAGAAGCGGCCCGAAATACGGGATTTGACATTTTCGGAAAAAAGGCGGAACGTGTATTGCGGGAGTGGCATGTGAAGCCGATCGGGGAAGAAGGAGGAGACGCCGCATGGAGAGGGAGGATCCGCGGATCCGTGTGAATCAAGCCGGCTATCGGCTAACGGATTCGAAACGGTTCGTTGCCGCTTGCGCGGGCGGACGCTTCGAGATCCGCCGCGAGGCGGGCGGCCAAGCGGTTTACGCCGGCGAATTGGCCGGTCCGGCTGCGGACGAGGCCAGCGGAGAGGGCGTGTATGAAGGGGATTTCAGTTCGCTTCGCGAGGAGGGAACGTACCGGGTATTCGTCCCGGGGGCGGGGGAATCGCTGCCTTTCCGGGTGGACGCCCAAGCTTATCGGAGCGTGACGGACGCGTTGCTGAAATGCTTCTATTTCCAACGCTGCGGCATGGAGCTCGAGGCTCCGTACGCGGGCGTCTGGACGCACAAGGCGTGTCATTTGGGATTGGCGCGCGTTCACGGCGAAGAGGAGGTCATGCTTCCCCAAACCGGCGGCTGGCACGACGCGGGGGACTACGGCAAATACACGGTGGCCGCGGCCAAAGCCGCAGCCGACTTGCTGCTGGCGTTCGAGACGTTCCCGGCCGCGTTCGGGCGGACGATCGGGATTCCGGAATCGGGAAACGGCGTGCCGGATCTGCTGAACGAGGTCCGCTACGAGCTGGAATTCCTGCTGCGGATGCAGCGTCCCGACGGATCCGTGTTCCATAAAGTCACGACCGAACGGTTCCCGGCGCTTGACGCCATGCCGGAGGACGATGCGGCCGAGCTCGTGTTCTCGCCCGTATCCGCGGCGGCGGCGGGCGCGTTCGCCGCTTCCATGGCCATGGCGGCCCGGGCTTTCCGGGCATATGACGCCGGATTCTCGGATACTTGCCTGGAAGCGGCGGTCCGGGCGTGGGAGTGGCTGGAAGCGGCGCCGGATCGGACGGGATTCCGCAATCCGGCGGACATCCATACCGGCGAATACGGCGACGAAACGACGGATGACGAAGCGTATTGGGCCGCCGCCGAGCTGTTTCGGACAACCGGTCGGGACGTGTACCGCGATGCTTTTCGTTCGGCTTTCGAGTCGGCGAGGTTTCCGCTTTACGAGCTTGGATGGGCGGACGTGGGCGGGTACGGCACGCTGGCGGTTTTGCTGACGGAATCCGGCCGGATCGGCGCCGATATCCGAGACCGGCTGCTGCGCGGCTGGATGGATCGGGCGGATGAGCTCAAAGCCCGCTGCGACCGCGGGGGCTACCGGATCTCCTTGACGCCGGACCAGTACATATGGGGCAGCAACATGGTGCTGATGAATCAGGCCATGCATCTGATCTTCGCTTCGAAATTCTCGGGCGATTCCGCATACGAAGACGCCGCGCGGAACCACTGGGATTACCTGCTCGGCGTAAATCCGCTGGGCCTCAGCTACGTGACCGGGATCGGCGCCCGCGCGGTGAGGCATCCGCATCACCGGCCGTCCGTCGGCGACGGAATCGAGGATCCGGTGCCGGGCATGGTGGCCGGCGGTCCGAACCGGAACCTGCAGGACGAAGCCGCGAAACGGGAGCTGCAGGGCCGGCCTCCCGCGCTCTGCTTCGTGGACGACCGGGACAGCTATTCGACCAACGAAATGACGATTTATTGGAATTCGCCCGCCGTTTTCGTGTCGGCCTGCTTCGAAGGCTGATTCGCCGCGCCGCCCGGCACGGTAACGTCGATTCTTCCAAATTGCGCCGGATAAGCGTATGATGAGGGTGCAAGCGCATTCGCATTCCATGATCAGGATCGGGGGAAGGGGACATGGAGCTCTCCGTGACGGCGGCCGCTCTGGATTGCTTCCGCAGCGAATGGGGTTTCGACGACGGGGAAACGATTCGCGTATTCGTCCGGTATGTCAGCGGAGGGGAGGAGCCTTTCGCGCTGGGCATTTCGCGGGACACGCCACAGGAAGCCGCGCTGGTCGCGCAGGCGGGCGCCCTGACCTTCTTCATGGAACGGAAGGACGTCTGGTACCTGGAAGGACGGCGGCTTCGGATCGACTGCGCGGGGGAAGACATCGTTTTTTCGTTGACGGAATAGGCGGTCGTCCGCCGGACAATCGGTAGCAATCCCGCATGGAATGTTGTACACTAATACAATATCATTCCAGTACCCCGTTGGGATCGGAACCGAAGGAGCTCGATAGGATGACCCCTTACAAACACGGCATGCACTGCCAAATCGTCGACTGCACCGTCCGCGACGGCGGACTCGTCAACAACTGGGACTTCAGCATCGAATTCGTTCAGGACCTCTATGCTTCGCTGAACGAGTCGGGCGTCGAGTATATGGAGATCGGATACAAAAACTCGCCCCGGCTGCTTAAAAGCGACGGTAGCGAAGGACCGTGGCGTTTTCTGAACGACGATTTCCTGCGCAAGGTCATTCCGGAGAAGAAGCGCACGAAATTGTCCGCGCTGGTGGACATCGGCCGCGTCGACGAAGCCGACGTGCTTCCCAAGGGCGAGTCTCCGCTCGACCTCATCCGCGTCGCCTGCTACGCCCGCGATACGGAGAAGGCCGTCGAGCTGGTGAAGCTGTTCCACGGACGCGGCTACGAGACGACGATCAACATCATGGCCCTGTCCAACGTCATGGACAACGAGCTGAACGAATCGCTGGCCATGATCGCCGACAGCCCGGTGGACTACGTGTACGTCGTGGACTCTTACGGCAGCCTCGATCCGGACGACATCCGTTTCCTGGTCGAGAAGTTCCGCCGCGCCTTGAAGGACAAGAAGCTTGGCGTACACACGCACAACAACCTGCAGCTGGCGTTCGCCAACACGCTTGCGGCCATGCAGATGGGCGTGGATCTGCTCGACGCTTCCGTCTTCGGGATGGGCCGCGCCGCCGGCAACACGCCGACCGAGCTGCTGCTGGCCAAGCTGAACAAGCCGGAGTACAACGTCCGGCCCGTGCTCGGCATGATCGAGAAACATATGCTCAAGCTGCGCGAGAAGGAAGAGTGGGGCTATCTGATTCCCGACATGATCACGGGCATGCTCGACGAGCATCCGCGGTCGGCCATGGGATGGCGAGCTTCCGACAAGCGGGATCAATACACGGATTTCTACGATAAAATGACCACGCCGGAAACTTACCCGAAATAAGATCCGCAGGTAAAGCCGGGGCTTCGCGGGCATGCGCTTCCGAGGGATAGACAATGTCTGACTTCGGGAGGCGGTATCCTCGGAGCCCCGGTTTTTAACATTCCGATTCCTTTTTGAGGCCCCCGGAAATATCGGAAGCTGCTGTAGCGCTTCACTTCACATTCGGGGTCCCGGTTCATCTGCAACATTCCGAGTTGTACCGTTGTCCGATATTTCCGTGCATCTCGTCAGAAATTCCCCAACTGGACCGACGTTATCCGATATTTCCGTATAACTGACCACTTTTTCAGCAAAATTTACGCCGATGTACGACTTTTCCGTATATCGGTCCGGAACAAATTTTTACAGCTGCGTCCATTCGCGCCACCTCGACAGATTCCGGTTTTTGGGTTATGTTGGGAACAAATCGGACCCGATGGAGGAGGAGCCGAATGCGTTCGGACGCTCCGTATGGCAAAATCGTAGAAACCTTGAAAAACCGCAAAAGCCTGCCCCCGCTCGCTCCGGAACATGCCTGGCATCCGGGGCTGGACGCGGAAATCGCCGGTTTGCCGGAAGAGCGCATGGCCGGCGATCATCCGGACGGACGGCTGTCCGCGCTGGCCTGGAAAGCCGCGCTCCATCTATGGAACGACAGCCTGGAACCCGCCCATGCCATCGTCCAGGAACTCGAGACGCCGACGGGAGCCGCGTTGCACGGCATTCTGCACCGGCGCGAAGGCGACTTCTGGAACGCGAAATACTGGTTTCGGACGGCGGGCGACCATCCCGCCTATCATGGCTTGCAAGCCCGGGCGTCGGAGTGGCTGGCCGAATGGACCCAAGCCGGAGGTGGTTTGCCGGGAGGTCCCGCGGGTGAAGCGATCCGGACGATCGCCCGGCAGGGGATTTGGAATCCGTATTTGTTCACGGATGCCGTGGAAATCGCCGTGGGCAGAATCGGCGAAACGGCGGCCGTAGAGGCGCTGGAAGCCATTCAGCACTTGGAGCTGGCGGCCTTCCTTCGTTACCTGGAAGCGCGCCTGGCGCCGTAAGCCGGCAACCGGCGGGATACTGCGGCACCGGGAGGCCATCGCGATGAAAACGAGAAAGGTGCTCTATATCGAGGACGACCGAGAAATCGGCAGTTGGGTCCAGGAAGAGCTGGAGCAGCGGGGATACGCGGTCACCTGGCTTCTTACCGGCGACGGCGCGGAACGGGAAGTGCCGGGGCATGACGTCGTGATTCTCGATATCATGCTGCCGGGATTGGACGGATTTACCGTCGGGCAGCGGCTGAAGAAAGCCGCGCCGTCCGTGCCCATTATGCTGCTGTCCGCCCGGACGGCGGTCGAGGACAAGCTGCAAGGGCTTCAATTCGCCGACGATTACGTCACCAAGCCGTTTCATCCCGACGAACTGGCCGCGAGAGTGGAAGTGCTGCTTCGGCGCAGCGGGGCGGCCATGCCGGAACGACTGAAGCTTGGGCAGCATATCCTCGTGGATTTGGCCGACCAAACGGTGCTGGATGAACGCTCGGGGGAAGAAGTGGTGCTAACGGGGAAACAATTTCAGATCCTGATGTATTTCCTGCGCCATCCGAATCGGATTTTGACGAAAGAGCAAATCTATGAAGCGGTTTGGGGAGAGCCTTATCTGGATGGAGACAAGGCGCTGATGGTCCATATCCGCCATCTTCGCGAGAAGCTGGAACAGGACCCCGGCGCGCCGGAGATCATCGAGACGATCCGGGGCATCGGGTACAGGATCAGACGATGAAACGGGTCGGGTCGCCATTCCGCCGGTATTTGCAGGTCCATTTTCTGCTTGCCGCACTGCTCCCGATCCTCCTGCTCTTCACGGCAGTCGGTGTGGCCCCGTCCAGGGGGCACGCAGACGCGGAAACGCTAAAACATTTACGGAATACGTTCGTCATCGTCGGATTCGTCGTCGCGGCGTTCATTGCCGTTTCCTGGATTTTCTTCTACCGCCTTCGCAAACGGCTTGTTCGCCTTCAGGAAGCGATGGCCGTATCCTCCGAAGGGTCCGGTCTCCCGAAGCCCGTATCCGTCCGGACCGACCGGCTCGACGAAATCGGTCGGCTGGAAGCTTCGTTCAACCGCATGATCCGCCAATTGGAGGACAGCCGCCGTCGGGAGCAGGAGGAGGAGTCGCTCCGTCGCCGGCTGATCGCGAATTTATCGCACGATTTGCGAACTCCGCTGACCGCCATTCGGGGGCACGCCGCGAGGTTGCGGAAAGAGCCGCTCAGCCCAGAGGGACGCGGTTCGCTTGAGGCGATGGACCTCACGATCACCCACGCCGGGGATCTGATCGACGATTTGCTGTCTTACACGCTGCTCACCTCCGGCAAATATCCGTACCGCCCGGAGCCGACGGACCTGGTCCGGCTCGTCAGATCCGCCGCGGCCGCTTGGTACCCGGCGTTTGAAAGCGCGGGGTTCCGCATCGAGGCCGAATTGCCCGAGGAATCGGGCTTGGTCTGGGAAGTGGACCCGCAATGGATGAGACGCGTGCTGGATAATCTGTTCCAGAATATCCATCGTCACGCGCGGGACGGCCGATATATCGGCATCGCCGTGAACGTGGAGCGTGAAGAGCTCGCGATCGAAGACAATGGTCCGGGTTTGGGCGGGCCTTCGGAAGATCGGGGCGCCGGGATCGGACTCTCGATCGCCTTGTACATGTTGAAAGAGATGAAGCTGCAGGCGTTATTCGAGTCGGGCGAGAACGGCACGACCGTTCGGATAATCAAAATTTAAACCGATTTTAAACGATGGGCTCCCGGTTTTTAACCTGGTCGGGCTATGATGGTAGCCGAGACAGGAAAGGAGGAGCCCTTTTTGACATGGAAACATTCGTAATGCGGACCCGAGGTTTAACCAAGCGATACGGCAGTCAAGCGGCGCTGGATCAGGTGGACTTGTCGGTGCGCCGCGGCAGCATTTACGGCTTCATCGGGCAGAACGGCGCGGGCAAAACGACGCTGATGCGAATCGTGGGAGGGCTGACGTTTCCTACGTCCGGAACGGTAGAACTGTTCGGTGAGACGGACGCCGGCCAGGTGAACGAGGCCAGGGCCCGGATCGGGATCACAATCGAACGCCCGGCTTTGTTTCCGGCCATGACCGCGGCGGAGAACCTGGAGGTTCACCGGCTACAGAAGGGCATCGCGGATCGGTCAACCGTACGGGATGCCCTCGACATCGTCGGACTGCAGGATACGGGCCGGAAGCCTGCGGGCCAATTTTCGCTGGGCATGAAGCAGCGCCTGGACCTCGCGATCGCGCTGTTGGGCCGGCCGGAGCTGCTGATTCTCGACGAACCGGCCAACGGCTTGGATCCGGTCAGCGTGGTCGAGCTGCGGGAACTGCTCCGCCGTCTGAACCGCGAGACCGGCTTGACGATCGTCATCTCCAGCCACATTTTGAGCGAGCTTCACCTGCTCGCGACGCATTACGGAATCATCCATCAAGGCCGGCTGCTGGAGGAGTCGACCGCGGAACAATTGAATGCCCGATGCAGGCGGTATTTGCACATCAAGGTGGACGATCCCGCCCGGGCGGTGGAGTTGATCGGGCGAGAGCTGCGGACGGCCGATTTCGAGCTGCTGCCGGATGGTTCGATCCGGCTGTACGAGGCGGCAGAACGCCCGGGCAAATGGTCGGCGATGCTGGCGGCCGCGGGACTTGAGATCGAGCAGTTCATGCCGATGGGCGAGTCATTGGAAAGCTATTACGTCCGGCGGATCGGAGGCGAAACGCATGCGCCCATTGCTCGCGGCTGAACGATTCAAATTGCGAAAGAATCATACGTTTCAGACGCTGATCCTGTTCCTGGCCGTCACGATCCTTCTTTACGCAGCCGTGGCCTGCTTCAGCCAGCTTCGGGATGGAGGGTTCGCCGTCACTCTAACCGTCATGGAGCTGTATGCCAACGCCATCACGATCAACCAATTGCTGCTGAAAATCTTACTCGGCGTACTGGCAGGATTCTTCATTGCATCGGAGTATGCGGCAGGCGTACTCAAGCGTTCCGTGTCCGCGGGACGCGGCAGAGAGTGGATTTACGCGTCCAAGTTGGCCGTCTATACGCTTGGCGTTGTGTCGGCGGCGCTCGTCATACCCGTACTGGCGATCCTCCTCGGATGCCTGCTGAACGGGCTGGGATTGCTGGCCGGATTCGGCAGGCAAGAAGGCGTCACGCTGCTGGCCTATTCTCTGCGCACTCTCGGATTTACGGCGTTGTTCGGAGCGGGATATGCTTCCATTGCAGCCTGGATCGCCGTTTGGCTGGCGGATGCCGGCCGAACAATCGGTGTTTCGATCGTGTTTTTTCTCTTCGTCGATCAAATTCTGAACTCGTTAAGCGGGTACTTTCCGCTGCTGAAATCGTTGTACGATTATTCGCTGTTTAAGCTGTTTGCGGATACGGCGGCGTTTCAAATGAGCGGCGAAGGCGTACTGCTGTGCCTGATCGTGCCGATTGCGACCATCGCGGTATTCGCGCTGCTCGGCGTTTGCCGGTTCCGTCGCAAAGAAATTCATTGAAAGGCGGTTGCTCGCCCGATGAAGAGATGGATTTTTTGGATTCTTGGCGCCCTGGTAGTCGCAATCGTATTTTTGCTTATGACCGCCCATTATTGAGCGTTGGTCTGGAGCGCACACGGGAAACCGAAAGCGTAAAAAAGCCGCAGTCCTCTAAGGATTGCGGCTTTCGATTTGCCTGAATTGGACTCGCCGTTCTAGAACGAATCCGCCGACGGTGCTCCGGCGGAGGCGCCGCCCGTCTGCCCGGGTACCGGATCCTTGCTGCGGAACGGCCACCAGTTGGCTTCGCCCAGCAGATTGGCGAAGGAGGGGATCACCAGCGCCATGAAAATCACGGCGTAGAGCAGCAGGCCGATCAGCGTGGCGACGCCGATCTGCACCAGCGTGACGACGCCGGAGAAGCCCAGCGCGCCGAAGGTGCCGCCCATGATGACGGCCGCGGAGACGATGACGCCGCCGGTCGTCTGCATCGCCCGGGTCATGGCGGCTTTCACGCCCGCGCCCGCGCGGTGTTCCTCCTTGAAACGGGCCATCAGGAAGATGCTGTAGTCCACGCCGAGGGCGACGATGATCAGGAAGACGAAGAAGGATACGTTCCACGAAAGGCCGGGATAGCCGAGCAACTTCACGAACAGGTACTCCTCGATGCCCATCGTGATCAAATAGTTGAAGCCGAGCGACAACAGCACGTACAGCGGCGCCAGCACGGAGCGCAGGAGCAGCATCAGCACGACCGCGATGCCCGCCAGCACGAGCAGCCCCGTGCGGATGAAGTCCTGGAAGGAAATATCGCTCAGCTCGTTGTACCGGGCCGTCGTCCCGCTCGCGTAGGCTTTCGCGTCCGGGATCGCGGAGACGGCGAGGCTTTGGCGCAGCGCCGCGGCGGCTTTCTCCACCGTGTCCATGGCTTCTCCGGAATAAGGGTTGCTGCTTAAGATGATGTCGAATTTGGCGACTTTGCCGTCTTCGGAAATGTAGTAATCCAGCGCCTGTTTGAACGTATCGTCGTTCAAGGCTTCGGCCGGAACCGCCCATCCGCCGATTTGCTGCTTGCCTTCCGCCGCGATGTTTTCCTGGGCGGTCTTGACTTGCTCGAGGCCGCCGCTGACTTGGCGCAAACCGTCCATGCCTTGCTTCAAGCCGTCCGACAGCCGGTTTAAGCCGTCCTGCAGGGCGGTCACGCCGTCGGCAGCCTGCAGTTGGCCTTGGGCCAGCTGGCCGATACCGTCGCCCAATTGGCGGAGGGCCGGCACCATGCCGGTCAGGCCCTGGCTGAGCGGGACGGCCCCGGCGGCGAGCGATGACAGCCCTTTGGCCAAAGCTTGCTGCTTGCCGGCGATCGCCAGCAGGTTCGGATCTTGGGCCAATTCCGGATGCGCCTCGATCAGCTTGTCGATATCGGTTTTCATGGAAGCCGCAGCCCCGCTGGATTGCTGCAGGCCCGATGCCAGCTTCGAGGCTCCGTCTGCGCTTTGCTGTAAGCCGGCTTCAAGCCGATTCGCCCCTTGGCGGGCTTCTTCGGTTTTGGCTGCCATGCCTTTCAACCCGTCGGTCAACTTTCCGACGTCGGAGCGTCCGCCGTCGATTTGCTTTCCGGCTTCCTCCAGCCCGTTCCCGACTTTGTCGACGCCTTCCTGGAGCTGGCCGATCGCGTCCGAAGCTTTGCCGAGCTGGTCGGGCACGGTCAATTCCGTCAACTGCTTCCCAAGCGGACGGACCGCGTTGCGGACTTCCTTGATCCCCGGCACCTTGAGCACGTCCACGCTTGCCTGTTCCAGAGCGGCCAAGGAGGACGGGTTGCGCATGGACGCGGAAGACGTGATCGCGATGGAAACGGGGAATACCTCCCCGGAACCGAATGCTTTCTCGACTTGGCGGAACCCGACGACGGAACCGAGGCCGGGATCGATTTCCGCCACGTCGTCGAAGGACCGCTGCCCCTTGAACAGCAAGGTAATCGGGGCGAGCAGGACGGCCGCGACCAAGATCACGAGCCCAGCGCGTTTGGCGCTCAGCGCGCCGGCGGCTCCCCAGAGCCGCGATTCCCCGTGCCCGCGGCCGGCTCCGACCTTCATCGGCCAATACGTCGCGCGGCCGAGCAGCAGGAGCAGCGCCGGAGCCAGCGTCATGCCGGCGATCAGCGTCACGACCACGCCGATCGCGACGCCGGCGGCGGATTGGTACAAGCCGAAGCGGGCGAAGCCGATCAGGAAGAAAGCGGCGAACACCGTGCTGGCGGAGAATGCGATCGTTTTGCCGACGCCTTTCATGGTGCGGGTCATCGCCTCGAGCTTATCCCCGTCTTTCGAAAGCTCTTCGCGGAACCGCTGGATCAGCAGGATGCAATAGTCCGTGCCGGCCCCGAACAGGACGGCGATCAGGAACGATTCCGTGAAATTGGAGACGGGCAGCCCTAAGTCCGTCGCCAGGGCGATCAGCCCGCGGGAGATGACGAGGCTGATGCCGATCGTCGCCAGCGGGATCAGGGGGGCGACCGGCGAACGGAACACGATGAGCAAAATAACGAGCACCAAGCCTACGGTCAGCGCTTCGGTCTTTTTCAGCCCGTCCTGCGACGATTGCTGGAATTCCTGCGTGATCGGGGCGGACCCGGTCAACTCCGCATGCGTCCCGGCAGGGGCTTGGTTCAGCATCTCCTTCAATTGTTTAAGCGTCTCGTAGGTCGCGTCGTCCAAATCCGACTTCGGCAAATTGACCATGGCGAGGGCGGTCGTTCCGTCCTTGCTCAGGAAGCTGTCCTTCATGTCGGGCTGCGTCCGCGACGATAGTACGCTCGTGATGCCGAGCCGCGATTTGTCCCGTTCGATCCGGTCCAGCAATTCGTTCAGCCAGGCGGTGTCCCCGTCCTGCAGGCCGCCGTCGCGGCTGAGCACGATCACCGCGCCGGAAGCGGCTTTCGCGTCCGGGTTGATCTGATCCAGAAGCTTGACGGCTTGCGTCGACTCCGAATCGGACGGCAGAAACTTCTGTTCGGTCTTCTTCACGATCTCCTGCAAATCGGGCAGCGCCAGCGCCGAAGCGGCGGCCAGCGCGATCCAAACGGCCAGCAGCGCCCAGCGCAGCTTCGACGTTACGCGAATCCATTTGTCCATGCGGGAATGAGTCCTCCTATCCATCCGGCTCTCTCGCATTTACGCGCCGCCGGTTCTCCGTAGCTCCGTTATACCCGAAAAAAATAGGAAAATCAAATCTTTTTTGAACCGCTGGTCATAAATTTTAATTTGCCGCGAAAAAGATTGATATGACAGCGTTTTATTGGACAATAACGGGAGCGATTTTAGGGAATTCGAGTGCGGAATTGGCCGCGTTTGGACTTGCGGTCATTTTTTGTTGCGGCCGGCGGAAGGTGTGCTACAATAAGGGGAAGGAGGGTGCCATGAAACGGGAAGAGAAGAAAGCTTTGACCAGGCAACGAATCGCCGAAGCGGCCAAAGAACTGTTCGAGCAGAGCGGGTACGAGGCCGCGACCGTTCAGCAGATCGCCGACCGGGCATCCATCGCGAAGGGGACCTTCTTCAACTATTTCACGTCCAAAGAAGACTTGATGCTGGAGCTTCAAGGGATGACCATCATCCGGGAAATCGAGAACCTGGCGGGCAAGCCGGGCCCGGTGATCCCTCGGATCCAAGCGCTTTTGTTCGAATACGCCCGGCATTTTCCGATGAACCGGACCGTCACGCGGGCCGTCATGCAAGGCATGTTCGGGAGCGAGAAGCTGCGGGAAGCGCAAATCGACCGCTGCGTGGAGCTTGGGAACGGACTCGCGCCCGTGCTGGAGCTTGCGCAGGCCCGGGGGGAAATCCGATCGGACATTCCGGCTTCGGTCGTCGCGCAGCTGGCCATCCAGACGTATTACGGCGTGTTGATGAGCTGGGCGCTGGAGCAAGGCGAGGCGGAACTGGCCGACCAGATGATGCTTACGTTCGAGGTGTTCGTTCGCGGGATTTCGCCCTGAGGGCGATATTCGGCGGTTACAATTCGGATAACCGCATGCGCGGGGAGCGGCCGACCGCTTCTCCGCGCGTTTTTTGCGTTATCGAAGATTACTCCTTGACCTTATTCGTCCGTTCTCAGACGTCCGATAGTCAGCCGTTCTGCCCGTATCCTTCGAGCTCGCCGTCGCCTCGGATGGCGGCCGACCGGCCCAGCGGATTCGGATGCAGAAATCCCCGGCCCGACATCGCTTTGCCGCCGATCGTCACCGCGGATAGGGAGATGCCGATGTCCTCCGCCTCCGCAAAACGCCGGAGCAGCGCCAAATCGGCGATGCCGTCCAAGTCGACGTACCACAGCCGGGTGCCGTACTCGGATACGACGGTCAATTTCGCCCTCGCGAAGGAGAGCGGATGCGGCGTCCCCGCTTCGGTGATCGTTAGCGCGGCCAATTCATAATGCTCCATGCAACAGCCCCTCTTCCGTTTACGTTCCTTGGACGATAGTATCATTGTATAGGTTAGCCTGATAGGCGCGCAATGCCATGAAACGCAGGAAAGGGGCGGGAAGATGGAACGGATCGGCGTGTTGCCGTTGGGAGACGCCGCTCTCCTGTTCGTTTGGCCGGAGGGAGGACAGACGGGGCCGGCGGATATCGCCGCGCGGGTCGAGCATGCGCGGAGGCTCCCGCTGCCCGGCGTGAAAGAATGGGTCCCGGCGTATCGGTCGGCTGCGGTCCACCTGGATTTGGCGGCACTGGCGCCGGATGGCGGGAGCATCGCGGACGCGCTGACGCGGCTGGCCGAGCGTCTCGTTCCGGAATTGGAGAAAGCCGGAGCGGCTTCCGAAAGCGCGGTTGCGCGCCGAATTCGGCTGCCCGCGACATTCGGCGGCGCGTCCGGCCCGGATTTGGAGGCATGCGCGGCCCGTTCCGGGTTGTCGGCGGATCGGTTTGTCGAGGAGTTCGCGCGGACGGAGTTCAAGGTCGCGATGATGGGCTTCGCGCCGGGCTTTCCCTACTTGTCGGGACTCCCGGACGTTCTGTCCCAGCCCAGGCACGGGACGCCGCGTATGAGGGTTCCGGCGGGCTCCGTCGGGATCGCGGGAAGCCAGGCCGGCGTTTACCCGGCCGAGTCGCCGGGCGGGTGGCAGCTCATTGCCCGGACGACGGAACGGCTGTTCCGCCCCGAGTCGGAGGAACCGTTCCTGCTGGCTCCGGGAGACCGCGTCTTCTTCGTTCCGACGGTGCCCGCGGAGTCCGGGTCGGGCCAAACCGGGCCGATGCCGGACGAACCGGACTCCGAATCGGAGAAAGCCGCGCTGTACGTATCCGCTCCCGGGATGTTGACGACGGTGCAGGATTCGGGGAGATTCGGCTGGAGGGCGCGCGGGGTTTCGGCCGGCGGCGGAATGGATTCCGTCTCGCTGCGGCTGGCGAACGCGTTGGCGGGCAACGCGGAAGGGGCGGCCGTGCTGGAAATGACGCTGCTCGGTCCTTCCTTCCGCCTGGAGCGGGATCTGCTGATCGCCGTATGCGGCGCAGAATTCGACGCCCGCATTGACGGCGAGCCGTTCCCTTCGCATCGGCCCGTATGGGCGCGGAAGGGCTCCGTTCTGACCTTCGGCAGGGCGATCCGGGGCTGCAGGGGCTATTTGGCCGTTGCCGGGGGGATCGACGTGCCCGCCGTGCTGGGCAGCCGGGGCACGGATCTTCGCTCCGGCTTCGGCGGTTACCGGGGACGGGCGCTGGCGGCGGGAGACGGTTTGCAAAACGGGCGGCCGTCGCCATGGAGCGAACGATTGGCCGGACGGCTGCGGGAGCAAGCGGACCAAGAAGGCAAAGCCTGGGCGGCGGTTCCGTGGCGGATCCGCCCGGGGGCCTTGGCCGGTGTAACCGAAGCGGATGGCGTGCGGGAGTCCGGATCCGGCGGCCGACGGGTCACGCTTCGCGTCGTCCCGGGGGCGGAGGGGGAAACGTTCGGCGACGAAGCCTGGAGGAGCTTCCTGACGGAGGATTACCGGGTGGAGGCGGCATCCGACCGCATGGGCGTCCGGCTGGCCGGTCCCGCGCTGATCCGGGAACGGTCGGAGGAGCTCGCGTCGCACGGCGTCGCGCCGGGCACGGTCCAGGTGCCGCCGGACGGGAAGCCGATCGTGCTCGCCGCGGACTGCCAGCCGACCGGCGGGTATCCCAAGATCGCCCACGTGATCGGCGCGGATTTGCCCTTGCTGGCGCAGTGCGTTCCGGGCGATCTCGTCGGATTCGACTTGGTCGGCCACGACGAAGCATGGCATGCCTGGCGGCGCAGCGAGCGCGAACTCGGCACGCGGATGACGGGCATCCGGTTGAAGGGAGAGCACGGGCAAACATGACGGAAACGATACGGGAAATCGACCTGAACGCGGATTTGGGCGAAGGCTTTGGCATCTACGCATGCGGGGAAGACGAGGCGCTTCTTCGGGTCGTCTCCTCCGCCAACATCGCCTGCGGGTTCCACGCGGGCGATCCGCACTTGATGCGCCGCACGGTGGAAAGCTGCCTGGAGAACGGGGTGGCGATCGGGGCGCATCCCGGCCTGCCGGACCGGATGGGTTTCGGCAGAAGGGAAATGCGCGTCGCGCCGCGGGAAGCCGCCGATTGGATCCTCTACCAGGTCGGGGCGCTCCAAGCGTTCGCCTCGGCCGCGGGCGGCGCCGTGCGGCATGTCAAGCTGCATGGCGCCCTCTACCACATGGCGTCCGCGGATCCGGAGCTCGCCGCGGCGGCGGCGCTCGCGGTCCGTTCCGCGGGACGCGAATTGCTGCTGTACGGGCCGCCGGACAGCAAGCTGTCCGAAGCGGCGGAGGAGGCCGGCCTGGCTTACGTGCCGGAAGGCTTCGCGGACCGTGCCTACACGGCGGGAGGGACCTTGGCTCCCCGCAGCGTCCCCGGCTCCGTGCTGGAAGACGAGGCTTCCATGCTCGAACAGGCCCTGATGCTGGCGGAGGGAAACGAATTCGCCGGGCTGGACGGGAAGCCGGCGCGGATCGCCGTCCGCACGATCTGCATTCACGGGGACACTCCGCGAGCGGCGGCGAAGGGCAGCCGGTTGGCGGAAGGGCTGAGAAGGGAAGGGTGGACGATCCGGGCGCCCAGGGGTTCGCGGTAGCCGTCGAATCCCTTATTGTTTTGTCGGCATAGCAGGAAAACGGGCGACGAATGTGGAAATGGTAAAGCAGGAATGTTCAGGAAGTCGCCATTTTGTCGCAGACGTCGGTTGGAGGACCAGCATGTCGATTAATCGCGCGGAAATGAGAACGGTATGGACGGTATTGGCGGCAGCGGCGGCGTTCGCCGTTCTGCAACTGTGGCGCGGACAGCCGGATCGGTTCATCGCCTGGATCGGATTCGTCAATACGGAGCTGCTGCTGGATTCGTTTTCCTTCGCTTTGTGTTTCGCGCTTCTCGCGATCGGCTGGATGATCTTCGTGCCGACGCTGTGCAGGCTCAGGATGCTGACGGCGGCTTTGTTTTTGGCCATCGGAATCCTCGATCTGATTCATTTGATGAGTCTGCCGGGAATGCCTCTGTACGGGGTGGGGTTCGGAAACGGGGACACCCTTTTGGAATGGATGTCTCAAGGACTGTCGGGCGTCGGCCTGCCGTTCCTGTTCGCGATGCGCAACGCCGGAGCGCATCCGCGTTCGCGGTTGTACGCGACGGCCGCGGTCGCCTTGCTGGCCGGCGGTTTGGTCAGCACGGCTTTTCTCTCGCGGCATGCGGACGCCGCGCGACTCGCATCCGCCCATCCTTACGTTCAAGGCGCGCTTCTGCTTCTCTACGCGTTTACGGCGGGCATGATCCTGTACCGCAACCGGCAGGAGAGGCCGCAGGCGATGCTGACGATCGTGCAGGGATTGGCTTGGCTGGCGTTTTCGCGGTTGGAAGAACTGGCGGCCCTCGGCCGGTTAAGCGTGCAGTACGCCGACCTCTTCAAGTTGGCAGGTTACTACTGCCTGCTCAAAGGCATTTATTACGTCTCGATCGAGGAGCCGCTCAAAAAGCAGAAAAAAATCGAATCCCGGATCAACTACTTGGCCTTTCACGACGAGCTGACGGGGCTGCCCAACCGGCGGATGTTCGGCGAACGCGTCCAGGCCGAAATGAACCGGGCGGTCCGCGGCAACGGTCGGTTCGCTTTGCTGTGGTTGGATCTGGACCGTTTCAAGACGATCAACGATTCGATGGGCCATGCGTTCGGGGACCAGCTGCTCGTCGCCGTTGCCGATCGGCTGACGAACATCGCGGAAAAGCCGGAGCGGCTTTTCCGGATGGGCGGCGACGAATTCACGCTGCTGCTTCCCGACGTCGCCAAAGCCGTGAAAGCGGAGGAGGCGGCCGAGCGCCTGATGGAAGCTTTCCGGCAGCCGTTCCGCATCGGGCCTTCCGCTTTCCACGTGAGCGTGAGCGTCGGCATCGCCTTGTTCCCGGACGACGGCTCCAGCCTGGATCTACTCCAGCAGAACGCCGACACCGCGATGTACAGCGCCAAAGAATCCGGCAACGGCTGGAAACGGTATTTGCCCGAGATGAACCGGAAGGCGAAAGAACGGCTGCTGCTGGAGAACGATTTGCGGATCGCGCTGGAGCTCGGACAGTTCCGGCTCGTGTATCAACCATTGGTCGATCTGGAATCCGGCAAGCTGGTCGGAACGGAAGCGCTGCTTCGCTGGAACCATCCGCAAAGAGGGGAGGTTCCCCCGTCCGAATTCATCCCGCTGTGCGAGGAGAACGGCTTCATCCTCCCGCTGGGCGAGTGGGTGCTTCGGACCGCTTGCTTCCAAATGAAAGAATGGCAGCAGAAAGGCTATCCGCCCATCGTCATGGCGGTGAATTTATCCATCCGGCAATTCCGTCAGCACGATCTGTGCGAGCGGATCCGCGGCGTGCTGGAGGAAACCGGCGTTGACGCGGGTTTGTTGGAGCTTGAAATCACGGAAAGCATCATGGCGGACGTGGGCTATGCGGCCAAAACGCTGGAGCGGCTGAAGGAGATCGGGGTACGCATCAGCATCGACGATTTCGGCACCGGGTACAGTTCGCTCCATTATTTAAAACGTTTCCCGATCGACAAGCTCAAAATCGACCGCTCGTTCGTGAGCGACGTGCTCGTCGACCGCAACGACGCCGCCATCGTCTCCGGCATATCGGCCATGGCCCGCAACCTGAATCTCAAAGTCACGGCCGAAGGCGTCGAGAGCGAGGGGCAAGTCTCGTTCCTGAAGGAACAGAAGTGCCAAGAGGCCCAAGGCTATTATTTCTCCAAGCCGGTAGCGCCGCAAACGTTGGAAGAACTGTTCCAGTCGGAAATGGCAGGTTGAAAAAGAAGGAGTGCCGCGGCGATGAGGGTTTTCGTGTACGGCTCCCTCCTTCCGGGCATGCACCATCATGCCGTAGCGGAACAATACGCGACCGCGATGGAGCCCGGACGGGTCCGCGGGCGTTTAATCGACGCGGGGGAATATCCTGCTTTGCTGCTGGGCGGTCCCGGCAGCGTGCGGGGCGTCTGGCTGACGGTCGGACGGGAGGGGCTTGCGGCGATGGACGCGTTGGAGGAATATTTCGGCGTTGAAGAAAGCAACGACTACGAGCGGGTATGGCTTCGGGATGCGGATCGACCGGAGATCGCCGGTTGGGCGTACGTATGGGCCGACGCGCGGGGGTTCCTTGAAGCGGACGGCGATTGGTGGCCGGACGTCGTTCGGCGAAGGTGAATCGTGCGTTCTCTGCATGCGGGAACGGAATGGATCGTGGTACGATGGAGCGAAGGGTGCCTGAAGGCCGATATGGCCGCAGGCACCTTTCGTTTGCGTGGTCTTCTTTTTTGATGCGAATCGCTGTGAGAACTTTGCCGTATTTCCCGGAAAATATCGGAGTGTCCACTTTTTAGTCTAGTTCAAACTCCCTTTGCAGGGCCGCAGCCGCAAGCAAATCTTGCAGCAGAGGGAGTAACTCCCTCTATTGCTTTAGGTTCGAGATTTTCCAATGAAGTCACGAGGTTATCGCTCATCCGGCTGAAAGAAGCGGAGACGCGAGGCAAACGAGAAGTCGGCTGAAAGAGACTACACTGAGCGACGGGGAAATTTTAGCCGGCGAGATCGAAATCAATCCCTTGACTCGTGCCCCATGACGCGAAACGCATCCTATAGTCGCAAGGCGAACCCGTAAAGTTGAATAGGCATGGCCGTTCGGGTACGATGAAATGGCCAAGCTTCTCCAAACGTTTCCTCCCGAGGATGTCCCCGAAGGAGGGGGCAGCGGCGAAGACTGCCCGTCCGAACGGATGGCGGAGAAGCGGATCGGAGCGGAGAACGGCCGGGCGGGTCAATCGCACGCTCGATAGGACCGCGGCCGCCGGCACGACGGAATCAGGCAAGCGATCGGAGCCGCGACGGTTCCGGTCGTCGGGCCTGATCGAAGAGCCGGCCGGAAAGCGAAGGAGGAAGTTCACTTGTCCAAAAACGGGGTTACTCGCGCGTTATCCTGGCCTTCTTGGAGGAGCGCCGCCAAGTCGCTGATCGCGATACTGGCCGCCGCGTTCCTGATGCTTGGGGCACAGCTGCCGCCGGCGGATGCCCATGCCGAATTGGTGCAGACGACCCCTTCGGCCGGGGAACGGCTGAGCAGCGGTCCGGCCGCCGTCGAGCTCGCTTTCAACGAAAGGCTGGACCCCGGCGGGGCCAAGCTGACCGTCTTGAACGACGCGTCCCGGACGGTCGCGGGCGGGACCCCGGAAAGGTTTAACGAGGGTAAAAGCTTGCGGCTGAAGCTGCCGCAGCTGGAAGAAGGGAATTATACCGTCTCCTACAGCGTCATCTCCGAGGACGGCCATCCCGTCTCCGGCGCGTTCGTGTTCACGGTGGGGAATCCCCCGAATCCGCCGGATAACGCCCGGCTGGATCCCCATGCCCAAGTCGGCCATCACCATGGCGGCGCCGCGTCGTCTTCGGATCGGAACTTCTTGATGTATGCCGGAAGAATCGCGTATTACGCCGGACTTCTCCTGAGCGTCGGCCTCGTGTTCTGGAGTCTGTTCAGGAATCATGCGCCCGCGGTGAGAGAGGCCGGGGAGCGGGCGATATCCGTCGCGGGCAAAAGCCTGCTTTTGGCGGTTCTCGTCTATGTCGCGTTCAGCTTGATGGATTTGGCCCAAGGGGAGCCTTTGTCGGAATGGCTGCGGATCTTGAAGGAGACGACGATCGGCCGGTTGTACGTCGCGGAGCTGCTGCTCGGCTTGGCCGCCCCTTTGCTCCCTAGCTTGGGGCGGGTTGCCCGCGCGTTCTGGGCCGTCGTCTTTTTGGCCATCGAGTCCTGGTCGGGACATGCCGTATCGTTCTCGCCGAAAGCCTACGCGATCGCGCTGGACTTCGTCCATCTGGCCGCGGCGGCCTTGTGGGCAGGGGGGCTGCTGCTGCTCTTCTTGGTGTGGCTGAAGGAGAGGCCGGAAGCCGGCCGTTTCGCGCTTCGGTTCTCCCAATGGGCGCTGGCCGCGTTTCTTGCGCTGTGGGTGACCGGGGTGCTCAGCGTGCTCCTGTTCCTGCCTTCGCCGGCTTATTTGACCTACACCCCTTGGGGCACGTGGCTGCTCGTCAAGGCGGGACTCACGGTGCTCGTCGTGGCCGCGGCGATCTTGATCCGCCTGCGCTTGCGCCGCGGGGAATTGCCCCGGGGGGCGATGATCAAAGCGGATTTCGGCCTGATGGCCGCCATCGTGTTCGTGGTCGGGATCTTAACCTACCAGACGCCGCTGCCTCCCAACAAACCGATTTACTATCACCAGATGGGCACCGATATGCATATGACCCTCCGGGTGACGCCGAACGTGCCGGGGATCAACGACATCGTCCTGAAGGTGTGGCTGCCCGAGAAGGACGGAGAACCGAAGCAGGTCCGGCTGCTTTTGATCCCGCAAGGGCGAGAGGACGTCGGATCGATCGCCGTTCCGCTCCAGCCTTATCAGGATGAAGAAATCGACGATTTCCCCGATTTCGCGAAATACACGTACGAAGCGAAAGGGCCTTATCTTCCGTTCGCCGGGAAATGGACGGCACGGATTCTCGTAACGGACGCAAACGGGAACGAGCTGGAGCGGGAAACGTCGTTCCGCAATTATTGACACGTCGAATCGGGGGGGAACCGGCATGAAAGGGTTGACCGGCAGGAGCGTGAAATGGCTGATCCTGCTCATCCCGCCCCTGACCATCGGGCTGTGGGAGTATATCCGCCATGCGTTTCTGCTTCCGTATCTCTCCATGCGAACGGGCAACCTCCTGGCCCCCTTCATCGTGCTCGCGGTGACGCTGACGATCGTGAGAGGACTTTACGCCCGGATGGAACGGATGCAAGCCGAGCTGCAACGGGAACGTTCGGTGAGCGCGGCGCACGAAGAGCGGGAACGGCTGGCCCAAGTGCTGCACGACGGCATCGCGCAGTCGCTGTTTCTGCTGGCGGTGAAGCTGGACAAGCTGGATCGGGCCGCGGAAGAAGGCAAAGAGAAAGTGCTGGGGCTGTCGGACGAACTGAAGGAAACGGTACGCGTCGTTCACGAGGACGTGCGGCAGGCGATCTCCAATCTGCGGCTGCCTCCTTCTCCCGCGGAAGCCGCCTGGGTGATCCCGCTGCGAGAGCTCCTGGAGGACACGGCCCGCGTGACGATCGCGACCGCGGAATTCCGCTGGACGATTCCGGACGAAGCGCTGACCGCCAAGGAGAAGGTCGAGCTCCATGCTTGCCTGAGGGAAGCGCTGGTCAACGTCCGCAAGCATGCCAAAGCCTCCCGCGTCCTGGTGACCGGGGAACCGCTCGGCAGCGGGGGATTCCGCTGCGAGGTCGCGGATGACGGGGCCGGATTCCATGGCGATCCGCTGGACGCGCCCGGACGGTTCGGCCTGCGGATGGTACGGGATCGGGCCCGGCAAATGCGGTGGACGTTCGCCGCGGAACGAAGAGGGGATTGGACCGTCGTCGAGCTGTCCAAACCGGGAGGGAAAACGGGATGAACCAGCGGGTCAAGGTGCTGCTGGCGGACGATCACCGCCATGCGCGAGAGGGGATGCGGGAGATCGTCTCCGCGGATCCCGATTTCGAGATCGTCGGGGAAGCCGTCAGCGGCGAAGAAGCGCTGGAGCTGACGGGCCGTCTGCGGCCCGATCTCGTGCTGATGGATATCCGGATGCCCGGCATGGGCGGATTCGAAGCGGTCAAAGCGATCAAATCCGCGTATCCGCAGGTGAAAATCGTGATGGTCACGGTGTCGGACGATCCGGCCCACTTGTTCGAAGCGATCAAGAAAGGCGCGCAAGGTTATTTGCTCAAAAACCTGAACCCGTCCGCCTGGCGGGATTACCTGCGCGCGGTCTCCCATGACGAAGCTCCGCTCCATCCCGACCTCGCGATGTCCATTTTGCGGGAGTTCGGATCCCGAAGAGCGAAACCGCCGGAAACCGCGCTTCACGAAGACTTGACGCCACGGGAGCGGGAGATCCTGCTGGAGGTGGCGCGCGGCCTGAAAAACCGGGAGGTGGCGGAACTTCTCGGCTTGTCGGAGCATACGGTCAAAAACCATCTCAAAAACATTTTGCAGAAGCTCCATCTCGAAAATCGGGTGCAGTTGACCCGGTACGCTTACGAACGCGGACTGGTGGATTCGCAGGAGAAAACCGTTTAGGGTCATCCATCCAAATATTGTTCCGTTTTTTCGCGGTTATTCGAGTGGAGGGAGCCCCCGCATAAATGGTATGATGGAGAGCGGGTGAGGGATAAATGACAAACGAGACAAGCCATTCGACCGACAAAGGCAGCCGCAAGGCGGAGATGGATCCGCAGGCGCAGGAGCAATTGATCGCGGCCGTCCGCCACAACGGATCCGTCGCACTGCGAACGCGCTTCGAGGAAGTAGAGGGAGAGGTCGTCCGGCACAACGTTTACGGCCCGCTCTTCGTTTACCGGGTAAAAGACGAGGCGGGCGACGTCTACGCATGCGGCTTCTTCCTGCGGGAATTGATCGTCAAATTCCAGCGAAGCACCGAGGCGGCAGAGCAGTGGATGGCTTCTTTCTTCTTCGAGATGATGAAGACCAAGGGCGGGAAACAACTGCCGAATCCGCCGCAGTCGGAGGACGAAGCGAAGGAGATCGTCGACAAGGTGCTCGTTCCGCAGTGCATGGCGGCCGTGAACGAGGAGTTCGCGCCCGAGCAGATGCACGTCGGCCTTGCCATGGATGAGCAGTTGGGGCCCGTCTTGGAAGCCGGGTTTCCTGCGATTCGGGACGGCAACAACGTGTGCGCCTTACCGCTGCACGTGCTGCTGGCCCACTATCTGCTGAATCGCGATCCGTCCGAGTTGCTGGTACAAGGTTTGTACAAAATCCGGGAAGAGCACGGAGCGGACTAAGCAAACGGATCGATACGGAAGGTACGGATTCGCCCCCTTGCGCAAGCAAGGGGGTGTTTGCGTTAGGAAACGAGAATTGAAAAAAACGTCCTCGACTAACTCTTTCGGGTCATGTGCCGGATTCGGGACGAGTTTATACTGATGAAGGCGAGAAGAGAGAGTGAAAGGGTGAGTGGAGAATGAAAAAGCACGTCGCGGGTCTGTTCGCAATGGTCTTCATTTTGGCATTCGGAGGGGTCGCCAGCGCGCACGTTACGGTGCAGCCCCCGCAGGTGACCGCCGGTTCGTACCAAGTGTTCACGCTGCGCGTTCCGACGGAGAAGGACGCGGCGACCGTCCAAGTGAAGGTGGAGGTGCCGGACGGCGTGGAGGTGTCCCGTTTCGAGCCGAAGCCGGAATGGTCCTACGAGCTGGAAAAAAACACGGACGGTAAAATCATCTCGGTCACGTGGAAATCGACCGGCAAAGGCATCGGCTCCACGGAATTCGGACAATTCGACTTTCAGGGCAAGGTGGCGGCGGACGCGAAGGAACTGGTGTGGAAAGCGCACCAAACCTACGCCGACGGGAGCATCGTGGACTGGGCGGGAGCCGCGGATTCCGACCATCCGGCTTCGGTGACGAAGGTCGCGGAAGCCTCTGGGGCGAATGCCGGCGGCAACGGGGCGGACGCCGACGGGAAAACTTCGCGCGATCCGCTGACGTTGTCCCTGGCGATCGCGGGGCTGGTGCTCGGGTTGGCCGGCTTCGTCATCTCGCTGCTCCGCCGCGGAAAGAGGGCTTGACCCCCGACAGCAGGATCAACCTGTAATCCCGCAAGCAAACTCGGCGTTTTCCATGAAGCTCCAGCGAACGGCCGCACAGGGCCGGGCTGGGGCTTTCGTTTTTCCTCCGTTTTCGACAGTTTGCCTCAAAACATTCCCCTTAAAACGCCCAATTACAACAATAAATATTGTTGTAAAAGGACAATCTCCCCCATTTTAAAGTTTTTGTTGCATAAATTATTGTTGGTTAATATAATAAAAGCGATTACAAACAATAAAATATAGTTGTAAAAGCGGAATGACAGGGGAGAAACAAATATTCCTGTTGGAAATGGGGCGTGGTACGATAGAAAAAAACGCCGAAGGGACGTAAAGGCACATGAAACTGGAGCAGGACTTTTCGAATCGCGAAAAATTGAACCGGGCGCTGACCACCAATATCGACGAATTCATCCATATCGCGAAAGCGCTGTCGACGGAGCTGCGGGTGGAAATGTTCAAAGCGCTGCTCCACCGCTCGATGAACGTGGTGGAAATTTCCGAGAAGTTCGGCATTCCGGCTTCCACGGCGGCGATCAATATCAAGAAACTCGAAGACGCCGGACTGATCCTGACGGAGATGGTGCCCGGAACGCGAGGCACGCAGAAGCTTTGTTCCGCCGTATACAGCCGCATCGTGGTGGACTTCGCGCATTTCCGGGCCGAGCCGTCGGAGACGTGCGCCGTCGTCTCGCTGCCGATCGGGCAATTCGTCGATTCCCAATGCTCCGCCCCGTGCGGGATTTTAAGCGAGCATTCCATCATCGGGGAAATGGACGAACCGCGCTCTTTCTTCGAACCGGAACGGACCGAAGCCCAACTGATCTGGTTCCGGAGGGGCTATCTCGAATACCGGTTCCCGAACCGCGTCCCCCGGGGTTCGCAAATCCGCAACCTGGAGCTGTCGATGGAAATTTGCTCGGAAGCGCCGCTGCACAACCCGGATTGGCCATCGGACATTACGCTGTGGATCAACGGCCAAGAAGTCGGCACCTGGACCAGTCCCGGCGACTTCGGCGGGGAGAGGGGCCTGCTTACTCCGCAATGGTGGGGAAGCGAGAACACGCAATTCGGACTGCTCAAAACCTGGCGCGTCCATTCCGACGGCTCGTTCATCGACGGGAGGCGCATCTCGTCATTGACGGTGGAGCAATTGGAATTGGACGACAAGCCGTACGTGACGGTGCGGATCGGAATCAAGCCGGACGCCAAGAACGACGGAGGCTTGAATCTGTTCGGCCGGAAATTCGGCAACTACGAAACCGACTTGAAAATGAAATTGGATTACGCGGACAGGTAAGACCACAATTGAGCGAAAAGGATGGTTGGCATGAAAAAACACCAACATCGTTTTGGTTTCGCCGCAACGATCCTGCTTCTCGTTATGGGTTTGGCGCTGGCTGGCTGCGGCGGCGGCAAAAGCTCCGGCGATTCCTCGGCGTCGCCTTCTTCGGCTTCCCCTTCGGGGTCCTCGTCCTCCCCGGCATCCAGCCCGGATAACGGCGGAGGCAAATCGGGGGCCAAAACGGAGATCCTGTTCTGGACGCCCTTCTCCGGCCCCGACGGTCCGTTCATGAAATCGATCGTCGACGGCTATAACCAGCAGTCGGACCGATTCACGATCAAGTTCCAGATCCAGCCGAACGGCGATTACTACAAGCTGCTCGATAACGCGTTCGGCACGAAAAAGAACATGCCGGACTTCATGATCATGCACCTCGATTCCATACCCACGTACGTGAAGAAAGACCTGCTCCTGCCCATGGACGACCTGGCCGCCAAAGCGGGCATCCAGAAAGCCGACTTCGCCGACGCCGCGGTCAATTGCGGCACGATCGACGGCAAATGGATGGGCATCCCGCTCGATATCCACCCGCTGATCATGTACTACAACAAGGACCTGTTCCAAGCGGCGGGCATCGCGGCTCCCCCGACCAACATGCAGGAATTCCTGGACGCCGCCAAAAAGCTGACCGACGCTTCCAAAGGCCAATGGGGATACGTCATGCCGACCCAATGGCCGCAGCAATTCCTGTTCCCGTCGCTGGTGTATCAGCAAGGCGCCGACCTGGCGGACGCGAGCGGCAAACCGACGCTCAACACGCCGGAAGCCGTGAAAGCGCTTGAATTCGAAAGGAGCCTCATTTTCGAGCACAAGGTTTCCCCGCAGAAAGTCGCGCAGGACGGCGAAGTCAAGCTGTTCTTGCAAGGAAAGAACGCCATCCAGTTCAACGGTCCTTGGATGAAGGACCAATGGGACAAAGCGAAGCTGAACTACGGCGTGGCCCCGATCCCGGTGTTCTTCGACCAGCCCGGCGTGTTCGCGGGTTCCCACAACTTCGTCGTCCCGAAATCGCAGACGGACCAAGCCAAACTGGACGGCATCGGCGATTTCCTCAAATACGTCGCGGGACATTCCCTCGATTGGGCGAAGTCCGGTCAGGCCGTGGCCTCCAAGGCCGTGCTCGCCAGCGCGGAATTCCAGGCATTGACGCAGCAGCAGACCGAAGTCGCCAAAGAATTCGACTACGTGCACTTCGCTCCGCCGGTTCCGAACTGGGGCTCCTACACGGGCGAGTTGTACAACCAAATCAACCTCGTGCTGCTGAACAACGGCGACGCGAAGAAGGCGCTCGACGAAGCCCAGGCCAAGGCGGAGCAGGCGGCCGCGGCGAACAAATAATCAACCGGTCGGCGTGGGGCGGGTAATCATACCCGCCCCATCCGAGTAGAACGGATCGGGTGGTGAACGGGATGAAAGGGAGCTGGAAATCGAAGCTGACGTCCGGCCTGTTTGTGCTCCCCTATCTGCTTTGCTTCGGCGTGTTCCTGCTTTACCCGCTCGTTTCGGGTCTCGTGCTCAGCCTGCAGAACAACGATATGCTGGGGACGCACGAATTCGTCGGCTTCAAGAATTACAAAGACATATTCACGCCGGGCACTTACGTCCACGATTCCTTCGTCCGGGGCTTATGGGGCACCTTGAAGTTCGTCGTCTATTCCGTTCCCGTCCTGATCGCGGTCGGGCTTGCGCTCGCGCTGCTCGTAGGCGCGCTGACCGCGAAAGCGCGCGGCCTCTTCCGCACCGTGTTTTTCCTGCCGTACGCCATTTCGGCGACCGTCATGGCCACGATCTGGATGCGGGTGTTCGACACGGATTCCGGCTTCCTGAACCTGATGCTGGATCGGCTCCATATTCACCGGTCGCAGCACATCGGCTGGTTCACCGACACCCCTTGGGTATGGATCGCGCTGGTCGCCTCCACGGTCTGGTGGACGATCGGCTTCAACATGATGCTGTTCATCAACGGCTTGAACGAGGTGCCGGAGGAATTGTACGAGGCCGCCAAAATCGACGGGGCTTCCGCGTGGCAGCGGCTGATCCGGATTACGCTGCCTTCGATCAAGAACGTGACCGCGGTCGTGCTGATCATGACCGTGATCGCATCGTTCAACGTCTTCGCCCAACCGAACCTGATGACCCGCGGAGGACCGGGCTTCGAGACGAACGTCATGCTGATGAAAGTGTTCGACGTCGCTTACGGGCAGCACCAAGGCGGCGCCGCTTCGGCGATGGCCATCTTGCTCGGCCTTATCATGATGGCGGTATCGGCGATCCTTTACCGGTTGATGTTCCGGAAGGAGGCGTCGTGATGGGAGCGAAAACGAAGCAGGCTTTGCTGCTGCTCGTCGCGGTCTTGCTGGGCGTCATCTTCATCGTCCCGGTGATCTGGATGGTGACCATTTCCCTGAAATCGGACGTGGAGGCGTTCCTCCCCTCCTTAAGCTTCATCCCGAACGAGCCGACGCTCATCAACTATACCGATGCCTTAAAGGGCGGTGCCCTGGACGTTCCGATCCTCCGATGGATCAACAACTCGCTGCTCGTCTCCGTCGTCGGCACCGTGCTCGTTCTGGCCGTGGACGCGCTGGCCGCTTACGGGTTGGCGCGTCTGGACGTTCCTTTCAAAAAGCTGCTGGTGCCCTTGTTCCTCAGCACGCTCATGATCCCGGGCATCATCTGGTTCGTGCCCCAATACGTGCTGTTCCAGGATCTTGGGCTCATCGGCACGTACCACGCGTTTTACTTGCCGTTTACCGGCTCCGCGTTCGGGGTGTTCCTGCTGTACCAATTTTTCCGAGGGTTCCCGAAGGAGCTCGAGGAGGCGGCGTACATCGACGGGGCGAACAAGTGGCGCATTTTCCAATCCGTGCTGCTGCCGTCCTCGAAGTCGATCCTGTCGACGCTCGCCGTTCTGACGTTCATGGGCATTTTCAACGACTATATTTGGCCGTTCTACGCTTCCGGCGGCGACGACCGGATGCAGACGCTCACGTCCGGCATCGCGGTCATGACGCAGGGCAGTTACGTGAACGCCCCGAACAAACTGATGGCTTTGTCGACGATCGCGGCCATTCCGGTTCTGATCGTATTCCTGCTCGCGCAAAAATCGATCGTCCGGGGCATTACCCAGTCGGGGATCAAATGAGGAATCGCGTGTTCAGGATCGCGATCGTCGCATTGGCGCTGTTGTCCGCGTTGGCCGGATGCGCGAAAGAAGCTCCGCCGGCCGACTATGCCAATCCCGTGTTCCGTCCGGTATTCGCCGATCCGTCCGTCCTCAAGGCGGATGACGGTTACTATTACGCGTACGGCACGGAAGACGCCTGGGACGACGGGCTTGTGCACTTGATTCCGGTCATCCGCTCGGCGGATTTGAGCCATTGGGAATTCGTGCGGGACGCGTTCGACATCAAGCCGCTGTGGAAAGACGACGGGGGCTTGTGGGCGCCGGACATCTCCAGGCACAAGGACGGCAACTATTACCTGTACTACGCGTTCTCGCTGTGGGGAGATCCGAACCCGGGCATCGGCGTCGCGACTGCGGACCGTCTGGAAGGGCCTTTTACCGACCGCGGCAAACTGTTCGACAGCGACGGCATCGGCGTGGCGAACTCGATCGACCCGTTCTACTACGAGGACGACGACGGCAAGGCCTATTTGTTCTGGGGCAGCTTCCACGGGATATACGGCATCGAGCTGTCCGAGGACGGGCTGCATACGGTCGGGGAGAAATTCCCGGTCGCCGATATCCAGTACGAAGCCCCGTATATCGTGAAACGGGACGGAAACTATTATTTCTTCGGCTCCAGCGGTTCCTGCTGCGAAGGGGCGTTCAGCACCTACAACGTGAAAATCGGGCGGGCGAAGTCGATCCGGGGGCCGTACCTGGACCGGGACGGCGTCGACCTGGCGTCCGGAGGCGGCACGCCGCTGCTGCAAGCGAATCCGGACGGGGAAGGCAAACGGTTCGTCGGTCCCGGTCACAATGCCGTGATCGCGGACGACCGCGGGCGGGACTGGATCGTGTACCACGCGATCGATCCGGACGATCCCACGATAATGAACGGCGCCACCAAACGGCCCTTGATGATCGATCCGCTCGAGTGGAAGGACGGATGGCCGGCCGTGCCGGGCGGGGAGCCCGGGACGTCGCCAAGGCCGGGTCCCTACGTGAAGAAGAAGAACGGATAACCGGCATGAGGAGTGGTCGCATGGCGAAGAGAATCGAATATCCCAGACCGCAGTTCGTCCGGGAATCATGGCAAAATCTGAACGGAACGTGGCAGTTCGCCTTTGACGACGGCAATGTCGGGCTGGCGGACCGATGGTTCGATACGGGGCGCGAGCTTCAAGGCCGGATCGAAGTTCCGTTCGCCTACCAATCCTCGCTGAGCGGCATTCACGACCCGTCGTTCCACGACTGGGTCTGGTATAAGCGGAATTTTCGCGTGGACGAAGCTTGGAAAAACAAGCGCGTATGGCTGCGTTTCGGCGCCGTCGATTACCGGGCATGGGTGTACGTGAACGGGAAATACGTCGGCACGCATGAGGGCGGACATACGCCGTTCGGATTCGACATCACCGAAGAGTTGACCTGGCAGGAAGAGCAGATCGCCGTTCGGGTCGAAGACCCGTCGACGGACGAGACGATCCCGAGGGGAAAACAGTTCTGGGTGGAGCAGTCGGCGGGGATCTGGTACACGCGGACGACGGGGATTTGGCAGACGGTGTGGCTGGAGCCGGTCGATCCCGTCCATTTGGAGACGGTCCGGTTTCATCCGGACATCGACCGCGGCGACATCTCGATCGAACTCGAATTCGCGGGTCCGGCGGCCGGAGCCGAGCTCGGGATCGAAATCGCGTTTCAAGGCCGCACGGCGGCGCGGGATCGGATCGTCATCCTGGATCGATACGCCAGACGGTCCATCAACCTGTTCGGCCGCGAAATTTTCCGCACGGGTTATCACCAACCGGGGTGGACCTGGACGCCCGAACATCCGAACCTGTTCGAAGTGACGTTCACGCTGCGCAAGGACGGCCGAACGCTGGACGAGGTGCGCTCGTATTTCGGCATGCGGAAGGTTCGCCAAGAGAACGGCATGGTGTTCTTGAACAACAAGCCCTATTACCAAAGGCTGATTTTGGATCAGGGATATTGGCCGGAAGGGCTGCTGACCGCGCCGAGCGACGACGATCTGCGGCGGGACATCGAGCTGGCCAAAGCGATGGGTTTTAACGGCTGCCGCAAGCACCAGAAGGTGGAGGACCCCCGCTTCCTGTACTGGGCGGACAAGTTGGGCTTCATCGTCTGGGGGGAGTGCGCCTCGTCCCCGTCGTACTCGAACGGCGCGGCGGCCCGTTTGACGAAAGAATGGATCGAAATCGTCGAACGGGACTACAATCACCCGTCCATTCTCGTGTGGGTCCCGCTCAACGAAAGCTGGGGCGTGCCGAACATCCGCGGCGATTCCCGCCAGCAGCATCACAGCCTGGCTTTGTACAGCCTGATCCACTCGCTCGACCCGACGCGCCTGGTCATATCCAACGACGGTTGGGAAATGACCCGCACCGATATTTGCGCCGTCCATAATTACAACCACGGCTTGCCGGAAGAAACGGAGAAGTACGCGGAGTTCAAGCGTGCGCTCGCGACGAAAGACGGGATCCTGCAGTCGCAGCCGTCGCTGCGCGCGCTTTACGCGGACGGTTTCGGCCACCTCGGAGAACCGATCCTGCTGACCGAATTCGGCGGCATCGCCTATAAGGCCGGGGCGGAATCCGGATGGGGGTACACGTCGGTCTCCACGTCCGAGGAACTGGTCCGGGAGTATCGGAGGGTTCTCGAAGCGGTATACGAGTCCCGCGTCCTGAACGGATTCTGTTATACGCAATTGACGGACGTCGAGCAGGAGATCAACGGGCTCCTCACGTACGACCGGAAGCCCAAATGCGATCCGGAGGAGATCCGGAAGATCAACTTGATGCGGCATTCGCCCGTCATTCGGGAATAGAGCGGAAAGGGGGCGGACGCGGCGTGGAAACCGGCTTCCGCACGATTCGGAAATGGGCTTCGGACGAAATCCGCATGCGGGATCCTTTCGTATTCCCGTATGCCGCGGAAGGAAAATATTATTTGTTCGGAACGACGTTCGCGGACGGCTGCGGGGACAAGGACCCGATTTTCGAAGTGTTCGTCTCGGAAGACCTTCGGGAATGGGAGGGGCCGTACGTCGCGTTCCAGCCCCCCAAAGGCTTCTGGGGCGTGCGGCATTATTGGGCGCCCGAGGTGTTCGCGATTGACGGCAGGTTCTACATGTTCGCGTCGTTCAAAGGCGGTATCGGGGAAAACCGCGGCACCGGCATTCTCATCGCCGATCACCCCGCGGGGCCTTACCGGCCGCACAGCGGCGGTCCCGTCACGCCGGCGGGCCATGAATGCCTCGACGGCACGTATTACCAAGACGACGAAGGGCAGCGTTGGATCGTGTTCTGCCACGAATGGACGGAAATTTACGAAGGGAAGATCAAAGCGCTGCGGTTGACGGACAATCTGCGGTCATCATATGGTGAACCCGTCACGATCCTGAACGCGGCGGAAACGAAATGGATCCGCTTGTTCGGCGATCCGCGGATCGAGAAGACGGGGTATTTGACGGATGCCCCGTTCCTCTACAAGGCGCGTAACGGAGAGTTGCTGTTGCTGTGGTCGAGTTATTCGGTCCCGAACTATGGGGATCATGGCTTGGGCGGCTACACCGTCGCGATCGCGCGGTCGCCGTCCGGGCGCATCGAAGGGCCGTGGACGCACGACGACCGGCTGCTGATGGACCGGAACGCGGGACATTCGAGCCTGTTCCGCGATTTCGAAGGGCGGCTGTGGATCAGCACGCACGGTCCCGATACGCCGCACGGGCAGGAAAGGCCGCTGTTCCTGCCCGTGGGGGAACTGGAGAACGGGCTGGCGCTTGCGGACGGCGAATGAGAGAAGCCGCCGCTTGACAGCCGGAAAGCAAAAGGTGTAAAGTCTGAGTTGGAATTCCACTAGGGGCGCCCGCAAGGGCTGAGATAAGGCGAGAGCCTTGGTCCCTTCGAACCTGATCTGGGTCATGCCAGCGTAGGAAAGTGGATTTGTGCGCGTCAGCGATACGCGGAGAATGGACAGGTGCGCTCCGGCACGCCGTTCCTTTTTCCGTTCGGATCCGACACCTCAAAGCCGCTCCGTACGGGGCGGCTTTTTTTCGTGCCGTTCGCGTAAGGAGCGGTAGAAGGGGACGTTCCGCAAGCGCGGATGGAAACCGTGGGCGAATCGAACGCCGGCCGCGGCCGGCAGGTCCGTTGCTCCGTCCCCGTGTCTTTCACCCTTGCGGCAGTGCGCGCCGATCGCCATTTTTCCATTGCAGGCCTCCTAGCGGACATTCCGAATCGAATGTTCCCAGGAGGTTTTTTTCATGTCCATTCTCACGACGCCGCTGCCGGGCAGCCGCAAAACGCACGTCACGGGTACCAGGGAAGACGTTCGGGTTCCGATGCGGGAAATCGCGCTGACGGACAGCCGCGGCCGCGACGGTTCGGTGCAGCCGAACGAACCGATTCTCGTTTACGACACCAGCGGGCCCTATACGGAGGACGGCTATCGGGCGGACGTTCGCCGCGGCCTTCCCGCCCTGCGCGGCGGCTGGATTTCGGAGCGCGGCGATACCGAGGAATACGACGGGCGGGCCGTGAAACCGGAGGACAACGGGTTCGCTTCCGCCGAACGGGCCGGCGAAAAAGGTGCGGAGCTTTTCCCCGGGTTGACGCGCCGGCCGCGGCGGGCCAAGGCGGGCGGGAACGTGACGCAGCTCCATTACGCGCGCCGGGGCATCGTCACGCCGGAAATGGAGTTTATCGCGATCCGCGAAGGGATGGATCCCGAATTCGTCCGCTCCGAGGTGGCGCGCGGCCGGGCGATCATTCCGGCGAACGTCAACCATCCGGAGAGCGAGCCGATGATCATCGGCAGCAAGTTCCACGTGAAGATCAACGCCAACATCGGCAACTCCGCCGTCGCCTCTTCCATCGAGGAGGAGGTCGAAAAGATGGCGTGGGCGATCCGTTGGGGCGCGGACACGATCATGGACTTGTCGACGGGGAAAAACATCCATACGACGCGGGAATGGATCATCCGGAACTCGCCCGTGCCGGTCGGCACCGTGCCCATTTACCAGGCGCTCGAAAAAGTGGACGGCAAAGCGGAAGACCTCACTTGGGAGGTGTTCCGCGACACGCTGATCGAGCAGGCGGAGCAAGGCGTGGATTACTTCACGATCCACGCGGGCGTGCTGCTGCGGTACATTCCCTTGACGGCCAAACGGGTGACCGGCATCGTCTCCCGCGGCGGATCGATCATGGCCGCCTGGTGTCTCGCGCATCACGAGGAGAATTTCCTGTACGCCCATTTCGAGGAGATCTGCGAGATCATGAAGGCGTACGACGTCGCGTTCTCGCTGGGCGACGGCCTGCGGCCGGGCTCGATCGCGGACGCGAACGACGAAGCCCAATTCGCCGAGCTGCGCACGCTGGGAGAGCTGACCCGAATCGCCTGGAAGCACGACGTCCAGGTCATGATCGAAGGGCCCGGCCATGTGCCGATGCACCTGATCCGGGAAAACGTCGAGCTCCAGATGGAGCTCTGCAAGGAAGCGCCGTTCTACACGCTCGGGCCGCTGACGACGGACATCGCGCCCGGATACGACCACATCACGTCCGCGATCGGCGCGGCCATGATCGGCTGGTTCGGCACGGCCATGCTGTGCTACGTGACGCCGAAGGAGCATTTGGGGCTGCCGAACAAAGAGGACGTCAAGGACGGGGTCATCGCTTATAAAATCGCGGCCCACGCGGCCGACCTCGCCAAAGGGCATCCGCGGGCCCGGCAACGGGACGACGCCTTGTCCAAAGCCCGGTTCGAGTTCCGCTGGCGCGACCAGTTCCATCTGTCGCTCGATCCGGAGCGGGCGATGTCCTACCATGACGAGACGCTGCCCGCCGAAGCGGCGAAAACGGCGCATTTCTGCTCGATGTGCGGGCCCAAGTTCTGCAGCATGCGCATCACGCAGGACATCCGGGACTACGCGGCGGACAAGGGACTGGATACCGAAGAAGCGATCGAGGCCGGCATGCGGGAGAAAGCCGACTCGTTCAAACAAGCGGGAGGCCGGATCTATGCTTGACGCCGGAGGCTGGGAGACGCGGTACTCCAGGCAAATCCGCTTCGCGCCCATCGGGACGGACGGGCAGCGGCGTCTGGGGGAAAGCGCGGTGCTGGTCGCGGGCGTCGGCGCCTTGGGCGCGTCGCTCGCCCAACATATGGCGCGGGCCGGCGTCGGCACGATCCGCCTGGTGGACCGGGATTACGTCGAGCCGAGCAACCTCCAGCGGCAGGCGCTGTTCGACGAGGCGGACGCCCGGGACGCGCTGCCCAAAGCGGTCGCCGCGGCGAACAAGCTGCGGAACGTCAACGGCGGCATCCGGATCGAGGCCCGCGTGGCGGATCTCGACTCCGGGAATGCGGATTCGTTCGTCCGCGGCGCCGACCTCGTGCTGGACGGCACCGACAACGCGGAGACGCGGCTGATCCTCAGCGACGTCTGCTATGCCCGCGGCATTCCGCTTGTCTACGGCGGAGTCGCGGGCAGCGAAGGCATGACGGCGGCGCTCGTGCCGGGGGAAACCGCCTGCCTTCGCTGCCTGATCGGCGGAGACGCGGTCGACGCGAGCGCCGATCGGACTTGCGACGCGGTCGGCGTCATCGCGCCGGCCGTGGAGGCGGTCGCGGCGCTGCAGGCGGCGGAAGCGCTCAAATGGCTGTCGGGCAACCGCGGGGAGATGCGGCGAAGCTGGATCGGCTTGGACGTCTGGTCGTTCGCCGTTCGGGAATCCAAGCTTCCGGCGCCGCGGACGGAGTGCGAATGCTGCGGACGCGCGGGGCGGCAGGTCCGGCAGGTTGCCGCGAAGGCTCGGGAAGGCATCTCCGCGGCGCTCTTGTGCGGGAGGGACACCGTGCAGGTAACGCTGGCCGATCCGCTTCCGCTAGCGGAAGTGAAGGCCCGGTTGGAGCGTTCGGGCGCCGAACTGCTGGCGGCCAACGGCTGGCTGCTGAAATGGTCCGTTCCGGAAGGCGAGCGCATCGTGCTGTTCGAGGGCGGCCGCGCGCTCGTGCAGGGAACCGGCGACGAGGAACATGCGATCCGGCTTTGCCTCAAGTACGTTCAGGAGGGGAGGGAACCTGCTTGCGCAGGATGAAGGATTTTCGGTTATACGTCATCACGGGGGAGAATTACCATCCCGGCCGTTCGCTGCGCGAAGTGATGGAGGCCGCTTTGAAGGGCGGCGCCGACTTCCTGCAGCTGCGGGACAAACGCGCTTCGAAGCGGGAGTTGCTGGAAAAGGCGAAAATGCTCCGCAAGCTGGCTTCGGCTTATGGCGTTCCGTTCGTCGTGAACGACCATCCCGACGTGGCGCTGGCTGTGGACGCCGACGGGGTTCATCTGGGACAAGACGATCTGCCGCTGGCCGAAGCGAGGAGACTCCTCGGCCCGGACCGCATCATCGGCATTTCCACGCATTCGATCGAGCAGGCGCGGGAAGCCCAGCGGCAGGGAGCGGATTACATCGGGGTCGGCCCCGTGTATCCGACCGGCACGAAGCCGGGACGCGCCGCGGTTACGACCGCTTACGTGGCGCAGGCGGCCGCGGAAATCCGCATTCCGTTCGTCGCGATCGGAGGCATCACCCCGGACAATGCCGGCGAGGTGCTCGCTGCGGGCGCGAGGCGGCTGTGCGCGGTTTCGGCGGTCGTCGGCAGTCCGGACCCCGAGGGGGTATGCCGGCGGCTGCTTGCGCGAATCGCAGAGTTTCGCGGCACGGCAGGTACAGGGAGCGAGGCGGAAAACCGGCGGATATCGGTGAACGGCCGGCCGGTGTTGACCGGCGCGGAGACGCTGCTGGAACTGGCTGAGCAACATGGTTTGGCGGAACGGCGGGTGGTCGCGGAGGTAGGCGGCGTCATCGTGCCGCGGACCGGCTGGGGGGACTTCCGCTTGACGGCGGGAGCCTCCGTGGAATTCGTGCATTTCGTGGGAGGCGGTTGAAATGGCGGGATGGGAACGCGAGGACCCGGGTGATCTGGCGGGTCGGGAACAGCTGGCGGGTCGGGATTATCCGGCGGATGGGGCCAAACAAGTCGTGCAGGCGAATCGGGACTTTCTGGCGAATGGGGCAATTCGGATCGAACAGGCGGATCGGATGGATCAAGCGGATTTGGACGATCTGGTGATCGGAGGCCGCAGGCTGTCTTCGCGGTTTTTCTTGGGAACGGGGCATTTTCCCAGCCCCGCCGTGCTGCGCGAAGCCTTGGACGCTTCCGGGGCGGAAGTCATTACGTTCGCGGTGCGCCGCGTCAATCTGGACGCGGCGGGCGACGACTCCATGCTCCAGCACGTGGAAGACCGCGGGCTGGTCTATTTGCCGAACACCTCCGGCGCCCGCACGGCGGACGAAGCGGTGCGCATCGCCCGACTGGCGCGGGAAGCCGGCCTCGGGCGCTGGGTGAAGATCGAAATCAGCGCGGATCCCCGGACGCTGCTTCCGGACGCGCTGGAAACGCTCAAAGCGACGGAAAGGCTCGTCAAGGAAGGATTCGTCGCGCTTCCCTATACCTCCGACGATCCGATCGTTTGCCGGAGGCTGGAAGAAGCGGGCGCTTCGGCGGTCATGCCGGGCGGGGCGCCGATCGGCACGGGCCTCGGCATCCTGAACCCGTACGCGATCGGATTAATCGCGGAGCAAGCCCGCGTGCCCGTCATCGTGGACGCGGGCATCGGATCGGCCGCGGACGTCGCGCAGGCGATGGAGCTCGGGGCCGCCGGCGTTCTCGTCAACACGCCCGTGGCCAAGTCCCGTGACCCGGCCGCGATGGCGCGGGCGATGAGGCTGGCGCTCGAAGCCGGCCGTCTCTCCGGGATCGCGGGGAGGATTCCCAAGAAGAAATACGCCTCCGCCAGCAGCGATCCGGCGGGCAGCCTATTCGGGCCGCCGGGCGGGGCGGCCGTCTTGGGAAAGGCCGGATGGTAATGGCGGGGCGATCGGTTCTTATCGTCGGGGGAGGGATCGTCGGGCTCTCGTGCGCTTGGGAAGCGGCCAAACGGGGATTCCGCGTGACGGTCGTCGAGAAGGAAACCTTCGGAGGGCAAGCGTCGGGCGCCGCGGCGGGCATGCTGGCCCCCTTCTCGGAAAACGCGGCGGGACCCGACGCGTTTTTCCGGCTGTGCCTCGACAGCTTGAACGCCTATCCCGAATTCGTGCGCGAGGTCGAGGAGGCGTCCGGCATGGACGCCGAATGGCGGCGGGCCGGAAGCGTGGCGGCGGCGCTGCACGAGGCCGACTGGCTTCCGCTGCAAAGCCGTGCGGCGTGGCAGTCCGCATACGGGGGGCGTTGCGAGCTGCTGGAGGCGGCCGACTTGCGGAAATTGGAGCCTGCGCTCACCGGCGAGGCGTTGGCGGGGCTGTGGTGCCCGGTCGAAAGCCACGTATCGGCGCCGAAGCTGGTCCGGGCGCTGGAGGAGGCTTGCCGCAGGTCCGGCGTAACCCTCGTCGGGGACGCGGGCGGGGTGACGAAGCTCGAAACGCGCGGCGAGGCGGGCGCCGTCTTGGAAACGGAGCGGGCGGGCGCGTTGGCGGCGGATCGCGCCGTGCTGTGCGCGGGAGCCTGGAGTCCGCTCTGGGAACGGTGGCTTCCGATTGCCGTCCCGGTGCATCCCATCCGCGGGCAAATCTGCGCCTACGAGAAGGCGGCGCCGGAAGTACGGCACATGGTGTTCTCCAGCCAGGCGTATTGGGTCGGCAAACAAGACGGCAGCCTGGTGTGCGGGGCGTCGGAGGATCATGCGGGCTTCGAGCGGTCGGTAACGGAGAAGGGCATCGGCCGCTTGACCCGGTGGAGCGGCAAAATGTTTCCTTTCCTGGGCGGGCGGCAGCCTTCCCGCAGCTGGGCCGGCCTTCGTCCCGCGACGCGGGATGGCTGGCCCTTGATCGGTCCCGTGCCCGGAATGCCGGAGGTCGTCGTCGCAACGGGACATTATCGGAACGGCATTCTGCTGAGCCCGGCGACCGCCCGCTGGGTGGGGGACCTGCTGGACGGACGGCCCGCTGGTTTGGCGTACGGCGGGGCGTTCGCTCCGGAACGGTTCACCCGCCTGGCCGCCGGAGCTTCCCGATGAGCGGCCAGATGCCGCTCGCGCTCACCGTCGCGGGCTCGGACTCGGGAGGGGGAGCGGGCATTCAGGCGGACCTGAAAACGTTCCAGGAGCTCGGCGTCTTCGGCATGAGCGCGGTGACGGCGATCACCGCGCAGAACAGCCTGGGCGTTCAGCGCGTGGAGCCCGTTTCGCCGCAAATGGTGGAAGCCCAGTTGGAGAGCGTGCTGTCCGACATCGGCGCGGACGCCGTGAAAACCGGAATGCTGCCGACGGCGGAGATCGTCGAGCGGGTCGCGCGGGTTTGCCGGCGTTACGGGGTGACGCGTCTCGTGGTGGATCCGGTGCGTTCGGCGAAGGACGGGACGGATCTTGCCGGCGCGGAGGCTTTCTCCGCGCTGCGCGAGCTGCTGCTGCCGATGGCGGAGATCTTCGCGCCGAACCTGCCGGAGGCTTGCGCTTTGCTCGGCATTCGTGAGGAGGAGATCCGATCGGAAGCGGATATGGTGGATGCCGCGCAAGCGTTGCTCGGGAAGGGTCCCCGAAATGTGCTGCTGAAAGGGGGGCATCGCTCCGGCGGAGAGGCGGCGGACTTGTTGGTCGGCTGCGATGAGAAACCGTTGTGGCTCCGCGCCCCCCGGCTTTCGACGCCGCACACGCACGGCACCGGCTGCACGCTGGCTTCCGCCTCCGCGGCCGGATTGGCCCGCGGCTTGGCCGTGCCGGACGCATGCCGTCTGGCGAAGGCGTTCGTGGCGGCCGCGATCCGCCGCGCGATGCCGCTCGGCCGCGGGGTTGGCAGCCTCCGGCATTCCTCCTGGCGGGAGGAACAGGATGTTCGCTAGATCGCGGGTTACGATCGGCGGATCATCCCGGCTAAGGGCTCGCGTCCCGGGCCGCTCCCGCCGGGTTTCCGTCCGAAGGTCCGTACCGCGCAGCAGCCACGCGTCCCGGGGTCAAACCCGCCGAAATCCGGTTCCGGGGATTGCGCGGATCGCAGCCGCGGGATCGAGTCCGGGGGTCCACCCCCTCGGGCCACCGTCTCCGCGGCCCACGCCGGCCCATTACGACGCTCCCGCTTGCTTTGCGAACCTCGTTTGCCCTATAATAAACGATATATTTTCGAAATGCTGTGATGGAGACAAGTAAGCAGCGCCTTCCTGCAGGGAGGGGACGCCGGAGACTGGGAGCGTCCCTAGGAAACCAGGCTGCCGAAATTCACTCCGGAGTTGTCCCTTGAACGCGCGCGGCCGCTTGGCCCGATGCCAGTAGGGGGAACCGGCAGCGGCCCGTTACGCCGCGGAAAGCGGGAATGCCGTCCGCCCCGAACGCCGTATATACGCGCGTCTTCGGACGCCGGACAGCCCGGCGGGGCAGCGCATTCCAACAAGGGTGGTACCACGGTCCTTTCGTCCCTTCAGGGAGAAAGGGCTTTTTTGTTTGCCGCTGCCGTTCTTCGGCCAAACGGACACGCGCCGATTCGCTGCCGACGATGTCCTCGAGCGGAAGCCAAGCTCCGTCCTGCAGGATGGGCTCGGCCGCCGATTTCGCTTTCCTGAGCCATGGGGATATCCCCTTCGCTCAGGAAGAGGCGTTAAGCTGGTAGGCACGGCCAATCCCCTGCCGCGATAGGGCGCTTCATCGAACGGGCGGCGAACCTAACGGACACCGCAGCCGCTATTTGGCGATAAACGGTCATCTTCGAAATGTAACGGACATAGCGGCCCTTATCGGCGCTAAGTCGCGGCATCGAGTGGTGTTTTCCCCCGAATAAGCGCATCCGTGTCCGTTAGATTCCGAACGTTCACGGTATGGCCCGAATAGCGTCCGCTGTGTCCGTTAGCCCGATCGACTCTCAGCCGGATTGAGCGGTCCCGGTATAACAGCGTAAACCTTCGCGGTCGTTACGGACCCCTTCGGGGCCCGAAAGAATAACCACGATTCACTAAAGGAGAGAACGAGCCATGAAAGAGCGATTGGAAGCCCTCCGGCGCGAAGCGCTGGACCGGCTGGAAGCCGTGGCGGACGCCGCGGCGCTGAACGATCTCCGGGTCGAGTACTTGGGCAAGAAAGGCAAGCTCACCGAAATCCTAAGAGGCATGGGCGGGTTGTCCGCCGAAGAGCGGCCGGTCATCGGCCAAGTCGCCAACGACGTGCGGGCGGCGATCGAAGAAGTATTGGCGAACAAGCAGGAAGCGTTCGACCGCGCCGAGACGGCCCGCCGCCTCAGGGCGGAGACGATCGACGTCACGCTGCCGGGCAAGGCGCCCGCGATCGGGAGCTTGCATCCGCTGACCAAAGTACAGGAGGAGATCGAAGACATTTTCCTCGGCATGGGGTACCAGATCGCGGAAGGTCCCGAAGTGGAGACGGACTACTTCAACTTCGAGGCGCTGAATCTGCCCAAAAACCATCCGGCCCGCGACATGCAGGATTCGTTCTACATCACGGACGAAATTTTGCTCCGTACCCACACGTCTCCCGTACAAGTCCGCACCATGCAGGCCGCGAACGGGAAGACGCCGGTCAAGATCATTTGCCCGGGCAAGGTGTACCGGCGGGACGACGACGACGCGACCCACTCCTTCATGTTCCAGCAGATCGAAGGACTCGTCGTCGGGCCGAACATCCGCATGAGCGATTTGAAGGGCACGCTGCTGCAATTCGTCCGCGAGATGTACGGGCCGCAAATGCAGATCCGGCTCCGCCCGAGCTTTTTCCCGTTCACGGAACCGGGCGCGGAAGTCGACGTGACGTGCGCCAAGTGCGGCGGACATGGCTGCCGGATGTGCAAGCACACCGGCTGGATCGAAATCCTCGGCTGCGGCATGGTCCATCCGAAGGTGCTCGAGCACGGCGGCTACGATCCGACGGAAGTATCCGGGTTCGCGTTCGGCATGGGGATCGAGCGGATCGCGCTGCTGAAATACGAGATCGACGACATCCGCCATTTCTATTCGAACGACCTGCGGTTCCTGAAGCAGTTCGCCAAAATGTGACGACGCGTCCGTGAACGCCATTTTCGCATAAAAAGGGGAGTTACCCATGAACGTTTCCTATCGGTGGTTATCCGACTATATCGATGTAAGCGGCATTGAACCGGAAGGCTTGGCCGAAAAATTGACGCGGGGCGGCATCGAGATCGACGCCGTCCGGTCCCGCAACCTGGGCGTCAGCAAAGTGGTGGTCGGGTACGTCAAAACGCGCGAAAAGCATCCGGACGCCGACAAGCTGAACGTGTGCACGGTCGACGCCGGCCAGGGCGAGGATTTGCAGATCGTGTGCGGCGCGCCGAACGTGGCCGCGGGGCAGAAGGTCCCGGTCGCGCTGATCGGGGCGAAGCTGCCCGGGGGCCTGGAGATCAAACGCGCGAAGCTGAGAGGCGTGGAATCCCAAGGGATGATCTGCTCGGCGCGGGAGCTGGGCATCAACGACAAGCTGCTGCCGAAGGAGCTGCAAGAAGGCATTCTGGTGCTGCCGCCGGATGCGGCCGTCGGAGCGGATGCGGTTCATCTGCTCGGGCTTGACGACCACGTGCTGGAGCTCGATCTGACGCCGAACCGCTCCGATTGCCTCAGCCTGCTGGGCGTGGCGCACGAAGTGTCGGCCTTGACGGGACGGCCGGTCAAGCTGCCGCAGCCGGAACGGGACCTGATCGAAGGGGCGGACAAGACGGCCGACCGCGTATCGGTGACGGTGCAGGAGCCCGAGCTCTGTCCGATCTATTCGGCACGTTACATCCGAGGGGTGAAAATCGGCCCTTCGCCGCTCTGGATGCAAAATCGGCTGATCGCGGCGGGCATCCGGCCGATCAGCAACATCGTCGACATCACGAACTACGTGATGCTGGAATACGGGCAGCCGCTGCACGCGTTCGATGCGGCCAAAGTCGCCGGCGGCCATATTGAAGTCCGTCTGGCGCGGGAAGGCGAAACGCTGGAAACGCTCGACGGGCAGGTCCGCAAGCTGGATCCCCGCATGCTCGTCATCGCCGACGCGGAAAAGGCCATCGCGCTCGCCGGCGTCATGGGAGGGGCCAATTCCGAAGTCGCGCCGGATACGACGGAGATCATTCTGGAGTCGGCCAAATTCGACGGAGGCGTCGTGCGCAAGACGTCCCGCCAGCTCGGCCTTCGTTCGGAAGCCTCGGCGAGGTTCGAGAAGGAAGTCGATCCCGGCCGAGTCGCCGCCGCGCTGGACCGGGCAGCCGACCTCATGGTTCGTTACGCGGGCGGCCATGCGGCGAAAGGGGCGGCGACCGCAGTCGCGGAAATCCCGGTGCCGGCGGTCATCGATCTGGCGCTTTCGCGGGCGAACGGGCTGCTGGGCACCGAGCTGTCGGCATTGGAGGTCCAGACGCTGCTTGCCCGGCTGGGCTTCCACGCGGAATCGGCGAAGGACGGCTTGTGGCGCGTGACCGTACCGACCCGGCGCGGCGATATCCGCCGCGAAGTCGATCTGATCGAGGAAGTCGCGCGATTGCACGGCTACGATGAAATCCCGACGACGCCGATCGAAGGGCCGACGACGACGGGCGCCCTGACGACAGCCCAGGCGATCCGCCGGGAACTCCGGACGACGCTGACCCGGGCGGGCTTGTCGGAGGCGATCTCCTATTCGGTCACTTCGCCGGAACGCGCGTCGATGTTCGCGGAGCTGGCGCAAGGCGCGCGGCCCATCGCGCTGGCGATGCCGATGAGCGAAGAGCGCAGCGTTCTGCGGACGACGATGCTGCCCGGCTTGCTGGAAGCGGCGGCCTACAATCTGTCGCGCAAAAACGGAGACGTGGCGCTGCTCGAAATCGGCAGCGTCTACCATACGCAGGAAGAGTCGCTGACGCGCCTGCCGCACGAGAAGCCGCGGCTATCGATCCTGCTCGCCGGGCATCTGCGGCCGGCAGGCTGGAACCGCAAGGCGGAGCCGGTCGATTTCTATGACGCCAAAGGTTTGCTGGAAGCGGCGTTCGCCCGGCTTGGGATGGGCGAGCTGGTGGATTACGAAGCGGCGTCGCCGGACGGGTTCCATCCCGGCCGCACGGCGGCCGTGAAGCTGCGCGCCGGGCACGGATCGGAAACGATCGGTTACGTCGGGCAGCTGCATCCGGAGCTGCAGCGGGCGTTCGACCTTCCGGACGCCTTCGCGGCCGAAATCGAACTCGCGCCGGTGTACGAGTCGGCGAACCGCCGGATTTTGTACCGCACGTTGCCGAAGTTCCCTTCGGCGGAGCGGGATTTGGCAGTCGTCGTGGACGATGCCGTGACGGGCGGAGCGCTTACGGAGGCGGTTCGCAAGGCGGCCGGCGAATTGTTGGAGTCCGTATCGGTATTCGACGTTTACGCCGGCGAACGCCTCGGCCAAGGCCGGAAGAGCGTGGCTTTGGCGATGGTCTACCGGCACGCGGACCGCACGCTGACGGATGAGGAAGTCGCGGACGTCCATTCCCGGGTATTGGCGGAATTGGAACAATCTTTCGGCGCGGAGCTTCGCAAATAGGCAGGAAACGGAATCGCGCGCAGCGAATACCTTCAAGAGCCGCAATGCCGGAGCTTGAAGGACTTCGCTGCTTTTTTTGCCGACCAGGGGCGGCAGGCAATGGGAATGGAGGTACTCGCCATGGCGGATGAGAACGTGTCGCGCGTGACGGTTGAGATATACGGAACCCCTTATTCGATCAAAGGGCGTTCGAACCCCGAACAGATGCGGAAAGCGGCGGCTTGGGTGAACGAGCGGATCCAGCGGTTCGCGGAGAGCGATCCCCGTCTGGATTTGCCGAAGCTGGCGGTGCTCGCGGCGCTGAACATGGCCGACGAGATGCTGAAGCAGCAAGCGGACGTGGAGGCCCTGCTGCGGGATGCGGAGGAACGCGGGCGGATCGCGGAAGAGCTGGATCGCGCCGTATCCGAGAATGCGGCCCTGCGGGTCGCGATGGAGGCGGCGAAAGCGGAAGCCGAAGCCCGCGTGGAAGCGCTGCGGGCCGAGCAGTCGGCGCTGGCCGAACGGTGGGAAGCGGACCGGCGGGATGAGCGTCGGCGTTCCGAAGAGGAGCTCGCCGCCAGAATGGCCGAGCTGGAGGATCGGTCCGCACGCGCGCAGGCCGAGATCCGCAAGGTAGCCGAGAGGCTGCTGGAAGAGAGAGACGCCGCCCACTCGGCCGACCGGGAGGCGTGGTTGACGGACCGGGCGGCTTGGGCGGAAGAGAAGGCCGCATTGGAAGCGGAACGGGCGGCTTGGGCCGGGGAGAAGGCGGAATGGCTCGCCCGCGAAATGGACTGGCTGAAACAGCGCGCCAAGCTGGAGGCGGACCACCAACGGCTCGCGAAGGAAACGGAGGAGCTGCGCCGCGAAGCGGCCGAGGATTTGCGCAAGCGGCAGACGGCGGAGGCCCAAGCCGCGGAGCGCCAACGCGCGCTCACGGCCGCGCGCGAGCGCGCCGAACGGGAGCTCGGCGAAGCGAACCGGCTGAAGCGCGAAGCGGAGGAGCGGGAGCGGGAAGCGCGCGAATCGGCGCGCGACCTGCAGGAGCGGCTCGCTGCCGCGCTGCGGGAAGGGGAGGCCGCGGAGGAACGGATCGCGGCCGCGGAAGCGCGCTTGGCCGAGGCTGCCGAGGCCGAGCGGCGGATGAGCGCCGACCGGGAAGCGGCGGCGCGGGAACTGGAGGCGGCGCTGGCGCAGGCCGCCGCCTTGGACGCGCGGGAGGCGGAGTGGGCCGCCTCCCAAGCGCAGCGCGAGCGCGAGGCGCGGAAGCAAGCCGAGCGGAGCGCGCGGGCGGAAGCGGAGCTGGCCGCGCTGCGGCGCGAGCATGAGGCGCTGCGCGAGGAGTACGCGAAGCTGCAGAACGAATTCAACGAATGGATCGACCTGCTCGAACAGCCGTAAGGTTGGCGTTCAAGATCCATGGATACGGAAGAAGCCTCCGTCCTCACTGCCGCGGGCAGTGGAGCGGAGGCTTCTTTTTGCTGACGCGATCCCGTTTGCCTGGGCAGGCCCGTTACTGCACGACCAGTTTGGAAACCATGTCGTTGTGGCCTTTTCCGCACATGATGCTGCAACGGAAGTCATACGTGCCGGCCTTGAGCGTGACGACGGTCGAAGTGTGGCCGGGTCCCAGGTTGATGTCCGTTCCCGGGACCTTGATGCCGTGGCCGCCGTCGAGCTCCAGGACGATTTTGACCGGCGTATCTTTGGGGACGATATATTCGGGTTTGTCGAATGCCCAGTTCGACGCCTTGATGACGATTTCCTGCGAGGCGGTTTGCGATTCCGCCGGACTGGCTCCGGCCGTCTCGTCGCTCTTGCCGCCGCAAGCGGACAACGCGAACGCGAGGGCGCCGAGGATCAGCAGAGCTGCGATGGATTGCCGCACTTCCGGTTCCTCCTCCAATGAAATGGAAATTTTCAGTTTCCATTTTATCATAGGAGCCGAATGCCGGTTTACCCGAAAGTTGACGGCTTCGTGAACATCCTGCCCCAGGCGGAACCTGCCCGGAAATGCCGCAGACCCCCGGCAAGCCGGGGGGAATGTATGCTCAGCCGTTCTCGCCGAGGTTAGCTGCGCGTGGGGTTTTTCGCGGCGCGGAACGGACTGCCCACGGGGATGAACAGGTCGATGATCCCGATGACCAAGGCGGCGAGGATGGCCCCGATGATCGTCGCCCTTACGCCTCCCACCACGAATTGCGCCAGCCAGATGACCAAGGCGCTGGACAGGAATCCGACGATCCCCCTGCCGAACGGGGAAATGTTGCGGCCGAAAATCCCTTCCAGTATCCAACCGAACAAAGCGATGACCAGGGCAAGCAGGAGTGCGCTCCAGAACCCGCCGACGGTGAAGTTCGGAACGAGCCACCCCACCAGCATCAGCACGAGCGCGGATACGACGAAACGTACGACGTGTCCGAGAAAAGTCATGACTGCTGCCTCCTTCGCGAGAGATAAGCTTAGTGTATCCTTTCTTCGCTTCCCTATGAGCGGAAGGTTTCGCAAGATCGGACGGTTCGGCTATAATAAGGGGCGAGAGGAGTGGAAAATCACGCCGTGAACGACAAGGCGCTCCATACATTGGAATACGATAAAATCGTCCGCCGCCTGGCGGCCGCCTGCGCCACCTCGATCGGCAAGGAGCATGCGGAACGGCTTCGGCCGACCCGCGACTTGCGGGAAGCGCAGAGGCTGCTTCGGGAGACGGATGAAGCGTCGCGGGCGTCGGCGTTGAAAGGCTCCGCGCCGTTCGGCGGCATTACGGACGTCCGGCCGTCCCTGACCCGGGCCAAGCTGGGGGGCGTGCTGCAGCCCAGCGAGCTGTACGATATCGCGCAGCTCATCGCCGGGATCCGGAAGCTGAAGCGATACGTCGCTTCGGTCTCGGAAGAAGCCGAAATTCCGCTGCTCGAGGATTTTTGCGAACCTCTGACGGATTGCAAGCCGCTCGAGGACGAAATCCGCCGATGCATCGACGATCAAGGCGACGTCCTGGACGCGGCCAGTCCGGAACTGGCTTCCGTTCGCCGGGATATCCGGGTGAGCGAGGGACGCGCCCGCGAGAAGCTCGAGAGCATGATCCGATCCTCCTCCGTGCAGAAAATGCTGCAGGAGGCGCTCATCACCATCCGCGGCGATCGTTACGTGATCCCCGTTAAGCAGGAATACCGCGGGCATTTCGGCGGCATCGTGCACGACCAGTCCGGCAGCGGGGCTACGCTGTTCATCGAGCCGGAAGCCGTGGTGCAGCTCAATAATAAGCTCCGGGAGCTCAAGCTGAACGAGCAGAAGGAAATCGAGCGGGTGCTGCGCAAGCTCAGCGAGCTGACGGGGCAGAAAGCCGACCTTCTGATCGGAGATACGGAAACGCTGGGCTTGCTCGACTTTATTTTTGCCAAAGCGGCCTTGGCGGCATCCGACTTCGCGACGTTGCCGTCGATGAACGACGAGGGCAGGCTCGATCTGCGGCGGGCGCGGCATCCGCTTATCGACCCGAAGCAGGTCGTGCCGATCGACGTCGAGATGGGAAACGTTTACTCCGCGATCATCGTGACGGGTCCGAATACGGGCGGCAAAACGGTGTCGCTCAAAACGATCGGCCTGCTCAGCCTGATGGCCATGTCCGGGCTGTTCGTCACCGCCGCGGAAGGCAGCACGCTCTGCGTGTTCGACGGGATTTATGCCGACATCGGGGACGAACAGAGCATCGAACAAAATTTGAGCACGTTCTCGAGCCATATGACGAATCTGATCTCCATCCTGGGCCAGGTGACGTCCCGCAGCCTCGTGCTGCTCGACGAGCTCGGCGCCGGAACGGATCCGGCCGAAGGCTCGGCGCTCGCGATCGCGATTCTCGAGCACCTGCACCGGATCGGCTGCCGGATCGTCGCGACGACGCACTACAGCGAGCTGAAAGCCTACGCGTACAACCGTCAGGGACTCGTCAACGCCAGCATGGAGTTCGACGCGGCGACGCTGCGGCCGACGTACCGGCTGCTCGTCGGCGTTCCCGGGCGAAGCAACGCGTTCGCCATCGCCGAACGGTTGGGCCTTCCGCGCAGCATTATCGAGCATGCCCGCGGCGAAGTCAGCGAGGACGAGCTGAAAGTCGACACGATGATCGCCTCGCTCGAGCAAGACCGCCGGCGGGCGGAATCCGAGCGCGCGACCGCCGAACGGCTGCGCGCCGAGGTGGAGAAGCTTCGGCAGCAGATCGAAGACGAGCGCCGCAAGTTCCAGGAGCAGAAGGCCAAGCTGCTGGACGAAGCGCGGGAGGAAGCCCGGGCCGCCGTGTCCAAAGCGCGGCGCGAAGCCGAGGAGATCATCGCCGATCTTCGCCGGATGGCGTTGGAGGAAGGCGCTTCCGTCAAGGAGCATAAGCTGATCGAGGCCCGCCGGCGGCTGGACGACGCGGTTCCGGCCGCGGCGGCGCGTCCCCGCCCTTCGGGCGGAGGAAAGGCGGCCAAGATCGAACCCGGCGACGAGGTCAAAGTGTTATCGCTCGGCGGTCAGAAAGGGCATGTCGTCGAGTTGTCCGGGGGCGGGGAAGCCTTGGTGCAGCTCGGCATTTTGAAAATGAAAGTCGCGCTGGCCGACCTGGAGCCCGTCAAAAAGCAAGCGGCAGCCAAGCCGCAGGTGCAAACCGCGCCTTCCGTAAAGCGTACGAGGGACGAGAACCTTCGGACGGAACTGGATTTGCGGGGAGCTACGCTGGACGAGGCCATTCTGGAAGTCGACCGGTTCCTCGACGAAGCGTTCCTGGCCAACCTGGGCCAGGTTTACCTCATCCACGGGAAAGGCACGGGCGCCCTGCGCGCCGGCGTGCAGGATTTCCTGCGGAGGCACAAGCACGTGAAAAGCTACCGGCTCGGCAATTACGGAGAGGGCGGTGCGGGCGTAACGGTCGCCGAACTCCGCTGACGGAGGGGATCCCATGCAGGGCTTGGTCGATTCGATGATGCGGTATCCGCTGGCGTCCGTCCTGGCTTATTTTTCGGTGGGCGTCCTGGCGCTGCTCGTGTTTCTGAGCGTGTTCGAGCGGGTGACCCGGTATAATGGTTGGGAAGAAATCCGCAAGGGAAACGTGGCGGCCGCCATGGCCACCGGCGGGAAAATTTTCGGAATCTGCAACATTTTCCGTTTCTCGATCCTCGCCAACGATTCGATTTACGAAAGCCTGCTTTGGGCCGCCGTCGGTTTCGTGCTGCTGCTGGCCGCCTATTTTCTGTTCGAGTTTTTGACCCCGGTGTTCCGGATCGACGAGGAAATCGCGAAGGACAACCGGGCCGTCGGCCTGCTGGCCATGATCCTGTCCGTCTCGCTCTCCTACGTGGTCGGCGCTGCGGTGATGTGAATCGGAGGAAGACCGGATGAAGTATTTGTGGGGCACGTTGTTCGCGGTTGCGGTATTGTTCATCGTTTTGGGCGTCGTGTATTTATGGAACGCAGGATAAGAAGCTGAATCGAAGCAACGGGAGGGAGGCACGGAAATGGCCGTTGTCGTGTGTCTATGGTGTCAGAACGAGATTCCCCAAGAGGAAGGCGCCGAGCCGGAAAAATATTGTCCGATATGCGAAAATGAATTGGACGGCTACCGGACGCTGACGATCGGATTGGACGATCCGGATGAAGAGGAAGAAGCAGAGGAAGAGGGCGAGGTCCCGGCAGGCGGCGAGGAAGGGCTGTCTTGGATGGAGGATCGCGACTTGAGGGAGAAGAACGAGACGCTCCTTCAATTCGAAGAAACGGTCGAGCGGCTGATGGATGACCAGGAAGCCGCCCCGGAATGTCCGATGTGCCGGGAGTACATGCTGGAGGCGGGCGAGCGGATCGTGTCGCCGGAGTCGTTTCGGCCGCTCGAGCATGAGATGCTCGGGGGCCCGGTGCTGAAAGCCCCGTTCTCGCTGACCGTGTACGTGTGCCCTTCTTGCTTCAACGTCCAGCACGTGCTGTCCGAGTCGGACCGCCGCGACATGGAAGTCCGGCTGAGCCGGGCGAATCTTCGCGGCGGCGGCCGTCTGTAGGCGAGGGAAACCCCGGAAACTCCGGCCTCTTTCCACGCCGCTTTTGAATTATTGCTTTAAAGCAATAATTTGGCCAACTAACGCCTCATCGGAGCGATTTTATTGCTTTTAGGCAATAAAATGGGGGAAATGTACACTCTTACTCGCGCAGACCCCCGAATGATTGCTCAAACGCAATAATTCCGATCGAGCGAACGGATCAGCGGCGGAATTATTGCCCAAACGCAATAATTTTATATCGCACCCTCTTGAACCGCCGACAAAAACGGCATAGTATGTCTATAAATTCATATTCCGACGCAAAGCATGCGCCGCCGATTTCGGACGAGAGTCCGGAATGGCGGCGTTTTGTTTTGCCGGTCGTCAAGAGGGGATCAAGATGAGCATGGACCGATTCGAACAGGAGCACCGAAAATGGCTGGACAGCCATCTCGCACGCAGGAAGGGAGAACGCAAACGCCGTCTGGAGGCCGGGCACGCACATGCGGAGAAAGAGATGCAGAGAAAAATTTGGATTCCGGTATTCGGCAACCTTGAGTACTTGCATCCCGAATACGAGGTGAGGGACTTCCTGGAATTCTGCGATGAACGGATCCGTCACATGCATCTGGTCAACGACGGTTGGATCGTCATCCGGATCGGTTACGACGATATCGTGGAACGGCCAAGGCCGTGGAGGCAATTATTGCGTTACGCTGGCGTATTTTCCGCTGACCCGGCGCTGACCATCGTCTTCGGCCTCGCGCTCAGCATGCCCGTTTCGCTGCTCGTGACGGGCGCGCTACGCAATGGCTGGAAAAGAGATACGAACGATGCGATGCCAAACGCAGCCATTCTCCGGCCGAGGGGCTCCCGTCATTTTCCAATGGCTCCGCTTGCCCCAAACGGTTTTCCGTCTTCCCACCGAGCCTGTTTTTGATGTAATATGAAGAGTAATCTTAAGAACAGTCCGAAACGTTTCGCCGGATGCCGGGGGAACCGGATCTTAGACAAAAGAGGGATCGCGATGAATCAACTGAAGTTAAGCATCCTGGACCTGCTCAAGGAAGACGCGCGCTTGTCCGCGGCGACCATCGCCACCATGCTGGGTTCTACGGAGGCGGAAGTGGCGGCGGCGATCGACGAGCTGGAACGGGACCACGTCATCGTGAAGTACGCGGCGGTCGTGAACTGGAGCAAGGTGGACGACGAGAAGGTCACGGCGATGATCGAGGTGGAGTGCACCCCGGAGCGGGGACGCGGCTTCGAGAGCATCGCGGAGCGCATCTTCCTGTATCCGGAAGTGAAATCCGTCTACCTGATGTCCGGCGCATACGATCTGTGCGTGGAGATCGAGGGCAAAAACCTGAAGGAAGTCGCTTCCTTCGTCTCCAACAAGCTGGCGACCATCGACTCCGTCATTTCGACGAAAACGTTCTTCATTTTGAAAAAATACAAGCAGGACGGCATCATTTTCGAGGAATTCGAGGACGACGGTCGATTGTTGGTGTCCCCGTAAGCATAACCGTCCGCTAAGCGCAAAGGATCGGTGTCCATGATCAGAGATAAGGAAATGTCGCAGACCGCCGTCGAAATCCCGGAAAACTCGGGAGTCGAGCGGTTTTTGTCCTCCAAAGTCCGGGCCATTCCTCCTTCGGGAATCCGGCGTTTTTTCGATTTGGTGAGCAACAGCAAGGATAAGGACATCATTTCCCTGGGCGTCGGGGAGCCTGATTTCGTTACGCCGTGGAGAGTGCGGGACGCGGCCGTGTACTCCCTGGAAAAAGGGAGGACCCAATATACCGCCAACGCCGGAATGCCGGAGCTTCGGGATGCGATTGCCGGCTACCTGAACAGCCAATTCCAGTTGGACTACGATCCGGCCAAGGAAATCGTCGTGACCGTGGGCGGCAGCGAAGGCATCGACCTGGCGCTGCGGGCATTGCTGGAGCCGGGAGACGAAGTCCTCGTTCCCGAGCCGACCTACCTTCCGTACGGCCCGATCACCGCGCTGACCGGCGGCGTTCCGGTCGGCATCGAGACGTTCGCCAAAGACCAGTTCAAACTGACGGCCGAAAACTTGCGCGCCGCCATTACGCCCCGTTCCAAAGTGCTCGTTCTCTGCTATCCCAGCAATCCGACGGGCGGCATCATGACCTACGAGGATATGCTGCCGATCGCCAAGCTGGTGCGGGAGCACGATTTGATCGTCATTACGGACGAAATCTACGCCGAGTTGACGTACGGCTCCAAACACGTCAGCTTTGCGTCGCTGCCCGGCATGAAGGACCGGACCATTCTGGTCAGCGGATTTTCCAAAGCTTTCGCCATGACCGGATGGCGGATGGGATACGTGTGCGGGCATCCCGACTTGATCTCCGCCATGCTGAAAATCCATCAATATACGATCATGTGCGCGCCGATCATGGCGCAGGTCGCCGCTTTGGAATCGCTGAGCCCGACGGGACTGGAAGAGAAGGACCGGATGATCGAGTCTTACAATCAGCGCAGAAGGCTGGTCGTACAGGGTTTCCGGCAGATTGGCCTGCCTTGCCATGAGCCGCAGGGAGCGTTCTACGCGTTTCCATCCATCCAATCGACCGGCATGAGCTCGGAAGAATTCGCCCAACGCTTGGTGCTGGAAGCGAAAGTCGCGGCGGTTCCCGGCCACGTGTTCGGCAAAGGCGGGGAAGGGTTCCTCCGCTGCTGCTACGCCACCTCCGTTTCTCAGTTGAACGAGGCGCTCGAAAGAATTGGCAATTTTTTGAACAAGATCAAATAAACCGGGGAATCTATCGAATATTGTTGTGAAATCGCAAATAGACTGCTATAATTACCATGGTTTTCATCTTTTTCGGAAGTATGGCAGAATAGAAGGGAGAGAGAACATGGACGCGGCAGAACGTTGCGAGAATGCCCCGGCTCTCCAGTCCGATGCCCATGCCGTCTTCAATCCCCATCGGATGGACGACAAGCTTGCACGGCCGAAGCCCGGAGCGCGGTTGACCGACGATATCGACGATCTCCGGCAAAGAATGGCCGAAACGTTTCTCAGGGAAGCGTCGTTCACGGCGGACCCGGTCATCCTGATCAGCCGCCAACTGGATGTCAAAATCAACGAATATATGATGCAATGGAAAGTCAAACATATGAAAGCTCGGTGAATTCGATCACCGGGCTTTTTTTTATTCTTGTACCGCCTCCGCCGCCGCGTTTCCATTCCATTACCGGCTTTTCCTCCGAATGCCGGTTTGCGAACGGACAACCGCTTTCGTCCCGCTCCTCATCTCCGAACGGAATTCTCCCTTCACCAAACGGTCTGCTATCCGGGTCTTCAAGGGTTTCTAATTTATGAAGGCGCGGGCGATATGCTATAGTGGTGATAGTCGGGTCGGAGGAGGGACGGGGGATGCTGCTGTTGATCCTTGGGGGCGTCGGTAGCGGAAAATCGGCTTATGCCGCGCAATGGGCGCAGTCGCTCGGGAGAGAAGCGATCCGCTTGTCCTGTCCGGCGTTTCCGGGAGAGGGGAGTCCTCCGCCGCGAACCGAAGCGGAACCCGGCCCAACCGGCTTCGTCTGGAAAGAATGGACGGCCGACGAAACGCTGGACGCCGTCATTACCCGAATCAATCTTGAATCGAATCTATTCCGCGCGGATCGCCGGGTGTTGGTCGTCGACAGCTTGTCCGGGTGGCTGCGCGCGGCGCTGCGGCGCGACCGCATCGCAGGCGCACGGCCGGGGACGCCCGGAGATGGGGACGATACGCCCTTGCGAAGAGTCGTGCAAGCGATTTTGGCTTATCAAGGCAAACGAATCGTCGTGAGCGAGGAACCGTACGCCGGCTTGGCGGACGACCCTTGGGAACGGCGTTATGCCGGGGAGCTGGCGGAGGCCGTCCGGCGTCTGGCCGGGGAGAGCCACGCCGTATACCGGCTGACGGCCGGCTTCGCTTCCGAATTGAAAGGCCGGAGAGTCTGACTCCGTCAAACTCCCCAAGCAGAGAGAGTTTGACTCCGTCAAACTCCCCAAGCAGAGAGAGTTTGACTCCGTCAAACTCCCGATTATAGGAGGAACAACCATGAAACTCTATACCCGCACCGGGGATGAAGGACGGACCTCCGTCATCGGAGGGGGACGCGTGGCGAAGGACGATCCGCGGGTCGAGGCTTACGGAACGATCGACGAACTGAACGCGTTCGTCGGCCAGGCCGCCGCTTGGGCGGCGGCGCAGGATGCCGGGAAGTGGGGCGGTTTCGCCGATCGCCTGACCCGGATCCAGCACGAGCTGTTCGACTGCGGCTCCGACTTGTCCTATGCAACGCCCGAACCGGAGAAAATGAAGGTTTCGCCCGACATGACGGAAAGGCTGGAGCGCTGGATCGACGAGTACGAGGCGGCGTCTCCGCCGCTCCGGCGCTTTATCTTGCCCGGAGGCAGCGAGCCCGCCGCCCTCCTGCACGTCTGCCGGACGGTTTGCCGCCGCGCGGAGCGGCGAGTCACTTCTTTGGCGGCGGCCGCTCCGTGCCCGGCGGAGGTGGGCCGGTATTTGAACCGGCTGTCGGATTTCTTCTTCGCGGCCGCGCGGGCGGCCAATGCCAGGCTCGGGGCGGCCGACGTCGAATACGAACGCGGCGCCGAGGTGTTCCGGCGGAGGCCGGAAGCGTGACGACGGGAACCGGAGGCGCAAGCCGCTATTACGATCCGCTGGTGTGGACGGCGGAAGCCGCCGATGACGGCAAGCCGCTCCGCGACGTGCTCCAGCGCCGGCTCGGGGTGTCCCGGCGGCTGCTGGTGAAGCTGAAATCCACCGAGGAAGGAATCACGGTGAACGGGCGCCGCGCATGGACGAACCAGCCGGTCGCGGCAGGCGATCGGATCGAACTCCGCATCGAGCGGGAGGTTTCGGCCGAGATCCTGCCTCAGCCGATGGATTTGTCCATCGTGTTCGAAGACGACCATCTGCTCGTCGTGAACAAACCGGCCGGGCAAATCGTCCATCCGACGACCGGACATTACATGGGCACCCTGGCGAACGGAATCGTGTTTTATTGGCGGGAGCGAGGCGAGACGTGCCGCTTCCATCCGGTCCACCGGCTGGACGAGCACACGTCCGGCCTGGTCGTCGTCGCCAAACACGCGTACGCGCACCAGCAACTGGCGGAGCAGATGGCCGAAGGCGGCGTTGAGAAGCATTACCGCGCCTACGTATACGGCCGTCCGCCGAAGAACCGCGGAGAAGTGGACGCGCCGATCGGCCGCGCGTCGGACGATCCCCATCGGAGGGTCGTGCGGACGGACGGCGCGCCGTCGCTGACGTATTACTCCGTCGCGGCCGCTTATCCCTGCGGGGCTTCGGCGCTCGATATCCGGCTCGGCACCGGACGTACGCATCAAATCCGGGTGCATATGCTGCACGTCGGGTGTCCCTTGATCGGAGACGACTACTATACGGACGAGTCGCGGACCCCGCCGGATTTGGCCGCTCGGCTGAAGAACGTCATCGCGCGGCAAGCCTTGCACGCCCGGCAGTTGGTGTTCCGTCACCCCGTAACCGGCGCGGCAATGGAACTGACGGCGGAATTGCCGCGGGATTTGCGAGATTTGGAAGGAGTTCTGCAAGCATGGCAACAAGAACTTTGACGGTCTATCATTACCCCGTCTGCGGCACCTGCCGCAGCGCGGTCAAATGGCTGCAGAACCGCGGGTACGAGCTGGAGCTGCATAACCTGTGGGAAGAGGCTCCGTCTCCGGAACAGTTGGCGGAGTGGATCCCGCTCAGCGGCCTGCCGATCCAGAAATGGTTCAACGTTTCGGGGGACGCTTACCGGGAGCTGGGGCTGAAAGACAGGCTCCCGCGGATGACGGAGGAAGAAAAAATCCGGTTGATGGCCGGGAACGGGAAATTGATCAAACGCCCGGTCGTCACGGACGGACGCAAGGTGACGGTCGGCTTCAAAGAAGAACTGTACGAGGAGAACTGGTAACCAATCCCCCAAGGAGGTACGGCCGTGTCGGAGCTGGAGCGGAACATTCCGAACAAAAACCGGAAGGCCCGGGGCAGCGGGACTTGGGCGGCGGGAGCCGGGCTTTTGGTCCTGCTCAGCAAATTCAAAACGTTGTTGCTGCTGCTCCTGAAAATCGGCAAACCATTAATTACGATGCTGGTGAGCATCGGCGTCTACGCGATCGTCTACCCGTGGACGTTCGCGGTGGGGTTCGTCCTGCTCCTGTTCGTTCACGAAATGGGGCACGTGTGGGCGGCGCGCCGGGCGGGCGTTCCGGTCAGCGCGCCGATGTTCATCCCTTTCGTGGGCGCTTTGATCACGATGAAACGGCACCCCAAGGACGCGTTGACCGAAGCGAAGCTCGGGATCGGCGGCCCGCTGCTCGGAACCGCGGGCGCCTTCGCCTGTTACGCGGCCGGATGGTGGAGCGGTCAGGAGATTTGGTTCGCGCTTGCTTATATCGGATTTTTCCTAAACCTCATCAACCTGCTGCCCATCCACCCGCTGGACGGCGGCCGCGTCGTCGGCGCGGTAAGCCGCTGGCTGTGGCTGGTCGGCGTAATCGCGGGACCGTTTATCCTGTGGAACATCGGGAGTTTCCTCTTTTTCGTCATTTGGCTGATGTTTCTGTGGGAAATGTATAAACGGTTCATCAGAGACCGCGGCAAGGGAGAATCGTACGAAGTCGTGGGCGAGTACCGGGCCGCGGCCGATCCGGCGATGCCGTCCTGGTATTGGGCGGGCGAAGCCCATCAGAGGGAACTGCCGTTTACCGCCTACTGCAGGCTGGACGGGACGCACATCGTGGAATTCTGGTGGGAGCCGTTGTCGTTTCGGGGGGAGCTCGAACTGTCCCAGAGCTGCACGATCGACCGGGTGATGCTGACGAAAGTGCAGCCGCCGGACGAAAACGGGGAAGTCTCGTTCAAGGTTCGGACGGAAGGACGTCTCTATCGATCCGAGCATTATTACGAGGTGCCTCTGCTTGCCAGAATCCGCATGGGGATCCTGTACGGCGGACTGGTTGCGGTGCTGCTATACATGACTTGGCATATCGACGTTGCGGGATTGATTCCGGCGGCGTGAGCGGGAAAAAGGAGTTTTAGCAAAATGGAGCATACGAAATGGAGAGCGGATCGGCTGGATCGGCTCGGTTCGGCGATATTCGCGGAAGTGGCGGCTTGGAAGGAGAAGGCGAGAAACGGCGGGACGGACGTGATCGCGCTGGACATCGGCAGTCCGGACCGCCCGCCCGCGCTTCCGGTTCGGGAAGCCTTGGCGGCTGCGGCGATGCGGGAAGACCTGTACCGTTATCCGGGCACCGAAGGGACGAAGCGGTTCCGGGAAACGGTCGCGCGTTGGTACGGGTATCGTTTCGGCGTCGAGCTCGACCCGGAGCGGGAAGTATTGTCGCTTATGGGCACGCAGGACGGGTTGGGGCATCTGGCGCTGGCCTTCGCGAACCCGGGAGATGCCGCGTTGCTGCCGGATCCCGGCTATCCGGTCTACGGCGCGGGATTGGCCGTGGGAGGAGTCGAGGCGATTCCGCTGCCGCTTACGGAAGAGAACGGCTTTCTGCCGGACTTCGATGCGATTCCGGACGCCGTCTGGGCGCGCGTGAAATTCATGATTTTGAACTATCCGAGCAATCCGCTCTCGGCGGTGGCCGATCTCGCCTTCCTGGAGCGGGCGGTGCGGGAGGCCCGGCGGCGCGGCGTGCTGCTCGTGTACGACAACGCATACAGCGAAATGGCGTTCGACGGCTTCCGCCCGCCGAGCGTGCTGCAGGTGCCGGGCGCGAAAGAGACGGCGGTCGAGTTCCATTCGCTGTCCAAGACGTACAACCTGGCCGGCGCCCGGCTCGGATTCGCCGTCGGCAGCCGGGAAGCGCTGGCGTCGCTGCGCGCTTTGAAGGACAATATCGACTTCGGCGTCTTCCTCGCGGTCCAAGAGGCCGGCATCAAGGCGCTGGAGTTGGATATGGCCGGCGCTCTAGAGCCGGTGGCGGAGGTCTACCGGAAGCGGCGGGACGTGTTGGTCGCGGGCCTGCGCCAAGCCGGCTGGCACGTGCCGGTGCCGAAAGCGACGATGTTCCTGTGGGCACCGGTACCGGAGGGCTGGACGTCGCGCGCGTTCTCCCAAGCCATGCTGGAAGGGGCCGGCGTGGCCAGCGTTCCCGGCAGCGCCTTCGGTGACCGCGGGGAAGGGCACGTGCGCCTGGCGATCGTCGAATCCGAGGCGCGGCTGCAAGAGGCGGCCGAGCGGATCGCCGCTTGGCTGCCGCAATCGCGTCCATGAATCTACGAACCTTATGATATAATGGACGATAGTCTGAAAGATTCGCCGATTGGATCAGAAAGGTCGGGTGGCATGGACCGCAGCAAAGTGATGCTTGTCGACGGCATGGCCCTGTTGTTCCGGGCGTTTTACGCGACGTCGTATTCGGGCTTTATCCGCAAAACCCGCGCGGGTCTTCCGACCAACGCGGTGTACGGCTTCATTCAATATTTATTCGATGCGGTCAAAACGTTCCGCCCCACGCACGTCGTGTGCTGCTGGGACATGGGCAGCAAGACGTTCCGCACGGAACAGTTCGCGGATTACAAGGGCAACCGCGGCGACCCGCCGGATGAGCTGATCCCCCAATTCGACCTCGTGAAGGAAGTGGTCGAAGACATGGGCATCCGGAACGTCGGCGTGGTCGGATACGAGGCGGACGACTGCATCGGCACGCTGGCCGGAAGGCTGAGTTCGGAAGCCGACGTCTATATTTTGACCGGCGATCACGACATGCTGCAGCTGGTGAGCGAGAACGTCAAGGTCGTGATCATGAAGAAAGGCAAGTTGAATTACGCGGTATACGACCCTGACTTCCTCATGGAGGAACGGCAGCTGACGCCCGCGCAGATCATCGATTTGAAAGGCTTCATGGGAGATACGAGCGACAATTACCCCGGCGTCAAAGGGATCGGCGAGAAAACGGCGGTCAAGCTGCTCGTCGATTACCGGTCCATCGAAGGCGTGCTGGAAAACCTGGAGCAGCTTCCGAAAGGCGTCCGTTCGAAAATCGAAGCGAATCTCGACATGCTGCATTTGTCCCGGGATTTGGCGCGGATCCGGTTGGACGCCCCGGTGTCGTGCGAGCTGTCGGAGTGCCGCCTGCGCCTCCGCATGGATTCGGCCGCCCGCAAATTCGAGGAACTGGAGTTCGGCGGGCTGCTCAAGCTGCTGGAAAGCCACGCCGAGGCGGACGCGGATCCTTTCGCGGTGTAAGCTTGACGTAAAAAGCTGCGCTGAAAGAAGATGACTCCTATCGGGTCATCTTCTTTCATGTCCATTGATACCGTCGGTATTTTAAAAAATGCCGCCTTTACGGAAATAAAGAACGAAATTCCTCCATTTCCGTTTTGTTCATGATCAGAATCCGGTGAAGCGCCAGAAGGCCCTGACTCCGTTCGGCATACCCCGGCTCGCCCGTAACCGCATACCGGTAACCTGCCAGTCTCACCGCCTCGATGGATGCTTGATCGTATTGGCCATAGGGATACGCGAAAGCAATCGGCCGATGGCCGAGATGCCGGTAGATGGCGTTGCGGGACTCCTTCAGCTCTTGTGCTTTTTCCGACGGGTTAAGTTTGGTCAGGTCCGGATGGGTGACCGTGTGGGACTGCGCATCCACGAGTCCGGACGCTTCCATCTCCTGCAGCTGCCCCCAAGCGAGACGATCCGTCTTGCCGATGTTTCCCGTAACGGCAAAGATCGTCGCTTTCATCCCCGTCCGCCGCAGAATGGGGAAGGCTGCCGTATACTGGTTTTCGTATCCGTCATCCATCGTAACGACAACCGGTTTCGGCGGAAGACGGCCTTCCTCCCAACCTTCAAGATCGGCGAATTTCAACGGATGATATCCCCTGTCCCGAAGATACCGCATTTGCTCCTCGAAACGGGAAGGAGACACCGCCAATTCATCCGAGTCTTCCGCAATCGAATGATAAAGAAGGATCGGAAGGGCCGGCGCCTCCGGGCGTTGGGCTTGGCTTGCCCCGGCATGCCAACCGGAAATGCAACACAGACACCCCAATAGCATGATCATCGCTTTTTTCATAGCTGCAGTTTTCCCAGAACGTTTGTTTTTGATGAAAAACGCGGGAAGCCTTGACCTGAGAGTATGGAAAACGATATTCATTAAAAAAGAGGTCGTATTCGGAACGGAGTGAGAAGTATGGATGTGCAAACGATGATCTCAAAAATGATGAATCGACTTAAGCAAGTCGATGGTGTGCATGCTTTGGTTCTAGGCGGTTCAAGAGCCAGGGGGACTCACAATCCCAACTCCGATATTGACATCGGAATTTATTATAACGCCAACAGCGGTTTAGACATTGCCCAGCTTCGTCGGGAAGCCTCCATGTTGGATGACGATAATAGAGACAACTTAATCACAGAAATAGGCGGCTGGGGACCATGGATAAATGGCGGTGGTTGGCTTAAAGTGAATCAAATACCGGTCGATTTTTTGTACCGCGATCTTGATAAAGTGTCAAAAGTAATGGATCAATGCATGAGGGGGGACATCACGATCGACTATCAGCCGGGGCATCCTCACGGATTTATCAATGCCGTGTATTTAGCTGAAATAGCGTTGTGCAAGGTGCTTTGGGATCCGTCAGGTTTCGTTGGAGAATTGAAGTCCAGAACGAATCCGTACCCGCACGTCATGCAAAGAGCAATCATCTCAAAATTTTTATGGGAAGCCAATTTCTCTCTTGAGATTGGAAAAAAAGGGATCTATAAAAAAGATTTGTCTTACATTGCCGGATGCTGGTTTAGATCCGTTTCTTGTTTGAACCAGGTTTTGTTTGCGCTTAACGAAACCTTCTGGATGAACGAAAAAGGAGCTTCCGCCATCGCCGATTCATTTCACATGGTCCCAAGCAAATACTCCGATAGAATAAACGACATATTGACCTTGGTCACAGAAGATCCAACCGGTCTGGAGAAGGCTTTCAACATGTTGCGCGATCTGATTCGTGAGATAGAAGATCTGGTGAAAAATAAAGATCTGTTAAACGAAGGATAAATAGCGACCCTCCTGTTATAAGTGAAACGAGGAGGGTCGCCGTTTTTTTACTGCTACGACAAACAAGCGTATACGAGATTCCGCAGCCGCGGATGGACGTAGGGCTCCTGGCTGTTCAGCATATGCTGCGCATACATGACGGTGAGCTGCGATTCCGGATCGATGATCGCCAGACATCCGGCCGCGCCGGCCCAGCCGAATTCGCCGATCGGACTGAGCGATCCGCTTCCCGCCTTGGAAATATGGGTTCTGACCCCCAACCCGTAGCCGTAACCGGCATGATGCTCCCAATTGTAATCGCCGCGCGTTCGGTCTGTCAGATGGTCCGTCCGCATCAAATCGACGGCTGCCCGAGATAGGATGCGCACGCCGTCCGGACTCGTTCCCCGATTCGACAGCGCGTTCAGGAACAAGGCGAAGTCGCTCACGGTGGACATCAGTCCCGCGCCGCCGCTCTCGAACTCCGTGCCGATCCGGAACCCGTTTCCGTCCTGACGTACGGGTTTGCCCATCGCGTCATGATATCCGTACTGCGGCACGAATCGGCCCTGCTGCTCCTCCGTGAGATCGAAGCCGGTGTCGCGCATCCCGAGCGGGCCGGTGATCTCCTCCCGAACGTAATCTCCGAATCGTCTCCCGTCCACGGCTTCGACCAGCGCGGCCAGCACGTCATGGCACAGGCTGTAATTCCACCGCGTTCCCGGCTCGAAAAGCAAAGGCTCTTTCGCGAGCGCGGCCGCGAACTCCCGCGTCGGCAATTTGCCGTTCGTGCGTTTCGCGGCTTCCCGGATGGATGGGGCTCCGAGATCGTAGGAGAAGCCGGCCGTCATCGTAAACAGGTTGCGCACCGCGATCGGCCGATCCGCTTTTTCCAACTCGACGCTGCCATCCGGAAGCGTCTTGCGGACCGTCATTTCGGCGTATTCGGGCAAATAGGCCGAAAGCGGGTCTCCAAGCAGCATCGCGCCTTTCTCCACCAGTTGCAGCGCCGCGGTGCACGTCAAGATTTTCGTCATCGAATAGAGGTGGAAAATCGCCCGGTCGTCGATCGGGATTCCGCGTTCCAGGTCTGCATAACCGCTGCGGTACCGGAACGCCGTTTCATTGCGGTGCATGACCAGCACCTCGGCCCAAGGGATGCGCCGGTCCGTGATTCGGTCAATGAAATCGGATAACGGTCTGAAGTCCATGAATCCACGTCCTTTAAATGGAGTCGCATTCCCATTATGGAACGAAGACGCTTTCATGGCAATAGGATCAAGAGGCTGTCGGAAGCGGTTAGCGCGTTTTCGCCAGGCGAAAAAGCCATCCGCGCGGCCGAAAACGCGGCACGGATGGCTTGATGGTTCGAACCTTTCAGGTGTTCTCGTCCGGCGCTTCGTCGTGGATGTCGTAATCGCCGGGGAACGCGCGGTCCAGACCGGCATGGAATTCCCGGTTCTCGTAACGGTACGCGTTCTGGGAACGCTGGTCGTCCCGCCACGGGGTGCTCTTTCCCAATGACTCCACCAGAGAAGGGGAGCCGTACGGCCCTTCCGGGAACTCTTCGGCGGTCAGGTCGTTGCGCTGGGACAATACGGTCGCCAGATCGTGGTCCGGCTGCTTTTTCTCGGGCAGGAAGCGGGGCATTCGGATAACCTCCCTCTGGCAGGTGGAATTTCCGAATAGCTTCGGCCGGCGGCTCCGATTTTATACGGCGCGAAGGATCGGGCGGACGTCCGGTTCAGTCCGTGAAGTGCACGGCCCCGAGTACGAGCACGAGGAATTGGGCCAGCTCTTGCGCCTGTTCCTCGCTGATCCGGAAGACATTTTCCAGTACGCCTTCTTCCTCCAGATCGTCGGGCCCCAAGACCCCGGAACGTCCGGATTGCATGTCGATCACGATCTTTTTGCCGTAGAAACGGTTGGTGGTCAAAATCGCGAGGTCGAAGCGGTGCATCTTCGGACTGATGAACGTGACGAAGCGCGTGGATGTTTGCTCGGTGCTGTCGGACAGGAAATCGAAATCTTTCAGCTGCATGGGATGAGTCCTCCGTCGTGGATCGTTTGCTAAGTTTTCATTATACGCCATTCGCGGCGGCAATCCCAATCGGAAAAAGAGGAGGTATCCAATACTTGTCAAACTCCCGTTTCTTTGCTATTCTGGAATCGTTCCAGACTGTTGGGAAGAGGAAGCACCTCATCCGCCGTGCGCGCGGGAGGTGCTTTTTTGCGCTTTGCGGGGCGGCGGGGACGGCGGAACGCCATTATCGGCCCGCCCCGCGGGCGAAGGAGGAAGCGTCGTGCAAATCGTGTTTTTGAATCGGCTGGATCGGGTGGAAGGAAGCGCGGAAAGCCGGGGACAAGTGTTCATCGGGGAATATCAGGGAACATGGACGGCTGGCTGGCGGGCTGCCGGCGGCGAGGCGGATGCCGGGGAAGAAATCTGGTACGAAGGCGTCAGCTGGGAGGAGCTGCTGGCCGCGTTCCGCCATGGCGCCGCCGGTAAGATGAAGGAAGGCTACCGTCCGCTCATCGACGGCATGCTGGACACGCCGATTTGGGAGCGGGAGCCTTCGCTGCCGCTGCTCATTCAGTGCTACGCCGAGCTGCAGCCGGAGAATCCGGAGCTGATGGCCGCTTTGAAGCAATGGAGAAGGGCCAAGGCTTCGGAGGAGAAACGGTCGGCCTATCTGGTGGCGACGAACCGGGAGCTGCATATGCTGGCCGTGTACGTGCCGCAATCCGTGTCGGAGATCGCCCAGATTCCCGGCTTCGGAAAGCTGAAGACGGAGCGGTACGGGGCGGAAATTTTCGCATTGCTCCGCAACGTCCCCCGCACCCATGCGTTCCCGCTCGATTGGGTAGCCCAAGCGGTCAATCCCGACCGGTTCTCCGAGTGGATGTTCCGCCTGAAAGAGGAGAAATACGGCCGGGCGTTGTCTTCCGTGCGGGATAAACGCGCGCTGCTGTCTGCCATCCGGGAAGGCAAAACCCTCGCGGACCTGGAGCAGCAGCTGCAGATCGAACGGAGAAAACTCGTGGAGCGGATCGAACGCCTGGACGAGGAAGGTTACGACGTGTGGCCGATCATCGAGCAGGAGCTCGCGGAAGTTCCGCCGGAGGAATGGACGCTGGCTTCGGAAGCCATGGTGCAGCTGGGCGATCGGTACTTGAAGCCGCTGCTTCGCAAAATATACGGGGAGACGGTGTCCGACCCGTCGGATCTGGAGCGGCACTACGAGAAGCTGCGGATGATGCGGATCCGCTTCCGCCGCGAGCGGGAGGCGGAGTCGCAGGCCGGTTGACGTCCCGGCGCGGAAACATAGCAAAGCGGCCCCCGAAGGTCCGGACGACCTTCGGGGACCGCCTTTTCCGAACAACGGGAAGAATCAGAGCCAATCCTTCTTCCGGAAGTAATAAAACATGCCGAAGCCAAGCACGACCATAAGCGCCAGCAGCACGATGGAGCCGTTTTTGTCGTGCATGCCCGGAATATAGTCGAAATTCATCCCATATACTCCGGTAATGAAAGTAAGGGGCATGAATATCGTCGTCAGCGCCGTGAACACGCGCATGATTTCGTTCGCCCGGTTGGCCACGCTGGACTGGTAGGCTTCGCGCAAGTTGCCCATCAGGTCGCGGTAAGTCTCGAACGTCTCGGATATTTTGACGGCGTTCTCGTGGATGTCGCCGAAATATTTTTGCAGTTGGTCGTCGATCAGCCGCAGATCTTTCTTGTTCAGGGTCGCGATCACGTCGCGCTGCGGGCCCAGCACTTTCTTCAGCCACAGGATTTCGCTTCGGAGGCCGATGATTTCGTTCAGGTGGGCTTTCTTCGTATGCATGAGGATGTCTTCCTCGAGCGTTTCGATCCGGTTCTCGATCCGGTCCGCGACGACGAAGTAATTGTCGACGACGAGGTCGACCAGATGGTACAGGAAACGGTCCGCCCGATCGACTTCCTGCTCCAGCAGGACGGGCTTGATATTGCGGAGCTCATGGATCTTCGTGCGCGTCACGGTGATGAGATAATGGCGGCCGAGGAAAATGTTCAGTGCCCGAAGATAAATCTCCTCGTCGTCGAAGCGGATGCTGTTGATCACGAGGAAATAGTGGCCCTCGTAGATTTCCAGCTTAGGACGCTGTTCTTCTTCCGTCAGGCAGTCTTCGACCGCCAGATCGTGCAAGCCGAACAGCGGCTGCAGGACCTCCAGATCGTCGACGTCGGCGTCGATCCAATAAAAGCCTTCTTTGGGAGGCGTCAGCGCTTCTTGCACGTCATCGATTAAAGTAAAAACGCCGTTATGCACCAGCCGGATTTTCATGGAACCCTCTCCTTTACGCAGACCCCGGCCGTTTCGGCCGCGGGGGCGCTTTCGCGTCTTGATGCAGGACGGTTTCCATCGGCGGCGCAAGACAACGGCTTATCCGGCGATGGGCAAGCCGGAACGAAGCGATATCCCGCCACGGGAACACCATCCCGCGAATACGATCTTCTGACGGCGCGTCGGCCTCGGATGATCTCCTTCCATGTCCGGCTCCCCCCTTCGCAATTCCCGTTTTTCCGGCGCATCGGCGCTCGGCGACGTGATAAGTATAAGCCCGGAAGCGCCGGCGATCAAGGATAAAATCCGACATCTTCCGATTGTATTATCATATAGCGGGAACAGGCGGAAGGTTCCCCGATTTGGGGGCCGGATTGGCGTTCCGTTTTCCGGTCCGACCGCTTGACGGGGTTGCGGTTTTCGGGTACATTTAGGTCTAACGACAACTGAATGAGTTAGCCATCTTATCAAGAGCAGGCGGAGGGACTAGCCCGATGAAGCCCGGCAACCAGCGTCGCTTAGGCGGCGCACGGTGCTAATTCTTGCAGGCGCGCGATCAGCGCGACTGGCAGATGAGAGGGGCTCGCTGAAGGCATTTATTCAACGACCCTGAATCATCGGGGTCGTTTTTCGTTTTGACTTTACGTCAGGAGGGATCCGGGATGCCGATCAAAGTGCCCGACAACTTGCCCGCCAAGGAAGTGCTGGCCGGGGAAAATATTTTCGTGATGGACGAAAGCGTGGCCTACCATCAGGATATCCGGCCGCTGCGCATCGTCATACTGAACTTGATGCCGACCAAGGAAACGACGGAGACGCAGCTGCTGCGCCTGATCGGGAATACGCCGCTTCAGGTGGAAGCGGTGCTGATCCACCCCAAAACGCACACGTCCAAAAACACGTCCGCCGAACATTTGGAAACTTTCTACAAGACGTTCGACGATATTTCGGGCGATCAGTTCGACGGAATGATCATCACCGGAGCGCCCGTGGAACAGATGGAGTTCGAGGAAGTGAACTACTGGGAAGAGCTGAAATCCATCATGGACTGGACCGTGGACAACGTAACGTCCACCCTGCATATTTGTTGGGGCGCCCAGGCCGGACTGTTCCACCATTACGGGATTCCCAAATATCCGCTCGCGGAGAAGCTGTTCGGCGTGTTCCCCCACACGGTCACCAAGCCGAATACGAAGCTGCTGAGGGGCTTCGACGAAATGTTCTACGTGCCCCAATCGCGGCATACGGAGGTTCGCCGGGAGGACATCGCGAAGGTGCCGGCGCTCGAGATCCTGTCGGAGTCGGAAGAGGCGGGGGTTTATATCGCCGCGGCCGGCGAAGGCAAGCAGATTTTCGTGACGGGCCATTCCGAGTACGATCCGCACACGCTCAAGTGGGAGTATGACCGCGATAAAGCCAAAGGACTGCGGATCGACGTTCCGAAAAACTATTATCCGAACAACGACCCTTCCCGCCTGCCCGTGTCCACTTGGCGGGCCCATGCCAACCTGCTGTTCTCCAACTGGCTCAACTACTACGTTTACCAGGCCACGCCGTACGAGCTCGGCAAAGCGCAGAAGCAAGCCGTGAAATTTTAGAGGAGGCATTACCCACATGAAAATGGAAAGTCGATTGGCGCAGATCGGATCGCTGGAAGACCCGGCAACGGGAGGCGTCAGCTTCCCCGTCTACCACGCGACGGCCTTCCGGCACCCCCGGCTGGGCCAAAGCACGGGATTCGATTATGCCCGTACGAAAAGCCCCACGAGATCCGTTCTCGAATCGGCGGCTGCCGAACTCGAAAGCGGGGATGCCGGATTTGCCTGCAGCACGGGCATGGCGGCGCTTCAGACGATCTTCGCCCTGTTCGCGCAAGGCGACCATCTGCTCGTCTCTCTGGATCTGTACGGCGGAACGTTCCGCTTGCTGGAGAAGATCATGAGCCGGTTCGGCGTGACGGCTTCATACGTCGATACGAACGACCTCGACGCGTTGGAATCGAGCAGCCGGCCGAACACGAAAGCGGTGCTGATCGAGACGCCGACCAACCCGCTCATGATGGTGACCGACGTGGAGAAAATTTCCGCTTGGGCCAAAGCCAAAGGATACCTGGTCATCGTCGACAATACGCTGATGACCCCGTACTTCCAACGCCCGCTCGAGCAAGGGGCCGACATCGTCATCCACAGCGCCACCAAATACTTGGGGGGCCATAACGACGTGCTGGCCGGACTCATCGTCACGAAAGGCGAGGAACTGTCCAAGGAAATCGCGTTCCTGCACAATTCGATCGGCGCGGTGCTCGGACCGCAGGACAGTTGGCTGCTGATGCGGGGAATGAAGACGCTGGCGCTGCGGATGGAGCGCCACCGCGACAACGCGCTGCGCATCGCGGCGTGGCTGAAAGAGCATCCGGCCGTCGCGGAAGTCTATCACCCGGGGCTGCCTCATCATCCCGGCCATGATGTCCAGAAGCGGCAATGCTCCGGAGACACCGGGATCTTCTCTTTTAAAATGAAGGATGCCCGCACGATCGAACCGATCCTGCGGCATATCCGGCTCATCGCGTTCGCCGAAAGCCTCGGCGGCGTGGAATCGCTCATGACGTATCCGGCCGTGCAGACGCACGCGGACATCCCGGAGGAAATCCGCCGCGCGGTCGGCGTCGACGACCGGCTGTTGCGTTTCTCGGTCGGGATCGAGCACGTCGACGATCTGATCGCCGACTTGGATCAGGCGATTCAAGCGGCCGAACGGGAGATCGGAGGCGGTTCGCGATGAAATACGATTTCGATCATGCCGCGCCCCGGACCGGTACGTATTCCTATAAATGGGACCAGTCGGAGAAGCTGTTCGGCCGGGCGGACGTGCTGCCGCTATGGGTCGCAGACATGGATTTCCATCCGCCGAAGGAAGTCGTGGACGCCATTGTCCAGCGGGCGGAGCTTGGCGTATACGGCTACACCATTCGGCCGCAGGAATATTACGACGCGGTAAGCGGCTGGCTGATGCGCCGTCACGGCTGGGACATCCGGCACGAATGGATCACGTCCAGCCCGGGCGTCGTCGCGGCGCTAAGCTTGGTCGTGCATGCTTTCACGAAGCCGGGAGACAAAGTGATCCTGCAATCCCCCGTTTACTATCCGTTCTACGACGTCATTCGGATGAACGATTGCACGCTCGTGGAAAATCCGCTGATCCTGAACAACAACCGGTACGAGATCGATTTCGACCTGCTGGAGCGGCAAGCGGCGGACGGCGCCAAGCTGATGCTGCTCTGCTCCCCGCATAACCCGGGAGGCCGCGTCTGGACGCGGGACGAGCTGGCGAGGATCGGGGAGATTTGCCTTCGCCACGGCGTGCTGGTGGTGGCCGACGAAATCCATCACGATCTCGTGTTCCGGGGAAGCCGGCATACTCCGTTCGCTTCGATCAGCGAATCGTTCGCCCAAAACTCGTTCACTTGCATCGCCGCCAGCAAAACGTTCAATTTGGCCGGCTTGCAGGCTTCGTCCGTCATCGTCCCGAACGATGACCTGCGCCGCCGCTACAATTACGCGCTCAAGAAGTTTTCCTTGCACATGGAATCGTATTTCGGCGTATCGTCCGTCATCAGCAGCTATACTTACGGAGATGAATGGCTGGATCAGCTGCTAAACTACTTGCAGGGGAATCTGGACTACCTGACCGGCTTTATGGCCGAGCGCCTTCCGGAAGTCCGGGTAATGAAGCCGGATGCGACTTACTTGGTCTGGATGGATTGCCGGGACATCTCCGCTGATCCCGCCGAACTGAAAAAGCTGATGTACGAAGAGGCCGGCGTCGCCTTCAACGAAGGCTCCACGTATGGCGAACCGGGCAAAGGGTGGCTGCGGGTCAATATCGCTTGCCCAAGAGTGCTGCTTGCCGAAGCGCTGGAACGGTTCGCGTCCGCGGTCAGAGCCCGCAAGCCTTAACGAGCGGGTTTGGCCTCCTCGGTCGAACAAGCGGGGGGAAAGCGCACCGAGCGTGCGCTTTTTTTCACATTTTCATTCCGATTTATGTTACGATGGGAAAACAGATGTTGTTGCTGTTCATTTGGTTGGACCGGAGAGGAGAGTACACAAGATGAGCCATATCGACCGGATACTGGAGGGCGCGCTTCAAGGCAAACGGCTAGGCGTCGAAGATATCGTGGCCTTGTACGAGTCGGACGAGATCGAGAAAATGGGCGACGCCGCCAACCGCATCATGATGCGGAAGCACCCCGAGCCGATCACCACGTTCGTGGTGGGACGCAATATCAACTATACGAACGTTTGCGACGTTTACTGCCGGTTCTGCGCGTTTTACCGACCGCCGGGATCCAAGGAAGGATACGTGCTTCCGGACGAAACGATATTCCGCAAAATCCAGGAGACGATCGACGTCGGGGGAACGGAAATCCTGATGCAAGGCGGCACGAACCCGAACCTGCCGTTCGATTATTACTTGAACCTGCTGCGGGAAATCAAGAAGCGGTTTCCCGACATCACGATGCACTCCTTCTCGCCCGCGGAAATCCGCAAAATGCAGGTCGTGGCCGGCAATATCCCGCTCGAAGACGTGGTTCGGCAGCTGCACGAAGCCGGGCTCGATTCGCTGCCGGGCGGCGGCGCGGAAATCCTGGACGACCGGACGCGGTCTAAAATCAGCAAGCTGAAAGGCTCGTGGCGGGATTGGATGGACGTCATGACGACGGCCCATAAGATCGGCATGAACACGACCGCCACGATGGTCATCGGCTTCGGCGAATCGTACGAGGAGCGCGCGCTGCACCTGATTCGGGTGCGGGACGCGCAAGACGAATGCCTGAGCAACGGTTATCCTTCCCCGGGTTTCTTGGCGTTCATTCCGTGGACGTTCCAGCCGGACAACACGAACCTGAAACGGGAGAAGTCCACGCCCGAAGAGTACTTGAAGACGCTGGCGATCAGCCGGATCGCCATCGACAACGTCGACAACTTCCAATCGTCGTGGGTAACGATGGGGCCGGAAGTCGGCAAGCTGTCGCTCTCGTACGGCTGCAACGACTTCGGAAGCACGATGATCGAGGAGAACGTGGTGTCCGCCGCCGGCACGACGCACAAAGTGAACATCGGCGTGACGCTCGACATCATCCGGCAGGCCGGGAAAACGCCCGCGCAGCGCGACACCAAGTACAACATTCTGAAGGTGTACCACGAGAACGAGACCGCCGAGCGCGATTTCGTCATGCAGAATTAACAGCGTCATGGGGCAGCTCCGATTGCGGGGCTGCCCTTTCATTGTTTATGAGATGTTATAGGATTCCGTGCGACGGTCACGATACAGCGCGGTCGCTCTGTAACCGGGTTTTGTCGGGTTACAGCGAGTGAACGGTGCGTCAACGTAGCCGGGTTTTGTCGGGTTACAGCGAGTGAGCGGTGTGCCAACTGAGCTGTAACCGGGTCTTGTCGGGTTACAGCGAGTAAACGGTGCGTCGGCGGCTCTGTAGCCGGGTTTTGTCGGGTTACAGCGAGTAAACGGTGCGTCGGCGGTTCTGTAACCGGGTCTTGTCGGGTTACAGCGAGTAAACGGTGCGCCAACTGAGCTGTAACCGGGTATTGTCGGGTTACAGCGAGCGAGCCGGCTGCCAAAACATAAATTCCTTCGCTTTCGGTTCAACTAAATATGAATGATGACGCAGCGTTCCTTTCCCCTTAGGTATTATCATTTTCTTTTCAAGCAGATTCCGAAGGATTTGCCTGCATTTATCCTCTTTTAAACCCGTGCATTCCTGCACCTCTCTGATTTTGAACGGTCGGCCAATGTATAGGCCATAACGAATGACTTCTCTTTCGTAAACGGTCAATGCTTCCCAGGAGGTACCCGGGATCGAGGCGCGTCTGCCCATCCATTCATAAAGAACGCGGCGGCATTTTTCCGGCTTTTTATCGAGTTGGTCCCAACTGAACGGAAGATATACGATTCCGTGGACAGCCATCGTTTGGATCCGCGTTTGTTCGAAATCAAATCGGTCTCGGGTAAGGTTTTGGGCGTGGGGAACAAAACCTACGCATTCCGGCGCCAACCGAAAGTCTGGACAATAAAAATCCAGGTAAATGCGGACACCGTTCAAACTCAACATTTCGTATTCCAAGATCCAATTCATGGAGGGGAGTACGTGCCTTAACACCTCGCAATACAGCAGCTTTTCACCCGTTTTGTCCCGGCGAAGCGCCTCCAGCCGCTGCCCTTTCGCCGTGCGGATTTGCCGTTCTAACATTCGATCGAAATCTTCTTCGTACATCAACGATTCTCCCTCCATTTTCGCGGGTAAAGCAATAACGCCGCCTGCCTAAGAAAGGCAAACGGCGTGTGCTTCACGCGCAATTAAGCGTTTCATTCAACGTTAGCAGATGCAGTGAAGGTTGTCTATCGGTTCGAGCGTGTCTGTTGGATGCACGAACGGCTGACCCGCCCTACGACATCGCGCTTGCGGTTTCCTGCCCGAATCCGGCGGGTACGCCTTCGGCGAGAACCGTACGGTTTTTGCCGGTCTTCTTCGCTTCGTACAAAGCGGCGTCGGCTCCTTGGAAAAGCCGCTCCTTGCCCATGCCGGGCCTATAACGGTTGATGCCGATGCTGACGGTAACCGCCATTCCGTTCAAAGCCTCGTGCGTCGTCTGCGACACCGTTTCGCGGATTTCCTCCGCGATTTGATAAGCATGGGACACGTCGATTTCCGTAAACAGAATCACGAACTCCTCGCCGCCGTACCGGGCTACGAAATCGTTCGGTCCGACTTGGGCTCGGGCGATCGCGGCCACCTCGCGCAGGACGGCATCCCCGGCCCGGTGTCCGTACGTATCGTTTACTTTTTTGAAATTGTCGATGTCGAGCACGGCGATCTGCAGCTTTAGCCGCCCGTTGTCCGCTTGTTCCACGAGCTTCTCTACGTACTCATGGTAGGCCATATGGTTGTACGTGTTCGTCAAGGCGTCGGTTTTGGCCAGCTTGTCCATCATGATCGTCCGCACCAGAAGCTCCTGGTTCGATTCGTAGGTGGAACGCAGGTGCTGAAGCGCCTCGCGGCCCCGGGTCAGCACGCCGAACGCGATCACGCTGTAAACCGCCAGCAGGACGGTCATCGTAATCAACCCGACAAAACTGATCCGGTCATGGATGGCCGGATTGAAAACGTAAAGCACGATCAGCGCGGCAAGCGTGTTGGCAATGGCGTAAGCCAGCTTCTTGTATTGGAAATAAAAGATACTGATCATGATGGGGAAAAACAGGAAGAACAACAAATAATTCAGTGAGGCGTGAACGGCCGACACGATGAAAGCGAGAAGCGCGGATGCCGTAATGAGTATGTAATCGTGGGATTTCGCATGCATTTTCCGGATGGCGAGCTCCGCCGATCCCACGACAGCCGTCGTCAGGAGGGTCGGAAGAAGAACGTAACGGGACAGGAATTCCGATTTCGTCTCGTTGGAGACGAAGTACATGTACAGGAGCTCCACTCCCACCGTCACGAGGGACAGCACCCAATAACCCTGGAGCAGCAAGCGGTTCCAGCGTTTTTGGTTGAATTCCATGGGTGGTAAGGACATACGACCTTCCCTTCGGCTGTGCTTGGCTATTCATAAAATATACCATAATCGCCCGCCCATCGTATATCCCCATTTGGGTCACCATATAGTTAGGTAACAAGCTCTTCAGAACGGGGGAGTGCGCGATGAAGCGGGTGGAATTTCGGATGGAACGCCGGCACGGGCCCGGGTCGCTCGAGCGTCTGGCCGCCATGCTGAATCGGGCGATGGAGGGGCCGGAAGCCGGAAACGAGGCGTTGGAATGGGAGCTGGCGGGGGAAGAAGGGTTTATCCGGTTTCAATTTCCGCTTGGGCCGGGTCCCGCGGCAAAGAAGAAGGCGTGCGAAAGGGTCGGACGAGTCCTGGCGGAGTTTACGCTGACCGAGCATGAGCCGCAAATGCTCAAACGTTATTTTAGCCGGAAATACGGGGTGGACGACCCCATCGAAGTCGATCTTCTGATCGCGGAGACGGTGTTGCTGCTGGACGGGGAGCCGGATGCGGATTCGTCCTGGTCCGGACGGGGCAGGGAACGCAGGCTTCGGAAGCTGACCGAACGTTTCGCGGCGTACTTGGCCGGGCATGATGCGCTTCACGTGGACGGTTTCGTCCGTTTCCGCCTTGGGGATTACGAGACCGAGGTGCTGGAAGCCGCCGAGACCGCGCTGGAAGAAAAACGGATGGAACAACAGTACGAAGAATTCATGTCCCTGCTGAAATCGTTGGTCGATTGGCAGCAAACCGGGATTCCCGCGGTGCACGTGCTTCATGCCGGAGGACACGCCTTCCGCCTGTTGGACGAAGACATGCGGCCGCTGGAGCGGGACGGGCTTTCCGCGGACGACGTCGAAACGGACGAGGAAGAAAGCATTCTGGTCAGCCGGCTGCTCGCGGTATCCCCGGGCCGGCTGCATATCCACACGCCGGAGCCCGATTCCCAGGTCATCCGTACGCTGATCGGCATTTTCGGGGACCGCGCCGCCTTGCATCCCCATCATCCGTAAGCGCGGCTCCGCCGCCCGGCAGCCCGCGGTTCTTGACGGGACCGGGCGGCGTTGCTATAATTCGAATATCTTTTACGCAGCCATCCGAAAATAAGCAACAGCGTCGAGAAAGACACGGTCCTTCGACCCGGACGTCCCAGAGAGAGGAATCCCCGGCTGAAAGTTCCTCACGCGCCGACGATCGGACTACCCCTTTGGAGCTGTGCGGCTGAGCCGGACGATTCACCGTCCGTCCGTAAGCCGCAACGGATCATTCCCGTTACCGAATGCGCCGAGGGCCTTCGCCCGGCCTTGTCCCGAACCTCGGGAGAAGCCGGCTAGGCTGAATCAGGGTGGAACCACGGAGCCAATACCAGGCATCGTCCCTCAGGAGACGGTGTCTTTTTTATTTTCGGAAAGCCGGCTGAACAATCGGAAAGGGAGTGCTTGGAAAATGGTGCAAGTCAAACTGCCGGACGGCGCGGTCCGGGAATACGAAGACGGCGTGACGGTAGAGGACGTGGCGGGTTCGATCAGTCCGGGCCTGCGCAAGAACGCCATCGCCGGGAAAGTCGACGGGATGACGGTGGATTTGGCGGCTCCGCTCAGCGGCAGCGTTTCGCTGGAAATCCTGACCTTGGATCAACCGGACGGCCTCGCGGTCATGCGGCACAGCACCGCCCACCTGATGGCCCAGGCACTGACCCGCCTGTACGGCCGGGACCGGGTCAAGCTCGGCATCGGGCCGGTAATCGAGGACGGATTTTATTACGACATCGATCTGGACGAGTCGATTACGCCGGAGGACCTGGGGCGGATCGAAGCCGAAATGGAGAAGATCGTGAAAGAGGATCTGCCGATCACGCGCCGGGTCGTCAGCCGGGAAGAAGCGCTGAAGATCTACGGGGAAATCGGCGATCCGCTCAAGCTGGAGCTCATCCGCGATTTGCCGGCCGACTCCGTGATCACGATTTACGATCAGGGCGAATTTTTCGACCTGTGCCGCGGTCCACACCTGCCGTCGACCGGCCGGATCAAGTCCTTCAAGCTGCTGAGCGTCGCCGGGGCTTATTGGCGCGGGGACAGCAAAAACAAAATGCTGCAGCGGATTTACGGAACGGCGTTCGCGAAAAAAGCGCAGCTCGACGAGCACCTTCACCTGCTGGAGGAAGCGAAGAAGCGCGACCACCGGAAGCTTGGCCGGGATTTGAAAATGTTCACGTTCTCCCGCGAAGTCGGCCAAGGGCTGCCGCTCTGGCTGCCGTACGGAGCCAAGCTTCGCCGGACGCTGGAACGCTATATCGTGGACCTGGAAGAACGTTTGGGTTACCAGCACGTATATACGCCGGTACTGGCGAACGTCGAGCTGTACAAAACCTCCGGGCACTGGGAGCACTATAAAGACGATATGTTCCCGCCGATGGAACTGGACAACGAAGAGCTTGTGCTCCGCCCGATGAACTGCCCGCACCATATGATGGTCTACAAGAGCGAGATGCGCAGCTACCGGGATTTGCCGCTTCGCGTCGCCGAGCTCGGCACGATGCACCGGTACGAAATGTCCGGCGCGTTGACCGGACTTCACCGCGTGCGCGCGATGACGCTGAACGATGCCCACATTTTCTGCCGGATGGATCAGATCAAGGAAGAGTTCACGCGCGTCGTGAACCTGATCCGCCAAGTGTACGAAGACTTCGGCATCCGGGAGTACCGCTTCCGCCTGTCCTACCGCGATCCGAAGGATACCGAGAAATACTGGCCGGACGACGCGATGTGGGAAAACACCCAGCGCATTCTTCGCGAGGTCGTGGAGGAGATGGGCCTTCCGTTTTTCGAAGCGGAAGGGGAGGCCGCATTCTACGGGCCGAAGCTCGACGTTCAGGTAAAGACCGCTTTGGGGAAAGAAGAAACGTTGTCGACCACCCAGATCGACGTCCTTCTCCCGGAACGCTTCGAGCTCGAATACGTCGGGGACGACGGCAAGAAACACCGCCCCGTCGTCATTCACCGGGGCATCATCAGCACGATGGAGCGCATGACCGCGTTCCTGCTGGAGAACTTCGCTGGGGCGCTTCCGCTCTGGCTGTCGCCGGTGCAGGCCAAGGTCATCCCGGTCAGCTCGGCGTATGACGACTATGCCCGTCAAGTGGCCGATCGGCTGCAGGCGTCCGGCATCCGGGTGGAATCGGATTTGCGCAACGAGAAGATGGGCTATAAAATCCGCGAAGCCCAGCTGGAGAAAATCCCGTACATGTTGATCGTGGGACAGCAGGAAGCCGAGAGCGGGTCGGTTTCCGTTCGCCGCCGGGGAGAAGGGGACTTGGGAGCCCAGCCGGTCGCGGACTTCATCGCCAGGGCCGCAGGGGAAATCGCATCCAAGCGCATCGACTAAGCGGATTTCGAGATGCCTGCCTGCCGGGTTTTCGGCAGGCAGGCGTCTTTGTTTCTTCGCGTCTTTTGTCGAATCGGGCGGTTCTAGGGAAATATTCTCTTTTTCCGGGGGGCGTGGTAAAATGGCCGTACGGAGCTTGGCTTCACCGGAGGTGATCCGAACGGAGAACCATGAGAAGGCCGAACGGGCATCCGTTCTTCCATCGGATGACGGAGTGCTGGCCGAATTGTACCGCCAAATGCTGAAAGTCGCCAAACACAAGCTGTACAACAAGAGCGACGCCGTCGACGTGGTGCAGGATGCCTGGGTCCGGATCCTGGAGCGCTGGGATTCGCTCCGCCAGACGGACAAGCTCATCCCTTGGGCCAAGACGATCGCCTCCCATTTGGCGTCCAACGCCAATCGGGCGAAACGGCGGATTTCGCCTTACGACGACGCAGGCGGCCTGCTGGCACGGGAATCCCAATCGGGGGTGCCGCAGCCCGAGCTCCTCGCGGAGCTGTCGGACGCGTTGGGACGGCTGGATCCGGCTTCCCGGACTTTGCTGCTCTACAAGTTCTATTACGGCTTCAAGGATGAAGAGATCGCGGAGGCGCTGCACGTGCCGGTCGGGACGGTCAAAGCCCGGATCCATCGGAGCAAAGCCCGGTTGAAAGGGGATTCCAATTCCCGATCGTCCGCCGAATGACGCTTCATGTTTGTTTTGTGTAAACTATATGTCATTTATTATATGAAAATCGAGAGAAATCCAATGGATTTCTCTTTCTTTTTGCATATATTCAGGATATAATGTTAAGAAATATAACATAAAGTCTAGAATTTCTTGTCGGAGGTTGACAATATGACATTGCCGTGGACACGCAGATTGCGCAGCGAAGGCCGGAATTCCAGCGTCCGGAAGCCGGAGGAGGGCGGCGGCCCCGAGAAGTCGGGGAATCCGGAGAAGCCGGAAGCGCTCATTCGAATGGCCGACGAAGCGCTGGTGATTGCCGACCGCCTGCAGGCGGCGGTAACGGAAGTGGATGAAAGCATGGAGCAGCTGGGCGTGATCGCCGACAAATCGGCGGAGATGGAGGAGAGCCTCCGCAGCCGGAGCCAGTCCGCGATGAAACGGTTGGAGGAGGCGTTCTCGGCCCTGCAGGAGGTGTCCGCGGCTTCCCAGGAAATCCGGGGCGTCTCCGAACAGATGAGCCGGCAAAGCGGCGAGACCCGGGAGGTCGTGATCGGGGTCTGCCGTTCCCTGCAGCAGACGGACGACGTGATGAAGGAGCTTTCCGTGAACCATAAAGCCATGGAAGAGCGGATCAACGGCCTGATCGCCCAAGCGTCCAAAATCGAGGAGATCAACGCGTTCATCCAGGAAATCGTGACCCAGACTTCGCTCCTTGCCTTGAACGCGGCCATCGAAGCCGCCCATGCCGGCGAACACGGGAGGGGGTTCTCCATCGTCGCTTCGGAAATCCGCAAGCTGGCCGAACAGAGCGGGGAAGCCGTCAAACGCTCCACGTCGATCGTCCGGGAGATCGAGGCGGAAATCCGGGGCGTCGTCGGTTCGGTGGATCAGGAAAAGCGGTCGGTCGAAAAAGGGCTTTCGGAAATGGGCAGCATGCGGGACAGCATGGACGTGATATTCGGTTCGATCCTCAAAGTGGACAAGCATGCCGAGAGTACCCTCGCGTACGCGGTGGAGCAGGCGGAGAGAACGACCGCCGCCGGCAGCGTGCTGGAGGACGTGGTGAATGCGGTCGGGCTCGCCGTCAACAGCGTGGAGGACACGCTGGCGCATAATCGGAGGCAGCGTGCGGAGATCCAGAACTTGGGGCGCGTATCCGCCGCGCTGAAGGAAGCTTCGAACGAATTGGCGTTTGCCGTTCAGTATGCTGGCGCTAAGACGGGGGGGAAGCGCGTGGAGCTGGATCTTTCCGGCTGGGTCTCGATCCTGCGCACGATCGCCTTGGACCCGGATCTGGCCGGCTTGGACGAGACCCGGCATTCCGAGCTGCTGTATTCCTGGCTGAGCCGCACGCCGGGGATGGAAGCGATCTGGTCGAACCGGAGCGACGGCTCTTTCATTTACTCCGAGCCCAAAGCCGGGCTCCTGAACGCCCGGGGGCGGGAGTGGTGGAAGCGGGCCATGAGCGGGGAAACCTACGTCTCGGAGGTTTACGTCTCGGCCATTACGAAGCGCCCTTGCGTCACCGTATCGATCCCGATTCAACGCCCGGACGGAACGGTGATCGGCGTACTCGGCATCGATATTGTGGAAAGTTGATAAAAAACCTGACATGAGTGTTCTCAAAACGCCGTGATTGCATTACAATTATTTTATATGTGATGTAAGCTCACAAAATTTTGAGGGCAGGTGAGACCCATTGTCGGAATCTTCAGCATCCCCTCTTCCCCCGTCCGGTCTCAAAAAGAAGCCCGCCGAGGTTCTTTCCCTGCTTGAAGCGCTCATTGCCAAACGGGAGCAGGAAGTGGAAGAAATCGAGCAAATGGTGGAACGCTACGAGCGCCGCGTCCGGAAAGAAGAGCAGGCATACCGTTCCCTGTCGCCGCTGCGCCGCATGCTGACCGGAAAAAAGCCGGACCACCACCTGGCCGTGGAGTACATCCACTACGTGAAGAAACCGATGGAAAAAGCCCGTCTGCTGCGGGAAGAAATCAACCGTTACCGAGCCATGATCGACGGAACTTTGCCGGCGGAACTGCCGGATGCGTGGTGAACCCTCCGGGAAGCCGGGAGAGGAAATCTGCCGCGTCTCATCAGATGGCGCACGTCTGCTCCGCTTGGAGCAGGCTTTTTTTATTATATTTAAGGAAGGAACGGATTGCCGGCTCGCCCATTCCATGGTACATTCGGGTTTCAGAGGAGGGAGAAGGTTGCGTTCGTCGAAACGGGGAAAACGCGCCGCTGCGTTACTCGTCGTTGCGCCGGCTTTGCTGTCGTGGGGCTGCTCCAGGCAGGAAGAATCGGAATCCCCGAAGTCCGGTGCGATCACGGTGACGCCGATCGATCTATCCGAACCGGAATACGCGGAAGCGAAGACGTTCCTAGGCTCCGTCTCCGGGGCGGTTCGGCTGCGCTATGAAGGGGATAAACCGAAAGCAAGCCTCGAATTGGACATATGGCAGAACGGCGATATTGCCGGAACGGGCGGTTCGATCGCCGATTTGTTCAGCGATGCGGGAGACGACCGGGAAATCGAATTGATTCTGTCGACCGAGTCCGTTCAATCGGAGGGGAGCGACCCGATCCTGCAGGTCAAAACGGCCGCTTTTAAAGGCAACGGATACAGCACGTACACGATGAGCTTGCCGTGGGATCCGAAACGGAACTTGCGGGGGTCGATCGAACACGCGGAAGCGAAGACGTTCGGGGCGAACGAGCCGGCGCCGATATGGGGCATGCAAGCCGCCGGCTCGAACGGCATGGAGACGGCGGATTTCTCGCAGGAATCGCTTAGCCGGGTGGAGTGGGGGCTGATCTTCACCCTGCGCCCCGCGCCTTAATTCCTGCGGAGCGATCCGACATCCAGGAAATCGTGTTCCTGGCTGTAAGCCGGAACGCCGTGGATGCCGACGTCCAGGCCGATCAATTCTTCGTCCCGCGAGACCCGGACCGGTTTGAAACGCCGGATCGCGGCGAACGTGCACCAAGTCAAGCCGAAGCCCCAGACGGCGACGACGGCCAAGCCCAGCGCCTGCACGCCGAGCAGCTGCCAGCCGCCTCCGTAAAACAGGCCGGCATGGGCGGTCGTGCCGGGCACCGCGAACAAGCCGACGGCCAGCGTGCCGATGCTTCCGCTGATGCCGTGAACGGCGAACGCGCCGACGGGATCGTCTACCTTCCTGCGCTCCAGCCATTCGCTCGCCAGCACCATCACGATGCCGGAGACGGCTCCGATCAGAATGGCGGCGGCGTCCGAGACATACGCGCAGCCGGCCGTAATGCCGACGAGGCCGGCCAACGCGCCGTTGATCGCCATGGGCGGATCCGCTTTCCGATATCGCAGCATCGTGAACAGAATGCAGAGGGCGCAGCCGGATGCGGAAGCGAGCATCGTCGTGACGGCGATATGGCCGATCGCCGGGTTGGTGGCGCTTAACGTGCTTCCGGAATTGAAGCCGAACCATCCGAACCACAGGATGAAGGCGCCTACGGATGCCAGGGGCAGGTTGGAAGGCGGGACGATGTTCGTCCGGCCGTCTTCCCCGAACCGGCCGATCCGCGGGCCTAGGTAGATCGCCGCGGCCAGGGCGGCAAAACCTCCCAGGGCGTGAATGGCGGCGGATCCGGCGAAGTCGACCATGCCCATCTCGGCGAGCCAGCCGCCCGGCGACCAAATCCAGTGGCCCGCGATCGGATAGATCAAGCCGGTCATCACGATGGCATATACGATATATGCGCGGAAGTGGATGCGTTCCGCGACCGCTCCGGAGACGATGGAAATGACGGCGATGACGAACGCGCATTGGAACAGCCAGTAGGTATCGTGGGAAATGCTCAGTTTCAGGTGTGTAAGATCTCCTCCCATGAAGAAGCCGGTAGAGCCGATTATGCCGCCGGCGTCTTTGCCGTACATCAGCGCGAAGCCGGCCGAATAATAAACCAGCGCGCCGAAGGAAATGTCCACGAACACCTTCATGATGATGCTGACCGCGTTTTTCTGCCGTACGAAACCGGCTTCGAGCAGCGCGAACCCGCCCTCCATGAGCAGGATCATGGCTGCCGTCAACACGACCCATACCGTATCGAGTCCCTGGGACAACTCCGCCCATTCCATACCTGCCAACCCCTAATATGTTATAGAAACCTTACATAATCGGTAGAAATTCGCCCTCATTATATCGGCGAAACTGCCCAATGTCAATGAAATACGTCAAGAAAATTGACATCAAAATATCGGAGAGCCGGATCGCGCCCTCCGTCCCGAGACCGAGGAAAGGTTCCACCTCTCGGCGCTGTTTGCGGTTTCGGTTTTCTTCTATACTGGAATCACAAGACGGGAAAGAGTCTAGTTTGCGCATCGGAGGAACTTGCTTATGCAACCTTCATTTTTGCATCGATTGTTTTGGGGGATCGTGCTGGTCGCCGTCGGCGCCGCGTTTCTGCTGAACCAGACCGGCTACGCCGACATCGACATCGGCTGGATGTTCGCCCATTTTTGGCCGGCGTTTCTCATTTTGATCGGACTGCAAGGCATGTTGTTGCAGCGATCCGGCGGCTCGTTCTGGAACGTGATCCTCATCTTGATCGGGGTCGTGTTCCTGGGCCGTAATCTCGGATTCCTTAATTGGGAACTGCATGATTTGTTCAGTTTGATCGGGCCGGTCGCGCTCATTCTGTTCGGCATCGGAATGATCACCCGGGGGAGCGGGTCTTGCCGCCGCCGTCGGAAGGACGATCCGTACGACGGCTGGAATCCGGTAACGCCGCCGCCGGCCCAGGATCGCGCGGAGACGCCGATGGGACCGCCGCCCGCGCCTCCGCTGACGGACGATCCGAACGCTTCCTTTACCGAGACGCCGGGACAACCGCCAGCCGGCGGGGCAAGCACCCGTTTTACGCCCCCGCCCCGGCCGGACGCTGGCAATCCGCAGCCCTTTCCGCCGAACGGTCCGCCATTTCACCACGCTCGTTCCCATTTCCACGAGCGGATGGAGCGCAGGCAGCATCGCTGGGAAGAGCGGCATCAGCGCTGGCAGAACCGCCATCATCACCGGAGTTACTGGAATTGGGACCCGAACGCTACCCAATACTCCCGGTTCATCGGGGACGTGCATATCGGCCAGGACTATTGGGAGCTCAGGCCGATGAGCATCTCGCATTTCATCGGCGACACGACGCTGGACTTGACGAAAGCGCAAATCCCGGTCGGCGAAACGAGAATATACGTCTCCTGTTTCATCGGCGACGTGAAAGTGTTCGTGCCCAACGACCTTGGCATCGGCGTGCAGGTGATGTCGAGCAGCCTGATCGGGGACGTGCGGGTGTGGGACCAGAAAAGAGGCGGCTTTTTCAACCAGATGTCGGTGGAGTCGCCCGGCTACTCCGACGCGGAGAAGCGCGTCGTTCTCATCGCCAGCGCCTTTATCGGCGACGTTCGCGTCACGAAGGTGGGGTAAAGGATGCGCCCGGTCCGCAACAGCAAATGGGAGCTGGCCATCTACGCCGGACTCTCCACGCTCGTGCTCATGATCGCCGCTTACCTCGGATGGGATGCCATGGGCAGCCGCGTGCCGGATTTCGAGTGCTGGGTCGAGTGGACGATTCTGTTCATGGCCGTCCAGATGACGGTCGCCTACGTTCTCGGCCACCGGCACCAGCGGCGGATCGACCAGCTTCAGCTTGCTTTCAAGCAAGCGGCCGCGGGGAAGTGGAACACCCGCCTGCCCGATCTGGGCATAGACGCCTACAACGGAGTATACCGGGAATTCAATGACCTCATGAATCAACTGGAAGCCCGGCTTCAGCTGTTGCAGCGATTGGGCGAACGGGAGATCCGGGAAGGGGAGTCCGCCAAGGAGACGGCGGTGCTCGAGGAGCGCAAACGCTTGGCCCGGGATTTGCACGATACGGTCAGCCAGCAGCTGTTCGCGCTTCATATGTCCGCCTCCTCCCTGCCCAAGCTGCTGGAAAAGGACGAAGGGCAGGCGCGCCAGCTGATGGATCAGCTCATCGCCATGTCGTCGTCCGCCCAACGGCAGATGAGGGGGCTGATCGCCCAGCTCCGGCCGATGGAACTGCAAGGCCGCACGCTGGCGGAAGCGCTGGAGCGGTGGTTTCCGGATTATTGCCGGCACAACGGGCTGCAGGGTACGCTGGACATTCAGCTGAAAGGTCCGATGTCGGGGCCGAAGGAGCACCAATTGTTCCTGATCATCCAGGAAGCGATGGCCAACGTCGTCAAGCACGCCGAAGCCCGAACCGTCCGGCTGCAGCTCGGGGAGACCGAACAGCAGCTGACCTTGCAGCTCGAGGATGACGGAGCGGGCTTCCAGCCCGGCGAAGTCCGGGAAGGGGCCTACGGCCTGTCCACGATGCGGGAGCGGGCGCTCCGGCTGGGGGGCGAAGCGGAAATCGTCACCAAGCAAGGCGCGGGCACCCGCGTGCGGATTTGGATTCCGAAATTCGGGGGAGAGGAAGTCCTCCCGGACGACAACGAATGAAATGACCCATAAGGACGCGGAAGAATGAACGGACCCGCAAGAAAGGAAGAACGAGTACCGACCCAAGAAGGAGAGAGATCGAAGGTGCCGTCCGAGGAAACGAACGTTTGGAACGTCATGATCGTCGACGATCATGCCATGGTCCGCATGGGCCTCAAAACCTATTTGATGCTGGATTCCCGATTCGAGGTGATCGGGGAGGCGTCCGGGGGCCGGGAGGCCGTGACCGCGCTGGAGCGGGGCGGTTTCGGAGGCAAAATGCCGCACCTCGTCCTGATGGATCTTATGATGCCCGGCATGGACGGCGTCGAGACGACGCGCGCCCTGCTGGAGCGGTTTCCCGACCTGCGCATCATCATTTTGACCAGTTTTCTCGAGGACGATAAAGTCGTGGAAGCGATCGAAGCCGGAGCGGTCAGCTACGTGCTGAAAACGGTGTCGGCGGACGAGCTGCTCTACGCGATGCAAGGGGCGATCCGCCAAATGCCGGTCATGAGCGGGGACGTCTCCCAAGCGCTCACCCGGGGGCTCCGCAAGCGGTCCGTGAAAGACGAAGATGAGGGGTTGACGGAACGCGAACGCGAGGTTCTGCTGCTGATCGCCGAAGGGAAGTCCAACAAGGAGATCGGGGATGAGCTCCACATCAGCATCAAAACGGTCAAAACCCACGTCAGCAACCTGCTCATGAAATGCGGACTCGAGGATCGGACGCAGCTCGCCATTTACGCGCATCGGAAAGGCTGGGCCAAAGAGGGATAAAACACGGCGGGATCGGATACGATAGGTAGAAAAGGTGGATGAGCATGTATCCGATCGATTCCAAGCTGACCTCGCAGGTCCAGGAATTCGTGCCGTTCCGCAGCGCGGCCGCCGAGAAAGGTTTCGTTCTGGGCGGCAATTGGGACTACGACCACGGCTCGTTCGATTGCGCCCTGGACGGCGTGGACAAAGTGTGGCTGAGACTCCCTTTCGAGGTCACGCACGGGAATTTGGACAGCGAGTCCGAGGAGAACGACGCGAAAATCCGCTTCGGTCAGCCTTACGTGCTGAAGCATATGTATAATGAGGGGCTGAATCCCGAGGCGGAAGCGAAGCCGCTCGGCGCCATGTTCGATCAATTTTCCGAACCCGCGAATCCCGACGCGGAAGTGGAGACCCGGTGGATCGAGGAAGCCCGCCGCAAGCTGAACGAAATCGAAGCGATCTTTCCGGCCTAGCTGCAGGAGCCGCCCGAGAGACAAGGAGAATCGCCCGTACGGTGTGCCGGCGATTTTTTTCTTTTTAATCCGTCTTCATTTGCGTTTAAGATAGTTTTAAGGTTCGGAGTTCAAGATAGAGACAACAAGAGAGTTCGGCGCGGCTAAAGCGCCAAGGAGGAGTCAGCATGGACGATCAAAACAGAAACCCGGACGATAAGCGCGAGTTCGCATACGGACAGGATCCGTTCAAGAAAGAGGAAGACGCCTCGCGTCCGGAGCGGCAAGATCCGTACGCCGGATATCGCGGCGGCAACGAGCCGTATACGTACGGGCCTTACGGCAGACCGCAGCCTTATCGGACGGCGGAGGAATGGAAACCGGCCGAACCGGAACGTACGGAACCGACGCAGCAGGTCCGCGAGTACCGTCCTTTCACGGTATCCGGCGGCAGCGGCCGTGGCGGTTCGTGGCAGGCGCCGCCCAAGCGGACTTCGCTGCGCGCGGTATTCGCCTCTTTCATGGTCGGCGTGATCGCCGTCGGCGGTTTGATGTTCGCGGCGGACCAGGGCAACTGGTTCTCCCAGGGCGCCCAAGCGGCTCCCGCCTCGACGGCGGCATCGGGCGCCAAAACGGCGAGCGCGGCGGTCAGCAACGCGGCGGACGTCGTCCGCCCGAACAATATCGCCCAAATCTTCGAGAAGGCTTCCCCGGCGGTCGTGAAAATCGAAACTTACGTGAAAGCGAGCTCCCGCCGCAGTTCGTCGATGGACGACTTGTTCGAGCAGTTTTTCGGCCAGGTTCCCGACGGCAGCGACAGCGACAACGGCGGCGACGGCAGCGGCAGCGGTTCGCTTCAGGCCAGCGGCATGGGTTCCGGCTTCATTTTCGACTCCACGGGCTACATCCTGACGAACCAGCACGTGATCGCGAACGCCGACGATATCGAAGTGACGGTCATCGGGCACAACAAGCCGTTTAAAGCCAAGCTGCTGGGTTCCAGCTACGATCTGGACCTGGCGGTGCTGAAAATCGAAGGAACCGACGGAACCAGCTTCCCGACCTTGAAGCTCGGGGATTCCGCCGGCACGAACATGGGCGACTGGGTGGTCGCCATCGGCAACCCGTACGGATTCGACCATACGGTTACCGTCGGGGTGTTGAGCGCCAACGAGCGCGAAATCAGCATTCAGGATCAGGACGGCACGCGGAATTACCAGCACTTGCTGCAAACGGACGCCTCGATCAACCCGGGGAACTCCGGCGGCCCGCTGCTTAACCTGAACGGAGACGTCATCGGCATCAATACGGCCGTCAGCTCCGAGGCGCAAGGGATCGGCTTCGCCATCCCGACGAGCACGATCACGGAAGTAATTGACGATCTCAAGGCCAACAAGGAAATTCCGAAACCGTTCATCGGCGCTTCGCTGCAGACTTTGACGCCCGAAATCGCCAAGAAACTCGGGCTCAGCGGCACGGAGGGCTCCATGGTCGTCAGCGTCGTCTTCGGATCGCCGGCTTACAAGGCGGATCTGAGAGCATATGACGTCATCACCGGCATGGACGGCACGGCGTATAAAGACAACGCGTCGCTCATCGCCGCGATCCAGAAGAAGAAGATCGGGGATAAAGTGACCCTGAACGTCATCCGCAACGGAGAGAAAATCGACGTGCAGATCACGATCGGCAACCGGAACGACTTCGACACCGGCAACCAGCAGTAAAAATCCCCGAACGGACGACAAGCGGGAGGGTTCGGCAACGGACTTCTCCCGCTTTTCGTATCCGTCGGGTACAATAGAGGAGAGATTTGGGAAAGGAAAGGTTCTGTCATGAGACCCCACATTATGGTGATCGACGACGACGAAAAAATCACTTCCCTGCTGCGCCGGAGCCTCGCGTTCGAAGGTTACGAGGTGTCGACCGCGTCCGACGGGGCCGAAGGCCTTCGGCTGCTCGGCCAACGCGCGGCGGATTTGGTCGTGCTCGACGTGATGATGCCGCGGATCGACGGCTGGGAGGTATGCCGGAGAATCCGGGAAGCGGGCATCGTGGCCCCCGTGCTGATGCTGACGGCGAAAGACGACGTGCAGGATCGCGTGAAAGGTTTGGATATGGGGGCGGACGATTATCTCGTGAAGCCGTTCGCGCTAGAGGAGCTGATGGCCCGCATCCGCGCCTTGCTTCGGAGGAGGCCGGAACAGGTCGAAGAAGACGGCAGGCTCAGATTCGATGACCTGGTGCTAGACGTCGACGCCCGCGAAGCGATCCGCGGCGACCGCCGGATCGAGCTGACCGCCAAGGAATTCGATCTGCTGCATCTGTTCATGCAGAACCCGCGGCGCGTGCTCTCCCGGGACCAGATCATGGAGAAAATCTGGGGTTACGACTACAGCGGGGAATCGAACGTGCTGGAAGTCTACGTCGCGATGCTGCGGCAAAAGCTGGAGGAGAACGGCGGCAAACGGTTGATCCAGACCGTGCGGGGCGCCGGGTACGTGCTGAAAGGGGACAACTGAGATGTCCATCCGGCTGCGCTTGACCTTGTGGTATTCGGGCTTGCTGGCCGTGGCGCTGGTGGTGTTCGGCGGGGCGATCTACGCGGTGGTTTACCGCAATACGATGTCGGATATCGAACGGCAGCTGCGCCAAGTCGCGGCCAGCGCGGACGTATCGTTGACCCGATTCGACTTGCGCGGAAGCGTGTCGAGCGAGTTCGATCCGAATACGATCTATATTCAATTGGTGAGCTATACGCAGGACCAGAACGGGGAAATCCGCCAGATTTCCCATAACATGATGGCGAACGAACGCCGGGGAGAGCTTCAGTTCGACCATCCCGCGTATAACGAAGTAACCGACCGGTTCGTCAAACAGGAAATCGACGGCATGTCTTATCTGATCTACGAAAACCCGGTTGTTCTTCCCGGATCTGGACAATTGGTCGGCTTGCTGCAGGTCGGCGCGTTCACCGGCCGGGAGGAGCACCTGTTCGCGCAACTGCGGGCCATTCTCTTGATCGCCGGCGTTCTGGGCTTGGCGGCCGCATTCGCGCTGGGCATGTTCTTGTCGCGCAAGGCGCTTCGCCCGATCAACCGCGTAACGGAGGCCGCGCAGATGATCCAGAGCGGCTCCAGCTTGGGACTCCGAATTCCGAGAGAGAAGCCGAACGATGAAATCGGGCTGCTGACGGATACGCTGAACGGCATGCTGACGCGGATCGAGCGCGCTTATAATCATTTGGAAGAAACGAACGCGGCGCAGAGGCGGTTCGTGTCCGACGCCTCCCATGAGCTTCGGACTCCGCTGACCACGATCCGCGGCAACATCGACCTGCTGCAGAAAATTTTGCTGTCGGAGGGAGAGGCCGAGGACAGCCGCGTCGGCGCCTTGACCCTCGCGGAGCGCAAAGAAATGTCCAAAGAAGCGGTGCAGGATATCGCTGACGAAGCGCGGCGCATGAGCAGCCTGGTCGGCGACCTGCTCTCCCTGGCCCGGGCGGATGCGGGATACCGAATGGAGCTCGAACCGGTGCCCCTCCGGCAATTGGCGGAGGAAGCCGCCCGCCGTGCTTCATTCCTGCCTCGAAAAGCGGAGTGGCAGATCGGGCCGCTGGATGCGCTGGACGGCGTATGGGTGAATGGCAACCGGGATTATTTGCTGCAATTGTTGTTTATTCTCATTGAAAACGGGTTTAAATATACGCCTTCCGGAGAAGTTCGGCTGTTCGCCGCGCGGGATGAAGGAAGGATCGGCCTCGTGGTGGCGGATACCGGCATCGGCATCGGCCAGGAGGATTTGCCCCATATTTTCGACCGTTTCTATCGCGCGGATCCGTCCAGGGGGGAGACGTCCGGCACCGGTCTCGGCTTGTCCATCGCCAAATGGATCGCCGACATGCACCGGGGTACCTTGGAAGTCCGTTCGCGGCTGGGCCAAGGAACCGTCTTCACGCTGTGGCTTCCGATGCAGGCTTCCCCCGTATCCGATGTACAGGGTTAACCGTCGACTTTCCCCTCCGTTGGATATCCGCTATAATGGATACATCCGGATGCACCGTTCGACAGCATGTTATATTGTCGGCAGGGGCGGGAAGGCAGGCGCTTTAAATGGAAGTATTGAAAATTTCCCCCCGAGGGTATTGCTACGGCGTGGTGGATGCCATGGTGCTCGCGCTTCAGACGGCGCGCAACCTGGATCTTCCGCGCCCCATTTATATACTGGGCATGATCGTCCACAACAGCCACGTCACCGAAGCGTTCGAGAAAGAAGGCATCATTACGCTGGACGGACCGAACCGTTTGGAAATCCTCGAGCAGATCGAGAAGGGCACGGTGATTTTCACCGCCCACGGCGTATCTCCCGAGGTGCGGAAACGCGCGAGAGAGAAAGGCTTGACGCTCGTGGACGCGACATGCCCCGACGTGACGAAGACGCACGACCTGATCCGGGAGAAAACGGCCGAAGGGTACGAAGTCATTTATATCGGAAAGAAAGGTCATCCCGAACCGGAAGGGGCGATCGGGATCGCGCCGGGCCGCGTGCATCTGATCGAGCGGGAAGAAGAGATCCCGCGGCTTGCGATCCAATCGGATAAAGTCATCATCACGAACCAAACGACGATGTCCCAATGGGACATCCGGCATTTGATGTCCCGGCTGCTCGAGGCTTTTCCGCAGGCCGAAATCCACAACGAAATTTGCCTGGCCACGCAAGTGCGCCAGGAGGCGGTCGCCGAGCAGGCGAAGGAAGCCGAACTATGCATCGTCGTCGGCGATCCCCGCAGCAACAATTCGAACCGGCTGGCGCAGGTGTCCGAGGAGATCGCGGGCGTGCCGGCTTACCGGATCGCGGACGTGACGGAAATCAAGAGGGAGTGGCTGATGGGCATCCGCAAGGTGGCGGTCACGTCGGGCGCTTCGACGCCGACGCCGATCACGAAAGAAGTCATCCAGTACTTGGAGCAATTCGACTCGGACAATCCGGAAACGTGGCCGATCCGGCGGACCGTGAATCCGAGCAAGCTGCTGCCGACCGTCCGGGAAAAAAGCGCCCAAGGGTAATCCGTTGGAAGAGGCGGGAAAGGCAGGTCCTTGAATGGCTTTACGATTGGAGAAGTTCAAACGCTGGTTGAAATACAAGTATATCGGGCTGCTGCGCGCCAAGGGCGGCGCGTCCAGGGTCGCGATGGGGTTTTCGATCGGCTTGGCCGTCGAGATGTTCACGCTGCCGACGTTCGGTTTCGCTTTTCTGCTCATCTTCCCGCTGGTGATCGTGCTGAAAGGCAATTTGCCGGCCGCGCTGATCGGATTCGTTTTCGGCAAGGTGATCTATATTCCCATGGCCTTCGTCAACGCGATCGTCGGCGGCTGGGTGTTGCCGGATCATTTTACGGTGAAGATCCCGTTTCTCTACGATTGGGTCAACCGCGCGCTTACGACCTCGTTGAAATTGATCGTCGGAGGGGCGATCGACGGTGCCGTTCTCGGCGCGCTGCTGTATTTTCCGATCCGGGCGAGTCTCGAAGCGTTCCGGAACAAACGGAGGGAGAAGCGCAAGCTCCAGCGCGCAAGGCTGGAAGTGAAGCCGGTCGGCGGAACGCAGGATTGAGGATACTGCAGGCAAAGCTGAGATGGGTTGAATCCATTCGAAAGCGGCTGAGCCTTCGGATTATGCCTTCCACGTTGCTGATTTACGTTGATAAATTATAGGATATTCCATGTTTTGCTGAAATTACGGAACGATGGCTCCCAGCGGTCACCGCTGGTAAAGGGGCGCCGTTCCGTTTTTTTCTCAATATTTGGAAAAGGGACCTATTCGGATCTGGACGCCGATATTGGGGTGGCTTCATAAACCATCGTTGAGGTGGAGTTATGTAACTTTCTTACATAACGCTTGTCCGGATGCTGTGATTGGAGTGGACTTATGTAACTTTCTTACATAACGCTTGTCCGGATGCTGCGATTGG
>NZ_JAQZSJ010000006.1 GCF_029360585.1 Cohnella caldifontis | reverse complement strand
GGAGAATTTTTTATGGCCATCCACGAAAATACATCATTAAATTACAAAAATAGTAACTAATAGAAGAGAAATTTTTCGTGTTAGCTTATATGCAACGCCAGTGAACTTTCTTACATAACTCTTGTCCGGATGCCGCTATTGAGGTGGAGTTATGTAACTTTCTTACATAACGCTTGTCCGGATGCTGTAATTGGGGGGAGTTATGTAACTTTCTTACATAACGCTTGTTCGGATGCCGCTATTGGAGCGGAGTTATGTAACTTTCTTTCTTAACTCATTTCGGAAGCCATTTTTGGAGTGTCATGGAGGAACTTTCTTTTTTTATCCCATGTATGGGGCGATGGACTTGGAAGAACCCCGTTTTTCCGGCAGGTTGCGTTGATTCTTCCCAGATGATTCGGAGTAAACCGAACCGATGCGGAGTTTCGCCGATTCACCTCTGCAAAGGGGCATTCCGGTGCGAACCTACGCCCGAAGTCCATGACAAACCTATTGACACCAAGCGCCCGTTTGCGTATATTTACTTTAGCACTTAAAAGCGTATAAGCGTCGAAGCGAACAAGCGCGAAAGCGAAACGGGCTGGATACAGCCGGAAGCAGGAGAGTGAACGTCATGATCGTGATTACTTCCCCCCATGTCCCTGAGGAACGTATCGCCGAAATCGTCCGGTATATCGAGCAACGCGGCGTGCAGGCGCACGTGTCCAGGGGCACCGATCGCACGGTTATCGGCATCATCGGCAAAGCCGACCCTTCCCTTGCGGAGCATCTCCGTTCCATGAAGGGCGTTGAGAATGTCATCAAAGTTTCCAAATCGTATAAGCTCGCCAGCCGCGATTTCCATCCGGACGACACGATCATCGAGATCAAAGGCGTGAAGATCGGCGGAGACAACCTTGTCGTCATGGGCGGGCCTTGCGCCGTCGAAACGCCGGAGCAGATCGACGAGATCGCCCGTTTGGTGAAGGCGGCCGGCGGCCAAGTGCTTCGCGGCGGCGCGTACAAGCCCCGCACGGGTCCGTACAGCTTCCAGGGCATCGGCGCGGAAGGCCTCAAATGGATGAAGGAGGCGGGCGACAAGCATGGCCTGCTTACGATCACGGAGGTCATGACCCCCGAGACGGTGGACATTTGCGCCGAATACGCCGACATTCTGCAGATCGGCACGCGGAACATGCAGAATTTCGACCTGCTTCGTAAGGTCGGCACCGTGCAGACGCCGGTCCTGCTGAAACGGGGCATGAGCGCGACCTACGACGAATGGCTGAACGCGGCGGAGTACATCCTGGCGGGCGGCAATCCGAACGTGATGCTGTGCGAGCGGGGAATCCGGACGTTCGAGACCTATACCCGCAACACGTTCGACTTGGCGGCCATCCCAGCCGTGCAAAGCTTGTCGCACCTGCCGGTCATCGCCGACCCGAGCCATGCGACGGGCCGCCGCGAGCTGGTCGAGACGATGACCAAAGCCTCCGTCGCCGCGGGCGCGAACGGGTTGATCATCGAAATGCATACGGACCCGGACAACTCCGCGACCGGCGACGGCGTGCAGTCGCTGTTCCCCGACCAATTCGCCAAACTGCTCAAAGAGCTGGAACAATTGGCCCCGCTGTGCGGGAAACGGTTCGACACCCCGAAGCAGCCTGCGGAAGCCTTCTTGACTTGGAAGAAATAAATAGAGGATTCATACCGTGGCCTGCTTACCGGCAGGTTTATTTTTTTTGTACTTTTATGACGATTTTATGTACTATGTGAGTATTGCTAACATATCGATAAAAAATACCTTACATAACTATTGACGCTCTCCAAAGGCGAGTTTTATAATTAACGACATAAGTTAGGGCGAAAACTTGAACGTTTTGTCCAAGTTGCTAAACGAATGTTCGGAAATGGGGAGGAAATCCAAAGATGGCTGTTGAAAAAGTATTGGAATTGATCAAGGAAAAGAACATCGAATTCGTAGATTTCCGTTTTATCAGCTTAACTGGGCAAGCTCACCATATCACGCTTCCGGCGACGGAAGTCGATGCCGATACTTTCGTCAACGGAGTCGCTTTCGACGGTTCCTCGATCCCGGGTTTCCGCGGAATTGAAGAGTCCGACATGGTCATGATGCCGGACACCGAGTCCGTGTATGTCGATCCGTTCACGGCTCATTCGACCTTGATCGTGATGTGCAACATCTACACGCCGGACGGCGAACGTTATGAGCGCGACCCGCGTTCCATCGCCCAGAAGGCCGAAGAACTCCTCAAAAAATCCGGCGTCGGTACGGATGCGTTCTTCGCCCCGGAATCCGAGTTCTTCATTTTCGATGACGTCCGTTACGAAAGCACGATGAACTCTTCTTCTTTCCACGTCGATTCCGAGGAAGCCGCTTGGAACACGAACCGCAAAGAAGAAGGCGGCAACCTGGCATTCAAAGTCCGCGTCAAAGGGGGCTATGTACCGGTCGCTCCGACCGATACGCAGCAAGACATCCGCAGCGAAATGGTCCGCCTGATGCAGGAGTCCGGCCTTCGCGTCGAGCGTCACCACCACGAAGTCGCGACCGCGGGCCAAGCGGAAATCAACTTCCGCTTCGACACGCTGACCAAGACCGCGGACAACCTGATGAAGTACAAATACATCATCCACAACGTGGCTCGCCAATACGGCAAAGTCGCGACGTTCATGCCGAAGCCGATTTTCGGCGACAACGGCAGCGGGATGCACGTTCATATGTCGATCTTCAACGACGGTCAACCGCTGTTCTGGGAAAAAGGCGCATACGCCAACCTGAGCCAATTGGCGCTGAACTATATCGGCGGCATCCTGTACCATGCCCCGGCTCTGATCGCGATCACGAACCCGTCCACGAACTCGTTCAAACGTCTCGTTCCGGGTTACGAAGCGCCGGTGAACCTCGTATTCTCCAAGGGCAACCGCTCCGCCGCGGTCCGGATTCCGGTCGCTGCCGTTACGCCGAAAGGCTGCCGTATCGAGTTCCGTACGCCGGACTCCACGGCGAACCCGTACCTGGCTTTCGCGGCGATGCTGCTGGCCGGCCTGGACGGCATCAAGCGCAACATCGACCCGAGAGCGCTTGGCTATGGACCGTTCGACAAGAACATCTATGAGTTGTCCGACGAAGAGAAGAAAGAAATCCGCAGCGTTCCGGGCACCCTGGACGAAGCGCTGGACGCGCTCGAAGCGGATTCCGACTTCCTGACCGAAGGCGGCGTCTTCACCAAGGCATTCATCGAGAACTATGTCGCGCTCAAACGCTCCGAAGCCAAAGCCGTATCGATCCGGGTTCACCCGCACGAATACAGCCTGTACTTCGACTGCTGATCGACATCGTCCATCTTACGGGACTCGCCCTTGCGGCGGGTCTCTTTGCGTTTGCGGCGATGAATCGGGGCGAATGAAGTGGTACAATAAACGGCGGAGCCCTTGTCCAAGGTTTCCCGAATGATGAGACCCCAAGCGGAAAGCAGGAGGAAGGAAAGCAACATGAAAATACTCGCGTTTATCGGAAGTTTGCGGAAAGAATCGTACAATAGTCAGCTCGCCCACACGATCGCGGAACGTTACCGCGACAGGTTCGAGATGGAGTTCGCGGAGATCGGAGACGTTCCGCTTTTTAACCAGGATGAAGAAATGAATGCTCCTCCGTCGGTTCTGAAGCTGAGGGAGCAGGTCAAAGCGGCGGATGCCGTCCTGATCGTCACGCCGGAGTATAACTGGTCCGTTCCGGGCGTGCTGAAGAACGCGTTGGACTGGCTGTCCCGGGTGGAAAAGGTGCTGATCGGCAAACCCGCCATGATCGCGGGAGTCAGCACCGGCGCGATGGGCACGCTGCGCGCGCAGCTGCACCTGCGGGAGATCCTTGCCGGGCTCCAGGTCAAGCTGCTGCCTCCGGCCGGCAACGAGCTGTTGGTGGGCCAGGCGGCGCAAAAGTTCGACGCCGCCTCAGGCAAGCTGACCGACGAAGCGACGCTGCAGCACCTGGACGCCGTGGTCGGACGGTTCGTCGAATTCGTTGCGTCCGTGAACCGCTGATCTGGCATACGGCGGAAAACCGAAGAACGGGCCGATCATGAATGCGCGGCACCAGACGGTCCGTGCCCGAACGGATACTGTCCGATCCTCTCATAGCTGGGCCGGCGTCCGAGATGGGAGCGGAACAACGTCACGCGGTCCGCGGTCCACTCCAGCAAGTCTGCGGATATACGGGTACGATATTCCTCCCAGGCGGCTTGCACCGCTTCCCGGCCGCACTCCGGCCCGCCCTGGCGGGCTAACGTGACGTGGGCGCGGAACGGGCGGTCTTCGAGCGTACAGCCGGCCGCCTGAAGCCCGGGAGCCAGCGCTTGGTGAAGCCTTGCGAGCGCTCCAGGGTTGCCCGGTTCCGCCAAGCCCAGCCAGAGCACGCGCGGGGCGGACGGCGGACCGAACGTGCCCGGTGCGGTCAGGGAAAGCGTGAAAGGAGCCGCGGACGTTGCCGTCTGCAACAGGGCTTCCTTGATCGCTTCCAAGCGCGTTTCCGGCGTATCGCCTAGAAAATGGAGCGTAACGTGCAAGTCGTCCGGATGCGTCCATTTTCGGAACGGAAGCCGGGCAGCCATTCGGTCGATGGCCTCGCGCAAAGCTTCGGCAACGGCATTCGAGGGGGAAATGCCGATGAAAAGGCGAAGATTATTCATAAACTTGTCACCTTTCGTTCGGGATTTGCTCGATTTGTTGCGGGATCGGGCCTTTTTTCTGTTGCTCCGGGTTTCTCCCTTTGTTATGATAAGCCTATCTTGATTTTTGCGGGAAGGTGGGAGTGTCATGGCCAATCGGGCTTACAATTTCAATGCGGGTCCAGCCGCGCTGCCTCTTGAGGTGCTGCGTCAAGCGCAGGAGCAATTCGTCGAATTCGAGGGTACGGGCATGTCCCTTATGGAAATGTCGCATCGCGGCAAAGTATACGAGTCCGTCCATTACGAGGCGGAGAAGCTGCTTCGCGAGCTGGCCGGTATCCCGGACGGCTACAAGGTGCTGTTCCTGCAAGGCGGCGCCAGCACGCAATTCGCCATGGTCCCCATGAACCTGGCGGCTCCCGGCCGCAAAGCCGCATACGTGCATACCGGCGCATGGGCCGGCAAAGCGATCAAGGAAGCCAAGCTGTTCAGCGAAGTGGCGATCGCGGCGTCGACGGAAGCCGACGCGTTCATGCGGATCCCGTCAGCCGACGAGCTGAACATTCCGGACAACGCCGCTTACCTTCATTTGACGAGCAACGAGACGATCGGCGGAACGCAATGGGCGGAGTACCCGGATACCGGTTCCGTGCCTCTCGTGGCGGATATGTCCAGCGACATTTTGTGCCGTCCTCTGAACGTTTCCCAATTCGGGCTGATCTATGCCGGCGCGCAGAAAAACCTCGGTCCGTCCGGCGTAACGATCGTGATCGTCCGCGAGGATTTGATCGGGCAGCCTGCCCAGCCGGTGCCGACGATGCTGCAATTCGCGACGCATGCCAAGAGCGATTCTCTCTATAATACGCCGCCTACTTTCGCCGTTTACATGGTCAACCTCGTTCTCAAATGGCTCAAGGACAAAGGCGGTACGGCCGCCATGGAACGGATCAATCGCGAGAAAGCCGGGCTGCTGTACCAGGAGATCGACGGCAGCGGCGGATTTTACCGGGGATGCGCCCAGGCGGGCAGCCGCTCCTTGATGAACGTGACGTTCCGGATGGCGAACGAAGAGTTGGAAAAACAGTTCGTGAAGGAATCGGAAGCGGCCGGGTTCGTCGGTCTCAAAGGCCATCGCGACGTCGGCGGGCTGCGAGCTTCGATCTACAACGCGGTGCCGCTCGAAAGCGTCCAAGCACTGGCTTCCTTCATGCGGGATTTCAAACAGCGCAACGGGTAATGGCGACGGGAACGACGGCCCAACCGGCCGTCGTTTTCCTTGGCCGGCGAATGAAAGCTTTGCGAAGCGGAGGGATCGGACATGCCGTTCCATATCGTCCTCGTCAACCCGGAAATTCCGGCGAACACGGGCAATATCGCGCGCACGTGCGCCGGTACCGGAACGCACCTGCACCTGGTGCGGCCGCTCGGCTTTTCCACGGACGACCGCTACCTGAAGCGGGCCGGGCTGGATTATTGGCACGCGGTGAACCTTACGTATTACGACTCGTTCGAGGAAGTGCGGCAGGCGTTCCCGCAAGGCCGGTTCTTTTTCACCAGCACGAGAGCCGCAAAGAATTATTCCGATTTCGCGTTCCGCGACGGGGATCTTTTCGTATTCGGCAAAGAAACGAAAGGACTCCCGCAGGAATTGCTGGATCAATACCCCGAGACCTGCATGAGGCTGCCGATGACGGACAAGATCCGGTCGCTGAATCTCGCGAACACGGCGGCGATCGTCGTGTACGAAGCCTTAAGGCAAACCGGTTTTCCGGGGATGAGCTAAAGACGGGACGCACGCCATCGCCATGGAATTTCGTTTCCAGGAAATGGTTCCCGAATTTGTCGAATGATGAAGAAACTTGTAGATTATTAAGCAAAAAAGTTGCAGGGCAGGATTACGTTCCTTCGCAGCGAACCGTATAGAATGGCGATTAGGTTTCGTAAATCAGCTAGAAAGCAGTCGGAATGGGAGGAACCAATTTTGAAACCTGCAGGCGTAGTCCGAAAAGTCGACCAACTCGGGCGGATCGTGTTGCCCAAATCTTTGCGCAAGCGTTACCAGATGAACGAAGGCGATCCCGTGGAAATTTTGGTCCAGGGCGACCATATCATACTGGAAAGATACCGGCCCCGCTGCGTATTCTGCTCCTCGATGGATGAGGTCGGGGAGTTCAAAGAGCGTTATGTATGCGCCGCGTGTTTGAAAGAAATGAAGGGGCTTTAAACCACGAATAGAAAACAAGAATCGCCGGTTTTCCGCCTGAGACGGAAGACCGGCGATTTTCTTTTCATCGGCTTCGGCGAACGCCGGCCTGAAAAGCAAAATGCCGGGCGTCGACCACTCGACGACCCGGCATCGGGAATTACAGTCCTTTGGTTTTATCGTCGTTGTAGGCCGCCGTTAAAATCGCGGTGATCACCATGGCCATGACGAGGATGACGATCCAGAATTTGCCCGACATTCCGAAAATCTCGATGGCTCGTTGCGTCGCTTCTTCCGCCAGAAACATTTCCCACACCTCCGCTTGACTTCCTCTATTATACCCAAGCCCCGCCAAAAAGAAAACGCAAAATGTGTGAACAATTGCGCATAGACTGTAGCATACCGAACGGAGCGGGGGAGGGAGCGCATGAACCGGATCATCAACTGGATGGGCGGCTGGCCGAGGGACGGATTGGTGTCGGCGTCCGAATGGGAAGAACGCTTGGCGGCCGCCGCGGAAAGGGTCCGCCGGGAGGATCTGTCTTCCGGGAAGGTTCGGACGAACCTTCGCGACGGTCTGAAAACGAAGCTAGCGCATGGCCTCTTGAAAAGGAAGACGCAAGGGAAAGAAAAACACTTGCGGATCGCCATGGGGGCGGATGCCGTGCTGACGCGCATCGCGGAGAAATCGCTGCAGCCGGGGGATACGGTATTGACCGAGCGGGTGACCGCGCGCTCCGCGCTGCAAATTTTCCGTAAAGCCGGCATCCGCGTGGAAGCGGTGGAGGGAGACGGGATGGGAATGGATCCCGACGCCCTCCGTCAGGCGATCCGAAGGTTTAAACCCCGACTTGTCTACGCTTCGCCGGCCTGCTCCGATCCGAGCGGCGCGCTGTGGCCGGAGGAACGCGCCGACGCCGCGGCCCGAATCTGCCGGGAAGCCGGCGTTCCGTTGGTGAGGGACGACCGGCAGGAAATGCTGCGCTATGAAGACGCGGAGGGGCCGGAGCTGATTCGGCTGGCTCAGGTGGAGCCCGGCGTCGTGTCCATCGGGCAGCTTCCCCCGGGGCTGGTGGCGGGTCTGCGGTTCGGCTGGGCGGTCGGACAGCCGGACGATCTGAACCGGCTGCTGCCGACGGCCGCGGCCGCGCTGTTGGAGCCGGGCGTGACCCCGCTGGAGCGGTTCGCCTTGTCGGGATTGCTGCAGGACCACCCGCTCGAACCGCTGGTCGACATGCTGCGGGTGCAGTGCAGGGAGCGGATGCGCTGCTTGACCGGTTTACTGCTGAACCATCAGGCATTAGGACTTCGTTGGCGAAACCCCGAAGGCGGCGTGCATTTGTGGCTGAAGCTGCCCGAAGGCATGGACGGGGAAGCGCTGCTGAGAGGCGCTTGGATCAAAGGCTTGATGTTCCAGCCGGGCGCGCCTTTCCATGCCGACCGGCCGGAGCGCAACACGCTGCGGTTAACGTTCGCTTATGCCGACGAAAAGCAGATGAAAACCGGCGTGTCGCGGTTAATCGACGCGATGGGGGAGTTCATGGGCCGTTCCGATCGGGGATAAGGCTGCGTCAAAACGGCAATCAATACGGCAACCCGACGGCGTATAAACGGCCGTCTTCCCGCAGCTCCACTTTCCGACGCATCAGCCTTTCCCCGGGGACGTTCAGGCAATTCCCTTCCGCTTGGTCGAACGTCCAAAAATGCAGCGGGCAAAAGAAGATCCCTTCATGCGCCCGCACGTCTCCCCCCGCATGGGGACACAGCGCCGAGAGGAGCCGATACTCCTCTTCTTCTTCTCCCCGGACAAGCCAATAAGGCGTCCCGTCCACGGTCACGGATGCGGGAAAACTCCCATAATCGGCGGGGAAACCGAGATCGGCGGCCTCCGTGCCGCTTCCTCCGGCTTCGCCGCGAGCCTCCTCGTTCATCGTCGCAGCTCCTCTCTCGTCAAGGCGGCTTCGCCGGCCGCTTCCCATCCGGCCGCCCAAGGAAAGCGGGCGACCCATACTTCCGTTACGTCCCGGTATTCGCGCAAGGCGGACGCCCCGGCCGCCGTCAGCCGATACACCCCTTTCTCCACCTTGGCAAACCAGCCGTAATGGTTGTCGCGCAGCATGGACCCGGCCGAAGGAGAGCCGGTCAGCTCGCGGACCCGTTTCGGCGACGAGGGGCCGTGGCAGCAAAGCGCCAAAGCGCATTGGATCGCGCGCTCGCGGTAGGCGGTAACGAGCTTGCGGCGGGTGCTGCCGCCCACGTTGTAATCGCCGCTGCGGGCTTCGAACTCCCGCAGCAGGCGCGCCGCCGCCTTCCGGGAGCGCCTCGCGGGCGGCGCGGCGGCAGCCGCGTAACCGGCGGCGGATTCGGCCGCAAGCGGCGCATCGGGCCGCGCGGACCCTGCCGTTGCGATCCCCGTTAGACCCGCAGGCGCAGCGGGGAGCCCGATTTTCCCCGGTTCGCACCATACGTCCACGACGGGCTCTTTCGTTTTATAGAACGTCACCGTCAGAAACCCGAGTCCCAGCCGCCGGCACAACGCGGTCAAATCCGCGTACCGCTGATTGTGCGCGCCTTTCTTCGTCCGGTTCCGTTCCACGGCAAGCCAGACGGAAGCCCCCGTCTTCTGCCGGTCGATTCCTTGCAGCAGCAGGGGAAGCGTGAATATTTTTTTCATCTCCACGATCGTCGGTTCCGGCTCGTCCGGCCGGACGGCCACCAGATCGCAGCCGCGGACCTCCGCCTTCACCTCGTACCCTCTCGACGAGAAGAACTTTTTGACGGGAGGGTACAGCTCCGTTTCGCGGGCAACGGCCACGTAAGCTCCTCCTTCGAAATCCTCTAGAAGCCATTATAGCACGGGATCGGGACGGAATCGGGGCAACTTCGTCTACAAGGCCGCATAGGTATGTAATACGCTTTTGCAGAGACAGAAGAGCGAGGAGTGAGCGGGATGGACATTTTCAGGCGGATCGCGGAGTACCGGGCGGAGAGCGAGAGGCTGGGATGGACGGGGACCTTTCGGGACTACATCGATCTGCTGCGCCAAGATCCCACGCCGGCGATGACGGCACACGCCCGCGTCTATGAGATGATCGTATCGCATGGGGTAGAGGAATCCGGCGGGAACAAACAATACAAGTTTTTCGAAAGCGAAATTTTCGGGTTGGACCGGACGATGGAGCGGCTGGTCGAGGAATATTTCCATTCGGCGGCCCGTCGGCTGGACGTGCGAAAGCGGATCTTGCTGCTGATGGGCCCGGTCAGCGGCGGCAAATCGACGATCGTCACCTTGCTCAAAAAAGGGCTGGAGCGGTTCTCCCGGACGGATAAAGGCGCGGTCTACGCGATCAAAGGCTGCCCCATGCACGAGGAGCCGCTGCATCTGATTCCGAACGAGCTGCGGACCGACGTGGAGCGCGAGCTGGGCGTCCGGATCGAGGGCAATCTGTGCCCCTCCTGCTCGATGAGGCTGAAAACCGAGTTCGACGGGGACATCGAGCGGGTACCGGTGGAACGGGTGCTGATTTCCGAGGAAAACCGCGTCGGCATCGGAACGTTCAGCCCGTCGGATCCGAAATCCCAGGACATCGCGGACTTGACCGGAAGCATCGATTTCTCCACGATCACGGAATACGGTTCGGAGTCCGACCCCCGCGCGTACCGGTTCGACGGGGAATTGAACAAAGCCAACCGCGGGCTGATGGAGTTCCAGGAGATGCTGAAATGCGACGAAAAGTTCCTCTGGAATCTGCTGTCGCTTACGCAGGAAGGCAACTTCAAGGCCGGCCGGTTCGCGCTGATCAGCGCCGACGAGCTCATCGTCGCCCATACGAACGAATCGGAGTACAAGGCGTTCATTTCCAACAAGAAGAACGAAGCGCTGCAATCCCGGATGATCGTCATGCCGATTCCCTACAATCTCAAGGTGTCCGCGGAAGAGAAAATTTACGAGAAGCTGATCGGCCAATCGGACATGAGCCACGTGCACATCGCCCCCCACGCTTTGCGCGCCGCCGCCATTTTCTCCATTCTCACCCGTCTGAAGGAATCGAAGAAGCAGGGCATGGACCTGGTCAAAAAAATGCGGATGTACGACGGCGAAGAGGTGGAGGGGTACAAGGAAACCGACCTCAAGGAAATGCAGAACGAATACGCCGAAGAAGGCATGTCGGGCATCGACCCCCGCTACGTCATCAACCGGATTTCCAGCGCGCTCATCAAGCACGACCTGCCCTGCATCAACGCGCTCGACGTGCTGAGGGCGCTTAAGGACGGGCTCGACCAGCATCCCTCGATCACGAAGGAAGAACGGGAGAAGTACCTCAATTTCATCTCCGTCGCCCGCAAAGAATACGACAACATGGCCAAGAAGGAAGTGCAGAAGGCGTTCGTCTACTCCTTCGAGGAATCGGCCCGGACGCTGTTCGAGAACTATCTCGACAACATCGAGGCGTATTGCAACTGGGCGAAAATCAAAGACCCGCTGACCGGCGAAGAGATGGACCCGGACGAGCGGCTGATGCGGTCGATCGAGGAGCAGATCGGCGTCTCCGAGAACGCCAAGAAGGCGTTCCGCGAGGAGATCCTGATCCGGATTTCTGCCTACTCCCGCAAGGGGCGGAAGTTCGACTACAACACGCACGAACGGCTCAAGGAAGCGATCGAGAAGAAGCTGTTCGCGGATCTCAAGGACATCGTGAAAATCACGACCTCGACCAAAACGCCGGACGAAAACCAGCTCAAGCGGATCAACGAAGTCACGAAGCGGCTGATCGACGAGCACGGCTACTGCCCGGTGTGCGCCAACGAGCTGCTGCGGTACGTCGGAAGCTTGCTGAACCGTTGACCGGAATCGGCCGTCGAATCATGAGCCAAAGAAAGAAACCCGCAGCGATCCCGTTGCGGGTTTTCGGCATCCCCCTTTGAACTCCCCTTTGACGGCCCGCATCTGTCAAACTCTAACCGAACGGTAGATTTCGTGAGAAAAGATTAATACATCGATCATGGATTATGATAAAATATGATTAAATCGACAGTCCTGGGTCCTTTGGTATGATCTTAGTTGAGGAGAACTAGCCGGATGAATTTACTGAAATTTATTATGTTCTCGTCGCTTGAATATTTTTCGTCTTTTATGTTCATATTATTGCAATTTCGATTCACGATTCGGGGAAATATCGAAAAAATATTGTTGATTTCCGTATTGCTTTCCTTTGTCTCTTACTCTTTTATCGAAACGAAAATGCTGGGACTCTCCCCGTTAATTCAAAATATCATTTTTCTCGTATACATATGGATGATCTTGAAAGTCAGTCTTCTCAATTCGTTGATCATGCTCCTCACGGGGTATACCGTCTTCGGAATGATCCAAACTTGCTTTGCCGCCGTATTCTATCATCTCGGCATCGTTTCCGGGGATTTGGTCATGGGGACGAAATCCTCTTATCTCATTTCGATTTGTTCCTCCATATCCATGGTCATTCTCGGCGGGTTTATCTATTTTTTAAAAGGCGGATTCAGCTTTATCGAGAATCGGGGCCGCGTAACCAAGAAGATGACGGGCAAGGACAAGCTCTTCGTGATTTACATTTTGGTTGCTTTCATCGTTACGTTATTGGTTAATATTTATATGCTGGACCAAGTTGAACCTCCCTATTTGTTGTTGGCGGCTTTATTGACGGTTGTCCTGATTTTCATCTTCTATCTGACCTTTAAAAGGGATGAGTCCGTTGGTTGAGCAACTGGCGAATAAAATCGCGGTTAAAATCCATGAAACCAATCCGGAAGGCACCGCCAGCGTCGAAGTCATGCGGTATGCTCTAGTCGGGCTGCTGCATAATGGCTTCACGATCTCGGCTGCCTTAATCGTTGGGCTGTTCGCGGGCACTTTTTCCGAGACTTTGCTTGGCGTCGTCAGTTTGATGACCTTAAGACTGGTCTCGGGCGGCTATCATTTTTCCAGCATGCTGGCATGCTCGATCTTCTCGTTCTCCGTGTTCGTTGCCATTCCCTTTATTCCGGTGAATCACGAAACCGCTTTGATCGTGAATGCCGTAAGCCTCGTTCTCTGCTTGATATTTTCGCCATCCAATATCAAAGAACATATCAGAGTTTCCGAAAAATACTTTTTTGTTTTTAAATTATTGTCTATCATGATGGTAGTCTCCAATTTCTTTCTATTGAATCCCATCATTACGTTGGGTTTTTTCGCGCAATCTCTCTTGTTGATTACTTTTTGGAAAGGGAGGTGAAAAAAATGTCCAAAAAGAAGGTTGCCGTACTGGCTTCGCAAATGTTGGCGGCACTGGCAGTCGTTTTCGTAAGCACGGCCAGCTGGTTCATTACCTATCGCCCGGAGACGCCTGACGAACTGAAGAAAAAAGCGTGAATGACGGCAGTTTTCGGAGGGAGATGAAAGACATGGCCGAAGAACTTCGGTTGTTGGATAGAAACGGAAATGCCTGCTCGATCCGATTGGAAGACATCATTTCCATTCGCCCGACGGCCGACGGTCCGGAGTTCCATACGAAGGACGGCATGTACTTCTATCCCACCACCATGGAAGAGCTTCAAATCCTTTTCAAGGAAGCCGGTTTTGAAAGGTTGGACCGCACGAATCTCGTCAATATGAACCATGTACAAGCCTTCGATCCCAAATCCCGTAAAGTCTACTTCGAGTACCCTTGGACGAAGGACAGTCAGTTTGCGACCGTATCGGAAGCCAACCTGACCAAAGTTCAACATTTGGCGAAAGAAACGCAATCGACTTACAAACCTGCAAGAAAACCGCTGTTTGGAAAAGGGTAAGCGAATTTGAAGCTTTCCGCCCGGGCGACAGCCATCGTTGCCTGGGCGGAAGGGCGGGAACGCGTGGTGGGAGGCTGATCTCAGCCTTCTTTTTTGTTTTAATCATAGGCATAACCTATCAAGGATATCCGTTCTATATATTTCAAATCGGTGCCATCTCCATGTTATAACGGATGTACAAACGGAGGTGGCGGTTATGCGCAATGAACAGAGGGTGCATTGGGCCGCAGGGGACTATGATCGGACCATGGGGTTCGTCTCCCGGTATGGCCAGGACTTGCTGGAATGGCTGGAACCTCGGCCCGGGGAGCGCATTCTGGATTTCGGCTGCGGCACGGGCGACTTGGCCGCGAAGATTGCCGGGAGCGGCGCGGACGTGGAGGGAGTGGACATTTCCCCGGAAATGGCGGAGCGGGCCAGAAGCAAGTACCCTTCGCTGAAGTTCCATTGTGCGGATGGGACGAAGTGGCGCCCGGACCGCCCTTTCCATTCCGTATTCAGCAACGCGGCTTTGCATTGGATCAAGGATGCGGAGGGAGCGGCGCGGACGATCGCGGATTGTCTGCTGCCCGGCGGCAAACTGGCGGCGGAGTTCGGGGGAGCCGGTAACGTGCGGAGCATCGTGGATGCGAACTTTACGATGCTCACGGAGCGCGGGTTGGAATCCGGGTTTGCCTTGCCCTGGTATTTCCCGAGCATCGGGGAATACGCCTCGCTGCTGGAGAAAAACGGATTCGAGGTCCTCATCGCCATGATGGTTGACCGTCCGACCGCGCTGGAGGGCGAGGAGGGGATGCTGAACTGGCTTCGGATGTTCGGCGAAGGGCTGGTGCCGGAAACGGAACGGGCGGCATCCGAAGCTTGGCTGCGGGAATTGTCAGAGCGGTTGAGACCGAAATGTTATCGAAACGGCGCTTGGCAGGCGGATTACCGAAGGCTGCGGGTGCTTGCGGTACGGAAAGCTTAAACTTAGGCGTCCCCATTGACGACCGAACATTTGTTTGCTAAACTAGCAGTAATTGGTCGCGGGAGGGCGGAACATGTCGGAAGAGAGATTGCAGCGTCTGGAAGAAATGATGGAGCAATTGATCGGCATGGTCGGCAAAGTTCTCAGCGAACAGCGGAGCATGCGGGAAGAATGGTCTTCTACCAAGGAAGATATTTCAGGCCTGAAGCAAGACGTTGCAGGCCTGAAGCAAGACGTTGCAGGCCTGAAGGAAGACGTTGCAGGCCTGAAGGAAGACGTTGCAGGCCTGAAGCAAGACGTTGCATCAATCAAGGTTCAGTTGAAGGAAATCGATAACCGGCTGGTCAACATCGAAGCTCAGAACGCCGGGTACGGAGATTCCGTTTCTTATCTGTTAAAGAAGACTGCCGACCATGACCACGACATTTATGTCTTGAAGTCTCGCGTCGCGACCCCGTAACCCACTCATCTAAGGTCATTAGGAAGCCGACCCGCTTAGCGGAGTCGGCTTTTTATCTGCCGCTGACCCTTTCTGCTATCCGTTCACGATTTCCCCGCCGTTGATATGCAGGGTCTGACCCGACATGTAGGAGGAGTCCTCGCAAGCCAAGTAGACGTAAGCGGGAGCCAGCTCATCGGGCTGTCCGGCGCGTTTCATCGGCGTATCGGCTCCGAACTTGGCGACCTGATCCGCGGCGAAGGTGGACGGAATGAGCGGGGTCCAGATCGGTCCCGGCGCCACGGCGTTGACCCGGATGCCTTGTCCGATCAGGTTCATGGACAACGAACGGGTGAACGCCACGACGGCCCCCTTCGTCGCCGAATAGTCCAGCAGCGTCGGGCTGCCTTTGTACGCCGTAATCGACGCGGTGTTGATGATGGTGGATCCGCTCTTCAGATGGGGCATCGCCGCCTGCGTCAAATAGAACATGCCGAAAATGTTGGTGCGGAACGTCTTTTCCAACTGTTCGGGGGTGATTTGCTCCAGCTTGTTCTGAGGATGCTGCTCGGCGGCGTTGTTGACGAGGATATCCAACCGGCCCAGCGCTCGTACCGTTTCTTCTACGGAGCGTTTGCAGAAAACGGGATCCCCGACGTCGCCTTCGAGCAGGGTGCAGCGGCGTCTTTCGGCTTCGATTCGTTGTTTCGTTTCTCGGGCATCGGGCTCTTCGTTCAAATACAGGATGGCGACATCCGCTCCTTCTTTGGCGAACGCGATGGCAACGGCCCGTCCGATTCCGCTGTCTCCGCCGCTGATGAGCGCGACCTTGCCCTGAAGCTTGCCGCCGGGCCGATAATTCGGCGATTCGGATTCCGGAATCGGCTTCATGTCTTTCTCCAAGCCCGGCTGCCGGTTTTGATGCTGCTCCGGGAATGAGCTCGGGCGCTGCGGCGTCTCTTGCCCCTGATCGTTCGTCATGAAACTTCCACTCCTTTCGGTGCTCAGGAGTAGGGTGATCCATTTTCCGGAAGCTTAAGCATGCTTTCGGGAAGGGGAACGGCCTAAACGCGTCGAAATATAGAGAAGGCACATCACATCGAGGGAGTCGGCATCATGCTCAATACCATCCAAGAGTTGGCAGACATTTACCGCCCCATGTTCGAGTACAATCCGGACGCGTGTTACGCCATCGATCCGGAGGGCCGGTTCGTCCTGGTGAACCAGGCAGCTACGGATCTTTGCGGGTATTCGCAAGAGGAAATGCTCGCCATGTCTTTCGTCTCGGTATTGCACGAGCAGCAGAGGGATCGGGTGATCGACCGGTTTCACCAGGCGTTGAGAGGTTCCCGGGAATCGTTCGAAACCGTATTGAAACACCCTGACGGACGTCTCATCCATGTGCTCGTAACGGCGGCTCCGATCGTGGTCGAAGGCAAGGTGCACGGCATTATCGGCATTTCCAAAAACGTAACCGAGAAAAACGTGTTGGCGGAGGAATTGTCGGCTTCGCGCACGCAGCTCCATTACATCGTGAACCATCTCGACATTTTCTACTGGTCATTCGACGTAAAAGAAAACCGATTCCGATCCGTGTCGCCGTCCTGCGAGAAGCTGTTCGGCGTCTCCGCGCAGCAGCTCGTTTCGAGCCGCGAGGCCTGGAAACGCATGTTCCATCCGGACGATCTGCCCAGACTGGAACAAGACCATCGGGAATTGGGCGGGCGTCCGCTTCGGGCCGAATACCGGATCATCCGTTCCGACGGGGAAATCCGCTGGGTCGATTACAACGCCATTCCGGTATACGACGGATCGGGAGAGTTGATCCGCCTGGAAGGATTGGTGACCGATATCCACGAACGCAAGCAAATCGAGGAACGTCTGGAGCGGCAAGCCTTCCACGACGCGCTGACCGGTTTGCCGAACCGCCGGAGGTTCATGGATAAGCTGGAGGAAACCATTTTCCGGGCCAAAAGGGAAAACCGCAAAACGGCGATTCTCTATTTGGATCTCGACCGGTTCAAATTCATCAACGATTCGCTCGGCCACGATGTAGGGGATCAGCTGCTGCGGATGATTGCCCGGCGGCTGGAGGAACTGCTGGGGCCGCGCGGCGTCGTATCCCGCCTGGGCGGCGACGAATTCTCGATTCTGACCGAGCCGGTCGGCGAGTTCCAGTGGGTGCGGGCGTTGGCGAAGGAAGTGCTGGCCGCCATCCAGCAGCCCGTCAAGCTCTACCATATGGAATATACGGTGACGACCAGCATCGGGATCAGCGTCTGTCCCGATTTCGGGACGGACGCGGCCACGCTCCTTAAGCAGGCCGATCAGGCGATGTATTTGGCCAAGGAAAACGGCAAGAACAACTTCCAGTTTTTCAACTTGGAATTGGACGCGCGGCTGGCCAGGAAAACGTTTCTGGAGCAGTCCATGCGCCAGGCGGTGAAAAGCGACGAACTGCTTCTCCACTATCAACCGATTTTCGATGCGGAGACGGGCAGGCTGCACGGCTTCGAAGCGTTGCTCCGCTGGGAACACCCCACGCTGGGACCGGTGTCGCCGGCGGAAATGATCCCCATTGCCGAAGAAACCGGCCTGATCGTGCCCATCGGGGAACAGGTGCTGCGGATGGCTTGTCTCCAAATGAAGGCATGGCAGGACAAGGGGTATCCCGAGATCGGCATCAGCGTGAACATCGCGGCGCAGCAGCTGAACGAGCATTTCATTCCCCTGGTCCGGAGCGTTCTGGACGAGACGGGGCTTCCCGTATCGTCCCTTACCCTGGAATTGACCGAAAGCACGGCGATGCAGCAAGTATCCGACACCTTGTCGAAAATCGAACAGCTGCGGGTTCTCGGAGTCAAGCTGTCCATCGACGATTTCGGCACGGGATACTCATCCTTGAGCTATTTGAAGAAGTTCCAGATCCATGCCCTGAAAATCGACCAATCGTTCGTGCGGGATATCGACAAGGACGAAGGCCAGGAAGCGATCATCAAAGCGGTCGTGGCGATCGCCGACAGCTTGCGCATCGGCGTCGTGGCGGAAGGGGTCGAGACGGAGGAGCAGATCCGGTTTTTGCGCCGCCTGGGATGCCGGTTGGTGCAAGGGTATTATTTCAGCAAGCCTTTGCCTGCCGCGCAGATCGAACGGATGTATTTCAGAGACAAGGCAGCCCGGTAAAGGGGCTGCCTCATAAGCTTTTACGGGACGTCTTTTGCCCGTCGAAGGTGAACAGGAGCGGCTTATCGTCCACCATCGTTTCCAGATGGACCGGTTTGCCCCACAGCCGAAACATGTAGGGAAGGGTCCGTTCGACGTATTTCAGATCCAGTTCCACGCCTTCGTAGCGGTGCACGACGTACAGCTCCCCGGTCCGCTGCCAATCTCCGTCCGTCACCTCCAAATACGGGAATCCCCCGTTCACGCGGGAGAACACCAGCTGGTCCCGGATGTTTTCCCAGGTTTTGTCGGTGATTTGCCAATCCGATCCTTTCTTCTCGAATACGTACAGGTCGAGTTCGTCCGCCAGCTCCTTCGTCATGTAGTTCCGGATGAAGGAAGGATCGGAGTCCATCTCGCGGACGTCGAACATGCGCTCCCGGCCGAACCGTTTCTCGATGTCCTCGAACATTTTCAGTCCCAGGTAATAAGGGTTCAAGGAGTGGCGGGACGGCTGCACGACCGCGGAATTCAGCTTCGCGTATTCGATCGTCTCCTCGCTGGTCAAGGGGAGCTCCCGCATGATGCGCTGGTGCCAGAACGTCGCCCATCCTTCGTTCATGATTTTGGTCTCGATCTGCGGCCAGAAGTAAAGCATTTCGTCCCGCAGCATGCTCATGACGTCCCGCTGCCAGTCTTCCAAGATGGGCGAGAATTCCTGAATGAACCAGACGAGGTCCTTCTCCGGGTGCGGGGGGATTTTGCGTGCGTCGCCCGTGCCGGCGTCCGCTTTCAACGCGTCTTCCGGGTTTTTCGGCTCCGTATCGTCCAGCACCCACAAATCGTCATAGGGGGAAGAGGAGGGGGTTCGGGCATTCTTCTCTTTTTCCTCGCGCCTCCGCCACTCCATGTAACGGTTTTTGTCCTGCCCGTAAGGCCGGTTGAGGACCGGATCGACATGTTCCTGGATCGCCATCACGGCGTCGAGGAAACGCTCCACCTCGTCCGCGCCGTAATCCATCTCGTATTGCCGGACCCGCTCCGCCGTCGCCGACATGCTCTCCACCATGTTGCGGTTCGTACGGGAGAAGCGGGCGTTGTTTTTGAAGAAGTCGCAATGCGCCAGCACGTGGGCCACGATGAGCTTGTTCTGCACGAGGGAGTTGCCGTCCAGCAGGAAGGCATAACAGGGATTGGAGTTGATCACGAGCTCGTAAATTTTGCTGAGGCCCAGGTCGTACTGCATCTTCATGCGGTTGAACGTCTTGCCGAAGCTCCAATGGCTGAACCGGGTCGGCATCCCGTAAGCGCCGAACGTGTAGATGATATCGGAAGGGCATATCTCGTAACGCATCGGATAAAAATCGAGTCCGAAGCCTTGCGCGATTTCCGTGATTTCCTCAATGGCGGTTTCGAGCGCCCGCTGATCGTCCTGGTCCCGCATCGTCGGCCATGCCCCCTGTCGCTAACGGAGATTTCACCAGGATATGTATATGAGGAAACCGGCCCGTTCGTGACCTTGTAATAATTCATTTATATTTTTAGGCCGGAGCGCTTGTTATACTGGGACATGAAAATGACCTGGGAGGGATTTTCCGATGAGCGGCGAACAAGCGGCAATTCCGAAGCTCACGCTGGACGAACTGGATCGCGAGCTGAGCGGCCAAGAGATGCGGAACGTGAACGGCGGAGCGGGCAAGACCCGTCACGAAATCCGCGATCCGAAAAGCGGCCCGGACCGCGGCGGTTCCGGCGGCAGCACGGACAGACGCAAAACGAATGACAACGACAATGAAAAGAAAAGCGGTTCCGGCGGCAGTTCCGGCGGTTCGGACGATAAAAAGAAGAAGCGTTAAGTCGGAAAGCAGGGCATCCTGCTTTTCTTTTTTCGTGCGCGGAAAGGAGCGGGGCGGGCATGGAGATTCGCGAGTCCGTTGCGTTCGTCCTGAACGGCCAACCGGTGACGCTGGGGGAAGTGCTGAAGCTGTCCAAGATCGAAAGGTCGTTTCCGGCGTTGGATAACAAACGGCGGATGGTGCTGATCGAACAGCTGGCGGCGGACAGGGGAGCGGCATGCACCTTCGACGAGCTGCAGCAGGGCGTCAACCGGTATCGCAAGGAGCTCGGGCTCTATTCCTCGGAGGAAACGAAGCGTTGGTTAGACGACAATGGGTTGTCCCTGGAAGATCTGGCGGACGCGGTCAAGCCGCGGATTTTGCGGGAGAAGCTGGTTGCCGGGATCCCGTCGGACCGGGTGAAGGCGTATTTCGCCGGGCACCGCCGGCAATTCGACGCAGCGCGCCTGTCGCGGATCGTCGCTTCGGATGCCGGAACGGCGCGCGAACTGAAGTTCAGGCTGCGGGAAGGTGCCGATTTCGGCTTGTTGGCGCGCGAGTTTTCGATCGAGGAAGAAACGCGTTACGCCTACGGCTATGTCGGCATCGTCGGCCGGACGGAAATGTCCCCGGAGGAATCGTCCGCGGTATTCGGGGCGGCGGACGGGGATATAGTCGGCGTGCTGACCACGCCCAGAGGGTACGAATTGATCCGAATCGAACGGATATTGCGGGCCGTCATGGACGACAAGACCGAAAACCGGATCCGTTCGCTGCTGTTCGAGGAAATGCTGGAAACGTTCGAGGCGGACGCGGTGACGGAAATGACGATCTGGAAACGGACATAAGCCGGATATGCGGAGGCTTGTTATAGCATGGAATCGATCATCCGAACGTTGAACCGAGTCGCGCTGTTCGATCTGCTCAGCGACGCGCAGAAGCGGAAGGCGGCAGGTTTGTTCGAACCGGCGGCTTTCCGGATGGGGGAAACGATCGCGGCCAGGGGCGAAGCCGTCGATGCCTTCTATATCATCGAGTCCGGCCAGGCGCGATGGATCGGCTTAAACGGGGCGGGCGAGGAGACGAGTCTGTCGGTATTGCGTGCCGGCGAGTTTTTCGGAGAACAGCTGCTGTTCGGGGAATCGCCGGCGGAAGCCACCGTGGCGGCGTCAACTCCGCTGCGGACGCTTCGCCTGACGAAGCCGGGCTTCGCCGCCCTGCTGCGGGAATACCCCGCGCTGGAGAAGTACTTCCGCGAAATGCTCGCGAACGAAGGCATGCGGCTGTTCCTGAAGCATTCGACGGTGCTCTCCGGTCTCGATTCGGAGGCGATCCGTTCGCTGCTCGACCGGTTCGAAGCGCGCGATTATGAGGCCGGCGACGTCCTCGTGCGGGAAGGCGCTGAGGGCGATGCCTTCTACATCATCCGTTCGGGCGCCGTGACGGTTGAAATCGGCGAAGAACGCAAAATCGTCAACCGGCTGCTTCCCGGCGACTTTTTCGGCGAACTCGCGCTTCTGACCGGCGAACCGCGCAAGGCGACGGTCCGGGCGGCCGAGCGGACCGCCGTCTTTCGGCTGGACAAGGCCGAATTCGATCGGCTGACCGCCGTCCACCCCCTGCTCAAGCAATCGCTGCAGCAGACGGCAGCCGGATATTCGCAAGAGGCGCTGGTCATGCCGGACGACCTGGAGGATCCGGAAATTTCCGAACAACCCGGCCAAGCGGAGCTCCCGACGCCCAAACGCGGCGAAGGCGCGATGCCGGGAAGGTTCCGGCGGAAGTACGCCGTATTGCGTCAGCAGAGCGAAATGGACTGCGGCCCCACCTGCCTGGCGATGATCTGCCGCCATTACGGGGTGGAAGTCTCGCTTAACCGGATGAGAGAACGGATGCGGGTGTCGCAGGAAGGCGTATCGCTGGCCGTGCTGGCGGCGGCGGCGGAAGAGATCGGGTTCGCCGCCGCCGCGCGCCAAATCGGAGGAAAGGTACCGGAGAAGGCAGCCTTGCCCGCGATTTTCCACTGGGACGGCGAGCATTACGTCGTCGTATACGCGAAACGGGGCAGACGCTATCTGATCGCGGATCCCCGATTGGGCGTGCTCGACAGCATCCCGGAAGACGAGTTGAAGCGGCACTGGAACGGAATCGCGCTGGAGCTGTCGCCGACGGCCGAACTGCGGCAGCCGCGGGGAGAGGGGAAGGAGACGCTGCTGAAACGCTTCTTGCCCTTCCTGAAGCCGGTCAAGGGCGCCATGCTCGACGTATTTCTATTGTCGATCGCGATCGAAGGGATTTTGCTGGCGCTGCCCATCCTGTCTCAGTTGGTCATCGACCGCGTGATCGCGTACCGGGATCCGTCCATGCTCCGCGTGTTGCTGATCGGCATGCTCGTTCTGGCGCTTTTCCAAATGTTCTACGCCTTCATGCGGCGGTATCTCGTGGCCGCAACCGCGGCAAAGCTGGACATCGCGCTCGTGGAGTCGTTCAATAAGAAGTTGTTCGGCCTGCCGTTCGATTTTTTCCTCCGCCGCACGATCGGGGATATCATGACGCGGGTAGGCGAGAACGAGAACATTCGACGGATGCTGACCGGCAACGCCGTCTATTTTCTGCTCGACCTGCTCGCCATCGTCATGTACGGCGTGCTGATGCTGGCCTACAACGCCAAGCTGGCGCTGATCGGGCTCGCCTTCATGCCGGCGTTCGTCGTCTTGATTCTGACGGCGATGCCGATCCTGCGCAAGATCGACCGCAAGCTGCTGGCGGCGGAATCGGACACCCATTCGAAAATGGTGGAGGCCGTGCAAGCCGTGGCGACGGTCAAGGCGCTGGCGATCGAGAAAATCGTCCGCGCCGGCATCCGGGACAAGCTCGTGAAAGAGCGGGAGCTGCGCAAGCAAGGCACGCTCCTGGCCGCCGGCGTCGACGCCTTCAGCGCGCTCGTGGAAATCTCCGCCCGCATCGCGATGCTCTATTGGGGCACGACGTTCGTGCTTCGGGGCGAATTGACGATCGGGGGGATGGTCGCGTTCCTCTCGCTTTTCCATACGGTGATGTCCGCGGTCATTTCCGTCACGGACATGCTGGACGGCTTCTCCGAAGCGAGAGTGTCCATGGAACGGCTGAATGACGTGCTGGGCGCAAGGGACGAGCAGCCGAATCCGCGGCAAAAACGGATATTGCCGCCGATCCGCGGCCATATCGAATTCCGCAACGTGACATTCCGGTACGCGCCGGGCAACCCGAACGTGCTGCAAAACCTGAACCTGGAAATTCACCCCGGTCAGACGGTGGCGATCGTCGGGCGCAGCGGAGCGGGCAAGACGACGTTCATCCAATTGCTGTTGGCGCTATTCGAGCCGACCGAAGGCCGGATACGGATCGACGGCTTCGATCTCCGCAACGTCCATTATGCGTCGCTGCGCAGGCAGATCGGCGTCGTGCAGCAGGAGAACGTGATTTTCAGCGCCACCGTCCGCGAGAACATCGCCATCCATCAGCCCGACGCGTCATTCGAAGAAGTAGCGGCCGCTGCGAAGCTGGCGGGGGCGGACGAATTCATCTCCGCGCTGACGCTCGGTTACGAGACGAAGATCGGCGAAGGAGGCACGCGCCTGTCCGGCGGTCAGCGGCAGCGGATCGCCATCGCCCGCGCGCTGCTCGGCCATCCGCGCCTGCTCGTCTTCGACGAGGCGACGAGCGCGCTCGATGCCGAGACGGAACGCCATATTCAGCGGAACATGGACGCGATCCTGAGCGAACGCACGGCGATCGTGATCGCCCATCGCCTGAGCACGGTGCGCAGGGCCGACCGCATCGTCGTCCTGGACCGGGGGACCATCGCCGAGTCCGGTACCCATGAAGAGTTGATGTCGCTGCAAGGCTTGTATTTCCATATGGTCAGCGAGCAAATGAATTGACTGGGGAGGAAAATCATGGAAAGGTTCGCGGAACGCTCGACCCGGATCGTGCTGGTCTCGTTTTTCCTCCTGGCGGCAGCGGCGCTGGCTATGTTGAAGGCGACTTCCGTCTGGGTGACGGTGTCGTCCCGCGCCGTTTTGGAGGATGACGCCTCGACGCTTCGGTTGCTGTTGAACGGCGGGGAGATCGGGAGGATCGAGGAGGGGATGGCGGTAACCGTCGAGTGGGACGCGTTTCCCAGCCGTAAGTACGGGGGAACTTCGGCGACCGTCACCGGTTGGGAGACGACGCCGGCCCGGACGTTGCCGGACGGGACGCCGCTCTATCGGGTAACGGCTCGTCTGGAGCCCCCGCCGGAATCGCTCCTCATGAAGCTCTTACCCGGTCAGCAAGGCGGAGCCGAAGTGAGGGTGACGCGAAAATCGCTGCTGGCCGTTTGGTTCGGGGCACCGTGACGGTGTTCAAGCGAAGAGATCGGACTCGGCATGCCGATCCGCGATTTCCAGACGGTAACCGACCCCCCGCACCGTCAGCAGGAAGGCAGGATTTCCGGGATTGTCCTCGACCTTTTTGCGCAGGCGGTTGATGTACACGTTGAGCGTGTTTTCGTCGCATTCGGTATGTTTCCAGACGGCTTGAAACAGTTGGGCTTTACTGAACGTCCGGTTCGGCCGTCCGAGCATTTCGCCGAAAATCGCCGCTTCCATCTCCGTGAGGGGGATGGGGCGGCCTTTTTTGTACAGGATATTCGATTCGCGGTCGAGCCTGAACGCGGCGCGGGTCGAATCGTCCGAGCATCGGCATTCGCGAAACCTGTCCATTCGGCGGATATGGGCCCGCAGCCTGGCCGCAAGCCCTGCGGGGCCGATCGGTTTGGCCACGAAATCGTCCGCGCCATAGCCGAAGCCGAGGATTTGGTCGGATTCGGCCGGCCTGTCGCCGATCAACACGACGGGAAGGAGGAAGCCGCGCTCGCGCAATTCCCGGAGGAGATGGAACCCAAGGCGAGATTCGATCATCGGTTCGAGCAGGACGAGATCGGGCGGGTTGCTTTCGAGGCTCCTCCAGGCGTCCGCGCAGGAGCCGACCGCGTTCGGGGCCATGCCGGCGCGCCTCAATGCCGCGTTGAGCTGTTCGAGCCACGCCGGGTCTCCGTCGACGATCAAGATGCGTTCCAATGCGGTACCCTCCTCGGAAACTGAACGGTTTGAGGGTATCGTAACAGCCCAACCTAAAATGAACCTAAAACCGACGATTTTTTTTTTTACGATTGGCGGTTTCGGCGGGCGAAAGCGGCGCCGGCAAGCGCGGCGACGTCTTCTTCGGCCGGATCGCGTTCGGCATAACGCGCTTCGTAGTAGGCGTCCAGCAGAAGCGAAGGATCCGCCGTTTCCCGGGCGTTGTCGGCGCGCCGGCGAGTCTCCGCACGCGGATCGCGGCTGGGGAGGTCCGACGCGATTTCCCGGGGCGTCAGGTGGGCGGGGACGGCATAGCCGCCGCGCGACAGCTCCCGAAGCCAACGCCGATACAGGTAGCGGACCCGGCTCCGGGAATCGGGCAGCGCTTCCCAGCCCGGTTCGTCACTCCGTCTGAACAGGCGGCCGACCCGGCTTCGGCGAAGCTTCCGGAACGATTCCTCCCAAGAGAACAGCGAGGTCTGCTCGTCGACGTACCCCTGCGCGGCGTCATCTTTCCAGGAACGGCCCAGCCATGCGGCGATCCATCCCCGCCACCTGCGCCAGATGGCCCCTCCGTGACGGTAAAGCCGATAGGCCCCCCAAGCCAGCAGCAAGGCGCAGATGCCAAGTCCGACGTAGGGCAACAGCCGGTCGAGCAGCTGCATGAACCAGCCGGGCTCCCGCGCGGGCGGAAGCGGCGGGAAAGACTCGGGCGAAGAGGGCTCGGGCAGCGGCTCCGGCAGCTCCTTGCCTTCCGGGAGCAGAGAGAGCAGAGCACGCAAGATGGCCGCGATTCCGGATTTGACCGCATGGATCAACCACCCGCCCACGCCTCCCGCCAGGAGCAGCATGGCGGCCAGCACGGCCGCCACGAACCAACGGTTGTGCCGTTTCAGCTCCGCCGGCACGCCGTAGCCGCCGTCCTCCGACAACGTCACGCGGCGCAGGTGCCGCCGGTTGACCGAGAACAGGGCGACGGCCAAGCAAAACACGCCGCCGAGCGTCAATAACGCCGGGCTGCCGGTCCCATGCGGGAACAACGGCCCGAGCAGGCTCGCCGCGAAATAGACCGCAACGCCCGTCCAGTACCAGCCCGTTCTCCATTGCCGGTAGACGACGGTCATTCCTTGCAAGCTCCCGAAGAGCATGGCGGCCAGCGCGCCTGGGGAGGGCGGGAACGGCGAATTGGCCGCGATCCCCCATAGCTCCCAAGCGGCCGCGGCCAGAAGCAGGGCCGCCAAGATTTGCTGCCACAGCTTGCGGATGACCGCGCTGAGACCGGCGCCGACCAAGGAAGCCCCCAAGGCGAGCTCCGGCCATATGCCGGACGGCGATACCGCTCCCGAGACATGTCGGACGGTCAGCCATATCGGTACGTGCATCCACAGCTCGTAAGCCGCAGCCAGCCCGCGGACGGCAGCCAGGCGCCCGCGCCCGCGGTCACGGTTCCCGCTCATGGTCGTCCCCTCCCGCCTTCTCGCCCGTTTCCGGAATGATCACCCATTCCACCCCGTTACCCATCCGGCGGAGCCGCTCCGCGGCAGACGCCAGCTTCTCCTCCCGGTGGCAGGTGAGGATGAGATAATCCGTCCGGCCCGGGCAGCGCTCCGCTTCCTGCTCCAATAGATACGCCATATTCGAAGCGCTTTCCAATTGCAGCTTGGCCAAGCCGGTCAGCAGCGCGCCCAGCTGCACGGCGCCGCCGGCCGGTTCCACACGGATCGGCGCCTTGGGCTCGCCCAGCATCCATCCGTTGCACAGCAGCCCGGTCTCCATGCCGCGGCCGATCGCGTCGTCGGCGATCGAAGCCGCGTACCGGATGCCGACCTCGATCCGCTCGGGGTCCGTGACCGTTTTCCACATCGTCTCGTTGATTTCGACGTTCAGGCAGAGCACGAGCCGATGATCCGCGGTATGCCCTTTGACCTGTACCTGCAGCTTGCCCGTTCGGGCGGTCGCTTTCCAATGGACGCGGGAGAGCGGATCTCCCGGCCCGTATTCCCGGATTCCCGCGGTGAGGAACGGATCCTCCACGATCCAGCGGCGGACGGAGAGATCCCCGAGCCAGCCGTGATTCGGCAAAGGGATTTCCCGAAGCGGCACGAGCCTCGGGTAGACGAGCAGCCGCAAATTTTCCATCGCGAAGCGGCGCGACGCCTGGACGAGGCCGAGCGGCTCGCCCGCCGTCATCGTGGCCGATTCGAGCGCGTAGAATCCCCGCTTGGCGCAGCGGATTTCGTGCCGCCGGACGATCCGCCGATAGGGGCGCAGGCTGAACAGGCTGAGATGGTTCTGGAACATTTCGCCGGCGTGGATATCCAGGTTCGACTGCCTATGGAAGCGCAGCGCGACGGGCATGAGCGATTCCAGCCGCAGCCAGGGCACCGGCAGCAGCTTCCGGTTCTCGATGGTCTCGACCATCTCCACAAGTTCGCCTTCGAAAGCGGTGGTCCGGTCGAAGCCGCGGGAATACGTCACGCGGCTCAGCGCCCGTTTCCGATACACGTAAGCCAGAATGCCCAGCAGGATCAAGCCGTCCAACACGATCCAGTAGAAAGGCATGGCGTTACGGCCTTCCCCAGGCTTCGGCGGGTTCCGTCGGCACTTCCGTCTCCCGCAGCAGAGAGCGGATCGCGACGGCCGACTGTTCGTCCCGCGTTTGCGGCGAATACTTCAGCAGCAGACGATGGGCGAGCACCGGTTCCGCGAGCGCCTTGATGTCGTCCGGCGTGACGTAATCGCGTCCCTGCACGACGGCGTAAGCTTGGGAAGCCTTCAGCAAAGCCTGGCTTCCCCGCGGACTCACGCCGAGGGCGACGTCGGGATGGCGGCGGGAAGCCTCCGACAGCCGGACGATGTAGCCGAGCAAGTCGTCCGCGATCCGAACGCCTACGGCGGCGAACCGCTGGATGCCCAGCAGCGCGTCCGGATCCAGGACCGGTTGGACTTCGTCCAACGGACTGCGGCCCCGGAAGCGGGTCAGAATATCGAGCGATTCCTCGAAGGACGGGTAGCCCATCCGGATCCGCAGAAGAAACCGGTCGAGCTGGGCCTCCGGCAGCGGGAAGGTCCCTTGGTTGTCCACCGGGTTCTGCGTGGCGATGACGAGAAAGGGAGCTTGCAGGGGATAGGTGACGCCGTCGATCGTGATTTGCCGTTCCTCCATGCACTCGAGCAGGCTGGATTGGGTGCGGGGGGTGGCGCGGTTGATTTCGTCGGCGAGCAGCACGTTCGTGAACAGCGGTCCCGGACGGAATTCGAACTCGCCGGATTTCTGGTTGTAGAAGTTGATGCCGCTCAGGTCGGTCGGCAGCAGGTCGGGCGTGAACTGGACGCGGCGGAATCCGCAATCCAAGGTGCGGGCCAGCGTTTTGGCGAGCAGCGTCTTGCCCGTTCCGGGAACGTCCTCGAGCAACGCGTGTCCGCCCGCGATCAAGGCGGTTAAGAGCAGGTCGACGGCGCTCCGTTTGCCGACGATGACTTGGGCGATCCGCTCCCGTGCTTCTTCGATCTGGCGAAACATCGATTCTGGGACAACGACTGCCGGCGGGTTCATGGGCGTCCACCTCTCCGTTCGGAATCAAGTGCGATAAGGGCATGCGTTTTTTTCCATTATAGAGTACGGATGGATCAGCCGAAAGGCTTTACGCGGGTTGATTTCGCGGGGTGCGCGTGTTACAACAAGGTGTATTGGGGAATTGCGGGCGGAAAAAGAAAGGGGCGTTGCGCGCGTGTCGAACGAATCCACCGAGCGCGAGTGGGAACGGAAGCGGCTGAACGAAGTGCTGAAGGAGATCGAGAACCGGCTGGACAAGGAGCTCGCCGTACTGGGCGAACGGCGGGGCGACGTCGTCGGAATCCGCCAGGAGTTCTGGGACGACGTCCGGATGAACTTCTCCGACGCGACGGAGCTGGGGGAAACGTGGACCAGCATCATGCAGCAGAAGGAAGTGCTGATCGAGCGGGAGCGCAGCCACCGGGTGGCGTTCGAAGCGGTCGAACGGCTGGCCCGCATGCACGACAATCCGTATTTCGCCCGGATCGATTTCGCCGAAACCGGCAGGGGGCCGGAGCAAATCTACATCGGCCGGGCTTCCCTCATGAGCGACGACGACGAGACGTTCTGGGTGTACGATTGGCGCGCCCCGATTTCGAGCTTGTTCTACGACCATGAACCCGGCCCGGCCGCATACGAAACCCCGGAAGGGGAAATCGGCGGGGAGCTGCTGCTGAAGCGGCAGTTCGTCATCCGGGCCGGCAAGCTGAAGCATATGTTCGACACGGACGAGACGGTCGGGGACGAAATCTTGCAGGCCGTGTTGTCCGAGAAGTCGGATACGTCGATGAAAAGCATCGTGGCGACGATCCAGAAAGAGCAGAACCGCATCATCCGGGACGAGAAGCATAAGCTGCTGGTCGTGCAGGGGGCGGCGGGAAGCGGCAAAACGTCCGCGGCGCTGCAGCGCGTGGCGTACTTGCTGTACCGCTTCCGCGGCACGCTCACGCCCGACCAGATCGTGCTTTTTTCCCCCAACCCGGTGTTCAAAGGATACATCTCCCGCGTATTGCCCGACCTGGGTGAAGCCAACATGCGCCAGATGACGTTCCGGGAGCTGATCGAAGCCCGGCTGGGGCGGCGTTTCCAGGTCGAGGACCTGTTCTCCCAGACGGAAGCGCTGAACGCCTCCGAGGGAACGCCGGAGGGCCTGGCCCGGGAGAAGGCCGTGCGCTATAAAGGCTCCGAGCACTTCTTCATGACGGTGGAGCGATATTTCGACCGGCTGCAGCACGAGGGCGTCCGATTCCGTCCGCTGCGCTTCCGCGGAGCGACCATCGTGTCGGCCGAGGAAATGGCGGAGCAATATTACGCCGTCAAAGCGTCGGAAGGTTTCGCGTATCGCGCCGCCACGCTGCGGAAATGGCTGCTCGCGAAGCTGGCGGCCTGGGCGGACGACCAGATGAACGAACCTTGGGTGGAAGAAGCGGCCGAACTGGCGGACGACGAGGAAATCCAGCGCGCGTACGTGCAGATCCGCCGCAAAGGCGGGTTCCGCGAGGACGCCTTCGACGACGAGGACCGGATGACCGAAGCGCTCATGCGAAGCGCGATCGAGAACGCGGTCGGCCCGCTCGTGAAAGCCGTCAAAGCTTACCGGTTTCTCGACGCGGTCGACACGTACCGCGAGCTGTTCCGCAGCCGGTCGCTGTTCGCGGCATGCTCGCCGGACGGCAAGCTGCCGGAGGGCTGGGAGTGGATGGCGAACCGCGCGGAAGAAACGCTGGCGCGCAAAACGGTGGACCACGAGGACGCCACGCCCTTGCTGTATTTCATGGAAGGTCTGGAAGGCTTCCGCAAGGTCGAGGCCGATATCCGGCATTTGTTCGTGGACGAGGCGCAGGATTATTCGCCGTTCCAGGCGGCGTATTTGCGCCGGCGCTTTCCGCAGGCCCGGCTGACCGTGCTGGGCGACTTCAACCAAGCGATCTACGCGGGCGCGCAGGAGAGCGGGGGCTTCGGCGGCTGGACCCGCCTGATGCCGCAGGAAGATACGGCGGTGTGGCGGCTGACGACCAGCTACCGGTCTACGCGTCCGATCGTGGAATACAGCAAAAAGATCCTGCTCCCCGAGGAATCCGCGGAGATCCGGCCTTTCCAGCGGGAAGGAGAGGTACCGACGCTGATCCGGTGCCGGGACGGCGCCCGGTTGGCGGACACGGTGACCGCGGACATCCGCGGGTTGCTGGAACAAGGTTACGGTACGATCGGGGTCATCGCCAAATCCGCGAAGGAATGCGGCAACGCCGCGGCGCTGCTGAAAGAAAGGCTGCCCGACGAGGTTCCGCTGACCTACCTTTCCGGAGCGTCGGCCGAATTGCCGAAGGGCGTATCGGTATTGGCTTCTTATTTGGCCAAAGGCATCGAGTTCGACGCCGTCGTCGTCTGGGACGCGTCCGCCGCGCGGTACGGACAAGACCGGGACCGCAAGCTGCTGTACACCGTCTGCACGCGGGCGCTGCACGCGCTTCACGTCTATTGTTTGGGGGAGCCGTCTCCATGGCTTCCGGATCGCGGCAAGCTTTAACGTTGCAAAAAATGAAAGGAGGGAGCAAAACATGCCGACGGAACAAGCGCTGGAGGCGCTGCGCCGGTATTTCGGCTACGATTCGTTCCGCCGGGGCCAGGAGGAGCTCATCGAGGCGATCCTGGACGGCCGGGACGCGCTCGGGGTCATGCCGACGGGCGCTGGCAAATCGATCTGCTACCAGATTCCCGCCGTCCTGCTGCCGGGCCTCACGATCGTCGTGTCGCCGCTCATCTCCCTCATGAAGGACCAGGCGGACGCGCTGAACGAGACCGGCATCCCGGCCGCGATCCTCAACAGCACGCTGTCCGCCTCGGACATGAACCGCGCGTACCGGGAGATCGAGAACGGCCGATACCGCATCGTCTATATCGCCCCGGAACGGCTCGAGTCGGAGCGGTTCGCCGAATGGCTCGGCCGCGTGCCCGTCTCCCTCGTCGCCGTCGACGAGGCGCATTGCATCTCGCAATGGGGGCACGACTTCCGCCCGAGTTACCTGTCGATCAAACGGCTGATCGACAAGCTGCAGCCGCGGCCGACCGTCGCCGCGTTTACCGCGACGGCTACGCCGGAGGTGCGGGAGGACATCGCGCAGCGCCTGGGCTTGCGGCATCCGCAGCGGGTGACGACCGGCTACGCGCGGGCGAATCTCTCCTTCCGGGTCGTCCGCGGCGCGGACAAACGGCAACAATTGCTGCGCTGCCTGCGCCGGCACGAAGGCGAAGCCGGGGTGGTGTATGCCTCGACCCGCCGGGAGGTGGAGGAATGCCATGCCTTCTTGACCGGACACGGCTTCGCCGCGGGCAAATACCATGCCGGACTGGAGGAACGCGAGCGGGCGGCCGCCCAGGACGCGTTCCAGCGCGACGACGTGCAGATCATGGTCGCGACCAACGCGTTCGGCATGGGGATCGACAAATCCAACGTCCGGTTCGTCGTGCACTACAACTTGCCGAAAAACCTGGAGGCGTACTACCAGGAAGCGGGCCGGGCCGGCCGCGACGGCGAGCCGGGCGAGTGCGTCCTGCTCTATTCTCCCCAAGACACGGCGACGCAGAAATATTTGATCGAACAGGGCGAAGGCGACGAAGAACGCAAAAAAAACGCCTACCGCCAGTTGAACGAAATGGTGCGGTACGCCTTTCACGAGGACTGCCTGCAGCAAGCGATCGTGTCCTATTTCGGGGATGCCTGCGAGCCTTGCGGACGATGCGGCAATTGCCTCGACCCGGCGGAACGGTTGGATATCACCGAAGCGGCCAAAGTCGTCATCGCCTGCGTGGCGGGCATGCGGCAGCGCTTCGGGGTCTCGCTGACGGCGAAGGTGCTCCGCGGCTCCGGGGAGGCGAAAATCCGCGAGTTCGGCTTTGACCGGCTGCCGGTATACGGCCGAATGCGCAGCCGCGCCGAGCGGGATGTCGTCGGCTTGATCCAGGCGCTGGCCGCGCAAGGCTACTTGAGAGTGACCGACACCGCGTACCCGACGGTGACGTTGACGGAGCGCGCGAGAGCCGTCGTGAGCGGGGAGGAACGGGTATATCGCAAGGTCGTTCCGGAAAGCGACCCGGGACGGGTTCCGACCGGCCGCTCCCGGCCGGCGGAGGGCGATCTGGGCGCGGAAGGAGAAGCTTTGTTCGCCAAGCTGAAGGCGCTGCGCAAGACGCTGGCCGACCGCGAGAACGTGCCGCCCTTCGTCATTTTCCACGACGCCGCGCTGCGCGAAATTTGCCGGATCCGGCCGACGGACGTGCAGGAGCTGCGCCGGGTGAAAGGCATCGGGGAAGCCAAGCTGGCGAAATACGGCAAGGCGCTGCTCGAGATCATTCGCGACCATTGACATACCGGCCGGCTGGAAGCTATGCTCGAATCAGCCAGTCATTTCAGCGGACGGGAGCTGATTCCATGCAGGAGCATTCGGGGCAGGGTCGGATTTTCGTCTTTACGGGACCTGACGGTTCCGGTCGCAAGTCGGTCGCGGAAGCGGTCGGGCATACGTTCGGCATGAACATGGTCGTTTCTTACGTGACGCGGGCTCCGCGGCCGGGGGAAGTCGACGGACGGGATTATCGCTTTGTCGCCGCGGAAGTCTATGAGAAGATGGAAGGCGAAGGACAGTTTCTCGAAAGCGTTCGGATCGACGGGCACCGTTACGGGATTCGCCGGGCGGACGTGGACGGCCAGCTGCGGGACCACGGATGCGCGTATTTGGTGCTGAACCGGGAAGGCGCGGAACGGATCAAATCCGTTTACGGCGACGCCGCCGTGCGTTTGTTCTTGTACGCCGACCGGCGGACGCTGGAGGACCGGCACCGGGAGCTCGGCCTGGACCCCGACGTCGTGGCCGCCCGCATGCGGCGCTACGATGAAGAGATGGCGTACCGCTTCGCCTGCGAGCATTCGTACGGCAATTACGACCTGGCCGATACCGTTTCCCGGATTACGGAGACGCTGGAAGGTTACCTGCAGCGCGGTTTGGTCGACAAGGACTGATTCATACGTTGCATCATCGCCGGACCGCAGGGATTCCCTGCGGTTCTTTCCTGCGCGCGCAGGATGGAAAAATGTCGCACGGTGTCTATTTTTGTCCTGCGAGGGTTGATATAATGGACGAAACGGGGTCGGCGCCGCCGTGCCCCCCAGCCCGAATCTTCGAAGGAGGAAGCACGGCTCTTGATCGACAAACAACTGCTGAACGTGCAGAAGCTGCTGCAGGACCACGGCATCTTAATCTGTTTTTCCGGCAGGCTGTCCCAGCAACTGATCGAGGAATACGGAGAGGCCGTCAAGTCGTACCTGGAGTCGGAAAACCGGCCGAAAAACGAGATTTTCCACATCTTCTCCATCTTCATCGAAATGACCCAGAACATCAAAAACTATTGCACCAGAATATCGGGCTCCGCGCTCGGCGACCAGATCGCGCAGTCGAGCATCGTCACGATCGGCAAGGACGGACAAGGCAGTTACATCTGCGCGGGGAACCTGATCGAGGAAGAGGACCTTCGGGAACTGACCGGCCGGATCGACGCGCTGGTGCGGCTGAACAAGGACGAACTGAAAGCCTTCTATAAAGATCAGCTGAAGAAGAACGATCCGCAGAACGGGGCCGGGGTCGGGTTGATCGACATGGCCCGCAAGGCGACGTCTCCGCTGGCGTATTCCGTCACCAAACTCGGGAATAACCTATCATTTTTCACGCTAAAGGCGGTCGTATAGGCTATGGTCAGCATCCGGCACGTATATATCGAAGGAACGAGAAGCACCCCGGAAGTCGATTTCGATCCGGAGCTTCACGTTCTGAGCATTCGCGGACAGTCGTACCCGGAGAACGCGTTCGCGTTTTATGAGCCGCTGCTGAAGTGGCTGGACGAATATTTGGCGGACTTGAACGCGGAGTCGACCGTGGAAATCGAGCTTCAATTGCCCTATATCAACACGACCAGCACCAAGTGCTTCCTGATGATGCTGGAGAAGCTCGACGAAGCGTTCAAGCAGGGCAAACAAGTCGGGGTTCGCTGGCTGTACGACGAGGACAACGAGAGCGAACTCGAATGCGCGGAGGAGTTCAAGGAAGATCTGCTGCTCCCTTTTCGGATCTTGCCGAAAACCGCGGAATAACGGATCATGAACAACCTTCAGGCAGACACCCGGAACCGTTCCCTGTATGACGGCAGCGTATGGAAGGTCGTCATCCTGGCCTCCGCCCTGATCGTCCTGTCCGCATCCTTAATCGGCTTTATGTCGTATCGGATCACGGAAAGGGAAGTCGTCAAGAAACTGAAAGAAAGCGACCTTTCCGTCATGGCCCGCTCCGTCGCGGGTCAAGTCGAAGGCCGGATCCAGCGGGCCGAGGAAACTTCCCTGCTGCTGGCGGACGATCCGGCCGTGACCGAGTGGGTGCAAGGCCGGGAGACCGACGGGAAGCTGGGCGCGCTGGTCAAACGGAAACTGTCCGATCTGTCGGGAAGCTACGACTACACGAATTCTTTCGTCGTCAGCGCGCTGACGTTTCACTATTGGGCCGAAATCGGCCAAATCATCGACACGGTCAGCGAGTCGGATCCGGACGACCAATGGTTTTTCCAGACGCTCGCCTCCGGACGGAAAACGAGCGTGATCGTCGATTACAACGCGAACCGCAAAGACACGTTCGTGTTCGTCAACGTGCGGATCGGGTCCGGCGACCGGCCGCTCGGCATCGCCGGGATCGGGCTGTCGCTGAAAAAGCTGTCCGACGATTTCGCCGGTTACCGGTTCGTGGACGGCAGCCATCTCTGGATGGTCGGCCGGGACGGAACGATCCACCTCTCGGACGACTTCTCCCAGACGGGCTCGAACGTATCCGAATGGTTGATGCCCAAGGCTTTGGAGGCATGGAACGGCGGCAAGGCATCGGAGGAATTCGTGTTCGAAGGGACCGACCGGCAGGGACGCAAGGTGGACATGATCAGCTACCCGGTCGGCGAGACCGACATGCGGCTGCTGGTGCAGATCCCGAGAAGCGAAACGACGGGCTTCCTCGCTTCGATCCGCAACAATACGACGATTTTGGTCGTCATTTCCCTGATTCTCTCCGTCTACTTCTTCACGAACGTCTCCCGCAGGATGGCGGATCCCTACAAACGCGCGCTGCAATTGAACGAACGGCTGGAGCGCATGGTGGAGGACCGGACGCTCGAATTGGCGGACAAAAACCGGCTCATGACGGAGAGCATCTCGTACGCGGGCCGGATCCAGCAATCCGTGCTGGCTTCCGAAGAGGCGTTCAAGACGAGATTTCCCGAGAGCTTCGTCTTCTGGAAGCCGAGGGACGGAGTCGGCGGCGATTTTTACTGGATCCGGGAGACCGGGGACGAGACGTGGATCGCCGTCGGCGACTGCTCCGGACACGGAGTGCCCGGGGCTCTGATGACGATGCTGAGCGTGTCGCTGCTCGGCCGAATCGCCGATCAGGGCGAGGCGGGCTCCCCGTCCGAAGCGATGGGCATGCTGAACCGCCTGCTCAAAGAAACGCTGCGACAGACGGAGCGGGACGCGGAAGGCACCGACGACGGGCTGGATTTGGGCTTGTTGTTCCTGCAGGGCGATCGGATCCGGTATGCGGGCGCGGGGATCTGGATGGCGTACCGGGAGGACGCGGGATTGCGGACGGTCAAAGGGGACAAGCCCCGGATCGGTTACCGCCGAACGCCGGCGGACGTCGCCTTTACGGATCATGAGATCCGCCTGTCCCCGGGCGCCGTCGTCTATCTCGCGACGGACGGCATTCCCGACCAGAACGGCGGACCGCGCAACCTCTCGCTTGGGAAGACGAGTCTGACGCATTGGCTGGAGGCATACGGTCCGCTGCCGCTCGCGGAACAGCGGGACCGATTCGAGCGGGAGTTGGCCGATTTCATGGGGGAACAGCCCCAGCGGGACGACATGACCTTGCTCGCGTTTCGGCTTCCCGGTAAATTTTGAGACGAAGGACGGAACGGTAAATGGCCAAGTCAAGCAAGGATTATGAAGCGTTCGGGGAAGAACTGCAGACGCTTTATGCCGCCCGGCAGGAGCTGCAGGAGGCCGAGTACGCCGGCAATGCGCTGCGCCCCGGCTACGAACGGCTTTCCGCCCGCTATGAGAAGCTGCTGCGGGAAATGAACAAAGTTCTCCGGATCAGCGATTCCCAAAGCTTGGCCCTCCTGCGCATGGAATCCGAGCTGTCCGTGCTGCTGGACAATGCCATGCAAGGGTTTCTGACCGTCGACCGCACGCTGAAGGTTCAAAAGCCGTACAGCGCGGAATGCCGGCGCATCTTCGGCGGCAAAATCGGCGGGGCTTCGGTGACCGAGCTGATGTGGCCGGACGATCCCGACACGCGCGCGAAAGTGGAGCGGCTGATGGAGCGGATGCTCTCGGCGCAGGCGGACGAATCGGAAGTGCGCTATTCCGACGGGCTGCCGAATTCGTTCCAACGGGGCGGCTTGCGCATCCGGATCGACTACAAGCGGATCGCGATGCCCGAAGGAACCGGCGACGATCCCCGCATCATGCTCATCCTGACCGACATCACGGAGCAGTACAAATCCAAGGAGCAGCTGGAGTTCCTGAGCACGCACGATCCGCTGACCGGCATGTTCAACCGGAATTACGTGGAGAAATGGATCTCCGATTTCGGTCCGGGTTCGCCGCGTCCCGTCAGCCTGATCATGGCGGACATGAACGGGCTCAAGCTCGTCAACGACGTGTTCGGGCATTTGAACGGCGATCAGCTGCTGACCCGCGCGGGCGGGATCATCCGGCAAACGTTCGGGGAATCGGCCGTCTGCGCGAGGTGGGGAGGAGACGAGTTCCTCGTGCTGCTGCCCGGCGCGGACGCGGAAGCATGCGCGGAACGGATCCGCCGATTGCGGGAAGCGTTCGAGTCCGCCGACGCGGCGCCGATTCCGATCAGCATGGCGATCGGCTGCGCGACCTTGGCGGATCCCGGCCGGGAGGAATGGGGTCCGCTCTTCCAGCAAGCGGAGAAGGAAATGTACAAGACGAAGCTTCTCGAAAGCCGGGCCATCCGCAAGAAGCTGATCGCGGAAATCACGGAGGCGATGTACGCCCGCGGCATCGAGGATCGTTCCCACGTGAGCCGGTTGACGGCGCTTGCGGAAGGGCTCGCCCTCCGGATCGGGATTTCGCCCGAATCTCCCGCCATGTCCACGCTCGCCCTGCTCGCCGGCCTGCATGACGTAGGCAATATCGCCATTCCGCAGGAGGTATACCGGCATGACGGTCCGCTTGCCGCGGATCAGTGGGATATCGTGCGGACCCACAGCGAAATCGGATACCGGCTGGCGTTCTCGCTGGGCGAGCCCGCGCTGGCGGAGGCGATTCTCTCCGTGCACGAGAATTGGGACGGCAGCGGATACCCTTACGGCCTGCGGGGAGAGCAGATACCGGAGCTGTCCCGGTTAATGGCGGTCGTGGACGCTTTCGACGCGATGACCCACGACCGGCCGCACCGGCCGGCGATGACGCGGGAATCGGCGTTGGCCGAAATCCGCCTAGGCGCCGGCAGCAAATTCGACCCGCGGCTTGCGGAGGTTTTCGCCGCTTGGATGAGCGAACCTTTCGTCGAGACTTGAACGGAAACACCCCCTTGGGAAGGCGCCCGACAGCCGGCGCGCCTGGTCCAAGGGGGCGTTTAGTTTGGGACGGTTCAGCCCTTCACCGCTCCGAGACTGAGTCCGCCGATGATGTACTTTTGAAAAAACAAGAACAGGACGGCGGGCGGAACGAGGGTCATGGTCAGGATGGCGAATCTTACGTTCCAATTGATCGTGGAGCCGGGGTAAATGATCATCGTGTAAATCGCGGCCCCGATCGGCAGCTTCTCCGTCTTCAGGACCAGGCTGGACCAATAAAAATCGTTCCAGACGGTGGAGAAGCCGAGCAGCAGAAGCGTCACGATAATCGGAACCGAGAGCGGAACGGCGATCGACAGGACACACCGGAACTCCGACGCGCCGTCGATGCGGGCCGATTCCAGCATTTCCTTATGGATGCCCTCGAAAAAGTTGATCAGGATGAGCAAATAAAAAGCGTTGGCTCCGGCCGGAAGCCAGAAAGCCCAGAACGTATTCAGAAGTCCCAAGTCTTTCAAGTTCAGAAAGTTGGGAATCAGATACGAGGCGGCCGGGATCATGAGCGTGGACATGAAATACAGGGAGATCCACTTCTTGGCCGGCACTTTCAGATGCGCCAGGCTATAGGCGGCCAATCCCATGAAGGTCAAGGACACGAGCGCGTTCCCCGCGTAAATGTACAGCGTGTTCTTGAAGTACAGGAAGATGTCCAAATAATCGAGCGAATCCTTATAGTTCTGCCACAGCCATCGGCTCGGAAAGAAAGGGGGCGGAAAAGCGAAAAACTCCTCCGTCGATTTCAGGGAATTCAGAAACGTGTTGACGAAAGGGTACAGCATCGACAGGCTGATCAAACAAACGCCGATCACCATGAATCCGTAAGCGATTTTAACGCCGGTTTTCCGGAAATCATGGGGGGACATAATCGCCCGATCCCGCGGTGGCTTCATGCCGGATCGTCCCCCCTTCTCAGCTTGAGCGTAAGGATCGAAATCGCGGCCAGGAACAGGAACATCAGCGTCGCCAAGGCGCTGGCTCTGCCGAAGTCGAAATAGACGAACGCTTCCCGGGTCATGAGCAGCAGATAGGTCAACGTGGCGTTGTCGGGTCCGCCGCCGAACATCAGCATTTGGGACTGGAACGCTTGCGACGTCGCGATGAGCTGCAGGACGAGCAGCAGCAGGACGAGGTTTTTGATGCCGGGCAGCGTGACGTAGCGGATGCGCGCCCATACGCCGGCTCCGTCCAATTCCGCCGCTTCGTAGAGATCCTTCGGGATGGAAGCGAGGCCGGCCACGTAGATCAGCGCGGCGCTTCCGAAGTTCTGCCAAGTCTCCATGATAATGAGCGAGAAAACCGCGTGGCCTTTGCTGTAGAAATCGAACTCGGGCAAGCCCACGGAGTTCAGGAACGTGTTGATCGGACCGACGGGATCGTAGAACCATTGCCACATCCCGTAAAGCACGATCGCCGGAATGATGCTGGGCAAATACCCCACGATCCGCGCGGGGCCTTGGAACCGCTTGAGCTCGGAGACGGAGACGGCCATGGCGATCGGGATCCAAAATCCGATGACCAAAGCCCAGAACATATAGACCAACGTGTTTTTGACGGCCGTCGGCAGGTCGGGATTCGCCAGCACTTCCCGGAAATTCCGTAAGCCCACGAACGTATTGCCGCTGACGAAATCCACTTTATAAAAGCTGTATCCGATTCCTTTGACGATCGGGATCCAGAGAAACACGAGAAAGATGACGATTTCCGGGATCAGGAACAGCAGGCCCCAGGAATACCGCCTTAAGCTGCGAAACGCCATTCGGTTCACTCCTATCGTCTCATGAAGAAGAAAGGGGTCTTCTACCGGCCGCAGTAAAGACCCCTTTCCGGCACCTCATTACTGAACGACGACTTTGTCGAAGGAGGCTTGTTGAACCTTCGCCGCCGCGTCGTCGAGGAGTTTTTGCAAATCGAGGTCGCCTTTCATCGTGAACACCTTCTGAATGACGTTCGCCATTTCCGCATAGTAGGCCTGGGTTTCGTAGGTGGCTTCCGGCTTGGACACCATCAGCTTGGTCAGCTCGGGATCGTATTTGTACACGTTGTCGTGTTTGGCCAGCATCGCTTCGTATTTTCGGCCGTATTCCGAATCGTCGTTCCAGTAGTTGATGAGCTGGGGAACGTAGACTTGCTTTTTGGAATTCTGGGACGTGATTTGGGCGTCGATCGAATCCAGGTAGGCATCCGTGAAGTATTCGTCCACGACGAAGTCGAACGCCGCCTTCTGCTGCTCCGCGGTCGCGAGTCCGTTAATGACCTTGTAGTTGCCGCCTGCGACGCCGACGTGCTCGCCGCCTTTGGCGAACGAAGGAATCGGATACAGGAGGACGTCGTCCTTGCTGATCTTGCCCTGGTTGATCGCGCCGTCGAGCGCGTTGCCGCTGCCGCACATGACCATGGCTCCGCGGCCTTGGTTGAAAAGGGTGAGCGCGTCGCCGTAGCCGAGCGCCCAGTTTTTCGGAATGACGTTCGCGTCTTTCAATTTTTTGTAGAATTCCAACGCCTTAAGACCGGCTTCCGAGTTGAACGTCGCCGTGACTTTGCCGTCCGCGACCGACTGCACCTCGCCGCCGGCCGAGTAGAGGAAGTTCGTCCAGTTCCATCCGGATTCCGTGCCTTTGCCCATCGGAATAAACCCGGCGATGCCTTTCGCGGGATCGTTCACCGCTTTGGCCGCTTCAAGCAAGTCGTCCCAAGTCCAGTCGAGAGGAGGCAGCGGAACGCCTTTCTGTTCGAACAGCTTCTTGTTGATCGTGATGGTCATGCCATACGCGTCGATCGGAACGCCGTACGTTTTGCCGTCGATGACGAACGGCTGCATCGCGAGCTTGTTCAGATCGTTGGCGTATGGCCAATCGGCCATGTAACCGGTCAGGTCGGCGATCCACTTCTTCTCGGACAGCAGCTTGGCTTCCGTGGCCCACGTCGTGAACTCGGTTTGCGCGCTGTTGGACGCCATTTTGACCGCGACTTCCGTGTTTTCGTACCACCAGTAGACCGGCTTGATCGTGACGTTCGGGTGTTTCTCCGTAAACCGCTTGATCCGGGCGTTCAGCGTCGCGTTTTCCGCGGTCTTGTCCGGCGGGTACGCATACGCCGTGATTTCGACCGGCTTGTCGGAGGCGGAGTCCGAAGCGGACGCGTCGGCGGAAGGCTTGGACGGCGACGAAGCCGAAGCCGGCGCCGAGGACGGACTGCCCGATGCGTCGGAGCCGCCGTTCCCTTTGCCGCAGCCCGCCGCCGCGAGCATCAGGGCCAGTAAAGACAGAACGAACGTTTTTCTCATGGAACCGAATCCCCTTTCATCCTTCTTTGGTTTTTTGCAAACTCGCATTTGCGTTTTTATTGTAAAGTCGGATCGGGGGGAAGCACGATGAGGGATATAGCGATAACGAAGCGGTTTATTATGTTTGTTTGGCGGCGATGCCGCCATCCTTCATTTCGGAAGGATTGACGCCGTAATATTTTTTGAATATTTTCGTAAAATGCTCCGGCGATTCGTAGCCGACCTCGTCGGAAATCTCGTACCTGCGCATGTCCGTCGTCATGATCAGCCTCCGCGCTTCCTCCATCCGCAATTTCGTCACGTAATCCCACATATTGTAGCCGGCGATTTTTTTGAACAGGTAGCTGAGGTAATTGGGGCTCAGGCAGACCGCGTCCGCGATTTCCTGCAGCTTCAGCCCTTTGCGGCGGTAATGGCCGCCAATGTATTGGATGGCGTCGCGGATGAAGGAGTTGTTGTCCTCGACCGTCCGGCGGGGATCGGGAACGGTTCCGGCCGCGGGGTCGTCCTGGCGCTTGCTGCTGAAGTCGCCGATGTAAAATACGGCGTGATCCGGGTGCACTTCGCTCCACCGGGTCGCTTCGACCGCTTCCCGGAACAGCTCGGACCAGGAGAGAATGCCTTCCCGGATTCGGCTGATCCCGATCGCGCTCTCGATTTTGAGATAGTGCCGCAAATGATTGTGCAGCAGCTGGGCGACCATCGTCTGTTCGCTCAGCAAGCCGGGCGCGTTCATCTCCGCGCGGGTGAACTGCAGAATGACCGCGATGAACGGGGTTCCGCTATAGAACGTCAGGCAATCCCAGCGGTTCAGCGTTTCCTCGATGATGTTCAACGAAGCGTAGCGCAGCAGGTTCCGGTCGCGGAACGTCAGCGCTTCGTCATCGCCTGCGCCGGATTTGGGCCACAGGAGCTTGACCGCCAGCATGCCGTAGCAGGGACCGTCGAGCCGTTTGCCGAGATAACGGAACGCTTCCTCCGCTTCCGTTTCGCTGAACCCTTCCGATACCCATTCGTTCAGCAGGATATGGCGGCCCGTGCTCATGTCCTCGAACGAAAATTTCTGTTTGAACGACGCTTCCGAAATCATGCGCAGCTTCGATTCCCTTTCCATCAATAACGCGCGGACGACGCGGATCAGTTCGTCCGGAACGACCGGTTTGATGATGTATTCCTTGACGCCGAAACGCAGCGCCTTCTGGGCGTATTCGAATTCGCCGTGGGCGGACAGCACGATGACGGGAACGAGCGGGTTTTCCGAGAACAGCGTTTCGATCAGCTCGATCCCGTTCATCCCTTCCATTTGGATGTCGGTGATCAGTAAATCGATTGGATCCAACCGGATGTAATCCAGCGCTTCAAAGCCGTTATTCGCGATCATGACGTCTCCGATGGCGATGTCGGAGTTCCGCAGCACGGCGGCCACCCCGTTGCAAATCATCCATTCGTCGTCCACGACCAACACGTTGTACATGGCGTTGTCCCTCCTGCGTCGGCGCGTCAGTCTTTCTCCCGGACGGCCGGAATCGTCAAGGTCACCCGCAGCCCGCCTTCCGGGCGCGATTCGAAACGAATGCCGTACGCGTCGCCGAAATGCAGCTTGATCCGCTTGTTCACGTTGCGGATGCCGTAACCCTCCTCGGGCCTTGTCTCGCTGAGAATCTCATGCAACCGGTTCAAATCGACCGGCTTGTACCCGTTATCCTCTATATGGATCAAGACCCGGTCCTCCGCCGTATGCACGCTGATCCACAGCTCCCCGTCCCGGTCCATTTTGCGGATCCCGTGGAGGATCGCGTTTTCGACGAGAGGCTGAAGGACGACTTTCGGAATGAGCAGGTCCCGGCTCGCTTCTTCGATTTGCCAATGGATTCGGAACGAATAATGGTTCCGCTTGAGCTGCAGCCGCAAGTACGCTTCCACGTGCTTCAGCTCTTCGGCGATCGCGATCAGCGTCTTGCCCCGGCTGAGCCCGATCCGCATCAGCTGCGACAGATCCCGGATCATCGAGGCGGATTCCTCGTTGCCTTCGATCGTGTTCCGCCACATGATCGACTCCAGCGTGTTGTACAGCAAATGCGGATTGATCTGCGAGTGCAGCGTGCTGAGCTCCGCTTCCTTGTGTTTCAGCTCCAAATGGTAATTGTCGATCGTCGCCCGGTTCAGCCGTTTGGTCATTTCGATGAAACGGCGGAAGAAATAGAGACTGGCGATCAGCAAAACGCCGAAATAAACGATCATCAAGGAATTGACGAGTTGTCTCATGTCTTCGTGCTCGCCGATGATCGATCGGATCGGAATTTTGAACAGCAGCTTCGTGCGGCTGTCCGCGCTCGTGTGGATCGCGAACAGCCAGGAGTCTTTCCCGTGCTTCTCGATATGCACGCCGGTCGGCAGCTCGGCCAGCGCCGGGGGAAGCTCGAAGACGGAAGCCGTCTTTAGCCCCGCGTTGCTCGACAGCACGACGTTGTTCGGGTCGAGCAGGACGATTTGTCCGTCGTCCGGGAGTTTCAGCGACTCCAGGTCGTTTTGCAGCAGCTGCTCGAGCCCCGTCATGACGAGGACGCCCGCCGGCTTGTCGTTGTTCAGCAGGTTGTTGATCCGCCTGACGTAAGCGGCGGTCTGCTCGCGTTCGGGATTGTCCCCGAGTTTGTCCATCGTGAGGATCAAGCCGGCGCCCTTGGCGTCCACCGCCTGCCGGAACCAACTGCCCGGCGAGGTGTCGCAGTCGAAAAAAACGCCGTTCGGTTTGACGCCGGAAGGAGGAGCGAAAGGATAATACTCGGCCAATTCCGGAAAAAAAACGGAATAGCCGACCGCGTGCTTCGACGACTCGCTCAGCACTTTGTCGAGCGCCAAATACTGCTGCAGGCGGTAATATTCGATTTCCGAGGGCGGGTCGAACATCCGCTGGGTTTCGGTCATGAGCATCAGCCGTTCCGTCACGCCGCCCGCGGCCGTAATGTCCCGATCCAAGGTGAGATGCCCCGTTTTGACCAATTGGAACAGCGTATCCCCCATCTGCTGCTCCGTGATGGAAGCCACGCGGGCGGATACGATCCAATAGGCGAGCAGGACGGGAAAGACGATCAGCAAGACGAAAAAGGCGATCAGTTTCTGGGTCATGTTCCATTGCCGTATCGATCGGATCATGCAGCATCGTCTGCCTTCGCCGTTTATTTCATCATAGGTAAGCCGAGAGCCCGGAACCATGGTGGATATGACGGTTTTCAGGTGTAATGTTACGTCTTTTATCGGCTGGGATTGTATTCCGGATGAAGGTCGGTATCATCAAGGCGTACGGCGCATGATCCGCGCCTGTGAAATTGCATAGAGGAGAGGGAAAGCCATGCTGACAAGCGAAGAAATCGTACCGGAACCGCGCGATTCCTCCCCGATCCGCGCCGCCGGAAAACGCATCGGCCGGATCGTACGGGCGGAACCGGCGGACGATGCGGTGCTGGCGTACGGGGAGAAGGCGAATTTGGCGCTGCGGTTCTTGAACGAAAGGACGGTCCGCATTTTGCTGTTCGAAACGGACCGTCCCGATTGGGGCGCGACGCCGGCGGTGACGGACGGCGCCCGTGCGGCGCTGCCCGCCGACCTGCGGGAGACGGAGGACGCGTATGTCATCCGATCGGGCGCTCTCGAAGCGGTGCTGCGCAAGCGCGACGCCTCCCTGGTCGTCCGCAATGCCGAAGGAACGACGCTGCTGGACGGGGCGGAGTGGTCATGGGAGAAGAAGAAGATCGAGTTTACCGATCGCTCGGGCGCGGCTTCCCATTTCTACGGATTGGGGGAAAAGACCGGTTTTCTCGACAAACGGGGCGAACGTTACCGGATGTGGAACAGCGACGTGTACGAGCCGCACGTGCCCGACACGGACGCGTTGTACCAGTCGATCCCGTTTCTCGTCCATTTTCGCGAGGGGGGAGCGGCGAACGGGATTTTCCTCGACAATCCGGGGAGGACGCACTTCGACATGCGCGCTTCGGACGACCGTTATACGATCGGAGCGGAGAGCGGGGCCATGGATCTGTATCTGATCGACGGACCCGGCTTGAAGGAAGTCGTGTCCCGGTACGCGGAGCTGACGGGCAAACCTCCGATGCCGCCGCGATGGGCGCTCGGCTACCAGCAGTCCCGTTACAGCTACGAGACCCAGGAAGAAGTGCTGAAGCTGGCCCGGACGTTCCGGCGGAAGCGGATTCCGTGCGACGTCATCTACCTGGATATCCACTATATGGACGAATATCGGGTATTCACCTGGGACCCGGACCGATTCCCAGATCCTGCCGGCATGATGCGGGAGCTTGCGGAAATGGGGTTCCGGATCGTGCCGATCGTGGATCCCGGCGTCAAGAAAGACCCGAACTACCGCGTGTACCGGGAAGGCGTGGACGGCGGTTTTTTCTGCCGCAAGCTCGAAGGGGAGCTGTTCATCGGCGCGGTCTGGCCCGGTCCGAGCGCGTTTCCGGACTTCACGGACGATGCGGCCGCGAAATGGTGGGGGGATCTCCACCGATTCTATATCGGGTACGGAATCTCCGGCATCTGGAATGACATGAACGAGCCTTCGGTGTTCAACGACACGACCAAGACGATGGACCTGGACGTGATGCACGCGAACGGCGGACGCCCGGCGACCCACGAAGAGCTGCACAACCTGTACGGGATGATGATGTCGAAAGCCACCTACGAGGGGCTCGCCAGGGGACTGGAGGGCGAGCGTCCTTTCGTGCTGACGAGGGCCGGTTACGCCGGCATTCAGCGGTACGCGGCCGTATGGACGGGAGACAACCGGAGTTATTGGGAGCACATGGAAATGAGCGTGCCGATGGTGCTGAACCTCGGCCTATCCGGCGTGGCGTTCGCGGGAGCGGACGTCGGGGGCTTCTCCCACGACGCGTCGGGAGAGTTGGTCGCCCGTTGGACCCAGATGGGCGCGTTGTTCCCGTTCTGCCGGAACCACAGCGTCATCGGTTCGCGGCTGCAGGAGCCGTGGCGGTTCGGGGAACGGGTGGAGGCCGTGTGTCGGGAAGCGATCTCGTTACGCTACCGGCTGATGCCTTATCTGTACTCCCTGTTCTACGAAGCCTCCGTGACGGGCTTGCCGGTGTTGCGCCCCTTGGTGCTGGAATATCCGGAGGATCCGGCGGCGACGAACCTGAGCGATCAGTTCCTGTTAGGGGAGTTCCTGCTCGCGGCGCCGGTTTTCCGGCCGGGCGCGGCGGCCCGTGCCGTCTATTTGCCGGCCGGCGTTTGGTACGATGGGGAGACGGGCGAACGGCACGAAGGGGGCCGGCATGTGCTCGCCGAAGCGCCGCTGGAAAAAATGCCGCTGTACGTGAAGGCCGGCGCCATCGTGCCGACCCGCGGGGTTTCCCAATTCGCGGACGAACCGGGCGCGGACGAGCTGACCTTGTCGGTTTACGCAGGGTCTTCGGGAGAAAGCCGTTTCCGTTTGTTCGAGGATGACGGGCGTACGTTCGCTTACCGCGAGGGGGCGTATCGGCTTCGGGAGTTCGCATGGAACGAAAGCGGAGCGGGCGCCAGCCTGAAGGCGGTATCGCTGCACGACGAGTTTGAAGGCGCCTCCGCCAAACTCGGGATCGTCGTGAAGCAATTGGCGCCGGCGCCGGCAGCGGTGGTTTTCTCCGGGGACCTGTTGGAGCCCGGGGAATGGCGGTACGACGCCGAGCTGCGCGAGCTTCGGCTCAACGTGGAAGCGAAGGGCGGCTTCCGTTTGGACATCGAATATTGAGAGAGCGGCAGTGATCGAAGCCTCGGGAACCGAATCGGTTTCCGGGGTTTCTTTCGATTCCGCCGACTACAAACCATCGAAGAAATAGAGGAACTTCCTTTCGACCGGCCAGGGCCCAAATATTTTCGCCAAACGGATGGAGGATTTTGGCGGCCTGGCGGCGTATGTGTTGGTTTACCGAAATCGTGCGCGAAATTACGGAGTTCGGGCCGGTCTATTCCGTGCCGGCGGGTTTCGGCCGCATAATGGGAATACGGACGGCGAGGGGGAACGACACGGCATGTTACGGCTGGGATGGACCAATCCGCTTACGAAGATGAAGGTGAAGCAGCAGCTGGTCCTGCTGGTGCTGATACTGGTCGGGCCCGTCTTCCTCTTGAACGCTTACGCCAACCAGAAAGCCGAACAGCTCCTGAAACGGCATGTCACGAACGCGTACCTGGAGCTGAACAAACAAAATTACATCCTGATCAACCGGGACATCGACACGATCAGCCGGATCATGACGACGATCATCCAGAACCCCGTCACGCAGGCGCTTCAGCCCAAAGAGGAAGACATCTTGGTCCGGGTCAAGAAGTACGAGACCGCCGACAAGCTGCTGCTCACTTATCCGCTCGGCGTAAGCGAAGGAGAGGCGGTGGCGTATTACCTGTATATCAACGATCCGGATAACGCCTATCCCTTCGCTCCCCGCACCCCCCTCAATTTCAAAAACGGCGGGGTTTTCTTCTATACGGACGACGAGAAGCAAGCCTGGATGGATGAAGCCGCGGCCCGCAAAGGCAAAGGCTACCTCCGGCTGTTCGACTCGATCGTGACGGGCTCGTCGCAGACGACCTTGGCCTACGTGCGGGCAGTGAACAGCACGACCGTAGGCAACCGGGTCATCGGGGTGCTGATCGCGACGAACGTGCACAAGAAAATCCAGCAATCCCTTCAGACCGTCTCCCTGCCCGACAACGGGGAAATTTACGTGACGGATTACGCCAACCGGATCCTCGCGGCTTCGGTTCGCGACCCGGTCATCGGCCGTACGCTCCCGCTGCCCCGCGGATTGGTGACGGGGGACGACCCCGACGGCACGGTCGACGCCATCGACGGCGACTTCATCTACGTGGAGCATTACAATTACGAAGCCCAGCTGAAGCTGATCTATAAAATTCCCACGTTCTCCATGCTGCAGCAGCAAAACGAGCTGAAACGGGTCATCCAGCTGATCTCGATCGTATATTCGGCGTTCGCCTTGGCCGTCATGGCCTACTTCTGGCGCTCCCTCCTGACGCCCATGCAGAAGCTGGCCGGTTTCACGCGTTCGTATGAACCGGGCAAACCGGTTCCCCAGACGCCGGCCAAGGACCGCAACGACGAAGTCGGCGTGCTCATCCATTCGGTGTACGGCATGGCGGACCGGCTGAACGGCCTGATTCAAGACCGCTACCTGATGGAAATCAAGCAGAAAGAGGCGCAGCTGCAAATTCTCTACCAGCAGATCAATCCCCATTTGCTGTACAACACGCTCGAGAGCATCTACTGGAAAAGCTCGCTGGAAGGCAACTCCGAGGCCGCCGTCATGATCAAGGAGCTGGCCCAGCTGATGAGAATCGGCTTGAGCCGGGGACGCGAGCTCATCACGCTGGAAGAGGAACTGCAGCATGCGCGCGCGTATATGAACCTGCAGCAGATGCGTTACGGCTACGAATTCCAGTTGGCCTGGAACGTCGAGGAAGCGGCGCTGCCGATCCTGATTCCCAAGATCACCCTGCAGCCGCTGCTCGAAAACGCCATCCTGCACGGCGTCCGCAACATGGGAGAAGACGGCGAAATCGCCGTAACGGCAGAACTTCGAGGAGATAAGGTCGAAATCCGCATCGAAGACAACGGCTACATGGATCCCGATATCGGGAAAATCGAAGATTTGCTGAACGGGGACGCGTCCGAGCCGGCCGCGCAGGGTTACGGGATCCGGAACGTCCAGCAGCGGATCCGCCTGCATTACGGGGCCGAGTACGGCCTTCGCTACACCAGGAGACCGGGCGGGGGAACGGTCGTCACGATCGCGCTTCCGGCCCGGCAACAGGAGGAGGAACGTCATGTATAACATCCTGATCGTGGACGACGAACCGCTCATCTGCAAGGGGCTGTCGGGCCTGCTGCAGTCGTCCGGGCTCGACATCGGCGGCCTGTTCACCGCGCACAGCGGCCAGGAGGCGCTCGATTACTTAAGGATGGAAGAGATCGACCTGATCGTGACCGACATCCAAATGGGCGCCATGAGCGGCATCGAGCTGATGCACCAAGCCAAAATCGTCAAGCCTTGGGTGCAGACGATCGTCATTTCCGCCCACGAGACGTTCCAGTATGCCCAACTGGCCCTTCGCCTCGGGGCGAAAGATTATTTGATCAAACCGTTCAAAAACGAGCAGTTCCTCGATTCGGTGCGCAACGTGCTGCTGCACATGAACAAGCCGGCGCCGAACGATTCCGGATACCTGTCGGGTCAGAGCGAACGTTTTCAGATGGAAGAGCCGGATCCGCGGCGCGCGGAAGCGTTGAACCGGATGCTCGAATCCGCGGAGGAAGGGCTCGCGGAGGAAGCGTGGAGCGAAATGGGGCTCGAGGGCCCGTATTTCGCCGTGTTGAAAATCAAGCTGAACCCCGCCCCGGAGCTTACGGGCAACCGGGACGTCCGCCTGCTTCAGTATGCCGCGCTCAATATCGTCAGCGAGCTGCTCGACCGGGATTTCCGGCACGTCTCCTTCTACTCGCCGGACGCGGAAATCACCGTCATCCTGCAATGGAGCGAGGCCGATTTCGGGGATTCGGGCTCGGACAAGATCAACCAACTGGAAATGATCGGCCGGAGCCTTCACCACAACATTGCCCGGTACCTGCGGCTCGATTCCGTCGTCGGGATCAGCCAAATCTTGAAAGGCACGGAGTTTCTGCATACGCTGGGCAAGCAAGCAGGGCGGGCCATCCAGTGGAACCGCGAGCACCAGGACCATCACGTGTTTTTCTACGGGGATTTCAAATGGAATCTTTACGGCGAAGAGCCGACGGAAGCGGAATGGGCGGAACGGAACAACGAGATCGTGGAGAAAGCCAAGGCGTACATCCTGGAGAACTACGCCCAGAAAGGACTGACGCTTAACGAGGTGGCGCAGCGGAACCACGTCAGCCCCAACTATTTGAGCTATCTGTTCAAGAAATACACGGGTTCGGGCCTGTGGGAATACGTCATTAAGCTGCGCATGGAAGAGGGGCGCAGACTGCTGCTCCAAACCGACCTGCGCCGTTACGAGATCGCGGAGAAAGTCGGGTACGAGTCGCCGGAACATTTCAGCAAAATATTCAAAAAGTTTTTCGGAATCAGCCCGACCGATCTGAAGAAGTAAGATTGGCTATCATCCCGATAGAAGCGCACATGTTCACGCCGACGTCCTTTTTCTACAATGAGGTAGACACACGGAGAAAGGACGGAGAGACGGGATGTGGAGGAAATACGTGTGGGGATACGCGTTCGTGCTCCCCGCCGCGCTGATTTTTCTGCTGTTCACGTGGACGCCGATGGTCAAAGGGATGATTTACAGCTTTTATCACGTCGATTTCGTCAAGGGCGATACGTTCGTCGGCCTGGACAACTACCGCGCCATCTTCCGGGATCCGGTGATCGGCACGGCCGTCAAGAACACGCTGTACTACATGGGTTTGTGCATCGCGGTCGGATTCTGGGTCCCGATTCTGTTCGCGGTGGCGATCTCGGAGCTGCGGCGGGGGCAAGGCATCGCCAGGGTCGCGGCCTACTTGCCCTACGTGGTTCCCGTCGTCGTGCTGTACGGGCTGTGGAGATGGCTGTACGATCCGGTCGGTCCGATCAACGCCCTGCTGACGCAATTCGGCCTGTCGCCGGTCAATTTCATGACGGACCCGAAATGGTCCATGGCTTCCCTCGTGTTCATGGAGACTTGGCAGCAGTTCGGCTCCGCGATGCTGATCTACTTGGCCGCGATCCTGAGCATTCCGCGGGATTGGTACGAGGCCGCGGAGATCGACGGCGCGGGCGTATGGAAGCGGATCCGGCACATCACGCTTCCGGCGATCCGGGGCCAAATCGCGCTGCTCTTCGTGCTCCAGCTCATCGCGACGTCCCAGGGCTATCAATCCCAGCTGGCCATGCTGGACGGAGGGCCGAATAACGCGACGCTGACCTATGCGCTGAACATCGTCAAAAACGCCTTCAACCGCCTCGATTACGGCGGCGCTTCCGCCCTCGGCGTGCTCATGTTCCTGGTGCTGGGCCTCTTGGCCGCGCTGCAGCAGCGGATTTCCAAACGAGGGGAGGGGGCGGCGTGAAAAACGCGGAACGCGGCATTTTGTCTCCCTACGACCTGAGAAAGCCGCTCAACCGGATCGTCTACCTGCTCATGTGCCTGGTCATTCTGGCGATGGTCCTCTCCATGGTCTATCCGATCGCGGTGGCGTTCTTCAACGGCGTGAAGGCGAACGTGGAGGTCAATACGTTCCCGCCCCATTTCCTGCCGGAATCCTGGAATTGGGACAATTACTCGAAAGCCTGGCATTACATCGACTTGCCGAAATATTTGAGGAACACGCTGTTCATCTTCGCGGGCAACATGGTCATGACGGTCGTCGTGCTCGGACTCGCGTCCTACAGCTTGTCCCGGCTCGAATGGCCGTACCGGAAAGCGGCTTACGGCTTCTTCATGGCGACGCTTTTCGTGCCGCCCGCGACCTATCTGGTTCCCAGCTTCATCAACCTGAAAGAGCTGCACGTCATCTCGACTTTCTGGGGACTCTGGCTGCCGGCGGGGGCGAACGCCTTCTACCTGCTGCTGCTGAAAAGCTTCTTCGACGGACTGAACCCGGAGTTGTTCGAATCGGCCCGGATCGACGGGGCTTCGGAGCTGAGGGGCTTTTTCCAAATCGCGTTTCCGCTGTCGCTGCCCATCTTCGCCACGCTGGCCATTTTCGTCTTCTCGTCCGCTTGGAACGACTGGTTCTGGCCGACGTTCGTGCTCAGCCAAGACAGGTATCCTCTATCGACGGCGATCAAGCTGTTCGTCATCGACGCGAGAAGGCTGGATCTGAATATCAGGTTCGCTCTCCTGACCATGGTGATGGTCCCGCCGATCTTGATTTTCCTGGTCTTCCAGCGGTTTATCATCCGCGGGTTGCATCTGGGAGGCGTCAAAGGATAGGGCAGGCGAGTCAGCCGAGAGATCGTAAACCTGCACATGAACGAAATAGGAATGCACATCGCCGAATGGCAGCGCCTCCATTTATGATGAGCCTGTAACCAAAATCCAATAAAGGGGAGTTTTCCGATCATGCGCAAACCGTTCACCGCCGTCTCCGTCCTGCTCGCGTTCAGCCTGATGCTGGCCGCTTGCGGCGGGGGCAAGAAGGAGGACACTTCTGCTTCGCCGCAAGGCGCTTCCGGGTCCCAGGCATCCGCTCCGGCCGCTTCGGACGGCGCTTCGCCCTCGGATGACATCAGCACGAAGAAAATCACGATCAGCATCTATTATCCGACGCCGGACCAGACCGAAAGACGCGCGCTGGAAGACGATAAGATCAAGCGTTTCAACGAGAAATACCCGAACGTGACGATCGTCAAAAGCGACTGGCAGTACAATCCGAACGAAATCGGCATGAAAATGGGCGCCAACGAAGCCCCGACGCTGTTCAACACGTACGCGACGGAAGGCAAATTCCTGGCGGAGAAGGGCTGGGCCGCCGACATCACCGATCTGTTCAACAATTACGAGCATAAAGACGAAATGAACCCGATCCTGCAAAACCAGTTCGTCATCGACGGCAAAGTATACGGCATCGCCCAACAAGGGTACGTGACCGGTACGGTCGTGAACAAGAAAATGCTGACGGACAAAGGCGTCGCCGTTCCGAGCTACGACTGGACGTGGGACGACGTGCTGAATACGGCCAAAACGGTCGCGGATCCCGGCAAAGGGATTTCCGGGATCGCCCCGATGGGCAAAGGCAACGAAGCCGGCTGGAACTGGACCAACTTCCTGTTCGAAGCGGGCGGCGAGATCCAGAGCACGGACGGCGGCAAGGTGACGGCGACGTTCAATTCCGCGGCCGGCCTGAAAGCCCTCCAATTCTACGACCGGCTGAGATGGGAAGCTGGCGCCGTGCCGCAAGATTGGGCGCTCGGCTGGGGCGACGCGGTCGGCGCGTTCGCGCAAGGACGCACCGCCATGGTCATCGCGGGTCCGGACGGCCCGGTCGATCAGGCGCTGAACCAAGGCGGCATGAAGCCGGAGGACGTGCTCGTGTTCCCGATGCCGGCGGCCGAGAAAGGCGGCAAGCATACGGGCGTGCTCGGCGGCGACTTCCTCGTCATCAACCCGAACGCCTCGAAGGAAGAGCAGGAAATGGCGTTCCGCTACGCGGTGTTCGACTACTTCTCCGACAAAGGGCTGGAATCGCTGGACGCGAACATCGAAGCCCGGAAGAAGGAAAACAAATACTTCGTGCCGCCGGTCATCCAATACTTCAAGGACGATTCCCCGTACGGCCAGAAGGTGCGCGAAGTTTACGCCAAGCACGACAACGTTTACGTCTACGACGCGCAGTCTTTGAGCCTGCTGGACGGCAAGCCGGAGGCCCAGTATAACACCCAGGACTATTACGCGACGATGAGCAACGTCGTGCAGGAAGTGTTCTCGAAGAAGGGCACCGACCTGCAGAAGCAGCTGGACGTCGCCGCGAAATACGTGCAGGAGAAATTCTACGATTCCATCAAACCGTAAGGAATAAGGTACGGCCTGACGATCCGGTCCCGCTTCGGCGGGACCGGATTTTTCGGAACGGGGAGGGATGATCCGTTGGCATCGGGAAAGAAGGGGAAGATGGGGATTGCCGCGGGGGTGATCGTTCTGCTGGCGGCCGCGGCGATATGGGGTTACCCGGCCGTCACGTCGGGTTATCCGGTGAAAATGTCCCGGGAGTCGGACCGGATCGTCGTGACGGGCGAGCGGTACGAGATCGCGTTCAGCGCCAAGAACGGCGGGATCGAATCGATTCGCGGCCGCGGGGCGAAGGAGGCGTTGTCGGCCGGCAACCGCGGCGGAGCCTTGTGGTGGGGCTTCGCGGGAGACGAAGGATCGTGGAACGGCGCCCAGGCATCGGATTTTTCGTACGAATGGCACAGCCGGGCGAAAGAGCTGGTCTTTCATTACGGCGGCCCGCTGAAAGTGGACGCGACCGTCGCCTTCGGGCGGGACGGGCGGATCCGCATGCGCGCCAACGTGGTCAACGGCACGGGGCTGACGATCGAGTCGTTCCGGTTTCCCTATGAATTGAAAGTGCCGGCCGACCGTGTCCAGGACGGCTTGCTGCCGATGCTTCCGGGCGCGCTTCTTACGGATGCGTTTTTCAAGGAGAACAATTCTTTTTCGGCGCCATACCCGGGCGTCATGTTCGCCGCCTATGAAGCGGTACGGACGGATCACGGGAGCTTGGCCTTATACGACGTACACGGGAAAACCGCAGAGACGGCGAATCTCGGCTTCAAAAACCAGGTGGACGACGCGGGCAAAACCGCCTTGGTGCATGATTACTCTGTCGTCTTGGCGCCGAACGCCGAATGGACGACGCCGGACGTGGTGCTGGACATCGGCGGGGACTATGCCGAATCCATCGGCGGATACGGGGAGTTGAACGGGTTTTCGGACTATCCCTCTTTGAGGAAGAAGCTGGGGAAAGACTGGACGGCATACGCTTCGCTGCCTTTTTACAAAATGGACATTTCCGCGTTCAAGAATGGGAGCTGGCATGCCTTGAAGACGGATTACGCGGATCGGCTTCCGTATCCCGGCGTGCTCCATCTGGTCGGGTTCCAGACGGGAGGGCACGACGAGAACTATCCGGATTTCCTGCCCCCGGACCCCAAGTGGGGAAGCGACGCGGATTTTCGGGACTTCGTTCGGAGCGCGAAAGAGAAAGGCGACAAAGTCGTGCCGTACACGAACTTCTCCTGGTGGGGCGTGAGCTCCCCGACTTTGCAGAAGTTGCCGCCGGGCACCTCGCTTGAGGACGTGGTCGCCTTGCAGAAGAACGGGACGGTCATCAAGGAAGATTACGGTCCGCACAGCGGCTACGTCGTCAATCCGGCCCACCCCTTCGTTCGGCAGCGGATCGCGGAGGAGCACGGCAAGCTGCTCAAGGAAGCAGGGTTTGACGGCATTTTCGAGGACCAATGGGGGATCCGCAACGCGCCTGCCCTCTACAACAAGTCGGCCCCGGAGGGAACGAACCCGGCCAACGCCTATTTCCAAGGGGTGAGGGATTACTTCGCTTCCCTGGACTTTCCGATGTTCACGGAAGACGGCATCGACGTGCTCGCGGCCGACGCGACGGGGTTCATGGGCACGAATCTGCTGTGGGACGTCCTGGATTACCGCAAAAACACCGCGAGCTACACGGAGTATTACCCGATGGCCGGCATGCTGCTGCGGGATAAGGTCTTGTTGTACCAGCACGATCTGGCGGCCGAGACGATGACGGACGATCCGGAGATGCTGCGCTGGAACCTGGCCATGGGCTACAACCTGTCGGCTGACTTGTATAACGGGGTGACGAATCCGTGGGTCGACGCGGTCGGCGTGATCCAGCGCGAGGTGCTGTCCGGCTACGCGGACGAGAAGGTGCGGTCGTACGAACGGGTGACGCCGGACGTGACCCGGACCGGGTTCGGGAGCCGCACGGTGACGGCCAACTGGAACCGGGAGTCCGTATATGCGCTGGACGACGCGATGACCCTCTCGCCGGGCGGATTCGATGTCGCGGCGGCGGACGGAAACGTAAGGGCGGGGAACTACGCGCGCTACAACGGACTTGATCTGGATCCCGGCGAGCATGTGCTGGTCGAGGTGCGGAAGAAGGACGCGATCCGGGTGTACCAGCCTTACGGCTCCGATACGACGCTGCGCATCCGCAAAGGCGGCAAATGGGCGTACGTCGCGGCCGCGGCCTATGAAGCGGACGGAACGAAGATCGCGGACCTGGCCGTGTCCGAAGACGGCGACTTCGCGACGTTCGACTACATCGCGAACATTCTCGACCGCAAGGTCGGCTGCGTGGAGTTGTTGCCCGCGGACCGGCCGTCCGACGTGAAGGCGTCGTTCCGGAAAGTGAAGCTGCTGACGAACCTGGCGTTGGAGAAAGGGATCACGGCGACGTCGAGCACGGCCGACGCTTTCGACGCCGACAAAGCGAACGACGGGGACCCGTTCACGTATTGGGAGAGCACCAACAAGAAGTTTCCGCAGTCGCTGACGCTCGATCTCGGCGAAACGACCGAGGTCGGGAAACTGATGCTTCGCCTGGTGCCGCAGGACGCGTGGGAGAAGCGGGACCAAGAGATCGCGGTGCTTGGCAGCGCCGACGGGCAGACGTTCGCGACGCTGGTTCCGCCGGCGGCCTACGCGTTCGATCCGGCGTCGGAGAATAAGATCGAAATTCCGATCGATCCGCCGGGCAAGGTGCGGTATGTCCGGCTGACGGTGACCGGGAATACGGCTTGGCCCGCCGCGCAAATCTCGGAATTCGAAGTGTACGGGAAATCGTAAGCGGATTTTTCTTCTTGCAGCGGGTCGCCTCTCAAGGTAAATTGGAGATGGTTTCCATTTAATAGGAGATATGCGTTTACACTCCGATACCCAGGGGGGACCCGCGATCGAGAGCCTTACGAAACGGACATTGAACGAGACGGAAATGAAAGCCGTCGTGCGCCGCGCGTTCGGGCAGGGAATCTCCATGAAACGCATGGAGGCGCTGACCGACGGCTGGTTTAACGCGGCCTACCGGGTCGCTTTGTCGGACGGCAAGGAATGCGTGGTGAAGGTTTCCCCGCCGGATGGCGCCCGTACGCTGCGGTACGAACGGAACTTGATGAAAGCCGAAGCGGAAGCGCTGAAGGCGATCCGAGCGCTCGGGGACGTTCCCGTTCCTCGGCTGTACCATGAGGAGTTCGCCCGCGAGGTTCTGGATTGCGACCTGATCGTGATGGAGAAGCTCGAGGGCGTAACCTACAATCGGCTGAAGGAACGGCTTCCCCCCGAACGGATCGCGGAAGCGGATTCGGCGATCGGGCGCTGCAACCGGCGCATCAACGAAATCCGCGGCGAATGGTTCGGGTATATCGCGTTGCCCGAGCACGGGCACGCCAAATGGAAGGATGCGTTCCGGATGATGGTGCGCTGGCTGTTCGAGGACGGTCGGGAAGCCGGCGTGGAGCTGCCGTATGACACGGTCTGGCGTTTGGTGGAAGATCGGCTTCCCCTGCTGGACGCGGTCACGGAACCGCGGCTGGTGTATTGGGACTTATGGGACGGCAACGTCATGGTCCGCGAGGACGGAACGTTGACGGGGTTATTCGACGCCGAAAGGGCGCTTTGGGGCGATCCGCTGATGGAGTACCACTTCAGCAGTTTTAGCCAGTCGGAAGCGTTCTGGGAGGCGTACGGCTTGGACCCTCGCGCGCCGGAAAACGCGGAACGCCGCAAGCTTTACGATCTGCACCTCGCGCTTGTCCTGCGGATCGAATGCGCGTACCGGGGCTTCGAGGGCGGACATTTGGAATGGGCTGCGCGCAATTTGGCGGAACGGATCGCCGCGATGCGAGATTAGGAGAAACCCGGCTGGACCGTCGGTTTATGGCATTGCCTCGCAAAAAAGCAACCTCCCGAGCTCTCCGTTGAACGATTTCATCGTGCATCTCGATCGAAGTCTTTCAAACGTACCGCCGTTGTCCGAATTTATCGTACATCCCGCTCGAAATCTCACGAACGAGCCGCCGTTGTCCGACTTTATCGTACATCCCGCTCGAAATCTCACAAACGAGCCGCCGTTGTCCGACTTTATCGTACATCCGCCCTCTTTTTATGGAAATTTCCGGTCGTTGTCCGATATTTCCGTACATCGGCTCGAACCAGTCGGTCGGTCTGATAGGTGAGTGCCGCTTTACGATCGGACCGCTGCCGGCGCGCATTTGAAATCGGCCAAGGAAAAGCGTACCATGGTGCTAGATTCCGGAAGGGAGAGGATCAAGCATGGAGTACGCGAAATTGGGACGGTCGGGCATGAAGGTCAGCCGCCTGTGCCTGGGCACGATGAACTTCGGTGTGGTGACGGAGGAGCAAGAGTCGTTCCGCATTATGGACGCCGCGTTGGACGCGGGCATCAACTTCTTCGACACGGCGAACGTTTACGGCGGGAAGGACAATCACGGACGGACCGAGGAAATCGTCGGCCGTTGGTTTGCCCAAGGCGGAGGGCGGCGGGAGAAAACCATCCTCGCCACCAAGGTTTACGGCGACATGGGCGATCCACTCGACGGACCGAATCGGGATCGGGGACTGTCGGCCTACAAGATCCGCCGCCACCTGGAAGGTTCGCTGCGCCGTTTGCAGACCGATCATGTAGAACTCTACCAAATGCACCATATCGACCGGTCGGTGTCCTGGGAAGAACTGTGGAGCGCGTTCGAAATCGCCCAGCAGCAGGGCAAGATCGGGTACGTCGGCTCCAGCAACTTCGCCGGCTGGGACATCGCGGTCGCTCAAGGAGAAGCCAAAGCCCGGGGGCATCTTGGGCTGATTTCGGAGCAGCATAAGTACAACCTGCTGTGCCGCCTGCCCGAACTGGAAGTGCTGCCGGCATCACAGGCGCTCGGACTCGGCGTCATTCCCTGGAGTCCGCTGGATGGGGGACTGCTGGGCGGTTCGGCGCTGAAGCCGAGCGAAGGCCGCCGCAGCGTCGCCAACCAGGAGCGCATCGAGAAGCACCGGCCGCAGCTCGAAGCGTTCGCGAAGCTGTCCGCCGAGCTGGGAGAGTCCGAAGACATCGTGGCGCTTGCCTGGCTGCTCCACCAGCCGGCGGTCACGGCGCCGATCATCGGCTGCCGCACGCTGGAGCAGTTCGAACGCAGCCTGAAAGCGGTCGAGCTGAAGCTGGACGAAGCCGCGCTGAAGCGGATCGACGAAATTTTCCCCGGCCCCGGAGGAGACGCTCCGAAAGCTTACGCTTGGTAAACCGGCATCATCGATACTTGCAAGCGCGCAAACCCGCAGCTCCGGCGAGCTGCGGGTTTTTGGCCGTTGTTTCGGCGTGCCATGATTTCGGATGTCAAGCTTAACGAAATCGTGCATGAGGTGCGCTATTGCAGCGGTGGAGAGGTGGATTTGGTTATCTAGAGCAAAATTGTAAGATTGCGAACCGACTACTCCTTGACGGTTCCGTCCCAGGCGTCGCGTCAAGGAATATGCTCTTGGCTCGCCAAGACGAGCCGGTGCCGATCCGGATCGGGCTTGAAGCGGTACCGCTCGGCCCCGTCTTGGCCGGCCGCCCGCCCTCCTTCCACCACGAGTTCGCCTTTTTCCGACGCCGGGGCGACGACCGGCGAAGTCGTCCATTCCACGACGTCGCGGTCGCCGAAGCGGAATGTGTAGGCCGAAGCTTGCCCGGAGTCCTTCTCCACGCCGTAAGCGCGAAACTCCAACCCGTGGCAGTCGGCGTAACGCGGAATGAGCAGAAACAGCTCCGCGTCCGGGAAATCGAATTTGCGCATCTCGAGCGCCGCGTTTTCCTTCGAGATGATTTCCAAGCCGGTCCAAACGTCCATCCGCTGCTCCTTGCCGGCCGCCGGAACGAAGTAAACCCCGTAATCCCCGGTCACGCTCAAGTCCGTCTCCAATCCGATACAGCTGGGCGCCCCAAGCGGCAAAATCCGCTCGACGCCGGATTCCGGCCGAAGCTCCAACCGTCCGAAGGCCGATAAACCGACGGCCCGGACGGCAAGGCTCTCATAGACGGGCGCGTCCGCGGATTCCGCTGAAGGAGACGGGGACGGCGTTGAATCGGCCTCAAGGGACGACGTCGGCATGGCTTCGGGTGCCGGTGCCAGGCGGACGTTTTCCTCTGATGCAGAGGAGCCTCGCTTCAACGCGTCCTTACGTTCTCCCCCCGAAGGCTGCAACGCGATCACGCACGCCGCGATCGCCGCCGCCGTCACCGCTGCCAAGGCCGCGATCCGCCACGTCCGGGAACGATTATTCGGTCTCATTTTCCGATGTTCGTCCGTCATTCCGCTCACCTCGATGGATTAGACCGTTGCATTCAGGCGAAAGTTTCCATCCCGATAAAAAAGTTTGTTCCCCATGGCATTGCCTGACTAGACGGGAACTCCTATACTTATCGCATAGACCAGACAATAGGAGAGAAACCATGGAAAACAAACTGCTATCCCCGCTCGTCAAAGTTTTCGATCTTCAGCCGCACGTCGAAGGAGGCTGGTTCCGCGAAACGTGGAAAGCGTCCTTCGACATCCCGCGCGAGGCGCTGGGCGCCCCCTATTCCGGCGCGCGCGCCGCGGCCAGCGCCGTTTACTTCCTGCTGCACCCCGGCGAAATCTCGAAATGGCACAAGGTGCTGTCCGACGAAATGTGGCTTTGGCACTCCGGCGGTCCGCTGAAACTGACGCTCGGCGGCGAAGGAGATCGGCCCGGTCAAGAAACGGTCATCACGCTCGGCATGGACGCGGAGAAGGGACAAGTCCCGCAAGCGCTCGTCCCGGCGAACGTCTGGCAGAAGGCCGAGCCGCTGGGGGACGAGCCGGTGTTCGTAAGCTGCATCGTGGCTCCGGCGTTCCATTTCGACGATTTCACGATGGTGGACTGACGCATAAGCAAACCGGTCCGAATGCCGGAAGCCGGCCTCTCGGTTCATGAGGGGCGCGGCTTCTTTTCGCTATTCTTGCGCGATCCCGCATTTTTGTCGCAAGCCGGAGCGCCAGATTTCCCGGATCTTTGAATAGAAAGTCCGGACCGGCTGCTCTTATAATAACCTTGAGGAAAGATTACCGGCCGGTATCCTTCTATCGCTGCATGGATGAATACGCAACTTAAGAACAGTTAGGGGGATTCACTTGAAAAGGTCCTGGACAGCCGGCATACTCGCCATGATTTTGACAAGCATGCTCGTATTGGGCGCCTGCTCCTCCAAAGAATCGTCCGAAAGTTCGAGCCCGAGCGCAAGCGCTTCTGAAAGCGCGACCAATCCGAGCGCTCCGTCGTCCGCAGCCGCATCGTCCGACTCCGATCCGTTCGGAGGCTGGGTGGAGGGCTTGCCGAAGATCGAAGCTCCCGCGGGATTCGATTGGAAACAATTCGCGGGCACCACGTTGAACGTCATTACCGAGAATACGCCGCCTTCTTCCGGTTTGGCGGCCAATATCGAGACTTTCGAGAAAGCGACGGGCATCAAAGTCAACATCGAGCAAGTCAACCTGGACGTCGTGATCGAGAAAGCGGGGCTGGATTTCAACGCCCGCAACGACAACTACCATATTATCTACGCGGATCCGTACCAGATCCTCGCGAAGCAGGCCAAACATTTCCTTGACCTGAACACGCTGAACAACGATCCGTCCCTGCCGCACATTCCCGGCGGGCTGGAGGACTTCATCCAGTCGCAGTTGACGGCGGACGGCTATATGGGCAACAAAGACAAGCTGTACGCCCTCCCGTACGACAACCCGACGATGGTGCTCGCTTACCGGAAGGACGTCTTCGAGAAATACAAAGACCAATTCATGAAAGAGAAAGGTTACGACTGGACGCCGGGTCCCGACATGACCTGGGACCAGTACTACGAAGTCGCGGCCTGGATCAACCAGAAGGTGAAGGAAGGCGTCATCACGGAAGTCAAATACGGAACGGGCCATCAAGCCAAGCAGCACGACTCCTTGATGAACGATTTCAGCAACGTGCTGGCCTCGTTCGGCGGCCAATACTTCCAAGCGCAGAACATCGGGGATATCGGAACGGAAAATCCGGGCAAATCGCTGCTGAATTCCCCCGAGGCGATCGCGGCGGCCGAATTCTACAATAAGCTGCTGAAAGAAGCCGCGCCCGGAAGCACCTCCTGGGATTGGTCGGGACTCGCCGAAGCGTTCGCGGCCGGAGAGATCGCGATGGCTCCGGAATGGCACGAATTTTCGGGCACGTTCGAAAACCCGGAATCTTCCAAAGTCGTCGGCAAGGTCGGTTGGACCATCCTGCCCAAAGGTCCGAAGGGCCGCGCCAACATGTACGGAGGCACGGGCGTCGGCATCAACAAGTACGTTCCCGAGAAGGACCAGAAGGCGGCGTGGCTGTTCCTGATTTGGGCGACTTCTCCGCAAACGCAGTATAAGATCCTGGACGTCGGCTTTACGCCGACCCGTTATTCGGTCTACGAAATGCCGCTGCTGAAAAAAGCGATGAGCGACCCGACGTCGGAAGAAGCGAAGAAGCTCCCGCTCGCCTCCTCGCTGACGGCCGCCCAGGAAGCCTGGAAAGAAGGCAACGTCTACATGCGGCCGAAAATCCCGATGTGGCCGCAGATCGATACGATCGTGTACACCGAGCTTTCCAAAATGCTCGCGGGCCGGCAGTCTCCGGCGGACACCATGAAGGAAATCGCCAAACAAAGCGATAAGCTGACCAGAAACTGACGGATCGGATCAAGCGGGTTTGCCGCATTCGGCGGCCCGCTTGATCCCGTTCCCGCTTCAAGTTGCCGCGCATAACGGAAAGGAGGTCGCGCAGGTGGCACTAGCAGCCGGGGAATCCCCCCGAAAGAGAAGACGGAGCCGCACGGAGTTTTGGATGCTGCTTCCGTCCATGATCGTACTGGCGGCCGTCAGTTTGTTCCCTTTTTTCTTCATGATCTATGCCAGTTTCATGGATTACGCGCTGGATATGGATAAGCCCCGTTTCGCGGGCTTCGACAATTGGAAAGGCGTGTTGACTGCCGATACGTTTTGGGAATCGTGGGGCCGGACCGCGGTCTACGCGGGAGGAGGACTGATCGCGCAGCTGGCGCTCGGCATCGCGGTCGCGCTCCTGCTGTACCACATCCCCAAATTCCGCAACCTGTTTTCGACGCTGCTCATGCTGCCGCTGTTCGTGGCTCCCATCGTGACGGGGCTGCTATGGCGTTTTTTGCTGGATCCCACGTACGGCCTGTATAACTGGTTTTTACAAAAGCTCGGAATGAACGTCCAGATCCTGGGCGATACCGCATACGCCATGCCGGCCGTCATCTTGATGGACGTCTGGGAATGGACCCCGCTCATCACGATCATCGTGTTGGCCGGCTTGCAGACCGTGCCGGAAGAGCCGCTTGAGGCGGCGGAGGTCGACGGGGCCAACGGCTGGCAGAAGGTCCGGTATATTCTGTTGCCGATGGTGCGCCGAATGATCGTCGTGGCGCTGCTCGTCCGCTCCATGGATATTTTGCGGTACGTGGACACGATCACGATCGCGACGGAAGGCGGACCGGCCGACGCGACGAAAATCATCGGCTACTATTTGATGCAGGTGGCGTTCCGCTTCCAGGATATCGGCGGCGCGGCGGCGCTTGGCTTAACCATGCTGATCGTGAGCACGCTGCTGGGCAGGTTCTTCATCAAAGTCATGAGAAGCGAGGAGGCGTAAGGATGGCCGCAAGCCGCAGAGCGTTGCATACCGTTCTCTATCTCCTGTTGCTGGTGATCCTGGCCTGGGGACTCGTCCCCATCCTCTATATGATGCTTTCTTCGGTCAAAACGCAGGTCAATATGTTCTCCATGCCGCCGAAGCTGATTTTCCAGCCTACGTTCGACGTGTACGGGGAGATGTTCGCCGGCAGGGGAGATTTCGCCGAATTCCTGACCAACAGCGTCATCGTGGCCCTGGTGACGACGGCGTTGTCGCTGCTGTTGGGCGTCATGGGCGGTTTCGCCTTGGCGCGCGGGAATTTCAAGCGGGAGAAAGACATTTCCTTCTGGATCATCAGCACCCGGATGGCGCCGATCCCGGCCGTCATCCTGCCGCTGTATCTGATTTTCTCCAAGCTGGGCTTGATCGGCACGACGACCGGGCTGGTGTTCGCGTACACGACGTTCAACCTCCCGTTCGCCCTCTGGATGATGTCCACCTTCTTCAAGGACGTGCCGATCGATCTGGAAGAAGCGGCGATGATCGACGGCTGCAGCAAATTCCGCGCTTTCTGGCGCGTGGCGGTGCCGACCGCGGCTCCGGGCATCGTGGCCACCGGCGTGCTGTGCCTGATGTTCGCCTGGAACGACTATTCCTTCGCCTCCATCTTCACGGGCAACGGCACCCAGACGGTTCCGATCGCGGTCTCGCTGCTGGTGTCGCAATCGGGGATCAAGTGGGGCCAGGCGATGGCGACCGGAACCGTGATCATCATGCCGATGGTGCTGTGCGGTTTTCTCGTGCGAAAATACATGGTGCGCGGTTTGTCCATGGGCGCCGTGAAATAAAGGGAAGGGAGTCATGCGGAAATGGAGAGCAAGATGAAGGCGGCGGTGCTGACGGAGCCGGGGAAGATCGAGATTCAGGAGCGGCCCGTCCCGGTCCCCGGCCCGGACGAGGCGCTGGTGCGGATTCGCGCGGTCGGCCTGTGCGGATCGGACGTCCACTATTACGAACATGGGAAAATCGGACCGTACGTGGTGGAGAAGCCGATCGTTTTGGGGCATGAAGCCGCGGGCGACGTCGTGGCCGTCGGCCGCGAGGTGCGCCATTTGAGCGTCGGTCAGCGGGTGACGATCGAGCCGGGCGTGACGTGCGGACGCTGCGTCCATTGCAAATCGGGCCGCTACAACCTGTGCCCGGACGTCCGTTTCCTGGCCACGCCGCCCTATGACGGGGCATTCTGCGAATACATCGCCATCCGGGCCGATTTTCTCTATCCGATCCCGGATTCGATGTCCTATGAGAAAGCCGCGCTGATCGAGCCTTTGTCCGTGGGCCTTCATGCCGTTCGCCGGGGGGAGATCCGGGCCGGCGAGACCGTCGTCATCATGGGCATGGGCCCGATCGGCATCCTGGCGTTGCTCGCCGCGAAGTCGGCCGGAGCGGGACGGGTCATCGGCGTCGATCTGGAAGCGTTCCGGCTGGAACGGGCATTGCGGATGGGGGCGACCGACGTCGTCAATCTCCGGGAAGAAGACGGAAACGCCGCGATCCTGCGGCTCACGGACGGGCGCAAGGCGGACCTGGCCATCGAAACCGCCGGCAACGGCAGAGCCGCGGCATCCGCGCTGCAGGCCGTGAGGCGCGGGAGCCGGGTCGTATTGGTCGGCTTGCCGCAGGAGAACGAAACGCCGCTCAGCATCCCTTACATCGTGGACAACGAGATCGACATCCGCGGGGTATTCCGGTATCACAACACGTATCCGACCGGCATCTCCATCATGGCCGCGGAAGGACTGGACCTCGAACCGGTCATCACGGACCGGATGACGCTGGACGAAACGCCCCGGGCGTTCGAGAAAGCGATCCGGGAGAAGAACCGCACGCTCAAAATCGTCATCTGCCCATGAAAAAGAAGGGTTTTGCGGAAAGATGCGCCGTCTGGCCGAAATCCTCCAAATGTGTTAGGGTTCAGGTGTAAGCGTTTTGATTTTCGGGCTAATGAAGTCGACCTACGCTAAAGTCGGTGACAGTCATGTATAAATTCGGCAGGCTTCTCAGCGCGATCGTGTCCCAGAACATCGCGATCATCATCGCGATCGGGCTCGTCCGGGCCATATTCGGCGTATACGGCTGGTTCCCCAACGACAACGTGAATTTGCTCGTCGGCCCGCTCTTGAATTGGCTGGTGCCCGTGCTGTTCGCTTATTCGGGCGGGCATCTGATGGGGGGCAAGCGCGGAGGAGCCGTCGCCGCGATCGTCGTGTTCGGGCTGGCGCTCGCCAGTACGGTCTCCATGATCTTCATGGCCTTCCTGCTCGGGCCGATCCTCGGCTGGATCGTCAGCCGGATCGAGCGCTTGCTGGAGAACCGGTTTCCTTCCGGAATCGAGTTGCTCGCCGCGAACTTCCTGTCGGCCGTCCTCGCGGGAGGGCTGTCCGTGATTTGTTTCACGTACGTCGGCCAAGAGGTTTCCAGCTTCATCCTCCGGGCGAACGACTGGATCCTTCAAATCGCGTACTCGGGCTGGCTGCCGATCTCCGCCGCCGTAATCGAGCCGGCTAAGGTGCTGTTCCTGAATAACGTCATGAGCTACGGCATTCTAGGCCCGATCGGCATATCCCAAGTCAAGGATTTGAGCAAGTCCATCTTCTTCCTGCTGGAATCGAATCCGGGACCGGCGATCGGCGTTCTGCTCGCCCACGTGATCCGGCTCAAGGGGAAATTGCGGCGCAATGCCGCTTCGACCCTGGCCATCCATTCGCTCGGAGGCATCCAGGAAGTCTACTTCCCGTACGTCCTGACGCGTCCGCAGCTGTTGCTTCCGTTGATTCTGGGAAACATGACGGGCATTTACGTGTTCCAATACTGGAATGCCGGGCTCGTTTCCATTCCTTCGCCCGCCAGTTTGCTGCTGATCGCGGGATTGGCTCCTCCGGGAGATATCTGGTACGTCTTTTTGGGCATCTCCGTTTCGGCCGCGGTGTCGCTCCTCCTGTCGTTGGCCGTGCTGGGTCCGGTCGCGGATTTGGGCAAGGAGACCGCGGCCATGCGGGAACAAGGCGTGATCCAGCGTCTGTCGCACGTGGATCGCTGGAAAGAAGTCCAGCACGTGTTGCGGCCTGCCAAGAACCTAAGGCCGAATGAACCTCCCGCGCAACGGGAAACGGAAGAACATGCGGAGGTTGCCGAGCCCAAGCCGAGTCCGCCTCCGTCGGCCGCGGAGAGGGGCAGGCCGATCACCGTCTGCTTCGCCTGCGACGCCGGCATGGGATCCAGCGCCATGGGGGCCGCCATGCTGCGCAAGAAGCTGCGGGCTTCGAATTTCGAACACGCGGCGACGGTGGTTCATGCTTCGCTGGATCAAATTCCCGAGCAGGCGGACATGATCGTCACCCACCATTACTTGCTGAAGCGGGCCGTCTCGCATGCCCGCGGCCGGCTTTGCGTATCGATCGACAATTACACGGATCCCGCCGCGTACGAGAAAATTTTGGAGCAAGTCAAAGCCTTATCCGCCGAAGGCGGTCAAGGGGGGAACAAGGCGTGCAATTGAAATTGGGCGTTTCCACCGGTTTCGCGATCAAGCGATGGGCCGACCCCGGGGATTGGGTCCGGATCGTGAAAGAGGAGTTGGGCTTGGACACGGTCCAATTCTCGCTTGACCAGTTCGATCCGAGAAGCCGCCCCGACAATTCGGCCGCTTACGCGTACAGGGTCCGCAACGCTTGCGCGAAGTTCGGCGTCGTTCTGCATTCCACGTTCACGGGGCTGTCGATTTATTCCCACAATTTGCTGATGCATCCGCTATGGGAAGGACGAAGGGACGGGGTCGACTGGTTCGAGAAGGCGTTCGCCCTGACGGAAGCCCTCGGCGCGAGCGGAACCGGCGGGCCTTACGGAGGCATGGACATCGCCTCCTACCAAGCGGTCGAACGGAGGGAGGCGATCGAGCGTTCGGCGGAGGAGTGCATGGCGTACCTGCTCAGCCAAGCCCCGCGTTACGGCATCGACACGTTTTATTGGGAACAGACCCCGATCCGGCGGGAAGGGCCCGTCGGCATCGAGGATACGTTACGGCATCTCGAGCGGATGAACGCCTTGCGGGATCCGCAAGGGGCCGCGTTCGCCCTGTGCCTGGACGTCGGCCATGCGATCGCTCCCGACGCGGAGGGCGAAGACCGGGATCCGTACCGATGGCTGGAGAAGCTCGCTCCATACGCTCCGATCATCCACCTGCAGCAAACCGACGGCCGCTATGACCGGCATTGGCCGTTTACGCCCGAATTCAACGACAAGGGCATCATCGACGGCGTCCGCGTGCTGGAAGCGATCCGCCGATCGGGAACGGACGGCGCGCTGCTGCTGATCGAAGTCGGGCACCCGTTCGAAGAATCGGACGCCAAGGTGCTCGGGGATATGAAGCGCACGGCGGACTATTGGCGGGAATCGCTGAAACGGGGCGCCGGACTCGAAGGAGGGGAACAGACCCATGGAAGTTATCGATGAGCGTACGCGCGATTCCATGATCCGGGAGCTGGAACGCAGCTTCAAAGCCGTTTCGCCCGAGGCCGTCCGCGGCCTGGCGCGCGAAATCGCAAGCGCGAAACGGGTGTTCATATACGGGCTCGGACGCGAACGGCTCATGCTGCAGGCGTTCGGGATGAGGCTGATGCATCTGGGCGTGCAGGTGCATATCGTGGGCGACGTGACGACCCCCGCGATCGGGGCGGGAGACTTATGGATTACCAGCTCCGGAACGGGGTATTTGGCGACGGTCGAGGCGCTCATGAACGTCGTGCGGCCGTCGGGCGCGCGAGTGGCGTTCCTGACGGCGTTTCCGGACGCGGAGCTGCCCAGGCGGGCGGATTTGATCCTGCATATCCCGGCACAAACGATGAGGGAAGGCGCGGAAGACGTCCGGTCGGTTCAACCGATGGGCTCGCTGTTCGAGCAAACCCAACTGCTATTGTTCGACTGGGTGGTCCTGCTGCTCGGCGAGGAGCTGAAGCAGTCCGAGTCCGACATGGCCGGCAGGCACACCAACTTGGAATAACCGCCAAGCGGACTTCGTTCCGCTGGCCGCTTCGGGGATGGATCGGGGATGGAGAACAAGATGAAGATCAAGCTGAATACGCGGCAGCAGCAAATCCTGCTCTACTATCTGGAATCCGGCGGTTACGCGCAATTGAATCCGCTCGCGGATCAATTGGGCGTCAGCCTGCGCACCCTTCAGCGCGAATTGTCCGAACTCGATCCTTACCTGGCGCGATTCGGGATCCGCTTCGACAAGAAGCTCGGCCTGGGGATGAAGCTCCAGGGGGACGCGGCCTCGCTGAAGGCGCTCTCCGATCAATTGGCGCACGACCGCTCCATGCAGCAGCTCTATTCGGCGGAAGAGCGGCAGTCCATCATCAAGCAGATGCTTCTGTCCAGCAAGGAACCCCGGAAGCTGTACGTTTTCGGCAAGGAACTGAACGTCTCGGAGTCAACCGTCGCGAGCGACTTGCAGAAAACCGAGACCTGGTTCGAAAAATACGGCATCCGGCTGCAACGCAAACCCGGCATCGGCGTGTACATCGACGGAACCGAGAAAAGCATCCGGGCCGCCTTGGCGGATTTGCTGTACGAGAACGTCACCCAAGAGCAGCTGATGGAATTCCTGTACGAACACGCGAACCGGGGCCGGGATAAGCTGAGGGCTTCCATCCGTCATCGCCTGCTCAATTTCATCGACCCGCAGTGGCTGTTCAAAATCGAGCAGGTCATTCAGGAAATGGAGCAGAACCGGGGCTTCAAGATGGCCGACAATGCCTACGTCGGGTTCGTGGTCCACTTGGCGCTTGCCTCGCAGCGGTTGAAAAACCGGGAAGAAATCACGATCGAGGGGGACATTCTCGAGCGGCTGAAGCGCACGAAGGAGTTCGGCGCGGCCCGCGAGCTGGCGGCCGTCCTCAGCGCGAAGCTGGGACTGGACATCCCCGAAAGCGAAGTCGGGTATATCACGATGCATATCCTGGGGGCGCGCTCCAATCACGTGATGGGCGAAGATTTCGACTATACCCTGATTCAGCAATACGCGAGCCGGATGATCTCGATCATGGAGCAGGAACTGAAGCTCGAGCTCAGCAGCGACGACATGCTGGCCGCCAATTTGACCACCCACTTGTCCTCCGCCGTGAAGCGGATCGAGCTCGGCATGGCGGTGCGCAATCCGCTGCTTCAGCAAGTCAAGGACGACTACCCCGACATTTTCGAAGCGACCCGCAGGGCTTCCCGTTATCTGGAGCAGCAGCTGGGCAAACCGATACCGGAGGAAGAAATCGGCTATTTGGCCATGCACTTCGGCACGGCGATGCTCAACAAGAAGGAGTCCGGCGAGGAGAGGTACCGCGTCCTGCTCGTCTGCTCCAGCGGCATCGGGACCTCGCGGCTGCTGCAGGCGCAAATCAAGATCAAGCTTCCGCGCCTGCAGGTGGTCGATACGGTTTCGCTGTTCCACCTGGAAGATTGGCTCCGGGAACACCCGCCCGTGGATTTGGTGGTTTCTACTTTGCCCGTCCATCTCGATTCGGTCGACGCGGCCGTGGTCAGCCCGTTCCTGACCGACGAGGAAGCCGCCGGCCTGAACGAGAAGCTCTCGCAGCTCAAGAAGGCCGACCGGGCGCCGAAGGAGGACCGCCTGACGATCGAGCAGACCGTGGACAAAGTCGGCCAATACGGCAAAGCGCTGGCCGGGCTGCTCCGCAACATCGAGGTCGCCATCGGCTTCCGCGCGGACGGCAAGATGGACCTGATCGAGCGGATCATGGCGTTCGTCGCGGATAAATTCGACGTTCGGGACGTGGGTTTGCTTCAAGCAGATTTGCTGAAACGGGAAGAACTGGGGCCGTTGCTGCTGGAAGAGGAGCGGATCGCGATGCTGCACTGCCGCAGCGAAGGCATCGGGGAGATGGCCGTATCCTTGTTCCGTCTAGAGGAGGAAGTCCATTGGCAGACGGGGAACCGCCGGCCGCCCGTCCGCACGGTGCTGACGCTGCTCGGTCCGACCGGCGCGCCCAAGGAAAATTTCGAATTGGTCAGCGAAATCAGCATGGCGCTCGTCGAAGAGTCGACGACCCGGATTCTCACGGAAGGAAGCGGCCGGGAAATCGAGGAGCATCTGCAGTTGATTTTGAAAAAAGGGTACATCCGCTTGGCGGGACAATCCCTGAGAACCTGAACTCCAAGAGAGGGTGATCGTGCAATGAAAGCTTTAGTCATCGAAGCGCCGCACCGCGCCGTCGTCAAGGAAGTTCCCTATCCGCAGCCCGGACCGGGAGAAGTGACGATCCGCGTGAAAAACGTCGGCATCTGCGGCACGGATTTCCACATTTTCGAAGGTGAATTCATTTCCCCGTATCCGATCATTCCGGGGCACGAGTTTTCGGGCGTCATCGATCAAGTCGGGGAGGGCGTCACGGCATTCGCGCCGGGGGACCGCGTGACGGCGGATCCTTCCATCTTCTGCGGGAAATGCGAATATTGCCTGACGAACCGGGGCAATCATTGCTTGAACTGGGGGGCATTGGGCAATACCGTAGACGGCAGCATGGCCGAATTTGTCCGGGTGCCTGTAGGAAATGTCGTCAAAATTCCCGATTCGATGAGCTTCGAGGAAGCGGCGTTCATCGAGCCCGTAGCCTGCGTCGTGCACGGGATGAACCGACTGGAGCTGAAGTTCGGCGACCGGGTCATCCTGTTCGGCGCGGGAGCGATGGGCCAGCAGCTCGTGCAGGCGATTTCCCGCGTCGGCGCTTCGGAGCTGGTCGTCGTGGACGTGTCGCGCAGCAAGCTGGACCTAGCGCTCCGTTTGGGGGCGACTCGGGGAGTGCTCAGCGGGGAGCTTCGGAAAGAGGACTTCCCCCGCGGATTCGACGTCGTCATCGACGTCACGGGCATTCCGGCGGTAATCGAGAAGGAATTCGACTTTTTGGGCCCGACCGGGAAATATTTGCAGTTCGGGGTGACGCCGCAGCAGGCGGAAATCCGGATCAATCCGTTTAAGCTGTACCACCGGGATTGGACGTTGATCGGATCGATGGCGATCAACCATACGTTCCTGCCGGCTTACCACTGGGTGAAAGAAGGAAGAATCCAGCTGAAGCCGCTGATCTCCAAGGCGATCACGCTGGAGGAAGCCGCGGAATTCCTGGCCCAGCCGAAAGACCCGGACTTGTTCAAGGTCCAGATCCGGGTCGGTTAAGGGGCCGTCAGCAGCTCGACGCCGGCCTCCCGGCAGGCGGTCAGCAGTTCATCGTCCGGCAGCCGGTCGGTGACGATCCGGCTCGCGTCGCTTAGGCCGGCGAAGGAAAACAAAACCTGGGCGCCGAACTTGGAGCCGTCCATCACGATATTCGTTTCCTTCGATTGCTTGATCGCCAGTTTCTTGATTTCGGCCTCCAGCATGTTGGAGTTGCTGAAGCCGTGCGCGCGATGGACTCCGGTGGCGCCCAGGAATGCCCGGTCGAACGCCATTCCGGACAGCGACTTTTCGGTGATCGGCCCCGTGAGGGCCGCCGTCTGTTCGACCAGAACCCCGCCCGTCACGATCGTCGGGATTTGCTTGCCCATCAGCTCGGCGGCGATGTTGACGGCGTTCGTGACGACGGTGACGGGAAAGGCCGGGGGCAAATAGCGGGCGACTTGCAGCGTCGTCGTCCCCGCGTCGAGGTAGACGGATTCGCCGGGCTGGATCAGCCCGGCGGCTTTTTTGCCGATTTGCAGCTTGGCTTCCGTCATGATGCCGAACCGTTCCTGCAGGGCGACGTCCCGCCCCACGAAGATGGCGCCGCCGAACGTGCGGCGGATGTTGCCCGCCGCCTCCAGCTTTTCCAGATCGCGGCGGAGCGTCATCTCCGTGACGCCGAACATTTCCTTCAGTTCGGCGATTTTGACTTCGCGTTCGATCTGCAAGCGATCGAGAATCCGTTGCTGCCTTGCGTTCAATCCTTCAGTCATGAGGGGATGGGCCTGCCTTTCCGACGGAACTCCACAGGCGGTTCCGTTCATCGTATTGCCAGCCGGGCAAGCGCATGACCGTTGCCCGCTGGGCCCAGCCCGCGCCGATTCGGGTCATGAGCCGGTCCCAGGACGGAATGCCGCCGACGGCATCCTTCTCTTCGACGCTGCACGCTCCCGTGCCGACCGCGCAGAGCAACGCGTCCTCGACCGTCGATCCTCTCAGCATCGCCGCGAGGAATCCGGCGATCGTCGCGTCGCCGGCGCCGGTCGTGCCGGCCGCCTCGACTTGGAAGCAGGGCGCCAGCAGCTCGCGTCCCAGCCAATTGCCGGCCTGCTCGCCAACGGGAGAGGCCGCGCCCATGGCCGCGAGCCGGGCCGGGTCGGCGGTGGTGCGCAGGTACAGGCCGTGTTCGCCGAGTTTGATGGCGACGGCGGCCGCGCCCATGTTCAAAAGCTCGTCCGCCAGTTCGGAGAGCAGGGAGCCGTCCGCAAGCGGCAGCAAATCCTCGGAGCCTAGCGTTCGGGCCCATTGTCGGTAGGTTTCCGGACGAAGCATGTAGAGGATTTCTTCGAAGCTCGGAAAGAAAAGGTCGACGCTGGGCAGCGCCGCGGCCAGAATCCGGCGCCAGTCGGCCCGGCCGGCCGGGGTTTCGGGATCGGGACGGGCCATGTCCAGCGTCACCGTCAGACCCTGCCGCTTGACTCCGGAGAGGAGGCGGGCCAGCTCGGCCCCCTCCTCTTCGTACATCCGCTTCATGAGCGGGGGATAGCCGAAATGGAACAGGCGGGCGCCGCTGAGCGCCTCCGGGCGGATATCGTCTGCTGTAAATGTATCATTGGCGCCCGTGCAATGCAAAAAGATCCGGTCTACGTTCGGCGGATTGATCACCAGGGTGTAGGAGGTGTGCTCCTCCGGCGAAACGACCATGTCCGCGATCGTTTCGCTGCCGTATCCGCGCAGCGCGTGCAGGATCTCGTCGCCGAACAGATCCCGCCCGATTTTGCCGACCAGCCTCGTCCGCAGTCCCAGGCGGCGAAGCGCCAGGCCGGTGTTGGGGACCGCTCCGCCGGTCGACGTCCGCGCGGGGCCGACCGAAATGAGCTTGCCCGGGGTGAGAAAGGCGCCCAAACCTTGCTTTTTCTCTTCGATGGCCGGAATCACGTCGAGACATATATGCCCGGCGACGACGGCTTCCGCCGCGAGGTGAACCATCGTCATTCCTCCCATTCCACCGCGGCCGTTCCGCCCGTCCGCTGCGACTCCAGCGCGGCGGTGAACAGCCGGTGGCTGCCTTCGGCTTCGTCCGGCGTCGCGCAGCGGAACGCGGGCTCGTTGCCCGCGATCTCGTCGCAGAAGGCGGCCCACATTTGCAGGATGGAATCGGAGAATCCGAATTCGAAAATGCCGCCCGTGATCGTCTCGTAAGCGGAACGGCAGGGGACGTCCACGGCGCGCCAGGCTTGTTCCCCGCCGGGCTCGTAAGGCATGTAAAGCACCTGCTTCGGGTTTTTCGTCGAGAATTCCGCGGAGAACTTCGTGCCTTCGATGCGGATGAACCACGTGTTGGCGTGCCCGGGGGCAATCCGTTTCATCGACAGGTGCATCGGAAACCGCTGCGATCCCGCGGCCGCCTCGCAAGCCAGGCTGGCGTTGTCCCAAGTTTCGCAGGCGGCCATGCCGCCCTTGCCGTCCGGCCTTTCGGGCACGATCTTGGACAGCAGCGCCCGCACGTTGAGCGGCTTCCAGCCGAAGCGCAGCGGCAGATGGAGCACGTGCAGGCCCAGGTCGCCCATGCACCCGTATTCCCCATTGGAAGCGAGACGGCGTTTCCAGTTGATCGGCTTGTTCGGGTCCAGGTCGCTGGAATGCCAGAACCCGGCGTTCACTTCGATGATGCGCCCGAAACGTTCCTCGTTCACCCACCGCACGATCTGCTGGGCTCCCGGAAAGAAGGGGAATTCCGACGAGCTGCGGACCAGCACGCCGGGATTCGCCCGGATGGCGTCCTGGATGGCAACGTTCGCCTTGCGGTCGATGCCGAACGGCTTTTCGCCGAGCAGATGCTTGCCGGCGCGGATGATATCGACGTACAGGCCTTCGTGGAGATGATGGGGAACCGCGCAGTACACGGCGTCCACGTTATCGTCGGCCAGCAGCTCCTTATAGTCGGTATAGGCGTGCTCCACGGTCGGCAAGCGGTCGACGAACCAGCGGGCAGCCTCCGGATTGGCGTCGCATACCGCCGTGATCCGCGGCTCGAAATCGACGCCGGTCAGGTGGCACCAACGCGCGGCCGCGCTCGCGAATTCCCTGCCCATCAGGCCGCAGCCGATGACGCCGAAACGGATGATTCGTCCGCTCATCTCGCCGACGCTCCCTTCAGGATGGAGAGGGCGGTTTCCGCGGGCGCCCCGTCGTGGACGATGGCCATCAAGGCGCGGGTCATGGCGGAAGGATTCGGGTGCTGCACGACGTTGCGGCCGTAGACGATGCCGGCGGCGCCCTGGTTCATGAGCAAGACGGTGCGGTTCACCAGCTCTTCGTCGCTGGCTCTGCCGCCGCCGCGTACGAGCACGGGCACGCCCGACGCGACTTCGATGACGCGATGGTATTCGGAGACGTCGTCGGTGGGATCCGCTTTGATGACGTCGGCGCCCAGCTCGACGGCTTGGCGGACGAGCGGCATGATTTTCCGGATGTCCCCGTCCACCATGTAGCCGCCTTTCACTTCGTTCGGCAGCATGACCAGGGGCTCGACCATCAGCGTCATCCCGTATTTCTCCGATTCCCGCTTCAGCTCCGCGATGTTGCGGACGCATTGGTGGTGAAGCTCCGGCTGGTTCGGCAGCAGCAGCAGGTTGATGCAGACGGCGACGGCGTCCAGGCGGACCGCCTGCTCGATCGTCCGGCTGATCGTCTCGCTGAACAGGTAACGAGGCAGTTCGGTTCCATAGACGTTGGCCGCGTCGGCGCGCAGCACGAGCCCCGGCTTCTGCTTGCCCGGGATCGACTGCAGGAAACGCGCCTGCCCGACGCTCAATTGGATGCAGTCGGGACCCGCTTCGACGATCGTTTCGACCGCTTGCTGCATGTTTTCGATTCCTTGAAGGAACGAAAACTCGTTGAAGAACCCGTGATCGATGGCGACATCGAAGCATTTGCCCTTGCTGCTGAACATCCGGTTCATGCGATAAGGTCGGTTGGCCATGTGGGGACAGCTCCTTTTTCGTTTATAACATTTTTTATTTCGAACACAACATTTATTATACAAAAATATCGTAGTAAATCAATTTTAATTTTATATTCTAACAAAATTTGCGATAATATTTGTTATAATCGAACATAACCGCGCAGCGTACCGAAAGGACGGCCCGCATGGAGGACGATCCGGTTTGTCGTACGGCACGCTGCGCATTCATCCCTTAAGGAGGTTTTATTCATGAAAGCCGTTTGCCTGAACCGACCGCAGGACATCTCCGTAACGGAGGTTCCGGATCCGCAGATCAAGGACAACCAGGTGCTTTTGAAAGTACGGTCCTGCGGCGTATGCCGCACGGATATTCATTTGTACCACGGAGAGTTTTTGGCGAAGTTCCCGCTCATTCCCGGCCACGAGTTCGTCGGCGAGGTGGCGGCCGTCGGCAAAGACGTGACCGGCTTGAAGGCAGGCGATCGGGTCTGCGCGGACAATACCGAGCTGTGCGGACATTGTTACTACTGCCGGCGCAATCAGCCGCTTTATTGCGAGAACTTCAATTCCCTCGGCGTGAACCGCCCGGGCGGATTCGCGGAGTATGTCGCGGTTAATCACGATAAGGTGTTCCCGCTCGGCGACCTCACGTACGATCAAGGCGTCATGGTCGAGCCGACCGCCTGCGCGGTGCATGGCTTGGACATGATCGACGTGAAGCCCGGCGATGAAGTGCTCATGTTCGGGACGGGACCGACCGGCCTCATCCTTGCGCAACTGCTTAAGCATGCGGGAGCGTCCAAGCTCGTCGTCGTCGCGTCGGACGAGCGCAAGCTCTCGTTGGTTCAAGAACTGGCGGCGGACGAAGTTCACCGGATGGATCGCCATGACTATTCCAAGCATGAGCGGGCGATCCGGGAGAATCACCCGAGAGGCTTCGACGTCGTCATCGACGCCACGGGCGCGGAAGCCGTGATCCAGCACATGCCCCAATTCGCCAAAATGGGCGCCAAACTGGTCATCTACGGCGTCGCCGCGGCGAAGGACCGGGTTTCGATCAGTCCTTACGAAGTGTTCCAGAAAGAATTGAAAATCATCGGCTCGTTCGCGCAAACGCACTGCTTCGACCGCGCGATCGCCTATATCCGCGGCGGCGTCGTCCGGACGGACCGGCTCGTCACGCACCGGTTCAAGCTGGACGAATTCCCGAAAGCGATCGAACAGGTCGAATCGGGTAAAGGCCACATCAAAGTCGTCATCGACGTCGCGGAGTTCTGACGAGTGCCGCGCGGAAGCTCCCGTCCCCCTATTGGGAGGGCGGGAGCTTCCCGTATTTTAAGGCGGAGGTTTTGCGGCAATAATGGTGGCATCAACTGCCGGGTGGTCGATTTCCATGGTGATGACATATAGCCTTGCCGCAACATGGGCCGCGATCGGGATCGCGCTTGCCGCCGGTCAGCGGATCTCCCGGAAGGATTTCGCCTTTTCGCTGTTGTTTTTCATGATCGTAAACACGCACGTTTACAACTTCATGATCGACTTGTTCCGATGGATGTCCGTTTCCGGAAGAACGGATCGGTTTGCGGCTTTTTTGCTCTATCGGTCGATCATCGTGCCCGCCGTACTGTCGGCGTCCATGGCCTTAAGCGGCGGCCGGCTCCGCAAGTGGGGTTACTTGGCTGCAGGCGTTCTGGTTTTGGCGGCGACGGACGGAGTCCACTCGGCCTTGCGCATTATCGTACCGGAACAATGGAATCCATTCTACGCGGCCGTGTACTACGCTTTATTGGCAGGTACGGGCGTCGCGGCCCTCTCCGGCTTCAGAAGGTTGGGAAAGGAGCGTGCCGAAAGCGATGAAATGGGTGGTCGAACGCGCGTTTGACCGCAACGATTGGTTCGTTCTCGTTGCCGGTCTGGTCTTGATCGGCCTCGCATGGCTCCTGCCGAGGCGGCATTCCCGGCAGGACGTTTGCCTGTCCATGATTTTCAGCGTGGCCGCCGCGAGCGTGCTGGATAATTCCTTCGGTTATCGGACTTTCGATTATTACGACATCATGGACGGTCCCGTGGCCAGCTTGATGGATTACGCGGCCTATGTCCTGTATGCTCCGTTCGGATACTTTTTTCTCTATTTCCATTCGCTGCTCAAGGTCAAGGGAGCGGCCAACTTGATCTACGTATTGTTATGGTCGGCGGCGGCCGTAGGTTTCGAATGGATATGCCACCGATTCGACGTTTTTCATTACAAGCATGGCTATCGTACCCTGATTTCTTTTGCCGTTTACCTTTATATTCAGACCATTACGCTGGTTTTTTTCAAATACGTCGGCGCTTCGGAAAAAATCCGTTGATCCGGTTTGCAACCTTGCCGCAGGGTCCTCCGTCTATATAGGCAACGAAGAAAGAAGCGACCCCGGAAGCCTGGTGAAGGCTGCCTAGGATCGCTTCTTGGAAAGAACCGCGGCCGGCGATTTACAGGACGCGGCGCGCCGTGGCGTAATGCGATTTCCAGTAGGAGGAGTTCAGGCTGGAAATTTTCACGGCCGTGCCCGAGGCGTGAAGCAGCTTGCCGCTGCCGGCGTAAACGGCGACATGGCTGATGCTGGACTTGCCCGACGTTTTGAAGAAGACGAGGTCGCCTTTCTTCAGATTGCTTTTGCTGACCTTCACGCCTTTGGTGGCTTGGGAAGCGGAAGTTCGGGGAAGGCTGACGCCGATCTTTTTGAAAATGTACTGGGTGAACGAGGAGCAGTCGAATGCGTATGTAACGCCTGCCGGAGCGCCGAATCGGTACTTGACGCCCAGATACTTCTTGCCGGTGGCGATCACTTTGTCCGCTTTCGAGGCCTGGGACGCTGCGCTCGCGCCGGTGACGTTGCCGAAGCCGAGAGCGGCCAGACCGACGATCGCGCAAATGCCGACGCTGATTGCTTTACGGATGAGATGTTTTTTCCACACTGTCGATACCCTCCATCTTTCATCTGGTCAGCGGTTTGTTCACGTTTCCCACTTTACCACAGCCGCGGTTCACTATATTTTTCCATGGAGAAGCCGAAGCCCGTCGCGACGGGCTTTTTTTGTCTGTATGAAAAAAGGATGAGAAACTTCTCACATTTGGAACAACCTTCCTCATGAACATGCCGACTTCCGATTCGCGGCGGACCGATTTCGTGTTATAATCGATTTTAGTAAAACATTAACTCCTTTTTACTCGCGTTAGAGGGGGAAACATGACCACCATCAAAGACATCGCCCGCGAAACCGGGTTATCCATCGCGACCGTGTCCCGGGTGCTGAATCACGATCCGACATTGTCGGTCGGCGAGGAGACGAGGGAGCGCGTGTTCCGGACGGCCCGCCGGCTGCGTTATCAGCCCAAGCGCCTGCACCGGTTGAAATCGCGGGCGGACGCCTCCCGGAAGGAGATCGCGGTGTTGCTGGCCGTGTCGCTGGACGACGAGCAGGCGGATCCGTATTTCACTGCGTTCCGCCGGGGAATCGACAAGCGGGCGCTGGAGCTCGGCTTCGGGCTGCCGGACGTGTACCGCTTGAATCCGTACGAGCCTTTGCGGCTGCCGTCCTTGGACGGCTTGATCGCCGCCGGCACGTTCGAGGAGCAAGAACTGGAAGGCGCGCTTTCACCCCGGACGCAGTTGGTGCTGGTGAACAACCTGCTGGACATCCGGAAGCACGATGCGGTTCAGATCGATTTCCGCCAGGCCGCGGAGGACGTGCTGGACCATCTGGTCGCGATGGGCCACCGCCGAATCGGCATGATCGCGGGCATCGACCATGTGTGCCGGCTCGACGGCACCAGACAGGCGGGGGCGGTTCCGGACGCCCGGCTCTCGTCTTTCGAACGGGGACTGAAGGAAAGAGGCCTGTACCGGCCGGAACACATCCAAACCGCCGATTGGACGTCGGCGAGCGGTTACGAGGCCATGCGGCGAATGCTGGATTTGCCGGATCGGCCGACCGCCTGCTTCGTCAGCAGCGATCCCATGGCGATCGGGGCGCTGCGGGCATTGCGCGAGAGAGGGGTTCGGGTGCCGGACGAGATGGCCGTCGTCGGCTTCGACGATATCGAGGTATCGGCATTCGTCACCCCGCCCTTGTCCACCGTCAAAGCGTACCCGGAGGAAATCGGCCGGGCGGCGGTCGGCTTGCTGGCGGATCGGTTCGAAGGCCGCGAGACGCCGCAGAAGGTCGTCGTGGGCACGAAGCTCATCGTCCGGGAAAGCAGCAACGCGGTTATTGAAAACCGCGAAAACGAAACGGAATAGGAGAGTCGAAACATGTCCATTACGCATCATCCGTCCGAGAACGTATTTCACTTGTTCTCCAAAGAAATGAGCTACGTCATCCAGATCGTCCGGGGCTACCCGGTTCACCTCCATTGGGGCAAACGGCTGCGGGACGACGGGAATTGGAGCGGGATGCTCCAGCTGGCGGAACGCGCTTCGTTCAGCCCGAATCCGGTCGCGGACGACTACCGCGTTTCCCTCGATACGCTGCCGCAGGAGTATCCGCAGTACGGAACGAGCGATTTCCGGGAGCCGGCCTACCAGGTTCAACTGTCCGACGGAACCCGGATCACGGAGCTGTCGTACCGGAGCCACCGCATCTATGCCGGCAAGCCGAAGCTGGAAGGCCTGCCGGCTGTCTACGCGGAAGCGGACGGGGAAGCGCAGACGCTGGAGCTCGAGCTGGCGGACGATTACAGCGGTCTTACGGTCACTTTGCTTTATACCGTTTTCGAAGAACGGAACTTCGTCACGCGGTCCGCGCGGCTTTCGCTGCGCGAGGGAGCGCCGGGGCTGCGGATTCGGCGCGCGCTGAGCGCCAGCGTGGATTTCCATGACGGCGACTACGAATGCTTGTACTTAACCGGGGCTTGGGCCCGTGAACGCCACATCGAGAGAAGAAGAGTCGCTCCCGGGGCAACGCGTATCGAAAGCCGCCGCGGCGCCAGCAGCCATACGATGAATCCTTTCATGGCGCTGGTCCGCCCGAACGCGGACGAGGACCAAGGGGAAGCCTTCGGCTTCAGCCTCGTATACAGCGGCAACTTCCTGGCGCAAGCCGAGGTCGAGCAGTTCGGCATGACGCGGGTGTCGATCGGCCTGAATCCGTTCGATTTCTCTTGGAAGCTGGAAGCCGGAGAGACGTTCCAGACGCCCGAAGCGGTGCTCGTCTACTCCGCGGAAGGACTGGGCGGCATGTCCCGGACTTACCACCGGCTGTACCGGACGAGATTGTGCCGGGGCGTCCATCGCGACCGGCCCCGCCCGATTCTCGCGAACAACTGGGAAGCCACCTATTTCGATTTCAACGCGGACAAAATCGAATCGATCGCCAAAGCCGGCGCCGAGCTCGGCATCGAGCTGTTCGTGCTCGACGACGGCTGGTTCGGGAAGCGCGACAACGATCACAGCTCGCTCGGGGATTGGGTCGTGGACCGCAAGAAGCTGCCGAATGGGCTACGCGACCTCGCGGAGCGGGTGAACAAGGCGGGCCTGCAATTCGGCTTGTGGTTCGAGCCGGAAATGGTCTCGCCGGACAGCGACCTGTACCGGGCGCACCCCGACTGGTGCCTGCACGTGCCCGGACGCCGGCGCACGGAAGCCCGGCACCAGCTCATTCTGGACATGTCGCGGCAGGACGTGCGGGATTATCTCTATGGCGCGCTGAGCGAGATTTTCTCCGCCTGCCCGATCTCCTACGTCAAGTGGGACATGAACCGCAACATGTCCGAGATCGGTTCCGCGGCGCTGCCGGAAGACCGCCAGCTCGAGACGGCGCACCGGTACATGCTGGGCTTGTACGAATTGCTGGAGCGGATCACGTCGTCTTTTCCCCATATTTTGTTCGAGAGCTGCTCCGGCGGCGGAGGCCGCTTCGATCCCGGCATGCTGTACTACATGCCCCAGACCTGGACGAGCGACGACACCGACGCGGTCGAGCGCCTGAAAATCCAGTACGGCACCAGCATCGTGTACCCGGTCAGCGCCATGGGCGCGCACGTCTCGGACGTGCCGAACCATCAGGTGCACCGCGTCACTTCGCTGACGATGCGGGGGGATGTCGCGATGTCGGGAAACTTCGGCTACGAGCTGGATCTCACGAAGTTCTCCGGGGAGGAGAAAGAGATCGTCAAGCAACAGGTCGCGGCCTATAAAGAATTGCGGGGACTCATCCAGACAGGGGACATGTACCGGCTGAAAAGCCCCTTCGAGGGGAACGAAACCGCGTGGACGTTCGTGTCGGAGGATCGGCGGGAAGCCGCGGTATTTTACTTCCGGACGCTGGCCGAGCCGAACCCGCCGCTGCGCCGGTTGAAGCTGCGGGGGCTGGATCCCGAGCTGGCGTACCGGGTGAACGGCTCGGACGACCGGATCGCCGGAGACCGGCTGATGGTTTACGGGTGGAACATCCCCCCGCTGCAAGGGGACTTCGCCAGCGTCGTGCTTAGGCTGCAGGCGGAGTAATACGGCAATAGCTCCACCGTCAGGGAACGATTGTTTCCCTGACGGTTTTTCTTTTTTTACAAAGAAAGACGGTTTTTTTTGAACAGGCGTGACAAACATCGTCCAAAATGAAACCACAAACCCTACGAAAACCACGAAAAAACACACGAAAACGGGTCCTTAATCTTTGTTGTTTGCCAGGTTCTCGTTTTCCCCCTCACGAATCAACAGAACGTCGGACCGCGAAGAACGATTCCAGACCCGGCAAGCCGGCGGGATGGATATAGAAAGGTTCAAGCTTAGAGGAGGATGAACAGGTTGAAAACCAGCAGTGGGAAAAGGTGGCTTTATTTCGGATTGACGGCGGTACTGGCTGTCGCGTTATCCGCATGCGGCAAGTCGAAGGACGGCGGTGACGATGCCGCCGAGGCGAGCGCGGCGCTTACGATCGAAGAGCTCGTTCCGCTGGCGCAGCAAGAAGGGGAAGTCGTCAGCGTAGGGATGCCGGATACGTGGGCCAACTGGAAAGATACTTGGGATCAACTGAACGATAAGTACCAGGTGAAACACACGGACACGGACATGAGCAGCGCCGAGGAAATCGCCAAGTTCGACGCCGAGAAAAACAAGCCGACCGCGGACATCGGCGACGTCGGAATCGCGTTCGGACCGCAGGCCGTCGAGAAAGGCGTGACCCAGCCGTTTAAAACGCAGTATTGGGACGAAGTGCCGGACTGGGCCAAGGACAAGGACGGCCACTGGATGGTTGCTTACACGGGCAGCATCAGCTTCTTCTGCAATAAAGATTTGGTGAAGTCGTGCCCGAAGAGCTGGTCCGACCTGGAGAACGCGGACGGATCGTACAAAATTTCCGTCGGCGACGTCCTGAAAGCTTCGCAGGCGCAGCACGCCATTCTGGCCGCTGCCCTCGCGCACGGCGGCGACGAAACCAATATCCAGCCGGGCGTCGACTACTTCAAGAAGCTGGCCGAAAAAGGCTTGCTCAGCAAAGTCGACGTGACGCCGGCCAACATCGAGAAGGGCGAAGTCGCGGTCGCCATGCTGTGGGACTTCAACGCGCTGGGCTACCGGGACCAATTCGGCAAGGACAAGTACGAAGTCAACATTCCGTCCGAGGGCACCGTGATCAGCGGTTACGCCAGCATCATCAACAAATGGGCGCCGCACCCGAATGCCGCCAAGCTCGCCAGAGCCTATATTTTCAGCGACGAAGGCCAGATCAACCTGGCCAAAGGCTACGCCCGCCCGATCCGTACCAGCGTGAAGCTGCCGGATGACGTGCAAGCGAAGCTGATTCCGCAGGACCAATACGCGAACGCAAAGCCGATCCATGATTTCAAAGCATGGGAGAACACCGTAAAGGGGATTGGCGCCAAATGGCAGGAAGAGGTTCAAGTCAGCGTACAGTAACGCTCCTGCTGCTCGTTCCGTTCTTTCTCTGGCTGTTCGCGTTCCTTCTGCTTCCGGCCATCATGATGCTGATCTCCAGCTTCCGGAACGAAGGCGGCCAAGGGTTTACCCTTGGCCAGTACGCGAAAGGGCTCACGCATCCTCTCTATACGACGGCCATCCGGAACAGCGTCCTTCTGTCGCTGTTCTCGGCTTTCGTCGGGATCGTGCTTTCCGTATTCGCCGCCTATTCGTTCACGACGTTCTCCGCGAAGGCGCGGGACCGGATGCTCAGCATCTCCAACATGATGTCCAATTTCTCGGGAGTGCCGCTGGCCTTCGGCTTTATGGTCCTGTTCGGAACGAACGGCTTGCTGACGGTGTTGTTCAAGCGCCTCGGCCTGCCTTTTCTCGCTTTCGACCTGTATACCTGGAAGGGTCTTGCCTTGGTGTACGCGTACTTTCAAATCCCGGTCGGCATTCTGATGATTTACCCGTCCCTGTACGCGATTCGGCAAGAGTGGAAGGAAGCCGCCTCGCTTCTGGGGGCGAGCGCCGCGCAATTCTGGCAACGGATCGGCGTGCCGGTGCTGCTGCCGGGCATCGTCGGGACGTTCAGCGTGCTGTTCGCCAACGCCATGGGGGCTTATGCGACGGCCTATGCGCTGGTCACGTCGAATTACAACCTGCTTCCGATCCAGATCGGCAGCATGGTGTCCGGGGAAGTGTTCCCGAGAATGGAAATGGCCAGCTCGCTAGCCGTGATCCTATTCGTCATCCTCACGATCGCGCTTTGGATCAATGAACGAATGCTTCGATTGGCAAGGAAGGGGTTGTGAGCGCCGTGCCTGTCCAAACGGAAAGAAGAAGGTCAGGGGGCCGGGTCTGGCACTCGCTGGTCGTGTTCGTCGTGTTGGGATTCCTGCTCTTGCCCCTGCTGGCCACGTTCCTGTTCTCCATCAGCACGGAGTGGGATCGCACGATCCTTCCCGAAGGCTATACGCTGGATGCCTATGCGAATTTGTTCGCGGACGACCGTTTTCTGTCGGCTCTCGGCCGCTCCTTCGCGGTGGCCCTCCTTACGGTGGCAATCTCTCTCTTGATCATGGTGCCGACCGTCTTCATCGTGGCCCTGTATGTCCCTCGCTTGGAGAAATGGCTGCAGACCGTCGTCCTGCTGCCCTTCGCCATGCCGGGCGTCGTATTGGCGGTCGGACTGATCAAGATTTATTCGGCTCCTCCGCTCGCGATTTCGGGCACGATCTGGATCTTGATCGGCGTGTATTTCATCATCATCCTGCCGTATGTTTACCAGAGTACGAGAAACTCGCTCCGGTCCGTGAACGCGGCCGAGCTGATGGAGGCCGCCGAGGTGCTCGGGGCGGGCAAAGCCGCCGCTTTCCTCCGCGTCATCCTGCCCAATATGCTGCCCGGCGTTCTGGTCGCCGGCCTGCTCTCCTTCTCGATCGTTTTCGGAGAGTTCGTGCTCGCCAACATGCTCGTGGGCGGAAGCTATGAAGTCGTTCAAGTGTACTTGTACCGCATGATGGCGGGAGACGGCCATCTCTCCAGCGCGGTGATCGTGACCTTCTTCGCGCTCGTTCTGATCTTGTATGCGCTCGTGCTGAGCATCGGTGCCCGAATGTCCGGGAAAAAGCAGCCGTCCACAAGCGGGAAGGAGGAGCCGGCTTGAGCTTCGTCAACATTCGCGACGTCACGAAAAGCTTTCATCGGAACACGGTGTTGAACCGGGTTTCCCTGTCGATCGAGGAGGGGGAATTCATCACCCTGCTCGGGCCCAGCGGCTGCGGCAAAAGCACGCTGCTGCGGGCGATCGCCGGCCTGAATCCGATCGACGAAGGGTCCATCGAGGTCGGGGGCCGGGACATTACGCACTTGCCGCCCAGGAAACGCAACGTGGGCATGGTCTTTCAATCCTACGCCCTGTTTCCGAATATGAACGTGTTTGATAATATTGCCTTTGGACTGAAAATGGATGGCCTCGGCAAAGACCGGATTCGCGCCAAAGTCGAAGAGATGCTGGCCATCATCGATTTGAAAGGGAAGGAAGGCCGCTATCCGCACCAGATGTCCGGCGGACAGCAGCAGCGGGTGGCGCTGGCCCGGTCGCTGGTCAAAAATCCGACGGTGCTGCTGCTGGATGAACCGCTGAGCGCGCTGGACGCGAAAATCCGCCGTTCCTTGCGGGGGGAAATCCGCCAAATCCAACGGAGGCTGAACATGACCACGGTGTTCGTCACGCACGACCAAGAAGAAGCGCTGACGGTTTCGGACCGCATTTTCGTGATGAACCACGGCGTGATCGAGCAAGCCGGGAGCCCGAGCGAGATTTATACGTCGCCCGTCAGCGAGTATGTGGCCCGCTTCATCGGCAACTACAACGTTTGGAGCCGTGAACAGCTGCAGGGGCGGGCTTTCCGGGGCGTTCCCGGGGAGGGCGCCATGTTCGCCGTGCGGCCGGAAGCGATTCGGATTACGGACGCCCAAGCCCAAGCCCAAGCCGCGGCGGATACCGCGCCAGAGGGAGAGGGCATCGTCGCGGATGGCAAGGTGTCGCTCGTCTCCATCTTGGGCAATATCCAGCGTTACGAGGTAGAAGTGTCCGGGCTTCGGGTCACCGTGGATACGCTCAGCGGGCACGCGCCGGATCGCATTGGCCCCGGCGCGGAAGTCAAGCTGTACATCCCCGCGGAGGAGTGGAAGCCGATTCGCCCCTCCGCCTAGGCCGGCGAGAGGAAGCGGGAGCGGTCCCGCTGATAAGGAGAGTGTACGGATGTCCTTGTCTTACGAGAGAAGAAAGAAGAAAATCCTGGAGCAGCTGGGCAAGGAAGGCCGGGTGGAGGTTCCCGCGCTCGCGGAGGAGCTCCGGGTATCGACGGAGACGATCCGGCGGGATCTGGAGCGCTTGGACCGCGAAGGCCGCTTGAAGAAGGTGTACGGGGGAGCGGTCAAGGTCGAGGCGGACTCGATCGAGCTTCCGTTCGACGTCAAGACCGCCCTGCAGTCGCGGGAGAAGGCGGCGATCGGAAAACTCGCGGCTTCCCTCGTGAAGAACGGAGATACCGTCATGCTGGGAAACGGCACGACGACGATCGAGATCATCCGCAACCTCGGCGAAAGCCGGGACGTGACGATCGTGACGCATTCCACGCCGGCGCTTCTGCTGGCGCTGGACGCGTTTCCCGGCAAAGTGATCTTCATCGGCGGCGAAGTGAACAAACGCCAGAAATCGGCGGAAGGCCCGCTCGCGGAAATGCTCCTGAACCAGCTCCGCGTCAACAAGGCGTTCCTGTCGGCCGGAGGCGTCTCCCTGGCGGACGGCGTAACCGACTACGAGCTGGCGGAGGCGTCCATCTCCCGGAAAATGATGGAGCGCGCCGATGAAACCGTTTTTTTGATCGACTCCTCGAAATTCGGAAACACCACGTTCGCCAACGTTTGCTCGTTGGACGACGTGTATACCGTGATCACGGATCGGCATTGCAGCGCGGAGTGGAAGCAATATTTGGCGGATAAAGACATTCAAGTCCGGATCGCGGAGGAGGAGTAACCGATGGGAGATGAGTTGAAGTTTCGGCCGGACGGCACCTTCAAAATCGTTCAATTCACCGATTTGCATTTCGGTGAAATCCATCCGGGATCCCAAGAAGCCGAAGAACGGACGACCGAGCTGATGGAGCGTATCATCGCCGCCGAGAAACCGGATCTCGTCGCGTTGACCGGCGACCTGCATTGGAGCATCGACGTTCCCGACCCGAAAGCCGCCCTTCGCCGGGCGATCGCGCCGGTCGTCCGTTCCGGGGTTGCGTGGGCGGCCGTATTCGGCAATCATGACGCCGAGGAAGGCGTCACGAAAGAAGAACTGCTGGCGATCCAGCAAGAGGATGAACGCTGTCTGACGGCGGCCGGGCCGGACGATATTCACGGAATCGGCAATTATGCGCTCACCGTCAAGAAGCAGGATGGAACCGACGGAGCCGCGCTCTATTTCTTCGATTCCGGCGACTATGCGCCGACGCCGATCGGCGGTTACGCTTGGATCCATCCGGATCAGGTGCGCTGGTACGTAGAGCAGTCGAGGGGGCATGCCCTTCGCGATGAAGGCCCGCTGCCCGCGATCGCGTTCTTCCATATCCCGTTCCCGGAATACAAAGAGGCATGGAACGGGGAACAAGTGACCGGCGTGAACGGGGAATCGGTCTGCTGCCCGGGGATCAACTCGGGCTTGTTCGGCGCGATGGTCCAAATGGGGGACGTCATGGGCACTTTCGTCGGACACGACCACGATAACGATTATTGCGGCACGCTGCATGGCATTCGTCTGTGCTACGGCCGGGTGACCGGATACAATACGTACGGAAAATTGCCGCGGGGCGCCCGCGTCATCGAATTGCGGGAAGGCCGTCGGGCGTTCGAAACCTGGATCGTGCAGGAGGACGGGAGCATCGTTCGCTAAGAGGGGGGAAAGCGTTGAAGGTAGACTTTCATTTCCATCTGGAGGAAGGACCGTATTCTTTCGGATGGCTGCAAAGAACGGCAAAAGCGCTTGAACTTACGTCAGAGGAAATCCCCGCCGAGACGAGCGACCATTCGCTTCCTTGGATGGCCGAACAGGTCCGCCGAATGCAAGCCCGAATGGAGGAAGGCTGCTTCTCCGAGCGATGGATGGAACGGTTCTTCGCGCAAGGCCGCAAGCGCGGCATCGAACGGTTCGGCATCGTGGATCACCTGTACCGCTTCGAGGAGTTCAAGGAATATTACGAACGGCATATCACGGTTGACGACAGCGAATTGGGACGGCTGCAACGACGCTGGCTGGACCGGGTCCGCGTCGGCTCGATCGAGGAATACGCGGCGGCCGTCCGCAAGATGCGGAAGAAAGGACACCCGGTCTCGCTCGGCGTGGAAGCCGATTATTTCCCTGGCGGCGAGGAGGAGCTGAAATCGCTGCTGGGCCGCTATGAGCTGGATTACGTAATCGGCAGCGTGCATTTCGTGGACGGGTGGGGCTTCGACAATCCGGAGGTTCGGCAGCTTTTCGAGTCGCGCGATTTGCGGGAGTTATACCGGGACGGCTTCGAGCTTGTCAAGCAAGCGGCCCGTTCCGGCCTATTCGATATCATCGCCCACTTGGACAACTTGAAGGTGTTCGGCTACCGGCCGGACGAGGCGATGCTGCGGCCGATGTATGGGGAAGTCGCGGCGGAGCTCAAACGAATGGACGTTGCGACCGAAATCAATACGGGGCTCGCTTACCGTTATCCGGTGAAGGAGGCGTGCCCGAGCCCCGTTTTCTTGCGTATCCTCCATGAATATGGAGTACCGATCACGCTGAGCTCGGACGCCCATTTTCCCGACGATATCGGCACGATGCTGGACGAAGCCGCCCGGATGGCCTGGGAGGCGGGTTATCGGGAAATCGTCTACTTTCAGGAACGCCGGAGGATGGCGATACGGCTGGGGATATAGGAAATGAAGAAGACCGCCGGAGTGCCGGGCACACAGGCGGTCTTCGAGCTGTCGAACGCGTTTAGTCGTACTTGCGCTGGGTCGTCCGGAGCAGGTCGGAGAAGAACACGAGCGCGAGCCCTTGTCCCCAGCCTTGCACGCGTTTTTTCGAGGTTTCCTTGTAACCTTCGACCGTATGCATGACGGCCGTCCCCGCCGAGACGTTCAGCACGGAGCCGTCTTCGGACACCTGCGAGAGCATCCCGGAGATCGCTTTCTGCACGTACTTGTTGTACAGGTTCCCGCGCGACAAGAGCGCCGCGGCGATGCCGGCGGAGCCCGACGTTTCGAGGTAGGAGGAGGGATCGGTCAGCACGGTGTGCCAGAGCCCTTCTTCGGATTGCAGCCGGACCAGCGCGGCGAGCTGGTCGCGGAGCGACCCTTCGATGATCATGAAGGCCGGCAGCTGCACGTCGACGACGTTCAGCGCCTTGGCCATCGTCAGGGCGGCCCATGCGTTTCCTCGGCACCAGTATACGGAGGACATGTGGTTTTTCGCGATGTTGTCCCAGCCGTGATAGTACAGGTTCGTCACCGGGTCCTGGAGGCAATCCTCGTGGCCGTGGTATTGCTTGATGCCGTCCATCATGTAATCGTCGCGTTTCAGCACGTCTCCCATGCGGACCAGGAACAGGCCGGCCATCATCATCGTGTCCACCCAGGCCTGTTCGGGGAAGACCGCGGAGTCCGAATTGACGGTGTGCTGCAGAATGCCGCCGCCGAAACGCTCCGCCTCATGGGTCAGAAATTCGGCCATGCGCGTCGCGACGTCGATGTATTTCTCGTCTCCCGTCGCCTGATAGAGGGAGATCAAGGCGTGCCCGAGGGAAACGCCGTTCACCGACAGCTTCGGCAGCCCGTCCTCCAGCTTCTCGTCCACCCACTCCCGGAGCAGGCGCAAATACTTCTCGCTGCCGGTCGCTTCGTATGCGGAAGCCACGCCGTAGAAGGCGACGCCGGCCGGCCAATCCCAATTGAAATCCATGCGGAACGTCCGGTCGACGATTTTGTCGATCACGCCGCGAATTTGCGATTCGTCGAATACCAGTTGCGGCATCTCTTCCCGCACCTCCATTGTTCTATTCTCAGCCCCTTTACCCTTTCAACCCGCTCGTGCTGATTCCTTCGACGATATATCTCTGGAACATGAAGAACACGGCCAGCACCGGAACGAGGCTCACGACGGACATCGCGAACATCGCGCCCCAGTTGGAGACCGTCTCGCTGTCCAGGTACATTTTCAAAGCCATGGAGACCGTGTACATGCTCGGTTTGTTCAAATACAGCACCGGACCCAGCAAATCCTCCCATCTCCAATAGAAGGAGAAGATCGACGCCGTCGCCAGCGCGGGCGCGACCATCGGCAGGATGATCCGGAAGAACAACCGGAACTTTCCGCAGCCGTCGATCGTGGCCGCCTCATCCATGTCGTACGGAATGGTCCGGATGAACTGGATGATCAGGAAAACGAAGAACGGCACGCCGAAATATTGCGGGATGACGATCGGCTTGATCGAGCTCAGCCAGTGCAGCTTGGAGAAGATGATATACTGCGGAATCAGCGTCACGTCCGACGGCAGCATGAGCACCATCATCATCATCGCGAACCAGAACGTGCTGCCGAAAAATTTCAGCCGGGCAAAGCCGAACGCGACGAACGCGGAGGACAGGACCGCTCCGAACGTAGACAGGACGACGATGACGAGCGTGTTTTTGATGAAGACGCCGAACGAGTTCTCCCCGATGCCTTCCCAGCCGATTTTATAGTTGTCCCAAATCCAGGGAGACGGAATGAGCCGATCGGACGTGACGAAAATGGTGTCGCTCGGCTTGAACGAACTCATGAACAGCCAGAGCACCGGATAGATCATGATGAGCGCGAGTACCGTAACGATCGCGTAGTAGAGGAACGATTTCAGCGATTTCGACCTCATGTCATTCCCCTCCTTTGGATTCGTAGTGCACCCAGAATTTCGAAGACGCGAACAGGACGCTGGAGACGACGGCGACGATGAGGAGCATGATCCAAGCCATCGCGGCCGCATACCCCATATCGGTGAACACGAAGGCCCTGCGGAACAAATAGAGCGAGTACAGCATCGTGCCGTCCAGCGGTCCGCCTTCCCCTTTGGAAATGATGTAGGCGGGAATGAACGTCAGGAAAGCCGAAATGATCTGCATGATCAAGTTGAACAGGATGATCGGCGTCAGCATCGGGATCGTGATCCGGAAGAAGCGCTGGACGGCGTTCGCTCCGTCGACTTCCGCCGCTTCGTGCAGGCTCGCCGGGATGTTCTTGAGACCCGCCAGGAAAATGAGCATCGAAGACCCGAATTGCCACACCGACAGGAAAATCAGCATCCACAAGGCGGCGAGCGGCTCGCCGAACCACCGGACGGAGCCGATTCCCAAGGCATTCAGCGCCATGTTGACCAGACCTTCGTCATTGAACAGGTTCCGCCACATGATCGACACGGCGACGCTTCCGCCGATGATGGACGGCAAATAGTAGATGGTCCGGTACAATCCGATCCCCCGGGCTTTCGCGTTCAGCAGCATGGCGATCATCAGCGCGAAGGCCAAGCGGAGCGGGACGCCGCCGAAAACGTAGATGAGCGTCACCCGGAGGGAATTCCAGTATTTCGGATCTTTATTGAACATTCGGTCATAGTTGTCCAGGCCGATCCATTTCGGCGCGGAGAACAGGTCGTAGCTCGTGAACGACAAATACAGGGAAACGACGATCGGGATGGCCGTGAAGACCAGGAAGCCGATGACGAAGGGGCTGATGAAGGCGTAACCGGTCAGGTGACGCTTCCAGGAAATCGATCTCATCATTCTCCACTCCTATGCGTGCAGGCTTTGTATATGGCGCTTCGGTCCGGATGAAGAGAAGCTAGCCGATCGCCTGCGATCGGCTAGCCCCCGTGTTTCGGCAACGCCGGCTTACTGTTTGTTCTTCGCCAGTACCGCGTTCGCTTCTTCCCTGAATTTTTTGGCCGCATCTTCCGGCGTGATTTTGTTGTACTTCATCATTTCGTCGTACGTCTTGAAGATGGAGGCGACTTCACCCGCGCCGATCGGGTCCACCGGGTCCATCGGCGAGCTGTGCGATTCGACCCATGCGATATAGTCGAATACTTTCTGCTGCTCGGGCGTGAGCAGGGGTTTGAGGGCTTCCTTCACTTTGGACGACAGCGGTACGCCGCGGTCGCCGAGAATCAGCTTGTTCGCTTCGACGTCGTTGACGAAGAAGTCGATGAACTTGGCGGCTTCTTCCTGGTTCTTCGAGTTTTGGGCGATCGACAGGTACATGCTGGGCTTTAAGAACATGCCCTTCTCCACGTTCGGACCCGGCAGCGGCGCGATTTCGAGCGGCCGTTTGGCGGTCGACTGGAGACCGATGTACTGGTTGGACCATTGCCAGTTCGAGATCGCCTTGCTCTTCACGACGAGGTCGTCCTCGACGCCTTTGATCTGGGCCGTGACGTCCGGCGCCGGTTCGCCCTTCGCTTTCGTGATCCCGGTGGTCATGCCGAAGAAGTTGACGAACAGGCTGTCGTCGTCGTAACCGAGCTGCGTGCCGTCCGGGCTGTAGAGCGTTTTGCCGTTCTGCCTGAGGTAGTAGCCGAAGAAGACTTCCGGCCGCAGGCCCACGTCGAAGTACAAGCCTTGGCTTCCCGCTTTGAGCGCGTAGGATTTGTAATCGTCCCAGGTCCACGTTTCCGGGATTTTGTCGATGCCGACTTTTTTCAGAAGCTCCGGATCGTAGTCCACGTTCAAGGCGTTGACGCCCGTCGTGAAGCCGTACAGCTTGTCGCCGACCTTGCCGCCGCTCAGGGCGTTCTCGGCGATGTCCGCCGTGTTGATCAACCCTTTGTCGATGAGCGGCTTCAAGTCGACCAGCTGGTTCTTCGTGCCGTATTGCGCGATGTAGGAGAGGTCCATCTGGATGATGTCCGGCAGCTGCTGGGCGGTCGCTTCCGGCGCGAGCTTCTTCCAATAATCGTCGAAGTTGGCGTACTCCGGTTCGATCTTGACGTTCGGATGAAGCTTCTCATACATGTCGATGAGTTTCAGCGTGTAGTCGTGGCGAGGCTGGCTGCCCCACCAGGCGAAACGGAGCGTGACTTGCTTCCCGCTGTCCGCCGGGGCCGAGGCCGACGGGGAGCCGGATCCGGAAGCTCCCGCGTCCGAGGATTCGCTTTTGCCGCCGCCGCCGCTGCCGCAGGCCGCCAGCGACACCGCAAGCGCGGTCGTCGTCAACGCTTTGAACCATGATTTCATGTACGCATCCCCCTAATGGTTTGTGGCGAAAGTGCTTACATGACTCATTGTAGCGGGAGCGAAAAAGAGGCGGAATCCAATATTCCGGCCTCTTTGTTCAAAAATCAGAGTACCGCTCGGCGGGGGGGTATCGGGGGGAGTTTATGAAATCGAAAAAAAGGATAGGAAATTGCAAATGACTCCGGCGGCAAAGGCGGCTATGATGAAAGGGCATACGCCAACCTTCCGGGGGGACGATACGATGAAACGGTCCACGTACGGCATCATATACGGGCTTTTCGCGGCTTTATTCTTGTTGTTCGTCTGGTATTACAACTTCCGCGGGGACCGTCAAGACGCTTGGGACCAAAGCCCGTCCGGGCTCGCCGGGGATATCGAGGATAAGTACGTGATGGTTACGTTCCAGTCGGGGCTCGACTATTGGCGGACGATCATGAAGGGCTTCGAAGACGCCGCCCAAGGGCTGAACGTCTCGGTGGAGTTCCGCGGCGCGACGCAATACGACCCGCACGAGGAGATCACCGTGCTCGAGCAGGCGATCGCGAGGAAGCCGGCGGGCATCGCCGTGACCGCGATCGACCCGGAATCGCTCAATCCGGCGATCGACAAAGCGGTGAAAGCGGGCATCCCCGTCGTGCTGTTCGACTCGGGAGCCCCCAAAAGCGCGGCCTATTCCTTCCTTGGGACGGACAACTATAACGCCGGAGCTCAAGCGGCGAGGGAAATGGGACGGCTGCTGGGCGGAAGGGGAGAGGTGGCCGTCATCACGCAGCCGAACCAATTGAATCACGAAGAGCGGACGAACGGTTTCCGGGATACGCTGCGGGCCGAGTTTCCCGAAATCGGAATCGCGGAAGTGGCGGACGGCAAAGGGGATATCGGGATCTCGGAAAAAACGGCTAAGGAGATTCTGGCGCGACACCCCGAAGTTGGCGGCTTTTTCGCCACGCAAGCGAACGGAGGCGTAGGAATCGGACAAGCGCTCAAGGACCTGGGCGTCGCCGGACGCAAAACCCTGATCGGTTTCGATACGGACAAGGGCACGCTCGATCTGGTGAAAGACGGAACGATCGACGCCACGCTCGCCCAGGGGACCTGGAACATGGGCTACTGGTCGCTCATGGAGCTGTTCCACCACCACCACCGGCTCGTGCAGCCGGGCAACGAGGATCCGCAGGGCACGCACTCGCTTCCTCCCTATATCGACACCGGGATCACGGTCGTGACCCAAGCCAACGTCGACCAATACTACGCGAAATAACGGGAGAACGGGAGGAGCGCGCATGGACAAACCGCCTATCGTCATCGGACGCTCCTTTTACGCCCGATGGCTTCCCCGCCATCTGCCGATCCGCTACAAGCTGCTGATGCATTTCCTGCTGATTACGATCCTGCCTTCCTTCGCGCTGGGGATTTTGGCGGATCTGGTGACGAACCGGGTCATCGAGCGCCATATGAACGCCAATACGCTGCAGCTCATTTCCAAAGTGAACCGGACGCTGGAGTTTTACGCGGACAGCGTCCAGAATACGACCTATTACATTTCGGATAATCCGCAGGTCAGACGGTTCCTGCGCGGAGAGCCGCTGAGCCGGGAATCCCGCGGAGAGGCGCTCGATTTCCTGAGGGGCTTCTCCACCCTGCAGACCGAAATCGCCGGCATCATGGTCGTGAACGCCGAAGGCGATTATCTAAGCAACGACATGTATGGCCGTTCGTCGATGGACCTCACGAGGGAGAAATGGTACCAGGAAGCGGTCGCCGGCAAAGGCATCTTCGAAATGATCGGCCATCCCTACGGGCGCAACGTAACGACGCACGCCAACTACAAGGAGGCGGAAGTGGTGTCGGCCGTGCGCGCCGTTCTGGATCCGGACACCCAGCGGGTACTCGGCGTCGTGCTGATCGACCTGAAGCTGAGGGTCATCGTGGAAGCGGCCAAAGACGTCAGGCTCGGGAAAACCGGCCTCCTCTTCGTCTTGGACGAGCATGGAGACCCGATCTACGTGCCCAAGCAGCTGGGCTTCGAAACGATACCGCTCCGCTGGCTGGGCGGGCAGTCCTCGGGGAATTTCGTCGAGACCGTTAACGGGCGCAAGCTGCAGTTCATGTTCCTGAAGTCCTCTTTCACGAAATGGGCGACGATCGGGGCGTTTTCCACGTCCGAGGCGGCGCCGGAAGTCCGGCAAATCCGGCTGTTCGTCGGGGCGTTCATGTTCGGGGTCTGCTTGCTCGGCATCACCGCTTCGTTCGTGCTCTCGCAAGGCATTTCCCGGCCGATCGGGCGGCTCATGACCTTCATGCAGCGGGCCGAATCCGGCGATTTGACGACCCGTTATTGGGGAGACGGCATGGACGAGGTGGGCATGCTGGGCCGAAGCTTCAACAGCATGCTGACCAAGATCAACGATCTGATGTCCTTGGCGGAACGGCAGGAGAAGCAGAAGCGGGAGGCGGAACTGAGGACTCTCCAGGCCCAAATCAAGCCGCACTTCCTCTACAACACGCTGGACACGATCCATTGGATGTCGCGCAAGCGGGGCGCGGAGGACGTGGCCGAAATGGTGGAAGCGCTGTCCCGGCTGTTCCGGATCGGCCTCAGCAAAGGCGGGGAGTTCATTCCGCTGGCGGAAGAGTTCGAACACGTGCGCAGCTACTTGAAAATCCAGCAGCTGAGGTATCGGGACAAGCTGCGGTTCGAGCTGGAACTCGAGCCCGGCATCGCGCACGTCCCGGTTCTGAAGGTGATCCTGCAGCCGATCGTGGAAAACGCGATCTACCACGGCATCAAGGAGCGCAGGGGTCCGGGCCGCATTACCGTCCGAGGATTCCGCGAGGACGATCGGATCGTGCTATCGGTCTCGGACGACGGCGCCGGCATGGACGAGCGGAAGCTGGCCCTGATGCGCGAGCGGCTGGAGCACCCGGCGGGGGAGACGCCCGACGCTTCCGCGGCGGGGTACGGGTTATCGAACGTTCAATCCCGCCTGCTGTTAACCTACGGAGATCCGGCGTTCGGCTTGCGGATCGACAGCCGGCCGGGAGCCGGAACGACCGTCACGATCGCGTATCCGATTCAACGGGAGGAGATTTGACGATGCATGACGCACCCTGGAAAGTGATTATCGCCGACGACGAGCCGATCATCCGGGAAGGGATCCGGGATGCGGTCGATTGGGCTTCCCTCGGCCTTGCGGTCGCGGCGGAAGCCGAGGACGGGGAAGAAGCGTTGGAGCTCGCCGTCCGCCATTCCGCGGATTTGATGCTGGTCGATTTGAACATGCCCATCCTAAACGGCATCGATCTGATCCGGGAGCTGAAAGAACGGCTGCCCCAGTGCCGGATCGTCATCGTTACGGGACACGACGAATTCGGATACGCGCAGCAGGCGATCCGATACGGCGTGGACGAGTATATCCTGAAGCCGGCGAATCCCGGGCTCTTGACCGACACGCTGCGCAAAATCGCGTTCGACCTGAAGCTGTCGAAGGAGCAGGAGAAACATCTGGCGCTCGCCTCCCGGCAAATCCGCAAAAACATTCCGCTCCTTCGCGAGCGGTTCTGCAACGAATGGATCGAAGGCGCGGTCGGCCTGGAGGAGGCGCTGGAGCAGCTCGCGTTTCTGGAGCTGCCCCGGCGGGCGCCGGGCTTGATCGGCGTTTTGAGATGGCCGGAAGCCGATTCGGGAACGTCCGCCCGCTCCGAACGGGGCCGCCAATTGATGCTGTTCGCCATGGAGAATATCGCGGACGAAATGCTGGAGAAGTTTCCCCGCGTGCTCTTTCGGGATTCCTTGGGATTTCTTTGCGCGATCGTCTGGGACACGTCGGATCCGGCGGATTTCGCGGCCGTGGAGCAAGCCGTCAACGCTTACCTGAAACTGCAGGTGGCCGCGCAGGCGGAACCGATCGAGGGGACGGGCGGCGTCCCGGCCGCGTACCGCAAAGCCAGAAGCGGCGTATATAAGGAATCCGCAGTCTCGCCGCTCGTCCGCAGGGCCCGGCATTACATCTGGGAGCATTACGGAGATTCGCGGCTTTCGCTGGAGGAAACGGCGTTGGCGATCGGCGTTTCGTCCGTTTATTTGAGCCGGCTGTTCAAGCAGGAGCTGGGGACGACCTTCGTCGCTTTCCTGACGCAGACCCGCGTATCCAAGGCGATCCAGCTGCTCAATGCCACGTCCCTCACCGTCGCGGAGATTGCCGAAGCGGTCGGATACGAGTCGCAGCATTATTTCAGCACGGCGTTCAAAAAAGCGGCGGGCGTCTCCCCGATCCGCTACCGCAAAGGCGGGTCCGCGGAAGGGGAAGGAAGTCCCGCCAAGCCGGGTTAAATTATCGCAAAAAGTTGTCGGTTTCTTGGAAAGACGGTGTCCGAACTCCCATGTTACATTACGTTCAGACCAACGAAAGGGGAGTTTGGCAGTGAAAAAAATCGCAATATTCGCACTTCTTTTGGTACTCGTATTGGCCATTTCCGCATGCGGCAAAAAGAGCGGCGGCGACGAAGCGTCTTCGCCCGCAACCGCCGGCGCTTCCTCGGCCTCGTCCGGCGGGGACAAGGGCACGATCGGCATCGCGATGCCGACGAAATCGTCGGAGCGCTGGGTGAAGGACGGCGACAACATGGTGAAGCAGTTCCAGGCGCTCGGCTACAAGACGGACCTCCAGTACGGAGAGGACGTCGTCGAGAACCAGGTGTCCCAGATCGAGAACATGATCACCAAGGGCGTCAAGCTGCTCGTCATCGCTTCCATCGACGGCGAAGCCCTCACCGACGTTCTGCAGAAGGCGCATGACGCGGGCATTCCGGTCATCGCCTACGACCGCTTGATCAAGAAGAGCGAATACGTCGACTACTACGCGACGTTCGACAATTTCAAGGTCGGCGTGCTGCAAGCCTCTTACATCGAAGAGAAGCTCGGGCTCAAAGACGGCAAAGGCCCGTTCAACATCGAGCTGTTCGCCGGCTCGCCCGACGACAACAACGCTTACTTCTTCTTCGACGGCGCCATGAGCGTGCTTAAGCCTTACCTCGACAACGGCAAGCTGGTCGTCAAGTCCGGCCAAACCAAATTTGAGCAAGTCGCTACGCTCCGGTGGGATGGCGGGGTCGCGCAATCCCGGATGGACAATCTGCTGTCGGCGAACTACACGACGGAGAAGGTCGACGCGGTCCTCTCCCCGTACGACGGCATCAGCATCGGGATCCTGTCCTCGCTCAAGGGCGTAGGCTACGGATCCGGCGACAAGCCGCTGCCGATCATTACCGGCCAAGACGCCGAGCTGGCATCGGTCAAATCGATCATCGCCGGCGAGCAGACGCAGACGGTGTTCAAGGACACCCGCGAGCTGGCCAAAGTCGCCGTCTCGATGGCCGACGCCGTCCTGAACGGCAAAAAGCCGGAAGTCAACGACGAGAAGACGTACGACAACGGCGTCAAGGTCGTGCCTTCCTATCTGCTCGTTCCGGTATCCGTGGACAAATCCAACTATAAGCAAGCGCTTGTCGATACCGGCTATTACACCGAAGACCAGCTGAAATAAGCATCGCCGGCAGCAGGCAATTTCCAGGGTGATTTCGCGACGGCTGCCGCCGGCCGGCAAGCCGTCGCGGAATCATTTCTACTTTACGAGAGAAAGGCCGGGTGAAACATGGCGGACGCGATCTTGGAGATGCGGGGCATCACGAAGTCGTTTCCCGGCGTCAAAGCGCTGGAGAACGTCAACCTGACCGTCATGGAGGGCGAAGTGCACGCGCTTTGCGGGGAGAACGGCGCGGGCAAGTCTACCCTGATGAAAGTCTTAAGCGGCGTTTATCCGCACGGAACCTACGAAGGGGAGATCCGGTACCAAGGCCGGCCTTGCGAATTCAAGGACATCAAGCAAAGCGAGAACATGGGAATCGTCATCATCCATCAGGAGCTTGCCCTCATTCCCTACCTGTCCATCGCCGAGAACATTTTTCTCGGCAACGAAGTGGCCCGCAAAGGCGTCATCGATTGGAACGAAACGGTCGTGAAAACGAGGGAACTGCTGCAGACGGTAGGCCTCGAAGAGAACCCGCATACGCTGATCACCCATCTCGGGGTCGGCAAGCAGCAGCTGGTGGAAATCGCCAAGGCGCTGTCGAAGCAGGTGAAGCTCCTCATCTTGGACGAGCCGACGGCGGCGTTGAACGAAGAGGACAGCGAAAATTTGCTGCGGCTCATCTTGAAGCTGAGAGGCCAGGGCATCTCGTCGATCCTGATCTCCCACAAATTGAACGAAATCGCCAAGGTGGCGGATTCCATCACGATCCTGCGGGACGGCCGGACGATCGAAACGCTCGGCATGCGCCGGGACGAAGTGACGGAGGACCGCATCATCAAGGGCATGGTCGGACGGGATTTGACCCAGCGTTATCCCGAGCGCAAGCCGGAAATCGGGGAAGTCATTTTCGAGGTGCGGAACTGGACCGTCTATCATCCCCAGCATCTGGAGCGCAAGGTGATCGACAACGTCCATCTTGAGATCCGCCGGGGCGAAATCGTCGGCATCGCCGGCCTGATGGGCGCCGGACGCACGGAGCTGGCCATGAGCCTGTTCGGCCGGTCTTATGGACGCAAGATCAGCGGGGAAATCCGCAAAAACGGCAAGCCCGTCGTCTTCCGAAACGTGCCGGAGGCGATCGATAACGGACTGGCCTACGTGACGGAGGATCGGAAGCAGTACGGGTTGATTTTGATCGACGACATCAAACGGAATATCTCGCTCGCCAATTTGAAGCGGATCTCCCGCGGCGCGGTCGTGAACGAGAACGAGGAAATCGTCGCCGCCGAGTCGTTCCGCGGACGGATGAACATCAAAACGCCGAGCGTCCTGCAGAAAACGGGGAACCTGAGCGGCGGCAATCAGCAGAAAGTCGTGCTGAGCAAGTGGATTTTTTCCGAGCCGGACATTCTGATCCTCGACGAGCCTACCCGGGGCATCGATGTCGGAGCCAAATACGAGATCTACACGATCATCAACCGGCTGGCCTCGGAGGGCAAAGGCGTGCTCCTCATCTCCTCGGAGCTGCCGGAAATCCTCGGCATGTGCGACCGCGTTTACGCGATGAGCGAAGGCCGGATCACGGGCGAAGTGCGGCGGGAAGACGCTTCGCAGGAAACGCTAATGAAACTCATGACGAAAGGCAAGGGGGATTGAACCCGTGGATGCCGTAAAGAACCTGTTCCGCAATAACGTCCGCCAATACGGCATGATCATCGCGCTCGTGGCGATTACCCTGCTGTTCCAGATTTTGTCCGGCGGGATTTTGCTCAAGCCGCTCAACATTACGAACCTCATCCAACAGAACAGTTATATCCTCGTGCTCGCCATCGGCATGGTGCTCGTCATCATCACCGGACACATCGATTTGTCCGTCGGCTCGGTCGCGGCGTTCGTCGGCTCGGTGTCCGCCATCATGATGGTGAACCACGGCATGCCGTTTTTCGTTGCGCTGATCCTTTCGCTGCTGCTCGGGGCGCTGGTCGGCGCGTGGCAAGGATTTTGGATCGCATACGTCCGGATTCCCTCGTTCATCGTCACTTTGGCGGGCATGCTGCTGTTCCGGGGCCTCACGATGATCGTGCTGGAAGGCAAGTCGATCGCTCCGTTTCCGAAGGCGTTCCAAAAAATGAGCACCGGGTTTCTGCCGGACGTCGGAGGAGGATCGGTCCATACGCTGTCGATCGCCGTCGGCATCGTGCTCTCGCTGCTGATCCTCGCGCAGGAGTGGAGGACGCGCCGGACCCAGCTCAAGTACGGGTTCGACGTGGCGCCCCTGCCGCTGTTCGCGGCGAAACTGGCCGCCTACGCCGCGGTGATCAACGCGTTCACCTACGTGCTTGCGGAATACCGCGGCATTCCGTACATCCTGATCATCCTGTTCGCGCTGATCGTCGCCTACTCGTTCGTCATGAGGAAGACCGTCATGGGCCGCCGTACGTACGCGCTGGGCGGCAACGAAAAAGCCGCCGCGCTGTCCGGCGTCAAGACGAAGAAGGTGACGTTCTGGGTGTTCGTCAACATGGGCGCGCTCGCGGCTTTGTCGGGCCTGATCTACGCCGCGCGTCTGAACGCGGCGACGCCGAAGGCCGGCGTCAACTTCGAGCTCGACGCCATCGCGGCGTGCTTCATCGGCGGCGCTTCCGCCTCCGGGGGTATCGGCACCGTAGTCGGCGCGATCATCGGGGGCCTCGTCATGGGCGTCATGAACAACGGCATGTCGCTGATCGGCCTCGGCATCGACTGGCAGCAAGGGATCAAAGGCCTCGTGCTGCTGCTCGCCGTCGGTTTCGACATTTACAACAAGAACAAAACCGCTTGATGCGGCACGGAAAGGGCGAAGCCGCCGTTCTCTCGGGGACGGCGGCTTTCTTGCGCCGATTTCCATGGTAGAATGGGGATGCTTGCAAAATCTGCGGTCAAGGGCGGAACCGAAATGAGCTGGAAATCGATCGCGAAGTGGACCGGGACGGCCGGGCTCCTTTTCGCCATGAACGGTTGGATCAATCTGGCGCTGATGAAGCCTCTGCCCGGCGGGTCCGAGGCGTTTTATGCGTTTCGCAGCCGCTTGGACGACGCCGCGTTCGTGCTGATCTTCCTTTTGCTGGCGATCGTCTTTTGGGCGATGTTCGCCTTTCTGCCTCGGGAGCGGGGGTATTCGTATTTGGGGACGATCTCGCTGCTGACCGCGCTGCAGCTGTTTCTGGATTGGGATCAGAAAAGCCTGCTGTTCGGGCCGATGCCGGACATTCCGCACGCCTCCCTGGTCGTGAAAAGCGGAATCGTCTTTTTGTTCTTCTCCTTCATTCCCTATTTGCTGCGGACCGGCAAAAAGCCGATGACGAGGGTTTTCCGATGGGCGGGCGGCGGATTGTGGACCGTGATCGCCGCGGCTTGGCTATGTTCGGCTGGGGATTTCACGTTCGGGGTTCTGAACGCGCTGTTCCTGGCGCATCTATTTCTGAACATGGCGCTTTGCGTCGGGCAGTTCCTCGCCTTGCTCCGGCGTCCGGAGCATCAAGCGGAGCTGCGCTTCATCGGCGCGGGGTTCCTCTTGTTTACGGTCATTCTTCTTCCGGACCCGGTGAAAGACGTGATGGAGCAAATCCAGGGACGCGTACTGGGCTACCGGATGTCGTTCTGGGAGGAATGTTTCGAAGATACGTTCGCTTGGGCGCTGCTCGCGCTGCTTTCGGTATTCGGGATCGCGTTTTTCCATCGGTTCGTCCAGACGGTCAAGGACAATCGGGCGTTTACCGAGGAGCTTCGCCGGAAGCACGAGGCGCTGGAACAGGAGGCGGCGGTTCGCCATCGGCTGGACCAATGGGTGACGGAGCTGCTGGGAACGTATCGAATCGGGGATTTGGAGCAAGTGGTCGTCCGGGAAGGCCGGCGTTATTTCCATCCGAACGCGTTCGCGTTGGCCGAGCGGGAAGCGGCCGACGGTTTCGTCCGTTTCATCGGGGAGGGGGCCGGATTATCGTCCGGGCCGGACTTCGTGCGGCCGTTTGCGGCCGAATGTTCGAAGCTGAAGGCGGGAGAGACCGCGGCCTCGTCCTCCTTGGCATTGGGGGCCGTCGGCAACCGCGAAGGAAACCGGCTGTTTCTGGCCGTATTCCGGGAGGATGGCGGCCCGCTCGAACTCGCAGAACGGGACAAGTTCGCTTTCCGCCTCATGGCGAAGTACGTATCGCTTCTCTACGAATATTTTCAGATGATCGATCACCGTTTCAAGGAAATCGAACAGCAGCAAGCGGAACGCGCGCCTTGGCTGTCCAAATTGTTCATGCAAATCGCGGAGAAGGAACGAAGGCGGCTCGCTTCCGATCTGCATGACGAAACGCTGCAGGAACTGCTGCATCTCCGCCGGTTATTGGACCGGGCGGCGGCCGATCGGGGGGAACGCGAGCTGCTGGAGCCGCTGAGAATCGGACTGGAAAACGCCGAATTCATGATCCGGGAAACGTGCTCCGAGCTGATGCCTTCCTTTTTGTCCGAACAAGGCGTCTTGCGCGCGGTGTCCCGTCTGGTGGAGAAAACCCGGCTGCGCGCGGATTTTCAACTCGAGTTCCGAGCCTACCCGTTCGAAGCCGTCCTCAGCGACGAACAATCGACGGCGGTATACCGTGTCGCGCAAGAGTTGATCAACAACGCCGTCAAGCACTCCGGGGCGAATCGCGTGGATCTGGAGATCCGGCAGGAGTCGGATCGACTGCAGGTCCGGTATGCGGATGACGGCAAAGGGATGGCGGCCGAAGAAGCGCTTTCCTCCACGGAGGGTCTCGGGTTAAGGGGAGTGCAGGAGAGGATCCGCATGCTGGGCGGGGACATGACGCTGAAGTCTCGGCCGGGCGCGGGGGTCACGCTGGAGTGCCGGATCCCGGTGTGACGTTACGCTTCCAGGTTCAGCCACTTCCCCTCGATCCCTTTCAGCACGGCGTCCTGACGGGAAGATACGCCTAATTTCTCGAATAAATGGGAGATCGAATATTCGACGTTGCGCTGGCTCATGAACAGCCGGTCCGCAATGTCTTTGTTTTTATGTCCCAACGCGATCAGCTTCAGTACCGACACTTCCCGATCGGACAACGGCCGGTTCGCTCCGGCCCCTTGGGGGTGCTGAAGCAGGAAATGGTTTTTCGTTCTCAGCTGCCTGGCCAGCTCGGTGGGCAGAATCGTGAAATGCTGCAGGGCCAAACGAAGCGTCTGGATCAATTCCGCTTCGCCGGCGGCTTTCTCGAGTACGCCCGTCACCCCGGACTCCATCAGCCGGTCGTAATGCTCCGCGATATCCTCTCCGGTCAAAATGACGATGATCGCTTCCGGTTGACGCCGAAGCGTCGCTTCGGTCAATTCGTACCCGTCCATGCCCGGCAGCTTGAGGTCGAACACGTACAATTCGAAAGCCTGCCGCTCCATGATCTCCAAAGCAGCGGTACCGCTGGACGCGGTCATGACCTCGAATCCGTGTTTTTCCAGCAGCATGGCGGTTCCGGCCAAAAAGGAGCGATGATCGTCCACCAACAAAAGCGGCTTCAAGTCGGTTCCCCCAAACGTTTTTCCTTATCTTCTTCTTACTTTACTATAAGGGCCCGATTTCGGCACCGAAATCGGCCGGAAGCGCACCGAAAAGGTTTTTGCGGGGGTTCGGCGTTCTTTTTCGGTGAGGCCCCGCGGGGATCGTGATAGGGTGGAATCAAGAACCCGCAAGGAAGGTGGAAACATGGAGAAGCGGTTGGTTTATTTGGATCGGTTGAAGGTTTTTCTTACGGCGTTGGTCGTCCTGCACCATACGGCGATTATGTACGGGGGAGCGGGTAGCTGGTACTACTACGAGCGCACGGACAACGCGGCGGTGACGGCGCTGCTCTCGACGCTGACGGCGGTCGATCAGACGTTTTTCATGGGCCTGTTTTTTTTCGTTTCCGGTTACGTGACGCCGGCCTCATACGATCGCCGGGGAGGCTTGCATTTCCTGAAGGCGCGGTTGATCCGTTTCGGGATTCCGCTGTTGTTTTTCATGCTGGTCATCGCGCCGCTGCTGGGTTACTTTTCTTCCGGCTATTCGGGCTCGATGGCGTCGTATCTCCGGGCGGAGGTTTTTCCTCATCCGCTTCGAGGAATCGCAGAGTTCGCGGTTGGACCTCTATGGTATCTGGAAGCGCTGCTGATCTTCTTCCTCGTGTACGCCGGGATCCGGCTTGCGGCGGAAACGGGCAAATTCCGTCTATCGCCTCCTCGATTGACGCCTCGCTTGATGGCCGGTTATGTCGCTGCCGTCGCTGCGGCCAATTTCCCGGTGCGGATGGCCTTTCCCGTCGGAACCGAATGGATTCACCTGCAGTTGGGTTATTTTCCGGCCTATATCGGGTTGTTCGCTGCGGGAACGGCGGCTTATCGCGGGGATTGGCTGCAGCAGCTGAGCGTCGACACGGCGCGCCGATGGAGATGGCCGGTCGTCGCGATGGTCGTGACGCTGCCGGCGGGAATGGCGCTCGGCGGCGCGCTGGAAGGCCGTATGTCCGCGTTCATGGGCGGAGTGAGCTGGCAAGCCGCTTTCTATGCGCTGCTGGACCCGCTGCTGGGACTGGGCATCACCTACATGCTGCTTGTCTGGTTCCGCGAACGATGGAACGGGGCTCCGACACGTACGACCCGCTGGCTCTCCGGCCACGCGTTCGCCGTGTACATCCTGCATGCCTTGTTCGTCACCTGCTCGGGCTTCGCATTCCGCTCGCTGGCTTGGAATCCGCTGCTTAAATTCGCCGTGGCCGGCGGCATCGCCCTCCTGCTCGTTTATGCGGCGGCGGCGCTGGTTCGCAAAATCCCGGGCTCCAGCCGGGTCGTGTGACGAAGGTAGCTTTCTTTCGATAGGGGATCGGCGTTGATCGGTTTCGAAGGTGACGACGTGGCGGACGGGTCGGCCGGGGCGATTCCGCAATTCCATTATCGACGCTACTCGCTCCGCGGAAGAGGAGAGCCGTGCAGGCGGCGGTACTGCTCCGGCGTGAGACCTTCCTTCCTCCGGAACGTCGCGATGAAATGGCTGGCGTCCCGGAACCCGACGGCTTCCCCGATCTCCTTCACCGTGCAATGGGTCAACACCGGCAGCTTCTCCTTCGCCTTCCGCAGCCGCAGCCGGATGAGGTAGGCGTAAGCCGACTGCCCGAACAGCTGGCGGAACCGTTCGTTCAACTGCCGTTCCCCGATGCCCAGCCGCCGCGCCATTTCGGATAGGCTGAGCTCCGGATCGGCATACTCCGTCTCCAGCCATTCGAGAAGAGACTGCATGTTTTCCAGCCTGCGGGACATGGAGGGCCGGTGGTCGGTCCGGCCAGCCGTCTTGAGCAGCGTCAAAAACCGGTACAGCTCGGCGGACAGCTCCCATCCCGAACGGTCCCCGCCGCTTTCGGCCATCGTCATCATCCGCTCCCATTGCGCGGAGATCCGGTTTTCTCCTTGTTCCCATTGATACCTCTCCGTCCGCGCGCCGAACGCGGAGCGGATCCACTCCAGGCCCGCGCTGCCCTCGAACGTGATGTATGCCGTCCGCCAGACGGACGATTTGGCCCGGTACCGGTGCGGCACGCCCGGATGCACGAGAATCCCCGTCCGGGGCGGCAGCCGCCAGATCCCGAACTCCGCTTCCCATTCCCCCTCGCCGTCCACCGTATGGAGCCAGTGAAAGCAGGGATAGCCGAGCGGCCGCTCGATCGGCTCCTGGTCGGGATTGTTGCCGATCGTCTCCAGGCCGATCGGAAGGGGCTCCGGCGGCACCGGCAGCACGATTCTTCGCATCATGCCGAACCTCCATTTTCTTATATCCAACTCCTTTATATTATATCGAAACGGCTGAATTTTCGTCATAGAATGAGAGTAAAACGATGCGATTTTATCGGATCGCCGAATGGGGTGCGGGCGTTGATCAACGCGAAGAAACCGAAGATTTGGTACGGGGGCGACTACAATCCCGACCAGTGGGAGAAAGAGATTTGGGACGAGGACGTCCGGATGTTCAAGCTCGCCGGCATCGACGTAGCGACGCTGAACGTATTCGCCTGGGCGAAAAACCAGCCGAACGAAGAGACGTACGACTTCGGCTGGCTCGACGAAATGATGGACAAGCTTCACGCGAACGGAATCGGCGTCTGCCTGGCGACGAGCACGGGCGCCCATCCGGCCTGGATGGCGCGGCGTTATCCCGACGTGACCCGCGTCGATTTCGACGGCCGCAAGCGGAAATTCGGCGGACGCCACAATTCCTGCCCGAACAGCCCGACCTATCGCCGCTTCTCCGAGAAAATGGCGGGTAAGCTCGCGGAACGGTACAAGAACCATCCGGCGCTGCTCGTCTGGCACGTGTCGAACGAATACGGCGGGTATTGCTACTGCGACAACTGCGCCGCGGCGTTCCGCGACTGGCTGCGGCAACGGTACGGCACGATCGGGGAAGTGAACCGCGTCTGGAACACGGCGTTCTGGGGCCATACGTTCTACGATTGGGACGACATCGTGCCTCCGAGCGGCGTGAGCGAAGAATGGCGCGGGGCGAACGGGCGGACCGAGACGAACTTCCAAGGAATTTCGCTCGACTACCGGCGTTTCCAATCCGACAGCCTGCTGGCCTGCTATGAGCTCGAGTACGATGCGCTCAAGAAGCATACGCCGGACGTGCCGGTTACGACGAATCTGATGGGGGCGTTCAAAGAGCTCGATTACCGCAAATGGGCCAAGAAAATGGACGTCGTCTCCTGGGACAACTACCCTTCGCTCGACACGCCGCACAGTTACACCGCGATGATGCACGACCTGATGCGCGGGTTGAAGGAAGGGTTGCCGTTCATGCTGATGGAGCAGACGCCGAGCCAGCAAAACTGGCAGCCCTACAACTCGCTGAAACGTCCGGGCGTCATGCGGCTGTGGAGTTACCAGGCGGTGGCGCGCGGGGCGGACACGGTTATGTTCTTCCAACTGCGGCGTTCGATCGGCGCCTGCGAGAAGTACCATGGCGCCGTCATCGAGCACGTCGGCCACGAGCATACGCGCGTGTTCCGCGAATGCGCCGAGCTGGGCGGCGAATTGAACCGGCTGGGCGCGGAGCTGCTGGACAGCCGGGTGAAGACGAAAACCGCCGTGCTGTTCGATTGGGAGAACTGGTGGGCCGTGGAAATGTCCAGCGGACCGACGATCGCCCTGCAATACGTAAAGGAAGCCCATAAATGCTACGATGCGCTGTATCGGTCCCGGATTCCGGCCGACGTGGTCGGCGTGGAGGCGGATTGGGACGGCTACGACGTCTTGATCGCTCCGGTGCTTTACATGGTAAAACCGGGCGTCGCTGAAAAGCTGGAGGCGTTCGTGAGCCGGGGCGGTACGCTCGTCACGACATTCTTCAGCGGCATCGTGGACGAGAACGACCGCGTCGTGACCGGGGGCTACCCGGGCAAGCTGCGCAAGCTGCTCGGCATCTGGGCGGAGGAGATCGACGCGCTGCTGCCGACGCAGAGCAACCGCATGGTGATATCGTCCGGCGGCTGGAACGGCATGCGGACGGAATACGCTTGCGGCATGCTCTGCGATTTGATCCATTCCGAAGGAGCGGAAGTCAAGGCGGTATACGGCGATGATTTCTATCGCGGCATGCCGGCGCTGACGGTGAACAAGTTCGGCCAAGGCGAAGCCTGGTACTTGGCGACGAGTCCGGAGCAGGCGTTCCTGAACGATTGGCTGCCGCGGCTTTGCATGGGCCGAGGGGACGCCCCGCTGCTTGCGGAGGCACCGGAAGGCGTCGAGGCGACGCTGCGGGAGAAGGATGGCCGGGAATATTTGTTCGTCCTGAACCACAACGCGGATGCGGCGCGGGTCGACCTTGGCGAGCGGGCGGGCACGGAGCTGCTGAGCGGGCAGAAGCTGGCGGGAACGGCCGAGTTGGCCGGCCGAGGCGTGTGGATCGTGCGCGTGGGCGGCTGACGGGTTTTCGCCGGGCCGCGGACCGGTTCGACGGAATGGCGAGCGGTTGTCGCCGGACCGCGGTCCTTCGCCGGATGACGGCGGTCGAAGATGCGAAAGGAGCGAGCAGGAGATGGAACGGGATCGGATTCCGGAACCCGCGCCGTACGTTAGAGCGTTCGAGCGGCTCGGCTTCGGCATGTTCATCCACTGGGGGCTGTACGCCCAATTGGCGTCTGGCGAGTGGGTCATGAAGCTGAGGAACATTCCGAAAGCCGAATACGCCCGCCTGAAGGACACGTTCGCCGCGGAAGATTTCAGCGGCCGGGCGATCGCCCGGCTGGCGAAACGCGCGGGCATGAAATACGTCACGCTGACGGCGCGCCATCACGACGGGTTCTCGTTGTTCGACACGCGGGGCCTGAGCGATCACGACGCGGTGCACAGCCCCGCCGGACGCGACCTGATCGCGGACTTCGCGGAAGGGTGCCGCGCCGAAGGGATCGTGCCGTTCTTCTACCACACGACGCTCGATTGGCATCGGGATAGCTACCGCACCGATTTTCCGGCGTATTTGAAGTATTTGCGGGACTCGGTGGAGGTGTTGTGCACCCATTACGGCAAAGTCGGGGGTTTTTGGTTCGACGGCAACTGGGACCGGCCGGACGCGGATTGGCAGGAGGACGAGCTGTACGGCATGATCCGGCGCCTTCAGCCGGAAGCGATTATCGTCAACAATTCGGGCTTGCACAAGCTCGGGGAATACGGCCATCCGGAGATCGACTCCGTGACGTTCGAGCAAGGACGTCCCCATCCGATGGATCGCCGGGGCAAGCCGAAATACGTCGCCGCGGAAATGTGCCAGACGATGGGCGCCTACTGGGGATACGGCAGCGCGGACTTCGCCTATAAGTCGACCAAAGCGTTGATCGAGCACCTGTGCGCGTGCCGGAAAGTCGGCGCCAACTACCTGCTTAACATCGGATTGATGGGGACCGGCGCGGTCGACAAGCTGCAAGAGGCGACGCTCGAGAAAATCGGCGGCTGGATCCGCGTGTTCGAGCCCGCGATTTACCGCGCGTCGCCGTGCGGCATCGCCGGAGGCGGCAGCGATTTCGGGCTGGCCGGGGAGGACGGCAAGCTGTACTTCTTCGTGCACCGACTGGCCGTTTCCGGGGACTGGAACGTCACCGTCCCTTCCGGCGGCGTCGGTCCGCGGACGTTCGCGGGCGTGCGCAAGCGGGTGCGGTCCGTGCGCTGGCTCGACAACGGCGAGGAGCTGGCTTTCGTGCAGGACGCGGGCAAGGATTTGTTCGCGTTCCAGGCGACGGGGTACCCGTACGGGGTCGACTATGGGGTCCGCGTCGCGGAAGCGATCGTTGAGGAATGAGGATTTGTGGCAACGCGCCGACTCCCGGTTTCGCGACCGGGAGTTGGTTTTTGTTTTGTGCTTTCTCGTCGCACTCCTCCCTCGCTTGCTTCCCGCGAAATCGCGCATTTGGTGCACAAATTGGCTCGAAACTCCGTGCCTCCAGTGAATCAGAGCATGAAGTGCGCTAAATGGCCCGAACTCCCGTACATACTGCGAATGTGTGCATGAGGTGCGCTAAATCGTTCGAATTCCCGTGTCTCCAGCGAAGTAGCGTACGTGGTACGTTAATTTGCTCGAATTCCCGTACCTGCTACGAAATAGCGTACGTGGTACGTTAATTTGCTCGAATTCCCGAACCTGCTACGAAATAGCGTACGTGGTACGTTAATTTGCTTGAACTCCCGTACCTGCTATGAAATAGCGTACGTGGTACGTTAATTTGCTCGAATTCCCGTCCCTGCTACGAAATAGCGTACGTGGTACGTTAATTTGCTCGAATTCCCGTCCCTGCTACGAAATAGCGTACGTGGTACGTTAATTTGCTCGAATTCCCGTCCCTGCTACGAAATAGCGTACGTGGTACGTTAATTTGCTCGAATTCCCGTCCCTGCTACGAAATAGCGTACGTGGTACGTTAATTTGCTCGAATTCCCGTACCTGCTATGAAATAGCGTACGTGGTACATTAATTTGCTTGAACTCCCGTACCTGCTATGAAATAGCGTACGTGGTACGTTAATTTGCTCGAATTCCCGTACCTGCTTTGAACTAGCGTACGTGGTACGTTAATGTGCTCGAATTCCCGTACCTGCTTTGAACTAGCGTACGTGGTACGTTAATGTGCTCGAATTCCCGTACCTGCTTTGAACTAGCGTACGTGGTACGTTAATGTGCTCGAATTCCCGTACCTGCTTTGAACTAGCGTACGTGGTACGTTAATGTGCTCGAATTCCCGTACCTGCTTTGAACTAGCGTACGTGGTACGTTAATGTGCTCGAATTCCCGTACCTGCTATGAAATAGCGTACGTGGTACGTTAATTGGGTGGTACTCTCGTGTCTACTGCGAGATAGCGTACGTGTTACGTTAATTTGCTCGAATTCCCGTACCTGCTATGAAATAGCGTACGTGGTACGTTAATTGGATGGAACTCTCGTGCCTACTGCGAAAAAGCGTACGTGGTACGTTAATTTGCTTGAACTCCCGTACCTGCTATGAAATAGCGTACGTGGTACGTTAATTTGCTCGAATTCCCGTACCTGCTATGAAATAGCGTACGTCGTACGTTAATTGGATGGAACTCTCGTGCCTCCTGCGAAATAGCGTACGTGGTACGTTAATTTGCTTGAACTCCCGTACCTGCTATGAAATAGCGTACGTAGTACGTTAATTGGATGGAACTCTCGTGCCTACTGCGAAATAGCGTACGTAGTACGTTAATTTGCTCGCCCCGTGCCCCTCGCCAAATAGAGCATGAGGTATTTTAAATTGTTGGAACTCTCTCAAACTGGCAACAATTACGTGCACGAGGTGCACAATATAGCTTCGAGCAATTAGAAGATGAGTTCATCTAATGGCGGAGAGACGGCGGATTAACGAGCAAATCGAAGATGAGATCATCTAATGGCGGGGGGACGGTGGATAAGGCGGGAGGATGGAGAAGTAACGACGCACGGACGATGGGCAAGCGAACAAGCCATCATCGCAAAAAAAACCGCCAAGTGCGCAAATGATGCGCGCTTGGCGGTTTCCCGCAAACTTACGTCACAGCCGAATCTGCAGCTCCGAGCTGCCGGCCGCCGGCGTGATCCGCACGCCTTTGTCGGTCGTCTCGGCCGAGCCGCCTTGCACGCCCGCGACTTCGAAGACGTTCCGAAGCAGCAGGCGCCAATCGGACGCGTTGCCTTCCGCCCGGACGGTGACTTCGCCGCCGCTGCGAGAGGCCGTTGCCCGCAGGGCGGAAACGCCTCGCAGATCCGGGATGTCGGCGGATGCCGTCGCGCCGTCTTGCAGGGCGAACAGCTCCAGCGTCACGCCGTCGGCGTACTCGTAGTCCGGACGGGTATCCACCGCGCCTACCGGAACGAGACTGTTCTCGCGGACGAACAGCGGCAGGCTGAAGTAGTCGTACTTCTCCTTCCGCCAAGCGCCGCCTTGCACCTGCTCGCCGCTGAGGAAATGCGTCCAGGTTCCTTGCGGCAAGTAATACGCCGCATCGCCGTCCGGGTTGAAAATCGGCGCCACGAGCAGGGAGTCGCCCAGCATGTACTGCCGGTCGAGGTGATCGCAGGTCGGGTCGCCGCCGAATTCGAGCAGCATCGCGCGCATCAGCGGAATGCCCAGCGTGGAAGAGGAGACGGCCTGGCCGAACAGATAGGGCATGAGGCGCAGCTTCAGCTTCGTGAAATGGCGGAGCACGTCGACCGCCTCTTCGTCATACAGCCACGGCACGCGGTACGAGGTGCTGCCGTGCAGGCGGCTGTGGCTGGACAGCAGGCCGAACTGCACCCACCGCTTGTACAGATCCACCGGAGAGGTCTGTTCGAAACCGCCGATGTCGTGGCTCCAGAACCCGAAGCCGGACAAGCCGAGCGACAACCCGCCGCGCAGGCTTTCGGCCATCGACTCGTACGTCGCCTCGCAGTCGCCGCCCCAATGTACGGGGAACTGCTGGCCGCCGGCCGTAGCGGAACGCGCGAACAAAGCCGCCTCGCCTTTGCCGCGTTTCTCTTCCAACAGCTCGAATACCGTCTGGTTATACAGCTGCGTGTAGTAGTTGTGCATCTGCATCGGATCGGAGCCGTCGTGCCAGACGACGTCCGTCGGGATGCGCTCGCCGAAGTCGGTCTTGAAGCAGTCGACGCCCATGTCCAGCAGGACGGCCAGCTTATCCTTGAACCATTGGCGCGCTTCCGGGTTCGTGAAGTCGACGAGTCCCATGCCGTATTGCCACAAGTCCCACTGCCAGACGCTGCCGTCCGGGCGTTTGACGAGGTAGCCGCGCTCCATGCCTTCGTCGAACAGGTACGATTTCTGGGCGATGTAGGAGTTAATCCACACGCAGATGCGCAGGCCTTTGTCCTGCTTCAGGCGCCGCAGCATGCCTTCCGGATCCGGGAATACCCGCTCGTCCCACTTGAAATTGCACCATTCGTATTCCTTCATCCAGAAGCAGTCGAAATGGAACACCGCAAGCGGCAAGTCCCGCTGCGCCATGCCGTCCACGAAGCTGGTCACCGTGGCTTCGTCGTAGTTGGTGGTGAACGAGGTGGTCAGCCAAAGACCGAACGACCAGGCGGGCGGAAGCGCCGGTTTGCCGGTCAGCGAAGTGTAGTTCTGCAGCACTTCCTTCAGCGAATCGCCGCCAATCACAAAATACTCCAGCATCTCGCCCGGCACGCTGAATTGCGTCGCGGACACTTTCTCGGACCCGACTTCGAAGGACACGAGCTCGGGGTGGTTGACGAACACGCCGTATCCGCGGTTGGTCACGTAGAACGGGATGTTTTTATACGCTTGCTCCGAAGCGGTTCCGCCGTCTTGGTTCCAAATGTCGACGACCTGCCCGTTCTTCACGAAGGAGGTGAACCGTTCTCCGAGGCCATAGACGGTCTCCCCGACGGCCAGATCGAGCTGCTCGCGGAAATGGTGGTTGCCGTCCGCGGCTTTGACGTACGCCGTCGCTCGCGTGCCGCTGCCGGTCAGTTTCCGTCCTTTGTAGGTGTAAGCGATTTTGACGGGGTGCTGCTTCGTGATCGTCACGGCCGTGTCGCCGCTGGTCAGCCGGACGTACGACTCCGTATCCTCGATGCGCACCGCGACGTCCGCGTCCTCGCGGACCGGGAACGAGCCGGGAGCGCCGCGCCGTTTCCCTTTGTGATGGTAGAATTTCGCCCGGATGATGTCCGGAAGCGGGGAAGAAAACTCCATCGTCATCAAGGGCTCGTTGAGCGTATTGCCCCGATTTTCCAAGTGCCGATGGGTGGCGTAAACGGTAATCCGGTTTTTCTCCGCAACCACGTCGTGGATCTCGTAGGGACTGAGCAGTTGAAAGCCTTCGCGGACCATCCAGTATCCGTCGGTGAATTTCATGGCTTGTACATCCCTTCTTTTTCGTTGATAATAACAGCATACTGATAATGAGATACGAAATCTCGCATTATTATGCGGTATACTAACAGGATTCTGATACATCGGAGCGTATACAACATGGATCGGAAGTTGCTTGAAAACCGCAGGCACGGCAGCCCCGACTTTCCCGTCGGCTTCTACCGGATCGCCAAAGAAGCGGGAGAGCCTATCCTGGACAGCCATTGGCATGCCGAAACGGAGCTGCTGACGGTGGAGAGCGGCAAAGGGGCATTTCAGATCGGGCTCGCGGTTTACGAGGTTCATGCGGGCGAAACGCTGTACATTCCGGGCGAAGAGCTGCATGGCGGTTACTCGCTGGACGGATCGCCCTGCGCGTTTTCCGCCGTCGTCTTCGACATGGACTGGCTCGCGGGAAGCCAGGACGCGATCGCGTCGCGTTACCTGAAGCCCTTGCAGCGGGGCGAACGGACGCTGCCCGTCCATTGGAAACGGGGCGAACCTCAGCTTGAAGCCGCGCGGAAGCGGCTGTCCGAGATCACCGCGATCGGCTTGCATGAACATTCGCCGGTCAAGGAGCTTCGGGTGAAGGGCAGCCTGTACCTGCTGTTCGCGGAGCTGTTCGCCAGCGGGCTGGCGGCTCGCCGCGAGCCTTGGGAGACGCCGGAGTCCGCGACCCCGGAACGGCTCAAACAGGTGCTCTCCTACATCGAACGCCACTTTTCCCGCAAGCTTTCCGTCAAGGAGCTGGCCGGCATCGCGGGCATGAGCGAAGGGCACTTCAGCCGGATGTTCAAAACGTATTTGCGCCGGACGCCGATCGAATACTTGAACCGGTACCGGCTGCGGCACGCGGCGGAGAAGCTGCGGCAGCCCGGCGTCACGGTCGCGGAAGCCGCGTTGGAGAGCGGGTTCGAGAACTTCAGCTATTTCAGCAAATCGTTCGCGTCCGAATACGGCTGCACCCCCTCGGAATATAAGAAGAAGGGCTGAGGGAAATGTTGGCGGGCCGCCGTCCGTAGGATGCTCGACGGCCTACGGCGCTATGCGCAAGCGGCGGAAACCGCGAAATCCGGAGGAGGAACCGTCATGAACAGTAAAGAAAGATTCTCGAACCGCGTGGAAGACTACGTGAAATACCGTCCGGGCTACCCGCGCGAAGCGATCGATTATCTGTATGAAGAGGGAGGTTTGAGCGCGGAGTCCGTTGCGGCGGATATCGGAGCCGGGACCGGGATCTTCTCCCGGTATTTGCTTGAGCGGGGCACGAAGGTGATCGGGGTGGAACCGAACGACCGGATGCGGGGGGCCGCGGAAGAAGCGCTCTCCGGTTTTCCCGGCTTCCGGGCCGTTCCCGGCTCGGCCGAAGCCACGGGGCTCCCCGGCGCGTACGTGGATTTCATCGTCAGCGCGCAGGCATTCCACTGGTTCGACCAAGCGGCGGCGCGCCGGGAATTCGCGAGGATACTGAAGCCGGGCGGGAAAACGGCGCTGATCTGGAATGTCCGCCTAACCTCCGGCACCCGATTTTTGGAGGAGTACGAGGACTTGTTGCTGAAACTCGGCACGGATTACGCCGACGTCAACCTGCGGAACGTGACGCGGGAGCAGCTGGCATCGTTCTTCCGGCGGGGAACGATGCGGGAAGCCCGGTTCACGAACCGGCAAATCGTCGATTTCGACGGCCTGAGCGGTCGGCTGCGGTCGTCTTCCTACGCGCCCGCCCCCGGACATCCGAACCACGAGCCCATGATGCGGGAGTTGAAGGCTTTGTTCGATCGGAATCAGCAAAACGGGCACGTGAGTCTGGATTACGAAACGACGGTGTATTTAGGGGAAATGGAATCGTAAAGATCCTGGATATCAAGCGATCGAAGCGGAAAAGGACATCCCGGCTCCCCGGAGATGTCCTTTTCGCATGTCGCGGTTATTTATTCAGGCCTTACCGGCTCATCAGGATGCCGAGGATGCGATCGGCGACCTCTTGCGGCGAGGCCTGGTCGGTCGGTACGGTCCAATGGCTGAGCGCGTAAGCGGCCAGGCGTTTGCGGAACAGCTCCTCGATTTCCCCGATGGATTTGCCCTGAAGGACGGGCCGGGTGCCCACGAGGCTTGCCATCCTTTCTATCCAGGCGTTCCAAGACAGTTCCAGATGGAACACGAGCGCGTTCGCAAGGCAGGATTCGCGGATCTCTTCCTGCAGGAAGGCGCCGCCCCCAAGCGACAAAATGATGGGATCCTGCCGGCTGCATAGGCCGACGATGAGTTCTTTTTCCATTTGACGGAAGGCGGGTTCGCCCATCGTTCGGAAGATTTCCGTTACCGGCATGCGGTGGGCCAGCTCGATCTCGCGGTCGGCGTCCAGGAACGGAATGCCCAGCCGTTCGGACAGGATTTCCCCGACGGTCGTCTTCCCGACGCCCATGAATCCGGTGAGGACAACGGTTTTTTCGATCGTAAACGGCGTTGGATATGCGGAAATGGCGGATCACTCTTTTCGGATGCGATGGCTTTTCCTCTTAACGATAACGTGGAAAATCCCTTTCCGCAACCATCGCAATGTATTAAGATAGGAACCAAGTCCTTTTTCGAAAGCGCATTCATGGGCACAAGCTTTTTTCGGATATCCATTGAGGGGGCGTAAATCCATGCTTGGACATTGGAGCCGGCAACTCCGGTCTTCATTCGGGCGGTTGAGGTGGAAGCTGTTCGTCTTCTTTCTGATCCTGACCGTCATTCCCGCCATCGTCCTCGGCAACGTCTTATACGATAACGCCTACCGGGCGATCGAAGAAAAAACGGGGTTGTACTCCGAGCAAATCATGGTGCAATCCGCGGGAAGGCTGGACGCCTTGCTGACGGGAATCGAGGATGTCAGCCTGCAGATCGTCTCCTCGATCGACATCCAGACGCTGGTGAACAAAATCGCGGAGAGCCCGGACCCGGAATCGGAGAGACAGGCGGCGGAGCAGCTCAAGCGAAAACTGAGCCAGATCCAAAGCTCCAAGCGGGAAATCGTCGGCGCCCAAATCCTGATGACCGACAAAGACTTGGCCGTCACCTCGGGGGAAGCGATGGTGCCGGAAGACTACAAGCTTTCCGACGAGTATACCCAAGCGCTGCTGCGTCCCGAACCCGTGTATTGGAGAGGCACGATCCAAAACCGCAGCCCTGACATGCTGTACCAGTACATCACGACATTGACGCGGAAAATCTATTCCCCGGGCGGGAACGTGCTCGCGACGCTGGTGCTCGGCACGAAGGAATTCGCGCTGGCGGATACGTTTTCCTACATCGATCTGGGGCCGAACGGGTTCGTCTTTATCATGGACAAGGAAGGGAAAGTCGTTTCCCACTTGAGCAAGAGCAAGCTCACCAAACCCGCGGAATATTCCTTCGTGCCCCGCATCGTCCATTCGAACGAAGGGGATCCCCGCATGTTCCCGGCGGATCTGGACGGGGAGAAATTCATGGTCACCTACGCGAAGTCGACGGCGACGGGCTGGTTCGTCGTCAGCGCCATTCCCTACTCCTACTTGATGGAGCGGATCGCGGCGGTCGGCCAATTCGCGATCCGGCTCGACGTGTCCTTGTTCGTCCTGGCCACGCTGATCGCCTTGCTGATTTCGTACAGCATCTCCAAACCCGTCCAACGCCTGGCCGCCGCGATGAAAGCGGTGGAAGGCGGGGACCTCAAGGTGTTCGTGGACCTGCGGAGCACCAACGAGATCGGCATCCTCGGCAACAGTTTCAACCGCATGATCAAACGGATCAACCTGCTCATCGACCGCGTATACGAAGCGGAAATCCTGCAGAAGGAAGCGGAAATCAAAGCGCTGCAGTCGCAGATCAACCCGCATTTCCTCTACAACACCTTGGCGGTGATCGACAGCATCGCCGCCGTCAAGCAGGAGCAAGAAATCAGTTCGATCACCCAGATGCTGGCGGACATCTTCCGCTACAGCACCGGCGGCAACGAGCATGCGACCGTCGATGAAGAACTGAGCCATCTGCAGCGGTATTTGAACATCCAGAAGTACCGTTACGGGGATGACCTGCGCTGGCAGTTCATCGTCGATCCCGACGTGCGGGACTGCCGGATCGTGAAGCTGCTGCTGCAGCCGATCGTGGAAAATTCGGTGATCCACGGCATCCGGAAGGCAGGCATGATCAAAGTCATCGTCCTGCCGAGCGGAAACCATCTGACCGTCACGGTGGAGGATAACGGGTCGGGCATGACGGAGGACGAGCTGAACGGCTTGCTGCTGCGGCTGGAGAAGGCGAGCCGCCTGGAAAGCAAGGAGGAGAGCGGCCGCCATATCGGCCTGGTTAACGTCAATCGGCGAATCAAGAGCTTCTACGGGGACCGGTACGGCATGACCATCGTCAGCTCCGAGGGGCTCGGCACGAAGGTAAGCCTGACCCTCCCGATGATCCGGGAGCCCGTTCAGGAACATCAAGGGCATATCGCATAAAGAAAGAGGGGGAGCGGCATGACGCTGAACGTCATGATCGTCGACGACGAAGCGCATATCCGAAGCGGAATCAAGGCGAAAGTCGATTGGGCGGGCTTGGGCATGGCCGTGGCGGCGGAAGCCGGCGACGGCGCAGAGGCGCTGGAGAAGATGGGGTCGTGCGAAATCGACGTGGTGATCACGGACATCGCGATGCCGGAGATGGACGGATTGGGCTTGATCCGGAAGGCGGCGGAGATCGGCCATCCCGCCAAGTTCGTCATCGTCAGCGGTTACGGGGAATTCGAGTACGCCCGAACCGCGATGAAATACGGCATCTCGGAATATTTGCTGAAGCCGCTGAAATCCGAGGAGATGCTGGCTTCCCTGGAGAAAATCCGGGAAGAGATCCGCGTTTCCGAAGGAACCTGGCGGAAGGAAAAGGCCGATCGGGAAACGGCGAAGCGCAGGGAAGAGGCGTTGCTGCACTGGTTGTCCGACAAGCATCCTCCCGCAAGTTCCGCCGCTTCGGCCGAATGGGCAGGGGGGAACGCGCTGATCGGCTTGCTTAAGGCCGATTTGGCGGCTGCCGCCCATGACGCTTCCGACGGGGTCCGGAACCCGACGCTTTACGCCCGCGTCGAATCGGCTTGCCAGAAGCTGATGGAAACGCTGGGACGCGGCTTCTTCGTGCGAAACGTCCGGCCCGAGCACGACTACATCCTGCTGTTTTACCCGGAGACTTCCGCGGACAAGGATGCGCTGATTCGGCGGTTATTTCCTTTCGCGGAGGAGTTGGAGCGCTCGCTGGGCGTCCGGGTGACCGTGGGGCTGGGGTCCGTCTCCGAAAGCGCCGAGGCGGTCCGAAAGTCTTATCGGGAAGCGTTGTTCGCCATGAAGGAAAGGATCATGCCTTCCGCGGACCGGATCATCGATTACGCCCGGATTCCCTCGCGGAACGAGAAGCCGAATTTCTCCGCCGACACGAAGCTGCTGCTTCGTTTTCTGAAAGAGAAGAAATGGGACAAAGCCAAGGAGCATATCCAGCATATGTTCCGGCAAGCCGTTCGGAACAAAACGGGCGCGAACCATAACCACGCCTATGAGCTGTTTTTCGAAATCTATTTGGTCATCAAGCAATTCTCGCAGGAGGAAGCCGCCGTCCACGATGCCGAGTCCGCGGGTTTTGACGGGGATTTGACCGATATCGTGGCCGGTTTCCACCTCGTGGACCAAATGGTCGACTGGCTGTACCAATACTTGGAGTCTTCCTGCCGGCACCTCATCGGCGGGCAGGACGCCAGCGGCAAGGACATCGTCTACCGGGTCAAGGAGTATATCAAGGAATTTTGCAGCTCCGACTTGACCTTGAACGCGATTTCGGAGAAATACCACATCAATCCGATTTATTTCAGCCGGATCTTCAAAACGTACGTCGGCGAAAGTTTCAACGGCTATTTGACGAGAATCCGGATGGAGGAAGCCCGGAACCTCATGTCGACCACTTCGCTGAAGCTGCAGGAAATCTCCGAAATCGTCGGATACGACGACCCGAAGTATTTCAGCAAGGTGTTCAAGAAGTTTTTCGGCGTCAGTCCGAGCCAATACGCGGAACAGGCGGTTTCCGGAACGCCGGGGGGAAGGAATTGATTCGCGCAACCGCTGTCAAAGGTATAATTTTTGCACTCGACAAGTTGATTCTGTGAGTCTGCCCGGAAGGAGATCCATGATAACCTTGTGTCAGACGCCGCCCGACAGGGGGCGCGATCGCTGGCGCGAGGGGGGACGGGAACCGCGGGTCGCAACATAGAGGGAACAAGATGGGTGCTGTGGGAGAATCATGGATGTCCATTGCTAAAGGGAGGCTTTTACATGAAAAGAAGTCTGGCCATTGTCTTAAGCGTGATATTCGCGGCGGTACTGGTACTGTCTGCCTGCGGCAAAAAAGAGAGCCCGGCAGCGTCTTCGCCGGCCGCCGGCGGCACGGCGTCATCTTCCGCGGCCGCGGACGCCGGGGACAAAGTGAAACCGATCGTCGTCGGCGTCAGCAACGGGTATATCGGCAACGGTTGGAGAACGCAGATGACGGAAGACATCGAGAAGCTGGCCGAACAATACAAACAACAAGGCTGGATCGAGAAAATCATCGTGCAGCACGCCGGACAAGACGTGAACAACCAAATCGCGCAAATCCGCAACATGATCAACTCCAAGGTCGATTTGCTGCTGATCGATCCCAACTCTGAAACCGCTCTCAACCCGGTCATCGAAGAAGCCGTGAAGAAGGGCATCACCGTCATCACGTTCGACCAGCCGGTCACGTCGCCCAAAGCGATCAACGTGGTCATCGACCAGGTGCAATTCGGCAAAAACCTGGCGGAATGGTTCGTCGACGCGGTCGGGGGCAAAGGCGACATCGTCATCGTCAGCGGTTTGGCCGGCGCCTCGGCGAACGTGAACCGCCTCAAAGGCATGAAAGAAGTGCTCGGCCGCTACCCGGACATCAAGGTGCTGACCGAAGTGAACGGCAACTGGGACGAAGCGAACGCCCAACAGGTGACGTCCAACCTGATCGCTTCCTACCCGAAGATCGACGGCGTACTGACGCAGGACGGCATGGCGCTGGGCGTCGTGAACGCCTTCCTGGCCGCGAACAAGCCGCTTCCGGTCATTACGGGCGAGAATAACGTGGCGTTCCTGAAGAAGTGGAAGGAACTGAAGGACAGCCAGCAGTTCAGCACGTACGGGCAGAACAATCCTCCGGGAATCGGCGCGACCGCGCTCGGCATCGGCGTCCGCATGCTGCAAGGCAAGACGAGCAAGCTGAACCTGCAGAACAACACCTATTACTATCCGATCGGCACGCACATCAAGAACGACACGCTGGAAGCGGAACTCAAGAAAGTGGCGGATAAGCCGGACACGTATACGCTGGATGAGTGGCTGTCCGAAGAACAATTGAACGCGTTGTTCGAGTAAGCCGCCGCGGATTCGCGGAATACGGGAACAGGGGAGGGAATACTGCGGTATTCCCTTCTTCGATAAAGAGCATGACGGAGTAGCTTCCATGAGACGGATCGTTTGAAAAAGGAGAATGGCCATGTTTTTACTTCGAGCGAAATCCTTGCGGAAAACCTATGGCGGCGTGACGGCGCTCCGGGACGGCAGCCTGGAATGCCGCCGCGGCAAAGTGTGCGGGCTGCTGGGCGCCAACGGCTCCGGCAAATCCACGTTCTCCAAAATGATTTCGGGCGTGGTCACGCCCGACGACGGAGAGATTTGGTTCGACGGAGAGCAAGTCCGCATTTCATCTCCGCAAGAGGCCAAAAAGCACGGCATCATCATGGTCCACCAGCATTTGAGCCTGATTCCGGAGTTGTCGATTTGGGAGAACATGACGCTTGGCTTCGAGCCGGAAGGCAAGCTCGGCTTTTTGAACGACGAGGATTCGCGCAAGCTGGCCGAGCGGTATTTAGCCAAGTTCGCGCCGGAACTGTCCGTCTACGCGAAGGTGAAAGACCTCTCGCTGGCGCAGAAGCAGTTCGTCGAAATCGCCAAGGCCGTCGCCCAGGAGCCGAAGCTGCTCATCCTGGACGAACCGACGGCGCCGCTTGAGCAGTCGGAAGTCGAAAAGCTGTTTGCCGTCATCCGCGAGTTGAAGGAACAAGGCACTTCGGTCATTTTCATCTCCCACCGGTTGTGGGAAATCAAAACGATCTGCGACTACGTGGTCGTGTTCCGGAACGGCCAGACCGTCGGCGCGATCGATTTCGAAACCGAGGAGAAAGACGAAGACGTCATCGTATCGATGATTTCGGGCAAGGAATTAAAGCTGGCGAAAAATCGGGAAACGGCCGACAGGGCCCCCAAGAAGGAGCGTATGCTGGAAGTCGGCGGCCTCGCGCTCCGCAAATCGGGCGTGCCTCTGCGTTTCGATATCAAGAAGGGCGAGGTCGTAGGGCTCGGCGGCCTTCAAGGGCAAGGGCAGGAGGAGCTGCTGCTGGCGCTGTCCGGCCTGCTGCCCACCGGCGGCCAGGTCACGCTGGAAGGCCGGAAGCTGAAGCTGAAACATCCCAAAGACGCGGTGCGCGCGGGCATCGTGCTCGTGCCGGGCGACCGGCACAAAGAAGGCCTATTCCTGCAGCATGACGTGTTCCTGAATTTGATCTATCCGCAGCTGGCGGTCCGGAAGGCCGGTTTCTTCCTGAACCGCAAGAAACTGAAGGCCGAGGCGAAGACCGTGATCGATCGCCTGAACATCGTGCCGAACGATCCGGGCAAAGTCGTGCAATTTTTGAGCGGCGGCAACCAGCAGAAAGTCGTGGTGGGCAAATGGCTTCCGCTGGCCCCGAAGGTGCTGCTCCTCAGCGACCCGGCCAAAGGGGTCGACGTAGGGGCCAAAAAGGAACTCTACGATACCGTTAGGGAATTGGCCGACCAAGGGACGTCCGTCCTGTTGTACGCCAGCGACTACGAAGAGCTTACGGGGATTTGCGATCGGGTGCTGATCCTGTTCGAAGGCCAGATCGTAGACGAGCTGATGCCGTCCGATTACAGCGAAGACCGGTTCGTGGCCGCTTCCCTGCGCTCGAAGACCGCCGCGGGACATTCGCCAATCGACGAAGCTTGGGGTGAAGCGAATTGAAACGACAAAACTTCATGCAGAAATTCCAGCAGAACGGCTTGCTTTCCATTTTCGCGATTTTCGTGGCGGTCGTGGCGGTGAACGCCTGGCTGCAGCCGGGTTTTTTCACCTACGACGTGTTCGAGTCGAACCTCGCGAGCTTCACGCCCCTCGTGCTGGCCAGCATGGCGCAGGCAGTCGTGGTGCTCGCCGGCGGCATCGACATGTCGATCGGCATGTCGATCACGCTCGGCACGGTCATCATGGCCGCGACCATGCACGATGCCCCGGGCAGCATCCTGCTGGGCATCGTCCTCGCGATCGCGGCTACGCTGGCCGTAGGCGTCTTGAACGGCGTGACGATCGGCTATTTGAGGCTTCCCTCCATCATCTCGACGTTCGCCGTATCGGCCGTCTGCTACGGGGCTTCCCTGCTGATCATGCCGCAGCCCGGCGGCTACGTGCCGTCCGCATTTTACGAGACGTATACGGCTTCGATCGGATCCGTGCTGCCGGTCTCGCTGCTCGTCATTCTCGTTTCCCTGCTCGTATGGGGCATTTTCCGCAAAAGGAAGATTTACCGTTACATTTACGCCGTGGGCGGAAATGAAGCGGCCGCATACGCCAACGGGATTTCGACGAAAAAGGTGAAGCTGTACGCGTTTCTGATCGCTTGCATTTTCATCGTCTTGACCTCGCTGGTGGTCGTCGCCCAGACGTCGACGGGGGACGCGAACATCGGCCGCTCCTATACGCTCAACACGATCGCGGCCGTCGTCATCGGCGGCATCAGCTTGCAAGGCGGCAAAGGCAGCGTTTTCGGAGCCGTGCTCGGGGCGCTGATCATCGGGTTCATTTCCAATATCATTTTCTTCGCCAACCTTTCTTCGTTCTACCAGGACTTGATTAAAGGGCTGATCATCATTCTGGCGCTGACGCTGTCCCTTCTTCCGGCACTCCGGAAGAAGGCGCTGGCCTAAAGAGGGGGCAACATGAGCATGGGCAACGTACCAACGAACGCGGCCGGGCAAGGGATGGCGCTCGGCCGGGTCCGGAACCTCGGCAGCCGGAAAGTGCTGATCGCCTATCTGCTGGTCCTGCTGATCTTCATCGCGGGGCAGGTCATCTCCCCCGGATTCGCCGCTTTCTCGAATATCATGAACGTGCTGAACATTTCGGCGCTGCTCGGGTTCATCGCGCTGGCGCAAATGCTGGTCGTCCTGTCGGGCGGCGAGGGCATCGATCTGTCCGTCGGGGCGATGGCTTCGCTCGGAGCCGTCATGTCCTCCCAACTCTTGAACGGCATGGACGGCAACCTGCCGCTGGCCATCGCGGTCGTGCTGGCGGCGGGTTTCGCGATCGGAGCCGTCAGCGGCGCGGGGATCGCCTATTTCAAGGTTCCGCCGCTCGTCATGACGCTGGCGATGGCCAGCGTGATCCAGGGCATCGGCTTGGTCTATACGAACGGGCAGCCCAAGGGCATGGCTTCCCCGATCCTGAAGGAGCTGGGCACCGGCAGAACCGCCGGCATCCCGAACCTGGTGCTGCTGTGGATCGTCATCGCGATCGTCGTCGCCGTTTTCCTGGTGAGGACCCGCGCAGGGCAAACGCTCTACGGCCTGGGCACCAACCGGCTCACGACGGAGCTGTCCGGCGTGCGCACGAGAGTCGTCACCACGGTCGTATACGGGGCCAGCGGCGCGATCTCGGCGATCTCCGGGATGCTGCTGCTCAGCTATACCGGCACCGCTTTCCTCGATATCGGCGCCAGCTACATGCTGCCGACGATCATCGCGGTCGTCATCGGCGGCATCTCCCTTGCGGGCGGACTCGGAAACTATAACGGGACGGTCGCGGGCGCGATTCTGCTGACCAGCCTGAGCAGCATCCTGGTGACGCTCAAGATCAGCGAGGGCGGCCGGCAGATCGTGTACGGCGTCATCCTGCTGCTGCTCCTCGCGGTGTACGGCCGGCAGAAGTCGAACACGTAAGGTTTGCGATACGCGAGTCAACTCCATCAACGGCGCATCCCGCCCGGGAAGCCATTCGCATGAATGGCTCCGGGCGGTTTTTCGTATGGCGACGTTGCTCCGGAACCCGGTAAAAACTCGGGTACAGCGAGTCAGAGTCGCCGCAGCCGTGCTGTACCCCGGAATATTCCGGTTCCGTGCACCTTTGGTAGGGGAGTTAAGAAAGAAAGTTGCTTAACGGCGCGCTGCTGGCAGGTGATGCGGGGGAGTTAAGAAAGAAAGTTACTTAACGGTGCGCTACTGTCGGGTGATGCGGCGGCGAGGAGAATGCTGTAACGAGCAAACGCGGCGCGACACGTTAGAAAGCGCATCCAACAGGTATAAAAAACACACCCAACAAGTTGATTTTATGGGTCCGCTTCGGACCGGCGAAATTTTATGATGGTGGTGTGAACGACGAAAGCGCAAGGCAGAGGAGGAGGAGTATCGTTTGGCAGCGATCGACCTGAACCTGAACATCGACCCGGCGATGCCGAAACGAAAGGATTTCCGGATCGGCTGCATCGGCTCCGGCATGATCATGCGGGATTGCCATCTCGCGGCCTACCGCGACGCGGGCTTCAACCCGGTCGCCATCGCGTCCCGCACGTACGAGAACGCGAAAGCGGTCGCGGAGCAACGCGGAATTCCGAAGGTTCACCGGACCTGGGAAGAGCTCGTCCAAGACCCGGACATCGAGATCCTGGACATCGCGTTCCCGCCGGACAGGCAGCTGGACGTCGTGCGTCTGGCCGTCAAGCAGCCGCACATCAAAGGCATCCTGTGCCAGAAACCGCTGGCGATGAATTCCGCGGAAGCGCGCGAGATCGTCCGGCTCTGCGAGGAAGCCGGCATCAAAATCGCGGTCAACTCCAACATGCGGTACGACCAGTCGATCCGGGCGCTGAAAACGGTCCTGGAACGCGGCTACCTCGGCGACGCCGTACTGGCGACGATCGAGATGCGGGCGATTCCCCATTGGCAGGAATTCCTGCGCAAATACGACCGGATCGAAATCCTGAACATGGGCATCCACCACATCGACACCTTCCGCTACCTGTTCGGGGATCCGGAGAAAGTCACCGCGGTGACGCGCCGGGATCCGCGCACGGCCTTCCAGCATATCGACGGCATCTCGCAGTACACGTTCCAATACGCGAACGAACTGATGGCGACGAGCCTGGACGACGTGTGGGCTTGGCCGGGCGAAGGCACCGAGAAGGACATCTACATCAAGTGGCGCGTCATCGGCACGGACGGCTTGGCGCAAGGCTACATCGGCTGGCCGTATCCGGAAAGAACCCCGAGCACGCTCGCTTTCACCACGCGCCAGGCGCCGAACCAATGGATCCGCCCGACCTGGGATAAAGTATGGTTCCCGGACGCCTTCCAAGGCACGATGGCCCAACTGCTCCGGGCGGTGGAGGACAATACCGAACCCGAGATCGGCGGCAGGGACAACCTGAGGACGATGGCCGCGGTGGACGCCTGCTATAAATCGATCGCCGAAGGGCGCACCGTCTTGTTTTCCGAAGTCGCAAGCGATCTCTAAACCACGAACCCCTAGGAGGAATGGATCCATGATTACAGTCGGCATTTTCAATGGTTACTACCCTCACGCGCTCGCGGAAACGATCTCCCGCATCAAGCGGGACGGCTTTAACTGCGTCCAATTGGACCTGTCGTTCAAGGACATCGACACGACGCCGGCCAACCTGAATAAGCAGAAGGCGAACTTCATCCGCGACGCGTTCCGCGACGCCAACCTTCCGATCGTCTGCATTTCCGGCTACACGAACATCATCCATCCCGATCCGAAGAAACGCGAGCAGAACGTGAACGAGCTGAAAAACCTGCTTCGTTACGCCCGCGACTTGGGCACTCCGTACGTCATCAGCGAAACGGGCACCTACAACGCGGAGAGCGACTGGGTCTGGGATCCGAAAAACGGCACGGAGGAAGCTTACGAGGAAATTTGCCGGACGATCGAGGACCTCGCGAAATTCGCCTACGACCACGGCTCCATGTTCCTGGTCGAAAACTACATCCAGAACGTCATCGGCTCCGTCGACCAACTGACCCGTCTGTTCCATGACGTCAACCACCCGGGACTCGGGCTGCTCATGGACCCGACGAACTACTTCACGGGAGACAACATCGGCCGCGTGGACGAGACGATCAACCGCATTTTCGACACGCTCGGCGACCGGATCAAAATCGCGCACGCCAAAGACATCAAACCGGCGGAGAACACCGGCGAGAAACACGCGGACATCGACGCGTCGGAGTCGCATACGTTCCGCGGCGCGGGCGCCGTCGAGCTGCCGGCTCCGGGGCTCGGCATCCTGAACTACGACCTGTACTTGGCCCGCTTGGGCAAGCTGCACCCGAACATCCCGATCATCATCGAGCATCTGGACGAAGCCGACATTCCGCGGGCGAAGAAATTCCTCGACGGCAAGCTGAAAAGCGTCGGCGTCTGAGCCGCCATCCCCCGGCGGCGCCGTCTGCCGGAACGTCAGCATCGCGAAGGGCAAGCGCGGGAATTCCCGCGCTTGTTCTCTTGTCGGATTTGCGAGAATCGCTAGGTGCCCTGTTCGTCGGGAGAAGCTTTTATTTTCCGAATCCGAGTGGTAAAATCCACTTGATTTCATCCCCGATGACAAGGAGGGCTCGCTCTGCCCACCATCAAAGACGTAGCCAAGCTCGCGGGCGTATCCGTCGGGACCGTCTCCAACGTCCTCAACGGGAATACCAATAACGCGGCTCTCATCGCGAAGGTAGAGTCCGCCATGCAAGAATTGCGCTATCGGCCGGACGCCACCGCGCGCAACCTGAAGAACACGATGAGCAACGAAGTCGCCCTCATTCTGCCCAACGTCGTGCATCCGGACTTGCAGACGCTCCTGAGCGCGGCCGAGACGGAGCTGAGGGAGAGAGGGTATCACCTGCTCCTGAAAATCACGAACAACAACCCCGTTTTGGAAAAGAAAAGCCTGGAGCAATGCCTGGAGCAGCGGGTGGGGGGAATCATCCTGTACTCCGATACCCATCCGGGCGATGTGCTGAAACGGGTGCAAAACGAATGTCCGGTCGTGCTGATCGGAAAACGCGGCAAGCGGGACGTCATGGAGGATTCCATCCTGATCCGCTACGAAAAGGCGCTGGAGGAGGCGCTCGCCCGGTTCCGGCGGCAAGGCGTCCGCGAAGTCGGGTTGATCCTGGAGCGGGAAATCCTGCACGGCAATAAGGTCATGGACATCTACGCCAAATACTATGCACGCCCGGACCACGTGCACGTCGTGGATTTCAGCAAGGAGCGCGGCTTCAAGGCGGCTTACGAGTTGCTGCACCGCAACCCGGACATGAAGGCCTTGATCACGAGCAACTACCTGATCTCGGAAGGCACGCGGAAAGCGATCCAACTGCTCAAGCGGGAAGACGTGGCTCACGTCACCTTCAAGGAGCAGAACTGGATCGAAGACGAAGGCCGCTATGCCGCGACCATTTCGGTCTCGTTCCGCAAAATCGCAGAATCCGCGGTCCGGAAACTGATGGGGGCCGTCGAGAACCCGCATACGTACGAGCCGATCACGGAAGCGGCGGAAGCGGAGCTCGTGGAAACGGCGCCTTTGCTGGCCGGGTTGGACCGCGCCCGCGGAGCCGGGGTACCGCTGCGCTTGGCGATGTTCGACAGCCCGGCGGCCCACAGCCTGCGCATGCTTTCGCAGCTCTATGCCCGCGAGACGGGCGTCCGGATGGAATTCGAGATGCTCGGCTATAACGAGCTTCTGGACCGGCTGTACGCGCCGGAATCCCGGCGGGGCGAGATCGACGGGTTCATGATGGACATCACGTGGGTGGACGGGCTCGCCAAAGACGGCATCGCGAGGCCGCTGGACGGCTTGATCGATGAGCCCGCCTCCTATTTCGAGGACTTCGTTCCCGGAACCGTCAAAGAATACGGGATGTCGGGGGAGCGGTTGTACGGCCTCCCGTTCATGTCGGGCACCCAGCTGCTGTTTTACCAGAAAGACCTGTTCGAGAACGCGTCGCTCAAAAAGCTGTTCAAGCGCAAGTACGGCGAGGAGCTCGTTCCTCCTTCGACCTGGGCGCAGTACAATCTCGTGTCGGAGTTCTTCACGCGGGAATACAACGAGAAATCCCCGGTCAAATACGGGCATGTCGGCGTGCAGGGACCGAGCGTTTACACGACCGTCTCTTTTTTGAACCGGCTGTGGGCGTATTCCAGCGATATTTTCGCCGAGGACGGCAGCGTCGCCATCAACAACGGAAACTCGCTCGCCGCGCTCAAAAACTTCACGAAGAGCTATCAGTACGTGGCGAAGTCGCCTTTGAAATCCTGGGACGACGCGGTCGAAAGCTTCAAGCAGGGCGACAGCGCCATGGTCGTGCTGTACGACTCGCACGCGGTGGACGTCAACGACTACACGAAGTCCAAAGTGGCCGGCAACGTCGGCTGCGCGCTGATTCCGGGCCGGACCCCCGTGCTGGGCGGTTGGAGCCTCGGCATCGATACGCGGAGCCGAAATCCCGAAGCCGCGGCCGATTTCTGGGTCTGGGCGTGCGGCAACCCGAGCGCGATTCCGGGCTCTTTGCTCGGCGGCTCGACGCTTCGCCAGGACGATTTTGCCCGCAAGGACCTGGAAAACCTGTACCCTTGGAAGCCGCTGCTGACGGAGAGCTACGCGATCAGCCGCAAACGGCTCGTGCCGGCGCGCTACCGAGGCCGCCGAATCGAGAACGAGATCTACAATCACATCCTGTCGCAAGAGATCAGCGACGCGATTCAAGGCGTTCGCAGCGAAGAGGAAGCGCTTCGGAACATCGAAGAGAGAATCCGGGCGTTGCTGCGGTCGAACTCCTCCGAAACAGGAGGCGTGCGGCCTGCTGAATGACCCTGATAGAACCGGCTTTTACCGAGGGATTCGCGGCCGTTTTTTTCTCTTGCGGAAGCGTTTCCCCTGTGGTAAAGTTGATTTGCAATCGTTCGTGAAACGTTTCATGAACATTATATGAATCTATCACAGCATCTTGAAATCATAGTCCCAGGGAGGGATCAAACCCGATGCCAACTTACTCGGCGGCGGCGGAAACGGAAGAAGGGCTGCACGTCATCGTGCTGCGGGACGCGGAACGCGACGCGCACGCGGCGATCGTGCCGGAAATCGGCAACAACTTGTTCCGATTCGTCGTCGGAGGACGCCCAGTCATTCAATCTCCCGAGCAAACGCAAGATTTCAAGAAGGATCCGTCCGTTGCGTTCCGATACGGCATTCCGATCTTGTACCCGCCGAACCGGATCAAGAACGGCACGTTTTCTTACCAAGGCCGTACGTACCGGCTCCCGCTGAACGAACCGGGAAACCATCTGCACGGCGAGATCAGTTCGAAGGCATGGGAGGTGAGGGATTACGGGGCATCGGAAAAGGACGGCGCGTATGCGACGTGCCGGTTCCGGTATGCCGATCATCCTGAAATCATGGCGTACTTCCCGCATGCGCTCTTATTCGAAGTAACGTACCGGCTCTATGAAGGCGCTCTCACCATGGAGTCGTCGATCCTCAACGAAGGCAAGGAAGAAGCGCCCTTCGCATACGGCTTGCACCCGTATTTCCCGATTTTCGCCGAAGACGGGGACGAGGTCCGGCTTCAGGTGCCCGCCGCCCGGGAATGGCCGGTCACAAGCGAAGCGTTCGTGACGGGACTGCCGGAGGCGACTTCGTTCAGCATACGGGCGGCGGACGGCGTCGACCTGCGGGAGTACCCGGTGCTCGGCTGCAACATGCTCGAGATGTTGGACGGCGACCGAACGTGCCGAATCGCGATGAAATCGCGCGGGTATACGATCGCCTACCGCGTCGATCCGGGGTTCCCCTTCGTTCTGGCGTTCCGGCCCCCATGGGCGTCCGCTTTCTCGCTGGAGCCGTACACGTACGTCACGGATGCTTTCAATCTCCCGTATGACCGCGCTTTGACCGGGGCGAAAGGAATCGGTCCCGGGGAGGAGTTCCGCTTCGACAATCGCTTGTGGATCGAAGACTGATCGTCTGAATCCAAATCTAAAGAGGAGGATGTTGTCCAAATGGCTGCAACCGCAGGCAAAAGGGATTACAGCTTGACCGGGCCCGAGGGGAAACGGGCGGAGGAGAAAGGGCTGGTGGCCGCCGACTGGTATCAGACCCCGATTCCGCGGCCCCAGATGAAAGAGTTGATGAAACGCAAGAACGGGCCGGCGATCCGGGACACGATCATCTGGTTCGGCGGGTTGATCATCCTGGGGTACCTCGGGTATTTGTCCTGGGGCACCTGGTGGGCGGTCCCGGCGTTCCTGGCTTACGGCATTCTCTATGCCACGCCGGCCGACTCCAGGTGGCACGAATGCGGGCACGGCACGGCGTTCAAGACGCCGTGGATGAACGAAGTCATTTACCAGATCGCGTCATTCATGATGCTCCGCTCGGCGACGCCTTGGCGCTGGAGCCACACCCGCCATCATACCGATACGTTCATCGTCGGGCGCGACCCGGAAATCCTGACCGAAAGGCCGCCGGTCTGGAAAGTGCTGATCATGGAAGTCGTGCACTTGTACGGCGGACCGAAAGAGATCAAACGGTTCTTCCTCCACGCTTTCGGCAAGGTCGACAACACGGAGAACGAGTACATTCCGCAGTCGGAACGCCGCAAGACGTATTGGGAAGCGCGCATTTACCTGCTGATCCTGGCCGCGCTCGTCGCGACCTGCGTGCTGACCGGCAGCTTCCTGCCCGCCATGTACCTGTTCCTGCCTTCGTTCTACGGCTCCATCATCGTCATCCTGTACGCCATGACCCAACACCTGGGCTTGTACGAAGACGTGCTGGACCACCGCCTGAACACCCGGACGATGTACCTGAACCCGGTCCTGCGGTTCCTGTATTGGAACATGAACTACCATATCGAGCACCACATGTACCCGATGGTTCCGTACCATCAATTGCCCAAGCTGCACGAAGCGATGAAGCACGACTGCCCCAAGCCGATGCCGGGACTGTTCTCGGCGCTGAAGGAAGTGTACGTCGCGCTGCGGAAGCAAAGACACGATCCGGCTTACGTCATCGTCAAGCCGCTTCCGGCGACCGCGAATCCGTATTATTGGGGCGTATCGAACGTTCCCGACCCGAAATGGCACACGAGCTGAGGAGCAGGCATCGCTAAGGAAACACGCGGAATTCACACCATCGTAGACAAAACGCATAGGGAGAGAGAACAATGGCGCAAACCGAATGGATCGAAGCTTGCGAAGTAGACGACATCGAAGAAGAAGACGTGATCCGGTTCGACCACGGAGACCGGACTTTCGCCATCTACCGGACGGATAAAGGGGACTTCTACGCTTCCGACGGTTACTGCACGCATGAGCGGTTCCACCTGTCGAACGGCTTGGTGATGGGCAGCACGATCGAATGCCCCAAGCACAACGGCCGCTTCGACATTCCGACGGGCGCGGCGAAGCGCGCGCCGGTCTGCGTGGACCTGAAGACGTATCCCGTCAAGCTCGAGAACGGCAAAGTGTATATCCAGATCTGACGGCTAAGGAGCAACCATCATGAAAGATTACGGAATGGTCATCGTAGGCGCGGGCGAAGCCGGCGCCCGGGCGGCGGCCGAGCTTCGGGCCCGGGGTTGGACGGGCGCCGTCACCCTGATCGGAGACGAGCGCCACGCCCCCTACGAACGCCCGCCTCTATCGAAGCAGGCGCTGTCCGAGGACGGCGAGCCGGCGCCGGTCACGATCCTGGATCGGCCGAAGCTGGAAGAACTCGGGATCCGGCTGCTGTCCGGCGACGCCGCCGCGCGGATCGACCGCGCAAGCCATGAGGTTCATCTCGCCGGCGGCGCGCGGGTGCCCTACGAACGGCTTCTGCTGGCTACGGGCGCGAACCCCCGGAAGTTGAGCCTGCCGGGGAACGCCTCGAACGAAATGCTGTACCTGCGCAAATTCGAGGACGCGCTGGCGATCCGAGGCCGTCTGGCGGCAGGCAAGCGGGCCGTCGTCATCGGCGGCGGCTTCATCGGGTTGGAGACCGCGGCCAGCGCCCGCGCGAAAGGCTGCGAGGTGACGCTGATCGAAGCGGCGCCGCGGATCTTGATGCGCGGCGTGCCGGAGCCGATCGCCGCCATGGTCGAGGAACTGCACAGGCGGAACGGCGTGTCTTTCAAGACCGGCACGGGGATCGAAAGCGTGAACCGCGAAGGCGGGGAATACGTCGTCTCGCTGGCGGACGGAAGCCGGGTCCGGTGCGACGTCATCGTGACCGGCATCGGCGCGGTGCCGGAGACGTCGCTGGCGGCCGAATGCGGCCTCGAGATCGAGAACGGGGTCAAAGCCGACGAATATTTGGCGACGTCGGATCCGGACATCTTCGCGGCCGGGGATTGCTGCTCGTTCCCGCATCCGCTCTATGAGGGCAAGCGGATCCGGCTGGAAGCCTGGCGCAACGCGCAGGACCAAGGGACGCACGCCGCGGGCAACATGCTGGGCGACCGTGCCCCGTACGGAGCCGTGCCGTGGTTCTGGTCCGACCAATACGACCGGACGCTTCAAGTGTCCGGACTGGCGGATCCCTCGAATACGACCGTGCTTCGCGATCTGGGAGACGCCGGCAAGCTGTATTTCCACCTCGACGGCGAGGGCCGGCTGGTCTCGGCTAGCGGCATGGGAACGCCCGGCGGCATCGCCAAGGACATCCGCCTGGCCGAAATGCTGATCGAGAAGCGGGCCCATCCGTCGCCGGAATCGTTGGCCGATGCCGGGTTCCGCCTGAAAGAGCTACTGAAGGCCTGACCATTTTATCCGAAAGGAATTGAACTCATGCAATATAATCCGTTTGGCAAATTGGGGACGCGAGTGTCCCGGCTCGGCTTCGGCGCGATGGGACTGGGCGGTTCGTTCGGCTCCTACGACGAGAAAGACTTGATCCGCTCCGTCCTGCACAGCCTGGACAAAGGCGTCACGATGATCGACACCGCGCGCAATTACGGGGAATCCGAGCGGATTCTCGGCCTGGCGCTGAAGGAATGGAAGGGCGAACGGCCGTTCATCGCGTCGAAAATCCAGTCCCGCGGTCCCGGCAACCTGGGCTGGGGGCAGCCGATTCCCGTGGAAACGGCGTTTCCGAAGGGCTGGCTGCGGGAAAGCGCCGAGATTTCCCTCCGTCTGCTGGGCGTGGAAACGATCGACCTCATGCAGCTCCACCAATATTGGCCCCAATGGGATAAGGTCGATTATTGGATGGAAGAGCTGCTGCAGCTGAAGCAGGAAGGCAAAATCCGCGGCATCGGCATCTCCCTGCCCGACCAACGCCACGACCTCGCGCTGACGCTCGTCCAGACCGGGAAAATCGACTCCGTGCAGACGGTGTTCCACATTTTCGATCCGCTGCCGCTGGACTGTCTCATCCCGATCTGCCAGGAGAACAACGTGGCGGTCATCGCCCGCTGCATCCTGGACGAAGGCGGATTGACCGGCTTCCTGAGAGAAGACACCGAATTCGAGGAAGGCGACTTCCGCAAAAACTATTTCGATTATTTGCCGCGCAGCGTCTATATCGACCGCGTGAACCAACTGAAGGAAGCGTTCGTGCCGAAATACGCGGACAGCCTGGCCGAGCTGGCCATCCGGTTCGTGCTGCAGCATCCGGGCGTGACGACGGCGATCAGCTCCATGCACGTGCCGCAGTACGCGGACGAGAACATCGCCGCGGCCAGCCGCGGACCGCTGCCGGCCGACGCGTTCGAAGAGATCCGGCGCCATTACAGATGGGTGAGAAACCTGTATGAGACCAAGTACTGGAGCTAAGGTGCTATGGTCGGAACTGCTGCCCCATGAATTCAAGAAGCGGCAGGCGGAATGCCCGGTCGTCTATTTGCCGCTCGGGCTCTGCGAGCCGCACGGACAGGTCAGCGCGTTCGGGCTGGACACGATCAAGGCCGAATGGCTGTGCGAGGAAGCGGCCCGCAAGGTCGGAGGCGTCGTAGCGCCTTCCATGGGGTATCACATTCACGAGACCGGTTACCACGCCAGGTGGCTGGAAGATGAGATCGGGGAGGAAAACCCCCATTTCACGGGCATTCCGCCCGCGGTGATGCTGCATCTCTTCTTATATCAGCTGCGCGCTTTCGCGAATGCGGGGTTCTCGGCGATCGTCGTCATCTCCGGCCATAGCGGAGGCAACCAGCGGGATTTGCGCCTGGCCGCGGAAGCGTTCATGAAGCGGGTGCCGGTGAACGTCTTCGTCCGGAGCGATCCCGAACTGGTGGAAGGGCGGTATGAGGGGGATCATGCAGGCGCCTACGAAATCTCGCAGCTCATGTACCTCCGCCCGGACTTGATCGACATGGAGGCCAAAGCCCTTGAGGATCAACCCGGATCGGGGGGCCGGCTGGCGCTCGCGGCCGATGCCGTAGAAGCATCGCCCGAGCGGGGCCGGGCGATCATGGAGGCGTGCTTGGACAGTCTGTGCCGGGAAGTCGAAGGGATGAAAACGGGACTTCGTCCGTCCACCCATCCTCCGATCGATTACGCGACGGTCGAGGAAATATGGAGCGAGGTGCTGCGCTCGGCTCGTGACTGGACGACGGCGCAGCCATGGCCCGGGCAGGCGGCGGTATCGCGGAACTCAAGGTGGAAGCCGTACGAGCGTTACGCTCCCGTGAACGGGGAGGCGGGGAACTGAAGTTCCCCGCCAGCTCGTTGAAAATCCTTTAACAAGCACCTAACTTAGGGGCGTCTGGCGTAATGGGTTCGTACCATGATACCGCGATGCAATACGTAACTTTTTTACATAACGCTGCCGATATCCCTTAAACACGAGGCTCTTATGTAACTTTTTTACATAACTTTGCCGAATTCCCGTCGCCGCGATGCTTTTATGTAACTTTTTTGCATAATTCCGCTGAAATCCTATGAACACGAAGCTTTTGTGTAATTTTTTTACACAACTCGATCGAAAGTTCTTCTCCACGTGATTGATGATCCATCTTTCGAATCCCTGGAATAGGTCCTAAGATTATCAAAGAATACCGGTTTCGGCTTCGCCAAGCGTCTCGCGGGGAACTGAAGTTCCCCGCTTTTTTGTATTCGGGGGCTCCCCCGAAAGTAATCGGCATCGGCTGCAGCGCTTCGCGTCATTTTTGGGGGAAATCTATTTCAGCTCCGATGGAGCCCTGCCGGTCCATTTTTTGAACGTCCGGTGGAAGTAGTTGTAGTCCTTGTACCCGACCATTTCCGATACTTGATAGACGTAGTGGCGGGTGTTCAGCAGCAGCTCCCGGGCTTTGTCGATCCGGATCTTGTTCAAGTAATCGTGGAAGCTGAGTCCCGTTTCTTTCTTGAACAGCTTGCCGAGATAGCCGGGATTGACGAATACGGTCTCCGCGGCCTGCTTCAGGGAAATTTCCTTGTTGTAGTTGCGCTTCATGTAGTCCAGCACGCTCATGACGACTTTGGGCGGACGATCATTTTTCAAATGGGCGAGATACCCCATGATCGCTTTCAGCTTCCCGCAGAGAAAGCCGCGCATGTCGTCGATCGTCTTGTGCGCCAAAATGTCTTCGTACAAGCGTTCCGGCCGCTCTAGCACTTGGGAGACGTCGCCGTTGGCTTCCCGGATCAACCGCAAAGCCGACATGAGGATCTCGAACGTGGCATGGTGGACGAGCGATTTGCCGATTTTCGCGTGCTCCTTGAAGCCGTCGTAAATGCCGTGCGTCACCTGAAGGCAGGAGGTCTCGTCGCCGGCGAGGATGAACCGCTCCAGTTCCCGGATCCGGCCTTCGATTTCCACGTCGATCGTTTCCGCCCGGGAAGGAATCCGCCGCTCGCTGATCGTCGCTTCCCGGCCAAGATAGAACTTGTAATCCAGCAGCTTCATCGCTTCGAAATAGGAGGCATGGATTTCCCGGACGCCGCGGACTTCGGGACCGATGATGACGGAAGCGGGCTCCTTGACGAACCGTTTGAGCGCCGCCTTGATTTCGTCCGCCGCGGCGTGATAGTCGGCCGGTTCGCCGGCAACGTGCTGTTTCGCGATGAACACGAGGTGCTGCAGGGCGTCTTCGAACCAAATGCCGTCCGCATAGCCGCCCATGATTTCCGCGCAGACGTTCTGGGCGGAGAACAGCTTCCAATGCTCGGCCGGCTCGCCGGTCCGCTCGAACCCATCCTTCACGTTCTCCAGCTCCACCAAGATCACCCGATAGGATACGGCGGTCAGGTCGATCTGCAGGAAATCGGCCTTGTTCGAGAATTCGGACGGGCTGATGTTGCGGGTTACCAGCCGGTTCAGGATCTTCGAGCGGAGGATGTTCAGGTTTTCTTTTTCCTGCATGCTTACGGCCAAATCCTGACGGATGTCTTCCTTGACCTGAAGCAGCGTGGCGGTCAGCTCGTCATCGTCCACGGGTTTCAGGAGATAGTTTTCCACCCGGTATTTCAAGGCTTCCTTCAAGTATTCGAAGTCGTTGTAGGCGCTCAGGATGATGACGCTCTGCGTCAATCCCCTCGCCCGCATCTCCTTGATCAGCTCGAGTCCGGTCATCACCGGCATCGAAATATCGGCGATCACCAGATGGAGGGATTGAGATGCCAGCGCCTCCAGGGCTTCCTTGCCGTTGGACGCTTTCGCGGCAACGGTAAAGCCGAGCGCTTCCCAATCGATGAGCTGCGTCAAACCTTCCCGGATGTCGATCTCGTCATCGACCAGCAAAACTTTCCACATAGGCGGTTCTCATCTCCTGTGCGTATTGGGCGGGCAGCCGGATCGTGAACTCCGAGCCGGCGCCGTTTCGGCTGTCGATCGTCATGCCGTATGGCGGGCCGTACAGCAGCGCGATCCGGGAATGGACATTGCTGACGCCGATGCTGTCCGGGCGGGAATGGCCTTGGGTCAGCTGCTTCCGAAGCGAGGCCAGACGTTCCGGCTCGATGCCTTCGCCGTTATCCGTGCAAGCCAGTACCAGGTCGCCTCCGTCCATTCGGGCGGAAATCCGAATTTCGCAAACCTCCGCGCGGTCCGGGAAGCCGTGGCGGACCGCGTTTTCCACCAGCGGCTGCAGGATCAGCTTGGGAACGCCCATGGAGAGCAGGTCTCCCGGGATGTCGGTCGTGACGCGAAGCCGGTCCTGGAACCGGATCTCCTGCAGCTGCAGGTAGGACATCGTGTAGTGCAGCTCCTCCTCCAGGGTCACGATCGCGTTGTGGCCCTTGACGTTCCAACGGTAAATATCCGCCAGGATCTTGACCATGCCGGCGACCTGCCGGGCGCCGCCTTGCACGGCTTTCATCCGGATCACTTCCAGCGTGTTGAACAGGAAGTGGGGCTGGATTTGCAGCTGCAGCGCCCGGAGCTCCGCCTCCTTCTCTTTGATTTTGCTGACGAACGCGATGTCGATATATTCGCGCAGACGGCCGCACATGGAGAGGAAGCTTGCGGTCAGCAGACCGATTTCGTCCCGGGATCGGACTTTCATCGGCTCGATGTTCAGCTCCCCGCGAGCGACGCGTTTGGTGAGCAGCACCAAGTCCTTGATGGACAGCAGAATGCCCCGGCTGAGCAGCAGGCTGAACACCAAGGCGGCCGAGAACGTCAAGGAAGCGATCAGGACGAGAACCAGCTGAAGCTGCCGCTTGTTGTGCCTGATTTCGGCGGTAACCTCCGCGGAATGCCGGCCGAGGATGCTTTCGATGTTTTGGATGATTTCGTTCGCGGTGTCGAATTTCTCGTCCGCCGCGATGGCTTCGTCCAGGATGAGGCCTTGGAAAATGATCTTGTCTTCCCCGCGCAGCCCGCGCGTGGACATCGATTCGATGATCGTGTTGGAGCGGGTCTCCCATTGCTCGAAGGCTTTCAAATATTCGTCGATCAGCGCCGGCACGTCGGGTCCGGCGCCGGGCGGCACGATCCGGCCGTTCCGCTCGTTTCTCAGGACGAACGTTTTGGCCTGTTCGGTGTTGGACACCGCTTCCTTGACGCTGTTTTTGTAAGTGTCGTAGATCGAACGGTACTTATTGCTCTTGTAATCCGTGAAAATCAGCGTCCGCTGCGCCACCAGCGCTTTGTTCATGTAGCCCGCGGCATTTTGGATCAGCTTGCTGCTCTGGTACGTCTCCACGTACAGCGATTGCGTCAAGTCGTCCGCCATGGCGCTCATGCGCAGGATCGCGGTCACCGTGGTCAGAAGAAACACGGTTAAAGGAAGGAACAGCAGAGCGAGGAGCTTGGTGCGCAGATTCCATGGTCCTGTCAGCAATGAAGGTCACCCAGCCTTTCGGAACTAAAGTATAGCACAGAATGGAGCGCTTTCATTTCCGGAATCGCGAGCGCGGGCAGATTGGTCTAATCCGTCATGCAAAATTGCCAATCCGGCACATATCCGGAGCGCCGATTCTTTTTTAAGATGGATTCTGGGCAAGGCAGGAAGGAACATCTCAAGGGGGAACCGGCAATGGAGGTGGCAGGTTGCAAGCACTCGTAAGGCTGGCCAGGCAGGCCGGCCGGCAGAAGGAAATTCCGATTTTGGCCGCGTTGCTCATCCTTTGCGTCGTGATCGCCTGGATGAGCCCGTTTTTCCTGACCTGGCAAAACATTTTCAACGTGTTTCGCCAGTTCTCGGTCATCGCCATCCTGGCGGTCGGAGAAGGACTCATCATCATCACGGGCGGGATCGATCTGTCCGTCGGCGCGCTGCTCGGACTCATGGGCGTGCTGGGGGCGACGCTCGCTTCGCTCGGATGGCCGGCGCCGGCGGTATTCGTCGCGACGATGGCGTTCGGATGCGCGGCGGGCACGTTGTCCGGCTTGCTGATCACGAAGGTCCGGATCAATCCGTTCATCGTCACGCTGGGTATGATGAGCGTCGCGAGAGGGACGTCGCTGCTGATTACGGGCGGCATGCCGATCTCGATCGACAACGGGATCACGTACTTGGGCGGAGGGCATATCGGCAACGTGCCGGTTTCGGTGATCATCATGTTCATCGTGGCCATCTGCGGATACGTGTTCACGACCCGCACGCTGCCGGGGCGGAACATCTACGCGATCGGCAACAACGAGCGGGCCGCCAAGCTGTCGGGGATCCCGACGGACCGGATGAAGATCATGGTGTACGTCATCATGGGCGCGCTGTGCGCCTTGTCGGGGATGATCGTCTCCGGCACGCTCGATACCGCGGAGCCGGCTGCCGGCACGGGTTACGAGCTGGACGTCATCGCGGCGGTCGTCATCGGCGGCGCCAGCCTGTCGGGCGGCAAAGGCTCGATTCCGGGCATCGTCATGGGGGCCGCGATCATGGGCGTGCTGCGCAACGGTTTCGTCCTGCTCCAGGTTTCCGCCTATTGGCAGGTGGTGACCATCGGCCTCGTCATCATCGGCGCCGTAGCCATCGACAGCATCAAGAACCGATCCGCCAACGCTTAGCACACGGAAGAAGAAAGGGAAGGCCGCAAACCAAAACCAGACGAGGGTGGGTTATTCCAATGAAAAAAACGTTCGCCTTGCTGCTTTCGATGCTTCTCGTTACGCTTCTTCTCGCCGCTTGCGGCGGCAAAGCCAAGGAGGAAGGCGGAGCGTCGCCTTCCGCCGCGTCTCCGTCGGCAGGTTCGTCCGCCGCTGCGGGCGAAGCCGCTCCCGACGTACCGCTGCCGAAGGGCGCGAACGTCGCCGCCGTCAAGCAGCTTCCGAGTAAACCGCTTCGCATCGCGTTCCTGTCCTGGCAGAACAATCCGTTCTGGTTCCCGGTCCGCGACGGCGCCCAAGCGGCGAAGGACTATCTGAAAAATTTCAATACGACCGTGGATTACGTGGTCATGGGCGACGACCTGACGGCGGACCGCACGGTATCCGCCATGGAAACCGCCATCACGCAGAAATACGACGGCATCGTCGTCGTGCCGATTTTCGACGGCACCGAAGTGGTGATCAATAAAGCGATCGACGCGGGCATTCCCGTCTTGACGGCCGTCGCCGAAGGCGCCAAGCCGAGCAAACGCATCGCCTTCATGGGCCAGGACGCTTACGCCGCCGGGCAGCTGGCAGGCCAACAAATCGAGAAGCTGACCGGAGGCTCCGGCAAAATCGGCGTCATCACCGGCGTGTTCGGCGCGACCCAGCACGAGAAAAGAATGAACGGCGCGCTGGATTACCTGAAAGAGAAAGTCCCGGGCATCCAGGTCGTTGGCAAATACGAGAACAAGGATAAAGCGGAAACGGCTTATTCGCTCACGAAAGACATGATTACCGCCAATCCGGACCTGAAGGTGGTTTACGTGACGGCCGGCGGTCCGTTCGGCGCGGCCAAAGCCATTCAAGACCTCGGGCTTACGGGCAAAGTCAGCGTCGTGTGCTACGACCATATCCCCGAGAACGTAAAGTACGTCCGCAGCGGCGAAATCGCGGCGGCGATCGCGCAGGATCCGTTCGGCCAAGGGTTCGATTCCATCGTCACGATGTACAACTACCTCGCGGCGGGCCAAAAGCCGTCGGCCGATTTCCTGCCCGTGAAGCTGGACGTCCTGACGCCCGATAACGTGAACGAGCTGTTCCCGGAATAACCATTTCAAGCTTGCGGAGGTCCCTACATGAACCGGCCCATACTGCTGCACACCGACCGGATTTCCAAAACGTTTCCCGGCGTGAAGGCGCTGGACGGGCTGAACCTGCAAGTCCGCAAGGGCGAAGTCCACGCGATCGTCGGGGAGAACGGCGCCGGCAAGTCGACGCTCATGAACATCTTGTCCGGCGTGTACGCCCCGGACGAGGGCCGCATGACGTTCGACGGAAAAGAAGTCTTCTTCAAGCATCCGAGACAGGCCCAGGAAGCCGGCATCGTCATGATCCACCAGGAGTTGTCCCTGGCCACGAACGTCAGCGTCATGGAGAACGTCTACATCGGCCGGCTGAAAACCGGAAAGCTGGGCTTCGTCCGGTACCGGGAGATGGAGAAAGCCTGCAAGGAGCTGTTCGACCGCATCGGCATCGAGGGGATCCGGCCCGACCAGACGATCGAGGAGCTCAGCATCTCGCAGATGCAGATGGTGGAAATCGCCAAAGCGTTGTCCTTGGAAGCCAAGCTGCTCATCATGGACGAACCGACGGCGTCCCTGACCCACCGGGAAACGGAGATTCTGCTCGGCATCATCCGGGAATTGCGGGAACAAGGCGTTTCCGTACTCTATATCTCCCACCGGATGGACGAAGTGTTCGCCATCTCCGATCAAATCACGGTGCTGCGCGACGGGAAGTATATCGATACGCTTCGGACCGCGGAGACTTCGCCGAACGAAGTGATTTCGCTGATGGTCGGACGGGAGATCTCCAAGTCGTTCAAAAGGCAGTACGGCGCGGTGCCTTCCGGGGCGAAGCCGATTCTGCGGGTGGAAGGCCTATGCGCGGGCGAGAAGGTGCGCAACGTCGACCTGGAGGTATACCCCGGCGAAATCGTGGCGCTCACCGGTCTCGTCGGCGCCGGGCGGACGGAGCTGGTGCAGAGCATCTTCGGCATCGATCCCCGAACCGCCGGACGGATTCGCCTGGACGGACGGGAAGTCCGGATCCGTTCGCCGCGCGACGCGATCGGCCTCGGCATCGCCCTGCTGCCGGAAGGGCGGAAAATCCAGGGCATCTTCGCCGACATGTCGGTGCGGGAAAACATCAGCATGGCGGGACTCCGATCGTTCGCCCGCGGCCTGATGCTGATGCGGAAGAAGGAAGCCCGGGCCGCGGAAGAATACGTGAGCCGGCTGGCGATCCGGACGACCGATCTGGAGAAAGAGATCAAGTTCCTGAGCGGCGGCAACCAGCAGAAGGCGATCCTCGCGCGCTGGCTGCTCACGAAACCGCGGCTGCTGATCCTCGACGAACCGACGCACGGCGTAGACGTGGGCGCCAAAGCCGAGATTTACGAAATCATCGACCGGTTAGCGCAAGAGGGAGTCGGCATCCTGCTCATCTCCTCCGAGCTGCCCGAGGTGCTGACGCTGGCCGACCGCATCCTGGTCATGCGTTCCGGGGAAGTGGCCGCGGAGCTGCCGGTCGGCGAGGCGGATCAGGAGCGCATCATGAAGTTCGCGACGGCTTGAACCGGCATGATAAAGAGAGAGTGAGGAAGCTGCCCGAGGCGTAAGCCGAAGGCAGCTTCTTTCTTTGACATCTCGGCGCCAGAATTTATAACTTTTCGGGGTGAAGCTCAGGTTTCATCCGATGAACATGGACGTTGGGCAAGCTTGTCCGGAAGAATGAAGGCAGGATCCGAGCGAATGTCCTGAAAGAAGTTGCCGATTTCCGTGATCGCGGGAATCCAAAGAATGGTTTTAAGCTGCTGGTGTGCGAAGGGGGCCACGACCTGCGGCTTGTACTGTATCGCTGCAAAGGGAGGTTTTGCCCGACCTGTTCCTGTGGTGAGACGGAAGAGCGGAGCAGACTGCTGGAGGAGGATGTGTTCCAGGTCAATCAACGTCATGTGATCATGACGATCGGGAGAGATTCGGAACTTATATCTTTTACCGGCGGTTGAACCCCATGTATAGAGAGGAATTAAGAAACTTTCTTTCTTAACTGGAGGTTGAACCCCGTCTTTAGAGAGGAATTAAGAAACTTTCTTTCTTAACTGGCCGTTGAACTCCATGTATAGAGAGAAATTAAGAAACTTTCTTTCTTAACTGGCCGTTGAACCCCATGTATAGAGAGGAATTAAGAAATTTTCTTTCTTAACTGGCCGTTGAACCCCGTGTTGAGAGAGGAATTAAGAAATTTTCTTTCTTAACTGGCCGTTGAACCCCGTGTTGAGAGAAAAATTAAGAAATTTACTTTCTTAACTGATCAGCGTACTATGTCAAATGCTTTTTTTACCGACTTTTGAGCAAGGCAAATACACCAAACTCTCGCAATTTACAAATGCTGTAAATTATAGCTTTTTCGGGATTCAGAATGATTAAATTACCAAAATTGGGAAAGCAATGAAGCATGGCTTCGGGCCGCATCGGTTAAACGCTGCCCAAAGCAAGGGATAATTTCCGGTTAAGCTTGCCGCGCAAGCTTAACCCCAGCCAACGCAGGGGGCAGCAGTTGATTAAGCTTGCCGCGTAAGCTTAACCCCGGCCCCTCTGGACAAACTGGTCCCCATGGTCATGTTCATTTGAATACAGCTTTGAGGATGCTCGTGAAAAGAAGTTGAAACGTGACTGCGAGGCACGAAACGAAAGGACCGTCAGGGACGAATTTCTCCCTGACTTTTTCTTGCGCGATTCGGACCTCGTCATGCTGGACATTCGCTCCGCAAATCTTTACGATCATGAGAAAGAATGATTCTCAGTTGGAGGACACGGCATGATTCGTCGGTTTTTAACCTTCTATGCGCCTTACAAAAAGCTCTTCTACCTGGACTTCGGCTGCGCGATCGCGGTCGCCCTGCTGGAGCTTATGTTTCCGCTGGGCGTGCAGTGGATGATCGATACGCTGCTGCCCACGGGCAACTGGAGCAAGGTCGCGTGGGTATGCATCGGCTTGTTTGCCCTGTATCTGCTTAATATGGGCCTGCAATTCATCGTCAATTATTGGGGGCACATGCTCGGCATCAATATCGAAACCGATATGCGCCGGAAGCTGTACGAGCACGTGCAGAAGCTGTCGTTCCGCTTCTTCGACAACACGAAGACGGGGCAGATCATGAGCCGGATGACGAACGACCTGTTCGATCTCGGGGAGATGGCGCACCACGGTCCGGAGGACCTGTTCATCGCGCTCATGACCCTGGTCGGCGTGTTCGGCATCATGTTCACCGTGAACGGGGAACTGGCGCTCATTACGTTCATCGCGGTTCCGGTGCTGGCGTGGATTATCGTCTATTTCAATCAAAAGCTGAACAAAGCGGCGACGACGATGTTCGAGCAGATCGCCGAGGTGAACGCGCGCGTCGAGGACAGCATCGCGGGCATCCGCGTCGTGAAGTCGTTCGGCAACGAAACGTTCGAGCTGGAGCGGTTCGCCAAGCGCAACCGCGGATTCCGCCAAGCGAAGCTGCGCTCCTATTTCACGATTTCCTTCACTTCGGCCAGCATCTACATGCTGACTCGGCTCATCAACATACTCGTGCTAATCTGCGGCGCTTGGTTCGCGTACAAAGGCGATCTGAGCTACGGCGCGCTCGTCGGGTTCCTGCTGTACGTGAACATTTTCATGAAGCCGATCGAGAAGATCAACGCGTTGCTGGAATTGTATCCAAGAGGGATGGCGGGCTTCGGCCGTTATTGCCAGCTGATGGATACGGAGCCGGACGTGAAGGACGCACCGGACGCGATCGCGGTATCGGGCCTCCGCGGTGATATCGAGTTCAAGGGCGTGACGTTCGGTTACGAGGATCACGCGCGCGTGTTCAAGAACGTCAACCTTAGCGTTCGCGCGGGCGAGACGGTCGCGTTAGTCGGCCCTTCGGGCGCGGGCAAGTCGACGCTGTGCAGCCTGATCCCCAGGTTCTACGAAATCGATGAAGGCGCGGTGACGATCGACGGCATCGACGTCCGTCGGATGACGCAGCAATCGTTGCGGAGCCAGATCGGCATCGTGCAGCAGGAAGTGTTCTTGTTCAACGGCACGATTCGCGAAAATATCGCGTACGGACGACTCGGCGCGACGGAAGAGGAGATTTGGGAAGCGGCGCGCAAAGCCAGCCTTGAGCCGATGCTGCGGGCGCTGCCCGAAGGGCTCGACACGTTCATCGGCGAACGCGGGCTGAAGCTGTCCGGCGGTCAGCGCCAGCGGTTGTCCATCGCGCGGATCTTCTTGAAGAATCCGCCGATTTTGATCTTGGACGAAGCAACGTCCGCGCTCGATACCGAGACGGAGCAGCAGATCCAACAAGCGCTCGAGGAGCTTTCTCATAACCGAACGACGCTGATCATCGCGCACCGTCTAGCGACCATACGCCATGCGGACCGGATTATCGTCGTGACGGAAGGCGGCATCGAAGAAGAAGGCACCCACGAGGAGCTGACGAAGGCGGGCGGCATCTACGCGCGGCTTAGCGCGGCGCAGTTCAGGGACACGGTAAACTTATGACCATAGCGGTAGAGAAAACCCGCCTGCGGCTGATGCCCGGCGGGTTTTGATTTGCCATTGCGTATGCAATACGTCCGGCATGGAACTCGAATTTACTTCTCCTCCGGCAGCAACCCCCATTCGCGCGCGAGCCGAACGAGTTGGTTGTAGTTTTGCTTGCGAAGACCGAAATACGCCAAGTACGGGAATTTGCCCTTCAGCAGTCGGCTGATCTCGCAAATTTCCTTGTGGATGTTCTGCTCGGAGTAGAACAGGCGCTCGGCGATTTCTTTGCGGCTGAAGCCTTGCTGCAACAATCGGACGATCTGCAGCTGCTTCGGCGTGATTCGGGCTAGCATCGCTTGACGGTTGACGGCCGACATCCGCCGGACGAGCTGGCGGGTCGACGAGTGATGGATGCCGGAACGGCCGTTTGCCGCTTCGCGAATCGCTTCGGGAATGTCCGTCCAGTACTTCTTGGTGACGTAATTGGCTACGCGCCCATAAATGAAAGCATGCTCCACCAGCTCGTCGTCGTCCCAGGAAGACAGCACTACGGTTTTCACGTGCGGATGTGAACTGCGAAGCCGGAAAGATATCTCCAATCCTTCGAACTGCCGTTCGCCGGACAAGCTCAGATCGAGCAGCAGGATATCGAAAGGAATCCGTTCGATATCCCTTTCCAGCGCTTCTTTGCTCCCGGCCGTTCCGACGACGGTCAACCCGGACTCCCGGGACAACCGCCGTTCCAGTTAGTAGGCAAACGCTTCATCGTCCTCGCAAATATAGACACGGATCCGATTATCGGTCATGCGCGTCAAACCTCCTCGCAGGGGACCGGGTTTTAGGCAGCCGCACTAGAAACGTGCTTCCTTGGCCGGGGGCGCTCGCGACTTCGATCGTGCCGCCGTGCTTCCGCACGACCATCAGGCTGTATGCCAGGCCGATCCCGAAGTTGCGCTCCGGATCCTTGGTGGAGTAGAACAGGCCGAAAATGTTCTTCGCTTCCTTCCCCGACATTCCGTGCCCATTGTCGGTGACCGACAGGACGGCGTTTTTGCGGTCTTCGTAAACGGTGATCCCGATGCGCCCTTCGCCAGGGATAACGGCTTCCGCGGCGTTGCGGATCAGGTTCGTCAGCACTTCCGTCATGTGAACGGCGTCCGCTTCGAGCTCCGGTTCGCCGCGGATATCGACCGCCATCCGGATCCCTTTGCTTTCGATCCATGCGGAGCTGCCGCGGACGGCTTCTTCCACTAGCGGCTTCAGCTTGCAAGGCCGCGCGTAAACGGCAATATCCCGCAGCTGTTTGTTCAGCCTCGCCATCATCTCGTCCATCCGCTCGATCTCTTCATGCAGCAGATCCATGTTGCGCGACGCGGTCTCATCCCGACGCACCAAATCGGAATCCATCGCGTTGCGAAGAAGCAGCGACATGTTGGCCGTCCGGTTTTTCCACATGTGATGAAGGGAGCCGCTTCCGAACGCGACGGCCTGGTATGTGCTGTCGAACACCTGTTTTTCCAGGCGGATGCGGATCCCCATAACCCCGAAGCGGATGCCCAACAATACGAAAAGGGCGAATACGAGGACGATCAGCGGCGGCAGAAACGCGACGTAGGTCTGCTCTTGCCGCAGGGCATGGGGGACGGTATCCAGGAGAAGATAGGCGAGGAGAGGAGGCGCCACCAAAAAAGCCAGAACCCATTTGCCGCGCCGTTTCGTCCCGGCTCTCTCTCTGGCGGCGGTCCAGAACAACAGCGCGATCGCTGAAAGGTAGTAGGGGCCGGCCCATGCGAGCAACAGGGCGTAGTCCATCCGCCATACAGGCGCAAAAGACGTGGTGCCGATCATGATCGCGACGGGGGCGGCCAATCCGATCGCCAGTCGGTTTTTCGCGCGTTTCCCGACCCGCTCGGAGTAGATGACGGCAAACATCAGGATCGCATATGGCGCGCATGTCAAATTGACGAAGTACAGATAAGGCTGGATTTCGCCCAGCCTTTCCGCCGCCGCAAGCATCCCGCCCGCCCGCATGGCGGGTTTGACGGAATCTTCCGCGATCCGGTACAAGTCTCCCAGGCATCCGCACAGCAAAAAAAAGATGAACCATCTTGCGGCTTCGCTGCGCCGGTAGACCGAAGCCACGATTACAGCGGTCGCGAGCTGCACGATCAGCATCGTCAGCAAGGAAAACCCTCCGCATCTCTGCTTGTCGAAGCCTCTTCCTGGATGATTTTAACATAAGTAGACATTATACGATATCGAAGAGCGAAAAGATATAGTTTGTTTTCGGCCATATTTCCGTCCGGAGCCTTCCTTTACAATTGTACCGTAGTTTCGAACGGGCGCGTCTTGTCCGCGCTTGTCGGGAAGAGGAGGAATCGAGGAATGGCTTGGAAAAAAACGAGCCGGCGGGCCTTCGTGATACTGAGTGCGTGGATGATCGGCTCAGGGGCGGCTGCGGCCTCCGGTGCGGGGTTACCGTCGGATTTGGAAGGGCATTGGGCGGAACCGTCGCTGAAGCGATGGAATGTGGAAAACTGGCTTCAGGGCTACGGAGGCGCGATAAAGCCGGATGCGCCGGTCACGAGGGCGGAGTTTGCCGCCTTGATCAACCGGAGTTTCGGTTTTGACGAAGCAGCGGATATCAACTTCCCGGACGTCAAGCCGAACGATTGGTCCTACTCTGAGATCGCGAAGGCGGTGAAGGCCGGTTATACCCAGGGGTACCCGGATCAATCCTTCCGGCCGAATGCCTCGATCAGCCGAGCGGAAGCGGCGGCGGCGATCGCCAAGCTGCTTGCGCTCGCGCCAAGCGAAGGCGCGGCCGATCGATTCCGCGACGCGAGACGCATCCCGGAGTGGGCCAAGCCGGCGGTCGACGCCGTCGTCGGCGCGCGCATCATGAGCGGATACGCGACGGGGGATTTCCGTCCCGAAGGCGGCATGACCCGTGCAGAAGCGGTGGTGGCGCTGGACTCCGCGTTGAAAGCCTATACGACCGTCTACGCCTCGGCCGGTTCGTACGGTCCCGAGACCGGGAGCAGAACCATATACGGCAACGTAGAAGTGAGCGCGCCTGGCGTAAAGCTGCACAACCTAGTGATCGAGGGCAAGCTGGTTCTGGGAGAAGCGATCGGCAACGGCGATGTCGATTTGCAGCGGGTGACGGTGAAAGGCGCGACCGAAATACGCGGGGGAGGCAGCAGCAGCCTGCATTTCGCGGACAGCGTATTCTCCTCTATTGAAGTCAGGAAGAATCAGGGACCGGTTCGCATCGTGCTGCAGGGACAGACGAAGGCGGACCGCATGACGGTGCAATCCGCCGCGAACATCGAGCAGAACGCCGTTCAGGGCTTCGGGATCAACGAAATGGTTCTTGGCAGCGAAATTCCGCCGGGATCGGTTGTTAGGCTGTCCGGTTCGTTCAAGTCCGTAACGGTCTCGGCTGCGAAGCTCTCGATTCATGGCGCGCGAGGTACGATCCAAACGCTGACGGTGGAGAATCAGGCGGCTGGCAATACGCTGGAATTGGCAACGGATTCGAAAATCGTTCTGCTCACTCTGCATGCCGCTCTTAAAGTGCTGGGAGCCGGGACCATCGAAAAGGCCGTGCTGGACGAGAACGCGAAAGATTCCACGTTCGAGCATCCGCCCGGAAAGCTGGAAGGCGCGGGCGCCGCTAGCGGAAACTCCGGCAGCGCGAGCGGGAATGCCGGCGGCTCGATTGGCGGAAACAGTGGCGGCAACAGCGGAGGCAACAGTGGCGGCAACAGCGGAGGCAACAATAGTGGCAACAGCGGAGGCAACAATGGCGGCGGGAACGTTCAGCCGGATCCGCAAGATGCGCTTACAGCCGTCCAGAACGCCATCTCGGCAAAGGATGCGGATGCCTTGCTCATCGCGCTGAAAGATCCCGATGCGAACATCAGCGGGGTGCAAGACGAGAACGCGGAGTTGTACTTCGCGCTGTTAAGCGCATTGTCGGCGGGCAAAGGATCGCCCCTGACGCAAGCGGAAATTCAGACGGCGATCGACAACATCAACGCGTATGCCGAAGCGATTGCCGCAATCAACGACGCTATCTCCGGAGGCGATCCTCAGGCGCTGCTTACGGCGTTGAAAGATCCTTTGGCCGGCATCGAGTGGATTTTCGACGATCAGGCGGCCTATTATTTGCAGGGACTGCAAAATGCCAAAACCGCGAAAGGCGCGAATTTAACGGCGCAGGAAATTCAGCAGGAGATCGACGAGTCCAACGGTGCCGATCTAACGACATCCATCAAGCTCATCAACATGGCGATCGACATCGGCAATGCTTCGTTGGCGCTGCAGATGCTGAGAAATGAAAGCGTGGGAATCTTGTTTGTGATCGACGGCAACGTGGACGAATATGTGGCCGAATTGCAAGCGGCGAAACAGGCTGCCGGTGCCGATTTGTCGAGAATCGAAATAATGGACATCATAGACAACGCAAACGCGTGGGTCGCTTCGCGTCCCTTGCTCGAAACCGCGATTGATTCCCAGGATGCCGCGGCCCTGCTGTCGGCACTCAAGGGGCCGAACTTGACCGTCGAAGACGGCAATGCTGCCGCCTATCTCGCGATGCTTACCCAAGTCATGGGCAGCGGGGATACTTCAAGCTGGACGAAGCCGGACACGCAAGCGTGGCTGGATCAAGTCAACACTGCGGTTCAAGCCGTCAACGAAGCGATCGATGCCGGAGTGGAAGCCGATACGTTGATGGCATTGAAAGCGCCGAACGTTTTCCTGACCGGAGTCATCGCCGGCAATATCCATGATTATCAAGAAACGCTCGCCTTCGAGAAATTCGTGCACGGCGGAACGTTGTACCGGGACACCATGCAGACCGTCATCCAGGAAATGAATCTATATGCGCCTGCAGTCGCGGACATCAACGCGGCGCTCGACGGTACGGACGAGCAGGTCACTTTGTCGAAGCTGAAGGCGCCGGGAGCCGATCTCACATCAATCGATGACGCGTTGGCCCATGAATATCATCTGGCGTTGTCCGCGGCCAAAACGGCCAAAGGCTCCGCGCTTGTCCGGTATCAGATCCAGAACAAGATCGATACGGTCAATGCGAATTCCTATTTGCAGTTGATCAACGAGGCAATCGACAACGGGAATTCGGCGGTCACTTTCGCGGCGCTCCAGAAGCTCTATCCGCAATTGGATTCCGACTATGCCGGGGATTTGCAGGATACGCTGTTTGACGCGAAGACGAAGAAGAACGCGGATTTGTCGGACCAGGACATTCTGAACGTCATCAACCTCGTCTATCTCCGGGGGCCGTATGTTCAGGCCGTCAACGACGCCATCGACGGAGGAGATGCGCAAGCTCTTCTCGATGCGCTTAGTTCTCCGTTTCTTGCTCTGAACAACGTGACGCCGGCTGAAAAGAACGACTACATGCTATATTTGACCAACGCTAAAACGACGAAGAACGCTCCGCTCACCCGGAATGAGATACAATCGAAAGTCGATTTCGCGAATTTCGTCTGACGTTCGGCGATGCGTCTTCATCCAACCAACCGATCCCTTTTGACGGGGTCGGTTGGTTTTTATGTAGCATTGTTTTTGAATCATGGGGTCGGGGTTGGAATCGACCTGCCGTGTTGCCGAAAGCCGAATGGGGAATACTGGTGGAATGCCGCCCCTATTGCCAAAGGGGACGGAATTCCCTTCGAAGGAGTCGAGGCCGCATGCTTGCGACGTACAGCCTCAGCCATAACGTCACTTTGATCCTTTGGGCGCTGATCAGCATCGCGTTTCTGATCGTGATGATCGCCCGATTCAAATGGAACCCGTTCGTCACGCTGCTGTTGTCATGCTTGCTGCTCGGCTTCCTGGCCGGGATGAAGTCTCCGGATATCATCAAAGCCATCACGAGCGGATTGGGCGGCACGCTGGGGACGATCGCGATCGTCATCGGCCTGGGCACCATGCTCGGCAAAATGATGGCGGAGTCCGGCGGCGCCGAACGCATCGCGACGACGCTGATCAACCTGTTCGGTGAAACCCGGGTTCATTGGGCGATGATGTTGGTCGGGTTCATCGTCGGCATTCCGGTTTTTTTCGAGGTCGGCGTCATCCTGCTCATTCCGATCGTGTTCATCGTGGCGCGCAAGACGAACATGTCCTTGCTGCAGATCGGCATCCCGGTGCTGGCCGGCTTGTCCACGGTGCACGGACTCGTCCCTCCGCACCCCGCCCCCATGATCGCGATCGACGCTTATCAAGCCAATCTAGGCCGGACGATCCTGTATTCGCTTATCGTCGGCTTGCCGACGGCGATCATCGCGGGCCCGCTCTTCGGCAAGATCATCGGACGCCGCATCCAGCCTCATCCGAACGAAGAGCTGGTCGAGCAATTTTCCTCCAAGGACACCCGCAAGCTCCCCGGTTTCGGAATCACGTTGTTCACGATCCTCCTGCCCGTCCTGCTGATGCTGGTCGGTTCGATCGCGAGCATCGCGGATCCGGACGACTCGAGCCCGCTGACGGCGATCGCCGAGTTTATCGGGCATGAGGTGATCGCGCTGCTGATCGCCGTCGTGTTCTCGTTCTTCTCCCTCGGGTTCTCCCGGGGCTTCACCAAAGACCAGGTGTCGAAGTTCGCCAGCGAGTGCTTGGCGCCCACGGCGACGATCATCCTCATCATCGGCGGCGGCGGCGCGTTCAAACAGGTGCTGATCAACAGCGGAGTCGGCGACGCGATCGCGGACATCGCCACGCAGGCGCACGTCAACATCATCCTGTTCGCCTGGTTCGTGGCGGCCTTGATCCGCGTCGCGACCGGTTCGGCCACGGTGGCGATGACGACCGCCGCGGGCATCGTGGCCCCCGTGCTGGCCATGAACCCCGGAGCCAACGTCGAACTTACGGTACTGGCCACGGGTGCCGGCTCCCTTGTCCTGTCCCACGTGAACGACGCGGGTTTTTGGATGGTGAAAGAGTTCTTCAACATGTCCGTAGCCCAGACGCTGAAATCGTGGACCGTGATGGAGACGATCCTGTCCGTGGTCGGACTGGCGCTCGCTCTGGTGCTCAGCGCGTTTATTTAATCGCGACGGACGACCCAGGAAAGAGGGAAGCGGTTCATGTACATGATCGGTGTCGATATCGGGACGACGAGCACGAAGGCCGTGCTGTTCGACGAAGCGGGGCGGGTCATCGCCAAGGCGGACCGGGGATACCCCCTGTATACCCCGACGCCGGCGATCGCGGAGCAGGATCCCGACCAAATTTTTCGGGCGGTCCTGTACACGCTCAAGCAGGTGATGGAGCAAAGCGGGGCGAGGGCCGACCAGGTGCTGTTCGTCTCTTTCAGCTCGGCCATGCACAGCGTGATCGCGGCGGACGCGGAAGGAAAAGCGCTGACTCCCTGCATTACCTGGGGCGACAACCGCAGCGCGGGAATGGCGGACCGGCTGAAGCGGGAGCTTCGCGGCCACGAGATTTACATGCGGACCGGGACGCCCATCCACCCGATGTCGCCGCTCCCCAAGCTGATGTGGCTGAAGCGGGAACGGCCCGATCTGTTCCGGGAAGGCGTCCGGTTCATCTCCATCAAGGAGTTCGTGCTGGCCCGCCTGTTCGGGGAATTCGTCATCGATTATTCCATCGCTTCGGCGACGGGCCTGTTCAATCTGGCGAAGCTGGACTGGGACGAGGAAGCGCTGGGGGTCGCGGGCGTGACGCGGGACCAGCTGTCCCGGCCGGTGCCGACGACCTATGCGCTCACCGGCATGGTTTCCGTATGGGCGTCCGAGACGGGGCTGGCCGCCTCCACGCCGTTCATCGTCGGGGCCAGCGACGGCGTGCTTTCCAACCTGGGCGTGAACGCGATCTCGCCGGGCGTCGTCGCGGCAACGATCGGGACCAGCGGCGCGATCCGCACCGTCGTCGACCGTCCGTTGACGGATCCGAAAGGACGGATCTTCTGTTATGCCTTGACGGAGAAGCATTGGGTGATCGGAGGAGCGGTCAACAACGGCGGCATTCTGTTCCGATGGGTCCGCGACGAGTTGGCCGGCTCCGAAGCGGAGACGGCCCGCCGCCTCGGCATGGACGCGTACGATTTGCTGACGGAGATCGCGGGCAAGGTGCCGGCGGGCGCGGACGGACTGCTCTTCCATCCTTACGTGACCGGGGAGCGCGCTCCGTTATGGAATGCCGACGCGAGGGGGTCTTTTTTCGGCTTGACCCTGCACCATCGGAAGGAGCATTTGATCCGGGCGGTGCTGGAAGGCGTCATGTTCAACTTATATACGGTGCTGCTGGCGATGCAGGAGCAGATGGGGCGGCCGACGCGGATTCACGCCACCGGCGGATTCGCCCGTTCGAAGCTGTGGCGGCAGATGATGGCGGACATTTTCGACCAGGAAGTCGTCGTGCCCGAAAGCTACGAAAGCTCCTGCTTGGGCGCGGCGGTGCTGGGGCTGTTCGCCGTCGGCCGAATCGATCGGCTGGAGCGGGTCGCGGACATGGTCGGCGCCACGCACGCCCACAAGCCGGACCCCGCGAACGCGGCCGTTTACCACCGTCTGCTGCCGATATTCATCCGGGTCTCGCGCAAGCTGACGGACGAGTACGAGGCGATTTCCCGTTTCCAGGAGTCGATCCGGTGAAACGCAAGCTGCTGCAATCGGAAACGGCGGAAAATGCCCAACCATTCGGGAAGCTCCTGACGGCGAAAGCCGAACGGGAGCTTTCTTCGTTTCGCGATCAGGGAGGAGCGTCGGCAGGAGGGGGTTCTTCCGCCTGCGTTTCGCCGGCCCAAGCGGTTGGGTTCGGCAACGGGCCGTCCGCCGTTTCCGGACGATCGTCCCGCCGGTTCTCGATCGTGTCTTGGTTTACGGTAGGAGTCCATAAAGGAACCGAGGCAGGCCCCGGCTTCGCGTTCGGATGAGGAGGAGGCACGCGATTGACAGCCGCCGGCCGCGTCTTCCCGCGCACCGCCGCGAATTCGATTGCCGCCATGACCAACCCGATCAACCAGGGAAACAGGTAATACATGACCCGGTATAGCATGAGGACGGCCGCGGAGGCGCCGGAATCCCAGCCGAGCCCCGCCAGGCCCATCAGCGCGGTCAAGTCGAAGCCGCCGATGCCGCCCGGGGCCATGCTCACCAGCCCGGCCACCGAGGAGACGAGATAGACGGCCAAGCCGTCCTCCAGGGAAATTCCGGGCAGCAAACGCGCCGCGACGAGCCAGAACGCCGTCCCGGCCAGAAGCCATTCGAGCAGGGAAGCGGCGACCGAGGCGAAGATCGTAACCCCGTCCACGGGTTTCCGTTCTTGGCGGATCCAAGCGGCCAGCCGGCGGCTTCTTTGGATCAGGATCAGCACGGGCAGCGACAAGGCTTCTCCCCAGACGATCCAGCGAATCCACGGATGGGCGGCCATCATCCCGCGGATCGGAAGCAGCCCCGCGATGCCGGCCCAGGAGAGCAGCGAAAGTCCCGTCACCGTGATCGTCGAGAGGAACGCGATCCACGTTGCGACCGTCCGCAGCGGGACTCCCCTTCTTCGGTAGAGGAGCGTGCGCAAACCCGCCCCGGCCAGGCCGGCCACGCCGATCACGCTGTTGGACGTATTGGCGATCCAGGCGAACCGGAAGGTCGTCCATCGTCCGATCGGAACCCGGTACCGCCAGCGGAGGATGAAATCGTAGCTGCAGACGGAAGCGACCGCGGCCAGGTTGCATGCCGCCAGCAGCAGGAGAGACGGCATGTCCATCCCCCGGATCGATCCCCATGTCGTCCTCCAATCGATTCGCGCGATTTCCCTTCGGCCTTCCCAATAAATCGCGGCGATGATGGCAGCAGGCACGAGCACATGGATCGCGCGGGACCGCGACAGCTTTCGCAGCCGTTCGGCCAAAGCGTCCTTCGTGAACCGTTTACGGTAAGCTTCCATGGATGGACCTCTCCAAATCTCGCGGAATGGGGATGTTCACCAGTATGCCCAGACTCCCTCTTCCGCAAAAAAGCCCGTTTAACGAATCGGCATCGCCCGATTTGCCGCGAACATGGTATCATGAAGGGACTTGACTCTAACACCGGTGTCAGGGTTTAGAATGGAAGCAGTTCGGGCGGAAGGAGGGGACGGCGGATGAAAATCGGGGAGTTGGCGGAAAAAACCGGCGTCAGCGTCCGGTCGCTGCGGTATTACGAACAGCAAGGGCTGCTGACTCCGCTGCGCCAGGTCAACGGCTACCGGGAGTATTCCCCGCTGGCGGAAGAGCAGGTTCGCACGATCCGGTTCTATTTGGAGCTGGGGCTGTCCACGGAACAGATCGCGGGCTTCCTGCATTGCGTGCTGAAGAATAAAGAAGCGTTTTGCGAGGAAGTGCTGCCGCTTTACCGGTCGAAGCTGGAGGAGATCGACGAACAAATCCGGCTGCTGACGAACATCCGCCGGAACCTGGAGGACCGCATCGCTTCCATTCTGCTCGAGCGAGATCCCGGCGAGGAGGCGTTACCATGAGCGTACTAGCGGTGAACGACGCGAATTTCGGATCGGCGATCCGCCCAAGCGGCACGACGCTGGTGGAGTTCGGGGCCCGGTGGTGCCCGCCTTGCAAGGCGCTGCACCCCATTCTGGAGGAGTTGTCCGAGCGCTATGGGGAACGGTTGGCCGTCATCCGGGTCGACTGCGACGATTCCCCCGAAACGGCCGGGCAATACGGCGTCATGTCGATGCCCACCGTGATCGTGTTCCACGACGGACAGCCGGTCGAGAAGCTGGTCGGACTCCGGCCGAGAAGCGCGTACGAAAGCGTGCTCGGGAAATACGAAGGATGATTGCGAAGGCGCCGCGTCCGGTCGATGCGGCGCCTTTGCATTGTCCCGATCCGGAGAGGATGAGAGGCAGGGAATTCCGGCGCGTTCCGCGAAAGGATAAGGAGCCGATTTCGATGGAAATGACGCTGCGAGAGTAACAGACCAAAAACGGCAGGAGGAATACGCATGACGTCATACGAAAACGCGTCCGTCGAGTCCGTCAGCCTCAGCGTAACCCATTCGTTCAGCAAATTTTCCCAAGACCGCATTTTCCTGATCGAAGGGATCGGCGCGGAAGGCGACGCGCACGCGGGTAAGACGGTCCAACACCGCTCGCGCGTCGCCGCCGATCCGAGCCGGCCCAACCTGCGGCAAGTCCACCTCATCCACTCGGAGCTGTTCGAGGAGCTTGGGACGCGAGGCTTCACGGTATCCGCCGGACAGATGGGCGAGAATATCACGACCCGAGGAATCGACTTGCTGGCGCTGCCCGCGGGAACCCGGCTGGAGATCGGGAACGCCGCCGTCGTGGAAATCACGGGTCTCCGGAATCCTTGCGCGCAGTTGGACCGGTTTCAACCCGGCTTGATGTCGGCCGTCCTCGATCGGGACGACAACGGAGAGCTCGTCCGGAAGGCCGGCGTGATGGGGATCGTGATCGCAGGAGGAGAAGTCCGTCCCGGCGACAGGATTCGGGTTCGGCTGCCGGAGCAGCCGTTTCGCCGGTTAGAACGGGTATAGACGGGGGGCGAAAAAGGTTGATCATCTGGATCAACGGCGCATTCGGGTCGGGGAAAACCCAGACCGCCCATGAATTGCATCGGAGACTTCCGAATTCCACGATCTATGACCCGGAGAATGTCGGGTATTTCCTGCGCAGAAAGCTGCCGTTCCGCCGTCATGACGACTTCCAGGATTACGAGCTTTGGCGGGAAATCAACTACTCGATGCTCCGTTACATCAGCCGGGAGCATGAGGGGACGATCCTCGTCCCGATGACGGTCGTCGTTCCTCGGTATTTCGAGGAAATCGTCGGCCGGTTAAGGGCAGACGGCGCGGACGTTCGCCATTTCGCGCTGCTCGCCTCCCCGGATACTTTGCTGCGAAGGCTGAGGAGCAGGGGGGAAGGGCCGAATTCCTGGGCGGCCCGGCAAATCGAGAGGTGCGTGGCTTCGCTGTCGGATGACAGGTTCCGCGAACATCTCGAAACGGACCGGATGACCCTCGAAGAGGTCGCGAACGCGATCGCTTCGTCGGCCCATCTCCCTCTGCTGCCGGATCGCAGAAGCGCGGCGAAGAAGGCGTACGACCGTCTGGCCACGCAGTTCCGGCATATCCGATGGATCAAATGAAAAATGTCGTTTTCATCATGCGAGAAAAGGGGAAATCGGGCCGCGATTTCAGCGGTTGAACGGGGAATTCGGCAATTCCCCCTTATGCTGCGTACGACGTATGATTACTTGATTGAATCTATTGGAGGTGAACTGCATGTACGAGTATATTTTCGTGGAGGCTTCGCCGGGAGGATTTTTCTCGGAAGCGACGCACCGGGAAACGATCTTGGAATTCGCCCGGAAGGGATGGCGCTTGGTTCAGGTGCTGCCCGCGGATTTCAACATGGAAGGCAGACCGAGGACGTACGAAATCATCTTCGAGCGGCCGCTGACGGATACGATCGAACCTTCGGAGAACGCGTAAAGACACGGGGGCCGCCGCGGCGGCCCGATCCGCTTCCGGAATGGCAGACCAAAGCCGTCGCCCCATGCATACGATGGGGAGACGGCTTTGGTTTTCGTTCTTTTTCTTGGTCTTTTTGGTCGGAATCGAACCCTTCTGCCAGTGATTTAATAAATCTATCACGCCGATAAAATAGCGGATAAATATATGACTCGATATGCAATAGTGTTACAATATGTCTATGTTGTGTAGGGATCCGCAAAACGTATGGAATAAGGAAGGTAATCATGGGCAATCAACAAACGACAACGGACGTGATCCTGATCGGCGCCGGCATCATGAGCGCGACGCTCGGGACGCTGCTCAAAGAATTGGCGCCGGACTGGGAGATCACGGTGATCGAGAAGCTCGGGAGCGCGGGCGAGGAAAGTTCGAACGCATGGAATAACGCGGGTACGGGGCACGCGGCCCTGTGCGAGCTGAACTACACCGTCGAAAAACCGGACGGTTCCATAGATATCAAGAAGGCGATCAACGTCAACGAGCAGTTCCAGGTCTCCAAGCAGTTCTGGTCCTATCTCGTGAGCAGGAATTTGATCCGCAACCCGCAAGATTTCATTACGCCGCTGCCTCATATGAGTTTCGTGCAAGGGCACAAGGACGTCGCGTTTTTGAAAAAGCGGTATGAAACGATGTCCGCCTGCCCTTTGTTCCAGGGGATGGAATACTCCGAAGATCCGGCCCGATTGGCGGAATGGATTCCGCTGATGATGAAAGACCGCGCCGGAAGCGAACCGATCGCGGCCACGAAAATCGATGCCGGGACGGACGTCAACTTCGGCGCTTTGACTCGTTTGCTGTTCGACCATTTGGAGAATCACAACGTCGAAATCAAGTACAAGCATAAAGTCGAAGACATCAAACGTACCCGCGACGGTTCGTGGGAGCTTAAGGCGCGGAACCTCGGCGACGGCTCAACTTCCCGCCACACGGCGAAATTCGTCTTTATCGGCGGCGGAGGCGGCAGCCTGCATCTGCTGCAGAAATCCGGAATTCCCGAAGGGAAGCATATCGGAGGATTTCCGATCAGCGGCCTCTTCATGGTGTGCAAAAATCCGGAAATCGTGGCTGAGCATCACGCGAAGGTGTACGGCAAGGCGAAGGTCGGCGCTCCGCCGATGTCGGTGCCGCACTTGGACACCCGGTACATCGAGGGCAAGAAGTCGCTGCTGTTCGGACCGTTCGCCGGCTTTTCGCCGAAGTTCCTGAAAACCGGTTCCGTGTTCGATTTGATCACGTCCGTCAAACCGCATAATTTGTTCACGATGCTCGCGGCCGGCGTGAAGAACGTCCCGCTCACCAAATACTTGATCCAACAGCTGATGTTGTCCAAAGAACAACGCATGGAAGAGCTGCGCGAGTTCATCCCGAACGCCAAGGGCGAAGATTGGGATATGGTCGTCGCGGGCCAGCGCGTGCAAGTCATCAAAGATACGGATGCCGGGAAAGGAACGCTCCAATTCGGCACCGAAGTGGTCAGCGCCGCCGACGGTTCGATCGCCGCGCTGCTCGGCGCTTCCCCGGGCGCTTCGACCGCCGTTTCCGTCATGCTTGAATTGATCCGGAAATGCTTCCCGCAGCACATGAAGGCGTGGGAGCCGAAACTTACGGAAATGATTCCTTCTTACGGCGTTTCGCTGCTCCAAAACCCGGAGCTGATCGAACAAATCCACGCTTCGACGTCGCAGGCGCTGGGGCTGGGCAAACCCCAGCCGGCGAAGGCGGAGCGCCAAACCGTCGTATCCTAAACCGATCCGTTCCGGCCGTTCGGCGGCCGGGAACGGCCATCCATATGGCAGCGGCAGTCCACACCCGGGCTGCCGCTGTCGGCGTATCGGCCCATCCTGCAGGACGGTGCAGGGAATATCGGGAAAGCGGGAGCGGTTCTTGCTATGCTTAGCAACGAAAGGAGGAGAAACATGGATACGCTCGCGAGGTTGAACGCAGCCATGGGGTATATCGAAGAGCACTTGGATTCATGGGACGTGAAGGAGGCGGCAAGAATCGCCTGCTGCTCCGAATACCATTTTACCCGGATGTTTTCTTTTCTCGCCGGCATCCCCCTCTCGGAATACGTCCGGCGAAGACGCCTGACGATGGCGGCGCTCGAGCTCAGCCGCGGCGGCGTCAAGGTGATCGACGCGGCGCTGAAATACGGATATGCCTCGCCGGACTCGTTCGCCAGAGCGTTCCAGAACATGCACGGGATTTCCCCTTCGGATGCCCGGGCGCGGGGACAGTTCCTGAAAGCTTTCCCGAGAATGACTTTCCAATTAACCGTTCGAGGAGGAGACGAAATGAATTACCGGATCGTGGATAAAGAGGCCTTCCGCATCGCGGGGATCAAGAAGAGGGTGAAAGTCGTATTCGAAGGAGTGAATCCGGAGATCGCGGCGATGTACGAAAGCTTGACTCCGGAGTGGATCCGCACGATCAAGGACCTGTCCAACATGGAGCCTTCGGGCCTCATCAGCGCTTCGGCGAATTTCGGCGAAGGCAGGATGGAGGAGAAAGGCGAGTGCGATCACCATATCGGCGCGGCCACGACGCTTGACGTGCCGGAAGGGATGGATCGATTGGAGGTGCCGGCTTCCAAATGGGCCGTATTCACGGCCGTCGGAACTTTCCCGAGCGCCCTGCAGGATGTCTGGGGCCGGATCTATTCCGAATGGTTCCCGTCCACGGATTACGAGCTGAGCGCAGGGCCGGAAATCCTCTGGAACGAAGGGAAAAACACGGATTCGCCGCAATACAAAAGCGAAATCTGGATCCCCATTAAGCAAAAATAAAAGCATCGGCATCCCCGATTCCCGCGTTCGCGTGCAACGTTTCCGATAAGGCAGCGTCTAATCTGGAGTGCCGGTCATTACCGGACAATCGGAAAGCACGAAGGAGAACGCGGCGAGGATGTTCGGAAACGCGGTTGCCGAAAATAAAACGAAGATTTTCCTTTCCTTGGGGATCGCGGTCATGTTCGCGCTGCTCTGCGCGCTGTTGCCGCGGATCGCCGCCCCGGGAGAGGGGCCCGGCGTCGAAGAGAAAGGGCCGCGTGCGTATGCGTACGGCGTCGTGAAAGCTTTGGGCGGGGGCATGGAGCTTCATTATCTCCGCGTCCAACCGTCCAACGTCCTTCCCGAGGCCGTACATGGCAACGTCGTCTCCACGCCTTACTATGGCATCAACGGGGGTTTCTTTTACCAGAATGACCTGCTGAGCATCGCCGTCGTGAACGACGTTCCGGTGAACGGGCAAACGGGCGGTTACGGCGCGGGCGGGGCCAACGTGAAGTACGCGAGAGGAACGCTCGTCTGGGACGGCGCGGCGAACGCGCTGAGCGTGCAGGTGGTGCGGGACGCGGCGGAAATCCGGGTAACGGACCGCTCGCGCTACTGGGCGCAAGGGGGCGTCAGCATGAGCCTGGGATCGGACGATCGTTGGGCGGAGCAGGCCGCGCACGAAAACGCGCCGTTCGCCGATGAAGCCCGGCTGCGTTCGGCGGCGGTTTACGACGCGGACGGGAATTTGTACTTGATCGTAAGCGCGACGCCCGGCACGCTGGCCGAATTCCGGGAAACGGTGAAGACGAGGATCGGGGGAGGACGGTTGGTGGACGGCATTTTCCTGGACGGGGACGGCTCGTCGCAACTTCGCTCCAGAGAAGCGAAGCTGACGGGCGACGGCCGTCCGGTCGTCCAGATGCTCCGGCTGCTGGTTTAAGCCGCCGGGGCCCGGATTAAGGCTCGACTCGCAGACGGATCACGTTCCACGAGGCTTTGGCCAGCGAGGCGCCCACGCGGGAACCGTCCACCTTCGCGCTGCCGCCCGCGCGGGGCGAGACGCGCGCCGGGTCCGCCGCCGTATTGACGGCCTTCAGGTCGGCATGATCCAGCACCAGGTGCTCGATCAAGGAGCAAGCCCCGAAGCTGCGCAAATCCGCTTCGAACCGAAGCTCCTCGTCCAAGCTGCGATTGACCGCGAAAATCGTGATCTCGCCGCTCTCTTCGTTATGAACCGCAACGGACTCCAAATACGGAACGTCGGTGATTTCTTTGGTGTCGTATTTCGGCGATTGCACGAGCGGCACCAACGCCCGGCCGCGGCCGTACAAAGAGGCGTGCATGTACGGGTAGTAGATGGTTTGGGCCCAAGCCGCGCCGCCGTTCTCCGTCATGATCGGGGCGATGACGTTCACGAGCTGGGCCAGGCACGCGATCCGCACCCGGTCCGAATGCTTGAGCAGGCTGATCAGCATGCAGCCGACGACCAAGGCGTCTTCCATCGTGTACACGTCCTCGAGCTGGGGCGGGGCCACCTGCCACGGCTCGAGTTTTTTGTCCGATTCGTGGGAGTGGAACCAGACGTTCCATTCGTCGAAGGACAAATACATCGTTTTTTTGCTGCGCTTTTTGGCTTTGACGTAATCGCAGATCGCCGACACGCTGCGAATGAAATCGTCCATCTGCAACGAACGGGCCAGGAACGTCGGCGTATCGTTGTCCGCGTTGCCGTAGTACGTATGCAAGGAAAGATAATCCACGTGCTCGTACGTATGGTCGAGCACCGTCGCTTCCCATTCCGCGAACGTCGCCATGCCCAGCCCGGAGCTGCCGCAGGCCACAAGCTCGATGGAAGGATCGGTCCATTTCATCACTTTGGCCGCCTCGAGGGCGATCCTGCCATACTCTTCCGCCGTTTTGTGGCCGATTTGCCAAGGGCCGTCCATCTCGTTGCCCAAGCACCACGTTTTGATGCGGTGCGGTTCGCGGTAGCCGTGGCTGACCCGCAGGTCGCTCCAATAGCTGCCGGACGGATGGTTGGCATATTCGACCACGTTCCGCGCGTCTTCGATCCCCTGCGTCCCCAGATTGATCGCCCACATGACCGAGGAATCCGCGGCTTTGGCCCAATCGGCGAACTCGTTCAGGCCGAACCGGTTCGGTTCGACCGTCCGCCAGGCCAGCTCCAGACGGCGCGGCCGGTTCTCCACCGGACCGATGCCGTCTTTCCAGTCGTATCCCGACACGAAATTGCCGCCCGGATAACGGACGATCGGAACGCGAAGCTCCTTCACCATCCGCAGGACGTCCCGGCGGAATCCGCGATCGTCGGCTTCCGGATGGCCCGGCTCGAAAATGCCTCCGTACACCGCGCGGCCCAGATGCTCGATGAACGATCCGTACAGCCGGTCGTCGACCTGGCCGATCGCGAAATCTTTGTCGACGATCATTTTGGCGGATAATGCCATGTTTACGCACCTCACAATAAATTTATGTATTTATGAATCCAAAAATATAGGAATTCTACGAATATTAAACTACAGTTCAATCCGATGTGCAATATCCGACAGATAAAAAGTTTGCCCTCCTCATAGATTTATGTTTATATTAATCTATAAGCTTCGAGGGGGAAATTATTCGTGACCATTCGAGCGAACGCGGACCGCAAATTCATGCCGCTGTACGAAGCGTTGGCCAGCGAAGTTCGGTGGCGGATCATGGAGATGCTGGCGGAGAAGGAAATGAACGTCAAGGAGGTCGCGGCGGGACTCGGCCTCAGCCCGGCGATCGTCACGATGCACATCCGCAAGCTGGAGCTGGCGGAGCTGATCGGCACGCGGCGGGTTCGCCGGGACGGAGGCACGCACAAAATCTGTTTCCTCAAAGAGCATGCCGTCGAGATCCAGCTGCCGGCCCTTATGCCGAACCGGACGTACCTGGACCAGTCGATTCCGGTGGGTCATTATACGGCGTTCGAAGTGTTTCCGACTTGCGGCCTCGCCACCCGGGAGAAGCAGATCGGGCTTTTCGACGACCCCCGGTACTTTCTCGATCCCGAGCGGGTGAATGCGGCCATCCTCTGGTTCGGCAAAGGGTACGTCGAGTATAAGACGCCGAACTACCTGCATGACGGACAGGAAGCGGAGGAGCTGGAAATCTCCATGGAGATCGCGTCGGAGGCGCCGGGCGTAAGCGATCATTGGCCGTCCGACATCCGGTTCGTTTTCAACGGGGTTTCGCTCGGCACCTGGACGAGTCCGGGGGATTTCGGCCGCAGCGCGCGGGGAAGGTATACGCCGGAGTGGTGGAACGGAGAAGTGAACCAATACGGACTTTGGAAAACGATCCGGGTGGACGCTTCGGGAACTTACATGGACGGCGTGCGGATGTCGGATGCCGCGATCGGGGATTTGCGGCTGGAGGAGCCTTTCTGGACGTTGCGGTTCGCCGTGGAGGAAGGGGCGAAGCATGTCGGGGGGCTGACCCTGTACGGATCCGGCTTCGGCAACTACGACAAAGACATTCAAATCCGGGTGTATTACCGGAAAAGCGAACGCGGGGAATAATCGGTTTCCTCCATCGTTTGGCGGATGGCTTCGCTGACGCCCATGGCGATCGTTTCGGCCATGGTCACGACCAGATGGAGACGCGTGTTCTGCAGCACGAAATATTCCATGAATCCGCCGATGTTCACGACGCCGGAAACGTGGAGATCCCCGACCGGCGGCAGCTCCTTGTTCACGCCGGCCCCGGGGCGGATCGGCCCGGTCCCGGCATAGAGATATCCGACGCTGGCCGGCTTGCCCAGGCAGGCGTCGATTCCGATGACGAGCGGACGGGAATGGCGCTTCCGGATCGCGGAAAGCGTATCTTCGAGGTTCATGGCGTGCACCGGATCCTCCAGCGTGCCGTACAGATCGAAATCGGCCGTCCGGCGATTCGCCAGCGCGGTGCCCGTGAACGGACCAAGGGAGTCTCCGGTCGAACGGTCCGTGCCGAGACAGACGACCACGATGCTCCGCCCTTGGGCGAGAGGGCGCATGCAGGCTTTCAAATATGCGGCGAGCCGGACGGCGGCCGCCGGTTCGGAATGGGAGATTTTCAGGGGCGGTGCGGTCCATTGGGCCGGATTCACGATCGGGTTCACCTCGGAAATGGGACTTGTTGATGATAGGATACATATTGTAGCAGGAAAAGTCTGTCGGATTTCGCGCGAAAAGGACCCCGTACGGGCATTTTGTTTCGACATGAACGGGGGTTGCTGGGATATAATAGAGAAAGATGAGCGGAAGGGGATACGGATGAACAAGAAAGTTACCGTCGGCGGCCAAGAGGTATTCGTCGAATTCAGCGGATATTACGATACGACATACGGCGAATTCCTGTTTACGCAAGTCATGTGCGACGTATTCATGCCGGGGGGAGAAATCGTGCCCGTCGCGGTCGAGAAGGAACAAATCCGGAAAGTGCTGGAAGGCTTCAAGAAACGGGAGGCCTTGTACCGGGAAATCCGCAAGGAAACGGTAAAAGGGAAAAGCTGCTACGTCATTACGCCGAGGATGAGGTACGATCTCGGATGGCTGGCGGGGAAGAAAAAAGTGATCTTGTCCAAGGACAAGCCTCCGGTCGAAGTCCCGGCGGACGCGGCGTCCGTATCCGAGGCGCAAGCGGAGAATCCGCGGCGGGGAGAAGGGCGGCAGGCGGCGTTTCAAGACGCCCGGCGCAAGCACCTGCAGTCGGAAGGCTATCGTTATAACGAGCAGACGAAAAATTGGGAGATCGGATCGATCCGTTTCCCGGACGCCATGGTCGGCAAAGCTTCGACGGACGAAGAGTTTATCCGCAACATGGCGCGATTGCGGGAAGCGGACGAACAAGCGGCCCGAAGCCGGAAGGCGAAACCGCTAACCTAGCTCCCGTTGCGGAACGGGAATTGCCTCTCCCTTCACGAACGTAAATCGCCCCTCTCCTGCTCTTAAGACGCGCGGGAAGGGGCGATCGCCGTTTTCAGGCATGGAGGTCTTGCAGACCGGGGGAGTGTTCGTTCGGCATTTCCGGCAGCATCGGCAGCGGGTAACCCCGCGGCGGCGGAATGACCTGCAGCTTGCCGTCATTCCGGCTCGGGGATTCGCCTTGAAAGATGTCCCCGATCCGGGTCGGGTCGAGCCGGAAGTTGAATTGCGCGTTGTGGAAGCCCATATCCACGTACTTCCGGCATTCCGGATATTTATGGATGTCGTAATTGGGCACGGGGAACAACTTGCCCCAGTCGACGCCCAGTTTCTCCAGCGCTTTGGCGAAGGCGTTCTGGTGCGCGTTGTCCCGAACGATCAGGAACCCAAGCGTTTCGCGGAACGTCCGGTTCGCGCTCATCTCGTAGATCCGCGATTTCTGGAGTACGCCCGTGGACTCGAGCACGACGTTATCCAGCAGGTCGCTGATCAGGTTTCCATGGCTGTACACGTAATTGCCGTTCCAAGGCACCCCCGACGCGTCGACGGGGAGCGAGCTCTGCGCGCCGACGATGTAATGGTGCGGATTGGCGTGCCGGACCGCGTCCGCAAGCGGAGCATCTTCAGGTCCGGAGGCGCCGGGATTCGGCGAATCGCCGGAGCCGTTCAGCAGTTGGTTGATCGTGTGCTGAACCAACTCGACATGACTTAATTCCTCGAGAAACACGCCGCGGATCAAGTCCCGGAATTCCAGCGCGTCGCCCCGGAAGTTGTTGCTTTGGAAAAAAAACTGCATCATCGTGCGCATTTCGCCGAAGCGGCCTCCGAGCGTTTCCTGCAGCACCCTTGCGGCTTCCGGATCCGGCTCGTCCGGCACGATGACGTTGATCAAGTCTTCTTGGTAAAAATACAATCGAAAGACCTCCTAATGGGGTATTGGGCAAGGCTCCGCGATTGTAGTGTGCGCACGGGCCGGCTTTTAAAAACGCGGCATGCCGGAGGGGGAAATCCGTTGCCGCCAGCGATTTTGGCGGATTCCTCCATAACTTTAACGTTGACGTAAAGGTTAAGCGGGTGTATATTGATGAACGTTACCGGAACGGGAAACGGAGGTCGTGCATGCAGATTTACAAGATCGAAGACGTCGCCAAGGAATGCGGGTTGACGAAACGGGCGATCCGCTATTACGAGGAGATCGGCTTGCTCCCGCCTCCCGAACGGAGCGCGGGCGGATATCGCCTATATTCCGACAAGCATATCGAGCGGCTGAAGCAGATCATCAATGCCCGGGACGTGCTCGGCGTCTCCCTGCAGGAACTCCAGGAATATCTCTCGATCATCGAAGCGATCCGCCAGCAGCGGCAGGGCATCCATGACGCCGTGGACAAGGAGACGAAGCGGGAGAAGCTGGAGGAGCTTGAGGACATGACCGGCAAAATGCTGGGCGTCATCGACCAGAGGCTGGAGAAGCTGAACGGGCTTCGGACGGATGTCGTTCAGCTGCTGGGCCGAATCCGGACGGCCAAAACGGACAACATTCATACTACGGATCAGGAGTGAATCGCGCAATCATGAGCAACGACAGTATAATGAAACAACCCCGGGCGGTTTGGGCCGTCTTTTTCGCCGGAATCATCGCTTTTATGGGTATTGGACTCGTCGATCCGATTTTGCCCGCCATCGCGGAGCAAATGAGCGCGACGCCAAGTCAAGTCAGCCTGCTGTTCACCAGCTACAACGCCGTCATGGCGGTCGCGATGCTGATCACGGGCGCGTTGTCGTCACGGCTCGGCATCAAAGGCACGCTGCTTCTCGGCATCGTGTTCATCGCCGTTTTCTCCGCGCTTGGCGGGATGTCGAACGGCATTTGGACGCTGGTCGGTTTGCGGGGCGGATGGGGTCTCGGGAACGCCATGTTCGTCGCGACCGCGCTGGCGGCGATCGTCTCGCTGTCTTCCGGCGGCGTGGCGAAAGCCATCATTTTATACGAAGCGGCGATCGGCCTCGGCATCTCGGTCGGTCCGCTGCTCGGCGGGGAACTCGGGGCCATTTCCTGGCGGGGGCCGTTCCTCGGCGTCGCGGCGTTGATGGTGGTGGCGTTCTTCGCGCTCGTCTTCCTTATGCCGAAATCCGCCGCTCCAAGCGGAGCGAAGAAAAAGACTTCCGTGCTCGACCCGTTCCGCGCGATGAGATATCGCGGATTGACCGTGTTCGGCCTGACGGCTTGCTTGTACAACTTCGGCTTTTTCACCTTGCTCGCCTACGCTCCGTTCGTCATGGGATTGGACGAGCACGGACTCGGGTACGTGTTCCTCGGTTGGGGCATCCTGCTCGCCGTCACGTCCGTGTTTATGGCGCCTAAGCTGCAGGCCCGGTTCGGAACGGTGAAGTCGATGTCCCTCATGCTGACCTTGTTCGGGCTTCTGCTGCTCGCCATGGGGATCTGGACGGATACGCAATGGGTGATCATCGCCGCGGTCATCGTGGCAGGCGCCATGCTCGGCAACAACAACACGCTGATCACGACGGCGGTCATGAACGCGGCTCCGGTCGAGCGTTCCACGGCTTCCGCGGCTTACAGTTTCCTGCGGTTCATCGGCGGCGCGATCGCGCCGTACTTCGCCGGCAAGCTGGCGGAGTGGTTCAACCCGCACGTGCCGTTTATCGTCGGTGCCCTCTTCGTGCTGGCATCGGTGGTCTTCATCGCGGCCAACCGCAGCCATGTCAAGCACGTGGATGAGGCTGCGCCGGCACACTGAACCGCCGCTTCGCGTTAGAATTTGCTTGCTGCGCAATCGCACACAAAGCGTTCCGTTTCAACCATCCACAGGCTGCCTCCGGCAGCCTGTTTTGCGTTTGCCCCCGGGCCGCCGTATGAGATCGGGCGAGATCCGCATACTGAGGGGTAGCAACGGCTCTGCTTGGGGAGGGCTGCGAATGTCGAACCGAATCCGGAACACGTGCCTCGTCCTCCTCGCCGTCACTTTTCTCGTCTTGCTCGCGGCATTCGCGGCGTCGGCCGCGTCGACCCGGAATTTGGCCCGCCGGCTTGAACCGGATCATGCCGGCGGGCCGGCTCCGATTCGCGTCGTATTCATCTCCCAAGTTCAGAACAATCCGTTTTGGCGATCGATCGAGCAAGGCGCCCGCGCGTCCGCCGGCCGTTACGGCATGGACGTCGAATATGCCGGACCGCTGCGGATCGACGCCGCCGAGCAATCCCGCTTGCTCGAGAAAGCGATCGCGGCGGGAGCCGGCGCGCTGATCGTCCAAGGGCTGGACGATCCCGTTTACGCGAAGCTGATCGACCAGGCCGCGGCCCAAGGCATTCCGACGGTAACCGTGGACGCGGACGAACCGGACAGCAAGCGGATCGCTTACGTCGGCACCGACAACAGGCGCGCGGGAGCGTCGATGGGCGAGCTCGTTGTCCGGACGATCGGCACGGCCGGCCGGATCGGCGCGCTGCTCGGCAGCGAAGCGAACAACCAGCGGCTTCGCCTCGAAGGGTTCCGCAGCGTCGTGAACCGGTACCCCGGGCTCTCCGTCGTTGACGTGCGGTACTCCAACGTTTCGCGCGTGCAGGCCGCGCAGCAGGCGGAGGCCATGCTGCGCAAGGATCCCGGGCTGAAAGCGATCGTCGGCTTCAGCGCGCTGGACGGCTTGGGCATCGCGGAAGCGGCAGGTCGCGCGGGCAATGCCCGGGTGCGCGTCTTTGCCTTCGACGATCTGGAGTATACGCGGCAAGCGATCCGGGCCGGCCGGATTACGGCGACGATCGTGCAGGAGCCTTACGGCATGGGGGAAGAAGCCGTCGCCTTGCTTCATGCCGCCCTTCAGGGTGATAACGCGGATCCGATCCACTATACGGACACCTCCGTGCTGGACCGCGCTTCCCTGGGCACGTCCGGGTTAAACGGCGCCGACGGGGGAAGCCGCGAATGACGATCCGCGCCAAACTGCTGCTCGTCATCCCGTTGCTCGTGCTGCTGGCCAACGCCGTCACCTTTTTCCTGTTCCAAAGCACGGCCGTCATCCAATCCAGCTACGACCGGATGATGGAGAGGGTGCTGTCGTACCGGCAGACCGTGCAGAGCGCGGAGCGGTCGCTCGATGCCCTCTACGGCTTTTTGCTTAATCCGCTTCCCGCGAATCATGACGAGGTCATGTCCGGACGCGCCGAGCTCGTTCGATTCCGCCAGGAGCTGGAGCAAGGGGATCGGCCGTCCGGGCTCGCCTCCGCCGCGGCCGGATTCGTCCATTTGCTGAACACCTTGATCGAACAGGAGGATGCCGCGTTGGCCGCGGCCGGGTCGGTCGCGGATGCGCTGGCCCGCTACGAAACCGCGGAGAAAACCGCCGGCTTCATCCGCGAAGAAGGCGGTCGGCTCGTGGACCTGGAGCTGAACTTCGATTGGCCGATTTTCCGCCGGATGCGGGAGGAGAACGCGCGGATGAACCGCCTGGGAGCCGCCTTGATCGCGGTTCAGACGCTGTTGGGGGCCGCGCTCGCCTTTTGGATTTCCCGCAGCGTCACGGAGCCCGTCGGACGGCTGGTCCAAGCGGCCAAACGGATTTCCGAAGGTCATCCCCAGGCAGCGCTGCCTGCCCTCCCGACGGAAGCCAAGGACGAGCTGGGCGTGCTGTCCGGCGCGTTCCTGCAAATGCTGGAGGATTTGAAGGCGTCCGCGGACCGGGACAAGGAACGGCTGGAGCAGCGCCGCTTGGTGAAGGAATTGGAGCTGCGGGCGCTGCAAAGCCAGATCCATCCCCATTTCCTGTTCAATTCGCTGAACGTGCTGTCCAAGCTCGCGCTGATCGAAGGAGCGGAGAAAACGTCCGATCTGATCGTTTCGATGTCGCGTTTGATCCGCTACGTATTGCGCAATCCGGAAGAACCGGTCACGCTGCGGGAGGAGCTGCGCCACGTCGCGGAATACGCGGCGATCCAGCAGGCCCGTTTCGGCCGCCGCATCCGTTTCGAGACCGACGTGGACGAAGCCGCCCTGCCGGCCCGGATTCCTCCGCTGACGATCCAGCCCCTCGTGGAAAACGCGTTCGTGCACGGCATCGAGCGGATGGAGGAGGGAGGCGCGATTCGGCTGACCGTCGCGCGGGACGGCGAAGACGCCGTCGTCACGGTCGCGGACAACGGCGCCGGCATGGACGAAGCGACGCGGCAGGCCTTGCTCCGCATGGACTACGCGGAAACGGAGGAACCGCCGGATCGGCCGTCGGCGGGACTCGGCACGCGCAACGTGTTCCGCAGGCTGCAGCTGTTCGGCGGCCGGCGCGACGCGGTGGACATCCGCAGCGAACCCGGCAAGGGGACGGCGGTGACCGTCCGCATTCCGATGCAGAAGGAGGAGGAACGCCCCGATGTACCGCCTGCTGATCGCCGATGACGAAGCGCTGGAGCGGGAAGGCTTGGAATGGATCGTCCGGCGGCTGCTGCCGGATACGTTCGAATTCCTGCACGCCGAGAACGGCAGAAAAGCGATCGAGCTCGCGGACGAACGGCGCCCCCATATCGTGCTGATGGACGTCCAGATGCCGGGCATCGGCGGCATCGACGCCTTGAAGGAAATTCGGGCACGGCTCCCCGACGCCAAGCTCGTGCTCGTGACCGCGTACGATTCGTTCGCCTACGCGCAGGAAGCGATGCCGCTCGGCGTGAAGGAATACATCGTGAAGCCGGCCGGCCGCGAGCAGATCGCGTCCCTGCTCCGGCGGCTCGTGGAAGAACTGGAACGGGAAAAGCGGCAGCGCGACGAGCAATTGGAGCTGAAAAGCAAATTGTCGACGCTGGGGCCGCTTTTGGAGAACGAGCTGGCGCTGATGCTGATGGTCGATCAAGTGCTGGATACGGGCATCGGGCAGCTCGCGGAGTGGCTGGATTTCCCCCTCGGGGATTGCCGCTGTCTCGTCGCCGCTTTCCCCGCCCGCGATTCGGCGGACGAACGCAGACAGCTGTTCGAGACGATCCGCAAGTTCGCCAAATCCCAAGCCACCTGCATCGTCAGTTCCCTATTGGAGCATCACATGGCGATGTTCCTGCGCAAACCGCCTCAAGCCGCGGGAGATTGGAAGGAGGAGCCTGTCCGGTTCGCCGGACGGCTTCTCGAAACCGTGCGTTCCCAGACGGGCATCGACCCGTCCGTCGGCATCGGTTCGCTGCGCGGCGGGGCGGACGGCTTGCGCCGTTCCTATTTCGAAGCGGTGTTCGCCTCCACCGTCTCCTTCCGGGATCGGCAGGTCTGCCTGTTCGACGACCTGAAGGAGAGCAAAATCGACGACTTCCCGATGGCGGGAGCCGGAACGGACATCCGGCAAGGTTACGTGATGTCCGCGTTGCTGCGCATCCGCGACATGCGCGAAGAGCAGACTTCGTCGGTCATCGACCGGGCCGTCGCCTATATCCGGCAAAAGTTCAACGAAGAGCTATCCCTGGAGGACGTCGCCCAGCACGCCCATTTGAACCCGTTTTATTTCAGCAAACTGTTCAAACAGCATGTCGGCGAGACGTTCATCGACTTCCTGACCGGCCTGCGCATCGACAAAGCCAAGCAGCTCATCGAGGAGGACCGGCTGAGCCTGAAGGAAGTATGCTACGAGGTCGGCTACAACGACCCGAACTATTTCAGCCGGGTGTTCAAGAAGGTGACCGGCGTCACGCCTTCGGAGTACCGTTCGAACTTGCACCCGTCTTGACGGATCGATGTCCTTCGCCCGGCATGGACTTTTTTGCCGCGGCGGCGCAAAATCGTGCGGGTGCACGCAGGTTTGCAGCCGCCGCGCGGGCCTTCGGAAGATTTGTGCGGGTTCATCGCAAAATCGTGCTGTTCATCCTTCCCTTCGCGAAGCGGAAGCGATGTTATACTGAAACTCGCTTCAAGACGCGTTTTTCAATGAAGGGAGATCCTGATATGGCAGCGAATCCAACCTTATCCGCTCCAAGCGGCCGGCCGAACATGAAGTACGTGACGCTCGTGTCGATCGCGGCGGCGCTTGGCGGTTTGTTGTTCGGTTTCGATACGGCGGTCGTTTCGGGCGCCATCGGTTTTTTGGGAGACCATTTTCATCTCAACGACGTTCAGGTCGGATGGGCCGTCTCCAGCTTGATCATCGGCTGCATCGCGGGCGCGGCCGCTTCCGGATGGCTGAGCGACAGCTTCGGCCGGAAAAAGGTGCTCGTCGGGGCGGCGTTTCTGTTCATCGTCGGCTCGATCGGCTCGGGCCTGTTCCCGTCGTTCTCCGGCTACGTGGCGGCCCGCATGGTCGGCGGACTGGGGATCGGCGTCATCTCGACGCTGAGTCCGCTGTACAACGCGGAAATCGCGCCGGCCCGCTATCGCGGACGGCTCGTCGCGTTCAACCAGTTCGCGATCGTCACCGGCATTTTCCTGACGTATTTCGTCAATTCCGCCATCGCGGGCGCGGGCAACGACTCCTGGGACGTGTCGACGGCTTGGCGCTGGATGTTCGGCGTCGGCGCCGTGCCCGGGTTGATCTATTCGGTCCTGCTGCTGTGGGTGCCGGAAAGTCCGCGTTGGCTCATCAAGCAGGGCCGTGCGGAGGAAGCGCTGCCGATCCTGCTCCGCATTCACGGCGAAGAGGCGGCCAAGCGGGAAGTGCTGGAAATCAAGGCTTCCTTCAAGGAGGCGAAGGTGCCGTTCCGCGATTTGTTCAAGCCCGGCATGCGTTTCGCGCTGACCGTCGGCGTGATCATCGCGATTCTCCAGCAGGTTACGGGCATTAACGCCATCCTCTATTACGCGCCGGAAATTTTGAAGGAGACGGGCGCCGGGACGAACGCCGCGCTCGTTCAGACGATTCTCGTCGGCTTCACCAACATGGTGTTCACGGTCGTGTCCATCTGGCTGATCGACAAAGCCGGTCGCAAGGTGCTGCTCATGATCGGATCGGCGATCATGGCCGCCAGCCTGGCGCTGATCGGGCTCGTCTTCCACGCCGGCGCCGTTTCGGGGTATTTGGTTCTCGGGCTCATCATCGTCTACGTCGCCGCGTTCTCCATATCGCTCGGGCCGGTCGTCTGGGTGCTGTTGTCGGAAATTTTCCCAAACCGCGTGCGGGGAAGAGCGACGGCAATCGCGTCGATGGCGCTGTGGACGGCGGATTACGCCGTGTCGCAATCGTTCCCGCCGCTGCTCAAGTCGGCCGGTCCTGCCGTGACGTATTGGATCTTCGGGGTGCTCTCCCTCGCCACGGTGTTCTTCACCTGGCGATACGTGCCCGAGACGAAAGGCAAATCGCTCGAGCAGATGGAAGCGATGTGGGCGAACGAGGAGGAGCAGCCGTCGGAAAGCGGACTGAAGAAGTTCAAAGAAAGATTGAACAACTGATCGGCCAATAAAAGGACGCGATCCCGGGTTCGGACTCCACCCGCCCGGGATTGCGTTTTTATGCTGCCGCTCTGTCTCGGGAAATCAGCAGGCGACGACGTCTCCGAAAGTGACATGGATCACATCCGAAACGATTCCCTTCGGGTACAATAGGCTCATCAAGGAATCGGAAAGGATTGGAAACCATGAAATTCGGGCTGGTCAAAAAAATCGTGGCCGGGATGACGGCCGTTTCCATCGTGACATACGGCTGCAGCGCGTTTTTCATTTTCGAATTGAAACCGTGGATCGCGCCTGGGATGGCCGAATGGGCGTACATCACGTTGATCCTGTTGCTCGGGGTATTGTGGAGCGGCATTCTGGGATGGCTGGCGGCGATTTGGCTGATCAAGCCGCTGCAACGCCTGACGGAAGCGGCCAACGAAGCCGCCGGCGGGAATCTGCGGATCGAAATTCCGATCCATCCTTACCGCGACGAGATCCGGACGCTCAGCCTTTCGTTCGGGCAAATGATCCGGGAACTTCGGCAGACGATCCAAGACGTGGCGGGAAACGTCGCATTCACCCACCAGCAGGCCGAAGCGCTGCGGGGAGGCATGGAGCAGGCCGCCATCCAGACGGAACGGATCGCCGAAGCGTCGGCCGCGATATCGGGGGGCGCGGCGGATCAGGCGGCGGCGGCCGGCGATACGCGGGAGGCCGTTCTGGGCATACGGAACGCCGCCGCCGCGATCGACGGCATGGCGGAAGAATCCCGGAAAACGGTCAGAGACATGCGGGAAGCCGCCCGGGAAAGTGCGGCGTTGGTTCGTTCGCTGATCGACGGCATTCGGGAGCTGGCCGTTTCCAACCGGCAATCCGCCAAGCTGGTCACGGAGATGGACGAGAAGGCGAAGCAAATCCGCAACATCTCGCAAGTGGTGGGAGGCATCGCCGACCAGACGCATTTGCTCGCTCTGAACGCCTCGATCGAGGCCGCGCGGGCCGGAGACCAGGGGCAAGGTTTCGCGGTCGTGGCCGTGGAAATCCGAAAGCTGGCCGAGGAAAGTGCCAGCGCCGTCAAGCATATCGACCGGCTGATCGCCGATATGGAAGCCGGCGTTCTCGGCGTCGTCCGTTATTCGGCGGTACAGGAGAAGATGGCGGAGGCCGAAAGCGGCAAAGGGGAATCCGTCACGTCGGCGCTGGAAAGAATCGACGAAGCCGTGCGGGAGACGTTCTCGGCGGTCGAGGAAATCGCCCGCCGCATCTCTTCGCAGCGGGAGCAGGCGGATCGGGCGCTGTCGATAACGGACGGCGTCGGACGGACGGCGGACCGCATCCTGGGCGAAAGCCGGCAGGCGGCTTCCTCCGCCCAGGAGCAGACGGCGGCGATGCAGGAATTGGCCGCGTCGTCCGCTTTGCTGGAGAAGCAGGCGGACGAGCTGGAGGCCAAAATCGGCAAGTTTCGCCATTGACCCGGCACCGGGTTGACAAGCCGGCGGACAGGCTCCATCATGGGGCTATCGAACCGCCGGCACCGGCATCGGGAGGAACGCTTGCAAGTGGATTGGCCTTCGCTCGGAATCATGCTGTTTTTAGCCGCGGCCGGCTTCGCCGCCGCTTTCATCGACTCCGTCGCGGGAGGCGGAGGATTGATCGCGGTCCCGGCGCTGCTGATGACGGGAATGCCGCCCGATGCCGCTCTCGGCACGAACAAGCTGGGCGGCACGGCGGCCGCGCTCACCAGTTCATCGGCATTTCTAGCGTCCGGGAACGTCGATTGGCGGACGGTCCGCCTGCTGTTTCCTTTATCGTTCGCCGGAGCGCTGCTGGGGACGGAGACCGTGCACCTTCTCTCCCCGGAGTTTTTGCGGCCCCTGGTGATCGTGATGCTGGGCGTCATATTGGTCTATACGTTGTTCAAGAAAAAAGCGGCAGCCTCCCCTGCCGGAGACGTGCATTTGACCCGGAAAGCTTTGCGGCTCCTGGTACCCGCCGCTTTCGCGATCGGATTTTACGACGGCTTTTTCGGTCCGGGCACCGGATCGTTCTTGCTGTTCGCGTTCCTGCTTGCCGGTTACGGTTATGTCGGCGCTTCGGGCAACGCCAAAATGCTGAACCTCGGAAGCAACCTGTCCAGTTTGTTGATGTTTCTCCTTTTCGGCTCCGTCCAATTCGGCTCCGGAATCATTCTGGCGCTCTTCATGATAGGGGGCGCATGGACCGGTTCTAGGTTCGCGATCAAGCGGGGGGCGGCTTGGATCAAGCCGCTGTTCGCGGCCGTGACGGCGATTCTCATCGGCAAGCAGCTGTGGGACTTGCTGATCGGTTAAACGTGCCGTCAGAGGCTGACGGCGCGTTCCTCGAACACCCGTTTCGCCGCGAAAACCGCGTTCAGAACGCGGGGAAACCCGGCGTACGGAACGCAATGCATGATCGCTTCCACGATTTCCCCCGGTTCCAGCCCGACATTCAGCGCGGCGTTCAGGTGGACGACCAATTGGGGCTCGCATCCGCCCAGCGACGTCAATGAGGCGACGGTTACCAATTGACGTTGCCGCAAGCTCAACCCCGGCCTTCCGTAGATGTCCCCGAAGGCGAATTCGACGACATACCGGCCCAGATCGGGCGCGATGTCCCGCAGCGAATCGACGACCCTCCGGCCTCCTTCCCCATCGACTTCCATCAGTCTCTGCCATCCTCGTTCATAACGTTCTTGGTCCATTCGCGTATCCTCCTATTCGAAGTAACCCCATCCTACACGTTAGAGCGCGCTCGAACGCAAGCCTCGTTTTCTGTGATAGAATAATTGCCATGAAAACCTACACGATTCGGCAAATGTCCCGGCAAACGGGGCTTTCCGTCCACACGCTGCGTTACTATGAGAATATCGGGTTAATTCATGCGGTAGGCCGGGATGCCAGCGGCTATCGCGCATACTCGGAAGCGGACGTCGGCTGGCTGCAATTTCTGCTTCGGCTGCGAGCGACCGGAATGCCCGTCTCCGAGATGAAGCGGTTCGCCGAATGGAGAAGTCTCGGAGAAGCCACCGCGCCGGATCGGTTGGACATGCTGGAAGCGCACCGGCTCAGGGTGGAGGAGAAGATACGGACGCTCGAAGGCCACTTGGAACGAATCCGCGAAAAGATCGGGCATTACCGGGAGCTGGTTCGCGGCTCGGATCCGGCGCCGCCCGACTGATGGGGGGAGTTTACAGAAGTTGTCGAAATGGATATGCTTGATGGTGAATGATCCACGATTCGGCGAATGGACTAAGGGGTAGAGCACGCTCCATGGCAGAGCAGGAAACGGCGGTATACAAATCGATCGCGTTGGATATCGCGCAGCGCATCGTAAGCGGGGAATTTCCGGCGGGGAGCCGGATTTCCGGAAGATCGCTCTTGGCGGGGCAGTACCACGTCTCTCCCGAGACGATCCGCAAAGCCATCGGGCTGCTGAAAGACGAGAACATCGTTTCGGTCTCCCAAGGCAAGGAAATCGTGATCGTGTCCGAGCAGAAGGCGTACGATTACATCACCAAGAACAACTACCTCAAATCGGCTTACTCCCTGAAGCAGGATTTGCAGCAGCTGCTTCAGCAGAAGCGGGAAATCGACCGCAAGTTCGACGGTTTGCTGTCGGAAATCATTGAGGCTTCCGACCGGTTGCAAAATTTGAAGCCGTACAACCCCGCGGAAATCCGGGTCCACGAGAATTCCTACGCGGCCGGCCGAACGATCGGCGAATTGCAATTCTGGCAGAACACGGGCGCGACCATCATCGCTCTCCGCCGGGGCACCCAGGTTTCCATCTCCCCGGGTCCCCACGTCATTCTATTGGGCAACGACGTGCTCGTCATCGTGGGCAGCGAGAAAGCTTACGAAAAAACGGAGTCGTTCATCAACCAAGCGCGGGAAAGCGGATAATGCCGCGCTTAAGAAAAGGAAATCCTCCCCTCGCGGGGAGGATTTCCTTTTCCTTCGGCGTTGAGATAATGGGGGAGATTCCCCTTGCATCAGAAGCAGGTAAACGACCGGATCCGGTTCGTGTCGATGCCGAAGTAAGCCCAGAAGAAGCCGAACCATCTGAAACCCGCGACGGACCGGGCGCCTACGAAGGTGGGGAAAAACCAGAACTGTTCGCCGTTGTTCAACCAAATATACGTATTGCGGAACAGGCATCTCCGGATCGCTCCCGGATCGACGGCGAACGACTGGATCGGCATTTGCGGGACGAACTGCGGCGGCGGCAACGTCGGGGCCTGCGGACCGCCCGGGAACCCGCCTCCCGGAAAACCCCCCGGCGGTCCGCCAGGAAACCCGCCGCCCGGAAAACCTCCCGGCGGTCCTCCCGGAAATCCCCCGGGAAAACCGCCCGGCGTTCCGCCCGGCGGGCTTCCGGGGAAACCCGGAGTCGGAAAAAATCCCATATTCGCGATCGCTCCTTTTACTTAGGTTGAGATCATTCTATGCAGGAGCGGAATTGCCGGTATGGGCGGTTATTCGCCGACACGGGCATATTCTGGCATTTTAGACGGCCGCTTTTGCGGCACGAAGCCTTCCTTATGCAATGCCGAGGAAGGCTTTTTTGAGCTGCGAAAAGGGATTAGACCGGGCCACTCCTATATTCTAACAAACAACTTAAAATTATTTTGAGGGTTGTATGTATGGGAGATGTTTGCTATAGTGATTACCAATGCCAGCCCGCCCGTTCGAAAGGCATACGGGGAACCCGGCATCGATCCTCCGCCATTTTCGAAAACAGTACCCGGATCGCTGCTGCCGCGAAACCCGTGCCGTTCTGCGACAACGGGTTTTTCTATGACGATCATCGCGTTTTCAGGAGGGGGGAGCCTATGGCCGCCATCGAAGTGAAGCAATTGACGAAAGTTTTCGGATCGGACCCGAAACGGGCGCTGCAGCTGCTCGAAGAAGGCTGGTCCAAGGAGAAAATCTACCAGGAAACCGGGATGACCGTCGGCGTGCACCAGGCGGAGTTTTCCATACGGGAAGGAGAAATCTTCGTCATCATGGGGCTGTCGGGCAGCGGGAAGTCCACGCTGGTCCGCCTGCTCAACCGGCTCATCGAGCCGACGTCCGGCCAAGTCCTGTTCGGGGATGCCGACGTCGTCCGCATGAATGCCGAGCAGCTGCGGACCTTCCGGAGAAAGCACATGGGGATGGTGTTTCAGAAGTTCGCCCTGTTCCCGCACCGGACCGTTCTCGGCAACGTGGAGTACGGCTTGGAAGTGCAAGGGGCGGACAAGAAGAAGCGGCAAGAGCGGGCGCGCGAGGCGCTACGCATGGTAGGCCTCGAGGGATGGGAGAACAGCCGGCCAAGCCAATTGAGCGGGGGCATGCAGCAGAGGGTAGGGCTGGCCCGCGTGCTGGCGAACGATCCGGAGGTGCTGCTGATGGACGAGGCTTTCAGCGCGCTGGACCCGCTGATCCGCAAGGATATGCAGCACGAACTGCTGGAGCTGCAATCCAAAATGAAGAAAACGATCGTGTTCATCACGCACGACTTGGACGAAGCGCTGCGGATCGGCGACCGGATCGCGCTGATGAAAGACGGGAAGATCGTCCAAATCGGCACGCCGGAAGAGATCCTGATCCAACCGGCCGACAAGTACGTCGAACGGTTCGTGGAAGACGTCGACCTGTCCAAGGTGCTGACGGCCGCCCACGTCATGATCCAGCCCGAGACGATCTCTCCGGAGCGGGGGCCCCGGACGGCGCTGCAACTCATGAGGGACAACGGGGTGTCGAGCTTGTACGTCACCGACAAGGAAATGAAACTGCTCGGCGTCATCACGGCCGACGACGCGTCGCTGGCGCTCAAGTACGACAAGACGATCCTCGAGGTCATGCAGTCCAAAGTCCCTTGGGTAACGCCCGACACGCACTTGAACGAGCTGTTCGAGACAATGGCCGAAGCCAAGGTGCCGGTAGCCGTCATCGACCATCGGGAGAGGCTGCGAGGCATCGTCATTAAAGGAGCCGTGCTGTCCGCCCTCGCGGGCAACGCGGTACCGGAAGGAGGGAGCGCGGATGGATTTGCCCAAGCTGCCGCTCGGTGACGGCGTCGAATGGCTGGAAACCTGGCTTACGGACCATTTCGGCCCGTTTTTCGATCTGATCCGCATCATCATCGGGAGCATGACGGACGGCATCGAACGCGCGCTGCTCGGCGTGCCGGCCCTCGTCCTGATGGTGTTGATCGCCGCGCTGGCGTACGGGATCGGCAAGTGGAAAATGGCGGCGTTCGCTTTCGTCGGATTGTTCCTGATCGACAACTTGGGGTTGTGGGAACCTTCGATGAAGTCCCTGGCGCTGGTCCTGACGGCCTCGATCCTGTCCATCGCGGGAGGCGTGCCGATCGGCATCCTCTGCGCGCGCAGCGGCAAAGTCCGGCAGACGGTAACGCCGATTCTGGACTTCATGCAGACGATGCCCGCATTCGTGTATTTGCTGCCGGCGGTCACGTTTTTCTCGCTCGGCGTCGTTCCCGGCGTCATCGCGTCGATCATTTTCGCCATTCCGCCGACGATCCGGCTTACGAATCTAGGCATCCGCCAGGTGCCCTCGGAGCTTGTCGAGGCGGCCGACGCGTTCGGGTCCACGCCCGCGCAGAAGCTGTTCAAGCTGCAGCTGCCTCTCGCCTTGCCTACCATCATGGCCGGCATTAACCAGACCATCATGCTGTCGCTGTCCATGGTCGTCATTTCCTCCATGATCGGGGCGCAAGGGGTAGGCGCGCTCGTGTACCGGGCCGTCACCCAGGCCAAGACGGGCATCGGGTTCGAGGCCGGAATCGCGATCGTCATCATGGCCATCCTGCTTGATCGCTTGACGCAAAACGCGTTCAAGAGAAAACATACCTGAAGGAGTTGTCCGCTTTTGAAGAAATGGAGTTTAGCCGTATCGATGATGTTGGTGATCGCCCTGTTGGCCGCTTGTTCCAGCGGCAAAAAAGAAGAGAAGTCGATTAAACTCGCCTACGTGGCGTGGGATTCCGAAATCGCGAGCACGAACGTCGTCAAAGAGGTGCTCGAGTCCAGGCTGGGCTACGCGGTGGAGATGATGCAGGTCGACGCGGGCCCGATGTGGGCGGGCATCGCGGACGGCAGCGCGGACGCGATGGTCGCGGCCTGGCTCCCGGGCACGCATGCTTCCTATTGGGAGAAATACCAGAAGGACGTCGTGGATCTCGGCACGAACCTGGACGGGACGAAAATCGGCTTGACCGTTCCGGCCTACATGGACATTCAGTCCATCGAGGATTTGAATAAACCCGAAGTCGCCAAATCGATCAACAACCGGATCGTCGGGATCGAGCCGGGCGCCGGCATCATGATGGCGGCCGAAAAAGCGATCAAGGAGTATCCGCTGAAGGACATAGCGCTGCTCGAGAGTTCGTCGGCCGCGATGGCCCAAGAACTGCAGAAGGCATACGACAATAAGCAGCCGATCGTCGTCACGGGCTGGACGCCGCACTGGATGTTCGCGAAGATGGACCTCAAATACTTGGACGACCCCAAAGGCGTCTTCGGCGGAGACGAGCAAATCCATACGATCGTCCGCAAAGGATTGGACAAAGACAAGAAAGACGCGTATACGTTCCTGGACCAGTTCGAATGGACCTCGGACGACATGGCGAATGTCATGGTCGAGATCCAGGGCGGCAAGTCCCCCGAAGACGCCGCCAAGGCATGGGTGGAAGCCAACAAAGACAAAGTGGACGCCTGGGTGAATGGCGCGGAATAAGATATCGATAGGCGGTCAATCCTGCGGGAATGGCCGCTTTTTCGTTTGAACAACGGCGAGGGGGATCGGATCCGAATGATCAGCGTGTATACCGTTCTCGTCATCATTGCGATCAACATCGTTTACGTGTCGCTCTCCACGCTGCGGCTGATCTTGATGATCAAGGGCCGGAAAGCGGTCGCGTCTTTACTCTCGACCGTCGAAGTTTTCGTCTATTTGCTCGGTTTGACGCTGGTGCTCCGTAACGTATCTGATCCGGTCAATATGGCGGCTTACTGCGTAGGCTACGGTCTGGGCGTCTATTTGGGGAACAAAATCGAAGAAAAACTGGCCCTCGGCTATTTGGTGGTTCAGGTGATCGTGGATTCCGCGGAATTGGAACTGCCGGTCCAATTGAGGAACCTGGGATACGGAGTCACCTCTTGGCTTGCGGACGGACGGGACGGCAAACGGATGGTCATGCAGGTGCTGGTGAAGCGAAGCAACGAAGAACGATTGATGTCCTCGTTATCCGAACTGGCGCCGAAGGCGTTCGTCATTTCGCACGAACCGTCGCGATTCCAAGGCGGCTTTTGGACGCGGGTGACGGAAAGACACCGGGTGCGGTAGGGAAACGCAAAAAAACATCCTATGCGATGGCCATATAAATTATTACAAACAACTTAATTATAAAGATGAGATTGTCAGATAATCCGTCCTTTGATATAGTTTAGGAAACGTTGCGCTTCCATCGCGCTTGGTGACAAAAATCTACAAAAAATTTACAAACAACTTTATTAGAAAATTTAAATTGTCGGTAAAGCAATCATTTGTTATAGTGTAGGTAAGTCAATCTTTCCCATAATCGCATAACCGAGCTTAATTCCCGGTTTCGGCCGGGAAGCGGGGGAACCAATCTTGTGGGGCGAATCGGTCCTTGCCGGGGCCGTAGGGAACCATCTATCCCGAGTCCGTCAGCTAACCTCGTCAGCTTTGGATGGGTCAGGCATGTATTCGGCGGAACGAGTATGCTCCGTTCGTCTATTGACCCGTGCAGCGGGTCTTTTTTGTTGCCGCAAAAGACCCTGTCGGGAAAGAAAACCATGTTTGAGGAGGGTGTTTATGGCACAACCGAAGTACATCACCGACATCGACAAGTTGACGCATATTCCGGAACAGGACCGCCAGAAACTCAAACGCATTACGGAGAAGTTCGTTTTTCGGGTGAACGATTATTACCTGAATCTGATCGATTGGAGCGATCCCGCCGATCCGATCCGCAAGCTGGTCATTCCGAACGAAGACGAACTCGGGGAATACGGAAGGTGGGACGCCTCCGACGAAGATACCAACTATGTCGTCCCCGGGTGCCAGCATAAATACGGTTCCACCGCGCTTCTCATCGTTTCCGAGGTGTGCGGCGCCTATTGCCGGTACTGCTTCCGCAAGCGGCTGTTCCGCAACGACGTAAAGGAAGCCGTGTCGGATGTCGAGCCCGGCTTGCAGTACATCGCCGAGCATCCCGAGATCAGCAACGTCCTGCTGACCGGCGGCGACAGCCTGATCCTCGGCACGCCCAAATTGCGGACCATCATCGAGCGTCTTCGGGCCATCGACCATGTCAAGATCATCCGTCTCGGTTCGAAGCTTCCGGTATTCAACCCGATGCGCATATACGAAGACGAGGCGCTGCTCGATCTGATCCGTGCTTATTCCACGCCCGAGAAGCGGATTTACGTGATGGCCCATATCAACCACCCGCGCGAAATCACCCCCGAAGCGATGAAGGGTTTCGAAGCGCTGCACCGGGCCGGCGCGATCGTGGTCAATCAGACGCCCGTGCTGCGCGGCATCAACGACGATCCGATCGTGCTCGGCGAGTTGCTCGACCGTTTGTCCTGGGCGGGCGTGACCCCGTACTATTTCTTCGTGAACCGGCCGGTGGCGGGCAATAAGGCGTTCGTCCTGCCCTTGGCCAAAGTGTACGAGATCGTAGAGCAGGCCAAAGCGAGAACGTCCGGGCTGGGCAAACGGGTGCGGCTTTCGATGAGCCATACGTCCGGAAAAATCGAAATCCTGGCGATCGAGAACGGCAAGGCGTACCTGAAATACCATCAGTCGCGCGAGGGAAATTACGGACGGTTCATGACGCTCGATTGTCCGCCGGACGCTGCCTGGTTCGACGATTTGCCCGGCAACGAGCGCTATTGGACCAAGCCGGCGAAGAAGACGGATGCGGTCGTCTCCGTCAACGAGCTCGCCGACCTTCCGCCGGCGATTCGCAGAAAGCAGCATGCGTACGCCGCGAAGGACCCGGTTCGGGGAACGGTTAGCTCCTAAAATTTGCCCGGTCTGGGCGAACGCAAACACGGCATTTGAACCTCCTCCATATACCTATTGGGAAATGCATCCTTGGAGGAGGAGTTCCTTTTGGAATACATGGATATGTTGTCGAGGCTGGGCGTGTCTTCCGCGCATCCGGGCGGCTTCCGGGCGACCCGGAGGCTGCTCGGCCAACTCCCCGCGTCGGACTTGCGCATTCTGGAAGTCGGCTGCGGCACCGGAAGGACCGCGTGTTACCTGGCGAAGCAGGGCTATCGCGTCACCGCTTTGGATCAGCACCCCCTGATGCTGGAGAAAGCCCGGAAGCGGGCGGCGGAGGAAGGGTTGGACGGAATCGAGTGGGTGGAGGGCAGCGTAACGGCTTTGCCGTTCGAGAACGAGACCTTCGACGTCGTGTTCGCCGAATCGGTCACCTTGTTCGCGGGGCTGGAGCCGTCCATCCGGGAGTATTACCGCGTACTCAAGCCGAATGGACGGCTGCTCGACCGGGAAATGGTCCTACATGAGCCGATGCCCGAGGAAACCTATGACGAAATCCTGGATTATTTCGGCATCGACAAGATCGCTTCGGTGGACGAATGGATGGAATGCCTCCGCGGAGCCGGCTTCCGCTGCGACAGGCCGCAGCCGGAAGCTTTCATGAGCCATGAAGCGGACGTAGACGAGAGCGAGCTCCAGGATCTCGACTTGACGACGTTGTTCGATCCCGAGGTGGGCATGGGTCTCCTGAAATATACCCAGCTGATGCTGGCCCAGGAACAGTATTTCCGGGCTTGCGATTTCTCGGCCGTCAAAGCCTGAAACGGTATCATTTGGGCGGCGGGCGGCATACAATAGGTCAGATCGCGACGGAAGGCGGGAAATTTCGATGAACGGGAAACGTCATCCCGCGATGGATTGGCAGCAATTTCAACGGGACTTGATGAAGCAAATGCCGTTTATCGGCAAGGACTTGGACGCGGGCAACCTTTCGAACTTCGTGCAGAAGGCGATCGGGGAATTCCTGCCGAAGGCGGTGCCGGGCTGGCAAGGGATTCTTCCCGCATTCAACAAGGAGATCGATTACGAGCTGTTCGAGACCCACCGTTCGATTTTCGTCCGCTGCAAGCTCCCGGAAGGGACTTCGCCCCGCAGCGTCCGTTTTTTCGCCACCCGGAGAAAGCTGAAAATCGAGCACGGCAGCGAGTCGCAGGAAATCCCATTGCCGTCGGACATCAACACCGGCCGCACGATTGCCCGTTTCCATGAAGGCGTGTTGGAAATCCGGATGCCGAAAATCAACCACGCCGAGCCGTTTCGGGAAATTTTCATCCGGGATTCGTAGACGACGCGCCTTTATCGCCCGCCGATTCGGCGGGCTTTTCGCCGTTTCCCCCGAACGGACGGCGGGGGCGGATATGGCAGGCGGGTCCGCTGTTGGGCGGACCTTGCGGCTTCGCGTCGTGCGGCAACGAGCCGGGAGGGGGATCGTCGGCTGGCAAACCCGGGAAGGCAGGCCCGCCCGGAGGACGCGCCGGACTCGCGAATCCGGGCAAAGGCTCGTCCGGCCCGAGCGGCCTTTGGACGTTCAAGCCGATGTTCAGCTGGCCGGACAAGCTGTCGATGTCCAAGGTGCCGAAATGGCTGCTGTAATCCACCCGTTCCACCACGACCTTCTCGGCATGCTGAATCACCAGCGGCGGGCAAGAGGGCTTGTCCTCCGACAACCGCCGGATTTGCCTTTCCACGGTCTCGACCCGCTTTTCCAGCTCCCGAACCCGTTCCCGTTCGCGGGCGCGGGGTCCGAAAAGCCAGTCCAGGAGCGCCATACGTTCACCTCAATCGATGGGAATCGTCTTTTTCCAAGCCGGAGGAAGGGGGATGCGCACGATCAAGGTGCCCTGACGGAACGTCGCCCGGATGGCGGCGTTCGATCCGTCGATCTTCACCGGCAGGCCGATCGGGCGTTCGAAGCTTCCCGTGAACCTTTCCGAGTTTACGGGGACGTGCTGGGGAAACAACGCTTTGGCTTCTCCTTTGATATAAAGAACCTCGTCGCCTACGGACAGATGGATATCTTCCTTCGCCACTCCCGGCAAATCGACGATGACCAGCACTTCGGTATCGGAGGTCAGCACGTCCGCGGCCGGGAACAGGGGGCGCTTGCCCATCGGTTTGCCCTCCCAGACGGGGCTTTCGCCGGCGGCTTCCGCGGATCCGGGCGTCCCGCTGAACATGTCCGACCAAAAATCGTTGCCGGTAAAGCTTCTCGCCAGCTCCAGCCATCTGTTGATTTTGTCGGAGTTCATTTCGGCCTCAACCCTTTACCAGAGTTCAGCGATGCTCTTTTCATTTTATTTTCGCAAGGCGCCGGAAATGACAAGGGGTTCATATTTCGGGACGACGGCGAGTAAGCTTACGTATAAGCCTCCGGAAAGGAGAATCCCCCATGCCCCGGGTTCCGATCGAGATTAACCTAGGAAACGTGAAGCTGAACAACGTCGACCATCTCAGTTCCGTCTCCGTCGGTAAGGCGTGCAAGATCAACCGGAACGTCGCCGCCAAGAAAAACCAAGGCTTCGGGCAGCAGCACGCCGACGGCGTCCGGAGGGTGCTGAACGTCCATTGGACTTTGGATGACGAGGCGATCGACGCCATCTCGATCAAAGTCACCCGGTATCCGGGGAGCCGGCCAAAGGAGTGAGCGCGATGCCGAATCACCCCCCCTGCATGATCATCAACATCCATATCATCAAGGTCAATTCGTTCGAGAACGCCTCGGCCATCAACGTCGGCCAGAACTTGCTGGCGGAGTGGCACAATTCGGACAAGAAAAACATGGGGATCGGGCAAAACATGGGGGACGGCGCGGAATTCCTGGGAACGCGGAGCTTCGTGGACGATCGGGACCAGCTCGACTCCAACTCCTCCTTCGAATCGGACCGCATCGCGCTTCCGACAAGGGGGAACGCTTCGTGAGCCTGACCCCGGTCATGGTGAACATCCTGGGGCTGAAAATCAACGCCATCGACAATGGAGCGACCGTGCAGATGGGAACCGCCCAGCAGATCGACTTTTTCGTGTCCTACAAGCGCAATCAAGGCATCGGCGAGCAAAACGGGGATTTGTCGCCGATGTCCTTCACCTTGTCTTGGGTCAGAGACCAGGAACTGATCGATTCGCCGACGTGGAAGATCAGCCTGCTTTAGCCGATAAAAACACAGGGAGGAAATCCGATGTTCTTTTTCGCGCCGACGGCGGTGAACATCCTCGCGTTCAAGGTGAATTCCAACGATAACGGTTCCGTGGTAGGCGCCGGCCCGCTGCAGTATATCGACCAATTCGTTTCTTATAAGCGCAACCAGGCTCTTGGGGAAATCAACGGCGATTTGTCGCCGTCCAACGTGCCGATCAACCTGTTGGCAGACCCCGATTTGAACGACAGCTCTTCCGTCAAGAACAGCGCGGTGTGAGAAAACTCCCGCAAAAAAGATCCCCGGGGAATCGGATTCCCGGGGATCTTCGCGCTGCCGCGGGTTCACTGTTCCGTCAGGATCAGCGGACCGTCGGCGGTGATGGCGATCGTGTGCTCGTATTGCGCGGACAAGCTGCCATCGGCCGTCCGGGCGGTCCACCCGTCGGGATCGATCTTGCAGGCGAACGTGCCGATGTTGAGCATCGGCTCAATCGTGATGACCATCCCTTCTTTAAGGCGGGGCCCCCGATGAGGCGGACCGTAATGCGGGACTTGCGGCTCTTCGTGCATTTCCTGCCCGATGGCGTGGCCGATGAACTGCCGGACGACGGAGTAGCCGTTCGACTCGGCGTACGTTTGGATGGCGTGGGATATGTCCCCGATCCGGTTGCCGACGACCGCCTGCTCGATGCCGAGGTACAGAGACCGCTTGGTTACGTCCAGCAAGCGGCGAGCCTCTTCCGAGACTTGGCCGACCGCGTAGGACCAGGCGGAGTCGGCCAGCCAGCCGTCCAGGTTGACGACCATGTCGATCGTGACGATGTCCCCGTCGTTCAGCGGTTCGTCTTTTGGAAAGCCGTGGCAGATCACGTCGTTTACCGACGCGCAGGTGGCATAGGGATAGCCGTGGTAGCCTTTTTGCTCGGGAATCGCCCCGCGGCTGGCCAGGAAGTCCTCGACGAACCGGTCGATTTCCATCGTGGTGACGCCCGGACGGATTTTACCGGCGATCTGCCGGTGGCACTCGGCCAGGATTTTCCCGGCCGCTTTCATCTTCGCGATTTGTTCTTTCGTTTTCAAAGTAATCAAAGCGTTGCTCCCCTCCGTCGTGCTGCCCTGCTCCATTCCATTATACTACGCAGGCGGCGAAAGTGCGGCCCGGCCGTTAGTGCAGCAGCGGATCCTTCTTCAGGTCGACGTGGAGCCTGTCGCTTCCGTCGATTTGGGCCAGCGATACGTCCCGCACGTCCTCGACGCCTTGCCGCTTTAAAGACCGGCGCAGCCACTCCAGGTCTTTGCCGGCCGCCTCCAGGGCGCTCGACATCACGGTGCCGTCGACGATGACGGCGCGGGGCTCCCCTCTGGCGGCTGCGGGCACACGCAGATCTCTCCTCGACGCCGGCATGAATTCCGGTTTTTTCTGAACGGACAGGCTGCCGTCCGTCTCCAGGTACGCGAGCTCCACTTCGTCCACGTAAAAGACGTCTTTTTTGCGGAGCAGCATTTGCAGGTCGTCCATCGTCAAGCGGACCTTCGCCATGGCATTCTCCAATATTTGCCCCTGCCGGATGACCGGGGTAGGCTTGGAATTGAGGATGCCGCGGGCACGGACGCTCTTCAGCGCGATCCACCCCGCCAGAAACGCCATCCCGCAAAAGACGCTGAGCGGAATGGCGCCGGTCTTTAAACTGAGTGAACGGTCCAAGATGATGATCCCGCCGATATCCCCCATCGTGATGCCTGCGACGAAATCGAAAAAGGTCATTTGGGAGACCAGTTTCTTGCCCAATATACGAGACCAAATGAGGAGAATCACGAATACGGCGGCGGCGCGGCCCGCCATTTCCCAACCGTTCATCCGTCAGCCTCCCGTGCCCGATTTCCCCCTGAGTATCTCCCGACGCGTTTCCATTCATTCCTTCCCGAACGTCTGTAAACCGGGGGACTGACCGAGGCAATCGCGGATATTGGCCGGACCGGGCATCCGTACTGACCGTATAAATAACCATGGCATAAGTTAGGGATGTGATGAGGAATCACAATCCTGCCAAGGTGGTGATGATTCATGGGCTTCCCGGTTGGCGGCATCGGCTTCGGCTGCGGAGTCGGGTTCGGAGGCTTCGGCGGATACGGAGCATTAGCTTTCGTGCTCGTGCTGTTCATCCTGCTGGTCATAATCATTCGCGCAGGCTTCATCATCTAGCTTCGATTCCCGGCGGTCGTTAGACCCCAAGCGTCGGCGTTTGCCGGCGCTTTTCCGCATGATGGGGCGGGCATCCGAATACACCCGGGGGTTGTCGGGCAACGCTACGGGAAAAAGGAAGAGATTGGTGATCGCGATGAACGTACGGGAACTCATGATCAAGGACGTCATCCAGGTGACCCAGGACACGCCGCTGAAAGAGGTGCTGGGGCTTTTCGTCCGGCATAAGATCGGCGGGGCCCCGGTCGTGAACGAACGGGGACAGCTGACCGGCATGGTCAGCGACGGAGACGTGCTGCGGTTCATCAAGCCCATTTCGCCTAAATACGTCAACCTGTTTTCGTACTATGTGGAGCTGGACCGGGTACAAGCCGAAGAGCTGATTCCGGCCCAACTGGAGAGACCGGTACGGGACTGCATGAAGAAGTCGAACCTGGTGACGCTGCAGGAATCCGACGGTTTCGAAGAACTCGTTTCCATTCTGTCCCGTCATCATTTCAAAAAAGTCCCGGTGCTGGATCCGGACCGGCGGGTCGTCGGCGTGATCAGCAGAGGGGACGTCCTCCGATACATCGTCTCCAAATGGATTCAGCCGTAAGGGCGGCCCGTTGGGGCGCGCGCTTACGGCTGAATGGAGAAGGCGTGCGGGGATTAACCTTTGACGGCGCCTGCGGTGACGCCCTTGACGATGTGCTTCTGCAGCAGGATGAAGACGACGATGGAAGGAAGCACCGCCATCACGACGGCCGTCATCGTATACTGCCAGTCGGTATTGTACTGGCCGACGAAGGAGTAGGCGGCCAGCGTCAGCGTCTTGGTGTCGGGCGAACCGTTGACCATGAGCAGCGGAAGCAGGAAGTCGTTCCAAATCCACATGACGTCGATGACGGCGATGGTGGCGGTCACCGGCTTCAGCAGCGGGAAAACGATGCGGAAGAACAGGCTGAAGCCGGTCGCTCCGTCGATCATGCCGCTCTCGTCGAGCTCTTTCGGCACGCCTTTGACGAAGCCGTGGTAGATGAACACGGCCATCGGAGCGCCCAGCCCCCAATACTGCAAGCCGAGACCCCAAACGCTGCCCGCCAGGTGCAGGTTCTGGGCCAGCTTCAGGACGGTGACCATGATGCTCTGGAACGGGATCAGCATCGGAATGATGACGAGCATGTACAGCAGGGCGCTGAACTTGCTTTTCGTCCGGGCCAGCTTGTAAGCGGCGACGGAGGAAATCAGGATGATGCCCGCAAGGCCGAGAGCCGTAATCACGACGTTATTGACGAACAGCTTCGGGTAATCGATGTATTTCCATACATACGAATAGTTCGCGAAAGTCCACTGGTGAGGCAGCGCGATGACGTCGCGCATGACCTCGCCGAACGATTTGAACGAATTGTAGAACACGAGGATGATCGGGTACAGGAACAGCAAGGCGACCGCGATCATCACGATTTCGAGCGCCGCGCGGGCCGTTTTGTTGCCAGCCATTACTGCTCGACCTCCTTGCGTTTGAAATAAGTCAGCTGAAGCACGGTGATGATCAGCACGACGACGAACAGAACGAGCGCTTTGGCCGTGCCGTAGCCGAACAGGTTGTTTTGGAACGTCTCCCTATAGATATCGAAGGACACGCTGTACGTCGATCCGCCGGGACCGCCTCCGGTCAGCGACAGGATGACGTCGAACACCTTGATCGAGTTCGTCAGCGACATGAAGACCGCGATCGTGACGGAAGGCGCGAGCATCGGCAGGACGACGCTGAAGAAGCGGCGGAACGCGCCGGCGCCGTCGACCTTCGCCGCTTCCAGCAGGTCGGACGGAACGGACTGCAGCCCCGCCAGGTAAATCACGATATAGAACCCGATCGACTGCCACACGGAGACGAGCAGGACGGAGACGAAGGCCAGCTTCGGCGTGCCCAGCCAGCTCCAGCCCCAGATCGGCCAACCCGTCGTGTCCGCCAGGGACGCGAAGCCTTGGGAAAAGATGAATTTCCAGATAAACCCGACGATGACCAAGCTCAAAATGTACGGGATGAAGAACGCGGCCCGCAGCAGCGAAGACGTCTTCAGCTTCTGGTCCAGCAGCACCGCGATCACGATGGCGAGCACGTTGGACAAAACGATGAACAGGATGGAGAATTTCACGGTAAACCAAGAGGCGCTGCTGAAGTTGGCGTCGCCCGAGAAAATTTGCCGGAAGTTGTCCATTCCGATGAAATTCACCGATCTGGAAATGCCGTTCCAGTCCGTCAGCGAGTAGTACATACTCATGAAGAACGGAATGTAGAAGGCCAGAACGATGCATATCAAAACCGGCAACGTAAACATCCCGAACTCGATTTTGCCGGATGTTTTTCTCCCGATTCTCTGCATGTCGGTTCACTCCCCATTTCATAACCGCCCGATACGAGGGCTTTAAGCTAGTTCCCATTATATAAAGTGCGCTTCATGCGCCGAAATATAGATTCGTGATCAATTAAGGGTAATAACGTGTACACTTCCGCCGCGAAATCGGTTATGGCGCTCCGCTCGCGCATCGTTATAATGAAAGAATCCACTCTACAGAGACGGGGGACCCGGAATTGGGGAAGCTCTGGCTATGGCTGAGGCGGCTGCCTCGGCGGCTGATCCGTTCGGTAACCGGGCGGCTGGCGGGCAAACTCATCCTGCTTTTCGCTACGATCATCGTGCTGTCGGTCGGCTCTTTGACTTATATTTCCTACAAAACGCTGGAGAACGAGTCGTTCAAAAGCAACGTCAGCGGGACGGGGAGCAATTTGGCGATCGTGGGCAAAAACCTGGACAAGTTCCTGTCGGAAGTGGACCAGCTGTCGCTGCCCCCGCTGCAATTCGAGCAGCTCATGCTCGCCATCCGCAACGAAGAAAACGACTACGCCTCCCAGCTCTATTTGGAGGATTACGTTCGGGGGCTTTATTATTCCCGCGGCGATCTGGTCGGCGTTTACCTTTATTTGATCGACGAACAAAAATATTACTATATTTCGCGTTCCGATCCCGATATCCGCGTGCGGGTGGCGGCCGACACCGCGCTCAAAATCCCGGCCGCCCCTTGGTACCGGGCAACGCTGGATAACCCGCAAAACCGTACGGTGCAGACGCTGCTGCTCGGAGAGAACGCCGGTTACGCCGTGGACGCCCGAACGGCGTTCATGGGGTACCACCGCGTGTACCGAAGCCTGATCGACCGCAAGCCCCAGGCCATGGTTTCCTTCTTTTTCAACACGTCCGGGCGAAATCAGATCATCGGGGACATCCCGATCGCGGACGGGGAACAGGTCGTGCACGTCGACCCGGACAACCGGCCGTTCTACTGGAGCAACGCCGGTTTCTATCAGGACATGGCACGCGGAGGCTTGTTCCGGCAGATGGATGAAGACGGAGGACGGAACCGGCTCGACTGGGCCGGGCCGGACGGCGCCAAATACTTGATTCTGTATAATCGCCACCAGGAGAGCGGCTGGAAGCTGATCAAGGCGATCCCGTATTCGGAAATCAACCGGGCCGCCCGCACGAACCGGATGTACAGCTATGCGATCGGGCTGGGATTCCTCATCGTTTCCCTGCTGCTGGTCACCGTCACATCCAATGCGATCACCCGTCCGCTCAAGCAGCTCTCACGGAAGATGAGCCGGTTCGGGGACGGTTTTTTCGACGTGGAAGTCGAGGTCAAAGGCCACGACGAAATCGCCCGTCTCGCGGCGCGGTTCAATTCCATGGTCATCCGGACGAACGATCTGATCAACGAACGGTACCGGATGAAGCTGGTGGAGAAAAGCGCCATCCTCAAGGCGCTCGAGGCGGAAATCAACCCGCATTTCCTCTACAACGCGCTTCAGGCCATTTCCACCAAGGCGTTGAAAAACGGCATGACCGACATTACGGATATGGTAGACGCCCTCGCGCTGACGCTTCGATACAGCATCAGCGACAAAGACGTCGTCACGCTGCAGGAGGAGCTCCGACACATCCGGCAGTATTTCACGCTGCAGAAGGCGCGGTTCGGCGAGCGGTTGATCGTCGCGTACGAGCTGGAGGAAGAGGCGATGGGTTTGCTGATCCCGAAGCTGTCCGTCCAGTCGCTGGTGGAAAACGCGATTAAGCATGGCCTCGAGAAAGTCTCCTCGCCCGTGACGATCACGATCGCCTATGCCAAGCGGGACGGAGAACACGCGATTTCCGTCGCGGATAACGGTCCGGGCATCCCGCCGGACAAGCTGGAGCAAATTCGCCAGTCTTTGGACAAGGAATGGGAAGAGCAGGAGCGGGACAGCATCGGGCTCAAAAACGTGAACACGAGGCTGCAGATGATTTTCGGCGGGGAAGCGCGGCTGGAGATCGCAACGGAGGCAGGAGTCGGCACGGAAATGCGCATGGTATTGCCGGACAGGGGGACAGGTCTTCATGTATAAGGTACTGATCATAGACGACGAGCTGCCGTCGCGCGAAGCGATCCGGATCCTCGGGGAATGGGACCGGCTGGGCGTCGGGGAAATCCGGGAAGCCGCGGACGGCAACGCCGCGATGGAGCTGGTCCGCTCATGGCGGCCCGACTTGGCTTTGGTGGACATGAAGATGCCCGAAATGGACGGGACCGAATTCCTCAAGCTGGCGGAGGCCGAGGCTCCCGGCATGCTCACCATCGTGATCAGCGGCTTCGACGACTTCGAATACACGAAGCAGGCCATCCAATCGAAGGTGGTCGACTATTTGCTCAAGCCGGTCATCCGCCGGGAACTGAACGCGGCGCTGGAGAAGGCGGTCGGTTACCTGGAGGAGCGCCGCAAAGAGGCGAGCGAATCGATCGACAAGGAAATCGCGCTCAACATGTCTTTGCCGAAGTTGAAGGAAAGAATTTATTTGTCGATGATCGAGCGCCATGCGCAGGATCCTTCCCTGGCGTCTTCGCTGAAGCTGATCGACGCGGACCATCCGGATACCCGCCACCTGGCCGCGGTGCTGCGGATCCTGAATTTGGACGAGATCAAGAGCGGGAAATTCCGGGGCGACGTCTCGCTGCTCCATTTCGCGCTGAACAACGTGATCGAGGAGATCGGCACCCGCGTCATGCCCTGTTCCAGCTTCGCCAATCCGAAGGAGGAGCGGGAACTGATCGTCATGTTCCGGTTCAAGGATAACGGGAACGATTCGATGCGCCGGCAGGAAGCGGCTGCCCTGCTGCGGGACGCCTGCCGGAAGCTGGAGAGCATGTTCGCCGTCTCCTCTCTGGCCGCAATCGGTACCGTGGCGGCGAATCCCAGAGAAACGGCGGACTCCTACGATAAGGCGTTGCAGCGGCTTTTGTCCATGAATTTGCTGCGGCTCGGCGATCCGGTCACCGCGGAAGACGCCCCCTCGGCCCGGCCGGCGGAGTGGTTCGCTTTGTCCGGGCGGATCGCGATGATCCGCGGCGCGCTTCAGGATCGCAATCCCGGTTTCGTGCAGGGAATGGCGGAGGATTATTTGGGAAAAATACGCAAGGCGGGCGTCTTCACCCTCGGGGACGCGTTTCGGACGATCGGCGAGATGGAGGTGCTGCTTCAAGATCTGGCTCTGGACATGGGAGTGCCTCCGGAGGAGCTGGAAAGAAGCGGGACGAGGTCCGAAGGGATTTCGCGCGATTTCCGCGATTTCTCCGGCTTTGAAGACCTGTTCATGCGGGTGCTGGACCACTATTGCGAGAAAATCCGCCGGTACTCGAAAGAATTCGGAAGCTTCCGGATCCAGGACATCAAGGAATACATCGACCAACGGTATGCGGAGGACATCAACATTTCGACCTTCACGGAAAAATACTTCCTGAGCCGCGAGTATTTGATGAAGCTGTTCAAGCAGGAATACGGCATGGGGATCTACGAGTACGTCCTGAAGGTCCGGATGGACAAAGCCAAGGAACTGCTCGAGGCGCCGCACTTGAAAATCCAGGATATCAGCGACCTGATCGGCTACAAGGACAAAAACTATTTCAGCAAAGCGTTCAAAAACGCGTTCGGGATGTCGCCCACCGAATATCGGCACCAACTCGAAGACGGAAAATGAGCAGTCCACTTTTTTACCCTCGATGGGATACTTAAATGCATTTCTCTTGAGGACCCGTTTCTCTAGAATGTAAACGTAGTCAAATTCGATTGGGGGCTTAAAGAAATGGTCAAAAAATGGATGAGCTTGTCCCTTGCTCTGGTCCTGACGACCGGCGTTCTGGCCGCCTGCGGTTCCAAGAACGACGGCGGGGCGTCTCCGAGCGCCGGCGGCGCGGCATCCTCTCCGGCGGCTTCGGCCGGCGGCAGCGACGCGCCCGTGACGATCAAGATGTTCACCGCGTCTCCGGAGTATACGGACGCTTTCCACGCGTACATCGAAGAGTACAAGAAAGTGAAGCCGAACGTCACGATCGACCTCGAAATCATGCAGTCCGATTATCCGACGGTGCTCAAATCGCGGATCGCGTCGGGCAATACGCCGGACGTGTTCCAAACGACGGCCGGCGGCGAGATCAAGCAATACGCCGAATACAGCGCCGACCTGACGAACGAGCCGCTGGCCGCCGCCATGACGGACGCCGTCAAAGCCAACATGTCCTATGACGGCAAAGTGCTGGGCCTTCCGGTCAAAGGCAACCTGTTCACGCTGATCTACAACAAGAAGCTGTTCGCCGACGCCGGCATCACCGAAGCGCCCAAGACGATGACGCAGCTGAAGGACGCCGTCGCCAAGCTGGAAGCCAAAGGCATCACGCCTTTCACCAACGGCTACAAGGAATGGTGGGTGCAGAAGCATATCCTCCAGCCTTACATCGACGTCGCCGCGAACGGCAACGCCGCCGACCTGGCCGCGAAATTCCAGCAAGGCCAAACGACGTTCAAGGATAACCCGGTCATGATGAACTACTTCGATTTCGTCGACTACACCGTCGAGCACGGCACGCCGAAGCCGCTGGAAAGCGACCTGAACAAGGAAATCACCGACTTCGCGACCGGCAAAGCGGCCATCATGACGGGTCAAGGCGCTTGGGTCGAAGACGGCATCCGCAAGATCGATCCGAACATCGAGATCGGCATCATGGGCTACCCGGTCGACGATAACCCGGACCATTCCTTCATCATTACGGGCGCCGACCAAGCGCTCCGCATCAACAAGGATTCCAAGGTCGCCCGCGAGACGATCGATTTCTTCAACTGGCTGTACACGTCCGACTACGGCAAAGGCTGGTTCGCCAACGTGGCGAAAGTCATCCCACCGATCAAGGACGGCACGATGCCGGACCTGCAAATGCCGAAAGCGATGGACGAGTATCTGGAAGCAGGCGGCAAATCCGGCGACCTGGCGATCAACTACTCGCTCGACAGCTTCCACCAGAAGCTCGGCGAAATCATGCAGGCCTATATCGGCAAGAGCAAGACGAAAGACCAGGCGATCGACGAGATCCAGAAAGCCTGGATCCAGCTCGGCGCCGCGAAATAATCGAACCGTCCCGAACGGGAAAGAAGGGAAGAAACCATACACGCGCCCGCGCGTCGTATGGTTTCTTTATATACCAGGGGTTAACGGAAGGAGAGGAACGGGTTGGCGAAACGGATTGAGCTGACGGAAAACGGGCTGTTTCTCGTATTCGAGGTGACGGAGGACGGCGACGTGCGGCTGCTGCATTTCGCGGCGGTTCCGTTCGACGAGACGAGGATCCGGGAAGCGCGCAAGCCGGGATTCCGCGCGCTGGAGGTGCAATTGACCGGGGAAGACCGGGCCGAGTACCACGGCAGAAGCCATCGCGCTTCTTATCCGGGCTTGCGCATGAAATACGCGGGGCACGAGGAGGAGCGGAACGCCTTGGGGCGCGCGTTCGCGCTGCGTCTCGCCGATCCCGCGACGGGGCTGGAGGCGGTCTGCCGCTACCAGTTCTACGACGGCTTGCCGATCGTTCGCTGCCGCACGGAGCTGCGCAACGGCGGGAACGCTCCGCTGGGGCTGGAGTATGTCTCCACGGTCGCCTTGACCGGATTGTCCAAAGAAGGGGACCGCGACCGCGACGAGAAAATGGTGCTGTCCGTTCCGCATAACGGTTGGCAGAGCGAGCTTCAATGGCGGTCGTACACGTTGCCGGAACTGGGCTTGTCCCACATGAAGGACCGCAGCTCCAAGCGGATCGCCTTCAGCAATACGGGTTCGTGGTCGTCGGCGGAGCACATTCCGATGGGCTGGCTGGAGAACCGCGAGGCCGGGCTCGGCTACTTCTGGCAAATCGAGCATAACGGTTCCTGGCACTGGGAGCTGAACGATCAGTTCGACCATTTGTCGATCCTGATCAGCGGACCGACGGAGCACGACAATCACTGGTGGAAGAAGCTGGTGCCCGGGGAGACGTTCGAATCGGTGCCGGTCGCGTTCGGTTCGTGCACGGGAGGATTCGAGGAAGCGGCCGGGTGTTTGACGCGATACCGCCGGATCATCCGCAGCCCCAACGAGGACAACCGGGAACTGAAGATCATTTTCAACGATTACATGAATTGTTTGTGGGGCAATCCGACGACGGAGCGGCTGCTGCCGCTGATCGACGCGGCGGCCGAAGCGGGCTGCGAGTACTTCTGCATCGACGCCGGCTGGTACGCCGAAGGGGAATGGTGGGACGGCGTCGGCGAATGGAAACCGTCCGAAAAGCGGTTCCCGGAAGGGATTCGTTACGTGCTGGATTATATCCGCGGCAAGGGCATGGTGCCCGGCTTGTGGCTGGAGCTTGAGGTGATGGGCATCCGGAGTCCGAAGCTCGCGGAGACGGACGACGGCTGGTTTTTCAAGCGCCACGGCAAGCGGGTGGTGGACCGCAGCCGCTATCAGCTGGATTTTCGCAACCCTGAAGTCGCCCGGCATGCCGATGAAGTGATTCGCCGGCTGGTGGAGGATTACGGGGCGGGTTATATCAAGATGGATTACAACATCAACGCCGGCATCGGCACGGAGACGGACGCCGACAGCTTCGGCGACGGCCTGCTTCAGCACAACCGCGCCTATCTGGCTTGGCTGGACCGGATTTTCGCGCGGTACCCGGGGCTGGTCATCGAGAACTGCTCGAGCGGAGGCATGCGCATCGACTACGCGCAGCTCAGCCGCCACAGCATCCAGTCGACCAGCGACCAAGAGGATTACGTCAAGTACGCGCAGATCGCCGCCGCTTCGCCTTCGGCGCTCACGCCCGAGCAGTCGGCGGTCTGGTCGTATCCGCTGCGGGAAGGGGACGACCGGGAGGTCGTGTTCAACATGGTCAACGCCCTGCTGCTTCGCGTCCACCAGAGCGGGCACCTGGCGGAACTGACGCCGGCGCGCCGGGCGCTGGTCAAGGAAGCGCTCGACTATTACAAGCGGATTCGCCGCGACATTCCCGAATCCGTGCCGTTCTGGCCGCTCGGCTTGCCGACGCCGCAGGACGGCTGGATTTGCCTGGGGCTGCGGGCCCCCGGCGGGCGGAATTACTTGGCCGTCTGGCGGACGTTATCGGAGGAGGGAGAGCAAGCGATCCCGATTGCCCGACTCGCCGGGAAACCGGTCACGGTCCGCTGCGGTTACCCGAAAGAGACGGATGCTCGATGGAGTTGGGACGCTTCGGCGGGCGTACTGACCGTGGCGCTGCCCGAGCCGAAGTCGGCCTTGCTGTTCGAATTGACGGAAGGTTGAGGGCAGCAACTGCCATGCCCGGTCGGCATCGGATCCGGCGCGAAAGACCGGCGGAGGGACTTTCACCATGTCCTCGGCCGGTTTTTTCGCGTTACCGGAGAATCAAGAATCAAGTTGTCCGAAGAGCCGAAGCACGCGAAATTATTCGCCCTACAGCAGTAACGAAGGGTCTATCATCCGCCGAAATCCCGATCCTGCGCTGCTTTTATGTAATTTTTTTACACAATTCCGCCGAAATCCCGTTACCGCGCTGCTTTTATGTAATTTTTTAACACAATTCCGCCGAAATCCCGTTACCGCGCTGCTTTTATGTAATTTTTTAACACAATTCCGCCGAAATCCCGTTACCGCGCTGCTTTTATGTAATTTTTTAACACAATTCCGCCGAAATCCCGTTACCGCGCTGCTTTTATGTAATTTTTTAACACAATTCCGCCGAAATCCCGTTACCGCGCTGCTTTTATGTAATTTTTTAACACAATTCCGCCGAAATCCCGTTACCGCGCTGCTTTTATGTAATTTTTTAACACAATTCCGCCGAAATCCCGTTACCGCGCTGCTTTTATGTAATTTTTTAACACAATTCCGCCGAAATCCCGTTACCGCGCTGCTTTTATGTAATTTTTTAACACAATTCCGCCGAAATCCCGTTACCGCGCTGCTTTTATGTAATTTTTTAACACAATTCCGCCGAAATCCCGTTACCGCGCTGCTTTTATGTAATTTTTTAACACAATTCCGCCGAAATCCCGTTACCGCGCTGCTTTTATGTAATTTTTTAACACAATTCCGCCGAAATCCCGTTACCGCGATGCTTTTATGTAATTTTTTAACACAATTCCGCCGAAATCCCGTTACCGCGATGCTTTTATGTAATTTTTTAACACAATTCCGCCGAAATCCCGTTACCGCGCTGCTTTTATGTAATTTTTTTGCACAACTCCGCCGAAATCCCGATCCTGCGCTGCTTTTATGTAATTTTTTTACACAATTCCGCCGAAATCCCGTTACCGCGCTGCTTTTATGTAATTTTTTTGCACAACTCCGCCGAAATCCCGATCCTGCGCTGCTTTTATGTAATTTTTTTACACAACTCCGCCGAAATCCCGTTACCACGTTGCTTTTATGAAACTTTCTTACACAACTCCGCCAAAATCCCGTTACCGCGTTGCTTTTATGTAATTTTTTTACACAGCTTCGCCGAAATCCCGTTACCGCGATGCTTTTATGTAATTTTTTTACACAACTCCGCCGAAATCCCATTACCGTGATGCTTTTTTGAAACTTTCTTACTCAACTCCGCCGAATCCCGATCCTTCGCTTCCCCTTCATCTCGCCGATTTGAAGCACTTACGTGTTTGCGGCCTGACGGAGTCAACGCTTCAACTTGTCCGCGTAATCAGCGCAACTCCCGCGATCGCGGGGAGGATCACGGGGAAGATGACGGGGAATCTGACGGGGAAATCGGCGATACGATCATCCCATCGAGAGGAGATTTCACGACTGTTCTTGTCGGAAGCTTCGCGGTGCCTTATGATGAATGAATCGACGCCGCCATCGGCTTCAGGAGGCCGTTATGAAATCCAAACTCTCCGCCGCCCTCGGATTCCATCCCGTCGCATGGGGCATCCTCATCGGGACCTTTCTCTCGCGGGCTGGTTTTTTCATGGTCATCCCTTTTCTCGGCATCTATCTGGGCAAGGTCAAAGGCATCGACCCCGGCACGATCGGAGCCATTCTGGGGGTCAGCTTCCTGGTAGGTACGGCGAGCAGCTTCTTCGGCGGCGCGTTGTCCGACCGCGTCGGCCGGTATCCGGTGATGGTCGTCTCGATGGTTTTATGGAGCCTGACGTTCGTCGGATTCGCTTTTGCCCGGTCCACGTGGGTCTTTTTCCTGCTCAGCGCGCTGAACGGCTTGTTCCGCAACGTGTTCGAGCCGTCGGCCCGGGCGCTGCTGACCGACGTCGTGCCGGCCGAGCGGAGATCCGACGTGTTTGGCGCCCGGTATTTCGCCATCAACGTCGGAGGAGCGGCGGGGCCGATCCTCGGCCTGAAGCTGGGCGCGGGGGCTTCCTCCTCCCTTGTTCCGTTCTTGATCGGCGCCGGCATTTTCGCGGCGTATGCGCTGGGTATCGTCGCGATGATGCTGAAGTACAAGGAAAAACCGCATGAAACGGCCGAAGCCGGAGTTGCCGCGGTTTCGTTCCGGCAAATGGCGCAAATCGTGTTTACGGACAAGGTGTTCCTCTGTTTCCTGCTGGGGAACTTGTTTGCGGCGGGTGCCTATTCCCACCTGGACAGCACGCTTTCGCAGTATATCGGCCACGACCGGGTGGACTTCTATTCGTTCTTGTTCTTCGTCAACTCCTTGTCCGTGCTGGTGTTCCAATATCCGCTCGGCAGGCTGATGAAACGCGTAACCGCCCTGCAGTCGCTCAAAATCGGGTGCTTGCTGTTCGGATTGGGCTTGTTCGGCTTCGGCATTTTCGAGCACATCGCGCTGCTGGCGGCCTCGATGGCGGTTTTCACGATCGGGGAAATCCTGTGCTTCGTCGTCGGCGACGTGCTGATCGGCGAGATCGCGCCCGAGCGGCTGCGGGGCGCTTATTACGGGGCCAGCGGCTTCGCGTTTATCGGGCAGAGCGTGATGTCCTGGGTAGGCGGATATTTGCTGCATCTGTTGGGCTTCGGCCAAGGTCCGCTTCTATTCGGCATTCTGATGCTGCTGGCGTTCGCGGCGTATCCGTTCTACCAGGCGGGCCAATCCTTGCTCAAGAGACGCGTGGAGATCAGAGGGGAAACGGTCGGTTTTTGAAATGTTGCCGTTTCATCCGCGGCGGCTTGCGGACCGGCAGTAACGGGGTACAATGGGGTTGAGGTGATCGGTTTGGCAACGGAAGAACAGTGGCAGGCGATCGTAGGGAACGAAGGAACGTATGACGGCGTTTTCTATTACGCGGTAGAGACGACGGGCATTTACTGCCGTCCGTCCTGCAAATCCAAAGCTCCGAACCGGTCGAACGTGCGGATATTCGCCGACGCTTCGGCCGCCGAAGCGGAAGGCTTCCGGCCGTGTAAGCGCTGCAGGCCGCAGGGCGTGCGGCTGCCCGATGAAGAATGGGTGGAGCAAATCGTCCGGTACATCGACCGCCATTACGCCGAGAGGCTGACGCTGGAGGAGCTCGCGGACCGCTGCCACGGCAGCCGGTTTCACTTGCAGCGCACCTTCAAGCGGATCAAGGGCGTTTCCCCGATGGAGTACGTGCAGCAAGTCCGGATGGACCAAGCTTCGGAGCGCCTGGTCACGACCGGCGAGTCCGTGCTGGAAATCGCCCAAGCCGTCGGCATCGGGGGGGCCGCTTATTTGACCACTTTGTTCAAGCGGAAAACCGGACTGACCCCGGGGGCTTATCGGGAACGGATTTGGCAGGACAGACGGCATGCGGAAACGTCGGAGGGAGCCGATTCGGCGAATCCCGCATAAGACGACGTTTCTCGTTCGAACGCCGGAAGGCACATCGGATGGGCTTGGCGGACCCATACTAAGGGGAGTCCCTTAGAAAGGAGCCAGGTCCGATGAGCGACGAAGTCAAGCCGAACGGATCGCAGCGCGCAGCGCCTCCGCCGGACGATCCGAAGAAACAGGGCAGGTCCGCGGCCAAGAAGAAATCCAAATAAAACAAGCAAGCCCATCTTCCTTGGCGGGACGGTGGGCTTGTTCGTTTCGGTCGGCGAGACCGACTTTACGCTGTGTACTTTTTGTTAAGCCGGTGCGGCTAGCTTTCAGACCCTGGTCGAGTGCGGCGAGCTTTAGACACTGGTCGAAGGTGCAATGCATCCGGTTAAGTCGGTGTGACCGACTTAAAGCCATGGTTGCAGGTGTTGTGCATCCGGTTAAGTCGGTGTGACCGAGTTAAAGCCATGGTTGCAGGTGTCGTGCGTCCGGTTAAGTCGGTGTGACCGAGTTAAAGCCATGGTTGCAGGTGTCGTGCGTCCGGTTAAGACGGTGTGACCGACTTAAAGCCATGGTTGCAGGTGTCGTGCGTCCGGTTAAGACGGTGCGACCGACTTAAAGCCATGGTGAAGGTGTCGTGCATCCGGTTAAGACGGTTTGACCGACTTAAAGCCTTGGTTGGATACGTGGTCGGCGACTCGCTCTTCGAGCGGCCGATCGGGATCGTGAAAAGTCAGCAACAATCGCACGGAAAATCCCTGGAAAATCCGACATTCCCGGCTATATGGACAATTCCCCGTTCCGTGTTAAGATGAACGATGGAAGCGGATTCAACCGAAGGGAAGGGAGGGGAGGGGAAGCGTGCTGCCGCACATCACCAAACGGTTCAACGACATGAAGCTCCGCGACAAAATGATGCTGTCCTACGTGTTGTTTTTCCTCCTTCCGTTCCTGATCATCGGCTTCTTCGTCGTCCGGGAATACCGGCAATCCGCGCTGGACAAGGCGATGGAGCAGACGGAAAATTCGATGGAACGCGTCAAGGCCCGGACGTTCGATCTGCTGGGCGTCGCCGAGGCGCTGTCCAACCGGTTGTCGCTGGACTCGGACCTGGAGAGCGTCGTGACGACCCGTTATCAAGACGCCGGCCAAGTCGTGGATGCCTATAAGAGCTATAAGACGTTTCAAATGTATTTGGATTTCAACGAGGAAATCACCCGGATCAAGCTGTACGCGGATAATCCGTCGCTGCTCAACAACTGGGAATTCATCCCCCTCGACGAGCCGACGAAGAGCGGTTTCTGGTACCAGTCGGCCATCGCTCAGGCGGGACGGATCGGATGGTACTATTTCCCGAGCGAAAGCCGGGGAGCAGGCAGCATGCTCAGCCTCGTCCGCAGCGTCTATTTCCAAGGCAGCCGCACGTTCGGCGTGCTCGACATCGATTTGAACACGACCCTGCTGAACAAGACCCTGCTGCAGGAAGATTCCGAGACGTTGCTGGCCGACGCCAACAACGTGATCGTCGCTTCGAACCGGCCGAACATGATCGGAAAGCGGATCGGCGACACCCATTTGGGCGAAGAGCTGGCCATGCTGGAACCCGGTACTTACGAACGCAGCATCGACGGTCAGCGGTCCAAAGTGCTGATCGGGGAATTGGCGCCTGCCCAAAGCTTCACGAATCTCAAAATCGTATCCGTTTTCTCGATCCGGAGCATCACGAAAGAAGCGAACCGGATTAGCGAACGGGGATTGCAAATCATCTTGTTCGTCACTGCAGCCGCTCTCCTTCTGATTTATCTTATCTGCGCCGTATTGACCAAACGGCTCCTCCTGTTCAACCGCCAGATCAACAAAGTCGCCATGGGCAATTTCAACGCGGCGCTGATCGTGGACGGCAACGACGAACTCGGGCAAATCAGCCGCCAGTTCAACCAGATGGTGGCGAACGTCAAGGAGCTGATGGAGGAAGTCAACCGTTCGCACGAACAGACGAGCGAGCTGGAGCGGAAACAGAACGAAATCAAGCTGAAAATGCTGGCGAGCCAAATCAACCCCCATTTTCTCTACAACGCCCTCGAATCGATCCGGATGAAGGCGCATTTGAAAGGGGAGAAGGAAATCGCGCAAATCGTGAAGCTGCTCGGCAAACTGATGCGCAAAAACCTGGAAATCAAAGGCCGCGAGATCAGCTTGGAAGAGGAAATCGAGATCGTCCGCTGCTATTTGGAAATCCAGAAATTCCGGCATGACGACCGGCTGGAGTACGAGCTCGAGATCGATCCGGGAGCGGAGCGCGCGCGGATCTTGCCGCTGCTCGTTCAGCCTTTGGTCGAAAACGCCGTCATCCACGGCCTCGAAAGCCATGCGGAAGGCGGAGCCGTGCGCGTGAAGGCGATGCTGCGGGAAGATGGGCTGGAAGTAAGCGTGGCGGACAACGGGGCCGGCATGCCGCCCGAACGGCTGGCGCAGATCCGGGAATCGGTCGGGCATCAAGACGCCGACCGGATCGGCTTGCATAACATCCAGCAAAGGCTGCGAATGACGTACGGAGAGTCGGCGGGGCTGCGGATCGAGAGTTGGCCCGGCAAAGGAACGGTCGTGACTTTCCGGATTCCGTTGGAGGGTATGCAGGATGTATAACGTACTGATCGTAGACGACGAGAAGCTGATCCGGGAAGGCCTGCGCACGATCGTAGACTGGGAAGCCTACGGGTTCCGGGCGGCGGACGCCGCCGCGGACGCCGAGGAAGCGCTGCGGAAGCTGGAAACGTCGGATGCGGATTTGATCGTCGCGGATATCCGCATGCCGGGCATGGACGGCCTGCAGCTGATGGAGAAGGTCACGCGGCGGCCGGGAAAGCATCCCCGCTTTCTGTTCCTGAGCGGCTACGCGGATTTCGACTACGCGCGGACCGCCATGCGCTTGAAAGCGGACGGCTATATGCTGAAGCCGGTGGACGAGGACGAGCTCGTCGAATATTTGATCAAGCTGAAGCCGATTCTCGACAAGGAGAGGGCCGCCGCCGAAGCCGGCAAATCGGCGGAGCCTATCCTGCTTTCGCTGCTGACGGGCAGCTCCCGTCTGCCTTCCGAATCGGAATGGGCCGCTGCCGGCCTGCTGTGGCCGGGTTACGAGCTGATCCTCATCCGACCGCACGGCGACGGGAAGAACGGCGCGGATACGTCTGCCCGCCTCAAGCGCAAATGGGCCGAGACGCTCGAATCGGACGGCGCGGGGACGGCGTTCGCACTGGAATCCTGCATCGTCCTTCTGCTTCGCGAGGACTTCCGTTCCGTTACGGGGCGCCATGCCCGGATCCACGCCGAGATTATGGAGGCTTGCCGGGAAGAGGGGATATCCTTTACGGCCGTGACCGGCGGATCGACCCGGGAGATCGTGGAGATCGAGGCTCTGTATCGCAGGGCCCGCGAGCTGATCTCCGCCCGATTTTGGCTCGGGGACGACCGGATCTACGACCGGGTACCGGCCATGGAAGCGCAGGCCGCGGAAGGGGCCGAAAGTTTCCGGACGGATGACTTCGAGGAGCGGCTGTTCCTGTCGCTGGACATCGGCAACGCCGAATCGGCGGCCGCTCTGATCCGGAAAGCCGGACGGGCGATGGCGGCGGAAGGCAAGCCGGGCGAGGACATCAAGGCGGCTTTCGCGGCCGCGACCGGTTCCGTCATCGGCAAGCTGGCCCAGAGCCGTCCGGAGCTTCGTGGGCGCAGCCATGCTTGGTCCGCCGAAGCGTTCGCCATCCACGGGGAGCCGCACTATCGGGGCATGATGGAGCGGCTGACGCGGCTGGCGGAGGAAATCGCGGGGAGCCTGCGGGGCAGCGGGAACGAACGGCATATCCGCAAAATGACGGATTTGATCCACCGCCGCTACCAGGAGAACTTGAAGCTCGAGACGTTGGCGGAGGCGCTGGGGTATAACAGTTCCTATCTCGGCAAGCTGTTCAAAAGCGTCACCGGCGAATCTTTCAACACCTACTTGGACAAAGTCCGGATCGGGAAAGCCATGGAGCTGCTGGAGCAAGGCATGAAGGTATACCAGGTGGCGGAACGGGTCGGCTACTCCAACGTCGATTATTTCCATGCCAAGTTTCGCAAGTACGTCGGCACTTCGCCGACCGCGTATCGCAAAAAGTAACGCATAACGGCGTCCTTCCGGGGGCGCCTTTTTTTGCGGATGCGCGGTCACGACCTCTAATTTTTATATGATTTTGCGCCCGATCTGTGGTGTAGGAACCTGGCGGCGAATTCCTTATCATGAAGACAGGCACCGCGTTTCAAGCAGCAAGGAGGGATTCGATGAAAGCGGTCTCAGCTCGGAATCCGGACGTCTCGCTCTCCGCGAAAACGGGCAAAAGCAACTTTTGGAAAGTTGCGTTCCGGAACCGTTACTTGTATGCGATGTCCCTGCCTTTCGTCGTCTGGGTGTTCGTTTTCAGCTACTACCCGCTATGGGGATGGCTGATCGCGTTCCAGCGATGGAAGCCCGGCAAGTCGATCTGGGAACAGAAATGGGCCGGCCTCGACCAGTTCAAGACGCTCTTCCGGGACGACATGTTCTACCAGGTCATGCGCAACACGCTGGCGATGAGCGTCATGGGACTCGTCGCTACCTTCACGGTGCCGATTCTGTTCGCCGTCCTGCTGAACGAAATCCGGAACATGTTTTTCAAACGGGCGGTACAGACGATTTCCTACCTGCCCCATTTCGTGTCGTGGGCGGTCGCGACCAGCATCATCACGCGGATGCTGGCGGGCGAGAACGGCGTCGTGAACGATTTTCTGATGTGGCTCGGCATCCTCCATGAACCGATCCAGTGGATGGGGAAAGAGCATCTGTTCTGGGGCATCGTCACCGTATCCGACGCGTGGAAGGAGACGGGCTGGAACGCGATCATCTACCTGGCCGCGATGGCCGGCATCGGCCCCGAGCTGTACGAAGCGGCCAAAGTGGACGGCGCGAGCCGCCTGCGCCAGATTTGGCACATCACGCTGCCGGGCATCCGTTCGACCGTCATCGTGCTGATGATCCTGTCGATCGGCCATCTGATCAGCATCGGCTTCGAGAAACAGTTCCTGCTCGGCAACAACCTGGTTCGGGATTACTCCCAGGTTCTCGACCTGTACTCGCTGCAATACGGGCTGCAGATGAGCCGTTACTCTTTCGGCACCGCCATCAACATTTTCAATTCCGTCGTCAGCGTCATCTTGCTGTTCGCCGCGAACGGGCTGTTCAAGCGGATCGCCAAAGAAAGCATCATGTAAGGAGGGAGCCGCCATGGCCAGACGACGAATGACGAAAGGGGTTCCCTGGTCCGACCGTTTGCTCGACACCGTCATCGCGATCGCGATGATCGGCGTCGCGATCGTCACGCTGTATCCGTTCCTGAACGTGCTCGCGCTCTCGTTCAACGATTCGACGGACAGCGTCCGGGGAGGCATTACGGTATTCCCGCGGGAATTCACGCTCAAAAACTACAGCATCATTTTCTCGTTCGACGGCCTCGTGACCGGGTTCAAAATTTCGGTGCTCCGGACGGTCGTCGGCACGATCCTGGGGTTGATCAGCGCGTCCATGCTCGCTTACACGCTGGCCAGGCCGGACTTCCAAGGCCGCAAATTCGTATCGACCTACCTGGCGGTCACGATGTACGTTTCCGCGGGGCTCATTCCGTTCTATCTGCTGATCAAGGACCTGCACATGATGAATACGTTCGCGGTCTACGTGCTTCCCGGCCTCGTCAGCGCGTTCAACGTGTTCGTCATCCGGTCGTTCATCGACGGAATTCCCTACGCGCTGCAGGAATCGGCGAAGATCGACGGCGCCAGCGACTTCGCCATCTATTGGCGGGTCGTCCTGCCGATGGCGACGCCGGCGCTGGCGACGATCGCGCTGTTCCTTGCGGTCGGACAGTGGAACTCCTGGTTCGATACGTTCCTGTACAACGGTTCCAGCGACCATTTGACGACTTTGCAATACGAGTTGACGAAGGTGCTGCTCAGCACGACTTCCGGCAACAACGGGGATTACCGAAACACGAACATCACGCAGGTGCTGGCCACCGTTTCGCCGGAATCCGTCAAGATGGCGATCACGATCGTCGTCACGGTGCCGATCCTGCTCGTCTACCCGTTCTTGCAGCGCTACTTCGTGCGAGGCTTGACGCTTGGCGCCGTCAAAGGCTGAAGGACCTCAGCCGTACCGGACTCCGCGAATTTCGGTATCGACAGGCACAACCTGTTCATACGCATACGCTCCGTCATTCTCTTTACGATCTGGAGGGGTATAGAAGATGGCAAAACGAAGAAAATGGCCGGTTTTGCTCATGAGCACCGCGCTGTTTGCCGGACTGCTCGCCGGCTGCGGAGGCAAGGACAATAACGGCAGCGCCAGCCCGAGCGGCAGCGCCGCCGCAAGCGGCTCCGCGAGTCCATCGGCGTCGGCGTCCGCGCCCGCGGAAGATTTGAAACCGCTCACGCTCACCTACTACAGCGAAGACCCGAACCCGAACTGGGCGAACATGCAGGACGAGACGGGCAAATACATTACGGAGAAAACGGGCATCACGCTCGACGCGGAATTCGCCGTCGGCGACGCGGTGCAGAAATCCGCGCTGATCGCGACGAGCGGCAAATATCCGGATCTCATCAGCGCCAAGACCAGCATCAGCAAATTCGTCGACGCCGGCGCGGTGATCGACTTGACGGACCTGATCGACAAATACGGCCCGAACCTCAAGAAGGTTTACGGAGACGAATTGAAACGCCTGCGTTACAGCGAAGACGACCCTTCCATTTACGTGCTGCCCAGCTATGCCGGCGTAGGCCAAACGTATTTCGAAGCCGGCGGCGGGTTCGAGCTGCAGCACCGCGTCGTGAAAGAGCTCGGTTATCCGAGGATCCGCACGGTGCAGGATTTCGAGAACGCGATCAAGCAATATCTCGCCAAACACCCGACCGACGAGAACGGCAACAAGAACATCGGCCTGACGCTTAACGCGGACGACTGGCACATGTACATCTCCGTCACGAACCCGGCGTTCCTCACGACGGGCGGCGCGGACGACGGCGAATTCAACATCGACGTCGACACGTACAAAGTGACGTACCACTTCCTCCGGCCGGAGGAGAAGGAATACTTCCGCTGGCTGAACCACATGAACGCGGAAGGGCTGCTGGACAAGGAAAGCTTCGTGCAGAAATACGACCAATACAAGGCGAAAGTCGCTTCCGGCCGCGTGCTCGGCTTGATCGACCAGCTATGGGACTACGCGGACGGCGAGAAAGCGCTGAAAGCCGCAGGCAAGTTCGACCAGGCCTATGGCCATTATCCGGTTACGCTGAACGAGAACTTCAAGGACACGTCCTTCTGGCCGACGGGCTTCATGGCCGGCAGCGGCGTCGCGATTTCCAAGACGAACCCGGATCCGGTCCGGACGATCAAGTTCCTCGACTGGCTCGCTTCAGACGAAGGCCAAGTCCTGATCAACTGGGGGATCGAAGGCAAGCACTACACCGTCGAGAACGGCAAACGCGTGATGATCAAGGAAGTGAACGACCGCCGCATCAACGACGGCACCAACTTCCAGAAGGAATCGGGCATCGGCAACTACACCCTGCTGTCCGCGCATTACGGCGACGGAGTGAAAGATCCGACGGGCAACTATTACACGCTGAAATTCCCGGAGCAGCTGACGAACGACTACAGCGACGTGGAAAAAGAAGTGCTCAAAAACTACGGCGCGACGATCTGGAAGGACCTGTTCCCGAAAGAGGAAGAGTTCAAAGTCAAGCCTTGGGGCGCGGCGTGGAACATTCCGATCCCGTCGGACAGCGATTCTACCGTCATCGAAGAGAAGCTGAAGAACATTACTTGGAAAATGATTCCGAAAGCCATTCTGGCGAAGCCGGAAGAATTCGACGACATCTGGGACGATTACGTTTCCCAGCTGGAGAAAGCCGACGTGCACAAAGCCGAAGAGCTTCGCGCCGAACTCGTGAAAGCGCGCGTCAAGCTCTGGAACGAGTAAGCCAAGCGCCGCCCATTTTCGCGGGTACGGATGACGACCCGGGTTAAACGTACAGTCTCTGCATCCGTCCCCGACATATGTTAGCAGGGTGATGACTCATCACAAATCCCTAACAAATGGAGGCTGACAAACGATGAGTGCTGGAGTAGGAGTCGGGTTCGGCGGCGGCGCGGCGTTTGTGCTCGTACTGTTCATCCTGCTGGTGATCATCCTCGCTAGCGGCTGGTTCATCTAATCCGCATTCGGTTTCCAGGGCGGCGTTTCGCCGCCTGGGGAAGCATGAACGGCAAGGCCCGGTCAGTACGCTGACCGGCCTTTTTTCCGTTTATTTCCGGCTTAAGAAGCATAAACATGCAGGAGAAGGACGGCGGAGGCCGCCCGGGGCCTCAAATTTTGAGACCGCCGAGCAGGGGCATGATCATGCGCATGAGGCCGAATCCCATCTTGATCCCCGGCCATGCTTTGCCGAGCATTCCCAGCAACCCGCCCCCGCCTGCGCCCGCGCCGGCATTCGCCTGGCCGAATAACCCGCCAAGCCCGCCGCCGCCCGGCAAACCTCCGCCTCCCGGGAGGCCGCCGCCGAACGGAAATCCTCCGCCGAACCCCATGGCCGGGAACGGCGAGAACAAACCGCTCACCCGCGCTTGCTCCGCCCGCTTCAGGGCGGACGGGCCGAGTTTGCCCCGTCTCCGCTGTCCGGCGAGGGTCAGCGCGTTGTCTTCTACACCGGTAACCCACCCTACGTAAAAACTTCCGTCCTTCAACACGACGCATACGGGAAGCCCCATCCATTTCCGGGCTTCCTCCGCGGTCGGAGTTTGCGGCGCGCGTCCGATGTCGATCACCTCATTCGCGAGTATGAATCAACTTATTCGGTAAGCGGCCGTTCCGCTTGTACGTTTTCGGGCAAAACGCGTATTTGGACGATTGGAGGGGAATGAGAGATGGAAGCCGACCGGGGGAAGCTGCCGAAGCACGTGTTCGACCAAGCCGGCGAAGTGTTGGGGGAAGAATTTTGGCAGGAAATGTCCGAGCTGATTCCGGTCGCGGGCCCCCGCATCGACATGTACCATGAACCGGCAGCCGTCGTCGTGCTAGCCGAGCTCCCCGGCCTTCTTTCCCCCGACCAAATCGGCATCCGGCTGGAGGGCCAAACGCTGGAGCTTGAGGGGGAGCTCCCATGCCCCTATCCGGTCACCGAAAACCGGATCGTGCGGAGGGAGCGTTTTTTCGGCGTTTTCAAGCGATCGCTCGCGCTGCCGAAGCCGGTGGTCGCGGAAGCCGTCAAAGCCCGGTACGCGAAGGGATTGCTGATCATCGAGCTGCCGATCGCCGAAGCCGAGAGCCTCACCCGGATTCCGGTAGAATTCGAGCCGCCGGCGTCCCGCGCGAACGGGAAGGGCGAGAGTCCGTCTGACGGCGGGAGCGGAGACATAGAATAGAAGGAAACGGCGATCCCGAAAGGAAGCGAGGCCATGGTGCGCATAGAATTTGGAGATCTTCGCGTCGGCACGGTTTCCGGTTCGTCCGGCATTTTCACGGGAAGCAACGAGCAGCGGGGGTTCAAAAGCGTCGACAAACGAAACCAAGCTTTCGGGACGGTGAACGGAGAGCGTTTCCGGGCGGTTTTCGTCCGGAGCCGGCTTGAGGACCGGGACGCGACCGACTCGGAATTCCGCGGGCAGATGAACGAGCGGTGAGAAATCCGTTTCGCAAACGCGTCCGTCGCGGGCGGGATCCCGCAGACGCCGTGCTGCAGGATGTCAAAAGGCAATTCGGGGAATTGGACGAACGGTTCCGCCGCTTGGAGGAAAGCTTGAACCGGCTGCACGCCCGATTCCCGCAGGTGACGATCGAGCATCTGCAAATCCATCAGCCGGTGCTGGAGAAGCTGGAATTCCGCTTGGACGCGCTCGACATCGAGCAACTCAGCGGTTCCTTGAACCTGGGCAACAATTTCGGCGCCAAGCTGGCTTCTTCGGAGCGAAAGCGGGAAGAACCGCCCCGTACGCCGGAAGGGCGCGAACGGCCGGCGGCGGGGGCCGCCGCGCGAAGCCGGGACCCGGCCGGGCCTGCCGCCCCTTCCCGTTCCGGGGAGGGAATGGAGCGAACGTCGACCGGCTTTCGGGTGAACTATCGGAGGTGAAGGCATGTCTTCGTTCCTGTCCCCGCAGTTCGTCATCGGGTCGATTCGGATCGGGTCGGTGGAAAACGCTTCGTGCATCAACATGGGGAACAACTGGCCGACCGCGTTCGAAAGCCATCAGAAACTGACGCAGGGCTTCGGTTCCGTAAGCGGGGACCGCAACCTGGTGGCCGGCATCCGTTCGCTGCTGAACGACTCCGACTTTCTGGATATGCTGAACGTGGCGGACGGCGAGCTGCCGGCATGGCTGCGGGAGACGCTCGCCGAACGCCGGAACGCCGGATAGGCGGGGGTTTTGATCCGGTACAGGGCAAGCGAACAGGCGGAAATCCTTCCAGGGCATATGCTATCCCGACAGGCAGGCGTCTGATCCCTGAAGAGAGGAGATAGGAGCTTGGTTCCGATTACCCCCCTGACCCCGGCCGGCATCTCGCCGTTTATCGGCAAACCCGTGTGCGCCGTGATGCAGGACGGCACTCGCCATTTCGGCATTTTGCACGGCTGCGACGGCGGGCAGCTGTTTCTGAACGCGTTGCCCGGAGGTCCCGTGCTGGCATCCGTCGAACGCGGGAAAGCCCGCGGCGCCAAAACGGAGAAAGCCCAAACGAGGGCGTTTTTCGGCCCCTTCGGCGGTTTTGGCTTCGGCTTCGGCGCGATCGCGCTCAGCCTGGCGCTTTTGGCCGCCCTGTTCTTCATTCCGTGGTTTTGGATCTGACGGCCCGCGTGCCATCCGGAGGGATCCGTTCCGTTCCGGATGGCCGTCAATACATATCCGCAACACCAGACGTCCGCTTGAATAGGCTATGGTCGTAGGTTTCGTTCAACGGGGAGGCGATCGTTTGATGTTGCCCGGACAGAAAGCCAACGTCCTGTTCCGGAAGCTTCAGGTCAACGTCGTGGAGAATACGTCCGGCATTTTCATCGGCACGAACCAGGCGATCGGCTGGAGCTCGTACGGCAAGAGCAACCAAGGTTTCGGCAGCTGGAGCGGGGGGACGCTGACGAATGCCGTGAGCGCCGTGTACGATTCGGATTTGGTCGACGCGCCGATGCACGACGTCCGGAACATCCAGATTTACGAAACGGCGGGGAGCCGTCGGCAGACGAGCGTCGGTTTCCAAGCCATCCAGGCGAACGCGGTGGCGAACGGTTCGGCTATCGGTCTCGGGGACAACGATCAGCCGGGATGGAGGAGCGCGCGCAAAAACAATTACGGAAACGGAAAAGTGACGGGATCGAACCGTCTTCGGCAATTCGCCAGCTTTACGTTCGACAACGACGCGGTCGATACGCCGATTTCCATGGAGGGGGGAGTGACCGACGCTTCCGGAGTGGCGAAAAATATCCGGATCGTGCAAAACACCGAAGAGCCCTGACCGGAATATCGTAACCATATAGGCACTTACCGGGGGTGATAGCTTGGCGGTGTTCATCACGATGGCCGCGGGGGCGATCAATGTCAACGCCTTGAACAGGGGCAGCGCGGTAGCGGTCGGGGAAATCGCGCAACCAGGCTGGATAGAAATTCGGCGCCAACGTGGAGACCGTGTCCTCACGAACGTGTTCGACAACGATCTGTTGGATAACCCGATCACCGAAGCGCAGCCCTCGACTTCACTTCAGAACCAATCTTTATAGGCATTGGGGGAAACGACATGAGCAAAAAGCCCGAGAGACACCCATGCATCCGCTGCTCGCGAATGCCGGACGAAAACGACAAGTATTGCGCGGTGTGCGGGGCTCCGGTATTGAATCGCTGTTCCGACGAGCCCGGCATTTTGAAAAAAGGCTGTACGTTCGTGAACCCGCCGACGGCGGCCTATTGCGTGAAATGCGGCGAGCCGACTCTCTATCTGACGCATGGGCTGCTCCAGACCGCGTATCCGAGCGCGAACAAACCTTCGTCGATCGCGGGCTTTCGTTAAAGGACGGGTCGCATGGAAGCGAGAAAAGGCAAGCGCCTGGCAAGCAAATCCCATGCGTTTCCGGCGTATCGGCACGCCGGGAATTATTTCGTCCGCATTTTCCGCAAAGCCCGCAAAGGCGTCGTCTTCATCCGGGCCATCAAGGAAAACGAGTCCTACGAGCCGGCGGCGCCTTACTCGTATTTCTTCCCGGGGGAACCGGAACCGAATCTTACGGCCGTCGGCATCGGCACGGGCTTTATCATCCGCCGGGACGGCTTGATTTTGACAAGCGAGCACGTCGTGAACCGGCCCCGCCAAATTCTCGTCAAGCTGCATAACGGCCGAATTTATCAAGGCCGCCTGGTTTGGAGCGACGAGGATCAGGATATCGCGCTGCTGCGCATCCAAGCCCCCGTGCCGCTTACTCCTTTGCCGCTCGGATCGTCCGGGGCGAGCAAAGTCGGGGAGATCGTCATGTCCATCGGCAATCCGCTCGGGCTGGAGAATTCCATTACTTCCGGAATCATCAGCCGAAAGCACGACTCCGTTACCATTTCCGGGATCGAGATGAACGACCTGATCCAGACGGACTGCGCGATCAATCCGGGCAGCAGCGGGGGACCGCTCATCAACCTGCGGGGCCGGGTCATCGGCATGAACGCGTTCATGGCCAAGAACAAGAACGGACTCGGTTTCGCGCTCGGCATCGACGGGATCAAAGCGCGGATCCGGCCGTTCCTGCGGTAGGCGGCGTGCTTCGGGCGGAATGAAACAGGCTGCCCTCCGGCCATAAGACCGAGGACAGCCTGCGTGCTTGTTAGCTTGTTTTAACGCTTAACAGGTTGACGGGACTGCCGTAGGCCGACTCGGCCGCGGCCGGAGGCGTTCCGCGCGCCCGACGAACGCACGTTGCGGGTGAAGCTTCGCACGCTCGACGTCCGCACGGCTTGGGAAGAGCTCCGCGCGCCCGACGAACGGCGAAGGCCGGCGGACTTGCCCCGCCGTAGGCCCATGACCATCGCTTGGGAGAATCCCGCCGATCGGCCGCGGGAACGCGCGCATCCGCACGATCCCCATTGCTGCACCTGGCCGTGGGATCTTCCTCCGGAAGAGGAGGAACGGCTCGGGGATACCGTCCGGGTCGTAAGCACGCGGAACGCGTTCGCGGCTTTGACGGCGAACGACAACGGAGGCTCGACGGATTTGAAATGGATGAACATCAGCCTCGGATCGTCGAACAGCCAGTGGTTGTGCAGGGCGGTGACTTCGATGCCTTGGGCGCGCAACGCGGAGATGAACGGATTGATCTCCTCTTGCAAGATGACCGTCTCCCCCAAGTTCAGGGCATTGCCGCGGTTGTCCAAATCCTCGAACGAGAAAAAGGCGGCAAGGGCTAGAATGGAATTCGTCCGGCGGCCTTCGATGAGCGGGCGCAGGTTATCGCGGAGCCGGGTGACGGTGCACACTCCGTTGGCGACCTCGGCGGTGCCTCCCAAAATTCGCGCGAACTGCTGACAGAGCGGGCTTGGTATCATCATGGCCATACGTTATCTCTCCTCCTTGGATCGAGAATGGTACAAGATATGATCCGGGAGGAGCTGCCGCATGTTCGATGATCTATGAAATTCGAAAAATAGGGAGTTTCATATAACGGTCGCCGATCCTTCGAAGGCATCCGTCTTTCCGGGACCGAGCATCCGGAAGGCGAGGGTTCAGTCGTCCGCCCGCCCGGGGCCGCCGGTCAAATACGTCTCCACCAAAGTCGTCAACATGCGGATGCCGACCCGGTTATGACCGCCTTCGGGCAGGATGAGGTCCGCGTATTTTTTGGACGGCTCGATGAACGCCTCGTGCATCGGTTTGACCGTCTGCAAGTATTGGTCGCGGATGGACCGGATCGTCCGGCCGCGCTGCTCCAGATCGCGCATGACCCGGCGGAGAATGCGCACGTCCGGATCGGTGTCCACGAACACCTTGATGTCGAGCATTCCCCTCAAGTTTTCGTCCCAGAGGACAAGCAGTCCTTCGACGATGACGATCGGATTGGGCTGCAGCTTTAACGTTTCCGCGGAAGAGCGGGTGTGCAGCGTGAAATCGTACACGGGGCCGTCGACGGCTTGTCCGTCCTTCAGCCGCCGAAGATGCTCGGCGAGCAGCCCGTTGTCGAACGCGAGCGGATGATCGTAGTTCGTCTTGATCCGAGTAGGCATGTCGAGATGGGTCTGGTCCTTATAATAGTTGTCCTGGGAGATGAACGTCACCTTATCCGCTCCCAGTCGGTCGATGACGGAGCGGGCGACCGTCGTTTTGCCCGATCCGGTGCCTCCTGCGATTCCGATCATAAGCATGATGTTTTGCGAAACCTCCTGTGGCTGCGTACCGATTTCAATTCCAGTATTGTAGCATATCGGATCGTGTCGATACATCCGAATCTTGATGGAATCGCAGGGGTCTTGGTATAATCAGGGAAACAATCGCCGCGCGTGACTGGCGTAACGCGGATGACCGCGGGGGAGCGCGCGGAATACGAGCCGTACGCCTGGGCAGAGGTAAGGGGGATTTTCCTCCTTGCCTCTTTCTGTTTTCTTAACCATTTTCGAGAGAGGAAGATGATGCATGGAAAAGCAACCTCTGATTTTGGACGGAAACCGGGTGGCGGACCGCATCAAGGAACGGTTGAAAACGAGGATCGGCCGGCTCGCGGAAAGGGGAATCGTCCCTTGCCTCGCGACGATTCTGGTGGGAGACCATCCGTCTTCGGCCACCTACGTGAAAATGAAAGGCAACGCGTGCCGGCGTCTGGGCATGGAATCGACGGCCGTTCACCTTCCGCAGTCGACGGCGACGGAAGAGTTGATCGCCAAAATCCGGGAGTTAAACGAGAATCCGCAGGTCCACGGGATTCTGCTTCAGCATCCCGTTCCGCCTCAGATCGACGAGCGTGCCGCCTTCGACGCGATCGACATCGGGAAAGACGTGGACGGCGTCACGACGCTGGGATTCGCCCGGAACGCGTTCGGATTCGCGCATTACCCGTCCTGCACGCCGGCGGCGATCCTGGCGATGCTGGATGATTATCGGATTCCGATCGAGGGCAGGCATGCCGTCGTCGTCGGACGCAGCCCGATCCTGGGCAAGCCGGTGTCCGCCATGCTGCTGAACCGCAACGCGACGGTGACGGTCTGCCATTCGAGAACGACGGGCCTGGCGGATCTCGTTCGCCTGGCCGACATCGTCGTCGCCGCGGTGGGGAAACCGAAGTTCGTGCAAGGGGAGTGGATCAAGCCGGGGGCCGTCGTCATGGATGCCGGGTACAACGAAGGCAATGTCGGCGACGTCGATTACGAGGCTTGCGCCCGGAACGCGTCCGCCATTACGCCGGTGCCCGGGGGAGTCGGGCCCGTCACGATCGCGACGTTGCTGAAGCATACCGTGGAAGCGGCGGAAAGAGCCGTTTCGGCCGATTGAAGCCGTCTGATGGGCACACCGATTTACATCATAGCCAAAGCAGAAGCCAGCCTGGGCGGCTGGCTTTTGCTGTCGGCGATGGGCTTGATCTCGGAGCGGGCCAACGTTCGCCGTTCGCGACTGGGCTTGACGGATGCCGCATCGTCGAGGGCGACGTGGCGCTAACGGACAGGACGGCCGTTATTGGGGGGAATCTTGCTCACCCGGCGATCTAACGGACACGGGTGCTCTTATTCGGTTGATGGGTAACCTGATCCGGCGGTTTCCGGGAAAATAAGGGCTCGGGTGTCCGTTACAGTGGGAACGTGGTCTTATATTGCCATATAACGTCTCCGGTGTCCGTTACGATTCATCGCTGCCTAAGACCAGCCTCCTCCGTCGGACTGGGGAAGGGTCAGCCCATTGCACGTCCGGTTGGACGGGTATTCGTTGCCGAACGAAACACGATTGGAATGATCCGGCGGAACGGCCCGTACAATGGAAGTGCGGCAACTTGTCCGCCGGGGAGGAATTGATCCGTGGAACATCCATCCATTCTAGGCATCGGAACGGCCGTTCCGGCCTATCTTCTCGATCAGGAAGACACGCTGGCCCGAATCAGCGGGGCGCTTCGGGATCGACCGGACGCCGCGAGATGGGCGAAGCGCATCTTCGCCCGCTGCGGCGTGGATACGCGTTATACCTGCGAACCCAATCTCCTGGAGCCTGCGGAACGGTGCCGGTACGTTTCTTCGGCAGGCGGGCCCCCCATCGCCACCACCGAGGAGCGGATGGCCGCGTACCGGAAGGAAGCGGCGCGGCTTGCGGCGGAAGCGGCCCGCAAGGCGCTCGCGGACGGCCGGATCCGGCCCGGGGACGTCACCCATCTGTTCGCGGTGACCTGCACCGGCTTCTTCCTGCCGGGTTTGGACGCGGAGCTGGCTTGGGAGCTGGATTTGCCGGCGGACGTCGAGCGGTTTCCGCTGACGTTCCAGGGCTGCGCGGCCGGCATGACGGCGCTGCGGATGTCGGAAGCCGTCGTCCGCGGCCGTCCGGACGCCAAGGCGTTAATCGTCGCCGTGGAGCTTTGCACGTTGCACATCCAGCCTTCCCTGGACAAGGAGGAATTGTACTCCGCCTCCTTCTTCGGCGACGGGGCTTCGGCTTGCGTCGTCGGCCGGGCATCGGCGGAGCGGCCCGGCGCGTTCGCCTTGCGGGAGGCGCGGGCCGTGCCGTTCCCCGGTACCCGGGACCGCATGCGGTGGTCCGTCGGGAATCACGGCTTCCGCCTGCACCTGTCCTCGGAAATCCCCGAATTGATCGGGCGTTTCGTACCGCCGGCGTTCGAGGAGTTCTGGGGCGGGAGAGAACGGCCGGAGCTGTGGGCGATCCACCCCGGCGGCAAAGGAATCGTCGACGCGCTTCAAGCCGCCTTCCGGCTCTCGGACGAGCAGACGGCCGACAGCCGATCCGTGCTGCGCCGTTTCGGCAACATGTCCTCCGCCACCATCTTGTTCGTCCTGAACGGACTAAGAGAGCGGCTTCGCGGAGGCGGCGCCGGGGAGAAGGCGGGGTTCGCCGCGGCGTTCGGGCCCGGCATGACGGCCGAATTCCTTCGTTTCGACTATCGGCCGTCATGAGCCGCGGGGGCTTTTTATCGCGCCGGGCTTCCGAACCCGAGTACATGGACGATTTGCGCGTTGGAGGCGAGGAACTGCGGGAAGCGCTGCGCCATCTGCGGAGGCTGAACCGGATTTTCGGGGCTTCCGGCCCGGCGCTGTACGGCGTCCGGACGCTATGGGGGGAAGCGGGCAAGCCCGGACGTCTGACGATTCTGGACGTCGGCTCCGGATCGGGGGAACTCAACCGCCGCATCCTGCGGTGGGGCGACCGGCAAGGCATGGACCTCAAGGTGACGCTGGCCGACGTGACCGACGAAGCCGAGGCGGAGTCGAAGCGGATCTACCGGAACGAGCCGCGGGTCCGTTTCGAGAAGCGAAGCGTGTTCGAGCTGCGGCACGGCGAGGCGGATATCGTGACCGCCTCCCAGTTCCTTCACCATTTTCCTACGGAAGAGCTGCCGGCCGTGCTGGATCGGATGCTCGCTGCCGCCCGGATCGGCGTGGTGATCCACGACCTGCACCGGCACTGGCTGCCCTGGACGGCCGTGTGGGTCGCGGTCCGCTGCTTCTCCCGCAACCGCTGCATCCGGCATGACGGCCCGTTGTCCGTGGCGAAAGGCTTCCGGGGACCGGAATTCCGCGATCTCGCCGCGCGGCTGAACGGCGCGGGGCTGATCTGCCGGTGGCGGCCGTTGTTCCGCTATACGGTGACGTTGCGCAAATCCCGAACGGGAGGGCGGGGCGGATGAAGGCGGATTGCGACGTCGCGGTCATCGGCGCCGGCGTGGCCGGCAGCGCCATGGCGGACGCGATGGCCCGGCGGGGCTGGGAGACCGCTCTGATCGACAAGGAGGTTTTCCCCAGGCACAAAGCGTGCGGCGAATTCCTATCGCCGGAATCCGCGGGCATCCTGCGGCGGCTCGATCAACTCGGAACCGTAGAGGCGCTGAATCCGCCGGCGATTACCTCGGTCAGGCTGCATTCGGAACGGGGCGTTTCGCTGGAAATCCCTTTGCCGGGCACGGCCTGGGGGATAAGTCGCCACGCGCTTGACGCGAAGCTGCAGCAGTCCGCGCGGATGCGGGGAGTCCGCCTGTTGACCGGTTGGACGGCAGCGGCGGTCGAAAAGAACGGATGCGGGGATTACAGCATCGATCTTCGCGGCAGGGACAGTGGCAACCTGCGGCTGACGGCCCGTTCGGTCATCGCGGCGTGGGGAAGGAGGCCTCCAAACGGGTTCCTAACGCCCGTTCATCGCCGAGGCCGGTCCTATGTCGGCTTGAAATCGCACTTCACCGGATTCGACTCGAGCCCGGCGGTCGATCTTTATTTTTTTCGGGGCGGCTATTTCGGCGTGTCGCCCGTCGAGGGCGAGCGGCTGAACGCCGCCGCCCTCCTGGATCGCGCCGGACTGAACCGGCGGGAGACGGGCGGCGCGCTCCGGGAGATTTGGGGCTCGGCGGCCGAGCGGATTCCCGCGCTCCGGGAACGGTTCGACAAAGCCGAGGCCGTTCCCGGCACCCAGGCCGCGACGTACCCGGTCCGGATCCCGACCGAACCGTCGCCGTGGAACGGGCTGCCTTGCATCGGCGACGCGGCCGCGGTCATTCCGCCTTTCTGCGGGGACGGCATGGCGATGGCTTTGCGCTCCGTGGAGCTCTGCGTCCCGCTGGCCGACGCCTATCTCCGCGGAACTTGCTCCCTTGAGGAGTGGAGAAGCGCGTATACCCGGCATTACCATCGGCATTTCGCGGGACCTCTGCGATGGGGCGGATGGATGAACCGCCTGTTGGCTTATCCGACCGCCGCCGCATGGCTGCTGCGAATCGGATCGGTCGCGCCGGAAACCGCCAGGCGCCTTGTGCGGGCGACCCGGCTGGGCGACTGAGTCCGGCAGCGGAACGGGAGGTGGGCGTTTGAGTCGGAGGATGGCGGAGTTGGCCGCCGCATATGGCCGCTGGATCGTCCGGGGTTGGTTGTTGCTTGCCGCGCTTGCGCTCCCGCTGGCCCTCAAGCTGCCAAGCGTGCTGGGAGATCACGGACTGGTGACGGACGGCGCGTTCGCCCAAGCCCAAACCCGGCTGGAGCGCGAGTTCCTTCTGCCGGAAGAACCTTTGTATCTGTTGTTCCATGACCCGTCCGACCGCCCGGAAAAGACGTTCCGCGAACGGATTTCGCGCTTCCTGGACGAAGCCGACCGCGTCAGCGGGGTGAACGTGGCGGCTTCCCCGCTCAATAAGCCCGGGATGAAGCGGGGCGGGTACGCCTACGCCATGCTGACGTTGCCCGGCTCCCCCCGGGAGAGAAGCGAAGCGATCGATCGGCTACGCGGGAGAATCGCGGCGGCCGGTCCGGGCATGGAGATCGCCATGACCGGTAAAACCGTCGTGCAAGAAGACGTGAACCGCTCCAGCAAACGCGACCTGCTCGCGGCGGAGGCCATCGGCGTGCCCGCCGCTTTCGTCTTGCTGGCCTTATCGCTCGGCGGACTGCTGCCGGCGGCCATTCCGATCGCGGCAGGATGCATCTCCACCGTAATCGCCATGGCGGCGTTGTACGGAATCGGCGCTCTCTCCGGGGCGACTTTATCCGTTTTCGTGCAAGACGTCATCCCCATGGTGGGCATGGCCGTCAGCATCGATTTCGCCTTGTTGATCGTCAGCCGTTTCGGGGAGGAGAAAGCCCGAAGAGCAGAGCCGGATGCGCTGGAGGCCGCGTTCCGCACGTCGGGCCGGGCCGTCGCCGTATCCGTCTGCTGCGTGCTGCTGGCCGTCGCCGGGACGCTCTGGATCCGCATGCCCATTTTCCGCTCGGTGGCGCTCGGCACTTTGGTTGTCCTGGCGGTCTCGGCCGTCGTCAATCTGACGTTCGTTCCGGCCATGCTCTACGTTTTGCGCAGGCGGATCCCCGCCCGCATCGAGCGAAGCGGCGGCCTGCTGCGAATCTGGATTTCTTCCGTCATGAGGAAGCCCGGTGTTTGGGCCGTCTTCGCGCTGGCCGTAATGGCCGCTTGCTGGCTTCCCGTCCGAACGATGCAGCTCGGCGTTCCCGGTCCCGAGTCGCTGCCGAAGAATCAGGAGTCAAGGCTGGCCTCGGAGCTCCTCTTGGAGCGTTTTCAGCCTTGGAACGTTACGCCGGTGTATGTGATCGCCGCCGCCGGCCGCGGCGAAACGGGCATTTCCGCGGAATCGATCGGGAGGATCCTGCAAGGGGATCCGAGGGTTCTCGGCATCGACGGAACAGCTGCGCGCGCAAAGTCGGATGCTGCCCTATTGACCGTATGGCTGCGGGGGGATCCGGCTTCCGAGGAGACGAGGCGGTGGGTCCGAAATTTCGAGGCGGCGCTGGCGGATACGGGCGCGTTGATCGGAGGGGAGGCGAAGTACCGTCAAGAGGTGCACGACGAGGTGTTCGGGCGGATCGCGCCCGCGCTCGGGTTCATCTTGCTGTCCAACGGGCTCGTGCTGGCCGCGGCGTTCCGGTCGCTGTTGCTGCCGATCAAAGCGGTGCTGATGAACCTGGCCGGCATCGCGGCGTCATTCGGCTTGCTCGCTTGGTTGTTTCAAGCCGGCCGGTTCGGATTGGAACCGACCGATATCGCGATCATGATCCCGGTGTTCGTCTTCGGCCTGGCTTTCGGCGTCAGCATGGATTACGGCGTCTTCCTGCTGTCGCGGATTTACGAGTCCTATCGGGAGACGGGAGACCATGACGCCGCCGTGAGGGAAGGACTGGCCTCGTCCGGGCGGATCATCACCGCGGCCGCGGCCATCATGATCGCGGTGACCGCGCCGTTCGCCGTTGCGGGCGTATCCGGCGTGAAGCAGCTCGGCATCGGAATCGCCGCGGCGCTGTTCCTGGACGCGACCCTCATCCGGATGGTGCTGGTGCCCGCCCTCATGAAGCTGCTGGGGAAATGGAACTGGTGGATGCCGTTCGCCAAGCCGTAATCCGCCTGTCCACGCGATCGATCCAAATCGGGAGAAATCATCGGGAGGGGTACGGGTATCGGACTTTTATCGGATTTCACGCGGTCAGACAGCCCTATATCCGATTCGCGGCGCCTGTCCGCGCGGATGCAGTGGAGTAGAATGGAAGAGGAGCCGAAATTCAATTGCCAAGGAGGAGATCAGGCATGTCTATGAATCTGAAAGCGGAGGTCCGCAGCGCGTTCACGCGTTCCGCCGTCCGGGAGCTGCGGCTGGCGAAGAAGGTGCCCGCGGTCGTGTACGGGAAAGCCGCCGAGCCGCTGGCGATCGCGCTCGAGCGGAAGGACGCCCTTCGGGCGATCCAACATCCGAACGCGCTGCTGCAGCTGGAGATACCGGGTCAGCCGCCCCGTCAGGTCGTGCTTCATGCCGTGGAGCGGCATCCGCTCGATCGATCCGTACTGGCCGTCGATTTTCACCAGGTGAACGCGAAGGAGAAGATCAAAGCGTTCGTTCATATCGTGCCGCTGCCCGATCCGGAAGGCAAAACCATTCCTTATCAAATGTTCCTTCACGAGCTTCACGTTGAGAGCCTGCCCGACCGGATCCCGGCTTCCATCGAGCTGGATTTGGCGCCGGTTCGAGGTGGGAAGCCGATTTTGGTCCAGGATTTGCCCGTGCCGAAAGACGTGCACGTCTTGAACCGTCCCGACGAAGTGGTCGCCGCTCCGTTCCATCCGGCCGCTTCCGCGACGCAGGAAGAGGCGGGCTGAGCCGCGTATCCGCCCGAAACGAAAGCAGCAGGCCGAATCGGCCTGCTGCTTTTGTTATCCGCGTTCGATGACTGTTATGACGGCATGGAGATTTTCACCGTTTTGGCAACGGAATCCCATTCGACGTCCGCGCCCAAGGATTCCGCGATGAAACGGGCCGGCACGAGCGTCCGGCTGTTGAGGACGACGGGGGGAGCCTCCAAGGGAACGGGCTTTCCGTCGACTTCCGCGACCGGGCTGCCGATCGTGAGGGAGATCTTCCGATCCCCTTTCGCCGCCTGAACGGTTCGGGTGTCCGGATCCCAAGTCATGTCCGCTTCGAGAACTTCGAAGATTTTGCGAAGCGGGACCATGACGCGGTCGCGGACGATCGCCGGCTGCTGATCGAAATCGACGGGAGATCCGTTAATCTCGACGGTAACGGGGTCTTTCACAAGTCGTTCCGATGCGTAACCGGGAATCCAGACGGGCGTGGTGCGATACCACTGCGTCCCGTCTCCCACGTAACCGTTGCCCCAAGCCCACAGGGTGTTGTCTTGACGGATCGCCAGCGCGCGGAAGCCGATGCCGCTCGAAGCGATTTTTTTGATTTTTTTCAGCCCCGGTATTGGGGTGGGTACCTTACGGTCTTCATAGGAACCGATGCCGAGCTGCCCCCCGACGTTGTCGCCGTTGGTCCATACGGTGCCGTCTTTTTTGAGGTACAGGGGACCGCCGGCCGAAGAGGCGATTGCCGCGACGTCGCGAATCGTCTGGAGCCGGACCGGTTTCGGACGGGGCTCGGTCGTTCCGTCTCCGATTTCCCCGTCCGCGTTGATTCCCCATGCCCACACCGTCCCGTCGCTATCCAAAGCGTGGGCGTTGCCGGCGCCGACCGCGATTTGAACGATATCCCGCAATCCTTCCACTTGCTCCAACGCGAAACGGCCGGCGGGCGCCCATACGGTGCCGTCTTTCTTCAACACGATATACCCGGCGTACCCCATGGAGATGGAAGCCACGTTCGCGTACGCCTCCAGTTTGACCGGCCGCTTGCCGATGAACGCTCCCCACGCCCACACGGTTCCGTCCGCCCGTACGGCAAAGCTGGAGTTCCAATCCGCGGCGATCGAAACGACGTCCGTAACCCCTTCCACTTGATGCGGAACGGACTGGTCATGGTCGACGAGCGTGCGTCCCGATCCGTTTTCCAGTTCGGTTTCGTAACCGTTGCCGAGCTGCCCGCCTTCATTGCCGCCCCATGCCCAGACGGTTCCGTCTTGTTTAAGCGCCAAGGAATGGGAGGAGCCCGCCGCGACCTGAACGGCGCCGGTCAGCCCTTCGACGCGGGCCGGCACGCTGCCGCGCGGGTGATCCGTGCCGTTATCCCCGGTCCCCCATTCCCACACGGTGCCGTCCTGCTTGATGGCAAGGCTGTGGACGGATCCCGCGGAGATTTCGGACCATCCGGCCGGCGGCGGAAAGCTTTCCGCCGCAGCGATGCCATGAGGACGGACCATGACAAACGCAAAGGCCATTACCAGAAATGCCCGTTTTTTCATTGCCAACGTCTCCGTTCGAGCGGAAGTGAGTGGAATCAACGCTGGGATTTTGTTTTCGACACGAACTTGCCGTCTCCTGCCGATGAGTTAGACTAACCCGCGTTCATTTTTCGAATGAAATCTGGTTGAAGGTGGAAATTCTAGAGAAAGACGAGTTCCATCATTTGCTTGGGAGACGGCAATATGAACAATTTCCGGAACCGGTACCGGAGCCGGCGCTACAAAGCGCATGTCAGCCTGGTCGGCACCACGCAGCTGCATTTGAGGAGTCCTTTTACCATCGCCTTATGGTCTGTGGCCTTTCCCGGCTTCGGCCACCTGCTGCTCAACAAATATTTGCGGGGCTATGCGTTGGTCGTTTGGGAAATGTTCATCAACCAGAAAATCCATCTGAACCTGGCGATGGTCTATTCGTTCAACGGGCAATTCCAGGCGGCGAGGGAGGTGCTCGATCCCCGCTTTATGTCGTTGTATATTCCCGTGTACCTGTTCGCGATTTGGGACAGCTACCGGACGGCGGTCGACATTAACAAAGTGTATTTGCTCGCCCATCGGGAAAATTCCCGGTTTAGTACGTACAGCATCGGAGCGTTCGAAATCAATTACCTCGACAAACGGCCGCCTTGGCTCGCCGCCGTCTGGTCCATGGGCATCCCGAGCACGGGGCAGCTGTACCTGCATCGGATCATCCTGGCGTTTTTCACTCTGGCCTATACGATTATCCTCATCGCGCAATCCCGTTTGCTGCTGGCGATTCACCATTTGATCCTCGGGGAAATCAAGGCAGCCTCGGCCGTCGTGGATCCGCAATGGCTGATGTACGTTCCTTCCTTCTACTTCTTCACGATTTACGACGCCTATACCACTTCCGTGGAAAACAACAAATTGTTCGTCGACGAGCAGCGCAATTTTCTCCTGCGCAACTATCAACCGGCCGGCACGGTCATTCCGGCGGGAAGCAAGGTGGAGTAATGCAAATTTTCGCCACGTTCGAGCATTCCACTTTTTTGGAGATGGCCATATCGGAGCTCGAATCCAAAGGAATCAGAGGCATTTACGCGCTGCCTTTGGATTCGCGACAAGGACAAGCCCGGCTGATCGACAGCCTTCATCGGGCGGACGGAACGTCCTTCGTCGACAAGGGCTTTATCCTGGCCTTCATGTTCAGCACCATCGGAGCGAGCAAAGGCTTCGTATGGGCTTGGGGGCCGGTGATTTGGGGGTTGATCGGGGCGGGGACCGGTTTCCTGCTGGGCGTGTTGATCAACGCGGCCGCGTTTTACCTGAAGAACCGAAAGCTCAAGCGCCGCAAAATCAAGGGCCTGAAGAGCGAGGTCATTCTCATCGTGACGTGCGAAGAGGGGCAGTCCGTTTTGGCGGAGGATATCCTGTGGGATCATTTCGCTCTGGGCATGGCGAAGACGAAATAAGGAAGGGCGCGGCGCGCTCCTCCTTTATTTGGGATGGTTCGAATTCAACCACTTGGTCAGGAATGCCTTTACCAGCGAAACATCGAACTCTCCCGTACCGTATAGGTCCGTTAAGGAATCGACCAATAAAAACGGGAGCAATCCGATCACGATCAACGCAAGGACAAGTCCGACCGATAGATAACGGACGATTCTGAGCGGGGCCATCGCCTCATCTCCTTCGTTTCGTTGGGTTCCCTTTTCATTCAATATGTTTATAGGTGACGAAATTTTAGTAGATTCGGCGATTTTTTTATAAAATGAAGGGGAGAGAGGTTGGACGGGGGGAGACGGAAGGATGGCGGACCAAGGATTGTTTCGATTGGACTTGTCGGACCGGGGCCTGGAGAAATGGTCGCCGCGCGTTTACGCCTACTATTTCAAACATTGGAACGGGTTCCGGATGCCCTTCCACCGGCACGATTCCACGGAGGTCATGTACGTCATCAGCGGGTCGTGCCGGGTAGAAGTGCAAGACGGGAGAGCGCCCGCGGATGCCGTTCCGGCCCAGATCGCGCTGAAGAAAAACGACTTCATCGTCGTTGGGGAAGGGATCAGCCACCGATTGACGGTCGACTCGACCTGCCGGATGCTGAACGTCGAATTCGGCTTCGTGACCGGCGCCGACGGTCCGTCCTTCATCGGCGAGCTGGCGGCCTCCGAGGGAAGGCTGGAAGCCTTGCTGCGTTCCGATGTCCCCTATTTGGTTTTACGGGACGCCGACGAGGTGTACCATTCGCTGAAAAATTTGGTGTTGGAGCTGGACGGCCAAGGGGGCGAGATCGGCGGGTTGTCCGCGATCCTCTTGGCGGAATTGCTCGTATGGATCGCGCGGCTGAAGGAAGAAGGGGCGGCGGGCGATCCGCTGGCGGAGAACCGTTACGTCCGGCAAAGCCTGGAGTACTTGCGCCAAAATTACGACCGCGGCATTCAGGTGAAAGACGTGGCGTCCTCGGTCAATCTTCACCCGGGCTATTTGCAGCGGATTTTCCGTTCGGTCACGGGCAGCACCTTGATCGAAACGTTGACGGAGCTCCGGATGGACAAGGCGAAAATGCTGCTCCGGCAAACGAACGTACCCGTGACGGACATCTACGACTACGTGGGCATCGGAAGCCGGCAATATTTCCACGCCTTGTTCAAGAAGCATACCGGCATGACGCCGATGGAATACCGGGAATCGGCCGGGACCGAACGGTGGAACTATACGGAAAGTTAGGATTTTTGACACATTACCCGCGAGGAAGTCATGATTTTGATAACGCTTCCCGATTCGCCGCTGTTACAATGGGGCTGTAAATCAAGCCAGCTCGAAAGGCGAGACGGAGGGGAAAGATCATGTTTTTCAAAATTGCGTTTATCGGAGCGGGAAGCATCGGATTTACGCGGGGGCTGCTGAGGGACGTGCTCAGCGTGCCGGAATTCCGCGACATTGAAGTTGCGTTTACGGACATCAGCGAGCACAACCTGCAGATGGTGACGGAACTGTGCCGGCGCGATATCCGCGAGAACGGCCTGGACGTGCCGATCACGGCCACGACGGACCGCCGGGAGGCGCTTCGGGGCGCCAAATACGTGATATGCACGATCCGCGTAGGCGGTCTCGAAGCTTTCGCGACGGACGTCGACATTCCGCTCAAGTACGGCGTGGACCAATGCGTCGGGGATACGCTGTGCGCCGGCGGCATTATGTACGGCCAGCGGGGCATCGCCGTCATGCTCGACATCTGCAAGGATATCCGCGAAGTCGCGGCCAAGGATGCGCTGCTGCTGAATTACGCGAATCCGATGGCCATGCTCACGTGGGCGTGCAACAAGTACGGCGGCGTGCGGACCGTCGGCTTGTGCCACGGGGTGCAGCACGGCCACGAGCAAATCGCCGAAGTGTACGGCCTGAAGCGGGAAGAAGTCGACATCGTGTGCGCGGGGATCAACCATCAAACGTGGTACATCCAAATCCGCCACCAGGGCAAGGATTTGACGGCGGGACTGCTGGAAGCGTTCGAACGCCATCCGGATTTCAGCCGCACGGAGAAGGTCCGGATCGACATGCTGCGGCGGTTCGGTTATTACAGCACCGAGTCCAACGGACACCTCAGCGAATACGTGCCGTGGTACCGCAAGCGCCCGGACGAAATCCGGGACTGGATCGACCTGGGCAGTTGGATCAACGGGGAAACCGGCGGTTATTTGCGGGTCTGCACGGAAGGGCGCAACTGGTTCGAGACGGACTTCCCCAACTGGATGAAGGACCCGGCGTTCCGATATGCTCCGGGCGAACGAAGCCATGAACACGGGTCCTACATCATCGAAGGGTTGGAAACGGGCCGGGTGTACCGGGGACACTTCAACGTCGTGAACAACGGCGTCATCTCCAACCTGCCGGACGACGCGGTGATCGAGGCGCCGGGCTACGCGGACCGCAACGGCATCTCCATGCCTGTCGTGGGGGATTTGCCTTTAGGGCCGGCAGCCGTATGCAACGCGAGCATCTCGGTGCAGCGCCTGGCCGTGGAAGCGGCGGTTCATGGCGACGACCGCTTGCTCCGCCAAGCGTTCATGATGGATCCGCTGGTCGGCGCGGTGTGCAACCCGAAGGAAATCTGGCAGATGGTCGACGAGATGCTGGTTGCCCAGGAGAAGTGGCTGCCGCAATACGCGGAGGCGGTCGCGGCGGCGAAGAAGCGGCTGGAAGAAGGACCGCGGATTCCGACGCGGGAAGGTTACCGGGGGGCGGCCCGCTTGAACGCGAAGACGGTCGAGGAGATGCGGCAGGATCGCGAGGCGGCGAACAAGAACGCCGGCGAGGCGGACAAAGGCAAGGAACGCGCCAAGGGATAAGGCAAATCGGTGCTTCAATCACAAGAAACATCAAGTTCAGATCAAAGTCCCAAAGCCCTATAAAGGCGTCTGGCATGCAGACGCCTTTATGGGGCTTTTGGGCGCTCGTTTCACCGATGATCAACCTTGCTCATCCGTTCCGCGAAAATTCGAAGCGGTAATCGCCGGAACCGACGCGCAGCCGGAGCACGCCGCCCGCGGCCTCGGCGCCGAAGACGCCTACCGCGCGGGACACGGGGAGTCCGCTTTCCGTCACGCCGTCCACGGTGGCGCCCGGGAGCTCCACTTCCGCTTCCGTGTTGGGCGGAATCGAGACTTCCACCGTTATCCGGCCGTCGCCTTGAAGCGCCCAGCGGGAGCGGATCGTGCCGTGCACGGATTCGTAGGCCGCCTTCACGAAGGTTAACCCCCCGCCGAATCGCGGCGCGATCCGGATCCGTTTGTAACCGGGAAATCCCTCCGCGGTGTCGATCCCGGCGGCGACGCGGAACAGCCATTCGCCGACGGAGCCGTAGGCGTAGTGGTTATACGAGTTCATGTCGTCGCTCCAGAACGTTCCGTCCGGCTTGATGCCGTCCCAATGCTCCCAGATCGTGGTCGCGCCTTGCTTGACGGAATACAGCCAGGACGGGTATTCCTCCTGCATGACCAAGCGGTAAGCGGCGTCGTGGTACCCGAACCGCGAAAGCACGGGGCACAGATAGGGGGTGCCGACGAATCCCGTCGTCAATTTATAGCCGTTCTTCCGGATCATCTCCTCCAGCCGGGCGGCGGCCTGCGGCCGGTGCGTTTCCTCCAGCAGGTCGAACGCCAGGACCAGCGCATAGGCCGTCTGGGTCGGCGCGATCACGCGGCCGTTCGGGGAGACGAACTCGAGACGGAAATGTTGGACGACGTTATCGTGCAGCCGCCGGTACGCCTGCTCGTCCTCGGTCCGGCCGAGCGCGCGGGCGGCGCGCGACAGCAGCGAAGTTCCGTGCGCGTAGTAGGCCGTGGCGATCAGATCCGTCGGCGTCTGGCCGATGTATTCGCCTTCCTTGCCGTCGAGCGCGAGCCAATCCCCGAAATGGAAGCCGGTGTTCCACAGGTATTCGTTGCCGCCTTGGGCGCGGATGTACTCGATCCACGCTTTCATGCTGGGGTACTGCTCCTCCAGCAGCCTGCGGTCGCCGTACACTTCGTACATCGTCCAGGGACAGATCACGGCGGCGTCCCCCCAGGCCGCGGAGGAATGGTTGCTGTCGTCTTCGTCGAAGTGGACGTTGAACGGCACGAACGGGATGACGAACGGCACGCCGCCGTCCGGCCGCTGGTCGGCCGCCAGATCGCGCAGCCATTTGGCGAAGAACGGGGCGACGTTGTACGGATAGGTCGATGTCCGGACGAACACCTGGGCGTCGCCGGTCCAGCCCAGCCGTTCATCCCGCTGCGGACAGTCCGTCGGCACGTCCAGGAAGTTGCCGCGCTGCCCCCAAACGATGTTCCGGTAGAGCCGATTCAGCCGTCCGTCGGAAGTCTCGAAGCTGCCGGCCGGCTCCAGGTCGGTATGGACGACGCAGCCCGCGAATCGGTCCAGGAGCCCCTCGGTATCCGCGAGTCCGGTGATTTTGACGTAACGGAAGCCCTGGAAGCTGAAATGGGGCTCGTAGGTTTCCGCTCCGCCTCCCTTGCAGACGTACGTAATCAAATTGCGGGCGGACCTCATGTTGCCGGTGTAGAAGTTCCCGTCCCGGTCGAGCACCTCCGCGTGCTCCAGGCGGATGACGGCGCCTGGCGCCTCGCGGACCGTGAACCGCATCCAGCCGACCATGTTCTGGCCCATGTCCAGCACGAGTTCGCCTCGCGGCGTCACCAGGGAGGCGACGGGGCGGATCACCTCCGTGACCCTTACCGGCTCGTTCTCCTGCGCGATCAGCGTGTCGAAGGGATCATCCCGTTCGGATACCGGTTCCCAGGCGGAATCGTCGAATCCCGGCAGCAGCCAGCCTTCCGGCTCGATCCTCGCGTCATAGGTTTCGCCGTGGTAGAGCTCGGACATGCGCAAAGCGCCTCGCCCGGCTTTCCATCGGCCGTCCGCGGCGCTGACGACCGTATCTTCCGAGCCGTCGGCGTAGGTCACGTGCAGCTGCAGCAGGAGAGACCGCTCATCGCCATATACGCGGCGTTTATTCTCCCAGGCCAAATAGCCGGCGTACCATCCGTTGCCCAGCGTCGCCCCGATCGCGTTGTCTCCGGCGGACAGCAATCCCGTCACGTCGTAGGTTTGGTATTGCAGCCTGTGTCCATAGCTGGTCCAACCGGGCGCCATCCGGGTATCGTCCGCTTCCGCTCCGTTGACGTACAACCGGTACAGGCCGCGCGCCGTGGCGTAGATTCGGGCGGATACGGGCTTCCCGCGAAGCCGGAACGAAGCGCGCACGTAGTCGCAAGGATCCTCGCCCTCCGGCGGCGCAAGTCCGGCGGCGATCCACCGCGCTTGCCACCCTTCCGGGGAACGCAGTCCCGTCTCCCAGAATGCGGGTTCGCTCCAGGCGGACATGCGTCCGTTTCCGTTCCACGCGCGGACGCGGTACCAGTACCGGGTCCGGGGTTTCAATGCCGGGCCGGCGTATTCGAAGTGGATCGATTGATCCGAGTCCACCCGACCGGTGTCCCACAGCGGTTCCCGCCCGAACATCGGGTCCGTCGACACCTGGATCTGGCAGGCGCTTTGGACGGCCGCCCGTTCGCCGGAAACCAGCTTCCAGCTGAACCGGGGACGGGGAACGTCGAGGCCGACCGGATTTTCCTTATATTCGCAGCGCAGTTCGCGGATTGCCCATTGCGGGTCCATGTCGTTATCCCCCTTATCGTCGTCGTCGCGTATGCGAATCAACACCAGTTTAACGGGGAAGTCATGGAAAACATACGGGCGATCTTGACATTTCGACAAGGGGTAACGGACAATTAACCCCAACGAACGGCCCAAGGGTCGGTCAGGAGGGTTCGGCATGGAAGCAAGAGTCGGCTTGCTGCGCGGTTCGGCGTTTTTCGGCGACGGCCTGGAACTGTACGTCAACCGGGCGGAGGAAACGTTCGAGCTCGAGTTCCACGCCCACGATTTTTACGAAATCGCTTACGTGGCGGAAGGCCGCGGTTACCACCACGTCCGGGATCGGGTGATTCCGGTGTCCAAAGGCGACGTTTTCCTGCTCCCGATCGGCCATCCCCACGTATTTCGCCCCTCGTCCGCGGACCGGCGGCAGAAGCTGGCCGTGCGCAACTGCGTGTTCTCGGAAGCGCTGCTGCGGGATGCGCAGCGCCATGTTCCCGAACTCGACCTGCGGCGGCTATTCGAAGGGGAGGGCTCGAAAGCCAAGGACGTTCGCTTGGGTCTCGAACCCTTGTTCCGGACGATGGACGAAGAGCAGAACGTTCCGATTCCCGGGTCGAAAGGCTTGCGGTTCGCCCTGTTCCTTCAGCTGCTGATCCGGCTGGTCCGCTTGGTTGGGCAAGCGGGGGCGTCAACGGAGGGGGGGCCGCCGCTTCAAGCCGATCCGATCGAGGAGGCGCTGGATTACATTCGGCAGCACGCCGCGGAGAATTTGAACCTTCGCATGCTGGCGGAACGAAGCGGGCTTAGCGAGCGGCATTTTTTCCGTCTCTTCAAAGCGAGGACCGGCCAACCCTTCCTGGCTTACGTGCGGGACTTGCGGATCCGGATGGGCTGCGAGCTGCTGCTTGGCACGAAACACAAAATCGGGGCGGTCGCCGCAATGGTCGGGTACCGCGACACGCAATCTTTTCACGAAGCCTTCAAACGGATCGCGGGCATGACGCCGGGCGAATATCGGAGAACGGGCTGGGAGGCACAACGATGCTCAAAGTGATGATCGCGGACGACGAATCGTGGATCCGCAAAGGCTTGAAAGCGATGATCGAGTGGGACCGGCTCGGACTGGCGTGCGACGCGGAAGCCGTCGACGGCTGGGAAGCGCTTGAGCTTGCCGAAACGCGCATGCCGGATATCCTGATCACGGACGTACGGATGCCGGGCATCGACGGACTGCAGCTGGCGGCACGGATGCTGGAGCGGTCTCCGCGCCTGAAAGTGCTGATGATCAGCGGATACAGCGAATTCGAATACGTCAAATCGGCCATCCAGCTGGATGCGGTCAGCTACATTCTCAAGCCGATTAACCCCGCGGAATTGAACGGCGCGCTCGGGAAAGCGGTCGACCGTCTCCGGTCGGAGAAGAAGGAGGAGCTGCTAGCCGGGCAATTGCCCGGCTATCTGGAGAAGCTGGCCGGCGATTTATGCCTGGGCCGCGCCGGCGCTTCCGGAGCCCAGGCTTTCCGCGATACGCTGCAGCTGCAGAATATGGCCGCGGAATATTTGGCTTGCGCCATCTTTCACTACGACGATTCCCAATACGACGCCGAGACGATGGCCCATCTGCTGGAGCGGGCGGAAGCGTCCTGGACGCCGGAAGGCAAACGCCTGATCCTCTGGGAGCGGGGAAGCCGGCGGATCGCCGCGGTCGTGCTTTGCGACGGAAGACGCGAGACCGCCGGCGATTTGAGCCGGCTGCTCTTGGCGCTGAAACGGATGAACGTCGGCGGCGTACGCGTTTCCGTCGGCGACGCCGTCCGGATCGGGGAATGCGACAAGCTGTCCCGGTCTTGCAGGGAAGCCTGGGAGACGGCGGAACGGCATCCGTTCCAATCCGAGATCGAAGTCATGTCCTACTCTCCTGCGGAGGAAGAACCCCCCGGTACTCCATACCCCTTGCATTTGCAGAAGAAACTGGCCGATCTCATGGCGCTGGGCGACTTGCCGGGGATGGAAGCGGCCGCCCAAGAGATCGGTGCGTATTACCGCGGCGTCGAAGGGGCGACCATGAAGCACGTCCGCAGCTTTTATCTCGGCATCGTCACGGAGATCGTGAAAACCTTGCTGGCAAAGCCGTCCTTTCACGAAGACCTCGTCCAAAAAGGTTTCGATTTCTGCCTGCGCCTGGACCGATACGAGGATCTCCGGCGGCTTACGGACTGGCTGCTCGGCTATTTGCGCGAAATCCACGCGGTCCGGGAAACCGCCGGGCAACGGGACGTCCAACGGAACATCCTGGCGGCGGCCGACTATATCCGCGAGCATTACGCCGAAGAAATCAGCCTGAATTCCGTCTCGACCCGGTTCTTTATCACGTCCACCTATTTCAGCAGCATGTTCAAGGAAGTCATCGGCGAGAACTTCCTGGAATTCCTGACGCGCATCCGGATGGAGCATGCCAAAGAACTGCTGGAGCACTCCGCGCTCAAAGTCGGGCAAATCGGCGAGCGGGTCGGATACGCCGACAGCCGGTACTTCAGCAAGCTGTTCAAGAAGCAAACGGGACTGATGCCCACGGAATACCGGCAGAGCCGCTCCGGCGACTTTCCGCCGGATCGCGAGGAGCCGCGATGAGAAGCCTTCTTTTTTTCAAGAAGAGCATTCAGGCGAAAATGCTGCTGAGTTTCATGGCGGTCAGCCTGATCCCCCTCATCCTGCTGGGGTGGGTCTCCTACGCCTGGTATTCCGGCGTCGTGGAAAACCGGACGGCGGAATACAACGCCAAGCTGATCCGGACCTTCACGACGGACATGGACCAATTCCTGTCCCAGATCGAGCAGTTTTCGTATACCGTTTACCAGGACAATTTCCAGGCGTTGTGGAAGGACAGCATGACCGCCGGCGTCTTCCAGAAAGTTCGCAACGAATTGAGCATGAACGAGCTGTTCCTGAGGCAGGAGGAGTTCTACAACTTCCGCGGGGTCATCCGGTCCGTCACCCTGCTGGACGAGTCCGGCCGCGTATTCTACGAGAATAAATTAACCGTGGTTCCGGGTTACCGCTTCGAAGCGGAGCCCTGGTTCGCCTCGCTGCGAGCCGGGGAAACCAGCGACGCGCTCATGGGCCCGTACCTCACCCAGCCATGGCTACCGCGGAGCCTGGTCGCGGACCGGAACACGGACGCGTTGGACTTTTCTTTGACGTACGTGCGGAAAGTCACGGATTTGGATCGGCCCCAAACGGTGCTCGGATACATCATGCTGCATTTCGATTTGCAGGAGGTGCTGAAGTTCCTCGATCCGATGGAGCTGGACGCGCTGGACTCGCTGCTGATCGCCGACCGCCAAGGCCGGATCGTGTACGACACCGGTTCCGGCCGGATCGGCATGCCGGTCACGGAGAACTTGAAGCTCACGGCGAAGGACCGGGAATCGGGCTACAAAGTGATCCGCGAGAACGGACGCAGGTACTTGGTGACTTCCACGTCCCTGAACGCGGCCCCCTGGGACATTTATTCCAAAAACGACCTGGCGAAGCTGCTGTCGGACGGTTGGAAAATGCGCATGTATACGCTGCTTTTCTTGCTCGTCAGCTTCGTCCTTGCCATCTTGGCGGCGCAGATGCTGTCGGTCGGACTCGTCACGCCGATCAAACGGCTCAAAAACGCGATGGTCAAGGTCAGCCAAGGCTACATGGGCGTGCAGGCCGGCCGGCTCTCCCAGGACGAAATCGGCGAACTGGGGCGTTATTTCAACGAAATGATCGCGCGCATCAAATATTTGATCGAGCAGGTCTACCAAGCCGAACTCCATGAACGGGAAGCGAAGCTGACCGCGCTGCAGGCGCAGATCAACCCGCATTTCCTGTACAACACGCTGGAGACGATCAACAGCATCGCGGCCGTGGAAGGCGTAACCAAAGTGAGCGATATCGCCCGGGCGCTGTCGGACATGTTCCGGTACAGCACGAAGGCGGGCGGGTTGAAAGTTTTCGTCTTCGACGAAATCCGCCACATCCGCAATTACCTGGATATCGTCTCCATCCGTTTCGAGGACAAGCTGTCGGTCCATATCGACATTCCGGACGAGCTGCTGTATTACAAAATGATCAAGCTGGTGTTCCAGCCGATCGTGGAAAACGCGGTGTTCCACGGCATCGAGACCAAGCGCGGGCGGGGAGAGCTTCGGATCGACGCCCGGAAGGAGAAGGAAGATCTGATTTTCCGGATTCGGGATAACGGCACGGGCATGACCGAGGAACAGCTGGCGGCGATCCGGAAGAGACTGGCCGATCCCGTGCCGCAGGAGCAGAACGAAGGAGGTTCGGGCAAGGTCGGCATCAAGAACGTGCACGACCGGATCCGGTTCTATTACGGGGAAGCTTACGGCATTTCGCTGGAAGGCTCCTTGGACGAAGGCACGACGGTAACGGTGAGGATCCCGGCTCAACTGGCGTAAAAATTTGCACATAACGGCATAAGTCTGTCGCATTGTCCGCGCTGCCCCCCCCTTCTATAATGAAGCCATCCAAGCTTCGGGATAGAAGGGGGAATTGCTTTTCATGAGCGGAAACGCATACAGCACAACGTCCCGCGGCACAGGACTCCCGCGGCGCATCTGGAAGCACCGGACGGCTTACCTGTTCCTGCTTCCCGCATTGCTGCTCCTGGGGTCGATCAAATATTACCCATTTTTCACCGCCTTCGCGGAGTCGCTATTCGACTGGAACGGCGTCAACGTCAATCACTTTATCGGCCTCGGCAACTACAAGGAAATGCTGACCGACGAGAAAATCCGGGTCGCTTTCGCCAACGTCTTCAAGATCGCCGCGGCCACTTTGGCCATCAACCTGACGCTGCCGATGCTGGTCGCCTGGCTCGTTTTCCGGGTCAAGAACCGGCGGCTGCAGAACTTCCTGAAGCTCGGCTTCATCGTTCCGCTGGTCGTGCCGATGATGGTGCTCATCCTGCTTTGGCGCTGGATGTATTCGGGGGACTTCGGCCTGATCAACCAGCTGCTTGCCCATACGGGACTGGCCGCCCTCAAGCACTCGTGGCTGGGCGATCCGGCCACCGCGCTGTGGGCGATCGTGTTCGTCGGATTTCCTTGGGTGGCGGGACTGCCGTTTTTGCTCTACCTGGCGGGACTCCAAAGCATTTCCGAGGATTTGTACGAAGTGGCCGATTTGGAGGGGGCGGGACCCATCCGCAGGTTCTTCTCGCTCGAGCTTCCGCTGATCGCGAACCAGGTGCGTCTCGTGCTGATGTATTCGCTCATTTCCGCCTTCCAAGTATTCGAAGCTCCCTTCGTCTTGACGAACGGGGGACCGGGCATCTCCACCATCACGCCGTCCCTGCACATCTACGACCAGGCCTTCAATTATTCGCGTTTCGGCTATGCCTCGGCTATCGGCGTCGTCATGTTCGCCGTCCTGATCGTCTTGACCGTCGTCGTTCAGAAGCTCGTCAAAAACGCGGAAACGCTGGATTAGGAGGCGGAGCATGAAAAAAGGGAACATCGGGATCAACGTCGCCGCCCTTCTGATTTTCGCCGTGGCCATGTATCCGTTTTTCGTGATGCTGGCCGGCTCGTTCAAATACCAGATGCAGCTTTTCCGCAACCCTTGGTTTTTCTCGGCGCCGTTCCACTTCGACAATTACGCGGTGGCTTTCGGGCAAATCTCGAAGCCGATCGCGAATTCCGTCATCGTCACGGGAATCGGCGTGCTGGTCACGCTGCTTGCTTCGTCCACCGCCGCGTATTCCTTCGCGCGCCACGCGTATCCGTTCAAAAATTTTTTCTACGGCGTGATCGTGATGCTGCTCATGATACCGGGCTTCGTCATTCTCGTGCCCCAGTTCATCAACATCAAAAACATGGGGATGTACAACACGATCATCGGCCAGGCGCTTCCTCCGGCGGCCAGTTACACGGCGATGGGCGTCATGCTCATGAGGACCTTCTTCGAAGGCATCTCCAAAAGCCTGTACGAGGCCGCGGAGATGGAAGGCGCCAAAGATTTCCGCATTTTCGCGGGGATCGTTCTCCCCCTGTCGAAGCCGATCCTGGCGACGGTGGCGATCATGTCGGGCTTGCAGATTTGGAATAACTTCGTCTGGTCTCTGGTGGTGACGACCGGAGACAAAGTGAAGCCGGTCATTATCGCGATCACGACGATCATGGGCAGCATTAACGGAGGAGACGGCGTGAAGCTGGCCGGCTACATCATCGCCGCGGTTCCGCTGCTCATCCTGTTCTTCGCGGCGACGAAGCCTTTCGTCTCCGGACTTACGCAGGGCGCGGTCAAGGGCTGATCCGCCGGTTCCGTATATAACCCGGACGGTGTGACGTCCTCCGTCCCGGGCTTATATAAATGTAAACTTTCGAAAATACGCACAGGGAGGGTTTCACGAAATGCGCAAAACGAAAATCTTCTTCCTTCTACTCTCCGTCTTCTTGGTGTTATCGGTGCTGTCGGCCTGCGGCGGCGGGGGAAATTCGGACGGCGGAGATTCCAAGTCTTCTTCGTCCGGGGCGCCCGCTTCGAACGCCGCGTCCCAGCCGTCGGGGAAAGGGACGAAACTCAGGGTCGCTTACTGGGGGGCCGATTTCGCGACCGCCCAGAAAGTCGAAGCGGTTCACAAGCAGATCTTCGCGGATTATAAAGCCAAAACCGGCACGGACGTGGAGTTCGTTTTCGTACCGGACAGCAACTATCGCACCTGGATGGTCACGCAGCAGGCGGCCAACAGCATGCCGGAAGTCGTCCTCACGCGGATGGCGTGGGTATGGGAGGATTTCGCCAAGAACCAGGTGTACGACTTGACGCCTTACTTGGAGAAGGAGTCTCCTTATAACCCGGGCAAGCCCTGGAAGGATACGTTCATCCCGAGCTTCTACAAGGACAGCATCAACCCGGCCAACGGCATCGTGAATTCGGCGCCCTCTTTCACGGCCATGATCCGGATTCTCTATAACAAAGATTTGTTCGCCAAAGCCGGGATCTCCGAGCCGCCGAAGACGTGGCCGGAATTCATCGAGGCATGCAAGAAGCTGAAAGCCGCGGGCATTACGCCGATGGCCATGTCCGGGCAATCCAACGACCATATCAGCTGGTTCCTGACGTCCATCTTCGGTCAGCTTGACGAGCAGCTCCGCAAGAAAATGGATACGGACGGCGACAACATGGTCGTGAAGAACGAGCTGGCGCGCGCGACCGACCAAGGATTGATCGATTTCACGAAATATCCGTTTAAAGACGGCATGGAGCTGTTCAAGGATTTCTCCCAATACTGGAACTCCGACTTCAACGGCATCGACGTGAAAACCGCGCAGCAGCTGTGGCTGACGGGACAGGCCGGCATGCTGATCTTCAACTCCGCCAACCTGTCCATGGTCGACGACATGGAAGGCCGGAACTTCGAATACGGAGGTTTCCCGATCCCGTACATCACGAAGGCGCAGTTCCCGGAAGCCATGGAGAAATCCGTCATGCTGGGCGGAGCGGCCAACGAGTCGTGGGCGATTTCCACGTCCGCGAAGGATGCCCAGCTGGCTGCGGCGGTCGATTTCATCCAGTACATGACCTCGCCGGAAATCGAAGGCAAGCTGGGCGACGCGCTCGGGTACCTGCCGACGATCACGAACGCCAACCTGCCGGATAAGCTCAAAGGTTTCGTGATGCAGAACGAGGATATCCGCCGCGCCAACTATACCGGGCCGGCCACGATCAAGGAATTTTCCGATTTCATCGTCAAGTCGATGCAGCTGTATCTCGGCGGATCGGTCGACTCGAACAAACTGGGGACCGAATGGAACGCGGAGTGGTACAAGGGCATGGATCAGGCGAAGAAAACGAACGACTGGTCCGAAGCCAACAATTACGGCATGAAGAAGTAAGCCGGACCGGGGAGCCTAATCCAATGAAGCAACCGAACATCCTGCTCATCATGTGCGATCAGCTTCGGGCGGACGCCATCGGCGCCTACGGCAACGGGGTCGTCAGAACCCCGAACATGGATCGGCTTGCCCGGCGCGGGCTTACGTATACCAAGGCTTATTCTTCCTGCCCGGTGTGCATGCCCGCCCGCTACACGATCCGGACCGGACGGGAGCCGTACAACACCGGCTATTACGATAACGGCGGCCTTCACTTGGAAGAAGGCCAGCCGGCGGATCCGGAGGAGCGCTGCGGGGCTTATCTGCCCCGGACGATGCGGACGCTCGGTTACCGCACGTTCGGCGTGGGCAAATTCCATACGGATCCCTGGAACGAAGATTTGGGATACGAGGTGCAGCTGAGAAGCGAAGAGCTGTACGATACCGAGGAACAGGCGCGGGGCGACGATTACGCCCGATACATCGCCGAGAGGCATCCGGAATACGGCCATATCGAGCAGCTTCACGGGGAACGGACCGAGATGTACTACATGCCGCAGACGAGTCCGCTTCCGGCGGAGATCACCGTGGAGGCTTGGGCGGCGGACCGCGCCGTGGAGCTTATCGGGGAAACGGACGACGACCGCCCGTATTTCGGCTTCGTGTCCTTTATCGGGCCCCATCCGCCGCTCGCGCCGCCGGTTCCGTTCAACCGGATGTATAACCCGGACGCGATGCCGAATCCGGTGCGAGGGGAACTCGCGGTCGACCATATGGACGAACAACTTCCTTGGATGAATTACCTGATCTGGGCCGAGGACATCGACGATCCGCGAGCGAGGGCGCTCAAGGCCCGCTATTACGGGGAAATCACGTACATCGACGAATGCCTGGGCAAAATCCTGGACGCCGTGGACCGCCGGCCGGACGCCGACAATACGCTGATCGTTTTTTTCAGCGATCACGGGGACCACATGGGCGATCACCACGCCTGGCAGAAGGAGAGCTTCTTCGAAGCCGCGGCGCGGGTTCCGTTCCTGCTCAGCTGGCCCGCCCGCTTGCCTGAGGGGGAGCGGCGGGAAGAGCTGGTGTCGCTTACCGATCTGTTCGCCATCGCGACCCACGCGGCCGGCCGGACGGAGACGCGCGACGGAATCGACGTGCTGGGCGCGGAGGCCGGGTCCGCGGAGCCGAGGACGCACCTGTTCGGGTGGTACGGCAAACCCGGAACGCCGACGTTCAAAGTCATGGTGCGGGACCCGAACTTCAAGTATATTTTCATGGCGAACGGCGGGCGCGAGCAGCTGTTCCATATCGGGGATGACCCGGATGAGCTCCGCGAACTGAGCGGGAAGCTTCCGCCGATCGCCGCCGCCATGAGAAACATCGCGGCGGAGGAAGCTCGGCGCCATCCGGGGTTGGCACGCGCGTTAAGCGAAGACGGCGGCCTGCGGAGCTTTCCTTTCGCGGCCAGGCCGTACAGCCGGATTCGGCAATTCAACCTCGCGCGCGGCGTCGCCGATTTTCAAGTCAACTAGTTTCCATCGGGCAGACTTCGGTCCAAAAACCGAAGTCTGTTTTCCGTCTGTCTAGGATTGGACAAACGCGGGGAAATTCCTCATGATGGAGAATATCGCCGCAGGGCTGCTAGCTTGGACGGTAAGGGAGGTGCGAAGATGAAGGGACGCGGAAAGCCGCTGAAACTGGGCGTGCTGGATTTGCTGCCCGTTCCGGATGGCAAGGACGACGCCTACGCGCTGAGCATGGGGGCGGAGCTCGCCCGGTTGGCCGAGCGGCTAGGTTACTCGCGTTACTGGGTGGCGGAGCATCATGATATGCCGCACTTGGCTTGCCCCGCGCCGGAGGTGTTCCTGGCACACGTCGGGGCGGTGACGAACCGGATTCGGATCGGCTCCGGCGCGGTGCTACTGCCGCACTACGCGCCGCTGAAGGTGGCGGAATCGTTCCGCCTGCTCGCCAGCTTGTATCCCGGGCGGGTCGATCTGGGCATCGGCAGGGCGCCGGGCGGCAATGCGCATGCAAGCATGGCGCTGAGCGGGAACTTCCTGGAGAACGTGGCGCGGATGCCGGACAAGCTGAGGGACCTGACTCGCCTGCTGCAAGGGAATTATGCGTATGAGGGTCAGCCGGTCGCCGCCCGTCCGGATCCCGCCGAGCCTCCGGAAATCTGGCTGCTCGGGACCCACCGCAAAAGCGCCGGATACGCCGCGGAGTACGGGATGGGATACGTGTTCGGCCAATTCATGAGCGATACGGATGCCGCGTCGGCTTTGGCCGCTTACCGGGACTCGTTCGTTCCGTCGCCGCTCTGCCCCGAGCCGAAAGCCGTCGTGGCGATCGGAATCGTCTGCGCGGAAACGGACGAAGAAGCGCGCGGACTGGTTAGGGCTTCCGGCGAGTCGTTCGGGCAAGAGGCGGCTGGCGGGGAATCGCCGGATGAACGCATGGAACGCAAACTCTTGGCTGGCTCGCCCCGTACGGTTCGGGACCGGCTGCTACAGTTGTCGGAGGAGTTCGGGGTGGATGAATTCCTCGTCGTGACGATGATCTCTGACTACCCGACGCGGATGCGCTCTTACGAACTGCTGGCTCAATGCCTGTACGCATAGCTGCTCGGGAGAGTCGTAACCCTCGTATGGCACGACTTCGCAGGAATAGCGTATGAGTTACGCTATTCGCTAGGCGTATGGCCCGACTTCGGCGAAATAGCGTATGAGATACGCTATTTGCCAGCGTATGGCCCGACTTCGGCGAAATAACGTATGATATACGCTATTCTCCCGCGTACGGCCCGCCTTGACCCCAATAACGT
>NZ_JAQZSJ010000055.1 GCF_029360585.1 Cohnella caldifontis | reverse complement strand
ATCGCCAGCGGCACGCTCGCGGAGCTCAAAAAGCGGTTCCCCTCCGCAAAGGCGGAGTATGTGGAAAAACAACCGACATTGGAGGAGATCTTCCTCGCGATCGTCGGTAAAAAGGAGGCCATGTAAATGGAAACGGCGAAAAACCATTTTTTCAGCGACATGGGCGTCATGCTCGGACGCTCCATGCGCCATATTTTCCGCAGCGTGGACACCATCATCACGGTCTGCATCACGCCGATCGCACTGATGCTGCTGTTCGTCTATGTGCTTGGCGGGGCGATCCAAACCGGTACGGATCACTATGTGAACTACCTGTTGCCCGGCATCCTGCTGATCGCGATCGCAAGCGG
>NZ_JAQZSJ010000054.1 GCF_029360585.1 Cohnella caldifontis | reverse complement strand
CGAAATGCACCGGGCGGACCGAGCAGCCAAAAGGCTGCGATGCGTGAATACGGTGTTAGATGATGCCACGCACTTCCTCGAGTTACTTACAAAATTCCACTAATTCATTAATTAAGTGCCGTTTGTTTGCTTCAAAATAGTCAATCAAATTGTCGAATATATTCATTTTCTGGTTGTAAATAGATAAACTCTCTGCTTCTTTTTCGATTCTATTAGGCAATTCGCTATCTATAATTCCATGGGTTTGATTAAAATTACTGACTTGATATTCTTTTAAGTTTTGAACGTTAGCGTGCAGATTATTTGTTTTCAATCCACATTCAACTAATATCCTCTTTATATTATTTAGGGCTATAGCGTCACTTAC
>NZ_JAQZSJ010000053.1 GCF_029360585.1 Cohnella caldifontis | reverse complement strand
TCCAAACCTCGATGCGAGCCTCGGGATCAAGCCCGGTAGTCGGCTCGTCGAGGAAAATGATCTGCGGTTTGCCCACGAGGCTCAAGGCGATGTCGAGCCTGCGGCGCATACCGCCCGAATAAGCAGATGCCTTTCGGTCCGCGGCATCCGTCAGGCCGAAGCGTATCAGCATATCTTCCGCAACCTGGCGCGGATTCTTAAGGTGCCGCAGCTTGGCGATCAGAATCAGATTTTCCCGCCCGGTCAAAATCTCGTCGACCGCGGCGAATTGCCCGGTCAGACTGATGGACTGCCGCACATGGTCCGGCTTTGACGCAACATCGAATCCGTTCACGGCGGCGACTCCGCCGTCATGCTTGAGCAGCGTGGAGAG
>NZ_JAQZSJ010000052.1 GCF_029360585.1 Cohnella caldifontis | reverse complement strand
ACGTCAAGTCTTCCGCGCTTTCCTTCATGGATTCGCCGACCACCTTCTTGCCGCTCGTCAAGTTGGTCCATAACCCTCGTATCATCGGCCATGGGCTCACGCGGACCGCCTGCAAGTAGAAGCCGTTACGTGTCAGACGCTTGACGCAAACCTTGAACGGACTCTTTCCGACCGTATCGAAAATGATGTCGTAGGCAGGACCGCTATCCGCTAACCGTTCTTTCGTATAATCGATGACTCGGTCGGCGCCAAGAGATCTTACTAACTCCACATTCGATGTGCTGCATACTCCGGTCACTTCCGCACCGGAATGCTTGGCGAGCTGCACCGCATACGTCCCGACGCTGCCTGAAGCGCCATAGACGAGCACGCGCTTGCCGGGCCGGAT
>NZ_JAQZSJ010000051.1 GCF_029360585.1 Cohnella caldifontis | reverse complement strand
TATACGGCGTACCGCCTGTTTATGGATAAGCAACGGGGCATCATCGAGCGGTTCCACTCCATGCCGATCGCGCGTTCCGCCGTGCTGTGGGGTCACGTGCTGACTTCGGTCGTATCCAACGCCATTTCCCTTGTCGTCATCATCGCCGCAGCGCTCGCGATGGGCTTCCGCTCGTCGGCGGGAGTGCTGCCATGGCTTGCCGTAGCCGGTATTCTCGTGCTGTTTACGCTGGCTTTGACTTGGGTCGCGGCGATTGCCGGATTGACCGCCAAATCGGTGGAAGGCGCCAGCGCGTTTTCCTACCCGCTGATCTTCCTGCCGTTCATCAGCTCGGCGTTCGTGCCGACCGAATCGATGCCCCGGGTCGTTCGCGCCTTTGCCGAAAACCAGCCGGTGACCTCGATCGTCAACGCCATTCGTGCGCTGTTGTCCGATCAGCCGGTAGGCAACGAGATTTGGATCGCGCTTGCATGGTGCGTCGGAATCATGCTCGCGGCTTATCTCTTCGCGATGAGGGCGTATAAAAAGCGGGCATGAA
>NZ_JAQZSJ010000050.1 GCF_029360585.1 Cohnella caldifontis | reverse complement strand
TCGCGCGAAGAGTGCAAAGGCATAAGGGAGCTTGACTGCGAGACCTACAAGTCGAGCAGGGACGAAAGTCGGGCTTAGTGATCCGGTGGTACCGAATGGAAGGGCCATCGCTCAACGGATAAAAGCTACCCTGGGGATAACAGGCTTATCTCCCCCAAGAGTCCACATCGACGGGGAGGTTTGGCACCTCGATGTCGGCTCATCGCATCCTGGGGCTGAAGTAGGTCCCAAGGGTTGGGCTGTTCGCCCATTAAAGCGGTACGCGAGCTGGGTTCAGAACGTCGTGAGACAGTTCGGTCCCTATCTGTCGCGGGCGTAGGAAATTTGAGAGGGGCTGTCCTTAGTACGAGAGGACCGGGATGGACGCACCGCTGGTGTACCAGTTGTTCCGCCAGGAGCACCGCTGGGTAGCCAAGTGCGGGAGGGATAAGCGCTGAAAGCATCTAAGCGCGAAGCCCGCCTCAAGATGAGATTTCCCAGTATGTAAGACCCCTGGAAGAACACCAGGTTGATAGGCCCGGGGTGGAAGCGCGGCAACGCGTGCAGCTGACGGGTACTAATCGGTCGAGGGCTTATCCTAACA
>NZ_JAQZSJ010000005.1 GCF_029360585.1 Cohnella caldifontis | reverse complement strand
CAGGGTCCGTTTACGCTCGATGTTCAGTTTTCAAGGAGCAATCTTGAAGCTTGTCCGCATCGCGTTCAGCGAAGCAGGAATTCCATCATACCAAACCGCCTTGGCCTTCGCAACCCTCAATGTTTTCCAGATTGCGTTCGGCTTAATCGGCCGGCCTGTCCGTTTCACCGGAGCAGGAGTTCTATCATAACTCCTCGGCATCTCGTTTGCAACCCTCAGTTTCTTCCAGATCGCATTCTTCATTGCCGTTTGCTCCGTGTTTGCCGAAGCAGGACTACCATCATAACGCGATTCAGGCAAGCGCGCAACCTCAAAACTTTTCCAACCCGTCTCCATGCAACTCATCGCGTCAAGCCATTGACAGCCGTTCGGCGCCTGTGCTAATATCATTTTTGTCGTCACGCGCGGGGCCATAGCTCAGCTGGGAGAGCGCATCGCTGGCAGCGATGAGGTCAGGGGTTCGATCCCCCTTGGCTCCACCAAACGTACAAATGAAACACGCCGAATAAGGCGTGTTTTTTGCGTTTGGCGGGGCAATGAAGGGGGCGAACCCCAGGGGAGCGTTTCGCGCGCAGGACTGCAAAGCAGTCCGAGCACGGCATCGATACGTTATCCCCCTTGGCTCCACCGTACCATCCCACCTGTTTGATCGTCCCTACCGAATCCCCGCCTTCTCCAATACTTCGGCAAGCCTCTTCAGGTCCACGGTGAAATCCGCCCCGCCTTGCCAAGGCTTGCTGGAAAACACGTGCCGGTCTCCCAACAAGCAATAATAATCCAAATCGAAATGCCGGCTGAGCATCCAGAAGTACCCCGGCACGTAATTCGGCGGGCACAGCTCGATCACCTGGGTTCCCGGCCTGCAGAAAGCCAAATTGGCAAGAGCGGCGCCATGAGGGGCCACGATCGTTTTGGCGGAGGCAAACAAGCCGATCTGATCGCGGACGGACAGCGTTTCCGGATGGATGACGGTGAAGCCGAGGGGCTGCAGGAGATTTAAAAGATCCCGTTCGTTCAACATCTTTCTTTGGATGGCCATGGAACGGCTGATGTATAGACGCTCATTCGCTTCATTGGGCGGGTTACCGTGCGGGAGCAGCTGGTTCCGTACCGCTTGGCATGCCCAACGGGCATAGACGACGGGCAAGGGATAATGGCTGGGGCTCCATGAAAACTTGCTGGTCAGTGACGGAACGACCAGCTTTTTCGCTTGGAGATGAAAACGTTTATGGGTGTAAATCCGCTGCTCTCGGGGAATGTTCAGCAAATTCAAGATCTCGTTCTGGTATGGCGAGCGGTTCCTCATCATGACGTACTTGTCGATGGGAACGCCGGAATTCCGAAGTAAATGAATGCGCGGCACGATATCGAACATCCAGTGATAGAAATTGCGACCGCCGGGATGAGTCAGCACGCCGACCGTTCCCGGCACCTTTAGAACCGGATTCGTTCTCCACCTGCGTTGGATCGAATGCCGGTGATCGATGATGTACTCCCAGGAAAACTCCATCGAAACGTCGCTGAGCAGCCGATAATCCGAGGTGAGCACCGCGCCGTCCCATCCCCACACCCGGCCGTTCGGGATCACGGCGGCAAAAGCCGGGCGGGCCGTCACGGTCTTCTCTTTGAGATATTCATGGACGGTCTCGTCCAAGCCTTTCGCGGCTTCGAAATGGACATTCTCCTCGGGATAGTACTCGACGAACGTCGGTTCCGACCTGCCATCCGCAGGCGCCGCAGAGGAAATCGCCGCTTCCTTGGCCGTCCAGGGACTGCCGAGAAGACCCGTACCTCTTCCGGCCGGATTCCGCCGGGAACGCGCCTTCCTTCCCGCTCCTAACTTCGCTTTCCGTCCCGCGATCTTCCTTATTGGCCGAGCGGCGGTTTTCCGTCGTCCTTTCCGCACCGGCGGTTTCCGGGTTCTTTTCTCGACACGGACGACGGGTTTCCTTGCGGGTACCCGCCTCCTTCTTTTCAGCCTGCGTTTGGAAGCCAATCCGTTCACTCCCTCCGCATTCTTCCCTGCAGGATATATGCTATGCGAGGCGTTCCGCCCTCATATAGACGGGTGTCCGCCCCCGGGGAAATTGGCGGCTGTCCCGAATTCCGATCCGTTTTGCAAAGGGCAGTCCATTCGTCCAACCCTTGATTTCCCCCTTTCATACAATAACCCGAGCGGCTTGGAAGGCTCCGGGCCAAGTGTCCGGGCCTCGCACAGGAAGGGGGTTGCGAATTGAAGCTGATCCTGCTGTCCGGCGGTTCGGGCAAACGGTTGTGGCCGTTATCCAACGATTCGAGATCGAAACAATTCCTCCAGGTGCTGAAAAGTCCGGACGGCGCCGCGGAATCGATGGTGCAGCGGGTGTGGAGGCAGATCCAGACGGCCGGACTCGCGGAGTCGGTTTATATATCGACCTCGCGGGAGCACGCGGAGGCCATCCGGCACCAATTGGGCGAAGGGATCCCGCTCATTCTCGAGCCCGAGCGGCGGGATACGTTTCCGGCGATCGCCCTCTCGGCGGTCTATTTGTTTGACAAAGAAGGCGTAAAAGCGGACGAGACGGCGTGCGTCATGCCCGTCGATTGCTTCGTTGAGCCTCTCTTTTTCGAAAAAGTCAGGGAATTGGAGTCCCTGCTGGAGAAGAAAGGCGCCCGTCTTGGCGTTATCGGCGCGGCTCCGACTTATCCTTCGCAAAAGTACGGCTATTTGCTCCCAGCGGAGGAAGCGGCTTCCGTCGACTCGTCCGAAGGCATCTCCATCCGCCGATTCGCCGAGAAACCGGATGAAGAAACGGCCGTACGGTTGATCCGTCAGAACGCTTTATGGAATTGCGGCGTGTTCGCGTTCCGGCTGTCGACCGTCTTGGACGAACTGCGCCGAAACGGGTGGCCCGACCGTTACGACGAATTGTGCGAGTCGTACGGCACATTGCCGAAAACCAGCTTCGATTACCAGGTCGCGGAGAAGGCGGAATCCATCGTCGCGCTTGCTTATGAAGGCAAATGGAAAGATCTCGGAACGTGGAACACGTTGACCGAGGAAATGGATTCCTTTGCGCTTGGAGAAGGAATCGTCGCAGAGGATGCCGCCGATACGCACGTGGTCAACGAGCTGCCCGTGCCCGTGGCCGTGCTCGGAACCCGCGGCTTGGTCGTGGCTTGCAGCCCCGACGGGATTCTCGTCGCGGACAAGGGCGCCAGCCATCGCCTCAAGGACTTGGCGGAACGGTTTCCGGGAGCTCCCATGTACGAGGAGCACCGTTGGGGGTGGCGCCGCGTGCTGGAGCACGCCGTGTATCCGTCAGGCGGGGAAAGCCTGATCCAGAAACTCGCCGTCCGCGCGGGGCACCGCCTCGACCGGCCTTCGGGCCGTCCAAGCCGCAGGCTTTGGAAGGTGCTGTCCGGGGAAGGAGCCTTCACGCTGGGGGAAAGAACCGGCCCCTTACGGCCCGGCGATTTCCTCGTGATACCGGAACGGACGGGACATGGTTTATCGGCGGCTGTCGACATGGAGGTCGTCGAGATCATGACCGGAATCCATTTACGATCGGAGGCTGGAACATGAAAGTCGATCCGCCCCGGCTGGTCACCATGTCGTGTTTGGGGAAAAACGGTTTTTTCGGCAACCAGCTGTTTCAATACGCGTTCCTCAAAATTTACGCCAAGCGGTACGGACTCTACTCCCAGAACCCCAAATGGATCGGGGAGTATTTGTTCGGCCATCGGGAATTGCCGGTCACCGTGAAGCTTGCCCCCGTAACCGACAGAGAGATGAAAGAGGAAGACCTGTTAGACCCGTCTTTTCCCGTTTATCAAGGGAAGGATCTGAAAGGTTATTTCCATTTTTTCTCGACCCGCCATTATCAGCCGCACAAAGATTACTTCCGCTCCCTCTTCCAGCCCGCGGAACATATCCGCGGGACATTGGACCGGGGAATGGAGCGGCTCCGCTCCCGCGGAAATACGATTGTGGCGATCCATATCCGCAGAGGGGATTTCGTTAAATATCTGAAGGAAGATTGGTGCTTCATCGCCCCGTCGGACTGGTATATCGAGTGGTTGAACGGATTTTGGCGCCAATTGGACCGTCCCGTGCTGTATATCGCCAGCGACGAACCGCGCAAGGTGCTGAACGATTTCCGGGCGTTCAACCCCGTCACGGCGAAAGACGTGTTCGACGAGCTGCCGATCCCGGACATTTACCGAAAAATCCAGCCTTCCCTCCACGGGTACGTCGCGGCCACGGATTTCTACCCGGATTACCATGTCCTTAGGCATTGCGACTACCTGGCGATCTCCAACAGCACGTTCTCCTTCTCGGCCAGCATGCTGAACGAACGTGCCGTCTCCTTTCATCGTCCCCATTACAAGTCCCGTCAACTGATTCCTTTCGACCCATGGGACTGCTATCCGTTGCAGCTTAAAGGCTAAGCGCAATGAAGAAACCGTCAGGGCTCCCCTGACGGTTTCGTTTATTCCGCGGAATCCGGTCAAGCCATGCCTACGCCTTCGTAGATCCAGCCCCATTGCCGCATCCGGTCCCCGGAAAGTACGTTGCGGGTATCCAGGATATAGGGCTCGGACCGCATCTCCTTGGCCGCCTTCGCCCAGTCCATCTCCAGGTAGCATGCCCAATCCGTGAGCAGGATGACCGCATCCGTCTCCGCCGCCGCTTCGAGAGGATCGCCGCAATAACGGACGGGCAAATCCGGGTTCAGCAGCCGGAACATTTCCATGCCCTGGGGGTCGTGCGCTTGAACCCGGCAGCCCATGCCGGCCAAATGGCGGATGATGACGGAAGCCTGCGTCTGCCTGGCGTCGTCCGTATTCGCCTTGAAGGTGAGTCCCAGCACGCCGATCCGTTTGCCTTGCATCGCTTTAAGCCTGGCCTGGACTTTCCGCACGCAATACAGATGCATTTCTTCGTTCGCTTCGACCGCCGCCGCCACGACCTTGCTCTCGTATCCGTACTTCCGGCTGGTCGCCAGCAGCTCCGCCGTATCCTTCGGGAAGCAGCTGCCGCTCCAGCCGCTGGACGCCTGCAGGAATCTCCCGCCGATCCGTTCGTCCAGTCCCATCCCCGCGGCTACCTCTTTCACGTTCGCGCCAAGGGCGTCGCACAGGCGGGCGATTTCGTTGATATAGCTGATCTTCACGGCCAGGAACGCATTGGATGCGTATTTGATCAGCTCCGAGCTGGCCGGATCGGTCCGCAGCCAGACCGGCGCCTTGCGGCTTGCGGCAACGGACGCGGGCAGGCCGGGCACGCCCTCCAAGTTTCCGGACAGCAAAGGCGCGTAGAGCGTCCGCATGACCTCCTCCGCCCGGTCGCTCGGCGACCCGATCACGATGCGATCCGGATGGAACACGTCCTCTACGGCGTAGCCTTCCCGCAGGAATTCGGGATTGCTGACCACCTCGAATTCCCGCCCCCGGCGCAGGCCGGAGGATTCCTCCAGCAGGGCGGCAACCAAATCGGAGGTGCCCACCGGCACCGTGGATTTATTCACGACGACCGTGTAACGCCCGGGATTCAGAAACTTCCCGATGCGAACCGCCGCCTCCTTCACGTAAGTCAGGTCCGCGGTTTGATCGGGGCCTGAGGGCGTTCCTACGCAAATAAACACCGCGTCCGCTTCCGGCACGCGGGTGTAATCCTCCTCGGCAAAAAGCGTGCGCCCCGAGGTCTCCCGGATGATCTCCCTCAGCCCCGGCTCGTAGATCGGGCTTTCCCCCCTGCGAATCGCTTCGATTTTTCCCGGATCGATATCGACGATCGTTACCGTGTGTCCGAGCGCGGCGAATGCGGCCGCCGTCACGCTTCCAACGTATCCGGCGCCGATGCAGACGACGTTCATGGATTCCCGCCTCCTCAGCATGCAAAGGTTGTTCCGTATCCTATGCAGGAGGAACGTCCGCCGCTGTGTGCAAGGACCCAAAACCCGTCCAATTTGCGTTTGTTGGGGGTTTTGACTAGGACGAGGATATCCCCCCCGATCATATGTTGTAAAGATCAGCCGAGGGCTTATGTGCTTCACAGAAAGGAGAAGGGACGTGAACAAGGTCAAAAAAGCCGTCATTCCCGCGGCGGGACGGGGCACGCGTTTCCTTCCGGCCAGCAAGGCGGTCCCTAAAGAATTGTTTCCGCTTGTCGACAAGCCGGTCATCCAATGCATCGTAGAAGAGGCCGCGGCGGCCGGCATCGAAGAAGCGCTGATCGTAACCGGAGCCAGAAAAGAGGCGATCGCGCGCCACTTCGCCCGGGATCCGCTTCTGGAAGCCGCGCTTCGAAGAGATAACAAAACGGAGGTTCTGGAGACGATTGAACGTCTGGGTCGCACCGTGAAGCTGCGGTTCGCCGTGCAGCATCAGCCCTTGGGATTGGGCCACGCGGTCTGGTGCGCGCGGGATTTCGCCGGCCATGAACCCTTCGCCGTGCTGCTGGGCGACATGGTCTGCGAGCCGGGCAGCGATATCGGGTCTTTGCTTGAGGTATACCGGGAGAAGCAAGCCCCCGTCATCGCGGTGCAGCCCGTCGAATGGTCCGAGGTCGGCAAATACGGCATCGTCAAGGGAAAAAGCGCCGGGGAACGTCTCGTGGCCGTCGAGGAGCTGGTCGAGAAACCGAAATCGGAGCCCCCTTCCAATCTGGCGATCATGGGCCGCTATGTGCTGGAGCCGGATGTTTTTCCGATACTGGCCCGGCAAAAAACCGGCGCCGGCGGGGAAATCCAATTGACGGACGCCCTTCAGGAGCTTGCCCGCCGCCGGCGCGTATACGCGCTCTCCTTCGAAGGCAACATACGCGACGCGGGAGACAAGCTGGGCTATCTCCAGGCCGTCGTCGGCGAAGCGCTTCGACACCCGGACCTGAAGGGACCGTTCGCTGATTTTTTGCGGCAAGCCGCCGCTTTGGCGCAAGATCCGCAAGGGAGGGAATCGAGCTGAGCCGAATCCTCATCACCGGAGCGGCGGGATTCATCGGGGCGCACTTGGCCAAACGATTGGTGTCCGAAGGCGGTCAGGTCATCGGCGTCGACAACCTGGCGACGGGGCGCAAGGACCGCTTGGCCGAGCTGGCCCCCAACCCGCATTTCTCCTATCTCGATCTGGACGTCACCGACGCCGGGATCGTGAATCACCCGGCGCTGCAAGACGTCCGGGAAATTTACCATCTCGCCTCCGCGGCGTCCCCCAGGTTCTACCAGGCCGACCCTTTCGGGACGATCGCCGTCAATACGACGGGGACCCACAACATGCTGAAACTGGCGTTGAAAACGGGCGCCAAGCTCCTTTTCTCCAGCACCAGCGAAGCGTATGGAGATCCCCTGGTCCATCCCCAGCGCGAAGATTACCGGGGCAACGTGAATACGTGGGGACCGAGGGCCTGCTATGACGAAGCCAAACGGTTGGGCGAAGTGTATTGCTACGAATATTGGCGCAGGCACGCTCTGAGGGTGAAAGTCGCGCGGATCTTCAATACGTATTCCGCCGGCTTGCGGACGGATGACGGGAGGGTCATTTCCAACTTCGTGACGCAAGCGCTCGAGGAAAGGAACATCACGGTATACGGGGACGGCTCGCAGACGAGGTCGTTCTGCTACGTGACCGATACGGTTTCCGGGCTGCGCCTGATGATGGAAAAAGACGAAGCGAACGGCGAGATCATCAACATCGGGAACGACCGGGAGTACACCATTCTGCAGACGGCCGAACTCGTGAAACGGTTGACCGGCTCTTCCAGCGCGATCACGTTCCACCCGCTTCCGGCCGACGATCCGGTCCGGCGCCGTCCCTCGATCGAGAAGGCCGCGCGGCTGCTCGGATGGAAACCGTCCGTCAGCCTGGAGGAAGGATTGCGGCGCACCATCGAAGCGTACCGGAACGGGACGCCGCCCGAATAAGCAAGGAAGCCAGCCGACGCGCCGATTGGCGAATCCGCTGGCTTTTTTCTTTCTATTGGATGCCGCAATGCTCGAGTTCAAACGCCCGCCCTTTCCAATAGCCGCTTGAATTTCTCCGGGTCCACCGCGAAGTCTGCCGAGCCGTTCCACCAGTCTTCCTGGGGCTTCGCGAAAGTGTCTCCGATCAAATAATAGTGGTCGAGGCAAACTTGGTTGCTCAGGTGCCAGAAATAGTTCGAGACGTAGTTGGGGGGAAGCATCTCGATCACCTTCGTTCCCGGCGTGCAGAAAACGAGGTTCGTCAGTCCCGCGCCATGGGGCGCCGCGACCACTTTGGCGGACGCGAAGATCCGCACCTGCTCCTCGAACGGGAGCTCCTCCAGCCTCACGGTCCGGAACCCGCGTTCCCAGAGCATTCCCTGGATCTGTTCCTCGTTGAGCAGCCTTCTCTGCCAGGCATTCGCCCGGCTCACATAGATACGTTCAAACTCCGGCGAAGGTTGAACGTCGCGCGTGTACAAAAATTCGTACCGCAGGAAATCCGCGGCCCAACGGGGGTATTCCGACGGATGCTCGATGTCGCTTTTCACGAAGGACGGTACGACCAGCGTATCCACTTGGGCATGGAAGTCGTGGCCGATCTCGATCCGCTGTTCTTTCGGAATGCCGAGGAGGTTCAGGGTATCTTCCTGGATCTGCTGCTCGTTGCGTTGGATGATATAGCGGTCGATCGGAACGCCGCTGCTTCTCAGCAGGTCGATGCGGGGCAGCACGTCGAACATCCAGTGGAAATAGTTCCCGCTCCAGACGTGCGTCAGCAGGGCAGCGGTTCCTTCCACCCGCGTAAGCGGATAGGGGATCCATTCATGGAAAACGTTGTGATCCCAGCCCAGCACCCTGCCGATGCCGTGGCGGTAATCCCAGGATACGTCGGCCAGCAGTTTGCCGTCCGCGGCGATCGCGGCGCCGTTCAGCTCCCAAACCCTGGCCCCGTGGAGAACCGCCGTAAACGCCGTCCTCCCGTGCCGGACACCCCCGCGGAAATGCTCATGCACCTCCGGATCGATCCCTTTGCTATCGTACAGTTCCGTCACGTCGTCTTTATGATGTTCCTTGTAGTATTGCGGGCACGCAGCGCCGTGCACGGACGCCAAATAATCTTTCGTCCGTTCCCATAAACCGACCGGCTGCCCGGCCGGATCAACCGGCATGGTCTGCTTCTGAACCTCCGGTCTTCCTCTTCCCGAACGGCCGGCTTTTCGTTTTGACCCCGGCCTGACCCTTCGTTTCGACAGGCGTTTCTTCGCCGTCCGCCCTTTCGCGGTCCGTTTTTTTGCGATCCGACCGACGGTACGTTTCTTCCGGATCCGGGTTCGGGAACGCTTCAAGGCGGTTTTCGCCTTTCCGCTTTTCCTTTTGACCGCCGTACGCCGATTCTTGACTGCTGCCGTCCCTTTCCTTCTGACTGCGGTCCCTTTGCGGACCCGCTTGCGACTGGGTTTCCGGATCATAGGACGCTCCTTTCTTCGGATTCGCGAGTCAAATGTCAACGTCGCATTGCCGTTGAATGTCATTTTCCGGTACGGGTATCCGTGCGTTTGCGATTCGGCGATCGCCCACACGGGTATTCGAACATTTGAGCGGACAAGGGCGAGAAAACAAGCTTCCCTGGAAATCATTTCATAGAGTGATAAGCATCCCTTTGAAATAAAGGAGGTTGTAAGATTGGTACCCCAGCTCCCGTTTTCGCACCGGCCAAGTAGCAGCATGCTGATCTGCAGCATGGCATCCGGGGCCAAGCACTTGGAAATGCTGGCCATCACCGGCCTGACGTTCAAACTGTACGCGCAGTTCCATCAGATGGACTGCTTGCTGCTCACCAACCAAAGACTCGATCCTTCCCGCCCTCCGGCCTGGGACAAGGTGGCCCTCCTTCACGAAATGTCCCGGAAGTACAAAATCGTCCTCTGGGTGGATTCCGACTCCATCATCCGGATCCCGTTTCCCGATATCCGCGACGAATTGTACGGCCATTACCCGATGTATTTGGCAAGGCAAGACTTGAATCAAGTGCCGAACACCGGGGTATGGGTCGTGCGGGGTACGGATGAAGCCCGATCGATGCTGAAGGAGATCTGGAATAACACGGCATACCTTTACCACCCTTGGTGGGAGCAAGGCGCCTTGATGGATCTCATGGGCTTCCGGTTCACCGGAAATCCCAACCCGCACGAAGGACTGTCTTTTGCCGCGAATCCTTGGGGCGAACGGGTCGGAAGGTTGGATACCAAATGGAATTCCTGCGATTCCAAGCAGACCGAATACACGGTCATCAAGCATTATTGCGGACTGCTGAACCAAGGGGACGTCCTTAATTGGCTGCACAGCGATTACCATCATTTTCTGAGCCTCGCCGGCAATGGGCCATAAAACCGCGAAGAAAGGGGAATGGGACGTGAAAATTTACGTATTGCCGGTGGATCCAGCCTTTCAGCCCGACAAGCAGCCGTTCTTGTACCCCGCCCATAACGAAGACTACGGCGTCGAGCAGGACTTCCTCCGCTTCCTGAACCGCCACCCCGAGTTCGTGGCGTCCGATCCGTACCAAGCCGACTGGCATTATTTGCCTGTCTTCTGGACCCGGTACCATCTGAATCACGATTTCGGAAAATGGGGGCTGGATGAGCTTCGCCAGGAGCTGAACCGCGTCTTGCTGAACGATGCGAAGACGTTCACGATCGTTCAATACGATTGGGGTACGCTGGTCGACGTGGGGCGGACGCTTTCGTTTTTTTCCTCCCGCATTACCGATTACGGGCTCGACATCCCGTTGCTCTGTTCTCCGCATGCCTTGCCCGCCGTTCTTCCGCCGAAGCGGTATCTCGCGTCCTTCTCGGGGCACCTTAACAACCATCCGGTCCGCCACGAAATGGCGAACGCATTGGCCGGCAACGGAGAGGTGAGCATCGTAGACGGCAACTACGGCCCGGATTTCTTCATCGACCAACTGCTCTCTTCCTATGTCGCGCTGTGCCCGAGAGGCCATGGCGGCAGCAGCTTCCGTTTCTGCGAAGCGATGCAGGCGGGCGTCGTTCCCTTCCTCATCGGGGACCTGGACACCCGCCCCTTTAAATCGTTCCTTCCCTGGGAAGAAGCCAGTTTCTATGCCCGCAATGGCTGGGAGGCGGCGGAAATCCTGCGTTCGACCCGCCTGAGGGATCTGGAGAAAATGGGCAAGAAAGCCTACCGGATCTGGAAAGAGGAATTGGACTATCATAAATGGTGCCGCTACGTCATCCGGGAACTGGAAATCCGCCGCTGATCAAACCGGCCGATGTTCGAGATACCAAGCGACGGTCCGCCGGATTCCTTCGGCCAGGCCGGTCTTCGCTTCGAAGCCGAGTTCGGTTTTGGCCCTCCGGACGTCCAGGCACCGCCTGGGATGGCCGTCGGGTTTGCTCGCGTCCCATTCGAGGCGTCCCCGGAAGCCGACGGTTTCCGCGATCGTCTCGGCCAATGCCCGGATCGGCGTCTCGATCCCCGTCCCGATATTGACGGGCTTCTCCCCGTCGTACCGGGCCGCGGCGAGCACGAATGCCTCCGCCGCATCCTCCGCGTACAGAAACTCCCGGGCCGCCTTGCCGCTTCCCCAGACCGTAAGCGCGTCTCCGCCTTGCCGGGCGGCTTCGCAGCATCGGCGGATGAGCGCGGCGACCACGTTGGAGGAAGCGGGATCGAAACGGTCCCGAGGGCCGTACAGGTGCGCCGGAACGAGATGAATGGCCCGGAAGCCGTATTGCCTGCGGTAAAATTGCCCCTGGGCCAGCAACGTCCGTTTGGCCAACCCGTAACCGGCCGAGGCGTCTTCCGGCAATCCGTTCCATAGGTCTTCCTCGTCAAACGGAACGGCGGCGTCTCGAGGGTAGGCGGCGTAGGAACCGCAGCCGACGAATTTTTCCACGTCGGCCTGCCGGGCCGCTTCCATCAGATGCAGGCCCATGGCCGCATTCTCGTAATAGATTCGCCCGATCTGCCGGCGGTTGACCTCCACGCCGCCGTACACGGCGGCGAGATGGATCACGATGTCCGGCTTGCGGTCTTTCAGGATTCGCCGGCAAACTTCCGGATCGCGCAAATCGCATTCGCGGCTGCGGGGAGCGATAACGTCTCCGCAGCCCGATTGTTGCAGCCGCTCCACGACATAGGTGCCCAGAAACCCGCCTCCGCCGGTCACCAGCACCTTTTTCCCGCGTAATTCCTCCACGTGCCTCACCCCGTCTGTAAGGCGAACTCGGCCTTGTACCACGCCAACGTACGCCGCAGTCCTTCGTCCAGCGAAATCCGGGGTTCGAAGCCCAAGCTTCTCAGCTTGGAAATGTCCGGGCATCTTCTCGTCGTCCCTCCGGCCGGCTGCGGTTCGTGGACGATGTCCGCCCGGATTCCGAGAACGCCCGCCATCCGATGGACCAGGTCCAGGATGTCCACCTCTTCCCGGTCGTTGCCGACGTGATAGATTTGCCCGGCCTCCCCCTTCTCGGCGCACAGCATGACGCCGTCGATGAAATCTTCGATGTAGCAGAACGCCCTCCGATCGCGGCCGGACCCCTGGATCGAAACCGTCGCTTCTGCCGCGCGGAACCCTTGGCTTGCGTCCTTCATCTTCAGGAACAGCTCGGGGATGACATGCTCCCGGCCCATGTCGGGTCCGTAGACGTTGTGCGGCCGGAAGATGCTCGCGGAAAATCCGTATTTCCGGGCATAATGGATCGTCATCAGTTCGCTGATCAGCTTGCCTCCGCCGTAGGAATAGCGCGGATTGAGCAGGTCGGGCACGATGGCGCGCTCCGTCTCCGGCGTCGGGATTCGGGTCGGCTGCTGGTATACCTCTGAGGAGGATGCCAAGATATAACGGGGGATCCCGTGCTCGCGCACGGCATCCAACGTGTTCGAGGCTCCTTTGACCGCAACCTCCAGCACCTTCTCGGGCATCTCGTAAAAATACCGGGTGCCGTTGATGTACGCCAAGTGGAACAAGGTATCCACGCCGGCCGCCGCCTCCCGGACATCCTCGTACCGGCAGACGTCGCCTTCGAAAAACTCCACGCGATCGGCATAATCCCCAAGCTTCCGGGCGCTTCCGCGCGAATGGTTATCCAGCACCCGCACCCGGCATCCGTTGTCCACCAGCCGTTTCACTAGGAAAGAGCCGATAAACCCGCTCCCTCCCGTCACCAGGATGCTCTTCACCCGTCTCCCGCTCCTTTTTCGCTTTTTGGTAAAACATCCGGCCCGTACCGCTTACGTTCCAAAGATCCGAGATCCAGGCTCCTTCCTTGAGCGTCGCGGCAATTTCCGCGAAGCCGTCGCGGAACGCGAGGTGGTTGGCAGCCACGAACACGGCGTCGGCGCCGGCCACCGCATCTTCCATCGTGCGGTTCTCGAACCGGAGATCGTTCCATCGGTCCTCCACGATCCGGGGCAGGAACGGCTCATGGATGCGGATTTCGGCGGGAACCTCGCGCTTCAAGTACCGGTACAGCTTAGGAACCAAGCTGTCGCGCGTATCGTCGGTGTCCTGCTTGAACGTGTAGCCGAGAATGGCGATGCGTGCGCCGTGGAGGGAGACGCGCGCCTTCATCCGGTCCACCAGGAATTTGGGCATCGACTCGTTGATTTTCCAAGCGTTCAAAAACAGGTCCGAGTAGGGGTTCGCTTCGTTCAGCATGCCGAAGTCTTTGCGCAGGCAGGTGCCGGCCGTAAACCCGGGAAGGCCGTGGATTTTGCGGGGATATCCGCGGTTGGCCATCTCCAGAACGTCGTAAATCGAGGCGCCGAATTGCTCGGCCGTGACGGCCAGCTGGTTCGCGACGGCGAAGTAGACGTAGCGGGAAACGTTGTTGAACAGCTTCACGAGCTCCGCGGATACGTAATCCGTGCGGAAAATCTCGGGGGCGAGGCGTTCGAACACCGAAGCCGCGCGACGGAAGCTGCCTTCGTCCTGGGCGCCGACGATCTGCGGCAGGGTGGTCAATTCCTCGATCGCCTTACCCTCCGCGATCCGTTCCGGGCAGAAGCTGAGGAAGATGTCCTTGCCCACCTTCCAGCCCGTCGCGGCTTCCAGCCTGCGGCGGACGAATTCCGTCGTGCCCGGCGCCACGGTACTGCGCAGGATCACGTTCTGGCCCGGCGTAAGCACGCGGGACAGCTGCTCCACCACGACGTCCAGCTGGCTCAGATCCGCTTCCACGTGATGGCGCAGCGGCGTGCCGACGGTGATGATGAGGTTCTCCGCCTCGGAGATCCGATCCCCGTCCGTGGTCGCTTCGAACTCGACCCGGCGGATCAGCTCGTCGCAGCCTTTTTCGATGAACGGCATCGTTTTCCGGTTCACGGCGGCGACGGTGTCCGGGTTGACGTCGAACCCGACGACTTTCAAGCCGGATGCGGCCAAGCTGAGCGCGAGCGGAAGCCCGACCCTGCCGATGCCGACCACCCCGACGTCATACGGGTACGGCTGTACGTTGCTCACATACATCCCTTCCTTGTAAAAGCCCTGGTCTATCGGTCCTATTGTATGTATGACAGGCCTGCCGGGAACGGCGTTCGCGTACGGGATGGCAATCTGGGAACGGATTTTGGGTCGATGGCCCCGGAAAACGGAAAACGAGCCGAAGACGGGGAGTCCGTCCGGCTCGCTGGTACCTTCTCCTGACTATGGGCGTTATCCCCGTCGCTCAGGAGGTGCGGAGGTGCGATGCGGTTTAGGGGTCCGGTATCCGATCAAGATCCGAAAACCTGAGGGTTGACGCAGGCGGGCAGCCGCCTGCCGTGCAGACCGGCGATGAGGTTGTCCGCGGCCAGCTCGGCCATGCGGGTACGGGTTTCCCGCGTCGCGCTGCCGATGTGCGGGGTAATGAGCACGTTCGGAAGCGTAAGCAGCGGGTGGCCGGCGGGCAGCGGTTCGGGATCCGTCACGTCCAGCGCGGCGTAGGCGATCCGCCCTTCCCGCAAGGCATCGCAGAGCGCTTCGGTCTGGACGATCTTGCCCCGCGATGCGTTCACGAAATAAGCGGTCGGCTTCATCCGGGCGAATTCCGCCGGTCCGAACATGCCTTGGGTGGCAGCGGACAACGGCACGAGCACGACGATGAAATCGGCCGCGGCCAGCAGCTCGCCGAAATCGGCGTATGCCGTGCGGAGCGCTTCCTCGTCGGACCGGCGCGCCCGGTTATGGTAGATGACCCGCATGCCCGACGCCAGCGCCCTTCGCGCGACCGCCGAGCCGATGTCTCCCATGCCGACGATGCCGAGCGTCTTCCCGTACAGATCGACGCCGAAGGGAAAGGAAGCGTCCTCCCGCCATTGTCCCGAGCGCACCCACTCCCAGCCTTCGTGGATTCGGCGGGCGGCGGTCAGCAGCAGGCCGAACGCCAGATCCGCCGTCGTCTCGACCAGCACGCCCGGCGTATTGCCGAACGGAATGCCCCGGCGGGTGCAGGCTTCCACGTCAACGTTATCGTAGCCGACGGACGACTGGCTGATCGCTTTAAGGCGCGGCGCGGCGGAGAGGAGCTCCTCGTCCACCCGCACGTCCCCCAAGCTGAACAAGCCGTCGGCATCCTGCAGCCATTCGAGCAAAAGCCCGCGCGGGATGGCGCCGGGTCCTTCCCAGACTTTCATCTCGGCATACGGTTCGAGCTTCTCCCGCGCGGCGGGCATCGGAGGTCTTGTCAATACGATTCGGTATGGCCTCATTCGGTATCCCCCATTTTCGAGTTCAGATCGTTCGCCAATTAAGCATGATTCCTGAGAGCAGCCGAAGACCTCAGCCGGTCCGCTGTACTCATCGGTTCCTTCAAGCGCTCGTATAAATCCAAGTAGAACGGCAGCATGTCCCGGTAGACCGCCGAAGGAGCCGGATCGGGCTCGTAGACCGCTCCTCCCGCATCCCGCCATCTCCACAGCGGACCCTGCTCCCCATTCATGGCATACAAACCGAGCTGCGCGGCGCCCAGCCCGGAGCTCTCCACGGATTCCGGCACGCGGACCGGAACCCCGAGCATGTCCGCCAGCATCCGGCACCACAAGGCCGAGCGGGCAAACCCCCCGGATGCCCGGATTTCCCGGGCTTTCCCTCCGGAACGTTCCATGAGGCCGGCGATGGCGGCGATCTGGAACAGCACGCCCTCCATTGCGGCCCTCAGCATATGCGTCTCCTTATGCGACAACGTGAGCCCGAAGAGAACGCCTTTGGCACGGGCGTCCCAGAACGGGGCGCGTTCCCCCGAGAGCAACGGCAGGAACAGCAAGCCGTCCGCGCCCGCGGGCACGTCTTCCGCCAGCGGAAGCACGTCCTCAAGCGCCCGGCCGGGAAACAGCCGTTCCGTAATCCATTGCGCCACGATCGCGCCGTTGTTGGACGGGCCGCCGGCGATCCACAAGTCCCGGGTAAGGGCGTAGCAGAACAATCGGCCTTCCGGCTCCAGGAACGGCTTCGGTACGGCTCCGCGAACGGCGCTGCTCGTCCCGATCGTCACCGCCCAGACGCCGTCCTCGACGGCTCCGATCCCCAGGTTGGCCAGGACGCCGTCTTGCGCGCCCAGCACGAAGGGAGTATTCACGGATAAGCCCAGCCGGTCGGCCGTTTCCCGCCGCAGGCCGGAGAGGATCTCCGTTGTCGGAGCGAGACGGGGGAGCTGATCCTCGCGCGCGCCGGCCAGCTCCAGCGCCTGTGGGTCCCATGTCAGCGAATCCACGGAGAACAGCCCGGTCCCGCCCGCCATCGAGAAGTCGGTGACGTATTCCCCGAACAACCGATGGAGAACGAATTCCTTGATGCCGATGAAAAAACGGGACGCGGCGAATAGGTCCGGGCGCTCCTCGCGCAGCCAGATCAGCTTGGACAGCGGGGACATCGGATGGATCGGCGTGCCCGTTCGCAGGTAATTGGCCAGTCCCGCGCCCGATTGTTTCAGCCTTTCCGCCTGGGCAACGCTTCTGAGGTCGGCCCAGGTGATCATGGACATCAGCGGATTCCCATGCCCGTCCATCGGAATCAAGCTATGGTTAGCCGAGCTGAACGATACGCACAGGACGTCCCCGGGCGCAAGCCGCGCTTCCCGAACCGTGCCGGCGATGCCGTCCAGCACCGCTTCGCGGATGACGTCCGGATCCTGTTCGGCGTAACCGGGCCGGGGCGTATGAAGCGGATAGGAAATGGAACGGCGGGAGAGAATGCGTCCCGAGAGGTCGACCGCCAGCGTTTTCGTGCTGGTCGTGCCGATGTCGACGGCTAGGATCGCTTTCTTTTCCCCATTCATGAGGACACCTCCTGGCAAATGATGCGTTGTTGGGTTCATCGTATTCGATTATGCTAGAACTGTCTAGAACTCCTTATGAGCAGCCACGCGAAGAAGGGAAGGAAGATCCTTGGTTACGATCAAAGATATCGCGCTCCGGGCGGGCGTCAGTTTCTCCACGGTGTCCAAGGCGCTGCTGGACAGCCCTCTCGTGCGGCAGTCAACCAAAGAACGCGTGCTGGCCATCGCCAAGGAAATGGGGTATGTACCCAATTTAGCGGCTCGCAGTCTCGTATCGAGACGTACGGGCGTCGTCGGCATCGTTTGGCCGTCGGTACGGCGGGAGGCGTTATCTTCCCTGATCACGGGACTTCACGCGGAACTGGAACAGGCGGGATACCGGGCGCTCATATCGATGAGCGAAGTCGAAGCCGCCGTGTTGACGTTCCGCAGGCTCCGGGCGGATGCGGTGCTCATGTTCGGGGATCGCAGCATGGACGCCGCGGGGATGGAAGAGGCCGGCTTGTCCCGCACTCCGCTGCTGGTGTACGGAGCGGCGGGCACGGCGCCCTATTCGACGGTGGACGTGAACCGGGGACAAGCGATTCGTTTGGCCGTCAACCATTTGGCCGGCCTGGGCCATCGTAACATCGCGTATGTCGGGGATCCGGACGCGGAAGATCCGATGCAGGCCGTGAAAATCGAAGCTTTTCGCGAGGAAATGCGGCACAGGGGATTCCCGCTTGAAGAATCGTCCGTCTTGCGCGTTGACGGGCTCGCGTTCCAGGACGGGTATTGGGCCGCCCTCGAATTTCTGAGCCGGAAGACGCCCCCGACGGCCGTCATTACGGGCGCGATCGACTTGGCCCGCGGCGTGCTCCGGGCGGCTCGGGACCGGGGAATCGCGGTTCCGCGGGATTTGTCCGTCGTCAGCTACGACAACCTGCCCGAAATGGAGACGTTGGACGTCCCCATGACCGCCGTCGGCGCTTCCGTAGGCGATATCGCATCGGCGATCATCGAAACGCTGTTCGAACTGATCCAAAAACCGGATGCGATGAAAACCGTATTCCTCGAGCCCGGACTGGTCGTCCGCCGATCCACGGCTCCGCCCATGGAATAAAACCGGCGGTCAGCCGCCGATTTGGGACATTTCGATTTTCCGGACGGAAGCCGTATTCGCTCCCCGGATTTCGGAATAGCGGTCTTCCCGGTTCCGCCATACGTCCCGAATCTTGTCCAGCAGTTCTTCATCGCTTGCTCCTCCGCGCATCGGCTCCCTCAAATCCGTACCGTTTCCCGAGAACAAGCAGGTGTACAGCTTGCCGTCCGCCGACAGCCGGGAACGCGTGCAGGTCGAGCAGAATGCCTGGGTAACGGACGATATAAAGCCGACTTTCGTTCCGTCGTCCACGTAATGGTACGCTTCGGCGACTTCGCCGAACCGAAGCTTCTCGGACGGAACGAGCGGCAGCTCCTCCGCGAGCCGCGCGATGATTTCCCGGCTCGGCACGACGGAATCCATTCGCCAGCCGTTCGTGTTGCCGACGTCCATGAACTCGATGAAACGCAATTCGAGTTTTTTCTCTTTGAAATACCGTGCCATGGGCAAAATGTCCTGGTCGTTGACGCCCCGTTGGACGACCATGTTGATTTTCACGCCCAGCCCCGCGCGGATCGCCTTCTCGATTCCTTCCAGCACGGACGTGACGGGGAATCCTCTCCCGTTCATCCGGCCGAACCGTTCGTCGTCCAAGCTGTCCAGACTGACGGTCACCCGGTCCAGCCCCGCGGATTTAAGATCCCGCGCCTGTCTGGCCAGCAAGGAACCGTTCGTGGTCAGGGCGATGTCCCGCACCGCCTCGTTGGTCCGCAGGTCCGCGATCAACTCCGGCAGTTTGGGGCGCAGCAGCGGTTCTCCTCCGGTAATCCGAACCTTGTCGACGCCGAGCGCCGTAAACAGACGGACCAGCCGGACGATTTCCGCGAACGTCAAAATGCGGCTTTTTTCCATAAAAGGATAATCCGGACCGAAAATTTCCTCCGGCATGCAATAGCCGCAGCGGAAATTGCACCGGTCCGTCACCGATACCCGCAAATCCTTCAGGGGACGGCCGAATCGGTCGCGCATCTCCTGTTCCGTCGCCATTTTGCCGCCCCCTTTACCGCTTCAAAATCCCTTCGCCAACCTCGAATAGAACCCCCCGGCGCCGCATAAGCTACCGGTCGGAGCGTTACATGCCGTGCTTGTTCATCAGGCCGTTCAATTCCTTCAGGAACATGTTGATGTCCCGGAACTGCCGGTACACGGATGCAAAGCGCACGTACGCCACCTCGTCGACCGGATACAGCATCTGCATGACGAGCTCTCCGATCACGCCGCTTTCCACCTCGGCCACGGCGGTGTTCCGCACCTCGCGCTCCACCTCGGACACGATGACTTCCAATTGCTCGACGGATACCGGTCTTTTCTCGCATGCGCGAAGCAGACCTCGCAAAATTTTGTCCCGGCTGAATTCTTCCCGGCTGCCGTCCTTTTTGACGACGACCAAAGGCGTTTCCTCCACCGTCTCGAACGTGGTGAAACGGCGGCTGCACTTCTCGCATTCCCTCCGTCGGCGGATCGACTTGTTGTCGTTGGCCGGCCGGGAATCCAGCACTTTGGTTCCGTTATAGTCGCAATAAGGGCATTTCATGGCGGGTGAAGCTCCTTTCGGCACGGGGGCTCGAAAAATATTTGGTTTTCCAAGCCTTCCCTGTCATGAAAACCTCGCAAACGGACACAATACGATTACCAACCGCAAGGAGGTGAACAACATGTCCAGCCGCAATCGCAATAGCAATCAACTCGTGGTTCCCCAAGCGAACCAAGCGTTGGATCAATTGAAATTCGAGGTTGCTCAGTCTCTTGGCATCGCTCTTTCGCAAGACGGCTACCATGGTGACATCCTGACGAAAGACGCAGGCCGCATCGGGGGTAACATCACCCGTCAGTTGGTCCAAATCGCCGAGCAGCAGCTCGCGGGCCAATTCGGCGGCGCCGGCCGTTAATCCGCAATCGGAATGAAATAAATGGGGAGCTTTGAAGCGGCAACCGCTTCAGGGCTTCCTTTTTACGTTTCCGTCAAAGATGCTCGTAAAGCTCGGAATACTTCTTATAATAATACAACACACGCTGGACGTAATGTCTAGTTTCTCCGTACGGAATGTCGCGCACGGTTTGTTCTTTGCCGTCCCATACCCGGTCGTTCAGCCATTGTCTCACCCGGGTGGGACCGGCGTTGTAAGCGGCGAGCACGACCGGCAGGTTGCCTTCGAATTGGCGGCTGAGCTCGCTGACGTACCAAGTGCCGAGCCGGATTCCGGCGTCCGCCCGGCTTCCGGCTTTTTCGATCGTCAAATCCCCGAACTTCTCCTGCTTCAAAATCCATTCGGCCGTATCCGGCATGATTTGCATGATGCCGACCGCTCCCTTGCGCGAGACGGCGTCTTCCTTAAAATTGGATTCCACCCGGATAATCGCCGCGATCAGCAGCGGATCCTGCCCGTATTGGCCGGCGTACAGCTTGATGGATTCCGCGTGGGAAATCGGATAGATCAACCGGCCGATCCAATCGGACCGGATGAACAAGCCGGCGAGAACCGCGACCAATACCAACAGAAACCAGCGCTTTCGCTTCCCCTTCGGTTTCTTCTTCGCGCTCATGCGAGCCCCATTTCCCGCCAAAACGCGTCTACCTGCCGCTCCGTCTCCTCCAAGCTTCCGCCGTTGTCGATCACGTAGTCGGCCCGCTTCTTCTTCTCTTCGATATCCATTTGGGCGTTCAGCCGTATCTCGGCTTCCTCCGGAGAGAGCTTGTCCCGGGCGATCAGGCGTTCCAGCTGCGTGCGGCGCGGCACGTAAACGACCAGCACTTTCTCGAAATAGGAGGCCAGGCCGGATTCGTACAAAAGAGGAACGTCGACGACGGTCAGACGGTCGGGCGCGGCGAGGCGGTTCGCCTCCATCCGTTCTTTCATCACGGCCCGGATCGCGGGATGCGTGATCTGTTCGAGCGCCTTGCGCTTGTCCGGATCGGCGAAGACCATCGCCCCCAGCTTCTTGCGGTCCAGCGTTCCGTCCGCTTGCAGGACGGCTTGTCCGAAGCGCTCGGCGATCCGTTCCAAAGCGGGCTGGCCCGGCTCGACGATTTCCCGGGCAATCCGGTCGAGGTCGACGAGCAGGGCTCCCTTCCGCACGAGGAGATCCGCCACGGTGCTTTTGCCGGCAGCGATCCCCCCGGTCAGTCCGATATTCATGGTCCTCATCCTTCTACAACAATTTAAGCAAACCGATCGCGATCAGGATGATCCCGGGCAGCAGCGTCAGCTGCCGCACCCATCTCCAACCGGCCACCCGGAAGCCTACCCGCGTGCCGAGCCAGAGGAAGGAACCGCTGGCGGCCGCGATTACCGCGGCGGTCAGCAGCGCGGGATATCCGATCATGGCCGCCCCGATCCCCGCTCCGAAAGCGTCCAGCGAGAGGGCGGTGCCGAGCAGGAACGCTTCGCCCGCGGTGATCGTGCCGGAGCGGTCCATATCGGCGGCGGACGGGGTTCTCAAGATCTGGACGATGATGCCCCACTGGCGGATTTCCAGCGACCAGACTTCCCGGCTGGCCGACCCTTCCGGCCCGCGCCGGCGGGACTCGGCGGCCGATGCCGCTTCCGGGCTGAGGCCGCGGGCGGAGGCGTCCGGTCTCTCGTCCGCGTCGTCTCCGCGAAGAAACTGCACGAGCGCCCAGATGCCGATCGCGATCAGGATCACGGCGCCCGCCGCGGAAGCGCCTGCCGGCGGCATCCACCGCGTCAGCAGCCGCCCGGCCACCATGGACAGCAGGATCACCAAGCCGGAGCAGCACGCGATGATGGCCACCGACTTCGCAGGGATCCGGATTTTGCGTATGCCGTAAGTCATGCCGACCCCGAAGCCGTCGAGACTGACGGCGAACGACAACAGGATCAGCGAAGCAAACGATGCCAGCATGCCTTCTCCCCCCGGATGATGTTCTGAACCATCCTATGCAGGGAGTCGGGCGGATGCCCCGTTTTATCGCGACTTCGGAGAGCGCGTTGCGGCCGATGGACGCGCGGCCTTGCCGTCCAACCGCCGTTTCACGGCGTTTGAGGCCGTTTGCTTCGCTCCGGAAACGGCCCCGTCCGCGCGGCGTTGCCGGGCCGGACGGCGGGAAGCCGACGGTCCCGGCTGGCAGTTCGGGCATACATGCGTGCCGCGTCCGCCGACGACCGATTTCTCGATCGGCGTTCCGCACGTCTCGCAAGGTTCCCCGGTACGGCCATAGGCTTTCAGCCGATGCTGGAACATGCCCATTTCGCCCTGTCCGTTGACGTAGGACTTCACGGAGGAGCCGCCGGCTTCCACGGCCGCTTCCAGCGTCTCGACGATGGCGCGGTGCAGCCGCGTTTTTTCCTTATCGTTCAATGAATCCGCGGTTCGTTCGGGATGAATGCCGGCCGTATGAAGGGCTTCGTCCACGTAGATGTTTCCCAAACCTACGATGATTTCCTGGTTCAGCAGCAGGGGTTTGATCTTGGTCGTCCGCCGTCCGAGCGCGCGGACCAACGCTTCCGGCGTGAACTCGTCCGACAGCGGTTCTATTCCCAGTTTATTCAGCGGGGGCGACCGCCATTCTTCCCCCGGGGCGAACAGGTGCATCGTGCCGAACTGCCGTACGTCCTTGTACCGCAGGGCCGTGCCGTCCGTAAAATGGAAAATGACATGCGTATGCGGCTCCACCGGCTCATCATTCCGGTATAAGCCGTACCGGCCCTCCATGCGCAAATGGGAAACGAGCGTCAGCCCGTCCAGCAGCAGGCGCAGAAACTTCCCTCGCCGCTCGACCGCTTGGAACGTGCGTCCCTCCAGCATCGCCGCGAAAACGTCGGGATCGTCCGGTTTTTGCAAAATGCGGGGGAGGGTCGCCGTAACGCGGCGGATCGTCTTTCCCGCGATCAGCGTCTGGAGCGTGCGGCGCACCGTCTCCACCTCCGGCAATTCTGGCATCCCGATCACCTTCTTCGATTGGATTGCGAGATTTCGCGAATGGTTCCATTATAGCGGAACGAGCATCGGCTGTCCTCCCCGGATCGCCTGCCAACCGCTCCCATCCTCGGCGAAGTTGCATTTTTTCTTGTCGCTCCTTGTTCTGACGGACACCCAGGAAGCTATTGGCCGCAATACGCTGTACAGTTCAATCTTCTCGTGGCCGCTCCTTGTTCTAACGGACACCGGAGACGCCATTGACCACAATACGCTGTACAGTTTAATCTTCTCGTGCCGCTCCTTTCTAACAGACACCAGAGTCGCCATTGACCGCAACACGCTGTACAGTTCAATCTTCTCGTGGCCGCTTCTTGTTCTAACGGACAACAGTGACGCCATTGGCCACAACACGCTGTACAGTTCAATCTTCTCGTGGCCGCTTCTTGTTCTAACGGACAACAGTGACGCCATTGGCCTCAACACGCTGTACAGTTCAATCTTCTCGTGGCCGCTTCTTGTTCTAACGGACACCAGAGACGCCATTGACCACAACACGCTGGACAGTTTTATCTTCTCGTGCCGCTCCTTTCTAACAGACACCAGAGTCGCCATTGACCACACCACGCTGTACAGTTCAATCTTCTCGTGGCCGCTTCTTGTTCTAACGGACACCAGAGACGCCATTGACCACAACACGCTGTACAGTTTTATCTTCTCGTGCCGCTCCTTTCTAACAGACACCAGAGTCGCCATTGACCACAACACGCTGTACAGTTCAATCTTCTCGTGGCCGCTTCTTGTTCTAACGGACAACAGTGACGCCATTGGCCACAACACGCTGTACAGTTCAATCTTCTCGTGGCCGCTTCTTGTTCTAACGGACACCAGAGACGCTATTACACCAAAAATGCTGCTCGACGGATTCTAACGGACACACCGGCCTTTATTCGCTACTTTTCGTGTTGGAGAGGCTCAATATTCCCCAAATAAGCGCGCTGCTGTCCGTTAGATCGGGAAAGCAAGCCTTCGACCTCCATTAACGGCCGCCATGTCCGTTAGATCAGATTCGGACCAGATGTCATGTCGAAGGATCTCGACATTGACCCCCTACCCCCTCCAATTACGCTACCGCGACCTATACGTTCGGCTTCCCCACGCGATTTGGTAGATTCGATATCTCTGTTTTCCGCCGGCCACAACCAGAGCGCTGCGTTCCACCAGTTCATGCAGCACCCTTCTGGTGTGCCGATCGGAAATCCGCAGATGAAGGGCCAATTCCCCGGGCGTAAAGGGACGGAGCAAACGCCGCGCGAACCTCAGCGTTTCCGCCTCCGCCCAACCCAAACCCGACGGTACGGTCGTGGAATGAAATTTCCCGACAAAAGAGAGCACCTGTTGTCTGCATAATTCCGGATCCTCCACGATGGAAAGGTAAGCGACCGGAAGAAAGAGCCAATCGTCCAAAGCCAGCATCGCTTGTTTCATGCATAAATCTTTGAAGCGAGCCGCCTCGATATCTCTCGCGTGCGACCGGAAGCCTTGAATTTCGACGCAGCCCTTGCCTTCAGCCGGATGATAGGCGGCTCCGCTTGGAAGGTAAAGGACTCCGCCCGGAAGATAGGCAATGTCGAGATACCGCAGACGGCCGCTGAAATCCCGCACCTCCCACTCGGGATATAGGTGGTCCAGGTTCCCGATCGTCGGATGCCAACAAGTACGGAGGTATTCCACCGTTGCGTGGCCGAGCCCTTTCCTCAGCAACTCCCTCCTGCGCGGATTATTGTCCTGCTCGATCTGCTTGCGCAGCCAATCCTCATAGAGACTTTCGAACGCGCCCATCTTCGCACCCTCCACCCGGAAAATGAAAACAGCCGCTTCCATGCTGGACCCCGATTCGAACCGGATCGCGCACGTAAGCGGCATGTGCTTCACGCCGAAATATGTTGCTTTCATCGTAATCCTTTGCCACTCTTTTGGCAAGATCCGCTTCAGTTTAACGGACACCAGAGACGCTATTACGCCAACAATGCCGTGCGATGGTTTCTAACGGACACACCGGCCTTTATTCGCTTCATTTCACGTTGGTAGGCTCCGAATTTCCGGAAATAAGAGCCTCGGTGTCCGTTACATCGAAATCATCGCCCAATCCACTCCAATAACGGCCGCTGCGTCCGTTAGCGTCATCCGCTGGTTCTTCATGACAACGAACCTCGCTGCACATCATGACCGGAAACGCCCAAGCCGGATCGGGATCGGGGTCGGGGATCGACGGTTGAACGGGGCGGATAAGCGCCGAAGTCCTTGAACGGAGCGAACGCGGGCATTTCCGGGGCTGAACCGTACTCCGAATCCGTTAACGTTTCGCCCTCCCGAAGCTGTCCGGCGAATCCTGCTCCGAATCCGTTTACGTCTCGCCCTCCCGAAGCTGTCCGGCGAATCCTGCTCCGAATCCGTTAACGTTTCGCCCTCCCGAAGCTGTCCGGCGAATCCTGCTCCGAATCCGTTTACGTCTCGCCCTCCCGAAGCTGTCCGGCGAATCCTGCTCCGAATCCGTTAACGTTTCGCCCTCCCGAAGCTGTCCGGCGAATCCTGCTCCGAATCCGTTTACGTCTCGCCCTCCCGAAGCTGTCCGGCGAATCCTGCTCCGAATCCGTTAACGTTTCGCCCTCCCGAAGCTGTCCGGCGAATCCTGCTCCGAATCCGTTTACGTCTCGCCCTCCCGAAGCTGTCCGGCGAATCCTGCTCCGAATCCGTTAACGTTTCGCCCTCCCGAAGCTGTCCGGCGAATCCTGCTCCGAATCCGTTTACGTCTCGCCCTCCCGAAGCTGTCCGGCGAATCCTGCTCCGAATCCGTTAACGTCTCGCCCTCCCGAAGCTGTCCGGCGAATCCTGCTCCGAATCCGTTTACGTTTCGCCCTCCCGAAGCTGTCCGGCGAATCCTGCTCCGAATCCGTTAACGTTTCGCCCTCCCGAAGCTGTCCAGCGAATCCTGCTCCGAATCCGGTAACGTTTCGTCCCCCTGCTGCCGACCGCTTCCATATATGCCCTCAAGCGATTTGAAAAATCTGCTAAAATGGCATCAGGGAATCGGGTGGAGGGGTGTCCATGGCGGGTTATTTGCGCGGGCAGATCGCCAGAATGGCGAACGTGAATGTCGAGACGCTGCGATATTACGAGGAAGAAGGACTCCTTCCGCCCCCGGACCGTTCGGAGTCCGGGTACCGGCTTTATTCGGAGGAAATATTGAACCGGCTGGCCTTCATCCATAACGCGAAATCCTGCGGATTCACGCTGAAGGAAATCAAGAAGGCGTTGACCAGCTCCGGCAGCGGACAGATCACCTTAGACGATTTTCTCGCGGCGATCGAGAAGAAATCGGATAAAATCCGCGGGGAAATCGCCAAAAAGGAAGAAACGCTGAACAGACTGACTCGGCTCAAGCAGGATTTGCAGGCTGAGGAACGGCATCCGGAGGTCAAGGCGACGCTCCGCATGCTCCGCATGGACTCGTAGCTTGACCTTGTACCTTACTACAGGTTGTAAGATGGCGGTAAAACCTGCGGGAGGTACCCCTCATGGAAAAGACGAGTCCCGAAAAGTTGGCGGCGATCAAACTTCACCTGCGGCAATCGGGCGGATATGCCGGCAAGCCGGTGGAACGAATCAGGCTGGAAATGGCCGAGACGGCCATAACCATGCCTGCGCATCCGGGCGTTAGCATCCAAGCCGAAACGATCGGCAGTCTGTACGGCGAATGGATTCGGCCCGCCGATCTGAACGCGAACATGGAGCGCCGGGCGATTCTGTATTTCCATGGCGGAGGCTTCGTCTCGGGCACCTGCGCGTTTTACCGGGATCTCGGCTCCAGAATCGCGCTCGCCGGCGGAGCGAAAATGCTGATCCCCGAATACCGCCTCGCTCCCGAATTTCCGTATCCCGCCGCCAACGAGGACTGCCTGCTCGCCTATCGGTGGCTCTTGGCGCACGGCTACGCGCCCCGGGATATCGTGTTCGGGGGAGATTCGGTCGGGGGAAGCCTCGCGCTGATGACTATGCTCGCCTTGCGGGATCACGGGGAGCCGCTTCCTTCTGGCGCGTTCCTCCTCTCCCCCCATGCCGATCTCGTCCACCTGGACGGCGAATCGTATCGAACCCGGGCGGAGACCGATCCGACGGGCAGCCTGGAAGCCAGCCGGAGAATATTGGACGATTACTTGGGCGCCCATCGGGAAGAAGTCCCGCTGCTATCGCCGCTTCGGATGAATTTGGAGGCGTTGCCCGGCTTGTTGATCCAGGTCGGCGGCCACGAGGTGCTGCTGAGCGACGCCGAGCGGTTGGCGGATCGGGCGCGGGCCGCGGGCGTCCCGGTCGAACTGGAAGTTTGGGAGGGCATGTGGAGCGTCTTTCAATTTCTTGGCGGCCTGCTTCCGGAAGCGCGTCAAGCGATCGCGAATATCGGAGGGTTCGTCCAGTCGAGGCTGGCGCCATAAGGAAAAGACAGGCATCCGCCAATCCGCCTTCCCGGCGGCCGCCGGATGCCTGTCCGTTATCGGGTGCTTCTATCCGTTGTCCGTGGCGTTTAAGGTTGTTTGAATCATGGAATCATTTTAGCGAACGATTAATTATGTGCCACGAATTGACACTCCCGAAAAGTTCCATCTATAGTAAAACGGACGGCAACCAATCCATTCTACAAGGAGAAAACACATTCCATGGTGGAACTAGCGGATTTGAAAGAAACCTTCAAGAAACTTGAGGATAAAAAGCGTATCATCTGGGGAACGGGCTCCTCGGGAAAAGATATTTTAAATTTCGTTTTTCCACTGGGAATCAGCTACTTTGTAGATAACAATTCGAGTCGATGGGATCAAACGGTATTCGACGACTTCCGCTGTTATTCTCCGGACACACTGCTCGCCGAAAACCCTGATCACATCGCCATCATCGTAGCCAGCGAGTTCTATACCGAAATAAACCGTCAACTAACGGACATGGGATTTTGCGAAAACGTTCATTACTTTAACGGGCTCAATATCCTTCGACCCCTCGTCGGAAAATTCGTTCCCGGTCATTTCCATTCGCCCATTCCATCATTACCCGACATTCTCTCGAGGAAAAGCCAAATTTTTCAGAGTGAACCTCCCCTGGGAATTCCGCTTTACGAAAACGAACAAGTCGAGTTATTTACCGCTCTCAAAACGTACTGGAATCAAACCCCATTCCCCGCTCAAAAATCCGAAGATCATAGGTACTATTATGACAATCATTTTTTTCAGTTTTGGGACGCCAACGTTATGCATTCCATGATCCGGCATCTGAAACCAGGGAAAATCGTCGAAGTCGGCTGCGGCTATTCATCTGCTGCGATTCTGGATACCACCGAGAAACATTTTGGCGGCTCGATCGACTGTACCTTCATCGAGCCTTATCCGGATCGCTTCTTGAGCCTGATTAAACTTACAAATGATTACAAACTGATTCCTTCCATCGTTCAGGAAGTTCCGTTACACCTATTCGAAGAATTGTCTGAGCACGAAATCCTTTCCTTTGATACTTCCCATATTTCCAAAATCGGAAGCGACGTCAACCACTTCATCTTCGAAATTTTGCCGCGGCTTCAAAAAGGGGTAGTCGTACACATCCACGATGTCTTATATCCGTTTGAATATCCGATCAGTTGGATTCAGGATTATACGTATTGGAACGAAGCTTATCTCCTACGCGCGTTTTTGCAGAACAACGCTTGTTATAAGATCAAATTATGGCCGGATTATTTGTCAATTCGACTCCCGGAACTATTTGATAACGGCACACCGCAGGGACTGGGGAATTATAAGGGCAGTTTATGGATCGAAAAAATCGCATAACCTTGGGGGAGTGCCAAAAGACCGGAAGCTCCTCCTGTCTTTTGGCATTTTTTCCTTGCTACTCAAAACACTTACAACTTAACCGATCGGCTTGACCGGGAAACGGAGGATCGTCTTCCTGGCGGATTCTTTCGTTCTCCGAGGGTCGGACAAGTAAATCTCATGGTGGAAAATCCCCTGTTCAAGCCCGTTGTGCGCGTATCCATGCCGCTCCATGAACGCATGGGCTTTCTCCATGGTTTCCGGCTCCGTGCGGTAGGGTCCCGTATGCAGCACTTGAACGCAGACGCCTTCCCGGATTCTCTCGAACGCCACGCGGGCGATCGGTTCCAAGTCCTTCTTCTTCTCAGCCGCGAGGGTTCGCGCCGTTTCCGCCAGCTTTCCGTCCACGAAATCGGGCATGCGGATCAGCAGCTTCCAGCACCACTCCTCGCGCGGAACCTCGTGAACTTGCTTCCCGGCGTCCGCCCACCACCAAAACCCCTCGAGCTTCGATACAGTAAAGTCGCGATCCACCTTCTTGCAAAGCCCCTTCACTCCGTATGCCACGCTGTACAGCGCCTCTACGGCATTCGCGAATACGTCGCCGTCCGGCGATCCCCGATCTTCGATCGTCAAATAAGGAAGTTCCGGGAATTCCGCGAGCGCAGGTTCATCCGTAGCCGAATAATAAGCTTTGTCCGTTTTCGCCATATCGAGTTTCATCTTCATTCTCCTTTTTTCTCCGATTTCACCTCCATTATAAAAAGACTTCCCTGACAACAAGCCTGTCAGGGAAGTTCGGCAGATTCATAAAATGCCGCAAGATCACGGGCGAGTTCCGACAGGGCTTTGCGCAAGGACGCCGGTTCGACGACCCTGACCCCTTGACCGAACGACAAGAGAAGATACGGCATGTACTTCATCATCGTTTCCTGCGGTAGGGAAAATCGGGCTTCCCGGTCGGCGCGTTCGGCGACATATTTCCGAAGGAACCATTGATTGCAAATTTGATCCAGGATGGACTCGTTGCCGCTGCGAAGGATGACGGTGACCGGAGCACCCTCCGTTTCCGGCTCGGGTACGCTCCGGAGATAGGCTTCCCGTACCGAATAACGTTCGGGTCTTTCAAACGTCTCGCCCGTGAATTCGGCCTCGCGGACCCGATCCACCCGGAATATCCGTTCCGCTTGGCGCAAATGGCAATAGGCGGCCAAGTACCACGCGTTCAACCGGAATAAGAGACCGTATGGATTCACGAGACGTTCCGACGTTTCGCCGCGTTCGGACTTCGCATACCGGATGGATACCGTTTGGCGTTCCGTCACGGCTTGTTCCAGCCGTTTCAGCACCGGGCCCACGGAGGAACGGGACATATGCGGAATCGCGTCGATCGCGCTCGTCTGGCGTTTCAATTCTTCCCGCTCGGCTTCCTGCAGCCGGTGATCGATCTTCCGCAGCGCGGATTGCAGCGAATCGGCATAGGGATAATCCGCCTGCCGGGTCCACAAGAGGCTGTGGAACATCGCTTTCAGCTCCGTCCGGTCGAAAAACAACGGGACGCCGTCGTCGAAGGAAGGAAGCAGCCGGAAGCCTCCGCCGTGTCCGGGTTCGGATACGATGGGAGCGCCGCTGGCGCAAAGCGCGTCGATATAACGGTAGACCGTCCGAACGCTGATTTCCAGCTTGTCGGCCATTTGTTCCGCCGTCATTTTGGCGCCCGTATTCAATAGCCACAGGACGGACAGGACGTTATCCAATCTCGGCATGATGACGTTACTTCGCTTCGTACCAGTTGGAGCCGAAACTGACGTCGGCCTTCAGCGGAACGTCCAGCCGGATTGCCGTTTCCATTACCTGGGGGACGAGCGCCTTCATCGTCTCGAATTCTTCTTCCGGCACCTCGAACACCAATTCGTCGTGTACCTGCAGCAGCATCCGGCTCTTCATGCCGCGGTCGTGCAGCGCTTCGTCCATGCGGATCATGGCCAGCTTGATGATGTCGGCGGCGGTCCCCTGGATCGGGGTGTTCATGGCCGTGCGCTCGGCGAAGGATCGGAGGTTGAAATTCGACGCCCGGATGTCCGGCAGGTAGCGGCGGCGCTCCAGCAGCGTCGTGACGTAGCCGTCCCGGCGCGCTTGCTCCACGATTTCGTCCATGTACCGACGGACGCCCCGGAACACGCTGAAATATTGTTCGATAAACGCGGCGGCTTCCTTGCGCGTGATGTTCAGGTTCTGCGACAGCCCGTAATCGCTGATCCCGTACACGATGCCGAAGTTGACCGCTTTGGCGGAGCGGCGCATGTTCGCGTCGACCTGCTCCTTCGGGACGCCGAATACGTCCATCGCGGTTTTCGTATGGATGTCCATCTCCTGGAGGAACGCTTCTTTCAGCCGTTCGTCGCCGGAAATATGCGCGAGCACGCGCAGCTCGATCTGCGAGTAGTCCGCCGCCAGGATGCGCCAGCCCGGCTTCGACGGCACGAACGCCTTGCGGATCTGGCGTCCTTCTTCCAGCCGGATCGGGATGTTCTGCAGGTTCGGATACTGGCTGGACAGCCGTCCCGTAGCCGCGATCGTCTGGCGGTAAAAGGTATGGATTTTGCCGCCGGTGTCCTCGCGGATTTCCTTCGTCAGTCCTTCGATGTACGTCGACTGCAGCTTCGCCAGCTGCCGGTAATGCAGGATCAGCCGGACGATCTCGTGATACGGCTCCAGCTTCTCTAACACCTCGGCGTCCGTCGAGTAGCCGGTTTTGTTCTTTTTGATGACCGGCAGGCCGAGCTTGTCGAACAGGATTTCCCCCAGCTGCTTCGGAGATCCGATGTTGAACTCGGTGCCCGCCAGCTTGTAAATTTCGGCTACGATTTCCTCGATACGCCGCTGGAATTCCTTGCCGAGCTCCTGCAAAGCTGCGCCTTCGCACTTGATGCCCTGCAGCTCCATCTGCGCCAGCACGCGGGACAACGGATGCTCCAGCTCGAAATAAAGCTTATGCATGCCGAGCTTCTCCAGCTCGTCCCGCAGCACCGGATCCAGCCGGCGGACGGCGTCGGCTTTCGCGGCCAGATGGGCGGCCAGCTCTTCCTCCGGCGGCACTTTGAACTTGGCGCCTTTGCCGTACACGGCCTCATCCGAAGGAACGGACGGCAAGCCGTGGCGCTGCAGCAAGCCGGCGAGCGAAGGATCCGCTTCGGTCGGGTCGAGCAAATAGGCCGCGAGCTGCACGTCGAACGCCTGTCCGCTCAGCGGATACCCGGCATGCCCCAGCACGAGCTCCGCACGGTGCAGATCATACCCGGTCTTGGGCGCGGCGGCGTCCGCAAGCCAAGCCCGAAGCGGCTCCGCCCGATCCGATTTCAGCTGCGGGAACGCCAGCACGTAACAGGCGGAACCCGCGGCGATCGCAAGGCCGATGCCCTCGGCCAGATGCGGGTTGTCTCCCGCGGCCTCGACCAGCAGGGCCTCCGCCTGCGGGAGGGCTGCGGTCAGCCGCTCCCATCCGTCCGCTTCGTCCCCAACGACGACGACCTCGTATTCGGCCGCCTTCGTCCGCTCACCCGCGGAAGCGCCGTCCGCGCCGCCGAGATCCAGTCGGTCCAACAGCGACTTGAACTCCAGCTTCCGCAAGGAAGCCGCGAGCTCCGCGGGATCGTAGCCGTCCCACTTCGCGTCGTCGACGGTTTTGTCCAGCGGCACCTCGCGGTAGATCGTCGCCAGCTTTTTGCTCATTCTGGCGTTATCGACGTTGCTTTCGATATTTTCCTTCAGCTTGCCTTTCAAGTTCCCGAGGTTGTCCAGCACGTTCTCCACGGAGCCGTATTCGTGCAGCAGCTTCAGCGCGGTCTTCTCCCCGACCCCCGGCACGCCGGGGATGTTGTCGCTGGGGTCTCCCATCAACCCTTTCAGGTCGATGATCTGCAAAGGCTTCAGCCCATAACGGGCGTCCACGTCGGCCGGCGTGTATCTCTCCACCTCGCTGACCCCCTTGCGGGTCAGGAGCACGGTCACGTTGTCGGAGGCGAGCTGCAGCAAGTCCTTATCCCCGGAAACGACGACGACCTGGCGGTCCTGCTCCTCCGCCAGGCGGGATAACGTTCCGATGATGTCGTCGGCCTCGTAGCCCGCCAGCTCGTACTGCGGGATGGAGAACGACTTGATCAATTCCTTGAGCACGGGAAATTGCTGCGACAGCTCGGGCGGCGTTTTCTCGCGCCCGCCCTTGTATTCCGCGTAACCTTCGTGGCGGAACGTGACTTTGCCCGCGTCGAAGGCGACGACGATATGCGTCGGCTTCTCCTCTTCCAGCACTTTGAGGAGCATCGTCGTGAATCCGAAAATCGCGTTCGTCTGAAGTCCGCTGCTGTTCGTCAGCGGCGGGATCGCGAAAAACGCCCGATACGTGATGCTGTTCCCGTCGATCAGCATCAGCTTGTCCGTACCTTTGCCCATGAACGCCTCCACCTCGCCGAATCGGCCGCTTATTATGGCAATATCATACCATAAGCGGACCGGCGCGGCATCAAATTCGGCTCAGGGAGACGATTTGCAGCGGCTGCTCGCTCGGGCGCCCGATCAAGTAACCCTGCCCGAAGTCGATGCCCATCCGGCGCACGAGCCCCAGCTCCTCCGGCGTCTCGATGCCTTCGGCCACCGTCAGGATCCGCATGCGCTTGGCGAAACGCACGAAAGTCCGGAGCATCTGCAGCTTCATCTCGTCCCGGTCCGCCTTCTGCACCAGGGAGCGGTCCAGCTTGATGTAATCCGGCCGCAGCTCGACGATCGCCTGCAGCGACGAATACCCGGCTCCGGCGTCGTCGATCGCGATCTGATACCCTTGGCTGCGGTAGTGGTTGAGCAGCTGCTTCGCTTCCTCGAAATCGTCGATCGAGCTTCGCTCCGTGATTTCGAGCACGACCTGCTGCGGCTCCAGCCCACGCGCGGCCAGCCATTGCCGCGTCTGACCGGAGACGAAGTGCGGGTCCTTCATGATCCCCGAGTGGATGTTGATGAAAATCTTCTGCTTCTCGCCGAGCTTCGGGCACGTGCGAATCGCCGTTTCCCGGGCCAACCGGTCCAGGGCGAACGAGTAGCCTTCCAGCTCCGCGCAGTGGAACAAGGTCAGCGGTCCGTCGAAGACGCCGTTCTTCGGGCAGCGCGTGAGCGCCTCATACCCGTACAATTGCCCGCTGCGCAGGTGGAAGATCGGCTGGTACGCGCTGCGGATGTCTCCGTCCCGCAAGATCCGTTCCAGTTCTTGCCCTTGCGCCGCGGCCTTTTCCGAACGGTTCACGCCCTGGAGACGGGATACCGCCTGCAGGAACGCTTCGTATAACCGTTCCCGGAGCGGCTTGTCCCCTTGTTCCGCGACGACAGCGGTCCCGAATCCCCGATCCCTCGCGGGAAGCGCCGCCGTACGGATCGGATGGACGCGCGCGGCTTCCGCCTGCAGGCATTGTTGGATCCGCCTGGCCAATCCTTCCATATAATCTTGGGGCGATTGTTTGGATTTGGCGGGGATGCCGGCGAAAATCCACAGATGGGTCCCGATCCGATGGAACACCTCCAGCTTCCCGCGGCCGGGCAGGCGGGACAGCCACGCTTCCCAGCCGACGGTCTCCTCGATCGCCTCGATCGCCGCGATCCCGGCGTTTCCTAACCCCATGCCGTTCAAATCCAATCCGACCAAGCCGAACCGGCCGGACCGGGAGATTCCCCTTTCCGGGAGCCGGTCGAACAGCCAGCCGCCTGCCGCCTCCGCATCGTCCGAATCCTGAGTCATCAAGTTCACGGGAGCCATTCCTTCCTCCATCCGCAGTTCGCCGCCGACACGAAACGCACGAAAATGACAAAATCCTTTCCCTTACTCTACAACGCCTGTGTGTGTCCGGCGTTAGCGCCGGATTAACGGAATGTTAACGGTTAACCCCGATTCGCGGCCGCGGCGGAAAACCCGCCCAGCGTCTCCCATTCCAGCGCGCTGCCGCGCTTGCCCTTGGCCGATTTCTTCAGCCGGGCGGAATACTCGGACAGCCTTTCCGGCGTCCATCCGCTCGGATCCTGGCAAGACAGCAGCGCGAGCGAAAGCGAGAGGCGCGCCTGTTCCACCGGGTCGCCGTTCCGGTCCCGAACCGGTCCTTGGGAAGGCTCGAGAAACGACACGATGCCCCGGTCGAATTCCGCCAATATTTCCTCCCCCATCCGCACGGGGTTCCCGTAGTCGATCACCGCGATGAAATCGTCCCCGCCGATATGGCCGACGAAGCTGTCGTCCGGGTTGTACTTGCGGACGACCGACTGCAGCACTTCGGAGGTGAAGCGGATGACGTCGTCCCCGCGGTGGAATCCGTATTGGTCGTTATACCATTTGAAATAATCGAGATCGGCGTAAAACACGGAAAACGGACGCCCTTCGTCCAACCGGCGGTGCAGCTCCCGGCGGATCGGCTCGTTCCCGGGCAGCCCCGTAAGCGGATTGGCCCATTGCGCGTCCGACATCCGGATGTTCGTCACCCAGTCCAGCAAAGCCGAGATCGAGACGATGCCGGCCACTTCCCCGCCCCTCGTGACGATGATCGCGTCATACAGCTTGTCCGGCTCGCGGGCCATGGCGGTCTGGGACAATTGATCCACGGGGGTGGAGATGTCGGCGATCAGCGGCTGGGCGTCCATGATTTTCGACACGGGCCTGCTGCCGTACAGCGGGAGCCCGAATTGCCGCGACAGCATCCGGTGCAGCTTGTCCTTCATCAGCATGCCGACCGGCTTGCCGTCTTCCACGATCACGAAGCCGCTGACTTCCCGATGGATCTCGAAGCTGCGGGCGATCTCCATGACCGGCGTATGCCCGGGGAACGTGATCGCGGGCTCCGCCAGCTCGGCGAGGGAGCCCGCCGATCCGCGGAACCGGCGCCGCATCTCTTGGCGGATGCGGCTCGCGACTCTCTCTTCGACGGCAGGCGGCCGCTCCGTGCCCGTTCCGATCCACGAACCTTCCCCGTATCCGATGCCGCCGGCGATCAGAACCCGGATCTGCTCTTCCCGCTCCACCCCGCCGGCGATCAGGACGAATTTCTCCTTCCTCGCCAGCGCGGAGACCGCCGCGAGCAGGCTTTCCCCGACCGCGTCCTTGGGGCCCCGGGGCAGCCATTCTTTGCCGATCCGCACGTAGTCGGGCTTCAGCGAGGCCATCCGCTCCATCGAAGCCCGATCCACGGCCATGCCGCCGAGCTCGATGCGGAAGCCTTGGGTGCGGTAATGGCGGACCGCCGCATGAAGCGTACCGGCGGGCTCGAACATTTCGTCCGTGAACGAAAGCACGACCTGCTCCGGGCGGAGTCCCGCCGCTTCCAACCGGTTCAGCGTGCCGCCCGGGTGCAGCCTCGGGTCGAATACGATCCTGGCCGACACGGGGATGAACAGTTTGACCGCCCCCGCCTCTCCCGCGGCGTTCCGGATGGCGAGCTCCCGGAACAGGCGGTCGTTGTCGTAGAGCGCGCCTTCTTCCTCGGACCGGGTGAAAAACCCGGCCGGCGTAAGCGGCATATTCGTCCGCGCATCGTATGGCATGGCCGTATAGCCGAACAACGATCCGTCCAACAAGGAGACGATAGGCGCGTAACGAACGTCTATCCCTCCGCCATGTGTCCCGGGTTGCATCCGATCCATCCGAAATCGCCTCCGACTGTCACGGCAAACGTGAAACTTCTAGGCCGAATTTCCTATTTCTTTCAATCTAGCACTCCCATGTACGAGCCGTGTCGAAAGGATGTTAACGCGATGTTAAAAGACCCGAAAAAAACGGAAAAGCCGCAAGCGGAACCTCCGCTGCGGCTGCTTCCCCGTCAGTTCAACTCCGGCCGTTTGCCCGTCGCCAGATAAACGACGCTTTCCCCGATATTGGTGGCGTGGTCGGCGATCCGCTCGATGTACCGCGCCGTGAAGGACAGCAGCATCGCTTGGCCGATCGTTCCGGAGTCGCCGGCCATGATGGCGGCCAAATCCCGGAACACCGTCCCGCACAAGGCGTCAACCTCGTCGTCGTCCTTGGCCATCTTGAGGGCCAAATCCACGTTCTCTTCGTTATAGGCCCGGATCGACTCCGCGATCATGCCCCGAACGATGTCCGCCATGCGGGGCAGGTCGATCAGCGGTTTGACCAGCTGCTGCCCCTCCAGCCGGATCGCCGCTTTGGCGACGTCCACGGACAAATCGCCCATCCGCTCCAGATCGGAAGCGATCGTGATCCCGGCCAAAATGCGGCGGAGATCCTTCGCGACCGGCTGCTGCGTGGCGATCAGCCTGGCGGCGGCTTCGTCGATTTGTTCCTCGATTTGATTCAGGCGCAGGTCGTCCGCCAACACTTTCCGCGCGAGGTTCATATCCAGGTTCGTCAAGGCGGTCATGGATTCGCGGAGCGCGCGCTCCACCCGCCCCCCCATTTCGCCCAGCCAATCCTGAATTTGCTTCAGGCCGTCATCCAGCTCTTTCCGCACCACCATCTACGCCATCTCTCCCTCTTCCGCCGGCCATCCGCTCAGCCGAACCGGCCCGAAATATAATCGTCCGTCGCCCGGTTCGACGGATTCGTGAACATTTTCTGCGTCTCGTCGTACTCGATCAAATCGCCCATCAGGAAAAAAGCGGTTTTGTCGGAGACGCGGGCCGCTTGGTACATGTTATGCGTGACGATCACGATCGAGTAGTCCCGTTTCAGCTCCGCGATCAGCTCTTCGATTTTCGCCGTGGACACGGGGTCGAGCGCCGAAGCCGGCTCGTCCATGAGCAGGATGGAAGGTTGGACCGCGATCGACCTGGCGATGCAGAGCCGCTGCTGCTGGCCGCCGGACAAGGCGAGGGCCGAGCCGTGCAGCCGGTCCTTCACCTCGTCCCAGAGCGCGGTTTTGCGCAGGCTGCTCTCGACGATTTCGTCCAGATTGCGCTTGTCCTTGACGCCGTGGTAACGGGGGCCGAACGCGATGTTCTCGTAAATGGACTTATGGAACGGGTTCGGTTTCTGCCAGACCATGCCGATCTTCTGGCGAAGCCGGACGACGTCGGTGGACGGATCGTTGATATCGCGGCCGCCGATCCGGATCTCCCCTTCGACTCTCGCCCCGGGGATGACGTCGTTCATCCGGTTGAGCGACCGCAGGAACGTCGATTTTCCGCAGCCGGAAGGGCCGATGAACGCGACGACCTGTCGCTCGGGGAAGGTGATGCTGACTTTTTTAATCGCCTGCTTCTCGCCGTAGAAAACCGACAAATCTTTCGTGTAAAACGCGGTGTCGCTCATGGTAACCTCCCGTTTCTACTTCGTCGCCGTAAATTTGCGGTAGATCGCGCGGCCCAGCCAGCGGGCCCCGAAGTTGAACAGCAGCACGACGATGATCAGCACGGCCGAAGCGCCGGCCGCGATCTCCGGAGCGTCGGGCGCCCGTCCTTCGCTGTTGATTTTCCAAATATGCACCGCCAGCGTCTCCGCCGGACGGAACGGATTCAGGGGGGAATGGGAATCCAGCGGATTCCAGTTGCCGAAATCCAGCCTCGGCGTCGTCATGCCGGCCGTGAAGAGCAGCGCCGCCGCTTCGCCGAATACGCGCCCGGCGGCCAGGATCGTGCCGGTCAAAATCGCCGGGAAAGCCATCGGCAGCATGATGGACGAGATCGTTTTCCAACGCGAAAGTCCAAGCGCCAAACCCGCTTCCTTCTGCTCCCGCGGAACGCCGTTCAGCGCCTGTTCCGTCACCCGTACCATGAGCGGCAGGTTAAAGACGGTGAGCGCCAGCGCGCCGGCGGCAAGCGAATATTTCATATGGAAGAGGTTGACGAACACGAGCAAACCGAACAAACCGATGACGATCGAAGGAAAAGAGGACAGCACCTCGACCACGAGACGGATAAACGCGGTCAACTGGTTGGCTTTGGCGTACTGGCTCATATAGATGCCCGCTCCGATGCCCAGCGGGATCGTGATCAGCATGGTGAGAATGAGCAAATACAACGAATTGAACAGCTGGGGCCCGATTCCGCCGCCCGCCTTGATCGATTGCGGAGGCGAGGTCAGGAAGTGCCAGCTGATATGGCTGAGTCCCCGGAATAGCAGGTAGGCGATCAAGCCGACCAGTACCAGCATGATCAGGCTCGCCATGCCGATGATGACGCCCGTGGCGACTCGATCCGCGGCTCTCGCTTTCATCGCTTGGCCCTCCTTTCCAGAAACCGAACGGCAAAGACGAACAGGAAGGTCATCATCAGCAGGATGAGCGCGAGGCTCCACAAGGTGTTATTGTGCAGCGAGCCTCCGATCGTGTTGCCCATTTCCAGCGTAATGATGCTCGTCAGCGTCGCGGCGGACTGCAGCAAGGATGTCGGAACGAAAGGCGCGTTGCCGATGACCATCTGCACGGCGAGCGCCTCCCCGAACGCGCGGGAAATGCCGAGCACGATCCCGGTCAGCAGCGAAGGCAGCGTCGTGGGCAGAATCAAGCGGTAAATCGTCTGCCAGCGGGTCGCCCCCAACGCGAAGGACCCCTCCTTCAGCCCGGCCGGAAGCGTATGGAGCGCGTCCGTGGCGATCGAAGTGATCGTCGGCAAAATCATGATGGACAAGACGAGCGATCCGGCCAAAATGCCGTAACCTTGGCCTTCGAAAACTTCCCGCAGGAACGGCACGATGACGGACAATCCGACGAAGCCGTATACGACGGAAGGGATGCCGGCGAGCAGCTCGATGGCCGGTTGGAGAACGGTGCGTCCCAGCTTCGGGGCGATCTGCGTCATGAAGACGGCGGCGCAAAATCCGAACGGCGACGCGATCGCGGCCGCAAGGAACGAGACGTAAGCCGAACCCGCGAGGAACGGCAGCGCGCCGAATAAGGCCGGTTCGCCCTCGGGTTTCCACACGCGTCCGAACAGCAGGTCCGAAAACCGGATCGCTCCGCTGACGAACGGAGTCAAGCCTTTGGACGCGATGAACCATACGATGGAGAAAATCGTAACGACAAGCAGGGCGACGCAGGCGTAGGCGTACAACCTGCCGATCCATTCTTCTCGTTTATGCTGCGGGAAACGAGCCACCCGGTCGCCAGCCGCCTCTACTGACCGGACAGGTGCGTTCATACGGACTCTCCTTTAACGGCAAAGCAGAGGCCGACATTCGTCAGCCTCTTGCCGATTGTGATAAATTCTCAGGTGCGATTCATGATTACTTGTTGGTCACGTTGCCGTTTACGTCCCGGACCACCTTCATTTGGCTCGTCGGGATGTAGCCGCCGTCGATGACGTCTTTTTCGGCTTCAGGGGAAAGCATGTAATCCAGGAAGGCTTTCACGACCGGGCTCGGTTCGCCCTTCGTGTACATATGCTCGTAAGCCCAGACCGGATACTTGCCGCTCGCCACGTTGTCAACGTTCGCTTCTACGCCTTCGTACTTCACGGCTTTCACCGTGTCGTCCAGGTAGGACAGAGCGAGATAGCCGATGGCTCCCGGCGTTTCGGCAACCATTTTCTTGACGTTGCCGGAGGAATCGTCCTGGATGGAGCCCGGAAGGTCTTGGGAAGGACCGCCCAGCGCGAAATTCTCGAACGTTTTGCGGGTACCGGAGCTTGCCGTGCGATGGACGATGACGATTTTCTGGTCAGCGCCGCCGACGTCTTTCCAGTTCGTGACTTTGCCGGAGAAAATATCGTTCAGTTGCTGCTTCGTCAAGTTGTCTACGCCGGTCTGCGGGTTGACGACGGTCGCCATCGCGACGACCGCGACTTGGTGGTCGACCAGTTCCTTCGCTTTGTCGGCATCCGCGTCTTTGAACTTCTCTTCCGCGAAAATATCGGAGTTGCCGATATCGACTTGACCGGCTTGCACTTGCGTCAGGCCGCCGCCGCTGCCGCCGCCTTGCACTTGCACGCTGATATCTTTATATTTCTCGTCGTCCATGAACTTCGCGGCGACGGCTTCCACCAGAGGCTGGAGAGCGGTCGAACCGGCTGCGAGAATCGTTCCGCTGAGCGCTTCTCCGCTTGCGGGAGCCGAGCTTTCGGCCGAAGAGCCAGGGCTTGGGCTGTCGCTGCTTGCTCCGGCGCCGCCGCTTTCGGTGTTGTTCTTGCCGCACGCCGCGAGCGTAAACGCGACGACCAACGTCAGGATCAGTACGATAGACTTTCTCATCATGTCGATAATCCCCTTCCTCATGTCTGTGCTGTGTCGTTATTAAGGTCCGGATTTTCATCCGCGTCCTCTGCACATCTATGATTCTAGCGTCTCTTTTTCAGCTTCATGTGTGCGCAGTGTAAAGGCAATGTAAAATATGAATCCCGGCTACGTATTCAAATCCGGCCGTTTGCCCGTCACGAGATACACCGTGCTTTCCCCGATGTTCGTGGCGTGATCCCCGATGCGTTCGATATAGCGGCCGACGAAGCAAAGCAGCATCGATTGGGAAATGACCGCCGGATCCTTCGCCATCATCGCGAACAGCTCGCTCAGGATCTGGCTGTATAGCGCATCGACCTCATGGTCGTCTTTGTCCAGCTTATAGGCGAGATCCACGTTTTGCTCCAGATAGGAACGGACGGAGCCCGAGATCATGGAGCATACCATTTCCGCGAGTTTCGGAAGATCGATCAGCGGCTTGATCAGCTGCTGGCCTTCCAACCGGAGCACGACCTTGGCGATATCGACGGCCAAGTCGCCCATCCGCTCCAGATCGCTGCTGATCTTGAGTCCCGCCAAGATGTTGCGCAAGTCTTTGGCGACCGGTTGCTGCGTCGCCATCAGCTTGGCGCCGATTTCGGTAATCTGCATTTCCATCGCGTTCAATTCCGAATCCGAAGCGATGATCCTTCTGGCTTCCAGGACGTCGAGCGATTTCAGCGCGTCCATGGACTCGGTGAGCGCCCTCTCCACGCGGCGTCCCATTTCGACGAGCAGCCGCTGCATGTCTCCGAGCCCTTGGTCGAGCTCCCTTCGTTTAATCATCGTGCGTCTCCCTCCCGCTTCATTCTTGTTGGATCAGCCGAACCGTCCGCTGATGTAATCTTCCGTGCGCTGGTCCTGGGGATTGGAGAACAGCTTTTCCGTTTCGGCGTATTCCACGACCTCGCCGTTCAGGAAGAACACGGTCTGGTTGGAGACGCGCGCGGCTTGGTGCATGTTGTGGGTGACCATCACGATCGTGTACTTGGCTTTCAGCTCCTGCGCCAGCTCTTCGATTTTCAAGGTGGAAATCGGGTCGAGCGCGGACGTCGCTTCGTCCATGAGCAGAACGTCGGGCTCCACGGCCAGCGCCCTGGCGATGCACAAGCGTTGCTGCTGGCCGCCGGATAAGCTGAGCGCGGACCGTTTGAGGTGATCTTTCACTTCATTCCAGAGCGCCGCGCCGCGCAGGCTCGATTCCACGATCTCGTCCAGTTTATGGCGTGAAGTGATGCCATGGAGCCTGGGCCCGTATGCCACGTTGTCGTATATCGACTTCGGAAACGGGTTCGGCTGCTGGAAGACCATGCCGACGTTTTTCCGGAGCGCCTCGACGTCGATGTCCTTACCGTAAATGTCGGCTCCCGCGATTTTGATGCTGCCGTGGGTGGACGTGCCGGGGATCATGTCGTTCATTCGGTTCAGCGAACGAAGCAGCGTCGATTTGCCGCAGCCCGAAGGACCGATGAAGGCCGTGATCGCTTTTTCGGGAATGTCCATCGAGATGTTCTTGAGCGCATGGAACGACCCGTAGAACAAGTTCAAGCGCTCGATTTCGATCAACGCTTGCATATTGGCACCTCCGCTTCTGCATGATTTGAAACGATTCCTATCCGCGAAATTATACTTCCGCAGTGTAAAGCGGACATGCGGGAATTGTTAACGGAATGTAAAATCAAGCCGCCTTGCGGATCCGGAAGTCCCGAACCCAAGCCGGAATCCGGAACACGACGTTGAACGCGAGCACGATGAACAGGAGCACGGCCGCCGATTTTTGCGAGATTTGCTGCGCGTCCGGCACGATCGCTTCCGACTGGACGTACCAAAGGTGAACGGCCAGCGTTTCCCCGGGGGACAGCAGATTGAAATCCCACATGACGCCGGAGGTCGTCACGCCCGCGGTCAGGATGATCACGGCGCTCTCCCCGAAAGCCCGGCCGGACGCGAGGCTGAGGCCGGTAATGATCGCGCTCATGGAAGCCGGCAAGAGCACGCGCCGGATCGTCTGCAAATGCGTGGCGCCCAGCGCGAACGACGCGTGTCTCCATTCCCGGGGAACGGCACGGATCGCTTCCTCCGTCACGCGCGTGATGACCGGAAGATTCAGGAAGGCCAGGCTGGCCGCTCCGCCGAGGATCGTGAGGCCGAGCTGGAACATTTCGACGAATAGCGCGATTCCGAACAAGCCGAAAATAATCGAAGGAACGGAGGCGAGCCCCTCGACGCAAATCCGGACCATCGCGATCCAGGCGTTGTCCGGGGCGAATTCGGCCAAATAGATGCCGGCGGCGATGCCCAGGGGGACGGCGATCACCATGGAAAGGAACAGCATGTAAAACGAGTTGAACAGCGCCGGTCCGATCCCGCCGCCTTCCTCGATCTCGCTCGGCAATCCGAACAGGAAATCCCACGTCAGGGACGGAAAACCGCGTTCCAGGATCAGCAGCAGAAGAGCGAATACGAACAAAATCACGCACAGGGCGACCGTCCAGACCGTGATCGTGAAGATGCGGTTTTTGAGGCGGTTCACGCTTTGACCCCCTTCTTCTGAAGCACCCGGATGACGACGATCATGAGCAGGGAAATGACGAGCAGCAGGAAGCCCATCAAGTACAGCGCGTAGTTCCAAGTGGAATCGAACGGAACGTTCGGGATTTGCATGACGATGTTGCTGGTCAGGACGGAGGTCGGCTTGAACAAGGAATCCGCCAGCTGCGGCGTGTTTCCGACCACCATGACGACGGCCATCGTCTCCCCGATCGCCCTCGCCATGCCGAGAATGATGCCGTACAGAATTCCGCTGCGGGCCGAAGGCAGCATGACCCGGAACACCGTCTGGAACCGGGTGGCGCCCAGCGCGTAGGAAGCGTCCTTGAATTTCGCCGGCACGGCGCTGATCGCATCGTCGCTGATCCGGCTGATCGTCGGCAGCACCATGATGCTGAGCACGATCGCGGCGGCCAATAGACCGTCGGTCAGCTGCCTGCCGGTGATGTCGCGCAGCAGCGGGATGAGTATCGTGAGGCCGAGGAAACCGTAGACGACGGAGGGGATGCCGACCAGCAAATCGAGCACCGGCCGCAGCGCGTTGCTGAGCCAGCGCGGGGCGGCTTCCGACAGGAAGACGGCGACGAAAAGCGAAATGGGCACCGAGATCGCCAGCGTTAGCGCCGTAAGCGCAACCGTTCCGAATATAAAGAGGAAGGCCCCGTACGATTCGTTTTCCGGATCCCAGTTCGTAGAGAAGAAGAACGTGCTCGCCGGTACGGAACGAAACGTGAGGATCCCCGTACGGAACATGAAAAACAAAATGGACAACAGGATCAGGCATACGAATACCGCGCTGGCCACGCAGACGATCCGGAACGACCGGTTGTAGATCCGGAGCCGGTTTTTACGGTCCAGCATCCGGCCGTTTCCGATCCGGATGCCGTTTCCCGGCTGGCCGGACACGGCCAGGGTTCGATTAGAGGCAGAGGTCGACTCGCTCACCCGCGATTCTCCTTCCCGGAATTCTCCCACGAAGAAACCAGCTTCGGACGTATCGCCGAAGCTGGCCGCTTCCTTGCTTGCCCGTTATGGTTCATGCCGATCCGCGGTTCACTTCTTCATCGCGGACAACGGAATGAATTTGAGCTTCTTCAGGGAGCCGTTTTGAAATTTGGCGCTTTGCACGTATTCGATGAACGCTTTGGTCGCGCCCGTCGGCTCGCCTTTCGTCATGTAGTAACCGTAGCCCCAAACTTTGTACTTTCCGTTGATCACGTTCTCTTCCGTCGGCGCGACGTCGTTGATTTTCAACGCTTTGATGCTGCCCGTGACGTATACGAGATCCAGGTAACCGATCGCGTTCGGCGTCGTATCGACCGCGGTCTTCATGTCGCCGCTCGATTTCACTTCTTTATAATTGTCGCCTTTGCTCATGAATTCCGTGCCGTTCAGCGCCTTCATTTGGAAATTGACCCGGGTGCCGGAGCCGAACGCCCGATTGACGACCACGATGTCGGCGTCGCTTCCTCCTACGTCTTTCCAGTTCGTGATTTTGCCGGAGAAAATATCCGCCAGTTGCTTGTTCGTCAGGCTTTCGACCTTCACGTTCTTGTTCACGACGGCGGCGAACGGAATGACCGCCACGGGGTTCGCGACTTGCCCTTCGAACTTCTTGAAGCCCGGAACGTCCGTGGAAGCGTCCCAGTCGCAGGCTCCGATGTCGGCGATGCCCTTGCGGACCGATTGGGGCCCCGTGACCGAGCCGGCCGCGGAAGCGGAAATTTTCACTTTCGGGTTCAGTTTCTTGAACTCGCTGGCGGCTTGAAGCGTCAGCGGCAGCAGCGCCGACGATCCGTTGACGACGATTTTCCCGCTGAGCGAGCTGGCGGCGCCCGCTTCGGATACGCCTGCGGCCGCGAACGCAACCGCCATCGTAACGATGCCGAGCGATTTGATCCATTTTTTCATGATGCGATGATCCCCTCTCCGATTATTGAGTGATTTGAACCCAACTGCCGTTCAGGTCGACGTAGAACTTGCCGTCCGTTTCGATCGCGATCGTGCCGTTCTTGTTCACTTCGAACGTAGACGTCGTCCCGTTCACCGTGGTCAGCAATTGGCTTTCCCCGCTTACCGGACTGATCGCGTAAATCTGATTCCGGCCGGAAGGCCCGGAAGTCAGCGCATACAGCATTCCGCCCGCGTATTTGGCCATGTAGACGTCCCGATTCGCGAACAGGGTCTTGACTTTCCCGTCGATCGATACGGATACGAGCTTCGAACTCGCGCCTTCGCCCGCGGGAGTGCTGATGAAATAGCTCTCGGCGCCGAACGGTTCCGCTCCGACGAATACCTTGTCGTCACCCGTGTTCGTGAGCGCGGCCGGGTTGCCGTCCTTGACTTCCGGGTCGTTCACGTACTGGTAAATGTTTTGGGACGCCTTGGAGTCGTCGATGGCGACCGCGTCTTCCTCCACGGGTTTATCCGAAGGAGCCGTCACGACCGGCGGCACCGTCAGCGTGTACGTGAACCGTTTTCCGCCCATCGAAACGGCCAGGTTGGCTTTATAGTCCTTTTTGTCGTCCAACACCTTGACGATGGCGCCGGAGTCCACCTCCAGCCGATTGATGACGGTGCCTTTGTCTCCTTGAAGGAAGTAAAGCGATGCGCCGTCGCTCGACCACGTCAGCTCGGGTTTGATGTTGGTGTCCTGGCTGATCCGCTTGGAAGTTTTCGTTGCCAGATCAAGCACGTATACGGCCCCGGATTCGTCCGTATAGGCCGCCTTGCTTCCGTTCGGCGACAACGCGAGATCGGAAGCGCCCGCGGCGTCCAGCAGCAACTCGTACTTTCCGGCAGCCAGATCCAGGATATAATCCGTCCGCCCTTGCTCCGTCAGCTGGGAAGCGATCAAACGATCCGCGTCCAGCCACTGCACATGATCGACGTTCGGCAGCAGGGAAGCGCTGCCCGTCTTTACCGTTTCCGCCGCGAACGCGCCGGTAACGGCCGTTACTCCCAGCGTTGCCGCGAGCGCGGCTGCTGCCATCGACTTTTTCCACGACATGAACCTTCTCACCCTTTTTTCGTGATTGGTTGCTTGGTATCTACTAGAACATCATAGAGCAGATAGATTCGCGGAAAGTTAACCGAAAGATTTCGGCAATGTAAAATTTTCCATGTTTGCGGATTTACGTGAAACCGCCGCTTATTTGCCCGATCAATCGGCCGAATTCCTCGTGGGCCCCGTCCGAAATGCGCCTGGCCTCGAGCGAAGCGTCCATCAGGCGGCGGACCGTTTGCCCGTTCCGCGCGGACGATTCCCAGAGCTCGGCGAACGTCTCTTCGGCCCGGCGGACTTGAGCGACTCCGCGGTCGGCTCCGTCGATGCCTTCCTTCACGAGGACCACCGTCTCCGAGACCGCGGCCGTCATGCTCTGCAGCACCCGCTGGATATGGCCGGCCGATTTTTTCGTCCCGTCCGCCAGTTCGCGGATTTCCCGGGCCACGACGCCGAAACCTCGGCCGGCTTCCCCGGCGCGGGCCGCTTCGATCGCCGCGTTAACCGCCAGGAGGTTGCACTGGTCGGCCAGCTCCGCGATGAGTTTCACGATTTGACGGGCGGCCTCGGTCCGCTCCGTCAATTGGGCCATCGCTTTCTCTTGTTGGTCGGCATTGGCCGCCCACCGGCGGAACAGCTCCAGCAAGATTTCCAATTCCCGCTCGCCGAGCCGCGCCGTTTCCGAGATCGTGTCGTTGCAGTCCCTTGCCTCGCTCGCCGCCTCCGCCATTTTGCCCATGGCCGACGTCACGGAACGGAGCATCTCGTCCGCCCGGCGGACCGTGCGGATTTGCCGATTGACCGCCTCCTTCTGAAGGTATCGGGACAGGTGCAGCAGGTCGCGGACCGTGAGGATGCCGGCGAACGCGCCTTTTTGCGTCAGCACCACGGCGTCGTAGAACGTGTCCTCTTTGCGGGACAAAGCCCCGTCGATCAGCTCCCGCGGGTCGACGTCCGCGTCCGCGACGTAAGCGCCCTGTTCCATCAAGACGGAAATCTCTTTGTCCGCGAACAGGGACATGCCGAAGGTAGAACCAAGGGAACGGAAAAACCGGTGTTTCATCATCAGGCCGAGCGGCCGGCGACTTTCGTCGCACGCGACGACGCATTCCAGCTCGGGTTTGCGGCGGAATAAATCGACCAACTCCATGCATAGCATGGAGGGCGAAACGACGGGACAATTCCTCATCCAGTCGCGGACCGAGGTGTTTGGCGTATTCTCGGCGGCTGGAAGCTTCGGAGCGGGTTGGAGGGCGATCGTCATCATTCTCTACCTCATTCGGGCGATTAGGATAGTAAGAAAATACCAATCTTGTGTTATCGCCCGATCAATGCGGTGTAAGGGGAAGGTTAGAATCGCAAACGAAAAACCGGCCTTGCGGGGGAGGTCCCCGCTAGGCCGGTTGTTTTTCGGGAGTCTGCAACTTTGTTTTTACCACCGTCGAATAGGATCTATCGCCACTCCCATCGGCCGGGCACTCCGTATCCGGGTACTCCGTATCCGGGTACTCCGTATCCGGGCACTCCATATCCGGGCACTCCGTATCCGGGCACTCCGTATCCGGGTACTCCCGGAACCCCTGGATATCCCGGAACCCCTGGATATCCCGGAACTCCGGGGACACCGGCTCCGCCTGCCAAGCCGCCCTGCCATCCGCCAAAGGGAAATCCGCCCATCATCGGATAGAAACTCATTTCGCCATCGCTCCTTTACCCTAGGCTGAAGTCATCCTATGCAGGAGCGGAAGGATCGGGCTGGGCGGTCGACTGACGGGCGGCTAGCCTGATGGTGTCCGTGTTTTTCGACCTGGTATGCGAATGGGTCAGTCGTAGAAAAAAAAGAAAGCTCCGGCCCTTGCGGGCCGAAGCTGCGGCGTTATGATTTCGCGGGTTCGGGAACGATCTGCTGCGGATCGCCCGGCTGAGGAGCAGGGATATCCGCGGAAGATACCGGATCGCCCGGCGCGATCGGATCGATCAAGAACCGGGAGTAGCGGGTTTCGTAGAAGGTTGGGGACTGATCCCAGACGGATTTCGGAACCGTGACGACGAAAGAGCCGTCCTTATCCGGGAGCGTGATGGTGTACGATACGCCTTCTCCGACGGACAATCCGTACATCTGGCTCCAATAGACGGCGCCTTCTGTTTTTTGACTGACCAAGGTAGGCGGCTTGTCAACGATGACGGTGCCTTCCGCGGGCAAAGTGATGTCCACCTGGGAGCTGGTATCTTCGGGAAAATGATACACCCTGTTTTCAGGCAGCGTATATTTCGTATCTCCGACGAAAACCTGGAAAGTCGCGTCCTCGTCTTCTTCCGGGGAAGTATAAAACATGTAAGCGCCGTTCTCGTCGGACGGTGCCGATTTCGCCCAGCCTTCCCCGTGTTCCCGGTAAAAACTGACTTCGGCGCCTTTGACCGGATTGCCGCCGGCATCCTTCACCGTTCCCTTGATGGCGTAATTCGCCAGCTTGGTCGTCGGGAACTCCTCTCCTTCGCCCATGACGGCGCGCGCGTGAACTTCAACCGAATCCGGATCTCCGGGGGCCGCTTTCACTTCCGTGATTTGAATCGGATGGTACACCTGCACGAAGCTCTCCGCCGCCAGCAATGCGGATTTGGTCGAATCATCTAAAGGTTTTCCTGCCACGGACGCCTTGTCGGCGGATTTGACACGAATCGGGATCGATTGGGGAATGCTCCGGTCCACCCTGAATTCGAAAGCGCCGTCCTCGCCGGTCGTCACGCTGCGCTTGTCGGCCAAATTCACTTCCACGCCGGACACAGGCTGTCCGTCTGCCTGTACTTTACCCTTCACGGACATCATATGGGAATTGTCCATTTTCCAGGTTTGAACGGATAACGTTGCTTGGTCCAGACTGAGGGATACTTTCGCCGCGGTTGGCGCCGCGCTCGCCGCCGTTTCGGATGCCGGCCCCGTCTCCGGCTCCGCATTGTCGGTACAGCCTGCCAACACCCCAAGCGCAAGCGCCATCGCCGCAGGAATCGCCGCCCATCGCTTCAACATGTCGCTCCTCCTTCATGAAGAAGAGGCAGGTCCTTGGACCTGCCTCCGCTGTATGATTCAAGAACAGGATTTATTTCGCGCTATGGTCCACGCCGCCTTCGACTTTCTCATCTGCGGATTGGCCTTGCGTTTTGTCTCCGCCGAGGGCGAATACGTAAATTTGCGGCTTCGTGCCACCGGACGTAAAGGCGATGTATTCTTTGCCGTTCTGCGTGAAGATGGACGGCGCGGACATGACGTTGTCGCCGGGAAGCTGGAATTCCCATACGATTTTGCCCGCCTTGATGTCCAGCGCGCGGACTTTGCCGTTCAGCTCGCCATAGAAGGCAAGGCCGGTCGCGGTGCTGGTGAAGCCGCCGCGCATTTCATGGTCGGTGTCGTATTGGTAAGCGATTTTGCCCGTGTTCATGTCGATGGCCGTTACCGTGCCGTAAGGCTTGATATCCGGAGGCGTTTCGCCGAGCGTCGTTCCGAACGCCGTAACTTCCTCTTTCTTGCCTTCATAGCCTTTGACCAAGTTCGGAGACTCGACGCCCGGAATGAGCACGTAGTTCGAATCCGGATCGTACGTTTCCGGCGCGTAGTTCTGGCCGCCGTATACCCCCGGGGAGATCAGCACGCCTTCAGGCGTCGGTTTCGGATGATCGATTTTTTTGATGAATTGAACGTTCTTGTAAATCGGTTCGCCGGTCGCGGCGTCAAAAGCGAACCATTCGCCGGATTTGCCGCCTTCCACGACCACTTTGCGCTCCGCGCCGTTAATTTTGGCTTTGATGATCATCGGGGACATCGGAGCGTCGTAGTCCCACAGATCGTGGCTGACGAGCTGCTGCGCCCAGACCAATTTGCCGGTTTTGCTGTCCAGCGCGACGACGGAATCGGTATAAGGGTTGGCGCCCGGACGGTCTTCGCCGTACATATCCGGAGCGGGGTTGCCCGTGCCCATGTACAGGATGCCGGTCTCTTCGTCGACGGAAGCCGGCATCCAAACGGTGCCGCCGCCGTTAAATTTGTTGTTTTTCAGCCAGTCTTGGCCCTTCGGAGGCACGGTCCAGAACGGAGCGTCCCAAGCCGGCGTCAAATCGCTGGCCTTGTACGCCATTTCGAAGCCGCGAACGCCGTTGTCGCCGCCGCTGCTGCCGATATAGATATTTCCGTTGTAATAAATAGGAGCGGCCGTTTCATAATACCCGTTTTCGACCGTGGCCCCTTCGACGGCATCGGAAATTTTCACGATTTTCACCGTTTGGCCGGTTTTCGCGTCGATCGACACCAGCCTATTGTCCAGCGTCAGCATGAACACTTTGCCTTCCGCTACGGCAACGCCGCGGTTGGCGATGATATAGAGATTTTTCATGTTATCGAGCATTTCCTGGTCCGGAGCCCAGTGCCAAAGCTGCTCTCCCGTCACGGCATTAAAAGCGAAAACGTGGTTTTTGGAAGTCGTGGCGTAAAGCACGCCGTCTACGACGACCGTAAAGTCCTGGTTGCCGTTCGGAATCGAGGGATCGAGTTTCTTGAAGTCCTGCGACCAGACGATCCCCAAATCGCCGACGTTTTCTTTGGTGATTTCGGAGTACGGCACATGGCGCGTGCTCGCCAAATCGAAGTGAACGGTCGGAAAGTTCTCGTTCGTTACGGCCGCGGTCGAAGCGGACGCGGATGCAGGCGCGGATGCGGACGGTGCAGCGGAAGCGCTGGATGAAGCCGATGGGGATGATTCCGAATCGTTGTTGCTGTTGCATGCGGCCAGCGCCATGCTTGCTGCCAGCAGTGCGCTGGCTGCGGTGACTGACTTTTTCACCAAGATTCCCTCCAGGTCACGGTAAATGTTGGACAACATTATCTTACTAGTAAGATTACAATCCGAATCATACGCTTGCTTTTTCCTTTCGTCAATCAATTTTGTCTGTTCCATCCCGATGGTGTTCCCCATATTTTTGAAAATGCTAGAGCAGAATAATGAATTTTCATGTCGAATTATAACGAATCTTCCCGATTGAATTTGACGGATCCGGGCAGCAGCAGTATAATATCCTCCGGACAACTTATCTTACTAATAAGTCTCTTGGTGCTAAACGATCGATTTATCAACGGGGGTATCCGACGATTGACCGGTCGGAGGTAATCATTCATTAAAAAGAAAGAGGTTGTTACTCCATGAATAAGAAGAAAGTTTCGTTTCTTGCCCTGATCGCCATGGCTTCGGCAGTCGCACTCAGCGCATGCGGCAGCAATAACGACTCGAGCGAGCCGTCCGCTCCCGCTTCCTCGGCTCCCGCCTCTTCGGCGGCCGCTTCCGAATCCGCCCCGTCTTCCAGCCAAGCCGCGCCGGCGGGTGAAACCAAAGAAATCACCTTGACGGCAACGAACTGGCAGTTCGATCAGACGGAGATCAAAGCGCATAAAGGCGATACGATCAAGCTGACGCTGAAAAGCGACTCCGGCCTGCACGCAGTCACGTTCGGGGATCTCGGCGTGGAAGTCAAAACCGGGGAGACGAAGGAATTTACCGTAACGGACGCAGGGACTTTCGAGTTCCACTGCAGCCTCCAATGCGGCCAAGGCCATGACAACATGACCGGCAACCTGATCGTCGAATAATGAAGTAGAAAAGACCGTCGGACCTTTCGTTCGCAAGACGAAAGGATCGACGGTCTTTTTCGTTCGACTCGTTTCCGTTAAAGCAGCCCTCAGGGAATCCGCTCAAGATTTACCCGAGAGCTTCCCGAACAACTGGGCCAGGATCGCCACTTCGATGTCGCTCAATTCCGAGAAGATCCGGTCCATCACCTGATTCGTGTCCAGTTCGACGATGGGATACAACTCCTTGCCCCGCTCCGTCAGTTCGAAGTAGACCGCTCGCTTGTCCGTATCGCTTTTGACTCTGCTGATCAACCCTTTTTGGATCAGGTTGTTGGTGATCACCGTTACCCCGCCGGACGAAACCCCCAGCCGGAACATCAAGTCTTTCGCCTGCAACGGGCCCTTCTCCATCAAAAGGGTAATCAGGCCCCCTTGCGCGCTGGACAACCCGCAGCGGTTGGTCCGGCTCCATTCCGCTTCCCATTGGTTCCGATGAATGATGAAATTTTCCACGTAGACATTCAGCAGCTTTCGTCGATCCACGTCAACTCTCCTCTGCCGCAGGATGTTACCGGTATATTTCTCCATTATATCGAATCGGTAAGTCGAAGGCGAACGCCCCGGAATCCTTCCATTGGCAAGGGAGGTTGTTTTCATTCAGTTTTCCTTTCTAAGAATCATAACCCCGTTCCAAAACGTGGGATGCGATTCGGACAACAGGACGCTGTATTGATAGGGGCTGGCCGAAACAAAATCAAGCGTTGCTCTCCGCGGGGCTTCCCAGTTCGTATCGTCGACCATGACGATGCAATCTTTCGCGAAAAAGGGTTCGGCTAACTGCAGACCCTTCAATTGATTTTCGTAGCTGTGTTCCCCATCGTAGAAATAAAAGCCGATCCGATCCTGAAATGACCGAAAGAAATCGACGTAATCCATATCGTAAAAGTAATGGTTGTCGCTCTTGTATTTGTTGAATCTCGCTAAAAATTCGTCCCGCGGGGAACCGAATTGCGTGAAATTGTCGATGCCGATACACTTTTTGTCGGGATTATGGATCATGCCGGCCAAAAAACTGAATCCGTGCCACACGCCAACGTTTACGTAAGCTTGTTCTTTCGGCATTTGGGACACGGCCCTGTTGATGATCGCGGCTAATCCGAAAGTAGACAGTTTCGGCACCGTCGTGCACAATTCGTACAAGGTGCGTTTATAAAACTCGTCGTCATCGGGGAGCGTCGTATTGGCGATTTCTTCAAGAGGCGTGTTGGGTTGAACAGGAGCATACTTGATATTGCGCAAAAATTTCTCAAACTTCACTTCGAATCACACCCTTTTCGATTTTTTGACGTACGGATCCTGGAAAAGAGGACGTGTCCCCCTTATGGTATTGAAGGAAGCGTCGAATTGGCACCATATTTGTCCCATCGTGAAGAGCGCGATTTTTTTGCTTTTGGGACAAAAAAAAGGCTTCCCCTGCATCGGGAAAGCCCTTTTTCAACGATCGGATGATTCTCCATTGGACAGCTTGCCGATCAACTGACCCATGACCACCCGCTCCGGTTGATCCGGTTCCATTCGGATTGCCCCTGGTACCGGTGCATGGCTTGCGAATGCCTCTAGGATGCCTGCGAACCCATTACGCGATTGCGGCCTGCGGCTTTGGCCTCGTACAGTGCCTGGTCGGCTTGGGCGATCAGGGCGTCCGCCCCGCCCGCCGAACTCCCCGTCGAAGTAGCGGCGCCGATGCTGAACGTGACGTATTCCGCGGCTCGGGACGTTGAATGCGGAATCGCCTCCTCCGCGATCGCCTTGAGGATCCATTCCGCGACCAGCAGAGCGCCTTCGGTATCCGTGTCCGGCAAGATCACCGCGAATTCTTCCCCGCCGTAGCGCGCCACGATTCCGGAGCCTCTCCGAGCCGCGGCCTTCAGCAGCTGCGCGGCTTTGCGCAAGCATTCGTCCCCCATTTGATGACCGTAGGTATCGTTGTATTTCTTGAAATCGTCGATGTCCAGCAAGAGCAGCGACAACCGGGCTTCCCTCCCCGCAAGCTGGGCTCTTTTCCATTCTCCTTCCAACGCTTCGTTGAAGTAACGGCGGTTGAACACTCCCGTCAAGCCGTCGCGGAACGAAAGCTCGGTGAGCATTTCGTTGGCTTGCCGCAAGGCTGCTTCGGCTTCTTTCCGCGAGTTGATATCCACCGCCGTGCCCAAGTATCCGATGGCCTCTCCGTCATCTCCGAAAATCGGCGTTATGTTCATCGCAACCTTCAGGCGGCTTCCGTCTTTGCGAATCCGCGTCCATTCTTTGTCCTCGTATCGTTCGGACTGGGAGGCAAACAGCAGCACGTCGATATCGGAAATCGGGCCCCCGTATTTCCCAATCAGCGCTTCTTTGCGCGTTTGAACCTCCGCGGGGTCGAACAACCATCCGATCGCGTTCCGGCCGATCGCTTCCTCCGCGCCGTAACCGGTCATCAATTCCGCCCCGCGGTTGAACCGCGCGATGCGCAATTCCAGATCGACGGCGATGATCGAGATGCCTTCCGCCGACCGGAAAATCGATTCGTTCAGCGAATCCAGCTCGCGGAGTTCCTTCTCGCTTTCCTGGAGCTCGGCGAATACCCGATCCGACTTTTGCATATAAGCCACGAGCGCGGCCGCGAACAGTCCTCCCGCAAGCAGCATGCCCGCCAGTTCCGGAATCGCCGATTGGTCTCCGTTCACCAGAACGTACAGGGTAACCGCCATGATGGCTGCGGCCAAACCCAAGGCGTACGACCATTTTCTCCAAAAATGAGGCACGATCTTCATGATCGCCGAACTGCCCAAGGCCAACGCGAACGCAGACGCCGCCGCCATGATCGATGAAAGGTGAAACCCGCCGAACAAAGCGACCCGGCCCACGGAAATAATAAGCGCCGTCAGCAAGGAGGAGTAAATGCCTCCGAAGTAGGAAGACGAAACGATCATGATTTGCCGCATGTCCACGATCGTCGACGGGGAGATTTCCACGCTGAAGAACATGAGCAGAATGCCGGCCAATCCGTGCAGCACGCCGGTAAGCACCTTCGATCGGCCGATGCCCGGCACCTTGTCCCGCAAGTAACCGCCCAGCAGGTTGTATAGAAACAGAAACAGGTTCAGGAAGGAAAAATTCGAGATCATGTCGATGGTCATCGATCCGGCGCACCTCAAAAAATGGACTCTTGGCAATTAAGGTCGATTATACTATGACTTGCCCGATTTCGGAGACCTATTTTCGACAAATGACGGAATCGAAAAAGAGGGCCGGTCAGAAATCCGGCCCTCTTCGAACGCGATCTATCGTTTATACCTCGCTAATGCTGACCCAAGATCCCCGCTCGATCGACAGATCGACCGCTTCCAGCACTTCCTGGCAACGGACGCCGTCCAGGAACGTCGGCGCGAACGGAGTGCCGGCCGCGATGTGCTGAACGTACTCGTACACGATATGGATGAAGCCGTGCTCGTACCCGATGATATGCCCGGTCGGCCACCAGTTGCCGGCGTACTTATGCACGGGCTCCGTCGCCATGATCCGGCGGAAGCCGGCCGCCTCCGGCTCGTCCTCGCGGAAATACACTTCCAGCTCGTTCAGGCGCTCCAGGTCCCAGCGGATCGTGCCTTTGCTGCCGTGGATTTCGAACGTGTTGCCGTTTTTGCGGCCCGTCGCGAACCGGGTGGCGATGAACATGCCCATCGCGCCGTTCTTGAAGTCCGCCAGAAAGCCGGTAGCATCGTCTACCGTGACTTCGCCTTTCTCCGAGGAGCCGGTGCCGGACAGCCCGGAGGTGGACGTCGGGATCGGCCGCTCCTTGACGAAGGTGCGGTTGTGGCCGACGACCCGGTCGAACTCGCCGATCAGGAAACGGGCCAAGTCGATCGAGTGGGCGTTCAGGTCCCCGTGCGCGCCGGAGCCGGCCACTTCCTTCTTCAGCCGCCAGGCCAGCGGGGCGTTCGGATCCACCAGCCAATCTTGTAGATAGGTGGCGCGGTAATGGTGGATTTCGCCGATCTTGCCTTCGTCGATCAGCTTCTTGGCGAGCTGAACCGCGGGCAGGAAACGGTAATTGAAGCAGACGGCGTGCTTGATGCCGGCCTTCTCCGCCGCTTCCAGCATCTCGCGGCCATCCGCGAGATTCAGCGCCAGCGGCTTTTCGCAGATCACGTGCTTGCCGTTTGCGATCGCCGCGAGGGTGATTTCCTTGTGCGCGTCGCTCGGCGCGTTCACGTCGATAAAATCGATGTCGTCCCGCGCGACCAGCTTGCGCCAGTCGGTCTCGTAGCCTTCCCAGCCGAACTTGTCGGCGGCTTCCTTCACGCCTTGCTCGTCGCGGCCGCAGATCGCCTTCATGACGACGTCCGCGTCCATGTCGAAGAACATGCCGACGTCTTTATACGCATGGCTGTGGGCTTTGCCCATGAACTTGTATCCGACCATGCCCACGTTCAGTTTCCGGTTGTTTACGCCCACCACATATCACCCGTTCCTTCTTTCAGGATCAAGCCGTTCAGGAAGTTCGCGGCCTTCGTGAAGCCTTCGTTCACGCTCATCAAGCCGTCCTCGTGCTCGATGCTGATCGTGCCGTCGTAGCCGATAACGCGCAGCGTGCTGACCATGTCCTTCCAGAACTCGTCGTCATGCCCGTAACCGACGGTGCGGAACACGAACGAACGGTTCAGGATGTCGCCGTAATGCTTCGTGTCGAGAACGCCATTGAGCGCGGTGTTGCGCTTGTCGATCTTCGTGTCCTTCGCGTGCACGTGGTAGATCGAATCGCCGAGCGCCTTGATGCACTCGATCGGGTCCATGCCCTGCCAGAACAGGTGGGAAGGGTCGAAATTGACGCCGATGTTGTCCCCCGCTTCCCGGCGCAGGCGCAGCGCGGTCTCGGTGTTGTACACCAGGAAACCCGGGTGGGCTTCGATCGCCACCTTCACGCCGTGCTTCCGGCAGAACGCGGATTGTTCCTTCCAATACGGGATGGCGACTTCGTTCCACTGCCACTCCAGCACGGTCAGGAAGTCCGGCGGCCACGGGCAGGTCACCCAGGACGGATATTTGGAATGTTCCGATTCCCCCGGCAATCCGGAGAACGTGATGACGGTGTCTACGCCGAGCTTTTCCGCCAGAAGGACCGCCGCGACGAAATCCTCATGGAACTCCTTCGCCTGCTCCTTGTTCGGATGCAGCGGGTTGCCGTGCATGCTGAGCGCGCTGATCGACAGGCCGCGCGATTGGACGGCCTCCTTGATCTTGCGCACCGCGGCGTCGTCGTTCACGATCGCCCGCGCGTTCACGTGCGACGTGCCCGGATAGCCGCCTACGCCGATCTCGACGGCTCCGCATCCGGCTGCCTTCGCGTTGTCCAGGGCCTGCTCGAACGATTGTTGTCCGAATAATACGATGAATACCCCAAGCTTCACGATCTGCCACCTGACCTTTCTACGGTTCGTTTTGACAAACGAATGAGGATGTTAATGTACGCGTGTACATTCATCATCCTCATTTATTCTACCTGAAAACGCGGCTCATTTCTATTTGATTTTTCCCAATCCGCTGCCAAAAATAGGTTTCAAGCTTCGGTTACTCGAAACTGATCGCTTGCCCTTTGTCCGCCGATTCGTAGATGGCCTCCAAAATCTGCTGGACGACCAGCGCCTGCTTCGCCGTCACGACCGGCTCGCGGTCGTGGAGAATGGCGTCGATCCAAGCCCGGGCTTCTTTCTCCGGCGCGTCGTTCGGCACCGAATTGTCCCATACCGAGCCCAATTGGACTTCCTTGGTATACAGGCGCCCGTGCTCTTCGCCGTTGATGCGGAGCCCGCCCTTCATGTCGGCGCCTGCCTTCGTGCCGCACAGCGTCACCTTCGCCTCGTCGACGTCCAGCGTATTAAGCGCCCAGCTGGATTCCAGCCAGATCGTCGCGCCGTTCTTCATCGTGATCATGGCGAAAGCCGAATCCTCGACCGTGAATTGGGAAGGATCCCACGATCCCCACTCGTTCGCCTGGCTGCCTTGTTCGGCCAGCTTGCGGTACGAGGTGCCCAGCACGGTGCGGGGTTCGTAATTGTCCATCATCCACAGCGCGAGGTCGAGCGCGTGCGTCCCGATGTCGATCAGCGGACCTCCGCCCTGCTTCTCCTTGTCGAGGAACACGCCCCAGGTCGGCACCGCTCTGCGGCGCACGGCATGGGCTTTGGCCAGGTAGATTTCCCCCAGCTCCCCGGCGCGGGCCGCTTCCTTGAGCCACAACGAATCCCGGCGATAGCGGTTTTGATAGGCGATGCTCAGCTTTTTGCCGGTGCGCTCCGCGGTTTCCAGCATCCGGCGGGCGTCGGCCGCCGTCTTCGCCATCGGCTTCTCGCACAGGACGTGCTTGCCCGCCTCGAGAGCGGCGATGGAGATCTCGGCATGCGTATCGTTCGGCGTGCAGACATGGACGACCTGCACGTCGGGGTCGCGCAGCAAGTCGTTCACGTTGTCGTAAATCTTGGCATCCGGCGTGCCGAATTTCTGTTTGGCTTCGTTAGCCCGGTCCCATGCCACATCGAAAAAGGCGGTGATGCGGACTTCCGGGATTTTGGCCAGCGAGGGAAGATGCTTCCCCATGGCGATGCCGCCGCAGCCGATCATTCCTACGTTGACGGTTGTAGACAAAATCCTTGTCCTCCTTGCGAATAGACTGCTAGATTGACTACAATTAAGTGTATCATCGATTCGGCGATCAGACATCCTCTCCGGGTGGGAGGTTTATATGTTATTTTGGCTTGGGGGGATTTCGGATGCAAGCGATCAAAGAAGAAATCCAATACGAAAACCCGCTCCTGTCGCTCAAAATCTGGAGGGCGGTCCGGCATGACAAAGCCAGCTACTTTTGGCACTACCATCCGGAATGCGAGCTGCTGCTCGTGCAGCGGGGAAGGCTGAGCATCGATCTGGACGGCGAAACGTTCGAGATGGCGGCCGGCGACGTCGTCATCCTCGGCAGCTCCCAGCTGCACGGCGACCGCAGCCACGGCGAGCTGGTGGACTACATCGTGCTCCAGTTCGACCTTCAAAGCTTTTTCGACCAGAGTACGATTCCCTATTTGCAGTATTTTAATGAAACGAAAGTGCCTCTCAGCGCCATGAATTACATTTTCCGGGAAAATCCCCAAGCCCGCTCCGAAGCCGCCGACTGCATCCGCGAAATTCTCGAGGAAGCCCAGCGCAAGGAGAGCGGTTACGAGCTGGCGGTCAACATGCTGATCAAAAAGCTGCTGCTGATTCTGATCCGGAGCGACAGCAAAGGGCTGCTCGCCGGCCAAGACCGGGTGGAGCGAATCCGCCTGAAGCCGGTGCTCGACTACGTCGAAGCCCGCATCGACGACCGGCTCGCCATCGAAGAGGTGTGCGGCTTGGCGAACATGAGCTACTATTATTTCGTTAAATTTTTCAAGAAAGTCATGGGCATGTCTTTCACGGAGTATGTCAATTTCCGCAAAATCAAACGCGCCGAGCAGCTGCTGCTCACGCTCGACCTCAGCGTCAGCGAGGTCGGCGAGCGCATCGGGATGTCCAACATGGCGCATTTCTACAAAACGTTCAAACGGTTCAGCGGCTGCTCCCCCAAAGAATTCCAGCGCAAAATGCTGGCGTGGGGGAGGTAGCGCCTAAAGCCAATAAAAAAGGCCGGGGATTCGTGAGTCCCCGGCCTTGCTCATTTGCGGCTGACGATCAATTTGTATCCGACGCCGCGGATCGATTCGATCTGTACCGTCTGCTGGTTCATCTCCAGCTTTTTGCGCAGCGAACTGACGTGCACGTCCACCGTCCGCTGTCCCCCGACGTAATCGAAGCCCCAAACGACGTTCATCAGGTCGTCGCGGGTAACGACGATGCCCGGACGCTCCGCCAGGTACAGCAGCACCTCGAACTCCTTCGGGCGCAGCGTGATCCATTCCCCATGCAGGCATACTTCGTATTTGTCGGGATAAATCTGAAGGTCGCCGAGCGCGATGACTTTCTCGCCGCCCGCCGGCGCCGCGGGTTTCCCCTCCTCGTTGCGCGAACGCCGGAGCACCGCGGATGTGCGGGCCAGCAATTCGGCCACGCCGAACGGCTTCGTGATGTAATCGTCCGCCCCCAGCCGCAGGCCTTGCACGACCTCTTCCTCGGCATTGCGGGCCGTCAAGATGATGACCGGCGTCTTGACCCCGTGCCCTCTCAGTTTCTGCAGCACTTCGAATCCGTTCATGCCCGGCAGCATCAAGTCCAGGAATATGACGGCGTATCCGCCGTCCTTCACCGCGCGGTGAAGCCCTTCGGCCCCGTTCCCGACGACCTCCGTTTCATAGCCCTCTTGAGCCAAGTTATAGGTGACTAGACGGGCTAAAGTCGGTTCGTCTTCGATGATCAGCACCTTGTCCGACATGCGATCCTCCGGTCCGGCAGTACCTGCCTTGATTTGCTCGCTCTGGTCTATCTCCGTTTTATCATGCCAGTATCAAGCCGAAGTTAAAAATCGGTTAACCGAATGTAAAAAGGGGAACCGCGTTGATCCTGCGTTTACGGTTCGCGCGTTTACGGCTGCAGCAGCGGAAGCTCGATGATGAAGCGGCTCCCCGCCCCCGGCTCGCTCTCGACGCGGATCGAGCCGTGATGCAGCTCCACCAGGTGCTTGACGATGGACAAGCCGAGCCCGGTGCCGCCCGAGCTTCGGGACCGCGCCTTGTCGACCCGGTAAAACCGCTCGAAAATGCGGGGGATATCCTTCTTGGGAATGCCGATGCCGGTGTCCGATACCGTAATGCGCACGCGCTCCGTGCCGTCCTCGTCTTCGGAGGGAACCGTTTCGGCGCGGACCTGGACCCGCCCGCCTTCCGGCGTGTAGTTGATCCCGTTTTGCAGCAGGTTGAGCAGGATTTGGCCCAGCCGGTCCTCGTCCGCTTCCAGGAACAATCCTTCCTCGGCCCGCAAATCCAGCGCGATCCTTTTCTTTGCGGCTTCGGGGGCGACCAGCTCGTTCATCCGGCCCAGGAAAGCGCCGAGATCGATCGGCGAGAACTGCAGCGGCGAACGCCTGGACTCGATTTTGGACAGCTCCAGGATGTCGCCGATCAACCGGTTGAGCCGCTCGCTCTCGTCGTGGATGATCGTGAGGAACGAACGGGCCGTCTCCCGGTCGTCGAGCGCGCCGGCCAGCAGCGTTTCCGCGAAACCCTTGACCGCCGCGACCGGCGTCTTGAGCTCGTGCGAAACGTTGGCCACGAACTCGCTGCGCATGTTCTCCAGCCTTCGGATCGCCGTCACGTCCTGGAGGACGAGCAACAGCCCCGGTTGACTGCCGCCGCTCAGCGTCATCGGGATCACGCTGAGCTGCAGCAGCCTCTCGTCCGGGTAATACACCTGCATCTCCCGGTACTGGGGCTCGCGCGTTTCCAGCCCTTCCCGAATCCAGGAGGTCAATTCGACGTGCTGACGGATTTCGGCGTACGGCCTGCCGACCCGTTCCCTCGAGGAGCTTCCGAGCAGCGCCTCCGCCTGGCGGTTATACAAGGTGACCCGGCCGTCGTCCCCGATCATGACCACGCCGCTCGGCATGTTGTCGAGCACGTCCTGCAGGCGCTCGCCGTTCCGGCGGATCAGGTCGAGCTGCTCCTGGAGGTTGGCCGCCATCCGGTTGAGCGCCCGGGCCAACGCGCCGATCTCGTCGCGCCCCCCTTCGGGAACGCGGATCGCGTAGTCCATTTGCGACATCCGCTCGGCCGCCGAAGTCATCCGTTCCAGCGGGCGGGTCACGCTTTGCGCGAGGCGGTAGCTGACGGCTGCCGCAAGCGCGAACAGCAGGAACAGGCTGAAGACCAAGGCGGCCCACATGTCGTTCAACCCGCCGCTTACGGCGTCGAGGCTCATGGACAACCGGATGAATCCCAGCAAATTGCCGCCATCGTCCTTTACGGCCATCGCGACGTACATCATGTTTTCCTGCAGCGTATCGCTGCGGCGGACGCTGCTTCCGATGCCCGCCTGCAGCGCTTGCCTGATCTCCGGCCGGCCGGAGTGGTTATCCATCGTGCTTTCGCTATGGTCCGAGTCCCCCGCGACCGTGCCGTCCGGCAAAATGTAGGTGACCCTCATTTCGGCGGCCTGCTTGAGACCCAACGCCCTTCGGTGCAGCTCGTCCTTCAACGACGCCCGGTCGTCCGCGGACGGCCAAGGGGCCGTGAGGTTGAGGAGTTTGAGTTCCCGCACCATGTTCTCCCGCAGCGCTTCTTGGTGGTTCTGGCGGTAATAATGGCCCGACAGCAGTCCCGCCGCCAGCACGGAAATGCCGATGAGCAGCAGGAACAGCAGGGACAGCTTGAGACGGAATTTGGTCATCGGGGGGTTGCCGGCTCTCCTTCCTGCTTTCCTCGCTTACGACCGGCGGCTGCCGGCGTCGGTTAAGCGAACACCGGATCTTTGAACTGCTCGAGCTTCGCTTTCGAATCTTTCTCGACGTCGGCATGCAGGCTGTTCCCGTGGGCGTCCATCGTCACGATGGCCGCGAAGCCTTCCACCTTCAGGTGCCACATGGCTTCCGGAATGCCGAATTCCATCAGATCGACGCCGTTCACGTTCTTGATGCATTCCGCGTAATATTGGGCGGCGCCGCCGACGGCGTTTAGATAAACGGCGCCATGCTCTTGCAGCGCTTTGAGGGTTTTCGCTCCCATGCCGCCTTTGCCGATGACCGCCCGGATGCCGAATTTGCGGATGATGTCGCCTTGATAAGGCTCCTCCCGGATGCTGGTCGTCGGACCGGCGGCTTTCACGTGCCAACCCGCGTCGTCTTTGAGCATCACGGGTCCGCAATGGTAGATGACCCCGCCGTTCAAATCCACCGGCGAGTCGTGGTCCATCAAATATTTGTGCAAGGCGTCGCGTCCCGTGTGCATGTCCCCGTTCAGGATGACGACGTCGCCGACGCGCAGCTGGCGCACGTCTTCCTCGGACAGCGGGGCGGTGAGCACGAACTCCCGGCGTTTCCCGGCTGTCGCGGCTGCCGGCTTGGCGTCCGGCGACGCGTTCCCGGTTTCGGACGCGCGCATCGGGACCGATTGGCCTCTCTCGTAAACCCATTCTTTGATCTCGTGGGACGATCCGTCCAGGATGACGCCCTGACGGCGGAACGCCCAGCAATTGTAAGCAACGGAAACGAAGAAGCTGGCCGGCAGCCGGTTGTTCGCCCCGACTTTGCAGCCCAGCAGCGTGACGTTGCCTCCGAAGCCCATCGTGCCGATGCCGAGCTGGTTCGCTTTGTCCAAGACGTACTCTTCGAGCTGGCGCAGCTCAGGGATCGGGTTCACGTCGTCGACCGGACGGAACAGTTGGTGCTTCGCGAGCTCATAGCCGGTCGTCCGGTCGCCGCCGATGCCGACGCCGATGAAGCCGGCGCTGCAGCCTTGGCCTTGCGCTTGATAAACCGCGTGCAGGATGCATTTGCGGATGCCGTCCAGGTCGCGGCCGGCTTTGCCGAGCCCTTCCAGCTCGCAGGGCAGGCTGTACTGAATGTTCTTGTTCTCGCACCCGCCGCCCTTCAGGATGAGCTTGACCTCGACGTCGTCGCGCTCCCACTGTTCGAAATGGATAACCGGCGTGCCCGGTCCGAGGTTGTCGCCGCTGTTCGAACCCGTCAGCGAATCGACGGAGTTCGTCCGCAGCTTGCCGTCTTTGGTCGCGCGGGCGACGGCTTCGCGGATGTCGCGTTTCATCGCGATTTGGTTGGCGCCGACCGGCGTGTGGACGATAAAAGTCGGCATGCCGGTATCCTGGCAGATCGGCGATACGTTGCACTCCGCCATCTCGATATTTTGGGCGATCGTGGCCAGGGATAGTCCCGCGCGGGTCGCTTGGTCTTCCGCGGCTTTAGCCGCGGCTACCGCCCGGCGCACGTCGGCGGGAAGGTTCGTGGACGTTTCGACGATCAGATCGTAAATGCTTTGCTCAAAGGTGGACATGCTGCGAGATTTCCCCTCTCTGGTCGGTAATCCTTGATACATATATAATAGCATAAGAGAATCGGCCAAGGTCGAAAAGGAGTCCGGACATGTCCCATCATTTTCTCGCGTATTTGTACCGCCTGCAAAACATCGAGCGGTGGAGTCTCATGCGCAACACCACCTCCGAGAACGTGGCGGAGCATACCTATCACGTGGCGCTGCTCACGCACGTGTTGTGCACGGCCGCCCGGGACGTTTTCGGCCGGGACGTCGATCCGGACAAAGCGGTCTCTTACGCGCTGTTCCACGATGCGACCGAAGTGTTTACGGGGGATATTCCGACGCCGGTGAAGCATCATAATCCGCGGATCCTGTCCAACTTCCGGGAAATCGAGGCGATCGCCGCGTTGCGGATGCTGAACACGGTGCCGGAAGAACTGCAAGAGCGGTACCGCCCGCTCTTGACGGGCGCAGGCGCCGATCCGGAGCTCGTGCGATACGTCAAAGCGGCCGACCTGCTCGACGCCTACCTCAAATGCCTGAGCGAAACGTCCGCCGGCAACCGGGAATTCGCGACCGCCCGCCGCCAGAGCGAAGAGAAACTCCGCCAGCTCGGCATGCCGGAAGTGGATTGGCTGCTCGAGCGGCTGGCCCCCAGCTTCGAGAAAACGATCGACGAACTGTCCGAGGACGAGTAACGCTGTTTATATATCAGCGTATGATTATATGTTAAAGAGGCGTCTCCTCGGTTGGGGGAACGCCTCTTGCGTGTGAGGGTGTCCCTCAACCTGGTGAGCCGACCCGTTAAGCCCGTGCGACAGGGTTAAACTGCTGCACCGTGGGTCGAGCAAACCCGTTAAGTCGGCGTGACCGACTTAAGTTGACGCACTACGGGTCGAGCAACCCCGTTAAGTCGGCGTGACCGACTTAACCTGACGCATTATGGGTCGAGCAGCCCCGTTAAGTCGGCGTGACCGACTTAAACTGACGCACTATGGGTCGAGCAGCCCCGTTAAGTCGGCGTGATCGACTTAACCTATCGCCCTGCGCGTCGAGTATCTATACGCGAAACTGTTATTATCTGCGATATCCCCTTCGTTCAGGAAAGGGACGTTGTCATGGAACTTGTTAACGAGATTGGACGGATGTTCATAACGCGAATTGTCTTCCCTCCTCGTAGCATGACAGTTTAAGTCGGCCACATCGACTTAGACTACACGCCCTCCCCCTGAGCGAAGGGGATAACGCCTACAAGGACAAACCAGCCGAATCCTGCCGCATCCCAGCCCCATTCCTTGCCCGCTCTTCCTTCCGCATGACGCGAAACTGGGCAAAGCCTGCAACGAGCAACAGCGCAGCCAACAGCGCGAACAACGTCTCCCCGTTCGTCCAAGCCAGCGCCAATCCGCCGAGCATCGGTCCGATCCCTTGGCCCAGCAGTCGGCTGGCCCCGAATACCGCGAAATAATAGCCCCGCTTCTCCTCGGCCGCCATCAACGAAATCACCTTCTGCAGGTGAGGTCCGTTCAGCATTTCGCCGATGGTGAATACGAATTCCGCGGCGAACAAGGCAAGCAGCACGGAAGAATAGCCGTAACCGAGCGCGACGACGGCAAAACAAAGGTAGGACCCTCCGACGACGGCGTAGGATCGAAACCCCTCCGTACGCCGGGCGATCCAGATTTGCAGCGCGATTACCGCCAGCCCGTTGAACGCGATCATGGAAGGAAAGATGTTTTCGGGATGGGCGAATCGGGTGCCCAGATGAATCGGCAGCGCCGTCTCCGCCAACGCGTATAAAAAGGAGACCGGAAGCGTGAGGAGCGTAACCGAGAGCAGGAGACGCTCGCTGGTGAACAGCGGGCGGAGCCCTCCTTTTTGCCCGTTGTCCGTCCTCCCGGTACGGACGTTCCCGCCGCCCGAGCGGCGAGTCAAGACGAGCGGCGCTGTCTCCGGCAGCTTGAACGATACGAGAAGTACGTTCACCAAGAACGAAAACGCCGCGATCAGAAACACGACCGTCGGATTCCAGCGGAACATCAACATGCCGAGAATAGGCCCGACCGCCGCCCCTACGTTAAAGCCGGTGTGCATCAGGGCGAAAACCTCGGCGCGGCGCTCCTCCCGCACCATGTCGGTCATTTGGGCATTGGCCGCGGGCATGAACAGCGCCGAACCGGCCCCGGTTACGATGGACACGGCCGCATATTGCCACACGTTCTACGATAACGCGTATCCGATCATGCACAGCATTTGCACGAGAAGCGAGGCGATCATGACGGGCTTGCGGCCCAGACGATCGCTTATGCCTCCTCCGAACCAGCTGACGACCATGCCGCACAACGGACTGAGACCCACGACGATCATCGGCAGCAAGACGGAGCCGTCCAGTTGGTCGTACAAATAAAGAACGAGGAAAGGGCGCACCATGAGTCCGGTGATCGTGGACAGGGCCGACCCAACCACGCGAATCCAAATCTCGCTTTCATATCGACCCAGCAGGCCCTGAAGTTTCCGGAACACGGACATCGCTTCCCCATTCGCCGCCTAAATTTTTATCGGGCCAAAACGAGATCCCGCAGCCCTTGCCAAAACAGACTCGCCGCAAATCCCAGAAACAACAAAGCAGATAGCAGGGACATCCCCCGGACCACTCCTTGTCCGAGCCGGGCCGCCCGGCTGCCCAACCAAGCGATCAACACCGACCACAGCAGTCCGGCCGCGAAGAACCCGGCTACGAATGCCGTCAGTACAGCCCCATCGCGGATATTCAAGTCCGCGACGACGGGCCCCGCGATCGCCGCGAAAGACAGAATCAAGGTCGGCGAAGAAATCGCCAGCCCCGCGCCGACCATCACGTCCTGCCATCCCCCGCGGCTTCGTACCGCATCCGCGCCTCCCGACAAATCCTTGGGACGGATGGTGTCCCTGATCATGTTTTTCGCCAGCCACAGCAGTACCATAGTACCGCCAATCCAAAGCACCCATCGCACGGCCGAATAATGGAAAACCGCCGTCCAACCGAGCAGAGCCAGCACCATGTAAAAGGCATCTCCGAAACAAGAGCCGAAACCGATGCGGAAGGAAGCCCCGAATCCCCGGTCCAGGCCGGTTTTCATGATGGCGAGGTTCACGATGCCCAAATCCAAGCATAGGGCGAGACTGAACAAAAAACCTTTGCCGAACGCGTAAAGCACGGACTCCATTCCGACAACCTCCGAAACTCGAAACGTTTAATGTCCCATTTTAACACAAAAAAACAGGCGTGCGGATACAAATTTCCGAACGCCCGTTCCGTTTAAAATCGGAATCTGGCATGTCCCTTAGCCGAAAAAGCTTCGAACCCTTCCAGCCGGAGCAAAGCCTCCTTCGCCTGCAACCCTCCCCGGAAGCCGGTCAAGGCGCCGTTCTTGCCGAGCACCCGATGGCAGGGAACGACGATCGATAGCGGATTCGCGCCGACCGCCGCGCTGACCGCGCGAACGGCGGCCGGCCGGCCGATTTCCCGGGCAATCTCCGAGTAGCTTCGGCATTCGCCGTACGGAATTCGCGCCAGCCGCCTCCAAACCGCGACTTGGAACTCCGTGCCTCGCAAGTCTAGCGGAATGTCGAATGCTTGCCGGGTCCCTTCGAAATACGACGCCATTTGGCCGGCATATTCGGCGATTCTCCCTCCGTTCCGAATCCAAGCGGCGTCGGGCCAACGCTTGTCCGCCCATGCCCGAAGCACTTCATACGCTTCCTGGGGCCAAGTGATGCGGCATAACCCCCGCTCGGTCGCGGCCAAGAAGATTTCCTTTCCCCCGAACAACGGGACCCGAAGCGATTCCCAATACACCATCGACGTTTTCGGACTCATCGTGACTCCTCCTTATGGCCCCATTATAAACGGACCCGTAAAATCCGATAACCCCCGGGCAACGGAAGCGCAACATTTCGAAAGCCCGAATACTTCCGGCGAACCAAGTAAAAACGACTTCGCGTCCATCGGGTACAGAGAATGTCGTTTTTATCGGAGGTGATTCAGAAATGAATAGGCGTTGCAACATATAAATTCTGAATCACGAAAAAAGCCCCGCATCCTTGCTCCGAAGAAGGAGCGGATGCGAGGCTTTGCCTGCATGACTGCGGTTTACGCGAGCCAAGGATCCTGCATCAGCCACAAGATCGCCAAGAACAAAATAAGGATGAGAACGCTGAGCGTCCGGACCCGGCCGATGGCGCTGCTGGCGTCTTGCCCTTCCTTGGCCGCGGCCGCGATCCGTTTGATCGGCCCCTGCACGACGCCCGTGAGCGCGCCGATCACGATGAAAATGACCAGAACGGTGATCATCCAGCTGACGGCGTAATCCGGACCGAGCTGGGAAATCAAATACCCGCCGGTCAACAATTGGATAACGAGCGAGAATTGTCCGATCCGCCCGCCGGTGATGAGTCCCCTGGCCAGTCCTTCCTGCGCGGCGCCCGATACTTTACGGAACTGGCCCGCCAGAAACGGCATGATCGCGTAAATGCCCATGCCGACCGCGCCGACTACATGCAAAAACAGCATGATCGTATTCATTTGTACGAAATCCTCCCCAAACGACAACATACTACCGGATACATCCAGTATACACGAAACGGAAGCGTCGTCCAAATCGAATTCCGGTTCACGGAGTTTCCGCATTCGGATCGGATTCCGAAACGATAAAGACCAACCCTTGATCGTCCGAGCAATACGCGAAATACCCCATGCCGGGAACGGCCGTTTTCGGAACGAGCACCGTCCCCCCATGTTCCGCGACTTTGGCGAGGTGGTCATCCAGGTCTTCGACTTCGATCGAATTGGTCGTCCGCGGCTCCCCGTCCGGAGAACGGATGAGGCCGCCATCGATTCCTTCTTCGCCGGTTTCCCCGGTCCGGATCAGCCAATAGTCGAGCGGACCCGGCATTTTGACGAAGCGCCATCCGAACGTTCGCGAATAAAAGTCGACCGCGAGCTCGGGGTCCGGGACCTGCAGCTCGAAACGCAGCACTTTGCCCATGTGATCCCTCCCGTTCGGCCGGACAACGTACTGCCTACATTCTAACCGAACGGAGGGATTCTTAATAGAGCCGGGCGCGGAAGGTTACGGCTGACGGCCGAGCAGGATGCGGGCGTACGGCGAATCGATCGGCATCAGAATGACCGGTTCGTTCTGCAGCGTCGTCACGTAGCTGTCCAGCGTCCGATAGAAACTATAGAACGCCGGATCTTTGCCGTAGGCCTGATTGTAGATTTTCGCCGCTTCCCCTTCCCCTTCGGCGACGATCGTTTTGGCTTTCGCTTGGGCTTCCGCGGTCAGCTCGGCGGCCGTACGGTCGGCCTTGGCCATGATTTTGCGGGATTCCTCGTCGCCTTCTGACAAATATTGGGCGGCGATCGATTTCCGGTCGGAAATCATCCGGTTGTAGACGCTTTGTTTGTTGCTTTCCGGCAGGTCGGTCCGCTTGATCCGCACGTCTACGATTTGAACGCCGGACCGGTCCCGTTTGAGGGCTTCCGCCACGTCCTTCGTGATTTCGTCGTTCAGGTTGCCCCGCGCGGTATCCTCGCTGATGATCTGGTCGTAATTGATCTCGGAGAGCTTGCGCCGGACCGTGTTGTACACCGCCGCGTCGATCCGCTGGATGCCGGCCCCGACCGTCTTGGCCGTGCGCAGGAACTGCTGGGCGTCGTCGATCCGCCAGACGGTGTAATTGTCGACGATGATCGGTTTCTTGTCCTTGGTCAGGATGGACGTCGGATTGCTCTCGTACGTCATCTGGCGTTTGGGCAGCGTCATCGTGTTCTCCACGAAGGGGATTTTGAACTGGAGACCCGGCGAGCCGACGACGCGCACGGCTTCCCCGAACTTCAGCACGACTTTGTACTCCCCTTCTTTTACTAGAAACGTCGAATTGAGCAGCAGAATAAGGACAACCAAAGCGCCGACGCCGTATAGGATTTTGCGTTTGATGCCCGGGGTCATGGCGACACGCCTCCTTGCGTTCCCTGATTGGATGCCGACGGAGGCGGCGATGAAGGCTTCGCGCCCGGCAGCAGCTCGTTCAGGGGCAAATATTTCACGGTATCCCCGGAGGAATCCGACAAGATGATGCGCGCGTTCGGCAAAATCTTCTCCAGGGTTTCCAAAATGAGCCGGCTCTGCGTAACGTCCGGGCTGGCTTTATACTGCTCGTAAATCGCGTTGAATTTGGCGACGTCGCCTTGCGCGTTCAGGATCCGCGATTTTTTGTCGGCCTCGGCCTTCTCCAGCAGCGCCTGTGCTTCGCCACGCGCTTTCGGAATCCGTTCGTTCTCGTATTTGGCGGCGTTGTTGATCTTGGTGTTCTTCTCCTCCCGGGCGTTCGTCACTTCTCGGAACGCTTCTTCCACTTGTCCGCCCGGCGGCTCGATGTCCTGGAACTTGATGTCGAGAATCTGGATCCCCGTCTGATAAATATCCTGCAGCTCGATCAGCTTGGTCCGCACTTTGTCCTGGATGTCCGTCTTGCCGTCGGTGATGGCGTAATCCAGCTTCTCCGATCCGATGACGGAGCGGATGGAGGCGCTGGCGGCGTTGCGAAGGAATTGCTCCGGGTGGTCCACGTTATACAAATAATCGCGGATGTTGCTGATTTTCCACTGGACGACGGCATCGGCGGACACGATGTTCTCGTCCCCCGTGATCATCATCGCTTCTTCTTCCACGGGCGTGATCGTCTCGCCGTTCTGGTGATAGCCGATCGTGATTTGCTGGGTCAGCTCCGCAGGCACCTTCACGACCTGCTGGATCGGGTACGGCCACTTGAAATGCAGCCCGGCCCTCGTCTCCCCCGTGTACTTGCCGAACGTGAGAATGGCGGCTCTCTCCTGCTCCTGCACCGTGTAGAAGCAGGAATAAGCGATCAGCAGCACGGCGACGGCCGCGGCTCCCAGCCCGATTTTCCGGAACAGCCCCGGCGGCAGTTGGCCCATGGGCCGGCCGTTTTTGCGCGGGTTGATGTCGATGACGTCCATCTTTCCTCTCCCTTGCGTGTGATATTGACGCTTATGAAATGATACGGCGGTCTCCTCCCCCCGTTTCAGAAAGAGAACGGCCCCAGGCGCCGCGAGGCGTTCTGGGGCCGTTCGTTCAGGGCGGATCTTCCGCTTCCGCTAGTGGACGATGAAAGTCGCGTCCTGCTTCTCCGTCGCCGTGCTGATCGGGTCGATCCGGAGCTGATAGCTGGATTGGCGGATATAATACGTCGGGAAGTTGTACGACTTGAACGACGCCTGGCTTGCGTTCGCGAGCCCCGCCGTTTGGTAGAACGTCGCGTCCTGCTGGAAGATGGAAGAACCGTCATTGCGGTCTAAACGCAGGACGTAGTTATAATGCCGCAAATAATATCCCGGGAAATTGACCGACTCGAACGAGACGCCCGCCGAATCCGCCAATCCCGGAACCATCCGGAACCGGGAATCGTTGACCGGGGTCGGATTCTGGTCGAGACGGGCCAAAAAATTATAGTGCCGGATATAGTACCCCGGATACCGGTTGGACTCCCATTGGCGGATGAGCGCCGCGTCTCCGAGCTCCTTGCTGCCGTACCGGACCGAGTTATGCCCGCTGCCGAGCGGACCTGCGGAAAGGATCAGCACGTTGTGGTTGTCCGCGAGCGGGACGAGCGCGCGGCTGTATCCTTGCGGCACGACGGTGCTGACTCTCGTCCAGTTGTCAGCCGCCCCGTTCTCCGAGTTGAGGTACAGCTCCGTGCTGGAGTTGGCCGATACCGCGATCGTGCCGTTCGGTCCCGTGCCGGACAGCCATACGACGTACGGAGAGCTGGTCGGAACGACTCCGTCCCTCGTTTTCAGCAGCGTCCCGGGATCCGTGGCCGCCCCGAAGTTTTCCGGATTGGACGAAATTTTATAGTAAACCGCGAAATTGCCGTTCGGGGAACCGCCGTATTCGTACGTCATGATGTAGTTGCCGTTGCCGAGTTTGGCGACCGTCGTCATGCCCGGGCGTTTGGCGGAATCCGCCAGCGCGATGTCCTCGACCGGGGAGCTCCAGGCCGTGCCGTTCGTGGACGTCACGTGCACGAGCTTCTGGTTATGCGCCGGATCCCGTTCGTCCGAGTAGTACAAAATCAGCTTGTTGTTGGCAACGAGCAGGAACGGTTCCCATACCGGGTCGTACGCGCCGGACGGGTCGGCTCTGCCGCCCGTCGCGATCGAGCTGACGAACGACCAGGTTACGCCGTGGTCCGTGCTTTTGTACAGGTCGATCTTCGTGGCGGACAGGTCCGACGGAATGGAGTTGCCCGCGCATAGAATCGTCCCCGCGGGCATGCTTCCGATCGCTTGCGGCAGCTCGTACAGGAACGGTTGGTACCGGAGCCCCCACCCGTTCACCGTATCGGTCACTTCGGAAAGATGCGCCCAGGTGACGCCGCCGTCCGTACTCCGGTAAATCGGGAACGAAGGCGTTCCGTTCACGTAATGCTCGAACGTCGCCAGCAGCGTGCCGTTGGCGCTGCCGCCGTACTGCAGGCGCAGCGCCCGCGGATACAGCGTGCCCGGCCCGGGATCGCTGGACGGCGACGAGTACATGACGCTCGGCCCGAACGCGCTCGCCTCCCCGAATACGAGTAACAACGCAAACAGTCCCATTCCGACGATTTTTGCCCATTTCCTGAGCGGTCTTGCTCCCATGCCTGCATTCCCCTTTTCCGATTAAGATCGGAAGCGCGAAAGCGTGGCGATTGAGCTGCGAAAATCCGGCCTTCCGTCGTTCGTCCATTGGAGCTCCGCGACGAAGGTATGCCGATTCGGGTCGTACAGCGGATCTCCCGCGATCTCCTTGTACGTTCTCGCATGAAAAACGAATAAGGTTTCCTTGCCGTCTTCCGTTACGGTAAAGCTGTTATGTCCGGGGCCGTACAGCCCGAGCTTCTCGTCGGTCGCCAGAACCGGCGCCGGGGACTTGCGCCAAGAGGTAACGTCAAGCAAGTCCGCATCGGCGTCGGCCTCGAGCAGCCCGATGCAATAGTTGGCGTCCGTCGCGCTGGCGGAATAGGCGATGAACACCCGCCCGTCCTTGCGGAGGAACGCCGCGCCTTCGTTCACCTTGAAGCCGACGGTTTCCCAGTCGTACTCCGGCTTCGATATCATCGTCTGCTTGCCGGTCAGCGTCCACGGATTGCCCATTTCGGAAATGTACAGGTTGGAGTTGCCGGCGATGCCCGGATCCTTCTGGGCCCATACGAGATAACGCGTCCCCCGATGCTCGAACGTCGTGGCGTCGAGCGAGAAGCTTTCCCAAGCCGTGCGGATTTGCCCCTTCTCCTCCCACTCCCCTTCCATTGGATTGGCGTTCCCGTTCTCCAGCACGAACATCCGGTGGTCGAATAACCCGTCGTTGGTCTCGGCCGTGCGGGCGGCGGCGAAATAGACGTACCATTTGCCGTCGATATGATGAATTTCGGGCGCCCAAATATTCGCGCTCAGCAAGCCCGATTCATGCTTTCTCCAGATGACGGCGGGGCTCGCCTGACGCAGCTCCTCGATCGTCCTGCCTCTGCGGATCTCGATGCGGTCGTATTCCGGCACGGAGGCCGCGAAATAGTAATACCCGTCGGAATGCCGGTAAATATGCGGATCCGCCCGCTGTTCGATCAACGGCATCACACCGTCTGCCTTCGTTCGTTGTTGGACTCCCATCCCGTCACCTGCTTCTTTTTTGTTGTCGTCAGCCTTTCACGCCGCCCACGGTCAGCCCCGAAACGAAGTACCGTTGGAAAAAGACGAAGACGATCATGATCGGCACGATCGCGAGCACGGAACCGGCGATCAGAATATCGTAGTTGTTGCCGTACGGCGTCACCAGGCTCGACAGCCCGATCGGCAGCGTCAGCTTCTCGCCCGAACTCAGCACGATAAGCGGCCATACGAAGCTGTTCCAGCTGGCCAGAGCCTGCACGATGATCATGGCTCCGAAAGCCGGCGTCATGATCGGCACGAAAATGCGGAAAAAAATGCCGTATTCCGAGCAGCCGTCGATTCTCCCGGCATCGAGAAAATCTTTGGGCAAACCCGAAGCGTATTGCCGGAAGAAGAAGATCGGCAGCGGAGAGACGACGAAGGGCAGGATCACTCCTCCGAAGCTGTCGATCAGGTTCAGCGCGATCATCTGCTTATACAGCGGAAGCATGATGATTTCCACCGGGATCATCATGACGAGCAGCACGCAGAGGAAAATGAAGTTGCGCCCGATGAACCGGTACATCGCCAGGCCGTAGCCGACCATCGACGACAGCAGCATGCAGCCGGCCGTATAGACGACCGTAATGACGAGGCTGTTCTTATACCAAGTCGCGTACTTGGCGGCGCCCTTCGAGAAGATGAAGGTGTAGTTGTCCAAAGAAAGCAATTCCGGCTGCAAGCGGATATTGAGGCCGAAACGGAGCAGCTCCTTCGAAGGTTTAAGCGATGCGAGCGCCAAGCAATAGAAAGGAAACAAGGCCAGCGCGGCCAATAGGACGAACAGGACAACCAGAAGGAGCGTTTGCGTGTCGAAGCGTTTGGCGCGCATGGTCAATCCTCCTTCTTGAACAAGCCGAATAGCCGAAGTTGGATCACGTTCAAAACCATCGTGAACGCAAGAAGTACGATCCCGATCGCGGAGCCGAGCCCCAGGCTGTTCTTCTCGATGCCGTGCCGATAGAGCAGCCCGATCATCGTCAGCCCGATATCGTTGGGCGAACGGTTGCCGCTCCACAAGATGAAACTCTCCGTGAACATCGCGTATCCGCCGTAGATGCTGATCGTGATGACGTAGATCGACACCGGCTTGAGCAGCGGAAGCGTGATGCGCCGGAATTTCTGCCAAGTGTTCGCCCCGTCGATTTCCGCCGATTCGTACAGTTCGCCGGGGATGGACTGCAGCGCCGACAGGAAATAGACGATGTTGATGCCCACGTAACGCCACGTCGCCAAAATGACGAGCACGAGCATGCCCGTCACGCGGTTGCCGAGCCAGTTGATCGTCCCTGCGCCGAACGCATGGCGGAACGTATTCATGACCGATTCGTCAAGGGAACCGAACACGAGGCGGAAAACGATGCCCGCCACGACGACCGATGTCAGCGTGGGAACGAATAGGGCGGAGCGAAAGAAAGAGCTCCACTTCATGCGTTTGGCATTCAGGAATACCGCCAGCACGAGCGGCAGCGGGATCAGGACGACGAGGGTCCAGAACGTATACTTCGTGCTGTTCCAAAGCGCCGTATAGAAGGAATCGTCTTTCCATAGATCCCGGTAGTTCGTCCAGCCGATGAAATGCGTCTGGCCCGGCAGCACTTCCTGGAAGCTCATGAGGATCGTGGACAGCACGGGATAGGCGAAAAACACGGCGAGCGAGAGCACGAACGGGAGCACGAACACGTAAGGGGCGAGCCGCTGGGAATAGATCCATTTCATACCGTCGTTATCGCTCCTTCCCGAAACGGGAGAAGCTTTGCCGAAGAACCGGCCGCGGTCTTCGGCAAAGCGTTCCGTTCCTGTTTTACTTGATGCCGGCGGCTGCGTCGTCAAGCACTTGCTTCGGATCTTTCAAGTCGTTCAGCGCCTGGAACATCGCCTTCGTCTTGATGACGTCGGATACCGCGGGCGTTCTTTCCTTGATGTTCGTCGGCGCGATCTCGCTCTTCAGGCTGTCGAGGAACGTGAAGATGCCGGTGCCGAAATAATCGGTGTACTTGTTCGGTTCGCTCATCGCCGGATCCGTCCAGGCGTCCGTGCGGATCGGATCGAAGCCGAGCTGCTTCCAGATTTCGATGGTGCCTTCCTTCGACACTTTCGCGAACTCCAGGAACTTTTTCGCCAGCTCCTGGTTTTTGGACTGATTCGTGATGACCGTGCCCGTGCCGCCCATCCCGGAGGAGCGCATTTCGCCCTGCTTGAATACGGGCATCGGCTTGATGACGATTTTGCCTTTCAAGTCGGGCATGTAGTCCGTGAACCGTCCCATGTACCACATCGGCATCCAGATCGCCGCCGCGCCGCCGCCGTTCATGAATCCGTAATATTCTTCGGAGTGATGGAATCCGCCGGGCGCCGCGATCGCGATCTTCTCTTTCACCAGTTTCTGCAGGTACGTCAGAACCTCTACGTTCGCTTGATCGTTCAGCGTCACGTTGCCGTCTTTGTCGAGGAAATCGGAACCGTGCTGCACGACCATCGGCCAGAACGTCCATTGGTCCGTCGTCTCGACGGTCGTCATCGGTTTGCCGGTCTTGTCCAGCACTTGTTTGCCTGCCGCCTCGAAATCGTCCCATGTGACGATGCTGTCCGGATTGACGCCGGCCTGGTCGAGGATTTCCTTGTTGTAGTAGATGACTTGCGCGCCGACGTGATAGTCGATGCCGTAGTATTTGCCGTCCTTGGCATAGTTGTCGAGGCGGGACATGACCAGGTTGTCCTTGACGGGCTCCACGATGTCGTTAAGCGGAACCAGCTGCGGATCGCCTTTCAGGTAGTTGCCGATTTTGCTGATTTCGATGTCGGCCAGATCGGGCGCTCCTTTGCCGGACTGGAGGGCGACGAGCAGCTTGTTGTGAGCGTCGTCGTAGGGGAACGTCGTGGCCGTGAGCTCGATCGGCATGTCCGGATGGGCCGCGTTCCACTGCTTGGCCATGCTTTCGAAAAACTTCTGGTGCAGTTCGTTGAACGTCCAGAATTCCAGCTTGGCCGGCGTTCCGTTCGCGGACGCGGACGCGGGAGCGGACGAGCCGGAAGCACCGGGTGATGCGGGCGAAGCGTCGGTACCGCCTTTTTTCGAACTGCATCCTGCCAATGCCAACATGCTGACCAGCGTCAAAGAAAGTAGATAAAGCAGCGCTTTTTTCATTCGGATTTCCCCCTAGAAAAATGTTGAATGCGCTTAATTTCCTAAAGTCAGGGTTGTAAGCGCTTTACAATTTGGATTATAATATGGGTTAAATATAATTTATATAACCAATTGGTCATAAAATCATATTTTTTCGGGAGTGGCCGCCATGAACAAAAAAACCGCGTTGTACAAACAGATCCAATTCCAGATCCGGGACAAAATCATGTCCGGCAAGCTGCGTCCCGCCGATCGGATTCCTTCGGAGCAAGAATTGATGGACGAATACAAGGTGAGCAAAATCACGGTCAAAAACGCCTTGACCGAGCTTGCCGACGAAGGGCTCATCGTCCGCATCCAAGGAAAAGGCACGTTCGTCGCCGCGGACGTGCCGCAGACCGGCATCCCGCCATTCGGAAGCCCGTCCGCCCAGGCCGCGCCGCTGATCGGCCTCATCATCCCGACGTTGAAAACGGGCGTCATCCGGAAGCTGGTCGACCACACCGAGCTTTTCCTGAAGGAAGCCGGCTTCCAGATGATTCTGAGCATTACGCGCGAGTCGGCGGCCGAGGAATCGCGGGCGATCCGGGACTTGGTCGACGCGGGGGTGCAAGGCTTGATCGTGTTCCCGACCGAGGACGAGAAATACAACGAGTCGCTGCTTCGCCTGTCGCTCGACAAATTCCCGTTCGTCTTTATCGACCGCTATCTGCGCAATATCGAAACCTACACGATCACCTCCGACAACCTAGGCGGGGCGTATGACACCGTATCCTACCTGCTGGAGAAGGGGCATCGGCACATCGCGCTCCTTTCCCCGGAGAACGCGAACACGGCCGTCCAGGATCGGACGACCGGGTTCGAGAAGGCGTATATCGACCGGGAAATCTCCATCGACAAAAACCTGTGGTGCCACGTCCCGCTCGACATTCTGCGCAGCGACCGCGCGCTCGATTACATTACGGAATTTTGGGGGGGCCATCCGGCGATCACCGCGGCCTTCACGCTGACGGAGGAAATCGCCCAACTGACGTCGCAGGCCCTTCGCCGCACCCGAAGGGAAAAGGACGTCGAGCTGATCTCGTTCGACGATCCCGGCATTCCGAACGTTTCCTACGTGCAGCAGGACGAACGGGAGATGGCCCGCTCCGCCGTATCGCTGCTCTGCGAACAGATCAAGTCCGCCTACGCGCCGCAGAACGTCGTCGTGCCCGTGAAGCTTGTCTTTCGGTGAGCGGAATCGAGAACGGAGACGGCTTCCATGGATGATCGGCGCACCGGGTCGATGTACGGGAAAGTCGGACAACGGCGGGACTTTTGCGGGGTTTCGGGCGAGATGTACGGAAAAATCGGATCACGGCGGGACTTTTGCGGGATTTCGGGCGAGATGTACGGAAAAGTCGGACAACGGCGGGACTTTTGCGGGGTTTCGGGCGAGATGTACGGAAAAATCGGATAACGGCGGGACTTTTGCGGGATTTCGGGCGAGATGTACGGAAAAGTCGGACAACGGCGGGACTTTTGCGGGATTTCGGGCGAGATGTACGGAAAAATCGGACAACGGCGGGACTTTTGCGGGGTTTCGGGCAAGTTGTACGGGAAAGTCGGATAACGGCGGGCCTGTTGCGGGGTTTCGGGCAAGTTGTACGGGAAAGTCGGAGAACGGCGGGACTTTTGCGGGGTTTCGGGCTAGTTGTACGGGAAAGTCGGATAACGGCGGGCCTGTTGCGGGGTTTCGGGCAAGTTGTACGGGAAAGTCGGAGAACGGCGGGACTTTTGCGGGGTTTCGGGCTAGTTGTACGGGAAAGTCGGATAACGGCGGGCCTGTTGCGGGGTTTCGGGCAAGTTGTACGGGAAAGTCGGATAACGGCGCGCTCGCGATGGTGCCGAATAAAAGGCTCCGGCCCTAGGCGGTTGCCTCGGGTCGGAGCTTCCCGTTTTACGGCCAAGATCAGGCGTTTTCGACGACTTTGATGACATTGCGGACGGATTCGGCCGATTTGTCCAGCGCGGCTTTCTCTTCCGCCGTCAACTCGATTTCCATGATTTTTTCGATGCCGTCTCCGCCCAGTACGGCCAGCACGCCAATGAACAGGTCTTGATAGCCGTATTCTCCTTGCAGCAGGGCGATGACCGGAAGGATGCGCTTCTTGTCCTTCAGGATCGCTTCGGTCATCTGGACGAGCGAAGCCGCCGGCGCGTAATAGGCGCTGCCGTTGCCGAGCAGGTTGACGATTTCCCCGCCGCCGACGCGGGTACGCTGCACGATCGCGTCAATTTGCTCCTTGGGCAGCAACTTCTCGACCGGGATGCCGCCGACCGTCGTGTATCGGACCAGCGGGACCATATCGTCTCCGTGGCCGCCGAGTACGACGCCTCGCACGTCTTCGACGGATACGTTCAGCGCCTCCGCCAGGAACGTGTTGTAACGTGCCGTATCGAGGACGCCGGATTGTCCGATGACCCGGTTTTTCGGGAAACCGAGCGTTCGGTGCGCCACGTAGGTCATCGCGTCGACCGGGTTGGACAGGATGATGACGTATGCGTTCGGACTGGTCGCTTTGACTTGCTCGCACACCGACTTGACGATGCCGGCGTTCGTGCTCACCAGATCGTCGCGGCTCATGCCCGGCTTGCGCGCCACTCCGGCGGTGATGATGACGACGTCGGAGTTCGCGGAATCCCGATAATCGGCCGTGCCGACGATCCGGGCATCTACGCCTTGCACCGGCGTGGATTCGAGCATATCCAGCGCCTTGCCTTTGGTCGGGTTCTCGAGCTGCGGAATGTCGAGCAGCACGACGTCCCCCAGTTCCTTCTGCGCCAGCATCAGCGCCGTCGTCGCCCCCGTGAACCCCGCGCCCACGACGGTAATCTTCGCACGTTGAATCGCCATAACCGAAATGCCCTCCTTCAGATGGTAAACCATACACATTTAACGCATTATAGCCATTCAACCCGGATTCCATGCCTAGCAGCGCGACATTTGCGCATCCCGGCATGGGTTCAGAAGATTTAGCGTATGTGGTACGCTAATCGATCGGTTCGGCGTGGGCTTTGGCGGTATAGCGTATGTAGTACGCTAATCGATCGGTTCGGCGTGGACTTTGGCGGTATAGCGTATGTAGTACGCTAATTGATCGGTTCGGCGTGGGCTTTGGCGGTATAGCGTATGTAGTACGCTAATCGATCGGTTCGGCGTGGACTTAGGCGGTATAGCGTATGTAGTACGCTAATTGATCGGGTCGGCGTGGGCTTTGGCGGTATAGCGTATGTAGTACGCTTATCGATCGGTTCGGCGTGGACTTTGGCGGTATAGCGTATGTAGTACGCTAATTGCTCGGTGCGGCGTGGGCTTTGGCGGTATAGCGTATGTGGTACGCTAATTGATCGGTTCGACGTGGGCTTTGACGGTATAGCGTATGTGGTACGCGAATCGATCGGTTCGGCGTGTGCTTTGACGATATAGCGTATGTAGTACGCTAATCGATCGGTTCGGCGTGGGCTTTGGCGGTATAGCGTATGTAGTACGCTAATTGCTCGGTGCGGCGTGGGCTTTGGCGGTATAGCGGATGTAGTACGCTAATTGAGCGGTTCGGCGTGGGCTTTGGCGGGATAGCGTATGTAGTACGCTAATTGCTCGGTGCGGCGTGGGCTTTGGCGGTATAGCGGATGTAGTACGCTAATTGAGCGGTTCGGCGTGGGCTTTGGCGGGATAGCGTATGTAGTACGCTAATTGCTCGGTGCGGCGTGGGCTTTGGCGGTATAGCGTATGTAGTACGCTAATTGATCGGTTTGACGTGGGCTTTGGCGGTATAGCGTATGTGGTACGCTAATTGATCGGTTCGACGTGGGCTTTGACGATATATCGTATGTACTACGCTAATCGATCGGTTCGGCGTGGGCTTTGGCGGTATAGCGTATGTGGTACGCTTTCTGCCGTTACGGCCTATGCTGGCGAGCGGGCACAAGCAAAGTAGGCCATAAAAAAGGCAAGTCGGCAAGTTTTCTCGAGAGAGAAACCGCCGACGAGCCAAGCCGCGCAGTCCCACGCACCTCTACCCCACCGTTCCTCCGCCAACGTCTCCCGCAGCACGAGGCTCTTAATCCGGGTGTCCAGAGGGCGGAGCGCCTCGGGATCCCCCTCCTGGGGGAGGGGGACTTAGGGGGTGGGCGAATTCCTGAGCGCCTCGGGATCCCCCTCCGGGGGGTGGGGGACTTCGGGGGGGGGCGAATTCCTGAGCGCCTCGGGATCCCCCTCCGGGGGGTGGGGGACTTCGGGGGGGGGCGAATTCCTGAGCGCCTCGGGATCCCCCTCCGGGGGGTGGGGGACTTCGGGGGGGGGCGAATTCCTGAGCGCCTCGGGATCCCCCTCCGGGGGGTGGGGGACTTCGGGGGGGGGCGAATTCCTGAGCGCCTCGGGATCCCCCTACCGGGGGAGGGGGACTTAGGGGGTGGGCGAATTCCTGAGCGCCTCGGGATCCCCCTACCGGGGGAGGGGGACTTAGGGGGTGGGCGAATTCCTTAGAGGGTGGGACGATAACGAGAATCCCCCTCCCGGCGGGAGGGGGATTTAAGGGGTGGGCGAATCCCTTAGACAAGGGACCCTGGGTTACATATTCTTGATGATCTCGTCCGCGAACGCGGAGCACTTGATCTCGGTCGCGCCTTCCATCAGACGCGCGAAATCGTAGGTGACCGTTTTGTTCGCGATGGATTGCTCCATGCCTTTGTAGATCAAGTCGGCCGCTTCCAGCCAGCCGAGGTGCTCGAACATCATGACGCCGGACAGGATGACGGAGCCCGGGTTGACGACGTCTTTGTCGGCGTATTTCGGAGCGGTGCCGTGCGTCGCCTCGAAAATCGCGTGTCCGGTTACATAGTTGATGTTGGCACCGGGCGCGATGCCGATGCCGCCGACTTGGGCCGCGAGGGCGTCGGACAAGTAGTCGCCGTTCAGGTTCAGCGTCGCGATGACGTCGAAGTCGGTCGGACGCGTCAAGACCTGCTGCAGCGCGATGTCGGCGATGGCGTCCTTGATCAGGACTTTGCCGGCGTCCAGCGCGGCCTTCTGCGCCGCATTGGCGGCTTCCTCGCCCTGCTCGGCTTTGATTTTGTCGTATTGTCCCCACGTGAAGGTTTTGTCCGCGAACTCGGTTTCGGCCACTTCGTAGCCCCAGTTCTTGAACGCGCCCTCGGTGAACTTCATGATGTTGCCTTTATGCACCAGCGTGACGGATTTGCGCTTGTGCTTGATCGCGTATTCGATCGCGGCGCGGACCAGACGTTTGGAGCCTTCCGAGGATACCGGCTTGATGCCGATGCCGGACGTTTCCGGGAAGCGGATTTTCTTGACGCCCATTTCCTTCTGCAGGAATTCGATGACCTTCTTCACGTCGGCCGTCTCGGCTTGGTACTCGATGCCCGCGTAGATGTCTTCCGTGTTCTCGCGGAAAATGACCATGTCGACGAGCTCCGGACGTTTGACCGGGGAAGGCACGCCTTGGAAGTAGCGGACCGGACGCAAGCAAACGTACAGGTCCAGCTCTTGGCGGAGCGCCACGTTCAGGGAGCGGATGCCGCCGCCGATCGGCGTCGTCAACGGTCCCTTGATGGCGATGATGTATTCGCGGATCGCGGTGAGCGTATCGTTCGGCAGCCACTCACCGTAAGTATTGAATGCTTTCTCGCCGGCAAACACTTCGTACCAAGCGATTTGCTTCTCGCCTTTATAGGCTTTCTCGACGGCCGCGTCCAACACGCGCTTGGAAGCGCGCCATATATCGCGGCCCGTTCCGTCCCCTTCGATGAACGGGATGATCGGGTTGTTCGGGACGTTCAGGACGCCGTTCGTTACGGTAATCGGTTGGCCGGACGTGGGTGCGGCGAATTTTTCGAGTTGCATGCTTGATTTCCTCCATTTCGATTTTTCGCAAGAAACCGGCATTCAGCCCCCGCGCGAACGCGCGCAAGCGGGCTGTCCGCCGGTAAACGCGTCTGTTGAATTCAGCCCCGCTGGGAAATCGGGACGTAATGCTGGTCGACCGGTCCGACGTATTCCGCGCGCGGGCGGATGAGCCGGTTGTCGCCGTATTGCTCGAGAATGTGGGCCGTCCATCCGGACACCCGGCTGACCGCGAAGATCGGCGTGAACAGGTCGCGCGGGATGCCGAGCATCGTGTAGCAGGAAGCGGAATAGAAGTCGACGTTCGGCTTCAGCCCCTTCTGCCCGGTGACGAGCTCTTCGATCTGCACGGACATGTTGTACAGCGTCATGTTGCCTTTCAGCTCGCCCAGCTGGCGGGACATCGCCTGCAGGTGCTTCGCGCGCGGATCGCCGTTGCGGTATACCCGGTGGCCGAAGCCCATGATCTTCTCTTTGTTGTTCAGCTTGTTCTGGATGTAGGACTCGACTTTGTCCGGAGAACCGATCTCATCCAGCATGACCATGACCGCTTCGTTGGCGCCGCCGTGCAGCGGTCCTTTGAGAGCGCCGATCGCGGAAGTCACGCCCGAGTAGATGTCGGACAGCGTGGCTACCGTGACGCGGGCCGCGAACGTGGAAGCGTTCAGCTCATGGTCGGCATGCAGGACGAGCGCCTTGTTCATGGCTTCTACGGCCACGGCGGCGGGCTCTTCCCCGGTCAGCATGTACAGGAAATTATGCGCGATGCCTACGCCTTTCTTCGGCGCGACCGGCTCTTTGCCTTCGCGGATGCGGGCGAAAGCCGCCACGATCGTCGGAAGCTGGGCTTGCAGTTTCACCGCTTTCAGAACGTTGGCTTCGCGGCTCATGTCGTCCGATGCCGGGTCGTACAGCGCGAGGCTGGACACGGCCGTCCGGAGCGCGGCCATCGCGTTGCTGTTTTTCGGATACAGCCGGAGGCCGTTAATGACTTCCGCGGGGACGGCGGCATAGTCGCCCAATTGCGCGATCAGTTGATCCAGCTCCGCCTGGGTCGGCAGCTTGCCATGCCATAACAGGTATGCGACTTCCTCGAAAGTCGCTTTTTCCGCAAGTTCGTCAATGTTGATGCCGCGGTACGTCAGCACGCCGTCGATGATGGAACTGATCGACGAGGACGCGGCGACGATGCCCTCGAGGCCTTTGGTTGCCGTCATGTTTCTCTCTCCTTTGTTCGGGAAATGCCGGATCCGAAGCGCGCCCCGGATCGGGGGAGGATGATTCCATGCGCGGGAGCCCATGGTCATGCTCCAAAAAACGCGCAAAACGCAGGATTCCAAGGATTTCGCACCTTTTTTTAATGATAAACGATTTCGTCGGCGAAAGAAACCGAGCCCGGCATCAAATTGTTTTATCGGCATCATAAAGGTTCTTTTGCCGCCGGCCCGCCCAATGATACAATGATCCGGAATAGACTTCGACAATATGTCCGCGAGGTGCCTCATGAGCTTATCGGAAGTGGCGGGAATGATCGACATCGGCTCGAATACGGTCCGGCTGGCGGTTTATCAATATTCGGCTGGGGGCGCCTACCGGCTGATCGACCAGGGGCGCTGGTCCGCGAGGCTCAGCAAGAAGCTGACCGCGGACGGCCATCTCCCGGACGAAGCCGTGGACGAACTGGCGGACGTGCTGATCCACTATCTCCGGATCTGCCGCATGCACGGCACGCGCAAGATCCGCGCGGTCGCCACGGCCGCCCTCCGGGCGGCCAAAAACCGGGATGCCGTGATCCGGCGGCTCTCCAAGGCCACGGACCTGCGCATCGAGGTGCTCTCCGGGGAAGAAGAAGCGCGGTTCGGAAGCGAAGCCATGCTCCGCACGCTGAATCTGACCGAAGGGTACGTCGTCGACATCGGGGGCGGCAGCACGGAAATCACGCTGCTCCGGGATCGGAAGACGCTCCGGTCGGTCTCCTTTCCGTTCGGATGCGTCAATACGGCGAGCCGATTCGAGCTGGGCGACGGCCCCGTGTCCGCCGACCGGCTGGAAGAAATCCGCCGGGAAGTCAGCCGGCAACTGGACGCGCTGCCTTGGATTTCCGAACGGCCGGGACTTCCCCTGATCGGACTCGGCGGCACCGTCCGCGCGTTCGCCAAGCTCCGCCAACGGGAAACGGACTATCCGTTCCCCTTGCTGCACGGGTACGAGCAGTCCGAACGCGAGCTCGCGGACGCGCTCGATCGGCTGGCGGACAAACCGGCCGCTGCCCGCGGCAAGCTTCCGGGCTTGTCCAAAGACCGGGCCGAGGTCATCGTGCCCGGCCTGGCCATCCTTTCGGCGGTTTGGCGGCACATCGGCGCGGACAAGCTCGTCGTGTGCGGGACCGGGATCCGCGACGGGCTGTTTTTCGAGACCTGCTTGCCCGGTTTTGCCCAAGAAGGCGGCAACCCGGTGCTGGAATCGAGCATCCGCAACCTGAACGCCTTGTATCCCACCGCGCCCTCGGAGCACTTGGCTCAAGTCCGCGGCTTGGCCATGGCGGTCTATCGCGCCCTCGAAGCCGAAGCCGACCTTCCGGAAAACGCCGGAACGTGGCTGGACGCGGCGGCAAGGCTGTTCAAGATCGGGGCGGCAATCGACTTGAACGATAACGCGGACCATACGTTCTACATGCTGGTCCATACGCATTGGTACGGGCTGTCCCACCGCGAAACCTTGCTGACGGCGGCGATCGCCTCTTACAAAGGCGCCGGTTCGCTCCGGCGCCGCCTCGCTCCCTTCCGCTCCCTGCTGCGGGAAGGAGACGCAGAAGCGGCGGCCAAACTGGGGTCGATCCTCCAGCTCGCCGCCGCCTTGGACCGCAGCGAATCGCAGGCGATCCGCTCCCTGACGGCTGCGCCAGCCCCCGGCAAACTGCTGTTGAAGGCGGAAGCCGCGCAATCTCTGGCCGTGGAAAAAAAGGAAGTCGAAGCGCACGCGAAAGAGTTCAAGAAAATCTGGGGACGCGTCCCCGTATTGTCGGAGGCTTAATCCTCCGCCGCCGAAGCCACCGTCTTCCAGAGCGGAATGTCCGCCAGCTCGAATTGGCTGCGCAGAGGCGTCTGGCCGCCTCCCTCCACTCTCGCGTAACCTCCGCCCGGGGTCAGTTCCCGGGCTTTTACGTTATCCAGCAAATTCATGCGCAGCAAATTGACCAGCATCGCGCGAAGCCCCGAGTCATACACCGGGCACATGACCTCCACGCGGCGGGTCAAATTCCGCGTCATCCAGTCCGCGCTGGAGATGTATACCTCGTCCTCGCCGCCCGCGGAAACCGCCAGGATCCGGGAGTGCTCCAGAAAGCGGTCCACGATGCTGACGACCCGGATGTTCTCGCTTAGCCCCGGGACCCCCGGCCGCAGGCAGCACACCCCCCGCACGATCAGCTCGATGCAAACCCCGGCCTGGGAGGCTTCATATAGCTTGTCGATCATTTGCTGGTTCGACAGCGAATTCATCTTCGCGATGATACGGGCGTCCCGCCCCTCGCGGGCGAACCGGATTTCCCGGTCGATGAGGTCGAACAGCTTCGGCTTCAGCGCGTCCGGCGCCACCGCGAACGCCCGCCAATCATGCGGGGTCGAGTAGCCCGTCATCTCGTTGAACAGCGCGGAGGCGTCCGCCCCGATGTCGGGATGGCAGGTGAACAAGCCGGCATCCGTGTAAAGCTTGGCGGTGCTCTCGTTGTAGTTGCCGGTACCGACGTGTACGTAACGGCGAAGCGCTCCCGCCTCCCTCCGGACGACCAGCGTGACCTTCGCGTGGGTTTTGAGCCCGGCAAGCCCGTAAACGACGTGGCAGCCCGCCTTTTCCAGCTGCCGGGCCCAGGCGATGTTGCGCTCTTCGTCGAACCGCGCTTTGATCTCGACGACGACGGTCACCTGTTTGCCCGACTCCGCCGCCTTCACGAGCGCCTGAACCAGCACCGAATGGGCGTCCACGCGGTACAGCGTCATTTTGATGGCCAGCACTTCCGGATCCGCCGCCGCCTCGATCAGAAAGTCGTGAACCGCTTCGAACGATTCGTACGGATGGTACACCAGCACGTCCCGCTCCCGGATGACGCCCATGATGTCTTCCCCTTCTTCGAATTCCACGGGATACGCCGGCTCTACCTTGGGATAGCGGAGGTGATCGAAATTCGTCAGCGAACCCGCGAATTTGGACAGGAACGAAAGGTCGAGCGGCCCTTCGATCTCGAAAACGCCGTCGTCGAGCTCGAGTTCGTCCTTCAACATTTCGAGCGCGCTGGGATGCATGCCTTTCTCGATCTCCAGGCGCACGGGAAAGCCCCGGCGGCGTCTGCGCAGCTCCTTCTCGAGCTCCTGCAGCAGATCCTCCGCTTCTTCCTCGTTCAAGGTGAGATCCGAATTCCGCGTAATGCGGAAGGCGTGCACCGCCTCCGTGGCGTACCCGCTGAACAGCAGGCCGATCTGCTCCTTGATCAGCTCTTCCAGCATCAGGAACGTCATCTTGCGGCTATTGCCCCGTCCCGGCACGGGGATCGTGCGGGGCAGAATCGACGGTACCTGCACGATGGCGCAATAGGTCCGTTCCTCATGGCGGGCGTTCGGCGCAAGCGGACGAAGCACGACGGCCAAATACACCTCGCGGCTGTGGACCAAGGGGAACGGGCGGCTGACGTCGACGGCCATCGGAGTCAGCACCGGGTAGACGATGTCCTGGAAATACTGTTTCATCGCTTCCCGCTGCGCGGTCGACAACTCTTCCCATGACGCGATGAATACGCCTTCGCGCGCCATCAGCCGCATGAGCTCCCGGTACGTCCGGTATTGATCGCGGATGAACCGTTCCGTCCGTTTCATGACCCGCTTGATCAAGCCCTGGGGCGTATAACCGGTAAAGTCGGTTTTGTTCATCCCGGCCTTGCGCTGGTCCTTCAGTCCCGCCACGCGCACCCCCATGAATTCGTCGAGGTTGCTGGCCGTGATGGCCAGGAACTGGAGCCGTTCCAAGAGCGGCGTCGCGGCGTCCTCGGCTTCCTCCAGCACGCGTCTGTTGAATTCGATCCAGCTCAGATCCCGATTTAAATATCGGTTTACCGGCCGATACGACGGCGACTGGCGCGTTCCCTTTTTCATGTCCGGTTTCTCCCCTGCATTCCGAATATGGATAAAAGAGCGTATCTCCCCTTATCTTTCTATTATGTTATCCCTGTGTAAAATTGAAGCGCGCATTCGGTAAAATGCACGTAAAAAGCCGCCGTTGGCCGCGGCGGCTTGTTCCGATTTCCGTTATTTCGAGGCGAGAGCCTTCATTTTCCCATACAACTCCGGGGCTTCCCGGTCGAGCCGGATCGGCTTCCAGGCTTCGTTCACCCAGACGTGCCGGGTGCCGCCCTCGACAAGCATTTCGCCTTCCGGCTCCTCCGCCTGCAAGGAATCCCCGTGCTCGGCCGTCAGATCGCCGCTGACGATGCGGGATTGAAAGCGAACGCGCAGCGGGGACATCTCCTCCAGATGGGTGCACACGGTGACCCAATCGTCGTATCGCGCCGGAGCCCGGAACGATGCCTCGAGATGCAGCACCGGAAGCAACAGCCCCCGTTCCTCCATGTCCCGGTAGGAGATCCCCGCGTGCCGCACCCATTCGGTGCGCCCGATTTCGAACCAGTTCAAGTAATTGGCATGGTAGACGACTTTCATTCGGTCGGTCTCCTGGTAACGGACCCGCAGCGCATGCAGAAACCAGGTTTTCATGCGGCATTCCTTCCTTCCTTAAGCGAGAAAAGCGACGGCTCGGCCGTCGCTTTCAACATCTATCCGCTCGATTACAGGACTTTGGCTTGGCCCGAATAGATCAAGCCTTTCTCGGAGTACACGGTCACTTCCATGCCGTCGCGAAGCCGGCTCGTCGCCCCGTCTACGCCGACGACGACCGGAATGCCCAGGTTCAAGCCGACTACGGCCGCGTGGCAGGTGATGCCCCCGCATTCCGTGATGACGGCAGCCGCCTGCTCGAATGCCGGCATGTACTCCTTATCGGTGGAAGGAGCGACCAGAATGGCGCCCGGCGCCATTTTGCGGACGGCTTCCTCCGGCGAGGAGGCGACGACGACTTTGCCCGTCGCGCTGAGCGATCCGATGCCTTGGCCCTGGGCGATCAACTCGCCGACGTTATGGATTTTGATCAGGTTCGTCGTGCCGGAACGGCCGACCGGTACGCCCGCGGTAATGACGATCGTGTCGCCGAGGCGGACGAAGCCGGAGTCCATCGCGCCTTTCACGGCGATGTCGAACATTTCGTCCGTCGTCGTCGCCGGCGTGCCCAGCACCGGGATCACGCCCCACACCAGCTGCAGCCGGCGTTTGACCTGCTCGATCGGCGTGACCGCGATAATCGGCGATTTCGGACGGTATTTGGAAACCATGCGGGCCGTATAACCGCTCTCGGTGGACGTCACGATCGCCCGGGCGTCGAGGTCGAGGGCCGAATTGGCCACCGCCTGGCTGATCGCTTCGGTCACGGAAATTTGCTGGGATTGCGCCTGCTTCATGAAGATTTCGCGGTACGGAAGCGCGGATTCCGCGCGAACCGCGATGCGGGCCATCGTCTCGACGGATTCGACCGGGTATTTGCCGGCCGCGGTTTCGCCGGACAGCATGATGGCGTCCGTGCCGTCGAAAATCGCGTTCGCGACGTCGGAAGCTTCCGCGCGCGTCGGGCGCGGATTGCGCTGCATCGAATCGAGCATTTGGGTCGCGGTGATGACCGGCTTGCCGGCGCGGTTGCACTTCTCGATCATGCGCTTCTGCACGAGCGGCACTTCTTCGGCCGGGATTTCCACGCCGAGGTCGCCGCGCGCGACCATCAGGCCGTCGGACACGTCGAGGATTTCGTCGAGGTTGTCCACGCCCTGCTGGTTTTCGATTTTGGAAATGATCTGGATATGGCGGGCTTCATGGCGTTCGAGCAGCTCGCGGATCTCCAGCACGTCGCTCGCGCGGCGCACGAAAGAAGCGGCGATGAAATCGATGTTCTGCTCGATGCCGAATTTGATGTCGCCGATGTCTTTCTCCGTGAGACCCGGCATGGAAATGGCGACGCCGGGAACGTTGACGCCTTTCTTGCTCTTGATCGGACCGCTGTTGACGATGCGGCATTTGATTTCCGTGCCCTGGATGTCTTCCACGGTCAATCCGATCAAGCCGTCGTCGATCAATATCGTCGATCCGACATGCACGTCGGACGGCAGATCCGCGTACGTGACCGGAATCCGGTCTTTATCTCCGAGGATTTCCTGGGTGGTCAAGGTGATCGTCTCGCCCTGAATCAGCTCGATCGGCTCTTCCTTCAGCTTGCCGAGCCGGATCTCGGGTCCTTTGGTGTCTAGCAGGATGGCCACGGTTTTGTTCAGTTCCCGGCACGCCTGCCGAATCGTTTGGATGCGGCGGCCGTGTTCCTCGAAATCCCCGTGGGAGAAGTTGAGGCGGGCCACGTTCATGCCGGCGGCGATCAGTTTCTTGATGTTTTCGAGAGACTCGCTGGACGGTCCGATGGTGCAGACGATTTTGGTTTTGCGCATGATTTCTCTTTCCTCCGTTTATCCATCCGTGCTTAAACCCGAAAACTACCATACACGATTTCCCGGAAAATGTACAGACAACCCGGGAAAAAGCGGATGGCAGTTGAGCGGGGCGAAACGTTTTATTCGGTGACCGGCAGCGGCGCCGCTTCCTCGGCGAAAACGCCGACTTTGCGGAACTTGGCGTAACGGTCTTCCATAAGCTGCTCCGGCGACAGGGCGGAAAGCTCCCGCATATGTCTCCAGAGCGCTTCTTTGATCGCCTCGGCCTGCACCGGCAAGTCGCGGTGGGCGCCCCCGTAAGGTTCGGGGATCACCTCTTCGATGACGCCGAATTCCAGCAGGTCCTTGGCGGTGATTTTCATCGTCTCGGCGGCTTGGTCCGCCTTGGACGCATCCTTCCAAAGGATGGACGCGGCGCCGTTAGGCGAAATGACGGAGTAAATCGCGTTCTCCAGCATCAGGACCCGGTTGCCGACGCCGAGCGCCAGCGCGCCGCCGCTGCCGCCTTCGCCGATGACCACGCAAATGATCGGGACGCCGAACGTCGACATCGCGTGCAGGTTGCGGGCGATCGCCTCGGACTGGCCCCGCTCTTCGGCGGTGTCCCCGGGATAGGCCCCTTTGGTATCGATGAAGGTGATGATGGGGCGGCCGAACTTGTTGGCCTGCTGCATGAACCGCAGCGCCTTCCGGAACCCTTCCGGGTGCGGGCTGCCGAAGAACCGCTGGATGTTGTCCTTCGTATCCTTGCCGCGCTGATGGCCGACGACCGTCACCGGGACGCCGTTCAGCTTGGCCAATCCGCCGACGATCGCGAGATCGTCGGCGAACACGCGGTCGCCGTGCAGTTCGATGAAATCCGTGAAAACATGGGGAATGTAGTCCAGCGTCGTCGGCCGCGCATGGTGGCGGGCCAGGTGCATGATCTGCGCCGCCGTCAGGTTCCCGTAAATTTCCTGCTCCAGCTCTTGGTAACGCAGCTCCAGCCTGCCGATTTCGTCGGTGAAATCGATCTGCCGTTCCGCGCCGAACTTTTTCAACTCGTCGATTTTCTTGCGAAGCTCTGCGAGGGGTTTCTCGAACGGGAGCTCAAGAGACATCTGCCGGATCCCCTTTCGCCGAATGCATGTCGAGCAGCTTGGTCAGGAACGACTTCATGTCCTTCCGATGGACGACTTTATCCAGTTGGCCGTGCTTCAGGTTGAATTCGGCCGTCTGGAAGTTGTCCGGCAGCTTCTGGCGGATCGTCTGCTCGATGACGATCCGGCCGGCGAAGCCGACGATCGCGCCGGGCTCGGCCAGGTTGTAATCGCCGAGGCTGGCGAAGCTGGCGGACACGCCGCCGAGCGTCGGATCCGTGAAGACTGAGATGAACAGGCCGCCCTGGTCCTGGAACCGCGCGAGCGCCGCGCTCGTTTTCGCCATCTGCATGAGGCTCAGGATGCTCTCCTGCATCCGGGCTCCGCCGGACGTGGAGAAAAGGAGGAGCGGGAGTTGCTTCTCGGCCGCGCGTTCGATGGCCCGGGTCACCTTCTCGCCGACCACGGAGCCCATGCTGCCGGTGAAAAAATCGAAACTCATGACGCCGATGACGACGCGGAAGCCGCCGATTTCCCCTTCGCCGGTGACGATCGCGTCTTTCAGCCCCGAGCTCGCTTTCTGCTGCTCGAGCTTGCCCGCGTAGCCGGGGAAATTCAGCGGGTCTTGGGACACCAAGTCCGCGTCGATTTCGGAGAACGTTCCTTCGTCGATCGTCATGGCGATCCGTTCATGGGCGCTCAGCCGGAAATGGTGGCCGCAGGAGGAGCAGACCTTCTGGTTTTTCTCCAGCTCCTTGCTGAACTGGATCGTGCCGCATTTCGGGCATTTGTTCATGAGACCTTCCGGGATCTCGCGCTTGGGACGTTCCGCGCTGACCCGTTCGGAAGGGACGACGGCGTATTTTTTCTTTTGAAACAAATCCTTGAACACAGCGACACCTCACAAGGCGAAAAAAATGGCGGTCCGATCTCCATGGAAACGTTCCGCTTCTGTACAGACGTTGCCAGTCTGGGGACGGGGCGCGGGAATTTCGGGTTTCAGGGAGTCAGGATGCTGCCCAGCACTTCCTGAACTTCGCGCACTTCGCCGGACGGTACCAATATTTCGTACTGAGGTTTGGTCAAATTGATGGGGCGCACTCGAACGAGGAACCCTTGCTCGGTCAAACGGGATTGAATCCGTTCGGCAATCTTCGCGGTCGGCGCAATGTAAATGACCGTCCACATGAAGCGGAACCCCCATTGTGAATGCTGATTTTAAAGATTGGATAAAGGACTGCAACAATCGAATCATAGCACATCCATCGAGAGACTAGCAACAAAAGGGCGTCCCATCCCGCCCCCGTCAAGGGATTCGCGGGACGTTAGCGCGCGGATGCGGCCGTTCCTTCTATCGCATGCCGGAAGCGGTTTCGTTCCGATACGATTCGGGCGCGATTCCGACCGTTTTGCGGAACGCCCGGTAGAACGGGCTGATGCTGGAAAAGCCGAGCGCAAGGCCGATCTCCGTGACGGATGCGTCGGATTGCCGGAGCAGCCTCTTTGCCTCCTCGATCCTCAGCCTTTGCACGTATTGGTACGGGGAGACGCCGATCGCCGCTTTAAACGAGCGGATGAAGTGATGCCGGCTCATCAGGGCGACCTGCGACAGCGTTTCGATGCGGATCTCCTCTTTGTAGTGCGCGTGCAAATACTCCAAAGCCCGGCCCACATGCGGATCGCGTTCCCTTGAAGTCCGCAGGGGTTCCGCGTCCGCTCCCGCGCCGAAGTTGCCGGTGACCGCGCCGAACAAATACCGGACAACCTGCGATTCCGTTTCTCCCTGCGCGAGCGGGTCGAGCGGATCTCCGTCCATCAGCGCGTTCGACCACCGGCGGAATTTATCGCTTAACAGGATGGGATCGAACCGTTGGAGAACGGAGAACTCCACCCGTTCCCCTCGGGCAAGATCCGACCAGCCGTCTTGCCGGACTTTGAAAATGATCACGCCGGAGCTTTCGTCGATTTCGAAAGAATGGCGGTCGTTCGGATGCTGGACGATGCCGCATCCGCCCGTCAGCTCGTACGGCTTGTTCTCCATCGTAAAGCGGCATGTCCCGCCGATCGGCACGGTGACCTGGTAATCTTCTCCGTGAACGTGCGGCGTATTGGAGTAATTTCCGGAAATCCGCCACAGTTCCAGCCGCGGCGTTGCCAGTTTGACAATCATCGGGGATCACCTGGGTCCATTATAGCAAAAATCGCCCGGCACCCGGGCAACAATCGCGAAGACGGCCCGTCCGCTACCGGCCTACGATAGGGGAAAAACGAAAGGATGATCCGTTTGTCTTCCTCTCCATCCGTTCAGGCCGTTACGGTCAGGCAAGCGGCCAACGTCGCCTTGCTGGGGGTCAGCACGGCGCATTTGCTGAACGACGCGATGCAAAACCTCGTGCCGGCGGTGTTCCCCGTCTTCCAGCAATCGCTCAAGCTTTCCTTCACCCAGATCGGCTGGGTGGCCTTCACGCTTAACGTCACCGCTTCGATCCTGCAGCCGCTGATCGGGGCTTACACGGACCGCAAACCTTTGCCCATTCTTTTGCCGCTCGGTATGGCCTTCACGCTGCTCGGCATGGCGGGGCTCGCCTTCTCCCCCGGCCTGGCGATGCTGATCGTGTCCGCCGCTTTGATCGGGATCGGCTCCTCCGTCCTGCACCCCAAGTCTTCCCGCGTGGCGCATCTGGCCGCCGGCCGAGGCAAAGGCTTGGCGCAGTCGATCTTCCAGGTCGGCGGCAATACCGGGCAAGCGCTCGCTCCCTTGTTGGCCGCCTTCCTGATCGTGCCGGCCGGCCAGCGCGGGTTCCTGTGGCTGACGCTGCCCGCCGCGGCCGGCATTCTCCTTCAAGCGTACGTCAGCCGGTGGTATGCCGCGCGCGCCCGCGGCTCCGCGAAGACGGAACGGAGTGCGGCGGCCGAGGGGAACCCCGGCCGGACGAGAGGGTTCGTGGTTCTCGTGCTGGGCGTGCTGATCGTGCTGCTGTTTTCCAAATTCGTCTATTTGGCGAGCATGACGGGGTATTACGCGTTCTATTTCACGGAAACGTATCATTTATCGCTCGGCCGGGCCCAAACCGCGCTGTTCGTCCTCCAATTCGCGGGCATGCTCGGCACGCTGCTCGGCGGACCGCTCGCCGACCGATACGGCCGGAAAAACATGATCTGGTTCTCGATTCTCGGCACCGCGCCGTTCTCCATCTGGCTGCCCCATGCAGGTCCGGTCGCCGCGACCGTGCTCTGCTTCGCGATCGGCGCCATCCTGATGTCGGGCTTCTCCGTCATCATCGTCTACGCGCAGGAGATGCTGCCCGGGAGGGTCGGGATGATCGCGGGTTTGTTCTTCGGCTTGTCATTCGGCATGGGCGGGCTGGGCTCGGTCGCGCTCGGCTGGTTGATCGACCATGCCGGCGTCGCGCCCGTGATGCGCATCTGCGCCTTCCTGCCGCTGCTCGGCCTCTTCGCCGCGCTGCTGCCCCGCGATTCCAAGCTGATGGGACGTTAGCCGAAAAAGAATAAACCGTCAGGGAGACCTCCGTCCCTGACGGTTCATTGCGGGTGACCCGTCCAGTACAGCCGAACTTTCCTCTCAAGCGCCGTAATAGCGTATCACATGCGCTATTCAACCAATGCTTAAACGCCGAATTAGCGTACCACATCCACTATTCAGCCGAGCCTTCCACCCAACCGCAGAATTAGCGTACCACTTCCACTATTCCGTCGAACCTTCCGTCCATCTGCCGAATTAGCGTACCACATCCACTATTCCGTCGAACCTTCCACCCAACCGCAGAATTAGCGTACTACATCCACTATTCCGTCGAACCTTCCGCTCAACCGCAGAATTAGCGTACCACATCCACTATTCAGCCGAACCTTCCACCCAACCGCAGAATTAGCGTACTACATCCACTATTCCGTCGAACCTTCCGCTCAACCGCAGAATTAGCGTACCACATCCACTATTCAGCCGAACCTTCCACCCAACCGCAGAATTAGCGTACTACATCCACTATTCCGTCGAACCTTCCGCTCAACCGCAGAATTAGCGTACCACATCCACTATTCAGCCGAACCTTCCACCCAACCGCAGAATTAGCGTACTACATCCACTATTCCGTCGAACCTTCCGCTCAACCGCAGAATTAGCGTACCACATCCACTATTAAGCCGAACTTTCCACCCAACCGCCGCAATTGCGTATCCTATCCACAGATCCGCTAATATTCCGGATAGAAAAAGGGAGCTGCCGGTTATTTGATCCGGAAGCTCCCTTTGCCCATCAGTTCTTCGATCCGCCCGGTGAGATCCGGAGATGGATGGATGCTTAAGTCTTCCGACAGCATGACCGAGCGGTGGCCGCGGTCGTAGTGCAGCACCGTGCGCAGCGGGCCGGGATGCTCCGACAGCAGCGATTTCAAGCGGGCCAACACCTCGGACGTCTCGTGCGTCTCGTCTATTCGGATATAGGCCCGCTGCGCCGGCGAAGCCTTCGGGGCAACCGCGGCGGCAGCCGAAGTCACCGCCGGGGCCGCAGCGGCGATCGCCGGGTTCCCGGCTTCCCTGTTGCCGGCGGCCGGCTTCCCTGTCTCCGGCCTGGCAGCGGCGCGGGGAGCCCCGCGATCCGAACGTTCCCGTCCGGGAGAGGCCGGGGCCGCCATCAGCCGGCGAAGCCGCTCCGCTTGCCGGCACAAGTCCGGCGCATCGAGCGGCAGCAGGTCGTCGGCGAGCAGCTTGAAATCTTCGTCCCCCTGCTGCACCTTCGCCCGCACCAAGAGCAGCGCGCCTTTCTTGACGAAGGACGACGCGTTCTTCCATACCGACGGGAACGCGACCAGCTCCACGGTCATGATCCGGTCCTCGATTTCCAGGAACGCCATCGGCTGTCCCTTGCGCGTGACGAAAGGTTTGACCGATACGACCATGCCCGCCGTCAGCGCGGAGGACTCGTCGGGCGCTTCGCCCAAATCGACCAGCCGTTCCAGCTTCAGCTCGTCCAATAGGCTTTCGTATTCGTCCAGCGGATGCCCGGACAAATACAGCCCGAGCAGCTCCCGCTCCAGCTCCAGCGTCTGCGCGGCGCCGAAAGCCGACACCTCCGGCAGCTCCACGTCCCAGTTCGGCGAATCGCCGAAATCGGCGAACAGCTCGATCTGCAGCTCCTCGCGCTCTTTGCGCCATTTGGCGGCCGCCTCCAGCGCCTCGTCCAGCGCCGCGAGCTGCTGCGCGCGATGGCCGGGCAGCGACCCGAACGCGCCGGCCAGCAGCAGCGATTCGATCACCCGCTTGTTGCACACGCGGGAATCGACGCGTCGGCACAAGTCGCCGAGCGAATCGAACCGGCGCTCCCGGCGTTCCTTCAGGATCGCCTCGATCGCCTGCGTGCCGACGTTCTTCACGGCAGCCAGCCCGAAGCGGATCGCGCCCATAACGCCGGACGGACCCGCAGCCCCCGTTGCACCCGACGTGCCCCCCGATGCATCCTTTGCGCCTGCAGGGCCCGTTGCGCCCGCATCGCCGCTGCCGCTTCCGTCCGCCGGCGCAACCGGCGTGAACAGCACGCCGCTCTCGTTCACGTCCGGCGGCAGCACCGGAATACCCATATGCCGGCATTCGTCCACGTATTCGGCCGTTTTGCGTTGGTTCCCGATCACGGACGTGAGCATCGACGCCATAAACGGCACGGGATAGTGGGCTTTGAGATAAGCCGTCCGGAAAGCGAGCACCGCGTAGGCGGCGGCGTGCGCGCGGGGGAAACCGTAATCCGCGAACCGGACGATCATGTCGTAGACGTGGTTCGCTTCTTCTTCCCCGTAACCCATCTGCAGACTGCCCGACACGAAATATTGCCGCTGCTCGTCCAGAATCTCCCGTTTCTTCTTGCCGACCGCCCGGCGCAGCAAATCCGCTTGTCCGAGCGAGAAGCCCGCCATGGACGAAGCGATCTGCATGATCTGCTCCTGATAGACGATGATGCCGTACGTGTCTTTCAGGATCGGCTCCAGGGACGGATGGGGATACTCCGCCTGGGCTTGGCCGTGCCTTGTCCGGACGAACTGCGGAATGAACTCCATCGGCCCCGGCCGGTACAGCGCCAGCACCGAAATAATGTCCTCGAATGAAGAAGGCTTCAGCTCCTTGAGCACGCGCCGCACGCCCGAGCCTTCTAGCTGGAAAATGCCCGTCGTGTCCCCCCGGCTGAGCAGCGCGTACGTCGCTTCGTCCGTCATGGGCACGTCTTCCCAACGAAGCACGCGTCCCGTCGTCTCGCGGATCCACGCCAGCGTCCGCTCGATGATCGACAAGGTCCGCAAACCCAGGAAGTCCATTTTCAGCAGCCCGATCGCTTCCAGATGTTCCATGGAGTATTGCGTCAGGGGAACGCCGTCCGTTCCCTCCTGCAGCGGCACGTAATCCGTCAGCGGCGTCGGCGCGATCACGACGCCCGCGGCGTGCGTGGAGGCGTGCCTCGGCATGCCCTCGACGCGCCGGGCCATCGCCACGAGCTCCCCGGCGCGTCCGCCTCCTTCCGCCAGCGCGCGGAATTCCGGGCTTTCCTTCATCGCCCGTTCGATCGACATGCCCGGCATGCCGGGAATGAGCTTGGCCGCCTTGTCGACCTCCCCGTAAGGCACGTTCATGACGCGGCCGACGTCCCTCACCGCGGCCCGGGCGGCCAGCGTCCCGAACGTGATGATCTGGGCGACCCGTTCGCGGCCGTACTTCTCCGACACGTAACGGATGACCTCGTCGCGCCGCTCGTCGCTGAAGTCGATGTCGATGTCGGGCATCGTCACCCGCTCCGGGTTCAGGAACCGCTCGAACAGCAGCTTATGCGCGATCGGGTCCACGTCCGTGATGCGCAGCGCGTACGCGACCAAGCTGCCGGCGGACGAACCCCTGCCGGGCCCCGTCGCGATGCCCTGCTCCCTGGCGAATCGGATGAAATCCCAGACGATCAGGAAGTAATCGTCGAAGCCCATCCGCCCGATCACCTCGAGCTCGTACAGCAGCCGGGCTTCTGCTTCCCGGCGGAACTCCCCGTCCCGCCATTGCGGCGTCCCGCCGTACCTGGCTTCCAGGCCGTCCCGGCACAGGGAGGCCAGGTATGCCCCGGCGTCCATCCCGTCCGGCAGCGGAGCGAACTTCGGCAGCACGTGGCCGCCGAAGCCGAGCTCCAGGTTGCAGCGCTCCGCGATCGCCCCCGCGTTGGCCACCGCCTCCGGCACATGCCGGAACAAAGCCGACATTTCCTCTCCGCTCTTCAGGTACAGCTGGGTCGATTCGATTTTGAACCGGTCCGGGTCTTCCAGCGTTTTGCCCGTTCCGATGCATAGGAGCACGTCCTGGAGCGCATGATCCTCCTGGTTCAGGTAATGGGAATCGTTCGTCGCCGCGAGCGGGATGCCCGTCTCTTCCGCGAGCCGGATCAGCCCGGCGGACGTCTTCTTTTGTTCCAGCATGCCGTGGTCCTGGATTTCCAGGAAATAGTCTTCGCCGAACAGCTCCCGGTAACGGAGCGCGACGGCTTTCGCCTCGTCGTACTTGTCCGCGAGCAGAAGCTGGGAGAGCTCTCCCGCCAGGCAGCCGCTCAGGCAGACCAACCCTTCCGCGTGGGCCGACAACGCTTCGAAATCGATCCGGGGGCGGTAGTAGTACCCTTCCAAATGGCCGATGGACGACAGCTTCATCAAATTGCGGTACCCGGTCTCGTTCTTCGCCAGCAGCGTCAAATGGTAGGTCGGCTGCTCCTTGCGGGACGCCTTCTCGTGCCGGGACCCGGCCGCCACGTACGCCTCCATCCCGACGATCGGCTTGATGCCCCGCTCCTTGCAAGCTTTATAGAACGCGACGGCGCCGTACATGACCCCGTGGTCCGTCAGCGCCAGCGCCTTCATGCCGAGCTCCGCGGCCCGCGCCGTCAAATCCCGGATGCGCGCCGCGCCGTCCAGCAGGCTGTATTCGCTGTGCACGTGCAAATGGACAAAGCCGCACATGTCGCCGCACCCCCCTTTCTTCCCGTTGCCGTTCCGCTTTTCTCCCCATTATAGCACATATGTTCGGTATTTGAAGCGCGACTCGTCCCATACAAATAAGTGGTGAGCGTTTGTCTCCTTCAAATGATGGAGGGATGTACATGAACGAGATTTATACGCGGGCGGCTTTCTGCTTCTTCATCGCGTTCGGGGTCGTCATGGGCGGGGCGCTGCTGGCGGGCTTGGGTTCCGTTTTCCTGTGGACGCCGCCTCGGGTGGAAATGCTGAAGGTCGCATCCCATTTGAAAATATGGGCGCTCGTCGCGGCCGTCGGGGGCACGATCGATCCGATACGCGTCATCGAGTCGGGCGTGGTGGAGGGGAATCTCTCGCTCGCCGTCCGGCAAGTCGGCTATATCCTGTTCGCCTTTCTCGGCGCCCATATGGGGACGGAATTGGTCCAGTGGATGTGCCGCAGCGGGAGGTGACCCGGCATGCGGGTGCCGTCCTTCGAGCGGTTCCAGCGGATTTCCGCGGCGGGCGCGTTCTTCGTCTGCGGCATGGTGGTCGGCGCCGCGGTCTGGAGCGGCCTGGCGAACGAGCAGATGAACCAGGTCATCCTGCGCAACATCGAGCTCAAGGAACAGATCGACAACTACCAGGAAGAACTGAGCCGGATGCAGAACGATTCGGAAAAAGGCAGCATCATTCAAAGCATCCTCGTTTTCGTGGAAGAACCGGCGGGCAAGACGCCGCTCGACGCGGTAACCGAACGGGAGCTCAAAAAGCGGATCCGGGACGATCTCACGGGATTTCGCGGACGGCGCGTCTACAACATCGGCAAGGATGCCCAATTCGCCCGCAGCCTTTTCGAAAACAAAATCTATTCCGGCATCGGGGATAACGATTACGAGGTTCGGATTTCCACCATCCTCGTGGCGGACGGCGTGCTGCAGGTATGGGTGCAGGCCAAGGTGCATCTGCGGCCTTGAGGCCCGGGGCGTTTCGTGCCAAACTAGAACGGGGAGAGGTTGATCCTCGAACCTCTTTTTTGACGACACCGCCTGGGAGGCCCGGCTCATGTACCGCATCCTGATCGTGGAAGACGATCCGAAAATCGCCGCGATTCTGAAATCCAATATGGAAAAATACGGCTTCGAGGCCCGTGCCGTGACGGATTTCCGGAACGTAGCGGGAGAATTCGAGGCTTATGCCCCTCATCTGACGCTGCTGGACATCCACCTGCCCTATTTCGACGGTTACTATTGGTGCAGGCAAATCCGGCTTCGCTCGAGCGCCCCGATTCTCTTCCTTTCGGCCCGTTCGGGCGAAATGGATCAGGTCATGGCCATCGAAAACGGGGGAGACGATTACGTCGCGAAACCGATCCCCGTCGACCTGCTGATGGCCAAAATCCGCGCCGCCCTGCGCCGGGCTTACGGCGAATACGCGGCGGCCTCCGCCGAACAGCCGTCCATCGCGTCCGGAACGATGGCTGCCGGAAGCCTGGTCCTGGATCTCGGGCGAAGCGAACTGGCCTATCGCGCGAATCGGACGATGCTGACTCCCAACGAGCGGAAGCTGGCGGACGCGCTGATCCGTTCCGCGGGCCGGGTCGTTTCCCGCGAGCGGCTGCTGGAATCGCTGTGGGACGACGCCGAATTCGTGGACGACAACACGCTCACCGTCAACGTGACCCGCTTGCGCAAAAAGCTGGAGGACCTCGGGCTTCCCGGCGTCCTGCTGACCGTACGGGGCCAAGGCTACCGCTTGTTGCCGCCCGAAGCGGACGCTCCGCCGCACCCGAACCCGAACCCGAAGGAGGACCGCCCATGAACCGCGAGCCCTCCTCCGAATCCCGGCGCCCTCCGAAGTACGGTTGGGGCGATTTTTTGCGGGACAGGCTGTCCTACGCGATCGCCCTATTCGCCGGCGTGTTGCTGCTGGCCGCCGTGGTTGATCTCGATGTCCGGCAGACGGGAAGGCTGTCGGCCGGAAGTTTGTTTTACCTGCTTCTGCTTGCCTTGTTCGTCTTGGGCGCGTGGCTGGCCGTGGACTATTACCGCAAGAAGCCCTACTACCTTGAACTGAACGCCGCGGCAGCCCGGCTGCCCGATCTGGACGCCCCGCTCGCGCTGCGGACGGCTTCCTCCCGCGAGCAGGAAGCGGTCGTCCGCCTCGTGGAAGGCCTGCACGAAGCCTATCGGAACGAGCTGAACCGGATCCGGAGGGAGCAGGACATCCGCCACCATTTTACGATGCGATGGGTGCACCAGATGAAAACGCCGCTGTCCGTCATCGACTTGCTGGCGCAGGAATCGGCGAGGCCGGGCGAAGGAGGCGGGTTCGCCGAGGAGGAGCGCGGCCGAAGCATCCTGGAGGAAACCGAGCGGATGCGGCGGGGACTCGACATGATGCTGCACGCCGCCCGTTTGGACAAGTTCGAGATCGACGTGCACGTCCGGCTTACCGCCCTGCACGAGCTGGCGAGGGATGTTCTGAACGATTACAAGAGCCTGTGCATCCGCCATTCCGTGTTTCCCCGCCTGGAGGGCGAGGCTTCGGTCGAGACCGACCCGAAATGGCTGGGCTTCGTCCTGCACCAATTGGTCGGGAATGCGATCAAGTATTCGAAACCGGCGGAAGGAGCCAAAAAGCTGCTGATCCGGATCGAACCTGCCGCGGAAGGCGGCGTGACGCTGAAAGTGCGGGACCAAGGCGTCGGCATTCCGCCGCACGACCTTCCGCGCGTCTTCGATCCTTTCTTCACCGGCGACAATGGCAGGATCACGGAGGAATCCACGGGCATGGGCCTGTATTTGGCCAAGCAAGTCTGCCTTAAGCTCGGACACCGGCTGACCGCCGAATCGGCTCCGGGGGAAGGAACGACCTTGACGGTCGAGTTCCGGCCTGCGGGCATTCACCGCATTTGACCGCCTCCGGAAGCACTGCCCGAAGGTGACGAAAACGTAAGGTTTCCGCCGGCCGTTTGAAAGGAAAATCGATGGGACCCTCCCGGCGACCCCGGTATACTAGGCATAACGGTTCAACGACATCGCATCGACGGGAGGAAGTTCCGCATGGCCATCCTTCGCACGGAAGGACTCAGCAAAATTTACGGTTCGAAGGGCAACGTCACGTATACCGCGCTGGAGCATATCGATCTTCAGGTGGAAGCCGGCGAGTTCGTCGGCATCATGGGGCCGTCCGGGAGCGGCAAGACGACGCTGCTCAACCTGCTCGCGACGATCGACAAGCCGACGTCCGGCACGATCGAGATCGGGGGCACGAACCCGGCGCGCCTGGGCGAGCGGGAGATCGCCCTGTTCCGCAGAAGGCAGCTCGGCTTCGTGTTCCAGGATTTCAACCTGCTGGACACGCTGTCCATTCAGGAAAACATCATTTTGCCGCTCGTGCTCGAAGGGACCGCGCCTAAGGAGATCGAGCGCAAGCTGCGCCCGATCGCGGAAATGCTCGGCATTGCCGGCATTCTGTCCAAGCGGGTGTACGAGGTGTCCGGCGGGCAGAAGCAGCGGGCGGCGATCGCCCGGGCGATCATCCACCAGCCTTCGCTGCTGCTGGCGGACGAACTGACGGGCAACCTCGACTCCAAATCGGCGAAGGACGTCATGGAGGCGCTCGCCGACTTGAACGGGCGGCTGGGCGCGACGGTGCTGATGGTCACGCACGACCCGTTCTCGGCCAGCTACTGCAAGCGGGTTCTCTTCATCAAGGACGGAAGGATGTACTCGGAAATCCGGCGCGGCGCGAACCGGCAGACGTTCTTCCAGCACATTTTGGACGCGCTCAGCGTGCTGGGAGGGAATTTCGATGACGTTCCGTTCGCTCGCGCTTAGCAATATCCGGGGCAATCGCCGCGCGTACGCCGCCTTTTTCCTGAGCAGCGTTTTCTCGGTTCTCGTGTTCTACCTGTACGCCGCGTTCCTCTACCACCCGGGCGTGACCAGCGGCTATATATACGCGGCCGGGCAGGTGCGGCAGGGCATGCGGATCTGCGAGATCCTGATCGCGATCTTCTCGTTCTTCTTCGTGCTGTACTCCCACTCGGCGTTCATGAAGACGCGGAAGAAGGAATTCGGGCTGTTCTCGCTGTTCGGCATGACCCGCGGCCAAATCCGCAAAATGGTGCTGTACGAGAGCGCGTTCCTCGCGCTGCTGGCGATCGCGGCCGGCATCGGGCTCGGCCTGCTGTTCAGCAAGCTGTTCTTCATGGCGCTCGCCGTATTGCTGGACTCCGAAACGCCGATTCCGTTCGCCGTCCCGGGGAAGGCTGTCGCGCTTACCGGAGCCGGGTTTTTCGCCCTGTTCATGGCCATCTCGCTGCTGACGATGCGGAGAACGGGCCGGACCGAAATCGTCGACCTGCTGAAGGATGCCCATAAACCGAAACCCGAACCGAAGCATTCCCGCTGGCTCGCCATCCTCTGCGTCCTCTGTCTGGGAGGCGGATACGGCTTGGCGGCCGGCATGTCGGTCTATACGTTCCTGATGTTCATGCTGCCGGTCGTCGGATTGACCGTGATCGGGACTTACTTCCTGTTCACCCAGGGCAGCCTCGCGGCCATCCGTTTCCTGCAGCGGCGCAAATCCTTGTATTATCGCCGCACCCGCATGCTGATCGTTTCGCAGATGGCGTTCAAAATGAAAGACAACGCGCGCGTGCTGTTCAGCGTGTCGATTCTCGGCGCGGTTCTGCTTACCGCGTCGGGCACCGTTTACTCGTTTCAGAAAGTGCAGCGGGACCAGCTTCTGGAGCATATGCCGTATACCGTCGGGTATATCGAGCATGGAGACAGTTCGGCGCATGAAGTCGCGGATCCGGACGTCATCCGGCGGATTTTGAAGGAAGACGGCAAAGAGCTGACGCGGGAATTGGAATTGTCCGGCCTGCTCGCCAGCCGCGTCGCGTTTCGGCCGGATGACGGCGGGAAGGCCCGGCAGCTTGACGGCGACGGGGCGATGGCCGTGCCGGCTTCGGGGTACAACGCCGCGGCTTCCCGGTTTGGGCAACCGCCTGTCGCATTAACGGAAGGAAGCGCCGCCGTCATTCTTCCCTATCGGGAAATGCTGCCGTACCTCGACTATACGGGATCCAAAATGGAAGCGGACGTAGGCGGGCGGAAGGCCGATTTATCCATAGCGGACGTTCGGGCGGGCTCCGTCGTCAGTCCCGTCTCGTCGGCCGAATATTTGATCGTGCTCAGCGACGCGGATTACGCCAAGCTGTCCGCCGATGCCGCGCCGTCTCAGCGTTTGACCGCCTACGGGTTCGAGTGGAAGGATTGGGAGAACAGTCTGGCCACCGCGGAGAAAATCGAGAAAGCGATGTCGCCCGCGGCCAAGGAACAAGCGCAGACCAAACGGGTCGCGTATTACTCGGAAACGAAACAGAGCATGGCGCTGACGTTTTTCATCGGACTGTTCATCACGCTGTTGTTCTTCGTCGCCTCCGGCAGCATGCTCTATTTCAAGCTGTTCACGGAGCTGCAGGACGATCGGGCCCAGTTCCGCGCGTTGGTGAAAATCGGTATGACCGCGGCCGAAATCCGCCGGGTCGTCATGGCGCAGGTCGGCATCCTGTTCTTCGTCCCTTGCGCCGTCGGCATCGCGCACGCCTTGTTCGCCATGTACGCTTTGAGCAACATTTTGGGGCAATCCGTGTTCGCCGTCTCGTCGCACGTGTTTGTCGCGTATGTGCTCTTGCAAGCCATTTACTTCGGCATCAGCTGCTCCTCTTATCTGCGGAGCATCGCGGGGAACGATTCCGCGGCCGCCGCGGCCGCATAAAACGACGGAAACGCCCATCGGAAGGGCGTTTCCGTCGTTTTTATGGTACAATCAGGGTCAGCATCCTCGCAGATTTCATTGGAAAAGGGAGTTGCTGTCCGTTGGTCAACGCCATTACATGGGTGCTGGGCGCCCTCATCGTGTTAAGCTGCATCGGTTCCGTCGTCTTCAGCTTCCGCTACCGCCGTTCCGCCGACGGCCGGCTCCGCGGATTGTACGCCGCCCGCATGAACGTTTGCATGGGTCTCATGCTGGTCTTCATCGCGCTGATCCAAATGTTCCTGTTCAGCGGATCCACCTTGCGCGTCGTGATCGGCGCCGTTTTCCTGCTGCTCGGGCTGTTCAATCTGTTCGCCGGGCTGCGGAACCACTCCCATTTCAGCCGCATGAGCCGGCCTTAAGCCGGATCGATCGTCTGGGCAGTCATCATCGCCTTGGCGATCAATTCCCCGTCCTGCAGCACTTCGACCTCCAGCTTGATGAAACGCCGGCTCGCCTCGATGACGCGGGGCTGGACCGTCATCACCGCGTCGACCGGGATCGTCCGAAGATAGTACGCCGTCACGTTCTCGAGCACGTGTTCCCTTCTCCGCAGGTCGTAAGCCGCGCGCGCAGCCGCCTGCTGCATGAGGGACGCCAGCACGCCTTCGGACACGGTTCCGAGCGGACCGGACATCTGCGGGGTCGCGGCCCCCGTGAACTGGAGGCGGCCGTCCTCGTCCCGCCGCTCCGTCATCCCGCTCCACATCAGCGCATCGAACGTCTCTCCGAGAAAAGCGGGCCGCCCCTCGTAATGCATCGCGCGCAGCACCTCGCCGCGCCCGATCGTGCCGATCAGCTTCCGGTACCGGTCGGTGACCGGCAGCAGCTCGAGCCCCTCCGATACCATCCGGTGCGCCGCCGAGGCGATCGGCGTGTTCAACGTCACCGTCGTCGGCCTGCGGGTCATGAGCTTGTCCAGCGACTGCGACGACGGGGAGCCGACCACGTCCTTGGACGTGATCATGCCGACGACCCGGTTCCACTCGTCCGTGACGGGAAAGCGGGAGCCGCCCGTCTCCGCGCTAAGCCGGTGGAAGTCGGCCACGGTCGCCGACTGCTTGAGGGCGCCGATTCGCGAGGAAGGCTCGACGAGGTCGGCGATCATCATGATTTTCCGCTGGATCTGGCGGTCGAACATCGCCCGGTTGATCATGGACGCCACGGTGAACGTGTCGTGCCGGCACGTGAGGATCGGCAGCCGGCGAGCGTCGGCCAGCGCCTTCACGTCATCGCTCGTGCCGAAGCCGCCCGTGACGAGCACTCCCGCGCCGTGTTCCAGCGCGATGCGGTGGGCGCTCTCCCGGTTTCCCACGATGAGCAGGCTGCCCGCGTCGATGTAACCCGCCATTTCGTCCAGCTCCATGGCGCCGATCACGAACTTGTTCAGCGTTTTCTCCAGCCCTTCCTCGCCGCCCAGCAGGCTGCCTTGCACGATTTCCAGCGCTTCCGCGAAGGTGAGCTGGCCGGGAAGGCTGCGCCTCTTCTTGTCCACGCGGACCGTGCCGATCCGCTCCTTCGTGCTGATCAGGCCCAGTTGCTCGGCCTCCTTCAATGCCCGGTACGCCGTCCCTTCCGACACGCCCCGATCCTTCGCCATCTGGCGGACCGATATTTTCGTGCCGACGGCCAGCTCCCGGATATAGCGGAGCAGCTGCTCGTGCTTGGTGGCTTCCCCCGCCCCCGCGTGATGATCCGGCATGCCGTCCCCTTCTTTCTGCAGCGTTCTTCCTTTTATTTTACCATCGGTTTCGACACCGCGTACAAGCATTCCCAAAACGATGATCATATTCGCGGTTCCGGGCGGCATAAAAATAGGAGGGAAGGAATGCGACGGGAAACGAGAGGAGGTTGAGAGAATGAGGGGATATGCCAAGGCCATGAAAGGCGCTTTGATGGGTGCGGCGTTGACGGGCGGATGGCTGGCCGCGGATCTGCTGCTTCCCGAGCCTTGGGGAGATTATCTGCTGTTCTCCGCGCTGGCCGTGGTGAACATCGGGATCGGGTGGCACCTGGGCAGGCTTCATGAGAAGCTGGATCGCTCCGTCCATGAACCCCAGCCGGCCGAAATCGCCGAAATCCGCAAACAGGCGGCCAGGAGCCGCACGTAAGCGGCTTCGCGCTTCGACTGCCATAGCGACGGCACCCGCCCAACTCAAAAAACCTTCTCCCCCGCCCCCGGTCGGCGGCGACAAAGAAGGCCTGAGTCGATGTTCATCGACAAACATGGGATCAGATCTTGAGCTCGCCGAGCTTGATCAGCTCCACGACGGCTTGGGAACGGCCTTTGACGTTCAGCTTCTGCATGACATTGGAGATGTGGTTCCTTACCGTTTTCTCGCTGATAAACAATTGTTGGGCAATGTCGCGAGTCGTTTTGTCCTGCACCAGCAGTTCGAACACTTCGCGCTCCCGATTCGTCAGCAGGAACTTGCTTTTGTGATCGCTGCCTTTCAACGTGTGTCACCCCTCCTTGCCCGGTCTGGAATCGATATCGGGGATAGGGATACAGTCAACTTTATCATATGAGGCGGTTTTTCCGTCGGTGCGGATAGGCCGGATAAATGGGCGTATACGATTCCCCCGCCAAAAAGAAAAAGCCTCTCGGACGATTCCCTTGGGATCGTTCCGGGAGGCTTGCTTCGTATACGGGATATGGCGCTCTCGCGGTCAGCGGTTGCGGACGTTGCTTGCCGGGAACATTCTCGCCGACAGGGCGTTGAATTCCTCCAGGAAGTCCTGCGCGGGACGACCTTGCGGCAAGGCGTACGTCTGCATCCGTTCGACGAACTCGGGATGGGAGGAGACGAACACTTTTTGGACGCCCGGCGCCGCCGCTTTCACTTTGTCGGCGATTTTGCTTCTGAGCCGGTTGTCGACGCCCGCCGCGTAGGTGGACGTGCCCGAACGCCGGAAAAGCGTAACCCCTACGTACGCGTTTTTGTCGGAGAGCAGCACGTAGGCGTCGTCCACTTCCGGCAATGCCGAAATCTGGCTCGCGAGGGTATGGCTGGACTCCAGCCGGTAATTGTCGTGAGGGCCGACGACCCCGTTGCCCATCCGGTTGCGGCCCAACATCCGGTTCTGTTCGTTGCCCTGGTCGTTCGCGAAACGGGTCCGGTACGTCGGACTGCCGTAAGAATGGGTTCCGTTGAGCGAAAGGCGATGGTTGTCATATCCGTTAACGGAATTGGGACGAATGTTCTTCTGCCCGACTTCGCCGGTCCTGTTGTTGACGCATCCCGACACGGCCAGCGCGGCGGTCAGCGCGATCGCCGTCGTTAGCAAAGCTTTGCGCACCCGAATACCTCCTTATAGGAAATGCAGTTTGTTGAATCCGCCAGCTTTAGCATGTTCCGCCCGGCATAACGCTATGCGCTTGCGGTTTATTTCCTTAAGTAGTATGATGTATTTAATTAGTACTTGGTGCTAATATCTAATACTAAAACGAATCGGGTGAGCCAGAATGAGTGCGAAATTCCAATCCCGGGCTGCGGTGACCGCCATCGGCAGTTACGTGCCGCAAGGCTTGATCACGAACGCCGACCTGGAACGCATGGTCGATACGAATGACGAGTGGATCGTACGTCGGACCGGCATCCGCAAGCGGCACCGCGCGGGCGAGAACGAATTCACCAGCGATTTGGCGACGGCGGCGGTCCGCGATTTAACCGAACGGTATGGCGTGTCGGTCTCGGACGCGGATGGGATTATTGTGGCCACCACGACGCCGGATATGCCCTTCCCGTCCGTCGCTTCGCAGGTTCAGAAAGCTTTCGGGATGGACCGGGCGATGGCCGTCGATCTGAACGCGGCATGCGCCGGTTTCGTTACGGGTCTGCAAATGGCCAACGGCCTTATCCTTACGGGAGCCTATCGCAAAATTCTCGTCATCGGGGCGGAGACGCTGACCAAAATCACGGACTACACCGACCGCACCACCTGCGTCCTGTTCGGCGACGGTGCCGGCGCCTTGCTCGTGGAAGCGGCGGATACCGGTTCCTTCCTCTCGACGTTCGCCGCCACGGAAGGCAGCGGAGGCCATCACGTCTATCTGACCGGCTTATCCAACCTGTGGGAAGGGCAAGCGCTCCCCGGACAGGGTAAACTGGTGCAGAACGGACGCGAAGTATATAAATGGGCGGTCTCCTCCATTCCGGACGCCATCCGCGAATTGACGGAGAATGCCGGCCTGCGGCTGGAGGAACTGGATTGGCTCGTTCCCCACAGCGCGAATATGCGCATCGTCGAGGCGATCTGCGAACGGCTCCAGTTCCCCGCGGAGCGTGCGCTCGAAAGCGTCGTCGAGAACGGGAATACTTCGGCCGCCTCCATTCCGCTGGCCCTCGACGCCGCCGTTCGCGCGGGCAAGCTGAAGCCCGGGCATCTCGTGGCCCTGTTCGGCTTCGGCTCGGGGCTGACCCAATCGGGCGCCGTGATTCGATGGACGGCGGGCAACGGACGGGAAGCGTAAACCGGCTTGATGGCACTCTACGCTCCAAAAAATTCCGCACCGACGGCTAAGGCCCCCGCATCCGCGAGGGCCTTAGCCGTTGTGCGTTTGTTCAAACCTTCGTGACGATCCGGTCGATAATCCCGTACTCGAGCGCTTCTTCCGCCGACATGAAATAATCCCGGTCGGTATCCTTCTCGATCCGCTCCAACGGCTGCCCTGTCCGTTCCGCCATCATCCGGTTCATCTTTTCCCTCACGAGCAGGATCCGCTTCGCGCTGATCTCGATATCGCTCGCTTGCCCTTGGGCCCCGCCGTGCGGCTGATGGATCATGATTTCGCTGTTCGGCAGCGTGAACCGTTTGCCCTTCTCGCCCGAGAGGAGCAGGAAGGAGCCGAAAGAAGCGGCCATTCCCGTGCAGATCGTATGGACGGGCGGTTTGATGATCTGCATCGTGTCATAGATCGCGAACCCTGCCGTCGTCGATCCGCCTGGACTGTTGATGTACATATGGATCTCCTTGTCGGGATCCTCCGAAGCCAGAAACAGCAGCTGGGCAACGACGCTGTTGGCCAACGGGTCGTCGATGGCGGCTCCGACAAACACGATCCGATCCTTGAGCAGCCGGGAGTAAATGTCGTACGACCGCTCCCCGCGATTCGTCTGCTCCACGACATAAGGAATTACGCTCATGGTACCATCCCTCCGTTTTATCGCGTTCCTTGCATACGGTAAACGATCCGGAACCGTCGAAAGAAACGGGGCACGGCGATATAATATAAAAGTAACTCGAAGCGTATCTTTCCGCCTTCTTCAATCGTTTACTTCGATGAAGGCGGCTTTCGCCGACCGCAAGACCGGCAGAGGAGAGAAGCCATATGACAACCATTTCGGCGGAATCGGGCCGCAGGGCCTTTTCCCATTTCGCAGAGGAAGACGTGTTGCGCCTGCAAGACTCTCTTAACCGATATTGCCGCTCCTTGGCGGGCACAAGGTGGGACGCGGAGGATTTGGCGCAGGATACTTGGGTGAAAGCGATCGGCTTGCTGCAGGGAGACGGGCATCCGAACGCGGAGGCGTTCCTGCTGCGGATCGCCAAAAACACGTGGATCGACCGCAGCCGCCGCAAAGATCTGTTGCCCCGCTTGCGGAATGCCGTCTCGACGAAGGGGATCGACGCCGCGGAAGCATGGCTGGAAACGGATGCCGCGTTCACGGCCGTGGTGCGGCATTTATCCCCGCTCCAGAGAGCCGTGTTCTTGCTGCGCGACGTCATGGATTTCTCCGGCGCCGAAACCGCCCAACGGCTCGGAACGACCGAAGGAGCCGTTAAAGCCTCCTTGAGCCGTGCCCGTCAGGCGCTAGCCCGGATGAAGCGCGACTGGGAGGACGGCACGCTTCCCGAACCGGAAGACGAGGCGTCGAAAACGTTGATCCGCAGCTTGGCCGCGGCGTACCTCCAAGGAGACGCCGCCCGCTTCGCCGAGCTGGCCGTCGCCCTCGACGTTCTGCCGCCGATTACCGCCGCGGGAATCGCGCAAATCCGGGCAAGCCGCGAGCGGAAGGAAACGAGAACGACAACATTTCCGACCGCCCGTATGGCGGCATAATCTGCCTGTTATTGCACCCGGTGCACTCGGACATATTGTTGGACCGTGTCGACCAAGCGAACGGTCACGCTGGATGTTTTCACGGTTCCGTTGCTGTATACAACCGTGAACATGAAGGTGTACTCCCCTTGCGGAAGCTCGTCCAGCGGAAATCCCGCATCCTCCGACCGCAGCAGTCCTTCCCACCGGACTCGGCTGGCTCCGACAGCCTCGAGGACTTTTTTCAGATCGGCGGAAGCAGCGGCTTCCACCGATAGCGGACGCGTCGCGGAGCTTCCCGTATCCGTGACGTCGGCCGCGAGCCGGAACGCTTCCCCCGCCCAGAACCAATTCGGGGGACGGGGAGCGTCCGGGTGCTTCTCGTTGTACCGCAGACGGTTCTGTTCCCAAGCGTCCGTGTGCAGCACCATTCCCTGAATCCCCAATTCCCTGACTTCGATCGTACGGGTGACGGTGTCGGTCGCGCCGTCCGGATCGCGAACGGTCAATTTCACCTGATACAACCCCGGATGGTTTCTCGTTTGCGCTCCCGGAATCGTGAAATCCCTCGTACTGCCGGTTTGCGCGTATCCGCCCGGTCCGTTTACCGTCCATACGGAGGTCAATGCGTCGCCGTCCGGATCGGTAGAACGGTTCGAGATGGCAATCGGATCCCCTTCGAAAGCCGGCACGGGAGACCAATCGAAGGCCGCATTCGGCGCCCGGTTCAGCACCGTCACGGATTTGATCGCTTGCGCGCACTGCCCCTTCGAATCGCAAACGACCTGGCGGATCTCCATCACTCCAATCGAGTTGAAAGCCTTCGTCCACGTTCCTCTGCTCGTGCTTTGCAGCGTCTCCGCGCCCCCGGCCTTTTTGTTCCGGATATAATACTCATGCGGGAGATTCGCCGCCGGTCCGTCCTCTTGATCGGAAGCGGTAGACGTAATGGTAAGCACGTCACCGCGATACAAGGATGTCTTACTAAGGGTAAATCCGGGCGTCGGCGGTTGATTCGGCTGAACCGGCACCAAAATGTCGATTGTTTGCTCGGCCCAGTAGCTCCATGCCCCGTATTCGTCCTTCACTTGGAGACCGACTTTGTACGTTCCTGCTTCGGTTGGGGTGACGAGCTTGGAGTTCACCGTTGCCCCTTTTGGCGTTTGATAATAATATTTCCGCTCCAAAACACCCCTAGAGATTTTATAGTCGACCCCCGTTGCTTCCGTATCGTACATCGTTGAGCTTTGCCATCGATCCGGATCGTAACTTTGATCATTCCAGGACACTGTATGGTCGGTTGAATTGACCGACAGCGTGAACTGCGCGATCGGCCGGCGATGGACCGTAACGATCTGCCAGTAATCGTTTGACCACTTTCGATATCCGCCGAATACCGCGCTTGGGTACGGGTAAGTGGAATTCGGGTCATCTTGGGCCTTTAGGGTTACACGGTAGTTGCCTACTTTATCGAATTTAAGCGCGGGACTTGTTAAGGTTTGGCCGTGCAACGCTGAAAGGCCTTGATTGTTAAGGAATTTCGGCGTGTGCTGTATGCTCCACCGGTAGTTTCCGGCCATCGGATCCTTCTCCGGATCGTCGAACACCATGTTGGTGTACCTAACGTCTGCTTGGGCGACGCCGTTTTCCCAAATCGCATAATTCGTAACCCAGCTATCGTCGGCCGCGTTCAGATCTTTCTCGTTGATATTCGAGAACGTCACATAAGACTTGTCCGAGAACGGGCCATACTTGCCCGAAGTAAATTGGTTATCCGTCACGTCGAAATACGGAACGCCGTTTAACGTCACTTGGATCCGGTTGCCCTGCGCAACTACCTTAAACGCATAATCCGTTTTAGGCTGGAACGGATAAGCAATGTTTGCCAGAACGGTCCGCGCCCCTGCTACGTATTTGGAGAGGTACAGTTTAGAGCCGTCCATTTCAAGGGAGTACCGGTTGCGCGGATCCGTCATGCGGAACGACAAACCCGCCATTTTCGAATTTTCAGTAGGATTATCCATATTTATGGTCATTGTGTATTCTCCATCGGTGTAAGCAGCCGGAGATACGTATTGACCGAACTGGAACGTTTTTACCGTTTGCGTGGCGCTTGGCGTGCCAACATCGAGGAACATCCAGGCGTCCATCGTCGTATACCCTTGTGACATTCCTCCTCCAGACCATTGCGTATCTCCGTTGTAGATGGACAGCCACATGCCGTCCCCCACGTACTCGCCATAGCGCAAGTCTGTCGTTTTGTAATCGGAGTACGAGTACGTTGTGCTCTCCATTACGACCTTATAACCTGCATGTTTGTTGAACTTGTCGAATGTCCCGCTGGCGCTGTTGGAGGCCCAGCCTGTCCCGAAAGAGCCGTTGTGCCCGATGGTCAGGTTCGCGCCCAATTCGCCCAGCGTAAAAGATGAGCCTCCATACGGTGTAACTGCACCCGTCGTTAAGTTGACGGTATCTTGGTTCCAGCCAACCTGCGGATACATGCAGCCAGAACAATACTTCGTCGTGAATATTCGAACGATCGCCTGATTCGTAACCGGATTGATCGCCACCAGCGGGTCTGATTCAGGTTGAAAGTCATACGGTCCCGCTTGTGTCCGATAGAGCTGGTTCCCCGACAATTTGGCCATCGTTCCGATCGTATGGTCGGGTTTCATCTGAATGAGATACGCGCTTTGCGGGAAATCCGGGTTTAATGATCGATCATAGTCGATATTCACTGATTCGCTTCCATTGGAACAATAAAGCAACGTTAAAAAGTAAGTGTTCCCCTTGTCATCCTTGTAAGGTTGTCCAAAAAAACTGTTAAAACGACACGTATACGGTGTTGGGTCGGGTGTAACCAATTGACCCCAGAAGTTACGATATTTCAATCCATAGTTGATATTTATTACCGGCCAGGGGGTTGCCCCCTGAGAAACGATTTTCCCAGAACGATCAAATTGAACGTATTTATAGGAGCCCTCATTGATTGAGCCAGCATCATAGACTTCGATGTTTTCGCCTTTCACCGTAATTCCGGGATAACGGATGGCGTTTTTAATTGAAGGATTTCCAACGCTGAGAGAGCTTGGAAGCTCTTGCCCTGTCATGGCATCCCAAATCCGAAGCATCAATTTGTCGCCGTCCGTGGGACACGGATAGGTCGAACGACTGTCTCCATCGCTGTCACGTTCATAGTAACCGTACTTCGGCACACATCCAGCATAAGCGGCGACGATCCGACTTCCGGTTACTTCGAAATCGTACAATTGCATCGAGTACGCTTTGGATTTTCCTGTTGCGTAACTGTAATCTCCTGCTTGCGCCTTCTTGTACCAATCGCTGTGATAATATTGATCGGTCTCTGTAAAGTAAGGCACATCGAACGTGCTGTAGTGCGGGATTCTTAATATAAAATCGTACGGGTTCGGTCCATCCCACTCATAGTTCAACCAGACACGATTGTAATACCCCGACGTCTCCCATTCGGAGACCTGTCGGGTTGGCGGCAATTTGCTTTTATTTAAGGCGAATATATAATATTCGATCACGTTATCATCAGAATCTGCATCCGGTCTGGGGTCATCAACGTAAGACTGTTGATCGAAATAAATGTATTGATTGTTCGTTCTAACAAGATTGCTGAATTTAACAGGTTGAAGCTTGTCATAGTCTTCGCCCGTGGTGTAGGTAGTGTAGTACCCTGACTTCACGGGTACCACGATCGGAGCCGATCGCGTGGGATCGTAACTCGCCATTGCCCGATACGGAGACAAACTATTCGGACCATACCCGTTGTCCTCTAGGGATTGGAACATGGCATAGTTCTGGATTTGTCCCGGCCCATAGGAAAAACCTCGAAAGAACGGAAACTGCTTTTCCATGCCTTTCCCGAGTCCAGCCATGAGCTTCCCTTTGTCGGTTACCCACATGTACGGTTTATTGGTTAAAGCTGTCGTGCTGTTCGTCTCATATAAGGACCATTTGCTGATGATTTCGCTGGCCGGAATGCCGGGATTGCTGTTCGGCGGTTCCGGTATTTCGTTTTTCCCTTCGACTAAGAATGATACACTCGGCGCTTGGTTAACGACATCCAACGTGCGGCTGCTTTCCGGCTGCGTATCCGACGCATAGGCGCACTTGCCGTATTCTTCGCATACTTTAATGTCGAACAAGTATTTTCCGACTTTCGTGGGTTGAAGCACGGTCTTCGTTACATCGCCAGTTCGATTCTGCCAAGCATCATCAGCGAAGCCGTTATTGTTCGCATCATACTTAAACCGATAGATGAGACTGGTGATTTTGTCTCCATCGGGACTGTACGACTTGTTGATGATGTCAAACGTTCCGCCACGGATTCCAAGCGGAGGTACATCGAGCACGCCGATGGGTGGATCGTCCGGAATGACAGTAAGGATATGGACGGCGGGCGCAAGTGATTTAAGGCCCGCGCTGTCGACGACATCCAGTTTAATCGTCTCCGTGCCGGCCGCGGTGTACACGTCTTTTTTGTTCTGCCAAATGTATTCGCTGATCGATCGACCCATCGGGCTGTAACTCTTGCTGCCGTCAAACGGCTTGGGCAAGGGGTGGGTTTCTTTTACCTCCGTAGGACCGTTAATGATCGGGATCGGGTTTTCGGGGATGACATTTATCGTTACCGTTTTACTCGATTCCGCGCCAAACGAATCTCTTGCAATCACTTTAACGCTATGAGATCCGAGCTCCGTTGCCTTCAAGTTATAGAAACGGTCATCATGCTCCCATGCCCCATATTCCGATGGCAAACTCCGAATCCAGGAACTTTTGCTGTCTGAAAACAGCCAAGTGTATTCAATCGGATCTCCGTCCGGATCGTAAGGCCAAGCCGGGTTCTTCGTATTGTCGTTGATGATGCGCAGGTTTACGAAGCTATTCACAACAACTTCATAGTCAGGAACGATGCCTGTTCGGTTATATTCCTTGAAGAAGCCGGCATTGAACTGCGGCGGATGGTTATCTGTTGGCGTGGTTATATTGAGATACTTTCCTGCCGTCCAACCAGAGTCAATGGTGCCGGCGCTGCCGCAAGAGGCCGTTATTCGAATTTCTATATAGTTAGCCCCAACACCTAAGTTTGAAGGATACGTCGAGTAAGAAAACGATGTATTGGATGTCTTCGACGCAGCACGATTGCTTGTCCAAGTCACGCCGTCTTTTTGGAAACGGTATTCATGATACAGATATACGCATGCAGACGGAATCTGAAAGTTTTTAGGTTTTAATTCGAAGGGATCCCGCCACTTGATCGTGGTGGACGGAAGAATATCAAAGTCGCCAGTTACCGAGTAGGTCGAATCAGGTTGGCAACCGGGAGCGCTTGGGTTTGAGACGCATGGATCCGGCGCCTTTGTTACCGTGATCGTGGCCGCATCGGAAATCTCATATTCCCCACTCTTCCAGGTGGCACGAATAACGACTGTACCTGCGGATTTTGCCGTCACAAGTCCTGTGTTGCTTACCGTTGCAATCGCAGCGTTGCTCGTCTCCCAAGTTGTGGAGGGACTAGAAGCCACGCTGTTCCAAGAACCCCAAGTGGTTTTTCCAAAATCTTTGGTCCGGACGCTGGCGTTAAGCTGTTTCGTTTTCCCGACTTGAATGGTTGAATCCGGATTAACGTCTATTTCTTTCTCTTCATAAACCTCGCCTTGCCATACGAGACGTAGGGGAACCAGGTAGCCCGCTTTGAATTTGGGGTTACCTGTTGTTCCACTAGTGCCATATCGATAGTAATTATCAGGGTTTGAGGGAATCTTCCCCCCTGAAGTAACATTAACTAAAACTTCTTTATTGCCGACCCTTTTGGGTTCTCCAACGGTGGTAATATCCGGGTGTTCGCTATCCCATTCTGCTCTTAGAACATCAATGTTCGAAATTTGACTTACCTCAGTCCCAGGTGGCCACTCAGCAGCAGCCCAATTGCTGATACCCTTAAAGGAAAAAGACTTCGTATACTCTGCAGGGTATGGCTGATCTTTTGTACCCTGCTTAGCAACGACAGGTTGAGTACCATCTGGAAAATCCGCTCTGAAACTTCCGTCATCCAGTTGGTACCACCAGACAATACCATCCCACCCGTTTGGTTGAGATTGCACGTATTTCATTGTTTTTTGCGTTTTGGGTGCAGTTGCAGAAACTCTTTCGGATGGAATAATCGCAAAAAAAATTTGCAAAATTAAAAGACAAGTTATAAAGATGCTAACTTGCTTCATAAATTTTTTCATGCACTAACCTCAATCCATGTCCGAAATGGACATTTTAGTATTGTCATCTGTTGTAATTGTATGAAACGTATTTTTACTTACTGCGGAATTAAACCAAACCATTACAGTCTCTCCCTTCTTTATGTAGTCTTTATTATCCACCCCAGGAATGTACTTTTTTACAAGAGTATTGAATCCTTTCTCTTTCGCGAAATCTAAAGGAAGGCTATATCTGGCTACTAGTCCACCAGCATATTCTTTGATATAGCGATCTGTATCCAACTTGTCTACATTTGACGTAAAGGATACTTCCTCTATTACTGCAATGATATCTCCTCTAGTTCTTAGCAGTTCACTTTTCATAGAAGGAGAAATATACAAGTCGAAATAAACACTGCCTTCCAGAGGGATAAAGATCATCCTATGGATCGCAATAGACTCTAGTTTATTTCTCCCGGAGATAGGCTTGCCTTGAATCCCTTTGAAATCGGTATAATTGTCACCAGTAAAATACCTAAACTTCGTAATGCTGAGCATATTCGTCCCGGTTAGCCCGACTTCACGCAGCTCATTCAACGCGGTGTAGCTTTTCGCATCCGTGCCTTCCACTTTCTCATAGCGAAGAAGCGTAGAGACGACTTCAGCCCGCGTCGTGGTCGTGGCGGGACGGAACGTGCCGTCCTCGAAACCGACGACGATGCCGGTTCCCCGCACCAATGCAATATAGGGAACTTGTTCCGGAGTGATCCCGCCCTTGAAGCTTTCGGGCGTCGGGAGCAAGGTATCTTTCGTGTCTTTGAGCGCTTGCGCAAAGTCCGCCTCCGACTTGGCCAGTCCGGATGCGATCCATTTCATCAGCTCGAACCGAGTGATCGGTTTGTTCGGCTCGAAGCCCTTCGGATAATCCGCAGGATCAATGAAGCCCAGCGCAACCAGCTTGCGCACCTGATCCTTCGCCCAATGCTTCTCTAGATCGGCGAATGCCTCCGAGGCCGAGGCCGGAACCAGCTTCGTAATCCGACTAAGCATGCCGGCTGCTTCCGCACGCGTAATTGCACCGTTCGGCTTAAACGTACCGTCCGGATACCCGGAAACATACCCCCGGTCTATCGCAGTCTGAATATCCTTCGCGGCCCAATGCCCCTTCGTATCCGAGAACGACGGAGCAGCATAAGAAGCAGCAGGCAGCGCGACCGCTGCGAAGAGAGAAAGAATGACAAGAACGAATAATGTTTTTTTCATATTCTAAACCCCCACATCTACATTTGTTTGGCGGCTTTAACCGCCTCCGGGTTGACGTCCAATACCTTGCCCTTGATTAGGGTAAGCACCCGTTGAATCACGACGATGGCTTCCGCCCTCGTAACCGAACCATCCAGTTCCAAATCACCGTCTATCGAAGATCCGTAGATCAACCCGCTTTCCGCTGCCCACACGACGAATTCCTGTTCCGTAACGCCAACGGACTGAAAATCCAAATGCACGGCACGCGCGGCGAGTCGAATCATCTCCAGCCTCGAAAGGTTTTCGGTGTACTCTTTAAAATCGCTTGCGTTGTGAAAGTTGAACTCAACCATTACGGCGACATACGGTTGATACCACGGGCTCCCCTTCGCTACATGCGGCAGCTTCAGCGCATCAACAAGCATCCGAAAAAACTCGGCGCGGCTGACCTTCCGTTCCGGACGAAACGTGCCGTCCGAAAACCCGCTGACATAACCATCTGCCGCGGCTTTGTCGATTTGAGCCTTCGCCCAGTATGTACCGGCGACGTCCTTAAACTCCCTCCATCCCGCAACAGGCTTCGATTCTTGAGCATGAATGCTCGGCGCCGCCAGCAGCGATGCGACAATTAGCATCCCTAGTGGGCCTAATTTTTTCATCCCTATTCCCTCCAAGACATTCAAGCAGCCATCTCCAACCTCACACGCTCTCGCTCCCCAAAATCGCAACGCCAATCGGCGCAGAAGGCGCCACCTTCCCCGGCTGCCCAGTTGCCGCAACGGTATCCATCCCCGCCATGGCGGCCAGAAGCGCCAGCAAAATCAACAAAATTTCGCCCCATTGCCTCATCCGATTCCCTCCCCATGCCGTTTCCGGATAAAACAAAAAAGAAAGCACTGCCGACGTCGTGTCTCACGCGGGTGCTTCCTCGCATCGTTCCGTATTCATTTTCATTCCCATTATAAGAAAAAATCCCAATTTTCGTCAATGTCCGATATTCTCATCTTCCTGCAGTACATTCCGATCTTCCTGCTCGTACGCCATCCGGTGGCCTTCCTCGAAGCCTTGGACAAATCCGGCGTCGAAGCCGGCTTGATACGTTTCGTCGTATTCGATATCGCTGATGAACGCAAGATCGAATTCCGGTTCCGGTTCCTGGATCTTTTCCCGACGATTCGCCGCCTTTCGGGGTTTACGGATTTTTCGTTTGGTCATGCGCCCCTCCCGTCCTCGCGCCAAACACTCCGCACGCCTTGCCGAAGCCAGGGCGGAGCCGGCGCCCCCCGTTTCGGAGGACGCCACGCCGTTCCCGTCGCCGCTCGAAGCAGCGCGGCCTGCATCCGATCCAACGCACGAATATGCTCATGGAGCAATGTCGGGGGAAGCCCTGCCGCCGCGGTCACCTCCGCCGCGCTTTCCAGCATGGAAGCCAGCGCGCGTTGGCTTCTGGCGATCGACTCCAGCAAATGCAGCTTGATCTCCCACTCCCGACGCTTCCGAATCATCTTATGGGTTCCTCCGGCAAATAACCTCCCGGGAACGGCGGCATTCCCTGGTTTTCGTCCTGATCGGGATGCAAAATGATCCGCATGCTCCGGCTGAGGCCGTTGCACATTTTCGCCAAGCCGTCGATCACTTCGATCTGCTGTTCGTGGAACTGCATGCTAGTGGAAAACCGATCCAACTGGGTCTGGAACACGCCTTCCTTCACATGATTCAGGACCCAATTCCGCACTTTTTCGGCTTCCACCGCCTTGGCTCCGAGCATCATGGAGACGTCTCTCTGGATTTTGGAAATGGCGTCCAGCGTCGTCTCGAATGCTTCTTCAAGCCCCGCCTCCATCGCCCCTCACCCCCGTATCCCCGTTATTCTTCATCCTCGCCGGTCCGGCTCGCCTTCACGACATGCGATAAACTGTCGCCCGTCGCTTCCACCAGTTCCGCCAGGCCGTTCAAATAGGCCACGATGCTTTTGGTGACTTGCGAAGAACTGTCCAGCAATCCTTCCATCCCGTTCAGCTCGGGCTGATGGTCGGGAAGTCCGTTCACCAGTTCCGCCATTCGGACGGTAATCTGCCGCTTGGCCTCCAAAATCCGGGCCAGCTGCTGGTGGGATTGGGACAGATGAACGACGGTTTCCGTTAAAACCCTCTGCAAGTCTATTCGCCTCCAGCTGCCGGAATCGTTACATCATATTCGCGATCGCGGCGTGTGTCACACCTCTGTAAAACGCTTTTCCGGTTTATAAATGCTGTCGGATTTCGGGAAGGGGGATAATGGGAAAGCCTTCCCATCGACCGTCCATCTCTTCGTAAGCGACCAAGCGAATCGGCTTCAAATGCAGCTGCCAGCCCTCCAGCGCCCTGCGGTTCATCACCGGCCGATACGAGTTCCCCTCCAAATGATGCAGGGTACCGTCCGGAAAAACGGCAATCCCGGCCTCCCAACCCGACGGATCGTCCAATCCGCGCCAGCGATGCTCCACTACATCGGCGGCTATCGGCTCTCCGGAAGGCCAGCGGCGCAGCTCCACCTGCGTGACCCGAACGATCGGCACGGACAGCTCCCCCTCGACGGGATGCTTCATCCCGCCCTCAACCCAATATGCGGTTTCTCCCAATCCCCGTATCATGACCCGCTGCGGGAACAAGGAAACCCCCGCGAAGTCTCCGACGCCATGTCCGATCCGGCTGAGGACCTTATTCAGCCACATATCCGGTTGGGTCCATTTTTTGAAAAATTCATTCTGATTCCGCGTGCTTGAAATCTGCGCTTGCCCATCGGCACAACGCGAACCGGAAAATTGCACGAACGTGCCTTGGGCGATCATCAATCGTTTGCCCGTCATCCGTACGCGGAGATTAAAGTCGGTTTCCGCGTCCTCGGGCGACAATCCTTCATCCCAATAACCGACATCCTCGAACGTTTCCCTTCGGAACAGCAGGCAAAACGATCGCAACCGCTTAGCCGTTCTCCGTAGGCCGGGATTGCGGCGGTTGTACCAACTGGCGAAATCCTGCAATTGTGCCGGTCTGCGGTGCGGAACCGGGATTCCTTGCTCCCCCCCGGCGTCGTTCGCAACCGGCCCCGCCATTCCGGCTTCGGGATCTTCCAGACACGACATCAATGGTTCCAGCCAATTTTCCGTCACGACGGTATACGGGCTCAGCAACGCCAGCGTCCTGCCCTTCGCCATCATCAGTCCGCGGTTGATCGCGCCCGCGAGCCCGACGTTCGATGTCAGTACCTGGTAACGGACTTGACCCCGCAGCGACTCCAGAAAGGCGTCCGTTCCATCGGTCGAGGCGTTATCCACCACAATCACCTCATGGGGCAATCGGGTGTACTGCTCGATACTGTCCAGGCAATCTTGCAGCTCTTGCAAAGCGTTGCATGTCGGAATGACGATACTGGTTCCTTCAAACCTCTCGAAAAACTGCTGTAAACCCGACTGTACACCCTGCAGCCAGCCCTCTTCGAAGCCTTCGCGATAGAGAGAAGAACTGTCGTCGCCCGGGAACCGCTCGGTTTCCTCCGCCACCGCGTTACCTCCCTTCGCCACTGATCAGACCGCCCCGGCCGCAACGGCAGATGATGCTCGAAAACCCATTTCGATTAAGTCCATTCCTCCAAAACTTCGCGATTTCGCGCCCGGTCTGGAAACGTCAGTCGGCTGTCCCCGCTTGCTAATGCCTTTTTCCATGCTTCGGCGAACGCAGTCCTTTCCTGTACCCCGTCGTCCGAAGACGCTTCGGCAACGGGAACGGATCCCCCGATCCCTACACGCAGCGAACTGAAAATGGCCGCCACCTGCGCCCTTGCCGGATGAACGAGATCCTCCCCGATTTCCTCCAGCGCTTTCCGGGACAAGGCGAAAGGCGGCGATGTCAAAGACCCCGCGCGCAGATCGCGCCGCTGCAGCGAACGGTTCAGGAATTCCGCCAGCCGTTGCGTGCCGTTCCGCCGATAGAAAGGAAGAAACCGCCCGGCGCTGTCGTTCAGCGCTACATCCAAGCCTCCCCGATCGCAAGCCCACACGAAGCGAGCCATCCGGACCGTCTCTACCGGGTTCTCCCCGTCCACGAAAAGGACCGTGTCCGCTTTCGATGATTTGGCGGCCACCGCCAGAACGGCTCCGGAAGCCGCCGTAACGGGATGGAACACGACCGTCACATCCGGGTCCGCATGCGCGGCTTGAAGCAGTTCGGCAGGCGAATCTTCGGGGATCGCCACGATGATTTCCGACAGCGGCAGTTGCCGAAGCCTCCGCAAGGCGGATTGAAGCGACTCCGTTGCGCGAGGCGCCGCGAGAATGGCTCCGGCCGATCCTTGAAGCGGGAGAAGGATAAGCCGTCCCTTCCTGCGCGCTCCCCGCCAAAATCCGGAGGCAAATCGCCTTCCTAACCGGAGCGCGGCCGGCCATTTCGCGGTTCGGAGCGACGGGCGGTCTGCCAACTTGCGCCATGCCTCTTGAACGGCGGAGATAACGTCAGCGGGAGCCGCCCGGCTGCGGCTCGACGTGCTCCATTCTCTCCCTCGGCGAATGCCCAGCGTATAGAGCTCGAGTCCGGCAGCGCGGCGGATTCCGGTTCTCCTCCGGTTGGTTTTTCTCGTTCGAGCCAAACGGTTCCTTCCTTCCTTACGCTTTCCCATTCGAGGATTCAGGCGGTTCATTTTCCAACCACCACCCGATCGCCTCCAGATGGTCGCCCACGACGAGAGGTATGAGCGGATACGCCCCCGCCTTGGATCGAGGCGAGGGATTCAGGCGACCGACAGGCACGTGGCGGCAGCGCCGGACGGTAAGGCCGCTCTTGACCGCCATCGCCAGCGCCAAGGGCGGAATGGCCAGCGGGTGGGGCCCGATCTTATCCAAAACGCGTCGGCTCAGCGCATGGGGCACCGCCGTCAGTGACGCGCCTTGCAAATCCGGCCGGCCCATTAACAGGTTCAATGCGTGCTTCGCAAGCACCACGCTGTGCACGGCCGAACGTTTCACCGGGCCCGAATAGTCATTCAGGGCGACGTCCGTTCCGCTATCCACGGCATCGACAAAAGCTTTTAACACCGGAGCGCGAATCGCCATATCCCCGTCGATGAACAGCAGCACGTCTCCTTTGGCCGCTTTCGCTCCGATCGCCCTGCCCACGTCGTGACCGAGCGGGCTTTCGAAATGGATGACCTGCGCGCCGCTGCGGCGGGCAACTTCCAGCGAACCGTCCGTCGAACCGTTAACGACGGCGATCACTTCCGTGAGCGGATGGACCCGGAACGCTTCTTGCAGAACTTCCGCCAACGTCTTTCTCTCGTTCATGACCGGCACGATCACGGATACATGAGGGGTGTCTGCCGCGGGATGACCGTCGGGCTGCGCAGAGATCGGCAAAGGCGATCGGGAGGCGCGGGATGACGATCCGGCGTTTCGGCGTCTGCGTTTCGTCGCGTTGATGGGCATGCCTTCCTCCTCCCGGCATACCGGCCCCGTTTTCTTTGACATTGTATGTGTCAAGTGTCCAAGCGCAACGGCGTATGTACGGCCATGAGAATGGCCTAACGGATAAAAAAACCGGTCCCCCGCGGAAAGCGGAGGACCGGACGAAGATTGGCGGGGCGCAATTACCGGCCAATGGCGACCCACTGGATCGTGCCTTGCGGCTCCGGTCCGAGGCGGGTTCTTAGAATTTGGATGACGGCTTCGTTTTCCTTTTTGGATCGTACGAAGCAGCAACAGGAGGGGTGATCCGACATCGCAAAAATGACGTAGGAAGCGTCGGTAAACGGGGCGGCGAACGGAACCGTCAATTCGATGGCTTCGACGGCGCCCTGAAAGGCGTATTCCATGTTCCCATATTGCAAGGAGACGCCGGGAATCTGCGCGGCGACCGGCATGAAAGCCAAATGGCCAGGCGTCACGGAGCCGGCGGCCAGCTTGGATGCGTCGATGGATCCGTCGGTCAGTTTAGAACCGTCGATAGAGCCGTCGCCCAGCTTAGAACCGTCTATGCAGCCGTCAACCAGCCTGTAATCGTCGACAGCGTCCTCTGTGAACGGAATTACAGCAACGGCGTCAATCTCCGGCTCGGAAATGACCGACTTCTCCGATTCGATCTTGGCTTGCGCTGCAAGTTGCTGGGCCTCCGCCAAAATTTGCCGCACCTCAGGCGCCAACTTCGCTTCGGTTACGACTCCGTCGGCGAGTTTCGCCTCACTTACCACGCCGTCGGCCAGCTTCGCTTCGCTTATCGCGCCGTCGGCCAGCTTTGCCTCGCTTACCGCGCCGTCAGCCAGCTTCGCCTCGCTTACCGCGCCGTCGATCAGCTTCGCTTCGCTTACAGCGCCGTCGGCGAGTTTCGCCTCACTTACCACGCCGTCGGACAGCTTCGCTTCGCTTATCGCGCCGTCGGCCAGCTTTGCCTCGCTTACCGCGCCGTCAGCCAGCTTCGCCTCGCTTACCGCGCCGTCGATCAGCTTCGCTTCGCTTACAGCGCCGTCGGCGAGTTTCGCCTCACTTACCACGCCGTCGGACAGCTTCGCTTCGCTTATCGCGCCGTCGGCCAGCTTTGCCTCGCTTATCGCGCCGTCAGCCAGCTTTGCCTCGCTCACCGCGCCGTCGGCCAGCTTTGCCTCGCTCACCGCGCCATCGGTCAGCTTCGCCTCATTCACCGCGCCGTCGGCCAGCTTCATCTCGCTTACCGCGCCGTCGGCCAGCTTTGCCTCGATCACCGCGCCGTCCGCCAGTTTGGCCTCGCTCACCGCGCCATCGGTCAGCTTCGCCTCGCTCACCGCACCGTCAGCCAGTTTGGCCTCGCTCACCGCGCCATCGGTCAGCTTCGCTTCGCTTACCGCGCCGTCGGTCAGCTTCGCCTCGCTTACCGCGCCGTCGGCCAGTTTTGCCTCGCTTACCGCGCCGTCGGCCAGCTTCGCCCCGCTCACCGCGCCGTCAGCCAGTTTCGCCTCGCTCACCGCGCCGTCGGCCAGCTTCGCCTCGCTCACCGCGCCGTCGGCCAAATTTTCCGACGTTACCGCCTGGTCCCCCAAATGCATGGTTCCGATCGACTTCGGAATCAGATGAGAGGAACTGACGCTGCGTACCGCAAGCTTCTCCCCGCTGACCGCCCCAGGCGCGAGCTGCCGAACGGCGACGGCTCCTTCCGCAAGCTTTTCGCGCGTGACGCTCCCCTCGGCCAGATGAACCGCGCCGACGGCACCTGCCGCCAGCTTCCGGGAGGTGACCGCCTCATCGGTCAACCGTTCCTCCGATACGGGGGCGTCGTTGCGTTCCACGAAAGCCTTCAGCTCGTCGTTCAGTTTCGCAAACGCGATGCTGCCGTCGGCCAAGCGGGCTTCCGTGACAGCTCCCTCAGCGAGTTGAGCTTCTCCAACCGAGTTCGCGGCGATTTTCTCGCTCGTGACGGCCGAATCGGCCAGCTGCAAGTTCCCGATCGAACCGACGGCCAGCTTCGCGGAGGTCACCGCGCCATCCGTCAACCGATCCTCTCCGACGGGGGCGGCCGCCATCGCGATCGTATTCGCCAGTTCCGGATCCAGTTTTCCGATCGTAACGGAGCCGTTCGCCAGATGGGCTTCCGTGACCGACCGCGATTGCAGCTCCCGATGTCCTACGGCCTCGGCCGCGATTTTGCCGGCGGTCACCGCTTGCGCGGCCAGGTGGACGGAGCCGACCGATTCCGGCACCAACTTGTCGGAGCCGACCGAGCGATCCTGAAGCCGGTCCGGACCGGCCGGCGTGTTGGCTAGCGCGACGGCTTCGGCCAGCGTGGGATCCAGCTTCTCGAAAGTGACGGCTCCGTCCGCCAGCACCGATTCCGTGACGGCCCCCGAAAGCAGGTGACGGGTGCCGACCGAACGCTCGCCGAGCTTCGTTCCGGTCACGGCACCGTCGGCCAGCTTCGCTTCGCTTACCGCGCGATCCGCCAACTTCGGCTCGCTCACCGCGCCGTCCGCTAGCTTCGCTATGCTCACCGCACCATCCGCCAGCTTCGCTTCGCTCACCGAACCGTCCGCCAGCTTCGTCTCGCTCACCGAACCATCCGCCAGCTTCGCCTCGCTCACCGCGCCGTCCGCCAGCTTCTCCCCGCTTACCGCGCCTTCCGCAAGCTTCGCCTCGCTCACCGAACCGTCCGCCAGCTTTACCTCGCTCACCGAGCCGTCCGCCAGCTTCGCCTCACTCACCGAGCCGTCGGCGAGCTTCGTCTCGCTCACCGAGCCGTCCGCGAGCTTCGTCTCGCTCACCGAGCCGTCGGCCAGCTTCGTCTCGCTCACCGAGCCGTCGGCCAGCTTCAGCTCATTCACCGCGCCATCCGCCAGCTTCGTCTCGCTCACCGCGCCATCCGCCAGCTTCTTCTCACTCACCGAGCCGTCGGCCAGCTTTGCCTCGCTCACCACGCCATCCGCCAGCTTTGCCTCGCTCACCGAGCCTTCCGCCAGCTTTGCCTCGCTCACCGCGCCTTCTGCCAGCTTCGCCTCGCTCACCGCGCCATCCGACAGCTTCGCCTCGCTCACCGCGCCATCCGCCAGCTTTACCTCGCTCACCGCGCCGTCCGCCAGCTTCGCCTCGCTCACCGAGCCGTCGGCCAGCTTCGTCTCGCTCACCGAGCCTGCCGCGAGCTTCGTCTCGCTCACCGAGCCGTCGGCCAGCTTCGTCTCGCTCACCGAGCCTGCCGCGAGCTTCGTCTCGCTCACCGAGCCGTCGGCCAGCTTCGTCTCGCTCACCGAGCCTGCCGCGAGCTTCGTCTCGCTCACCGAGCCGTCGGCCAGCTTCGTTTCGCTCACCGCGCCGTCCGCAAGCTTCGCTTCGCTCACCGCGCCGTCCGCCAGCTTCGTCTCGCTCACCGAGCCTGCCGTCAACTTTGCCTCGCTCACCGAGCCTGCCGTCAACTTCGCTTCGTTCACCGAGCCGTCCGCAAGCTTCGCCCCGCTCACCGAGCCGTCCGCAAGCTTCGCTTCGCTCACCGCGCCATCCGCCAGCTTCGTTTCGCTCACCGAACCGTCGGCCAGCTTCGCCCCGCTCACGGCCCGATCGGCGATCCGCGCCTCCGTGACGGCGCCGGCCGCGAGTTTGGCGGCGGTGACCGCCTCATCCGCCAGACGTTCCTCCCGAGCGGGGGAAGCGAGGTCGGCCAGCAGCTCCCGCAGTTCCGGCTCGAGCTTCGGGGCCGTCACGCTGTCTTCCGCCAGCTTCTCCGTCGTGACCGCGCCGTCGGCCAATCGCTCCTCGTCGACAAGGGACGCCGCGAACGCCAGCGTCTGCAGCACGGCGGGCCCCAGCTTCTGGGCGGTCACGCTTTCGTTCGCCATCGTCCGGGTCGTAACGGCCCCGTCGGCAAGTTTGCCTTCCTCCACGGAGCCGTCCTGCAGCTGAATGGCTCCGACCGAGCCGACCCCGAGCCGTTCCGAACCGATCGGGAGATCCGCCGCTTTGGCCCTTTCGTACAAATCCGGAGACAAGTGGGACAAGGTGACCGTCCCTTTCCGGAGGTGATACCCGTGGACCGAATCCGGCTTCAGGTGTTTGCCTCCGACGCTTTCCGGCGCCAAATGTTCGGTCCCCACGCTGCCGATCGAAATTTTGTCCGACGTGACCGCCCTTTCCGCGAGTTTGGGGGTCGTGACGGACTCATCCACCAGCGTCCTCTCGGTGACGCTGCTGTCGGTCAGATGCTGCGGCAGCACCGCGCCGACGCCCAAATGCCGGGCATGGATCGCGTTCGACTCCACATGGTCCGGGCCGACGGTTTTCTTGGCCAGATGGACGCCCGTTACCGCCTCCTCCGCCAGATGGCCGCTGTTTACGCTGCCGGGGGCGAGGTGCGAGGAATCCACGGCCCCCTCGCTCAGATGGAAGTCATGGACGCTGCCGACGCCCAAATGGCAGCTGAGCACGGATTGGGGCGCCAAATGCTGGCTTTCCACCGCCTCCGAAGCCAATTTGGAGGACGTCACCGATCCGTCCGCCAACGCCCCGGAAACTACGGCTCCCTCCGCGATGGCGCGTCCGGTCACGCTGCCGTCCGCCAGATGCGCGGACCCGACCGCCTGCTTCCGGATCTGGAGGGCTCCGACCGCTTCGTTGGCGAGAATTCGGTCGGTGACGGATCCGGGCTTCAAAGCGGACGTCCCGACGGAGCCGTCTTCGAGTTTCGGCGCCGTCACGCTTCCGTCGGCCAGTTTCGCCGCGGTAACGGCAAAGTCCGCCAATTTATCCGTCGAAACGCATTCCGGCGAGAGCTTGAGCGAAGTGACCGCATGGTCCGTCAAATGATGCGGAAGCACCGAACGAACGGCCAGATGCCGCTCCCCGACCGCGCCGGACGCGATCGTCTTGTCGGTGACGGACTCCGGCTGCAGCGCTTTGGTTCCGACCGAATCTTCAGCCAAATGCTCCTCCTTCACGATGCCCGGTTTCAGATGGCGGCTTTCCACCGCTTTGTGGGCGAGCGCGCCCGCCGTCACCGACTCGATCCCGAAGTGGATCGGACGGATCGCGCCTACGGCCAGCTTTTCCGAGGTCACGGATTCCGGGGCCAGGTGCCCCGATTCGACGGCTTCCGGAGTCAAATGCCGGCTCTCGACCGCTCCGTCGGCCAGATGGTCGCCCAGTACGGACGTTTCCGCGATCTGTTCCGCCGCGACGGATCCTGCCGACAGATGGCTTCGTTTAACGGCGTTCGGAGCCAAATTCCCGGAGTCCACGGCACCCTCCTGCAAATGTTTCCTCCCGACGCTTCCATCCGCCAGATGCGTCCCTTCGACCGCTCCCGGGGCCAGATGCCGCCGCTCCACCGCGCCGTCGCCCAGTTTGTCGGCGGTCACGCTGCCGCGGAACAAGTGCCGGGCCAATACCGCTTCGTCGGCGATTTTGGCGGAAACGACGCTTTGATCCGCGATTTTCGTCGAGGTGACGGAATGGTCGACGAGTTTAATCGTGGACACCGACTGCTCCGCCAATTTGGCGGCCGTGACGGTATCGTCGGCCAGGTGCCGGGCCTCAACGGCTTTTTCGGCGAGATGGCGGCCGGACACCGCCTCCGCCTGCAGATGAGCGCCGGTGACCGCGCCGGCTGCCAGCTTGTTTCCCGACAAAGCTTGATCCGCCAATTCCCGGCTTCCCACGGCCCCTTCCGCGAGGTGATCCGACCGGATCGTCCTCGGGGCCAAGTGCTTTCCCTGCACCACCCCCGGCGCCACGTGATCGGCCAGGATAAGCCCTTCCGCCAAGTGCTTCGATTCCACCGCGCCGCCGGCGATCAATTCTCCCGTGACGGAGCCCGCCCGGATTTTCGAGGTGGTGACCGCACCGTCCGCCAGCTTGGAAGTGTCGATGACTTCGTTGGCCAAGTTCTCGCTTCGGATCGTTCCGCTGCGGATTTTCTCCGCGGTGACGGCTTGGTCCTGCAGCAGTTCGGCGGTGATGACCGACAGGCTCAAATGTTTGGCCGTGATCGAACCTTCCGCGATTTTATCCGAACTGATCGTCCGATCCGCCAGTTTCTCCGAAGTGACGCTGCCGTCCTTCAGTTTTTCCGAGGTGATGGACCGATCCCTGATTTTTTGCCCCGAGACGGAGTTCTTGATCAAATGGTCGCCGGAGACCGATTCCGGTGCCAGCTTGGTCGAAGTCACCGAGCCGTCCGCCAATTTGATGGCGGTCACGGCGAAATCCGCCAAAGCGTCCGTGACGACGGATTCTCTGCCCAGCTGACGCGGGCCGATGGTGTAAGGCGCGATTTTGTCCCCGGTCACCGCTCCGTCCGCCAAATCGTCCGTATACACGATCGGAAGCGGTTTGGAAGGCATACGTTTTTCCTCCAGCCGAGACCGGCGCTCCACCGCGGCGGTCGCAGCCCTTGTTTCTTCTGCCGAGGGGGCCGGCGACTCCGTGACCGTTTCCTCCCGATTCAAAGGCAAGGCGATCGGTTCGTCCTTTGCCGGTTCCGCGATCGCGGCCGGCAATTCGGGTTCGGCTTTCGTTTCCTCCAGGGCGGTGGAAGCGGCGAGTTCCGCGATCCGGTCGGTCTCTTGCGGGGAAGATACGAATTCTTCCCGAACGGAGCCGTGCACGGCGGAGGACACGATATCCTCCCGATCGGAGCCGCGCTTCGCCGAGGATTCGCCCAGCGCGGACGGAGGCTGGGCCGAACTCCACACCCCCGGCCTCGTTTTGTTTCCGGCTTTGGCGGCCGAAGGGGTCTTGCGGCCCCTGCGTCCGTCTCCCCATGCCGGGCCTGCGGCTTGATCCTGCTCCGGCGCTTCGGGTTTCTCGACATTCGCCGAGGAAGCCCCGAGAATCGAAACTTGCCGGGCTTCTTTCTTGCGGATTTCGTCCAGCAGTTGGAGCTCGAGCGTGTTCGGGTTGTCGACGATATAGGATCGCCTGCGGGATTGTGGCGCCTTTTTCGGTTTGTCCTTTCTCATGTCCTTCTCCTTCCCCGTATTCAAGTCTGGAGTATCATATGCATATACCCATAGGCACGCCACGAGGATGGGCGCCGCTCGGTCTATTGCACTTTGCCCGCCGTTATGGCACACTAATCCAATCGATAAGAACTCAAGCGATAAAGGAGTGGCCGGCCCGATGACTCGCCGACTGCTGCGCGCGATGACGGAACTGTCCTCGCGCAAATTCGTGTCGCGGCTGACGGGATCGTTCGCCAAATCGGCCTTCAGCCGGCGGCTGATCCCGCGGTTTGCCGCCACGTATCGGATCGCCGTGGAAGAAGCGGAGAAACGGCTGGAAGAGTACGGAACGCTGAACGAATTTTTCACCCGCCGCCTGAAGCCGGGCAGCCGGCCGATCGACGAGGCCGTAGATACCCTGGTCAGTCCGGTAGACGCCCGGATCACTGCCTGCGGACCGATCCGAGACGGCCTTCTACTGCAGATCAAAGGACAGGATTACACGCTGGACGAGCTGTTGAACGGCTCGCCCCGCACGCGCCAATACCGGCACGGTTATTATTGGGTGCTTTATCTCAGTCCGACGGACTACCACCGCATCCATTCCCCTTGCGCGGGCGAGATCGTGGAAACCGAGCATGTTCCCGGGAAAGTGTACCCGGTTAACGAATTCGGACTCACCTTCATGCGGCGCGTCCTGTCCCGGAACGAGCGGCTGGTTACCTATATTCGCCACGAAGGCGGCGAGCTGGCCGTGGTGAAGGTCGGCGCACTCAACGTCAGCAGCATCCGCTACGTGGAACCGTTGCCGGCACGCCTCGGCCGGGGGGACGAGCTGGCTTACTTCGAGTTCGGCTCCACCGTCGTTCTGTTGACCGAGGACGGGACCGTGGAACCGAGAACGGACCTGAAAGCCGGCGACACCGTCCGAATGGGGCATCGGCTGGGGACGTTGGCTCGGAAATGAAACGCGCAGCAAAAAAGAATCCCGGTATCCGCGATCCGCTCGCGATTACCGGGATTCTTATGTAGCCGTTAATATAGATCCATTTTTTTATCCGATTACGCCATCGTAGCAATCAGCTGCTCCAATTTCCGGATCACATTCTCTTTGTCTCGGCTGAACGGATTGATCCGCTCCCACAGCTCTCCATAATATTCCTGAAACGCCCCGACGATCGTCCCTTCCGAAATCGTCAACAGATCTACCGAATCGGCCGCTGTCCCGGATTTCGGCGGCACGCCGATCATGATCGTGTGGTCGCCCTTCACTTCCCACTCCGCTTCCCCGAGCAATCCCAGCTGTTCATCCGTCACAAGAGCGATCTCGAACTTTTCGTAAGCCGTCAACAATCCGATCAGATGCCGGAGATGGGCCGCCGCTTCGCCGCCCATGGGACGCAAGAAGTAATTGTGCGGGTGTGCGCCCGTGCCGGCCAACTGTTCAAAGACCCGAAGCGGATACATGTGGCACATGCGATAAGCGCGAATATCCCGGTAAAAAGATTCAACCGCCGCGCGAATACGCCCCATATGCGCCTCCTGCTCCCGCACGTCCGGTATCGATCGCTGCACGTACTTCGCCATCAGATCAAGCGGCACCGTCAAGTAACTGATGTCTCTATAACATAACAGGTGATCGCCCCCTTTGCCGTCCTTCGCCGCGTTTAACAGAAAGTAAGACTCCATATCAAGCTTGCGCACGAGAGGTTCGGCGCTGTGCAACATCTGCCGCACGAACGGACCGATCGTAGGCGCCGCCTCCGCCTCATCGATATACAGCGCCGTTTCGATCTCCGTCCCGCTCGTCCCGGCAAAACATAACAAAGCCCCGTGCCCGCTCGCCTGAATGATCTCGAACGGCGGCTGATGCACCCCATATTTGTGCATGTAATACAGCGCGTATTCGCCCCGTTCGTTCGCCCAATCCATAATTTGCGTCACGAGCCGCAGCGACCGCTCCAAATTGCGGGTGAGCCGGCAGATTTGGCGAATGTTCCAGCCTCGCTCCAGCGCCTGCCGGATGGCCGCATGCCACTCCCCATACAGATCAGGCTGATTGTCAAAATGCTCCCGTTCGCTCTGCAGCGTAAAGCAGATTTCGCGTTCCCCGGCCTGCCCGTCCGCCTGTACCGCCGCCCGAATCAGGTTGACGGCCGCGAGCAGCACGCGATCGCGGCCGACCACGACGCGCGGTAAACCACGCTCGGCCGGTATCATCGGCGCTTGCGGCCGGGTGCCTGCCGGCGGCGCCTGTCGATGAAGCCGCGTCAGCAGCTCCATCACGTGCGTCGTCCGTTCGTCGGAATGATTCGTTCTTCGCGCGGCAACATCGAGCATCAACGTGTGGCGTTGCGCCTCCCGCAGTACCCGCTCCACGCGCTCGATTGCCGGAATCGTCCGAGCGGCGGTTTCGCCGGCCAGCCCCGTTCGCTCCTCCAGCATCGTCAGTACGGTCAACAGCGCAGCGCGCGATGCCGAACGAAAATCCCGATCAAGTCCATCCGTGAGCGCATGCGAGATTTGCGGAATGTACGCCGCGTGTAATGCCGGCGTCCGTTCGCCCCGTATCCAGCGCCGCACATACGATGCATCGATATTCAACGACTTGGCCAGACGCGCCGCCGACCATTCCCTTGCTTGCAAGAGCTCCGCCAAACAATCGCCGAATTTTACCCGGTTATCCATCTTGAATCCCCTTCAAGCCAATCTTTGGATGTAATTACCATAACAAGCGGAAGGCAGACTTGTCGAGGCCAGTTCTGTCCTGTCCTGCTCCACAATGGGGAGAGTTCTTTTATACTGGGCTACAAATCCATACAAAGAAGGGGATACTCTCATGGGCGGGAAATCCAAAATCGCCGCATTTGGTATGACATTGGCATTCGCCGCGGCGTTGGCAGGCTGTTCGGCGGGCGACTCACGGGCCGGCGGCTCGCCGGCGGTCAACTTTCGGGGCGACGCCCGCCATACCGGCGTTTATGCCACGAATGGGCCGGCGCGGTTCAGTCACATCAAATGGTCGTTCGCGACCGGCGGCCGCATTCGCTCCTCACCGGTCTACGACAACGGCACGATCTTCGTCGGGAGCGACGACAACCATCTGTACGCCGCCGACGCGGAGACCGGCAAGCTAAAATGGAAGTTCGGCACCGGCGGTCCCGTCTCCTCCTCGCCGGTCGTCCGGGATGGCGTCGTTTATTTCTTGAGCGGGGACGGCAATTTCTATGCAGTCAATGCCGCAACCGGCAAGCAGCGCTGGAAGTTCGTTGCAGGCGGGACGAACGGACCGCGCGACGTATACGACTTTTGGCTTTCTTCCTCGGCCATCGACGGCGATACCGTCTACTTCGGCGGCGGCGGCGGAACGTTCTATGCGCTGGACCTTGCAAACGGCAAGCTGCGGTGGAAGCGCGAGCTGCATTTTCAGAACCCGGACACCTACAAAGACTACCCCGTCACCCTGCACTCTACGCCTGTCGTAGACGATGGAGTCGTCTATGTCGGTACGCAAGGAATCATCGAGAAATTGCGCACCGAACCCGGCAACATCGTTGCGCTCGATGCGAAGACGGGGGAACAACTGTGGGCGTCCCCGCTCATGCAGGCGGCGGATCCTTCGCCGGCGCTCGACGACAACGCGGTGTATGCGGCTGGACGGAATTTTCCGCTTGTCGCCCTCGATCGAAAGACGGGCAAGATCTTGTGGTACTCCACCGGACTCCAATATACGATGTCGTCTCCGGCGGTGCTGAACGATACGGTTTATATCGGAAGTTCGGACCAGCATGAGCTGTTCGCGGTCAGTACGAAGGACGGTGCCGTGAAGTGGAAGTACGAGGCGCTCGCCGCCATCCATTCATCGCCCGTTACGGATGGTAAGCGGATTTATTTCGGCTCAGGCGACTCTTATCGCGATGACAACGGGTATGTGTACGCCCTTGACGCGAAGACCGGCGAAGAAGTAAGCAAACTGCAGGTTGGCGGCAACGTCTTCTCCACGCCGACCCTCCATGAGGGCGTTCTGTACGTGGGCAGCGAAGACCACAATCTGTACGCGGTGAATTGACGATGAGGAGAAGGATGGCGGCGGCAACCGTCATGATCTGTCTGTTCTTGAGCGGATGCGGAGATCGCTCGGCCCATCGGCCGGTTAGCGCGTCTTATCTGGATACCGTCGATATCGACAGCCAGGCGTTGGGGAAAATGAAACACGCCGCGGTGTATGTCCCGCCCGGTTACGACCCCAAGCGCGAATATCCGGTTCTCTACGCGCTTTATGGGTACGGAGGAACGCGCGACTCCGTTTTCAGCCTGATGGGATTGAATCGGGTTGCGGACCGTCTGATCGCGGAAGGGAAAATAAAGCCGCTTCTCATCGTATCGCCGGACTACGGGCAAAGCTTCGGGGTCAATACGACTCCCGGCCAAGGCGTAAAGCCGCCCGGCGTCGACGAAGGCCGATACGAAGATTATTTAATCAAGGAGCTGATCCCGCAAATCGACCGCACGTACAGCACCCATTCGCAGAGAAGCGGCCGCATGTTGGCCGGATTCTCCATGGGCGGGTTCGCTTCGCTCTATCTCGGGTTCCGTCATGCGGACCTGTTCTCGCGCGTCGGCGGCCACAGCGCCGCCATCTGGGATTACGGCGCCGAAGACGATTATATCGACCAGCGCGATTGGCTGTACCCGAGCGAACCGTTGCGCAATGAGCGCGACCCGTTCCGGCTTGCGGTCAGCCGCGATCTGAGCGGAATCGCCGTCTATCTGGATGCCGGGGCCGAGGACGGGTTGGCCGGCGTGGACGAAAAGTTGTACCGTCTGCTCCGGCAGACCGGCGTTGCCGCCGAATGGCATACCTGGCCCGGCGGGCATGCCGTCTCCTATTGGACGGGACATTTCGCGGACTACTTGCAATTTTATGCCGGACAATCATAGAAGGGGGCCGGCCAGCCCCCTTCGCTTTTTGCGCGTTTGCTTATCGATCTGCCGCCGACGTTTTCAACGGATTTCCGAAGGGCTTTTGCCCGTGTACTGCTTGAACTGCCGGCTGAAGAAGAAAATGTCCCGATAACCCAGCGCGTCGGCCACCTCGGTCACGTTCATGCCCGCATGCGTCAGCAAATGCTGCGCCCGCTCGATCCGGCTGCGGATCATGTACGTCTGGACGGACTCGCCGATCAATTCCTTGAATTTGGTCGAGAAATAACGCGAAGACAGCCCGGCCCGGGCCGCCAGCTCGTCCACCCGGTGGGCGGTGCCGGGATGCTGCCGGATAAAGTTCGCCACTTCGTGGATGCTCTCCGTCAGTTGGTTGCTGGCTTTGCGCTCCACCGGCTCTTCCCGGTCCTGGCGGAGAAGATGGATCATCATCAGCTTCAGGAGGAGCCGCGCTTCCTCTTCCGCCGCGAACGTGCGCACGAGGAACAACCGGACGTAACGGGCCAGCAGGAACTCGAAGTCGATCGAATCCTCGATGACGCGGTACCGCTCGGGCACCTCCTCTACCTTTTCCGTGACGTTGAAATGGATATAAGTCAGGGTAAGGGGCTTTTGCGGATTGTGGGTGGCCGTCGGATGGTCGCCCGGGCGGAACAGGAAGCAGCTCCCTTTGCTCACGGGATAGGCCCGCTCTCCCAGCACGACCTCCCCTTCGCCGTTCCATACGTAGAACAAATCGTAGTTCTCCATCGCCTTCGGGCGTTTCTGCCATTTCCAGCCCGGCTCGCACGAGATTTTGGCGAACGAAGGCGTAAGCACGAACGAAGACGGTGCCGCGTTCAGCATGTTCGTCATCCTTCCCCTTGAACAGGATCCCCCAAAAGTGACGCGAAACTAAGCAGCCTATACCGATTACTTTTGGGGGAGCCCCCGGTTAATATCCACAAGAAATTGCATCACATTTCTCCTAATCCTTAAACAAAAAGACTTCGTCGTCTCCATCGTTACAGCCCCAGCGAATCCGCCGCCCGCCGAATGCGCGCGACTCCTTCCCCGATCTGTTCTTCGTCCAAGTGGGCAAACCCGAAAATGCCGGACGGCGGACTGCTTCGGGGATCAAGCCTGTACAAGCCCGCGTCCTTCCATTCCACCCCGAAGCTTCGGCAAGCTTGTCTCAGTCTCTCATATTCTACCTCATTTTTCCTCCAAACGGCATACAGATGCAGCCCTGCATCCGAAGGAACGACGCGGAACCATTCGCCAAGCTTCTCCTCCATCAGGCGGCGCAGCGTTCCTTGCAGCCGGCCGTAAATCCTTCTCATCCGCCGCATGTGGCGGTCGTAACCGCCTTGAGCCATCCAAACGGCGAGCGCCCGCTGCTCGGTCAGCCCCGTGGGATGGGGTTCGTACAGCCGCTTGGCCGCAACGAATGCGTCCCGCAGGGCCGAGGGAACGACGGCGAAGCCGATCCGGATGTCCGTCCGCAACGAACGGGAAAACGTGCCCACGTATACGACGCGGTCCTCGCGGTCCAGCGACTTGAGCGGTTCGATCGGCCGTCCGCCCCAGCGGAAATCGCTGTCGTAATCGTCTTCCACGATCCAGGCGCCCCGCCGCGACGCCCATTCCAGCAGCGCCAGGCGCCGCTCGTAAGCCAAAACGGCCCCGGTCGGATATTGTCTCGTCGGCGTGACGAACAGCACGTCGGCATCCCAATCCCGCGGCACGATGCCGCCGTCGTCGACCGCCCCGGCTGCGACAGCCGCCCCCGCCGCCTGCGCCGCCATTCGGATGCCGGTATACCCCGGGTCTTCGGCCACCGCCGTCCTCCCCTTCTCCAGCAGCAATTGGGACAGCAGTGCGATCGCCTGCATCGAACCCCCGGTGAGCACGACGTGGCCGGCGTCGCACAGGATGCCCCGCTCCCGCCGCAGGCGGCCGGCAATGGCCCGGCGGAGCTCGAGGCTTCCCGCCGCGGGCGCAGAAGGCGGCTCCCTGTTCCCCTTGCTGCCGGGCCAGACGGAGGCTACGGCCGACCGCCATTCCGCCCAGGGAAACCATCGTTCTCCGATATTCCGGGGGACGAAGCTGAGCGGAGCTTCCTCCATCTCTGCGCCTGGCAAAGAAGTGGCCGGTACGTACCCTTCATCCGATTCGTCCGTTTCATCCGATTCGTCCGATCCGCCGATTTCCATGAGGCGTCGGCCCCAGGCGGACAAATCCGGTTGCGCGGCAGCCGTCCCTCCCGGGATCCGGGCGGCCGTTCCCGCCGCCCCCGCGGCGAAGGTGCCTTGTCCGACGCCGGTTCGGACGTACCCTTCCGCCGCCAGCATTTCGTAAGCGAGATTCACGCTGCCTCGGGACAGACCGTACATGGCCGCCAGCGCGCGGGTAGACGGCAGCTTCTCCCCCGGAGGGAGAAGCCCGCCCGCGATCGCGTCCCTCAGCGCTTGGTACAGCGCCATGTGTTTGCTTCCGCATTCCGCGAGCCTGGCCTCATACGCGATCGGCAGCGCCATTCGGTCTTCCTCCTTAGCGTGAAATGGTCTATTGATTTTACTCTAAATTGGATCTTTTCATATGTCAATTTCAGTTTTACACTGTACGTCAATCGACGCCATCCATACGTGAACGGCGGGATCGACAAGGGGGACTGGCCATGAGAAGAAAAGAGTTCGAAGTGGAGAACCGCGAGGAAATCGAGGCGTTTTTGCGGGAAAAGCACGACGGGGTGTTGACGTTCCGGGGGAGCGACGGGTGGCCGAAAGCCGTGCCGCTGAACTTCGTCTACCATGCGGATGCGATCTATTTCCACGGCAGCAAGGCAGGCGAGAAAATGCGCGGGCTGGCGGATGATCCGCGCGCCGAATTCGTCGTCTACGAAGCCCACGCGTTTATTCCGTCTTATTTCTCCGATCCCGTGAGAGCTTGTCCGGCGACGGTTTTCTTCCGTTCCGTCCGGATCCGGGGAACCGTCAGCCAAGTCGAGGACCTGCAGGAGAAAGCCGGGGCGCTCGGCGCGCTGATGGCCGCCATGCAGCCGGAGGGGGGCCACGCGCCGATCGACGCGGCCGACCCCAGATACGTTCCGGAGCTGAAAGGCGTGGGGGTGCTGCGGCTGGATTCCGAGTCCGTCTCCGGCAAATTCAAATTCGGGCAGAACATGAGCGGCAAAAAGCGGGAAGGCGTACTGGCCGGATTGGAAAACCGGAATTGGCCCGGCGACCCGGAAACGATGGCGTGGATCCGGGCCAAGGCGCCGCACGATTCCGCGGGCCGATAAGCCGTTTATCCGGAATCCTCCGAATTGCCATTCCTTTTCCTTTCCCGGTCGATGACGCTCCCGGTCCATTCGTGTATAATAGCGATGACCAATCGTTTCTAGAGACCGAATCGAAATTTTGGAAGGAAGGAAGCCATGAATCCCCTCGCCCAGCAGTTGAACGAAACCATTGCCCATGAGCAGCCCCGCGTTTTCGAAATGCTCTCGAAACTCGGCCGGGCCATTTACTTTCCGAAAATCGGGATCCTGAGCCAGTCCGCGGAGGCCAAGCAGAAGGCGAAAACGTACAACGCGACGATCGGCATCGCGACGGAGAACGGACAGCCGATGCACCTGGAAGTCATTCAGGAAACGTTGTCCGCCTACGAGCCGAAGGACATTTACGAATACGCGCCGCCCGCGGGCAAACCCGAGCTGCGCACGGCTTGGCGCGACAAAATGCTGCAGGAGAACCCGTCCTTGGCCGGCAAGCGGTTCAGCCAGCCGGTCGTGACCAACGCGTTGACCCACGGCCTCAGCATCGTCGCCGATCTGTTCGCCGACGAAGGCGACGCGGTGATCCTGCCGGATAAAAACTGGGAGAACTACGAGCTGACGTTCGGCATCCGCCGCGGCGCGGTCATGGTGGAATACCCGCTGTACGACGCCGACGGTTCGTTCAACGCCGCCGGACTGCGGGACGCGCTGCTGGCGCAGAAAGAGCGGGGCAAGGCGATCGTGCTGCTGAACTTCCCGAACAACCCGACCGGCTATACGCCCGGAAAGAAGGAGGGCGAAGCGATCGTCGCCGCGATCCGCGACGCCGCCGAAGCCGGCATCAACGTCGTGGCCGTCACGGACGACGCGTACTTCGCGCTGTTCTTCGAGGATTCCCTGCACGAATCCTTGTTCGGACGCCTGTGCGGGCTTCACGAGCGGGTGCTGCCCGTGAAGATCGACGGCGCGACGAAGGAAGAATACGTGTGGGGCTTCCGGGTCGGCTTCATCACCTATGGGGGAACCTCCGACGCTTGTCTGGCCGCCCTGGAGCAGAAGACGCTCGGCATCATCCGGGCGACGATCTCCAGCGGGCCGCATCCTTCGCAGACGTTCGTGCTGCGGGCGCTGAAATCCCCGGATTTCGCCGATCAGAAGGCGCGGAAATACGCGATCATGAAAGGCCGCGCCAATCGGGTCAAACAGCTGCTTGACAGCGGGAAATACGGAGACGATCTGATATACTACCCGTTCAACTCCGGCTACTTCATGTGCCTGAAGCTTGACGTAGACGCGGAAGCGGTGCGGCAGCTGCTGCTGAACGAATACGAGGTCGGCACGATCGCCCTCGGCGGCACCGACCTGCGGGTCGCGTTCTCCTGCATCGAGGAGCCTGAACTCGAGGACCTGTTCGACCGAATCCACCGCGCCGTACTCGACGTGCGGGCCGGGAAGTAAGGGAGATTCGAAGAAGGGGGCTTTTGCCCAAGCCGCGGTCGCTTGGGCAAAAGCCCCCGTTTGTTTCCAATCCACCTTCACTCCTCGTCGTCCTCACGCGGTTTGGCCATTCGCCTTGGGATCAGCCAACCGTTCCACAGCAAGCCTGCCGCCAGCATCGCCCAGCCGACCCAACCGACGTCTGCGCGATACGGAACGGCGGCCAGCAGCCACAGTACGGCGGCGCCGGCCATGCCGGCCGCTCGGGCGGTCCCGGCCGCGGCGGCTTTGCGGCCGCTCGGATCCAGCGGCAGCGATTCCGTCGGCGCGGCCAACCGATAACCGGCCAGCTCTCCGAGCTGGATGCCGCCGATGGCGGCCCCGATGCCGTATGCGATCCAATCGGCGGCCGGATGGTTCGCGGCGATCAGGATCAAGCCGATCACCGCGTTCCACCAGAGCCAAGCGCCGAACGTTTCGCCTCTTAGAAACGTCTTGGCGTACAAGAAATGCCAGGCACGCCCGCGCCCCCAAGGCAGGCGGTCCCCGATCCAGGCCGCCCAGCGTCTCGGCTTCGGCCTGGCCGCTTCGGAAGGCACGTCCACGAACCAGCCGAGAAACCGCATCCAGCGGCGGCGGGCCGCCTCCTCCTCCGCGATCAGCTTCTCCCACGGCAGCGCCTGCCGCTTCGGGATCCGCCAGCACGCGGACACGAGCGCCGCGGCTGCCGCGGCGAAACCGAACGCCGGCAGCGGCGAAGCATTCACCAGCGCCCAAGCGGCCAATAGCGTCAACGCGAACCTCGCCAGCCGAAGGAGCAGCCTCGCGTCCCCGCGCACGGTCTGCCTCTCTATCCAGCCCCCGCAAGCGTTCCAGGCGCCCAGCGCGGCCAGCGCCAAGCCTAGCAGCCAGAGCGGCCTGCCGGCCGCCGCCGCTTCCGTCGCGGGCGCGCGGACGTACAGCGGCAGGAAAACCGCGTACGCGGCCAAAGCCCGCAGCGCGCCGGAACGTATCGCCCGGCGGATCGTCGGCCGCAAATACGTCCGCATGACGGAGGACTCCATCGGCAGCATGAACACCGTATCGGCCCGTCCCAAATACGTCCGCAGCGGCGTCCAGACCGAGACCGCCGCGATCGCCGCTGCTCCCGTAAGCCCGGCCGGCAAGTCCGGCGGAACGTCCCGCAGCAGGTTCCCGTAACCGATCGCGAACGCGAAGAAGACGGCCGAGACGAGCAGCCCAAAACCGCTTTGGGCCACATAGCGGAAGTACGGGAACACCTCGGTCCGGAAAGCGGAGGCGCGGCTGCGCTTCAGCGAGAGGAGCGGCTCCCGCTGCCGGTCGTTCCGTCCGTCAGACACGGGACGGCCCTCCTTCGGCGGCCGAGCCTCGGGTTTCGGCCTTCACCACCAGGGTCTCGAACGCGTCGTCCAGCGAGGCGTCCGCCGAATCGAAGCCGGCCTGTAACTTCACGTCCCGCGGCGTTCCCCGGGCGATGATTTCGCCACGGTGCAGCACCGCCAGCCGGTCGGCCCTCCGTTCCAGCGCCGGCAGAATATGCGAGCTGAGCAGAATCGCGCAGCCCGCGTCACGCGCCTCTTCCAAGGCGCCGAGCAAGCCCCGGATGGCGAGCGGATCCAGCCCCAGCAACGGTTCGTCGATGATCAGCAGCGGCGGGGCGACGAGCAGCGCGCCCATCAGCATCGTTTTCTGCTTCATTCCTTTGGACAGCGTGTCCGGCAAAGCGTCCAGCGCCTCGGACATGCGGAAAGCGGAAGCCAGCTCCGCCGTTCTCCGTTCCGCGGCTTCCTTGTCCATCCCGTACGCGGAAGCAGAGAAGCGAAGATGCTCGCGCACCGTCAGATGGGGGAACAGCATCGGATGCTCCGGCACGTAAGCGCAGGATTGGCGATACCGGTCCCGATCTTCCTCCAGCCGGACGCCCATTACGCTCACTTCTCCCGAATGCGGCGTCATGAGTCCGAGCACGTGGCGAATCAACGTGCTTTTGCCCGCGCCGTTCAGGCCGATCAAACCGACGATTTCCCCCGCCCGAACCTCCAAGGAAACGCCGTGGAGAACCGGCTTTCTCCGGCTGTATCCGCCCGTCAGGTCCGTTACCCGCAGCGTGGCTTCGGTCCGCCCTTCCTGAACCAACTCGCGATCTCCCCTCTCGGTATCCATTCGTTCTTTCCATTATAACGCTGCCGGACATACAGGCACAAAAAACACCCTCCGGCCTGGGGCTCGGCCGAAGGGTGCCTGACTTGCCAATTGACGGGTTTTACGCGAAACGTCAGCCCGTGATCTGGATTTGCTTGACGCTGCTGTTCTCGCCTTTGACGATGACGACGAGGTTTACGGCCAGCACGCCGGAGCCGCCCGTGATCGACACGCTCGGATCGACGTTATACACGACCGTGGAGGACGTGCCGTTCACGTCGCGAACCAGGGAAATCGTAGCGATCCGCCCTTGAGCGTCGAACGTGAACGCGCTCACTTTGCCGGCATCCGTGAATTGCGTCGTTGCGGATGCCAGCTTCGTGACTTCGATGAATACGGCCTGGCCGTTGTACGTGCGAACCAGCACTTGGTCGCCGGCCACGATCGCGGACGCGGAAGCCTTCACGCCGTTACGGAATACGAAAACGTCGGAAGCGACCGGAATCGTGACGTTCGTGCCGTCCGTCTTCTGCACGGTAATGGAGCTGCCGTACACGTTGGCGACGACGGTGCCCGTAACCGCGGCATTGACGGTGTCCGTGTTTCCTTGGCCCGGGAGCTCAACGCCGAGGCGGTCCAGAATGGTGGCCAGTTCGGCGCGCGTAACCGGCTTGTTCGGCTTGAACGTCTGGTCGGTGTAACCCGAGACGATGCCTTTCTCCACCGCGACGGCGACGTAGCCGACGGAGCCGGCCGGAATTTCCTTGGAATCCTTGAACGGAAGCGACGCGGTCATGTCGGCTCTCGCTTCGTCTCCCAGCTTCAGACCTTTGACCAGCAACACGGAAGCCCACAGCCGCGTGGCCGGCTTTTCCGGCTGGATCGACGTCTCGTCTTCGCCGATCAGATCGTTCTTCAAGGCGACCGCCACGTAGCCGACGGCGTTCGGGTATTTCTTCTTCAACTGGTCGAAGTCCTTGAAATTCAGAGTGGCGTTCATGTTCTCCGGCTTCTGGGCTTCCGCTTCGAGGCCGAGCAAGCGGACGGCCGCGACGATCGTCTCCACCCGGGAGATGTTGTTGCCCGGCTTGAAGCTGCCGTCGTCGTATCCGTTGAATACGCCTTGCGCAGCCAGCCGGATAATGTGCGCGTATGCCCACTGCATTTGCTTTTCGTTCAGGTCTTTGAAGTTGAGGTTGATATGGACGTTCGCTTTCGCGCCGCCGTTGCCTTTGCCGTTTCCGTTGTTGCCGTGGTTCGATTTCGCGGATGCGACTCCTGCCGCGCTCCCTGCCAGCATGCTGACCGCGAGGGCCGTAACGGCCGTCTTCTTCCAAACGTTCTTCATCCCTAACCACTCCCTTGTCCGGATTCACGGTTTTTAACCGTACGCCTAGAGGATTCGGGAGCGGCTGGGGGTTTTGGCGGGTACTTCCGGAAAATGAGACGTTGGTCCTACCGATTCGCGTTACGGGCGATCCGAACCGGGACCAACTTCCCGCTTGGCTTTCAACCAGCGGGGAGCGCCTTTGTTTTTGCGGTCGCGCTCCCGGTCGATCTTGGCCTTGCCCTTCGCTTGGGCGGAGGCCGGCGCTTGCGCCGGCGGCTTGCGGGCCGGCTTGGGAGACGTCCCGCGAACCGGCTCGGAGCTGCGTTCCGCCGCTTCCGTGAGTTTCCCGGCGCCCTCCTTCGCCCGGGCGGAGACGACGTTTCTGCGGCGGCCGGCTTCTTCCGGCGACAACACGCGGCCTTGATAAAACGTCTTCGGCTCCATGAGGATCCCGAGCTGCTTGGAGAGCTTATCGACGATAAAACGCTCCTGCGGGGCCGCAAGCGTAATGGAGACGCCTTCGCGGCCCATCCGCCCGGTGCGCCCCGCCCGATGCACGTAATGGTCCGCGTCCAGCGCCGGCTCGAACTGGATGACCAGCGGGAGGCCGGGCACGTCGAGCCCCCTCGCCGCCAGATCCGTGGCGACCAGCACGTGCGTGCGCCCGGCGCGGAAGCGGCGCAGCGCCTCGCCGCGCTCTTTGCCGGGGGTGTCCCCGTACAGCGCGTCGACCAGGATGCCTTCGTATTTCAGCTTCGCGGTCAGCTCGCCGATTTTTTCGATGTCGTTCAAGAAAAGCAACACCGGCTTCACATGGAGATGGCGGACCAAACGGCACACCAGATCGATTTTCTCCCGCTTGTCGGCCGTGAAGTACCAATGGCGGATCGTGTCCGGCAGCCCGCTTCCCGCGCCGGGCCCTTGCTCGGCCGCTTGCGATACCCAGGGCTGCTTCAGCCACGACCGCTCGGCCTCCCGCATGGCATCGGACCGGGTGGCCGAGACGAACACCGTCTGCCGGTCCCGCGAGCACTGTCGGATCAGCTGTTCGACGTCGGCTCTGCCGCCCAGCGAGAATACGCGGTCGGTCTCGTCCACGACGACGAACCGGACGCCGGGCAAGCTGAGCTTGCGGAGAGAAGCGACTTCCCGGACGCGGCCTGGGGTGCCGACGACGAGCGCGGGCTTCGCCTTCATCCGCTCCAATTGGCGGGACAAGGACGCGCCGCCGATCAGCCCGACGGTTTTAATGCCGAGACCTGCGCCATACCGTTCCGCTTCCCGGACGATTTGCATGGCCAGCTCCTGGGTCGGGGCCAGCACGACGGCCTGCGTCTCGCGGCGGGTTCCGTCCAGCTTCTGCAGAATCGGAAGCAGGTAGGCCAGCGTTTTGCCGGTGCCCGTCGGGGACACCAGCACGCCGTCGCGGCCGGCCAGCATATCCGGTATCGCTTGGGACTGCACGGGCGTCGGCGCCGTGATTCCTTCGGCCTGCAAAGCCTCCGACAGGGCGGGGCTCAGGCCGAGGCCTTCGAATGTATGCTCGGACGGATCGGACACTTCATGGCCCTCCTTATTTCTGGCTCAAAATTTTGGCGGCGATGGATTCGGTCCACCGGGGGAACAGCCGGCGAACGCGGACGCCCGCCGCGGCCAGCCACGGCAAATCTTTCTCCGGCAGGCGCCGCTCCATTACTTCGATAATCGCCCGGACGACTTTCTCGGGCGGCATGAGGAACCACCGGATGTTGCGGAGATACGTCCCCTCCGGATCCGCTCGCTCGAAAAAAGGCGTGTCGATCGGGCCGGGATTGACGGCCGACACCAGGATGCCGGAAGGCCGAAGCTCTTGCCGCAGCGATTCCGTCAGCCCCAGCACCGCGTGTTTGGTGGCGGCGTAGCCGCTGGATTTGGCGGACCCGATTTTGCCGGCGAGCGAGGCGACGTTGACGATATGGCCCGAGCCGGCGCGCTCCATGTAGGGCAGCACCGCCTTGATGCAGCGCACGACGCCCAAATAGTTGACGTCCATCATGCTCCGGAAATGTTCGAGATCGGCGTCCCGAAACGGAACGAATTCCCCGTATCCGGCGTTGTTCAGCAAAATATCGATTCGGCCATAGCGTTCGTAGACGCGCGAAGCAATATCCTCCGCCTGCGCCGAATCCGTCACGTCGAGCGGATAGACGGCGTGCGGCCCCCGGATTCGGTCGGACAGCTCCCGCAGCTTATCTTCGGAGCGCGCCGTCAGGACCGGGATCGCCCCCCGTTCGGACAGCCGGGCGGCCGCCAGGGCGCCGATGCCGCTCGAAGCCCCGGTGATGATGACGACGCGGTCTTTCAGCGAAATCGCCAAACGGATTCCTCCTCAACATATTCTCCGGTTAACATGTGCAAGAAAAAAGCCCCGTACGGGGCGTTATCGCTTCTTCTTATTTTACGCGATCAAAACCTGGATTTCCATCTCGCCGATTCCGTCCATGATCAATGGAACCGTAAGCGCCCGGCGGGATTCCAAATGGCTCAAGTCGATGACCCGCGGCGGCGTGATGTCGACGTGCACGCCTTGGTTGTACAGCATCGTGCTCGCGTTGCCGCTGATCATGTTGCCCAGCTCGGAAATCGCGCTCCGGCCCAGGTCGTCTATTTCCGTCAAGACGAATCCGCCCATCATGGCCGAAATGATCTTCAGCGCCACGGTTTCGCTGAATCCGAACACGATGTCCCCCGTCATTTGCCCGGTAAGTCCGATCTGAATCCAGACGTGATGATCCACGAACTTGATATCTTTCAAAGCCAGCTGTCCCGTGCTGGGACGGATTTGAACCATTTGCTCGATGACCATCCGGGCGGACTCCAGAAACGGATTGATGTACTCGGCCTTCATACGTAAGTTGCGCCCCTTTCATCGACAATGCCCGACATGCTGTTCGTAACCGCTTTCTCCCATTATACTGAAAATGCCGGGACAAGTATACCTCTTTTTGCCATGATACGGGACTCCAGAATCATCCGAATGCCCGGCAAGTCCTAGAACGCGACGACAATTCAACGGAAGGGCGAGGAAAAAATGCCGAATATTTGGGCCCATATCCAATTCGGCCGCGAAGCGGTGTCGGAAGGACCGCTTCGGGAACAGCTCGATGCGCGCGCGTGGAAAACCGCGTTCCAGCTCGGCTGCCAGGGGCCGGATTTTCTGTTTTACCACCGTTTTCTGCCCTGGCAGGCCTCCACGGATCTGAACCGCTTGGGAAACCTCATGCACGGGGTCCGATGCGGTCCGTTCCTGCTCTCCCTGATGGACGGGATCAAGGATCGGGACGCGTCCGACCCGGCATTCGCGTTCTCGTTCGGTTTCCTGCTTCACCACGTGCTGGACCGCAACCTCCATCCGTTCGTCTTCAGCCGTTCGGGGTTTCGCAAATGGCATCACCAACGGTACGAGACGGCGATGGATGCCGTCATCCTGCACCGCAGGGCCGGCATCTCCACCGGCCGCGTGCCGGTCGCTCCCGAAATCGACGCCGGCGGCGGACTGCCCGGAGGGTTCTCCCGTACGTTCCACGGCTTGCTGCTTGCCTGCTATCCCGCGCTGGCGCAGCGGATTTTGCCGGAGCAGCTGGACGAAGCCGTCCGGAACATGGTCCGCGCCCAGCGCCTGTTCTTCGATCCGGCCGGCTGGAAGCGCCTGCTGCTGCGGCGGCAGCTGGAGCCGTTCTCTCCCCCCCGCGTCCTGCCGGATTGGGACGTGCTGAACGACGCCCGCCGGCCCTGGGTGGACCCGACCGACCGTACGCGGTTCCGGACCGAAAGCGCGGACGATTTGTGGGACGCCGCGCTGGCGGACGCGCGGGAGACGGGCGGAGCCGCCCTCGCCTGGCTGCTCGGCGGGAAGGGTGCCGATTCGGAGCGGCGGCGCGGGGAATTCGCCCGCGTGCTCGGCGACGTATCCTATGAAACCGGCTTGTCTTGCGGCGCCGCCGCGATCACGTTCGCGGATTCCGCGATCCCGGTTTGAGCCGGGTCACATGGAGGGGGAGCGGGCGGTTCCGTCCGCGGGTTCGCCGAACGCCCGCAACGCTTCCCGCTCCCCTTTGGCGACGTTGACGAACGTCAGCATCGCCATGGCGGCGACGAAGAAGAAAGCCACGGCCAGAATGGCGTACCGGCTGGAATCGGTGAAAATTTTGACCAAGCCGAACACGAGCGGCCCCCCGAACGAGAAAAACCGGCTCGTAAACGTCAGGAAACCGTTGAACTCGGCGGTCCTCGCGGGCGGGATCAGGCGGCTGTAAATCGCCCTGGCGGTGGCCTGGGAACCGCCCTGCACCAGACCGACCAGACCGGCCAGCACGAAGAAATGCAGCGCGTTCGTCATGAAGAAGCCCAGAACCACGATGATCAAGTATGTCGCCATGGACGCGTACAGCATCGTTTTGCCGCCCAGCCGCGCCGCCAGAGCCCCGAATCCGACCGTGGCAGGATAGCCGACGAACTGGGTGATCAGCAGCGCGCCGATCAAGGCGGAATCCTCGATGCCGATCGTCGTGCCGTAGCTGGTCGCCATGACGATGACCGTGTTGACCCCGTCGAACAAAAACCAGTACGCGATCATGTACTTCCAAAGCTCCGGGTAGTGGCGAATCTGGCGGGCGGTTTCGCCCAGCCTTCGGATCCCTTCCTTCACCTGTCCGCCTAACCGTCCCCGCGTTGCGGAGGCGGTTTCCTTCACGTTGCGGAAGAGCGGGAGCGAGAATACCAGCCACCAGATGCCGACCGTGACGAAGGAGAGTTTGGAGCCCGCCGCGGAGTCGGGCAAGCCGAACGTTTCCGGCTTTTGGATCAGCAGCAGGTTCACGACCAGCAGCAGGCCTCCGCCCAGGTAGCCCATCGCGTATCCCCTTGCGCTGACCTTCTCCCGGTTTGCCGGCGAAGCGACGTCATTGAGCAGCGCATCGTAAAACGTGCCTCCGCCCCCGATCCCGATCATGCCGAGAATCACGAGCAGGGAGGCGAACAAGACGTCTCCGTTGCCGGGAAAAGCCAAGCAGACGCTCGCCGCCGCCCCGAGATAAGTGAAAAACCGCAAATAGGCTTTCTTGTTCCCGTAATGGTCCGCCATCGCGCCGAGCAGCGGCGCGAGCACGGCAATGACCACCGCGGAGGCCGTCTGGGTGAACGCCCAGCCCGCGTCCGTTCCCCCGATCCCCTTCTGAAAGTAGATCGGCATCACCGCCGCCATGATTGTGGTAGCGAATGCCGAATTGGCCCAGTCGTACATGACCCAAGATCGTACCGACTTGCGATCGTCCCACATGCGCGCCTCTTCCCTTCTCCCCGTTAGGGCCTCTCTGCCCCCTAACATTCGACGGCCGCCGCCATTTTCCTTCGTGAGGGCCGCTCTATTATCCCTTCGTTTCATAGGCCATTTCGACCCGATCGACTCGTAATATGTCACGAGATGTCATGTTTATCAGCTATACTTGGGGGGTAGATCCATAGACGAGGAGGCATATCTCATGAAACGAAAAATCATCTTGGATTTAGCGGTTACGTTAGACGGTTTTATCGAAGGGAAAAATGGGGAAATCGATTGGTGTATCATGGACGCGGAGATGGGGTTTCTTCATTTCTTGAATCAAATCGATACGATATTGTATGGAAGAAAGAGCTATGACTTGTGGGGACAATTTACTCCCGGAATCGAACAGTCGGAAATGGAGAAGGAAATTTGGGAACAAGTCCATCGCAAAGAGAAATACGTGTTTTCCCGGACGCAACAGGGAACGGATGATCATCAAGCGATATTCGTCAACGAAAATATTCTGGAAGCAGTAAATCGACTGAAGAGCAAGCCCGGTAAAGACATCTGGCTCTATGGCGGGGCGAGTCTTGTCACGACTTTTATCGATCTCGGATTAGTCGATGAATTCAGATTATCCGTGCATCCCGTTATTTTGGGAGAAGGAAAACCTTTGTTTGCGGATAGGAAACGAAGGTTGCGTTTACAACTGGTCCATGCAAAAACGTTCTCCTCCGGCGTCGTGCAACTCATCTATCATTCGCACGGGAACTAAACGATCGTCTCCTATCGCCTTCATCATGAAAAGCCTTGCAAGGGGGCTGGGAACCCTCCCCTTGCAAGGCTTTTCCTCATTCGGACCGGCGTTTCATCATCTCCTGCATCTCAGCCACCCGCTTCGGAGACCATCCAGGGTCTCCGAGCGCGCCGGACTCGGCGTCCGTCAGCAAATCCCGCAGCCAGTCCCGCTCCGCTTCGGTGAAGCGGAGAATCCCCCGCAGCAGGTGAACGGATCCGCGCGGCAGATAAGCTTCCTTCAAGCCGATCACGCATCGCATCCGTTCGATCCGGGCTTCGCACGCCTCCAGTTGGCGGACGACGGATTCCCCTACCCGGCTGATATCGGCGTGCCGGACGAACGGCAGCGCGGGAAAAAACGAATGGCTGGGGTACTGCTGCGCTTGCTCCAATTGGCCGTAGAGGAGATCGAGGAACGCCTGTCTGCCGATTTCCGTGATCCGGTACACCGTCTTGTCGGGACGATGCTCGCCCGGCACCGGGATGACCTCGGCCGCCTCGATCCATCCGTCGGCCTTCATTTGGTCCACCGCGTAGTACAGCGAGCCGTCCCGAATATGGAAAGTTTCGTTCCAGTTCCGTTCCTTGATGGTCTGCCGGATGTCATAGGGGTGCCGGTCGCGTTCTAACAGCATGCCCAATACAAGCAACTTCACCGACAAGGGGACTCACCCCCCATGAAAGCTCGGCTCGGTACCCGCGGCGTTGTCCGGCGAAGCGTCCGGACGGCCCTGCCCGCCGCCCGCCGCCGGTGCGCCTGCCGGCATGGCCGAAAGGCGCGCGCGCCCCATCAGGAAGACGAAGACCAAGGCGATGACGGGTAGAATGACCGACCATTGGAAAACGTAAATGATCGAATCGGCCAGCCTCGACAGCAGCGCGTTCACCGCATCCGGCGACATGCCCATCTGCGCTTGGACCGCAGGATCAAGCAGCGCCTGGCCGCCTTTGATTTGCGCCGCCAGCTGCGGGTTCAGGTTCGGAACGTCGCGCAGCTGCTCCTGGAAATCGTGCTTCTGCAGCACGCCGAATACCGTAATGCCGAGAGCGGATCCGATCGTCCGGAAGAAGGCGATCAGCGAAGACGCCGAGCCTTTGTATTGCGGCGGAACGGAGCTCAGCGTCGAAATGTTGAGCAGCGAGAACGACACACCCATTCCGAGGCCGACTACGATCATGTACAAGCTGATGATCAGCCGGCTCGTCGACGTGTCCATCGCGAACGCGAGCAGCGACAGGCCGGCCGTCAGCATGAGCGCGGACACGATCATGACGTCCCGGAACCGGAATTTGCCGGCGATCCTTCCGCCGATCTGGGCGCTGACGACGGACCCGAGCATCATCGGAATGAGCACCGTGGTCGTCTGCGTGGCGGTTTGGTGGAATACGCCTTGAACGAAGATCGGGATATACGTCGCGCCGGCCATCATCGCCCCGCCGTACAGGAGGCCGACCATCATGCTGCCGGTGAACAGGTTGGAACGGAACAGGCTCAAATTCACGATCGGATCCTTCGCCATCCGTTCCGCCAGCAAGAACAAGACCAATAGCGCGCCGGAAGCGGCCAGCAGCGAAACGATCTTCCAGGAACCCCACGCCCAGCCGTCCGTTCCGCCGAGCTCCAGCGCGAACATGAGGCACAGAATCCCCGCCGTCAGCAAGATCGCCCCGGTCCAGTCGATGATTTGTTTTCTCGTCTGCTTCGTTTCGCGATATCCCATCCAAATGAACAAAATCGACAGCAAGCCGATCGGCACGTTAATGTAGAAAATCCAGCGCCAGCTCAGGCCGTCGGAAATCGTTCCGCCCAAGAGCGGCCCGAAGATGCTCGAAATGCCGAATACGGCGCCGAACAGCCCCATCATCTTGCCGCGCTTCTCCTGGGGGAACAGATCGAATATGATCGTGAACACGATCGGCATGACCGCCCCGCCGCCGATCCCCTGGATCGCCCGGTAGACGATCAACTGCTCCATGTTCGTGGCCGTGCCGCACATGATCGACCCGACGACGAAGAGCACGAGGCCGAGCAGGAAAAACCGTTTGCGGCCGTACATATCGGACAGTTTGCCCAATATCGGGGTCGAGACGACCATCGCGATCATGTACGCGGAATAGACCCAGATGAAGCTTTCCATGCCGCCAAGCTTCTTGATGATGTTCGCCATCGCCGTCGAAACGATCGTCTGGTCGAGCGATACCATGAACAGCCCGAGCAGCAACCCCGTGACGACCAGGTTGACGTTGCTTTTTTTGGAATCCATCGAACTTCCCTCTCCTCAAATTTGAGTAAACCCTTCCTCATTATACTCAAATTTGAGTTCTCGTAAACCTTTTTTTGCCACCCAACGGGAAAAACCCTATAATGAAGGCAGTGACAAATCCTTTTAATCTCTTGTCGTCACTTCGATAAATATTTTCAATTCGGGAGGCGAACAAGATTGAACATCAGCCAGCTGGAGACGCTGCTCATGATTTCCCGTACGCTTAGTTTCCGCAAAGCGGGCGAGCTGCTCAATCTGACGCAGCCCGCGGTATCCGCGCAGATCAAAAGCCTGGAGGACGAATTCAAGGCGGTGCTCGTCGACCGCAACCATCCGGTCACGCTGACCGACCGCGGCAAAGTGTTCCTGGAGCATGCCGAGCGCATTTTGCGCATCGTCGAGGAATTGAAGCAGAAGCTGTCCGACCTGGACCAGGTTCCGCAGGGCCACATCGTGCTCGGCACGACGACCTCGATCGCCATTCAGATCCTGCCCCGCGTGCTCTCTTACTTCCAGGATCAATATCCGCTCATCAAGACGACCATCCTGTCGATGCCTTCGCTGCAGGTGCTGGCCAACGTGGAGAACGGCACGGTGGATATCGGGATCGGTTATTTGACCGACCGCAGCCCGCAGGTGGAAACTTCGGTGTTGTACTACGATACGTTCGAGTTGGTGACCGCGCCGAACCATCCGCTCGCCTTGGCTTCGAGCGTGAATGTCGGCATGCTCAAGGACGTTCCTTTCATCATGCTGTCGCCGGATACGCTCGGGAGACGGTTCGTCGACCGGATCTTCCGCGATTACCAGATCGAGCCGAACATCATGATGGAGCTGAGCAGCAGCGAAGAAGTGAAGCGGATGGTCGAAATGGGCTTGGGCGCGGCGATCGTCTCCAAATTGTCGATTACGGGCGAACTGAAACGGGGAACGTTAAAAATCGTGCCGGTGCGCGAACTCGAGGTGAGCCACCCCGTCGGCGTGATGACGAAATCGGGACGGTACGTCAGCAGCGCGATGCGGCAGTTCCTGAGCGACTTGAAAGGCATGCCGGAGGACCAATTCACCGGAAGCGAGTAAGGAGGAACCGAAATTGAAATTCGACTTGCACACCCACCATGAACGCTGCGGACACGCGGACGGAACGATCGAAGACTACATCCGCGCGGCGCTGAAGGCGGAAATGACCGTCATCGGGATTTCCGACCACTCCCCTTATTTTGCCCGGGAGGAGGACCGCCCGTTTCCCCAAATCACCATGGCCAAGAGCGAATTCGCGAGCTACGTGGAGGAAGTGCTCCGCCTGAAGGAGAAATACGCGGGCCGAATCGAAGTGCTGCTCGGCGTCGAATCGGACTTTTTCCCGAACGAGATCGAAGCGTACCGGGAAGCTTACGCCCGCTATCCTTTCGATTACATCATCGGCTCGGTGCATCAGACCCGCGGGATCAGCATTTTCAACCGCAACCGGTGGAAGAAGCTGGGCGAAGCCGAGAAAGTCGAGGACAAAAAAGAGTATTACCGGCTGATCCGCGACTCCGCGAACGACGGGTTGTTCCAAATCCTCGGCCATATCGACGCGATGAAAGGCTATTACCCGGCGTTCTCCGACATCCGCGGGGCCGAATCCGAAATCGACGACGTGTTCCGGGCCGTCAAGGAGAACGATATCGCCATCGAAATCAACACGAGCGGCAAAACGAAGGATTGCGGCGGGTGGTATCCGTCCGATGAACTGCTCGAGCGAGCGCTCCGCTTCGGCGTCGACGTCACGTTCGGCTCCGACGCCCACGTGCCGGGCCGGGTCGGCGACGAATGGGAGCAAGTGCGCGCCCGCCTGCGGGAAATCGGGTTCAGCCGCTGGGTATTTTACCGGCAGAAGCGCAAAGTGCCCGTTCCGATTTGACCCTATTTCCCGCTTATCAGACAGAAAAAAAACTACGACTGACCCATTCGCATACCAGGTCGAAAAACACGGACACCATCAGGCTAAGGGACACAGAGGACGTTATCAGGGGCATTTCTCAACGTATCGTATTCTAACGGACACGATTGCACTTATTCAGCAAAAATACCGCTGATTAGCCGCGAAGTGTTGTGCTTAAGGTCCGTGTTGTCCGTTACGATTTGAAAAACGTTGAAATTGCTCCAATAACGGCTGTGGTGTCCGTAACGATCGGCATAAGACAAATCTTCTGTATGTCAACTAGTCAACCGTAGAAAAAAAGGAACCTGCCGAGACGGCAGGTTCTAATATTATGAAAAAGGGGGTCTTGCTTCTTATTGTAGCCGGGCTCTGCGACAGGCGGGTAACAGCAATATTTCAATTGTGTAACAAAATCGGCCGGAAAGGACGCCTCAACCGGTTGCGTGTATGATAAGATAAAAGCATTCGACGGAAAGGAGGCGTCCCATGACCCAACATGCCGAAGCGGCATATGATTTTCACCACTTGGATCACGTAAAAGAGCAGTCGAAATCCGGCAAGACGCTGTGGATCGTCCTTCTGCTCACCTTGTTTTTCACCATCGTCGAAATCGTCGGGGGCCTGCTGTCCCATTCGTTGGCCCTGCTGTCCGACTCCGCCCATATGATCTCCGACGTCGTGGCGCTCGGCCTCAGCATGACGGCGATTTACTTGGCCAGAAGACGGCCCAACTCGCGGTATACGTTCGGCTACCTTCGGTTCGAAATCATCGCTTCTTTCCTAAACGGTCTCGCGCTCTGCGTCATCGCGGTCGGCATCTTCATCGAGGGCATTCAGCGCCTGATTCACCCCGTGGACGTGAAATTCGGCCTGATGATCGTCATCGCGTCCATCGGATTCCTCGTGAATTTGACGCTGACGATCGTCCTGAGCCGCAGCAACAAGGAAGAAGAAAACCTGAACGTCAAAAGCGCGCTCTGGCATTTCATCGGCGATTTGCTCAGCTCCGTCGGCGTCATCGCAGCCGCGGTGATTATTTACTTTACCGGACTCCTGTTCGTCGATCCCGTCATTTCCATGATCATCGGCGGCATCATCTTCACGGGCGGCGCCAAAATCCTGAAGGAATCCACCGCCATCCTCATGGAGAAAGTGCCCGAATCGTTCGATCTGGAGGAGATCCGCGGCGAGCTCCGCAAAGTCGAAGGCGTCGAGGACGTGCATGAAATGCACCTGTGGGCGATCTCGACCGACCACTACTCCCTGACCGCCCATATGTTCATCCGCGAGGATATCCAGCCGTTCTGCATCATTCTCGCGGCCAACGAAATGTTGAAGGAAAAATACGGCATCTCGCATGCCACCTTGCAGATGGAGCATGCGACGATTCACCCGCACGGCGAATACGGCCGGCAATTCCTGCTCCATCGGCAGGAGAAGCATTCGTGAATATCCGATCCGGAAAACGGAAAGGGCGCCCCGCTTCCACGCGGGACGCCCTTTCCTATTCTTACGGAAGATCGATCAGCATGAGCTTCGCGCCGGTCGTGCTGGCGAGCGACATCTCCGCCGTTCCCTCGATTCTCGCGGCGTCGCGCCGATGCAGCGTCTCTCCGTTTGCCGTCAGCTCTCCTTCCAGCACGAACAGGAAAATCCTTCGGCCGGCCGGCTGCCGGAAAGCCAGCGATTCTCCCGCGCCCAACTCCGACAAATAAATCGTCATGTCCTGGTGGACTCGCGCGACTTTTCCGGCTACGCCCTCGGAAGACGCCACGGGAACCAGCCTTCCCCTCAGTTCCCCGGGATCGAATGCGGTCGTCTCATACGAGGGGGTCAGCCCGCGCCGCTCCGGCAGGAACCACATCTGCAGCAGCTCCAGCTGTTCCTCATCCGAGGAGTTGTACTCCGAATGGAAAATGCCGGTGCCGGCGCTCATGCGCTGAATGCCGCCCCAGGTCGTCGCCGCCCGGTTGCCCAGGCTGTCTTTATGCTCCAAACGGCCTTTCAGCACGATCGTTACGATTTCCATTTCCCTATGCGGATGCATGCCGAAGCCTTCGGAAGGCGCGATCGAATCGTCGTTGAGGACGCGCATTACGCCGAATTTCACGTTATCGGGATCGTAGTGGTCGGCGAAAGAAAAGCTGAATCGGGATTTCAGCCAGCCATGATCGGCCAGGTAGCGGTCGTCCGCCCTTTGGATTCGGATCATGTTTACCGCCTCCTCTTCTCGCGATTAGTTAAACCATAGGGCATCCAAGGAATAGGCTCCGGGGCCCGTAAGGGCGATTCCGACCGCGATCGCCGTCAGCACCAGGTTATATTCGAACCCGTTCTGCGTGATCCACAGCCCGTTTCGTCCGTGCACTTTCGCGGCGGCCATCACCATCGTGACGACGATCAGCGCCGCAGCCGCCGGAGTCAACAGCCCGAAAGCGAACAGCAGCCCCCCGGCCAGTTCGGCAGCCCCGGCCAGCAGCGCCATGAGGCGTCCGGGCTTGATGCCGATGGAGTCGAAAAAGCTTCCGGTGCCTTTCAGCCCGCCGCCTCCGAACCATCCCGCCAGCTTCTGCATCGCGTGCCCCGCGAACAGCAATCCGATGATGACCCTGATCAACAGCAATCCCCACTCCATATCCAAAACTCCTTTTCTGTATATGTTTTGATTACAGTTTCATCTTATCCAGGTCACTTACTTTTGTCAAGTAATTAAATTTGTTTTAGTTACTACTCCCTTTTCGGCGCGCTTTGTGATAAAATAACGGAGAATCGACAAAGCGAATTGGCCCGTCCGATCCCGGACCCGGCCGCGACGTTGGAAGGGGGGACCCGTATGGACTATTCCAAGATGTGCCCGAAGTACGAGCAAGCCGCCGAATTGCTCGGCAAACGGTGGACCGGCTTGATCATCCGGGTGCTCATGGGAGGCCCCAAACGGTTCAAGGACATCAAGGAGCAAATCCCCGAGATGAGCGACAAAATGCTGACCGACCGCATGAAAGAACTGGAAGCCCAAGGCGTCCTCACCCGGACCGTCTATCCGGAAATGCCGGTTCGGATCGAATATGAACTGACCGATAAAGGCAAAGACATGAAGGACGTCATCGAGTCCATCCAGGTTTGGGGCGAAAAATGGATGTAAATGATTTCCCCAAATGTGACGCCTTGCTCCGCAGCACATTCCGATTACTTTTGGGGGAGCCCCCGGAAAAATAAAAAGCCTACAACAAACGCAAACCCCTCCGTCCCGCGACTTATCGCGGAGCGGAGGGGTTTTGCCGTTCAAGCGGCGGTTAGGCGTATTGGCGGATTTCGGGGAGCGGATCCGATACGGGCGCCGCGTTCCCGCTCGGAGCGGGTGCCGGATCCGCGGGAAGTGCCGGGCCGGCGGCCGCTTCGATCCAAGCCGCGTACAGACGGCCCAGCCCGCGAAGGATCGACGGCAGCAGAAGCACGAGCACCGCGCCGATCCCGCCGTACAACCAGGAGATCTGCGTTCCCGACCATGCCGGCAGCAGGAAGTTCGATACGATATCGCCGGCGTACCAGTCGAACGAGAACGCCCTTACGCTGACTTGGTAGGCTAAAGGCGACAGAAGGAATGCCCAGAACGTCGCCGGCAGCACGACCGCCAAGGTGAACGCCGCGATGCCGACGGGCAGTTGAAGCAAGCCGTATACGACGCCCCGGTAGGAGCGGCCTTTGAAGAGCCTCGCGAGCAGCGCCTGCCAACCTTCCCATTTCGGCTTCACCGGACGATCCCCGAAGCCGGAAGGGTCCGCCGCGGCAGCCTTCCCCCGCTTCCACCGTTCCACGGTCCACCGTTCCGACTCGAGCAAATGCCCGCAAAGCACGAGCGTTTCCGCCAATAGAGGAAGGCCGACGACGAACACCGACAGCGGCAGGCTGACCGAAATCCCGGCGACCGCCGTGACGAATGCCGCGACGCCTTTCGGCAGCGACAGCATCAGCATTTTCCAGGCCTGCAGCGCGCTTTTTTTCGTTTTCATCGTTTACCGACCACGCTTTCCTTTTTCGATGTTTCCATTGTACCGGCAGCCGAGGCCGGGCAGAATCGGCCTGAGTACGGCGGGCGGCCAGACTTAGGTCTAGTTTTCGGCGTGATCCGGGCTTGTTTACAAGTTCGATACATTTCGATAAACCCGCGATACATTCCTCTCTTACCCTGAAGCTATTCGCTCGAATGGAGGAGAGGAAATGCGCAACATGCCGAAAACCGGCCGCTGGCTGCTTGCCTTCGTGATCGCATTGGGTATCGTCGGCTGGGTTTTCCATATGAAAGGCGGCGACGACGTCTTGGGCACCGCGGGGGCCGGCCCTGCCGATTCGCCTTCCGCAGCGCCCGTAACGCCATCCTCGCAGCCGTCCGAAACTGCGGTTCAAACCGACTCGCCGACGGCACCTGCCGCAACGCCGCCCGAATCGTCTGCGAAGCCGACGGGGCCAGCGTCCCTCCCTTCCGCCGATCCCGGGCCCGCCGACGGGAACCCGGATGATTCCGCCGCTTTGCCCGCCTGGGCCGCGGACAACCTTCCTTCGCGCACGATCCGTACGGAGGACGATCTGGCGGTCATCACGAACGCGTCCAGCCTGTACGTTCTGGTCAACAAAAAGCGGAATTTGCCTTCCGATTACGTTCCGCGGGACCTGACCGTCCCTGACGTCCCCTTCTCGTTCTCCGGGGATTCCGACAAGAAGAAGATGCGCAAGGAAGCCGCCGCCGCATTGGAAAAGCTGTTCGCCGGCGCGGAGAAAGCGGGGATCCGGCTGAAAGCCGTGTCCGGCTACCGCTCCTACGCCCGGCAGAAAGCGATTTTCGACGCCAACGCCGCCGCCAAAGGAGCCGAGGAAGCCAACCGCACGAGCGCCCATCCCGGTCAGAGCGAGCATCAGACGGGGCTGGCCATGGACGTATCCAGCGCCAGCGTCGGTTACGCGCTCGAGGAAAGCTTCGGGAAGACGGAAGAAGGCCGCTGGCTCGCGGCGCACGCGGCCGATTACGGCTTCATCATCCGCTACCCCAAAGGAAAGGAAAGCATCACGGGATATACGTACGAGCCCTGGCACATCCGGTATCTCGGCAAGGAGGCCGCCGCCGAGGTCGCGGAGAGCCGTCTGACTTTGGAGCAGTTTTTTGGTACATTGGAAGCATCCGCCGAAAAAGCATAACGTTTCACGGACAACCCGGCGGCGAGGTGAACCGATGGCCAAACGGATTCTCGTGGCGGACGACGAGCGCGGCATCGTGGGCCCGCTCGCATACGCTTTTCGCAAAGAAGGATACGAAGTCGCGGCGGCTTACGACGGGGAAGAGGCGCTCCGCTTGACCGCGGAGTTCCGCCCCGACGTGCTCGTGCTGGACGTGTCGATGCCGAAGCTGAGCGGTTACGAGGTGTGCCGCAGGCTGGAAAGCCGGACGGGGATGGGCATCATCCTGCTCACCGTCAAGAACGATATCGTGGATAAAATCGCCGGGCTCGAACTGGGCGCCGACGACTACATGACCAAGCCGTTCGACCTGCGGGAGCTGGTCGCGAGGGTGAAAGCCTTGATCCGCCGGTTGGAGGCGAAGCCGGAGGAGCCGGGGAAATTGACGGCCGGAGCCCTGTCGCTGGATCCGGCTTCGCGTACCGTGGAATTGGAGGGCGTTCCGGTGGATCTGACGCCGAAGGAATTCGACCTGCTCGCGCTGCTGCTCGCCCGCCCGAACCGGGTGTTCACCCGCGACGAGCTGCTGGACTCGGTCTGGGGGTTCGACTCCGCGCCCGGCACCCGCACGGTCGACATCCATATCCAGCGGCTCCGCAAGAAGCTGGGAGACGAAGGGCAGCGCCTGCTGCAGACCGTCTACGGCATCGGGTACAAAGCTTCGGGGGCGGGACGATGATCCCGTCCAGCATCAAAATCAAATACAGCCTGTTTCTGGCGCTCCTGCTTCTGCTGACCGTTCTCGTCCTCAGCCTGCTCGTGCTCGGAGGCATCCGGGACCACCAGCGGGAGACGGCGGAGCACAACCTGCTCCAGCTGACCCGGTCGGCCAATCTCGGCGTCAAGCAGGCTTATTACGAAAGCCAGGAGCCCGACCCGCCGGCGTTCCTTCGGCGCAACGGCCGCCAGCTGGCGTTGGACCTGGCGATCCGCTCCGGGCTGCGGGTCGTGCTGTACGACGTTGCCGGCCGTCCGGTCGGAGATTCCGTTCCGCTCGGCGCTTTGCCGAACGGCGGCGACCTCGTGGCGATCGCGGAGAAAGGCAAAATCGCCTACCGGGCGGACGGAGCATACCTGTGGTATGCCGCGCCCATGCAAGGTCCGCATGCGCAAATGGGCGTATATCTGTTCGAATATCCGCTCGCGTCCGATTTGCGGTATTACGGGGAGACCCGCGATTTGTTCCTCCTGGCGGGCAGCGCGGTGACGGTCGTCAGCTTTCTGCTGGGCTACTGGTATTTCGGCCGTTCCGCTTCTTCCGTGATCCGGCTCAGCCGGGCGGCGGAACGGATCCGCGGCGGGAACTTCCCCGCCGAACCGCCTCTTCGCAAGCGCAAAGACGAGCTCGGCAGGCTGAGCGAAAGCCTTTTCGACATGAGCCAAGGGATCCAGGCCAATCTGAACGCCATGAAAGAGGAAGAAGCGAAGCTGCGGCAAGCCGTCGCCAAGCTGGAGGAAATGGAAAGCCGGCGGAAGGAATTCATCGGCCACATCAGCCACGAATTCAAAACCCCCTTGACCTCGATTAAAGCCTACGTGGAACTGATGGCCATGTACCCGGACGACCCCTCGCTGCAAGCGGACGCGGCGCGAACGATCGGGAAGGAAACGTCCCGCCTGCACGACATGGTCGAGAAGGCGCTTCGGCTGACGGCGCTCGAGAAGTACGATTTCGAGTACCGTGCGGAGAGCGTCGACCTGCGCCGCTTGCTGGAAGACTTGGCGGATCGGATGAAGGCGAGGGCGCGAAGGTTCGGCCTCTCGATCCGAACCGAGCTCGAGCCGGTCCAAGTCTGGGCGGACCGGGACAGCCTGACGCATATTTTCGTCAATTTGCTCGACAATGCCGTGAAATACAACGTGCCCGGAGGGGAAATCCGGATCGCCTGCCGCTCTTGGGGCGGGCGGGCCGTCGCGGACGTCGCCGATACCGGCGCAGGCATTCCGGAAGCGGAACGGGAACGGATTTTCGAGCCGTTCCGCACCGCGGCCGAGAGCCGCCTGGACGAATCCGGCGGAGCGGGCCTGGGATTGCCGCTGGCGAGGCGTCTCGCGGAGAGGCAGCACGGAACGCTCGAGCTCCTGCGGGCCGACGGCGAAACCGTCTTCCGGGTCACGCTGCCGGAATCGCCGCCGGAACGCCCTTTTCAAGGAGGAGATCCATCGTGCCGAACCGATTGAAAGGCGTCGTCCTGTCCGCCGTCGGACTGGTCTTGTTCACCGCGGGCTGCGGGCATGCCGGGAATGGCGAGGACGCGGCAGCCCCCGCCTACGCCCCCGTCGTTGTCCTCGATAACCCGGAGAGCGCTTCGTTCGGAGCTTCGGAAGCTCAGCCTCTCGTGCGCCTGGATGGCGTTCGCGGAGCGGATTGGCTCACCGACGACCTTCTCCTCGTCAGCAAGGAAAATCCGAACGGCCAGCCGACCGCGGAAGAAGGAACGGAGTACCGGCCGCTCAACCTATACGCGCGAAATCTGGCGACGGGAGAGGACACCGCGCTGGCGCCGGGTCCGGATAACCAGGGGTTCGCCGTCGCCAGTCCCGACCGCAGCCGGATCTTCTACAAGACGTTCGATTTGCAGAGCACGGTCGGAACCGGTTACGTGATGGACCTGAAGACGAGGCGCTCGATACGGGTCACGCAGAGAGACGAGCTGGAGCTGACGAGCGGCGTCTGGCTGGACGACCGGACGATTCTCTATGCCGCGATGGACGGCCGTCTCGTCCTCGTGTCCGCCGACGGTACGGAAAAGAAATCATGGTCCGATCCGGAGGTTCCCCGGATCGGGAATTTGTCGGCGGCCGGCGGCAAGGTCATCTATTCCGCTCCTTACGGGGTGCTGTTCTCCTACGACCCGGAGACGGGAAAACGGACGGTCGTCGGCAAAAACGCCGTATGGGCGTCTCCGTCCGCCGACGGGAAGAAGCTTGCCGTCGTGCGGAAAATCCGTGGAGGATCCATGGAGCTCTCCGTGGCGGACGCGGATGGCGGGAACCGCGCGGCGATCGCCCAAGATGCCCAGATTTTCGGCTTGGCCTGGACGCCGGCGGGCGAACGGCTGGCTTATGCCGGCATCGAGCCAAGCGGGAAGACCCGCGGGGTCTACGTCTCGGACATCGCGAAGGGAACGACCGCGGCCCTGCCGATCGACGCGAACTTCATCGCCGACGCCCCTCGCTGGAGCCCCTCCGGCGACCGGCTGATGGTGACCGCCGCGGTCGTCCGGGGAGACGGGGGCAAACCTTCCTTCGTCACGTATTTGGCCGCCGCGAAGTAAATTCCGTTATTTGATCCGGATCTTGTACGGCTGGCGGATGTATTGGGGGTAAAGCGAGATCTTGAACGTCAGCGGCTGCGGATAATCGGCATTGTCGAGATAATAGTAGGAATGCTGTTCGCGCGTATCCCCTCTCGTTTCCACGGCAACGCCGCCTTCGTCCGACATATTGCGCGTTTTGCCGGTTCCGTCCTTGAATTCGGATTCGAACAGCGTATAGCCCATGTTGTCCGACGGATCGACGCCGGTGAGGAAAAAATCGAGCCGGGTTCGGCTTTGCCCGACCTGGACGCCGTTAAGCGCGAGTTTACCATCCGGGGCGGAGACCACTTTTCGCTTTCCGAGATCGACCGTGACGGTCATCCGGTCTTTATCGAGCGCCCGGAACCAGCTTCCTTCCGCGTACAGCGCTTTAGGTTCCGTGAAGTACGGACTTTCGAAATAAATGACGGGATGGTCTTTCACCAAGCTGGACGAAGTGGTTGCCCACACCTCGCCTTTGTCGTCTACCAGCCGGATGTCGCCCGCGCCGAAGACTTGTTTGGGATTGGCCTCGCCGTAATCCACGTATAAGGACACCCGAAGCGGCGTCACGACCGCCTTGGCGAACGTGATCCGCTGCCCTTCCGCGACGATCGTTTCCCCTAGCTGGTATTCGCGCCTCAGGTGCTGGAACTTGGCCCGGTCGATCCGGAAACGCACCTGATATTCCGGCCCGCCCGCATCCCGGTCGGACGGCACGCTCCACTCGTCGTCTCTAACGTTCCGCGTCGGAGGCGCGTCCGGACGCTCGGGCCCGTCGGATCGGATCATTCGGGTCCGAAGGATGATCTCTTCCGGCAGTTGGTCTTCCTGGGCCAAACTGATGTCGACCGTTCCCCGGTACACGCCGTTTTCGTTCGCGGCCTGCTCCTCTTCCTGCAGATACCGATAGCTGATCATGGCCGGCAGCTCTTTGCCGGAAACGTCCACCGGCCGGATATCCGCCAGCCGAACGGTCTCGGATTCGTTCTCCGAAGACGTCTCGTAGAAGACGACCATCCGGGAGTCGTCCGCGATAATCCCCTGGACGGTAAACCGGATGCCGTCATGTTCGTCGGACGCGCCCACGGGCTGGACGAAATCGTTGTCGACCGCCAATCGGACGCCTTTATCTTGCGTATCGCGGATCAGATCGACGAATCGATCCATACCCGGAATGTCCCGCATCATGGACGCGAACACCGGGGACACGCGGATGGAGAGCAGACATGCCAGCAGGATCACGCATGCCGCCGCCGCTGCGGCCAGCCTTCTCCGCGCCCGCAGACGTTGCCGGGCGGCCTCCGCCTGCCCCCTGCGGATCCCTTCCGCGATCGCGGCGTCGATCCTCTCCGAAAGTTCCGTTTGCGCCGCTTCGTCAGCCGGGTTGGACATACGTTTGCTCCCCCTCCTTCCGCAGTGCCGTTCTTAACAGCTTCAAAGCTTTGTTCAGCCACGTTTTCACCGTGCCCTCCGGTTTCTTCAGCAGCCCGGCGATTTCTTGCAGCGTCATGTCCTCGTAATATTTGAGAATGATGATATGGCGCAAATTCGGCGGCAGCCGATCGATTTCCATCCGCATCCGCAGCTTCTCGTCCAAAGCGAGGTCCGCGGCCAGCGTATCCGGTATGGCGAACAAGGGGAGCATCTTTCGCCTGCGTTTTTGTTCGTCGATGCAGCAGCGGATCAGAATGCGGATCAGCCAGGTTTGGAAATACCGGGGCTCCTTGAGCTTCCCCAGCTTCGCGTACGCCCGGCAAACGGCTTCCTGGATCGCTTCCAGCGCGTCGTCCTCATTATGCAAATAAGCCAGCGCGATCGCGAACAATCTCGTTTTCGCCTCGGCGACCAGCTGCCGAAACGCTTCGGGATCCCCGTCCTGAGCGGCTTTAACCCGTTCCTCCGTCGACATGTTCCACCTCCGCATTCCGTACATTAGACTGCCGAGACGGCCAAACGGTTTTGGCGGGTAAAAGAAAGTTTCTTAATTCCTCTCTAAACATGGGGTTCAACGGCCAGTTAAGAAAGAAAGTTTCTTAATTCCTCTCTAAACATGGGGTTCAACGGCCAGTTAAGAAAGAAAGTTTCTTAATTCCTCTCTATACATGGGGTTCAACAGCCAGTTAAGAAAGAATATTTCTTAATTCCTCTCTAAACACGGGGTTCACCTGCCAGTTAAGAAAGAAACTTTCTTAATTCCTCTCTAAACACGGGGTTCACCTGCCGGTAAAATAGATAAGTTCCGAATCTCTCTTGATCGTCATGATCACATGACGATGATTGACCTGGAACACATCCGCAGTCTGCTCCGCTCTTCCGTCTCACCACAGGAACGGGTCGTGCAAAACTTCCCTTTGCAGCGATACAGTACAAGCCGCAGGTCGTGGCACCCTTCGCACACCGGTCAGCCTAAAACCATTCTTTGGATACGGAAATTGGCAACTTCTTTCAGGACATTCGCTCGGATCCTGCCTTCAAAAACGAAAAGGATGAGACCTGAGCTTCACCCCGATAAGTTATAAATTCCGATATATCAAGAAAAACCGCGCATTACGCGCGGCTTCCGTTCTTCTTGGCCTTCCGGACGACGAGCAGGCAGCAGAGCGCCGAACACCAAGTCGCCGCCGCCATCACGATGCCCATCGGAACCGCGGTCAGCGTGCCGGCGATTCCGACCAAAGGAGCGACGACTCCGCCGAATACGAAGGAAAGCACGCCGATCAGGGCCGCGGCGCTGCCGGCCGATCGTCCGTAATTCGTCATGGCCAGGGAAAACCCGGTCGTCGTAACCAGCCCGACGCTGGCCACCGTGACGAAAATGCAAGGCAGCAACAGTGCCAGTCCGGCGTTCGCCAAGACGGAGATCAGCAGCACGGTGCCGCCCGTTGCCGCGAGCGTCACGCCGACGACGAACAGCCGGAGTTCTCCGAACCGCTCGGCCGTGCGTCCCGCGAACTGTCCGGCCGCCACGATGCCGACGGCGTTGACCGCGAAAAACAAGCTGTAGGTCTGGGGAGAAGCGCCGTACAAATTTTGCAGGACGAACGGAGATCCGGAAATGTACGCGAACATGGACGCCATGACGAAGCCCTGCGCCAGCGCGAGTCCGATGAACCGTCCGTCCCGCAGCAACGTCCCGAAGTCCGCCGCGGTTTTCCGCAAGCCGCCCCCGTTTCGCCGATCTGCAGGCAACGTCTCCTTCAGCCCTAGCCATACGGACACGAGCATGACGGCTCCGATCGCCGCCAATACGAGAAACACGCCCCGCCAGGACATGAGCTTGAGCAGCTGCCCGCCGACGATGGGCGCCAGGATCGGCGCCGTACCGTTCACCAGCATCAGCGCCGCGGAAAACCGGGTCAGCGCCGACCCGGCGAACAGGTCGCGCGAGACGGCGCGCGCGATCACGATCCCCGCCGCTCCCGACAGCCCTTGCAGGAACCGGAACGCCACCAGCGCCTCGATCGACGGCAGCCATGCGCACAGCAAGGAGGAAATCACATATACGGCCAAGCCGATGAGCAGCGGGCCTCTGCGGCCTTTCTGATCGCTGACCGGACCCGCCAATATTTGGCCGAGCGCCAGGCCGACCAGGCAGGCGGTCAGGCTGAGCTGGACCATCGAACCGGACGTATGCAGTTCTTCTTCGATTCTCGGGAATGCCGGCAGGTACATGTCGATGGATAATGGCCCGAAGGCGGTCAAAGCGCCCAATATGACGATCAGGGCGGTGCCGGTCGTACGGGCGGGTTGCGCGGCTGCGAGGTTGCCGGACTTGTTCATGCGCGGATGTCACCTTTCTTGGATGAAAATGAAAATGAGGCAGGATCATGCTTCCTGACCATTGTACCGGATGAGCGGCCTCTCCGCCATCTTCCCATGCTCCCGTAACTATTCCTTTTTTGGATCGTCTAAACAAGCAGATCCGAGAACCGACAAGGAGGTTGAACCTTGAATCGAAATCCGTTTCTCCGTCCTGCAATATCGGGAGCCGTTGCCTTATTGGCCTTCGAGCTGATCTGCGCCTTGCCCGCCTATGGGGCCATGCCGCCCGGCAGTCCCTGGGATGCCGCCGCGCCGGCCGCTTCCCCCGCATCCGGACCGGCTTCCCGGGCCGGCGTATCCGTCTATTTCGAGGACTACAGCATCGCGCTGCTAGCGGAGCCTGCCATCGTCCATGAAAGGATGATGGTGCCCGGCATCGCCTTGCTCCAAGGTCTCGGGTACGTGACCGAGTGGGATGCCGAATCGCGTACGCTGGCGGCGACGCAAGCCGGCAAGGCATCGTTCGTCTATCGGGCGGACTCGGCCGAAGCCGAAATCGGAGGCGCAACCGTCAGGGACTTGCCCGCCCCGCCGTTCGTAAAGGACGATGCGCTCTGGATTCCGCTTCGGACAACGGTGGAAGCATGCGGCATGACCGTGAATTGGGACCCGGCGAACCGCATGGCCTACGTGAAAGACCCGAACGCGCTGCCCCGCTTTACCGTCACGGCCAAAGCTTCAGGCGGCGGTTCCGCGTCCGTCTCGCCCGCCTTGTCCGCCGAGTTGAAATCACGTCTGGGCGCGGACGCAAGCGTTCGGATGTTCGCGCCCGCGCAATATACGGACCGAGTCCATATCGCCATCGCCGCCGGCGACATGGACGCGCTGATGCTGCTCCCCGGCGACCGGCAGTATCAGGATGACCTGATTGCCTCGATCTCCGTGGATGTAACGGACCTGCTCGACGGATTCCCCCGCCTGAAACAGCTGGCTTTCGATCCCGCGCGCGGCCTTACGGCCGGAGGGCGGATCTACGGGATTCCGCTGCCCCAGGATCCGCATGACGCGCCGTTCCCCGCCGTCCGGCAGGACTGGATGAACAAGCTGGGCTTGGCTCAGCCGAAAACGATGGATGAAGTTTACCAAGTGCTGAAAGCTTTTACCGACCTGGATCCGGACGGCAACGGCAAATCGGATACATACGGCATGACCGGGTTCGTGCCCGCTGACGGCCTGGGTTCGTTCGCCTGGGTGGAACAGGCCTACACTGGCAGCCCGGGGCGGTTCTCGGCGGCAGACGGGCGGGTCGTCGACCATGCGGTGACCGGCGAGGAAACGTCTGCGCTGGAGTGGCTGGCGCGTGCGTACGCGGATGGCGTGATCGATAAAGAGTTTCCGATCATCACGCAGGAGCAAGCCATGGATCGGGTTCGCGAAGGCCGGGCCGGCATGGCTTCCCTCCGGCTGGACGAAGCGGCTTCGTTATCCGAAGGCGCCACGGATTGGACGCCGCTTTCCGGCGTTAAAGCCGACGCGCTCGCGTCGCCGATCGCGCCCTGGAGCAATCAGAATGCGGGCGTCTATATCGTGACGAAAATGGCGAAAATCCCGCCGGAGCGCATTTTGTCGTGGCTCGAACAGGGTGTGAAACAGTTCGCGGACGGCGGCGAGGCGGAACCGAACGGGGTGACCGAGGCGGATCGGCCCGTCCTGCGCAGCCTGTTCGGCACCTCCGACCTGTTGAAGGACGCCGGCAGCCTGCCGAACCTGTCTTCGGCCGAACGGGACGCCTATGCTGCGGCGGTGAAGGAATGGAGGAACGTCTCTTACGCGGACGCGGACGTACCCGGGATCGCCAAGTTGTGGAGCACGGGAAAATACGCCGATCTGAACGCGCAATTGGAACGGTTCAAAATCAAGGTCATTCTCGGCGCGGCTTCGATTGACGATTGGAACCGCCAAGTACAAAAAATGACGGCGTCCGAGGAATACCGCGAGATGATGGATGAGTTGAACGATCTCGTCCAAAACGGCTCCAAGCCGTAATCGCGGAATGCCAAACATATTAACGTTCACGCCTTTTGCGTTTCAGCGGTTTCACGGCTTTTCAAGCTCGGACGACCGGGAGTTATTGCTCAAACGCAATAACTCCGCAACCGCATCGCGATCGTCTGCGGCCGGACCGGGGCGGATCCGTCGACCCTTCATGCCGGCCCCGTGAGCCGCATCCCCTGCGCACGAGCCGCTTCTCCTGCGCATGAGCCGTTCCCCCACGCACGAGCTGCATCCCTCAAGCACGAGCCGCTCCCCCTTCACCGTCCAACGAAAAAACGCCCCTGCCCGGTTCGAATCCGGGACAGGGGCGTTGCCGCGAATCAAGAGGTCAGCCACTTCTTGAACATATGCTTGGTCGTGTCTCGGTTGATCGCCGCGATCGAGGTCGTCAGCGGAATGCCCTTCGGGCAGGACCGCACGCAGTTCTGCGAGTTGCCGCAGCCTTCGATGCCGCCGTCGTCCATCAGGGCCTCAAGACGCTCGTGCGCGTTCATTTCGCCCGTCGGATGGGCGTTGAACAGACGCACCTGCGAGATCGGGGCCGGCCCGATGAACGAGTTGCGGTCGTTCACGTTCGGGCAAGCTTCCAGGCAGACGCCGCACGTCATGCACTTGGACAGCTCGTAAGCCCATTGCCGTTTGGACTCCGCCATCCGCGGGCCCGGTCCGAGGTCGTACGTGCCGTCGATCGGGATCCAGGCTTTGACTTTCTTCAATGCCTGGAACATCCGCTCGCGGTTGATGACGAGGTCGCGCACGACCGGGAACGTCGACATCGGCTCCAGCCGGATCGGCTGTTCCAGCTTGTCGACGAGCGCCGAGCATGCCTGGCGGGGCTTGCCGTTGATCACCATCGAGCAGGCGCCGCACACTTCCTCCAGGCAGTTCGATTCCCAGACGACCGGAGTCGTTTTGGTCCCGTCTGCCTTCACCGGATTGCGCTGGATTTCCATCAGCGCGCTGATGACGTTCATGTTCGGACGATAGGGAATCTCGAACTCCTCCGTGTAAGGAGCGGCTTCCGGACGATCCCGGCGCGTGATGATGAATTTGACCGTGCGTGGTTTGGTTGCCGTATCCGCCATCGTTTAACCCTCCTTCTTCTTGTCGTGGGAGTAGTCGCGAATCCGCGGAGGGATCAGCGAGACGTCCACTTCCTCATAGGAGATTTGCGGGCCGTCCGCCGTCCACTTCGCTTTCGTCGTTTTCAGGAAATTCTCGTCGTCCCGGTCCGGGAAATCCGGCTTGTAGTGCGCGCCGCGGCTTTCGTTCCGCAGCAGGGCGCCCAAAGTCATCGCTTCGGCCAGCTCCAGCATGTTCCACAGCTGGCGGGTGAACGCGACGCCGGCGTTGTTCCAACGGGCCGTGTCGTTGATGTTGATTTTCTGATAGCGCTGCTTGAGTTCTTTGATCTTGTCGATCGTTTGCTGCAGCTTGTCGTTGAAGCGCACGACGGTCATGTTGTTCGTCATCCATTCGCCGAGCTCTTTATGAAGCGAGTAGGCATTCTCGTTGCCGTCCATTTTGAGAATGGATTCGTATTTGTCCGTCTGGCGTTTGGCTTCGCGCTCGAACACGCTCTCGGAGACGTCTTCGGCCGACTTCTTCAGCCCTTTGATATATTCGATCGCTTTCGGTCCCGTGATCATGCCGCCGTAGATGGCGGACAGCAGCGAGTTCGCGCCGAGCCGGTTCGCGCCGTGGTACTGGTATTCGCACTCCCCGCAGGCGAACAGGCCGGGAATGTTGGTCATCTGGTTGTAGTCGACCCACATGCCGCCCATGGAATAGTGGACCGCAGGGAAAATCTTCATCGGGATTTTGCGCGGGTCGTCGCCCATGAACTTCTCGTAGATTTCGATGATGCCGCCCAGCTTGACGTCCAGCTCTTTCGGGTCTTTGTGCGAGAGATCCAGATAGACCATGTTCTCGCCGTTGATGCCGAGCTTCTGATCGACGCAGACGTGGAAAATTTCCCGCGTCGCGATGTCCCGGGGCACCAGGTTGCCGTAGGCCGGATATTTCTCCTCGAGGAAGTACCACGGTTTGCCGTCCTTATACGTCCAAATCCGCCCGCCTTCGCCGCGCGCCGATTCGCTCATGAGACGCAGCTTGTCGTCGCCCGGAATCGCGGTCGGGTGGATCTGGATCATTTCGCCGTTGGCGTAGTAAACGCCCTGCTGGTACACGGCGCTGGCCGCCGTGCCCGTGTTGATGACCGAGTTCGTCGTTTTGCCGAATATGATCCCCGGCCCGCCGGTCGCCAGAATGACCGCGTCCGCCTTGAACGTCTGGATCTCCATGGAACGCAGGTTCTGCGCCGCGATGCCGCGGCAGACGTTGTCGTCGTCGATCACGACCGAGGTGAATTCCCAATGTTCGAACTTCTGGACCAAGCCCGCCACTTCCCAGCGGCGCACTTGCTCGTCCAGGGCGTAAAGCAGCTGCTGTCCGGTCGTCGCGCCCGCGAACGCGGTACGGTGGTGCTTCGTGCCGCCGAACCGGCGGAAGTCCAGCAAGCCTTCCGGCGTCCGGTTGAACATGACGCCCATGCGGTCCATGAGGTGGATGATGCCGGGCGCCGCCTCGCACATCGCCTTGACGGGCGGCTGGTTCGCCAGGAAGTCGCCCCCGTAAACCGTATCGTCGAAGTGCTCCCAAGGGGAGTCGCCTTCGCCTTTCGTATTGACGGCGCCGTTGATGCCGCCTTGCGCGCAAACCGAGTGCGAGCGTTTGACCGGAACGAGCGAGAACAGATCGACCCGCATGCCCGCCTCGGCCGCTTTGACGGTCGCCATGAGGCCGGCGAGACCGCCGCCTACGATGATGATTTTATCTTTTGCCATGGTTGAAAGCCCTCCTTAACCGATCGATGCCGAGCCGGCGGCCGCCGCGGCCGAAGCGAACTCGTCGCCGCTGAACGCCACGAGAGACAGCAGGAACAGCACGGCCACGATGACGAAAATGCCCATGCAAATATTCGAGGACACGCGCTGCGCGCGCGGCCCGATCGTGATGCCCCAGCTGACCAGGAACGCCCACAGCCCGTTGGCGAAATGGAACGAAGCCGCGATGACCCCGATCACGTAGATCACGATATATGCCGGATTCGTAAAGATTTCGTGCATGTGCGCGCCGAGTTCTTCGTACGTGGTGTTGCCGAGCGCCACTTGGATCCGGGTTTCCCAGACGTGCCAAATCACGAAAATGAACGTAATCACGCCCGAAATCCGTTGAAGCGCGAACGCCCAGTTGCGGCCATACTGAAAACGGCCGGTATTGAGGTTCGACTGGTACGCGATATAGAGGCCGTACACGCCGTGGAACAGGATCGGCAGCCAAATGAGGATAAGCTCGAGGAAAAAGACAAGCGGAAGCTGATGCAGGAAATTGACGCTCCGGTTGAAGCCCTCGAGTCCGCCCTCGAACGCGGAATAGTTCGTCAAGGCGTGCTCAATGAAGAACAGCCCCAGCGGGATGACCCCCAGCAGGGAATGCAGCTTGCGGGGTAAGTACGAATTTCCACTCATGTCTACGTTTGTTCTCCTTTCGCGTCGGCGATCGTCGAACGGAGGGAGGTTCGGGTTCCCATTCCGTCACCGTTTTGTCACCGCTATTAAGGTTACCCTATTTTCGCTTATAATGGAACTGCCGATTTTTTATAAATTGTTATAATCAAAATGCATATCGGGAAAGGAAGATTGGCGAAATGTTGGAAGATATGCGTTTGTTCGCCACGGTCGTAGAGCATACTAGCCTCAACAAAGCCGCCGAGCGGCTGAACCTTTCCCAGCCCGCCCTCTCGCGCAGGATTTCCCGGCTCGAAGCCGAACTCGGCACCCAGTTGTTCCGCCGGATCGGAAAACGGCTGGAGCTCACGCCCGCGGGTCAGCTGTCCTACGAGTTCGCGCTGGAACTGCGGCGGATTCACGGGGCTTACCTCCAGAAGCTGAACGCATTCAAATCGGACGAGGCGCAAGTCGTCACGATCGGGGCGAGCCTCACCACCCTGCAGACGACGCTGCCGGACTGGATTACCGCGATGACGGAGAAGCACCCCCATCTCGAGATCAAGGCCGTCACCGGCAAATCGCATGAGATCGCCACGCTGGTGAAGGAACGCAAAGTCGACTTCGGCATCGTCGCTTCCGCGGTGGAAGACGAACCCTCCGTTACCAGTGTACCCTTATTCGACGACCATCTGATGCTCGTCCTTCCGAGAACGCATTTTATATTGGAAGGCACCCAGCTCCAGATGTCCGATCTGAACGGGTTCTCCATGATCCTGTTCGCGCCGGGAACCTGGTACCGCACGCTTACGGACGAGCTGTTCCGCAAGTATGGCGTCAAGCCGGAAGTCCAGATGGAAATCGACTCGTTCGAAGCGATCGTTCGGCTGCTGTCCGCGTGCCGGGCGGGTACGCTGCTGCCGAAATCGTATTTGCGGCCGCAATTGCTCGAGGACAACGACCTGTACGTCGTCCGGGTCCGGGATTTGGAGCAGACGAAACGGACCACGTCGCTCATTTACGGAAGCCCGGAGTGGCTGACGCCTTCGATTCGGTATTTAATCGAGGAAACGACCGCCCATTTCGCCAGAAGGAACCATCTCCCCCAAGAGAAGGTCTGATGCGTGCACGCGCCTCTTGGCAGTAATTGCCGCTAGGACGGGCTGGGGGGCTATGCTATTCTCGGATGGAACCGAAATGGCCAAAACCCAAGCGTTTAGAGGGTGCGGGGGAAAAGATCGAACGCGCGGCTCCCGCCGCGCTCGGGGTGAATCGCATCGGAAGATGCCTAGGGTTGAACTCCCAACCCGAACCCGACAGCTAACCTCGCCGGCCGAACACAAGGAGGAACATCATACTTGTCGACCATCAGTTGGAAAAAGACCGCCAGACGCACCGCCGCCCTCGTCCTCGGAAGCGCTTTGCTGCTTCCCGCCCTGTCCGCCCATGCCGCCGCTCCCTACACGGCGCATGAAGGGGATACGTTCTGGACCTTGTCCAAAAAATTCGGCGTCCCGCTGCAAACGCTGATGGACGCCAACCCGAAAGTGAACCCGCTGAACATCTACGAAGGCCTGAAGCTCACGATTCCTTCGGGCGCCGTCAAGGAAGCATTGTCCGCGCCGGCGGCGAAAGCCGCGGCGGCGACCGTCGTCACGACCGCTTCCGGGGACACGTTGTCCTATTCCAAAGTCCTCGACATCCAGGCGACGGCTTATTCCTCCGCTCCGGAAGAAAACGGATGGGGACCGGTCGACTACTTCGGCAACCCCCTCAAGCTGGGCACGATCGCCGTGGATCCGAAGGTCATCCCGTTCGGAACCAAAGTGTACGTGACCGGCTACGATTTCAGCGGCCTGCCCAAAGGCGGCTTGATCGCCAAAGCGACCGATTCCGGCAGCGCCATCAAGGGCAACCGGATCGATATTTTCGTGCCGGGTTCGCGCTTGTTCGTCTCGACTTTCGGACTCCAGAACGTGAAGGTGTACATTCTGAAATAAGCATGTCGCCGAAAACGGCCCGACCGGGATTCTCCGGCCGGGCCGTTCTGCCGTCGAGCGGGACTTGCCGTCTCATGCGGCGAACATTCTCGGGAATTGGCGGACGATACCGAACGTGAATTCGTCCGCCATGCCCAGCGCCTGGGCCTCGACGGCTTCGTTGGTCGCGACGTTCTCCTTGTACTTCCCTGCCAGCCGGTCGGAGACCTCTATCGTCAGCAGCCTGAGATGCTCGCGGTACATCGCCCTCCATTTCGCTTCGGACCAATACGGATTGATTCGGCCCAATAACCGGGCAATGTCGTCGGCGTTGGCGTACCAGCGCTTATTGGCGTCTTCCGCTTTCGCCTTCTGCCCGTCCTGCAGCGCGGTGACGAGCTCGGCCGCGATCGCGAGATGTTCCCGCACCAGCCCGGCGAATTGATTCGCAAGGGCTGGGCCGTAATACGGACGAAAGGCGGCGCCCAGATCGTCGGCGTTCCTCAGCAGCCGGGCCGTCGTCGGGGCTTCGTCCGGCAGCCGGCCGGCGATGCTGTTCACCGTGAGGCGGGTCCAGTAAATGTGCTGTTCCCACAACGTCCGGAACGTGCGGTTCAGCTCCACTTTCGACGCCGTCCAGACGAACGGAACCGGCCGGAACGTAAAACCGTTTGCGAACGGATAGAAGAAATCGTACATCTCGGGTGGAATCCGCTCCCCGCTTTTTCCGCCGGGATATGCGCCTACGGGCGGTTTCGGTGCATGGCCCGATACTTTCAGGCTCTCCGGCGTGTCCAGCAGCTCCGGCAGCGTGACGGGCTGATAGCCGTGGTTCCGCAGCCAATCGATAATCCGGGGCAGCGCCTGCACGGTGCCCGACAGCTTCTGTCCCTCTCCTCCGCCCGCGTGCAGCAGCACGACCGATCCCGGACGAACCGCCCGGGTCACGTTGCGGAACACTTGATCCGCCGTCAATTGCCGCCAGTCGGAGGAATCGACGTCCCAATTGACCACCGTATACCCTTCCCGCCGGGTCCAATCCAGCTGATCCGGGCGGATTTCCCCGTACGGAGGACGGATCAGCTTGGGCCGGAAACCGGCCAATGGCAATAGGCGCTCCTCGGTTTTGAGAACCTGTTCCTTCATATGGGCCAGCGAAAGCCGGGAAAAGTCCGGATGCGAGAAAGAGTGGTTGCCGATCGCATGTCCTTCCCGGCGGATACGCTTCACGATTTCGGGATGCTTCCGCGCCCGGGTGCCGACGACGAAAAACGTGGCCCGGACGCCCTTGCGTTTCAGCACGTCCAGCACTTTCGGCGTATACCTCGGGTCGGGCACGTCGTCGAACGTCAGCGCCACCTTGGGACTTTGCCTCCCGGCAGAGAGGACGAACGCGCCGTCATACCGCCTTTGCATTTCCGTCCACGACATTTTATGCGGCTTGTCCCGCCCGACCGTCTCCATCTCTCCCGCCGCCTGGACGACGGGCTCCGCCCAGAAGAGAAAGGCGAAAATCCCCATCATCACGCCCGCCGTCCGTTTGAATCCGCGTTGCGCCATTACAACCTTCCTTTCCGATAAAAAAGGGCTGTCTCCTAGCGTTGGCGGAATTTGGAGAATTCATGCAGGCTCATGTCCAGGAACCGGTGGCATGCCGGAATATGCGGGCCGGTTCTGTCCCATAATGGGGACGACGGGAGGTTTTGACGGATGAAGCGAATCCATAAGCCGTTCGGCGTTTCGTCTTTATGCCTGGCAACGCTCTGCCTGGCCGCATTATGCTTGATCCCTATCCAAAGTCCGGCCGCCGCCGAAGGACGCGCCCCAACTCCAAAGGTCTTATGGTCCGGCGCGCTTTCTTCCCCTTCCCCGCATACGCCCGCTTGGATCGGATACCGGTTGTTGGAATCGCGGAAGCGGATGCTCGGCCTGCGCAATCCCAGGGAAGACATGATCGTGGCCGATATTTCGGACTTGCCGGACGGGGGAACGCGGGTCTTCTATCAGCGGTACGTGTTCCGCACCCCGGTATGGGGGGACGGGCTGTCCGTCGAGATCGATCGGCAAGGCGTGATCCGGCGCGTGACGGGCCGAATGCACGCGGATTTGTTGAGCGACCTGTTCCATCGTCCCAAACGGCCGGCGTTGTCGGCGGACCGCGCGGCCGCGGCGGCCGCGCGGTGGCTGGAATCGGAAGGACTCGCGGCCGAGATCGGCGGCGTGACTTCCTTTTATTTGCCCGATCGGCCGGGCATTCCCCTGGTCTACGCGGTGAACGTCGGGGAGAACGGCCGCCTGTTCGTGCACGCGCAGACCGGACGCGTCATCAGAGCAGATATCTGAGGTAGACGTATGCGCTGGCTAACAGCACGGACAATAGCATCAAAGGGAAGCCGATTTTCAGGTACTGGACGAATTTGATCGGATGCCCTTCCTTCGCCGCGAGTCCCGCGGCGATCAAATTCGCGCTCGCGCCGATCAGCGAGCCGTTGCCCCCCAGACATGCCCCGAGCGCCAAGCTCCACCAAAGCGGCTCCAGGTCGGAGACGCCCATGTTGCCCATCTCCTGGATCATCGGAATCATCGTGGCCACGAACGGGATGTTGTCCAGGAACGCGGACGCGATCGCGCTGAGCCACAGGATCAGCATCGAGGAGGCGACCGGATCCCCGCCGGTCATGTCGATGGCCTGAACCGCGAGCCGCGAGATGACGCCCGTCTCCACGAGTCCGGCGACCAGCGCGAACAAGCCGACGAAGAAGAAGATCGTCGTCCATTCCACCTTGGCGAGGGCGTGTTCCATAGAATGCTCTCCGGTCATGAGCAGCAGCAGGAAAGCCCCCGCCAGCGCGACCGTCGCCGACTCCAAGTGCAGCGCCTGGTGAAGGAAAAAGCCGAGTATCGTCATGGCGAGCACCGACAAGCTTTGGACGAGCCGCTTGCGGTCCGTAATGGACTCCTTCTCGTCCATCTCCATGATGCTGCGGATCAGCTCCGGGGTCGTACGGAGCGATTTGCGGTAAATCCGGACGAACAAGGGGATATACGCCAGCATGATCACGGCGGCGATCGGGGCCAGGTTGGCGAGGAACGCCGAGAACGTCAGCTCCTTGACCGCGCTGCCGATCATGATGTTCGGCGGGTCTCCGATCAGCGTAGCCGTCCCTCCGACGTTGGAAGAGATGATTTCGCTGATCAAATAGGGCATCGGCGACACCCTAAGCTGCCGGGTGATGCTGAACGTGACCGGAACCATGAGCAGCACGGTCGTCACGTTGTCGAGGAAAGCGGAACCGACCGCGGTGATCAGGCAGAGCGCGACCAGGATCCGCACCGGATTCCCGCGCGCCTTCTTGGCGGCCCATACCGCCACGTACTTGAATACGCCCGTTTCCGCCGTCACCGTCACGATGATCATCATCCCGGCCAGCAGCCCGATCGTGTTGAAATCGATATGATACAGGGCGTCGTCCTGTTCCACGATGCCCAGCGCGACCATGAGCACGCCCCCGATCATGGCCACGATCGTGCGGTGGATTTTTTCCGAAACGATTAGTGCGTAAGTAGCGAGGAAAATTCCGATGGCGATGAGCGCTTGTTGTTCCATTTTGAAAACGAACCCTCCCATGAATGATTAGATACGTTGTAAAAAAAGCAGAAGGAGCCCTTGGTGACAGGCTCCTCCATGTTCGCGAATCTTATGCGGTTATCGTTCGGCTGTTATTCCTTCCATTCCAGGCTCAGCAGCAGCCGGCGTTTCCACAGTTCCCCGAGGAAATCCGCATAGTGGGCCCTGTTCACGATCGCCTTGATTTCATGGCCGGGATACAAGTAGAACAGGACGTCGGTGATTTCGTCGTTGTCCTCGAAATATTGCCGGATCTGCTTCATCGCTTCCAGATACGGGGAGCCGTCCGGAATCCGGATGAGGAATTCGGCGTCTTCCCCGTTCGCGGATTCCCGGATCTCGATGCGGCCGGGATCGAACCGGTATTGGACGTTCGGAACCATAGACCAACCTCTCCTTCCCTTTCTAGATCAAGTACCGAAGATAGACGTAAACGCTTGAAATGACAATGGACAGCAGCATGAGCGGGAATCCGAGCTTGAGGAACGTCATGAACCGGATCGGGTGCCCTTCCTTGCCCGCCAGTCCCGCGACGATCAGGTTGGCGCTGGCGCCGATGAGCGTTCCGTTTCCGCCCAGGCACGCGCCTAGGGCCAAGCTCCACCAGAGCGGCTCCAGATGGGATACGCCCATTTGCCCCATCTCCTGGATGAGCGGAATCATCGTGGCGACGAACGGAATGTTGTCCACGAACGCGGAAGCGATCGCGCTGAGCCAGAGGATCAGCATGGAGGACGCCGTCACGCCGCCGCCCGTCATGTCCATCGCGCCGGCCGCGAGCTTGGCGATGACCCCGGTCTCCACCAGTCCCGAGATGACCACGAACAAGCCGACGAAGAAGAAGATGGTCGTCCATTCCACGCGATGCAGCGCTTGCTCCATTTTATGCTCGCCTGCCAGCAGCAGCAGGAGGAACGCTCCGGCCAGCGCAACGGTCGCCGACTCGAGATGGAGCAGCTGGTGCAGGAAAAAACCGAGCATCGTAAGGCCGACGACGGAGAGGCACCGGACGAGCAGCGCGCGGTCCTCGATGAGCCCGGCGGTGTCCAGGCCGAGGATGTTTTCCTTCAACTCCGGCTTCGTCCTTAGGTCCTTCCGGAACAGCAGGATGAACAAGGGAATGTAGGCGAGCAGGATGATCAGCACGGCCGGCGCCAAGTTGCCGAGAAACGCGACGAACGTCAGGTCTTTCTGCGCGCTGCCGATCATGATATTGGGAGGATCCCCGATCAAGGTCGCCGTTCCGCCGACGTTGGAAGCGATGATCTGCGTGAATAGGAACGGAAACGGCTTGACTTGCAGTTGCCGCGTGATGCTGAACGTTACGGGGACGATGAGCAGCACGGTCGTCACGTTGTCCAGAAACGCGGAGCAAGCGGCCGTGATCAGGGCGAGCGCGATCAGGATGCGGACGGGTTCGCCTTTCGCCCGCTTGGCGGCCACGACGGCGATATACCGGAACAAGCCGGTTTCCGCCGTGACGTTCACGATGACCATCATGCCGATAAGCAGCCCCAGCGTGTTGAAATCGATATGGCGGACGGCGGTGCTCTGATCGACGATGCCGAATCCGACGACCAGCGCCGCGCCGATCATCGCCGCGATGGTCCGATGGATTTTCTCCGAAATGATAATGGCGTAGATCACGAGAAAAATGGCGATGGCCCAAACCGCCTGCGCTTCCATTCAAGTACCTCCAAGTCCGGTCATGGTTGTTTCCGCATGGGCCCGAAAAAACAAAAAGAGCCCTTGTTGACAGGCTCCACCAATGAATCCGACAATATTCGGTTACTCCGATTATAATTCTCTCATTTGCCGTTGTAAACTCATTTTCCGATGGACTCGTGGAATTGCTCGACCTGCTCGTTCGTTCCGATCACGATCATGACGTCGTTCTCGGCGAGCACGTCCTCCGCGACCGGGGCGATCACCATGCATTGCGGCTTATGGATGGCCACGATGCTGCAGCCGAAACGGCCTCGCGGATTGACCGCGGCGAGGTTTTTGCCCGACCACGCTTTCGGGACGCCTAGTTCCGCGATGGTGTATTTCTTGGACAGTTCGATGTAGTCGAGCAAGTTCGGCGATACGAGCTGATGGGCCACCCGCACGCCCATGTCCCGTTCGGGATAGATGACGCGATCGACGCCGATTTTCTCCAACACCCGGCCGTGCAGCTCGGTGACCGCTTTGGCGACGACTTTTTTGACCCCAAGATCCTTCAAGAGGATGGCGGCCAGAATGCTGGCTTGGATGTCGTCTCCGATCGCGACGACGCCGCAGTCGAAATTGCGGACCCCGACGGAGCGCAGCACTTCCTCGTCTTTCCCGTCCGCCGTGACGGCATGCGTCAGCACGCCGCTCATTTCCTCCACTTTCTCTTCGTCTTGATCGATCCCCAGCACCTCGTACCCCAGCTGGCAGAGTTCGCGTCCCAGGCTGGAACCGAAACGGCCCAAACCGATGATGACGAATTGATTCAGCTTCATCCGTTCGTTCTGCTCCTTCTGATTACCCGATAATGATTTTGCCTTCCGCGTTCCGGTAGAGCGCGCGGCCCGGCTTGGGGGCGATCGCGTAAGACAGCGTCAGCGGTCCCAGCCGCCCGATGAACATCATGATAATGATGATGATTTTGCCGGCCAGCGACAGATCCGTCGTCAGCCCCATCGTTAAGCCGACCGTGCCGAACGCCGAGGTGACCTCGAACAGAATCATCAGGAAAAAATGGTCCTCCGTCGTCGACAGGATCATCGTGGCGACCATGACGAGCGCCAGCGCGAACATCGTCACGGTCAGCGCCTTGTACACGCGTTCCTGTGCCAAGCGGTAACGGAAGAGGACGACGTCTTCCTTGCCGCGGATCATCGTGTTCACCGCGCCGATCAGCGCCGCGAACGTGGTCGTTTTGATGCCGCCGCCGGTCGACCCCGGGGAAGCGCCGATGAACATCAGCACGATGATGATGAATTGCGTGGCCTGCCGGAGCGAACCGACGTCCAGCGTGTTGACGCCCGCCGTCCGCGGGGACACGGACTGGAAGAAGGCGGCCAGCAGCTTCTGGCCGAGGGGAAGCGGCCCCATCGTCAGCGGATTGGAATATTCGAACACGAGGATGACGACCGCGCCGGCGAAAATCAGCAGCCCCGACATGCTGAGCACGACCTTGGAATGCAAGGACAACTTCCGTTTGTTGCGGTAATCCGCCAGGTCGGCGAGCACCACGAAGCCCAGACCGCCCAGGATGATCAACAGCGCCGCCGTCAGGTTCACCCAAGGATCCCCGACGTAGCTCATCAGGCTGCGGTAATTTCCCATGATGTCGAAACCGGCGTTGTTGAAAAAGGAGACGGAGTGGAAAATGCCATAGTAAACGGCTCGGCCCGGACTCATGTCGAACAGGAAGCGAACCGTGAAGCAGACGGCTCCGGCCAGCTCGATGACCAGCGAATACCCCACGACCTTCCGCACGAGCCGGACGATGCCTTCGATGCTGGACTGGTTGAGCGCTTCCTGCAGCACCAGGCGCTCCTTCAGCGAGATACGCCTTTTCAGGAACACCGCGAACAAAGTCGCCATCGTCATGAAGCCCAGACCGCCGATCTGGATCAGCAGCAGGATCACGATTTGCCCGAACGACGAATAATACGTTCCGGTGTCGACCACGACCAATCCGGTCACGCAGGTCGCCGAAGTGGCGGTAAACAGCGCGTCGATCCAGCGGGTCGGCTGCCCTGTGGCGGACGCTTCCGGCAGTGACAACAGCTGGGCCCCGATCAGGATGATGAGGGCGAAGCCGATGACGAGCAGGCGGGGAGGCGATGCCACCAAAAACCGGTAAATTTTGCCGAACAATCCCTTCACCTCGATGTCGGTTCCATCCCGGGCGAGCAGAATCCTAAGCACAAAAAAAAGCATTGGAACCCCAATGCCGCAAATGCGCATGCGAGTCCTGTTCCGGCAGCCTGCGAGGTTAGCTGACGGGTTCGGGCACGAACAGGCGGCCCTATCCTTCCGCGCGGCGCGCGGTCGGAATTCACCCCGGATGCGCCGTGCGGATTCGAGTCCGCGGCGCGGTTGGTTCCCCCGTTTTCTTCAAAGAAATTCGGCTGATGAATGATGGTATGAAAATGCGTGAAAACCGTACTTTCGCATTATAGACTTTCCCCGAATGGCCGACAAATGCAAATTTGGGCCAATCCGGGCAAAAGGAGAGTTTATCCGCTTTCCGCCTGGACAGAACAAGGGGCGCGCACGCATTATCGCCGCTTTTTCTCCGTTTCTCTGCCGCAGCGAACGCCGCGCGATGGAAATGAAGGCGAAATTTATGCTACGCTAGCTGTATGCGTTTACCTGAACGGCATCAGCCAAAGGAGCAGTGAAAATGCGCCGAATCGGGAGAACGTTCGAGCATCCGGGATGGTGGATCGCGGCAGGCATCGGCCTGGTTCTCTTCCTGTTGATTCAAGTATTCCCCATTCTCGGAGATCATGGCGGCAATCGTCCGCTGAGCCGGGAAACGGGCGAAAAAGCGGCGCTGGCCGCGGCGCGGGAGAAGTTCGGCGTGACGGCGGGATCCGCGGACGTCCGGCTGACCCACCTCTCCGACAGCGAAGCGGTCGGCTATTTCGCCAAAGAAAAGCTAACCGATCGCTACGACCGGACTTGGGCGGAGGACTATCCGACCGACGTTTACCGAGCCGATTTCTGGCCCGAGGCCGATTCGGGCACGCTGACGTTGTATATATCGTTGGAATCCGGCAAGCTGGTAGCTTGGCGGGACGGCCGCCTTCCTGCAGCGGATCGGGCGGGCACCGGCGAAACCCCGGCTTCGTCCTCGAGCGAGGGCTCCCGGGAGGGGGCCGATCGGGCGCTTCAGTACGCGGCGTTCTGGGGCGTGAAAACCTCGGACTGGGAGTGGGACGGGAATCCGGCGGATCCGGACGGAAAATGGACGTTCTTGAGCCGCAAAGGAGATCTGGGGGAAGCCCGGCTCGTTCTGGAAGCGCGCGTGCCCGAGACGTTCTCTCCGGCCTCGTCGGCGTATCCTCCGACCGAGGGAGGCTCGGTGACGTACGACATCCGCGTTCCCGAAGCGTTCTCGGCCTATTTGGCCCAGCAGAAACGCCTGGCGAGCCGTTTGAACGCGATCGGTTTCGTCCTGCCGGAGCTGGTGCTGCTCGTGCTCTCCATCGTTTACGCGGCCGCTCGGCGGAGCTATGCCTCGTTCCGGCGGGGGCTCGGCCTGACCGCGGTTTTCCTGATCCTGTATACGGCCTTTTACTTCAACCTGCTGCCCGGGTTTCGGGCCGGACTGCTCGACGAGGGCATCACCGGCGACGACCTGGCGGTGCTCGGCCTGTTGATCATCAACTTGGTCATCCTGGCTTGCATGGGGATTTTCACCTATTTCTCGGCGGTCGCGGGAGACGGGCTATGGCGGTCGATGGGCCGGAATTTGTGGCCGAGGTGGAAGGAAGCCGGTTACGGGCAGGCGGTGCTGACCGGCATGAAGCAAGGCTATCCGCTTGCCTTCCTGCTCCTGGGCGTGCAGTCGGTGATCCTGCTCGGACTGGAGCAAGGCATCGGGATGTTCCAATCCACCGACGCCAGCCAGTCTTCGCCGAACATGACGCTGCCTTGGCTGCTGCTTGCGCTCGCCTGGTGCACGGGCATTTCGGAGGAGCTGCAGAGCCGCCTGTTCGGCATCGGTCTGTTCCGCAGCTGGCTGCTCGGCGGGGCGAAACGGGCGCTGGGGCGGCCCCCTTCCCCGCGCGCCGAGACTTGGCTGACGCTGGCGGCGATGATCCCTCCCGGCGCGGTCTGGGCGTTCGGCCATGCGGGATACGCCGTTTACCCGGCCACCTCCAGGCTGATCGAGCTGATCGTCTTGAGCCTGTTGTTCGGCTGGTTTCTGCTTCGCTTCGGCCTCTTCGCCGTCGTGTTCGCGCATATCGTGCTGGATACTACGCTTATGTGCGTTCAGTTGATGGCGGACGGCCTGCCCGGGGACCGGATCGCGGCGCCGGTCGGGTTCCTGCTCCCGGCGGCCGTCGCTTGGCTGATCTGGCTGGCGCATCGGCGGCGAAACGGACATTCCTTCCCTACCGAAGGCCGCGAAACCTAAGGAATCGTGTAGGATTCGATCTTCCGTAGAATGTCGGCTATCGATTGGCGCGCGGCATTCTCCCCGGCTTGAATGCTCGCAGCCGATAATTTAAAGGAGACGGAAGCGTGCTCGAGCCGAGGATTCAGTACGATATCGGCGAGTTGCAATTCTTCCAGAATCATCCGCTTGCTCATGACGTCGATCGTATTGAGAATGGCGGCGACGAAATGGGACGGCACTCTCTTCGCGAAGGCAGGCGTGCTGAGATCGACGGCAATGACGATATCCGCTCCCATGCTTTTGGCCAGCGCGACGGGAACGGGATGCGCGACGGCTCCGTCGAGCAGCAGTTGATCCCCGTATTGGACCGGTTTCATGACTCCGGGAATGGCCGTGGATGCACAGATCGCGTGCGACACTTTGCCTTTATTGAGAATGCAAGCCTCCCCGCTAACCGCATGGGAAGCTACGGCGGCAAAAGGAATCTTCAAGTCCCGGAAATCGACCGGTCCGATGTATTTTTCCACGAATCGAACCATCGGGTGATTGTTGACGAACCCTTGGAGCGGAATGGTAGGGCGTACCAACTGTCTCCAGCGAACGGTAGGCAATACCCGCTCGAACGCCGAAGTCGGCTGGCCTCCCGCGTACAAAGCGCCGATGAACGCGCCCACGCTCGTGCCCGCGATCATGTCGATGGGAATTTCGGCCTGCTCCAGCGCTTTGATGACCCCGACATGAGCCGCTCCCCGCGCCGAACCGCTTCCCAGCGCGAGCGCGATTTTCGGGCGGGTCCCGGGCTTGCGAGCGCTTCCGAACCGAAGATGCGAAATGCGGATCGTATCCCCGTCGCTCCGGATGAGCGCCTCGTGGACCACCCGTTTCAGTTCCTTGATATTCTCGGCCAGAAACGGGAAATTGCCGATCAGGTTCAATGCTTCTTGCGAAATCAAGGTTTCGGGAGCCTCGAACCCCGCGTCGGCGATAAAGGCATGGACAAGCGCGGGGATATCTTCCATCCGTTCCCTGAGCGGCAGGATCGTGAGCCGGTCTTCGGCCAGTTCAAGCGGGCGCCTGGCGGTCATGATGCACCGGGTTTCGTCCTCCAGCGAAGCCGCCAGGCGCTGCAAGAGATCGGACGGGAGTAGATCGGCTTCCCTTAGGATGACCGTTCCTCCTCTAGCCGCCCGGCATTTGGCTTCCCATTCCTCGATGTTCAGGCTCTCCCCTTCCATCAGGAAGACCGGTAATTCGGATCTCCGAGATCGCGCGTGAATCTCCCAAGCGGCATGGGAGCGGCCGACCCCTTTCTCCCCGATGATGCACAGCAAGCCGTCCCTTCGGGCCAGCTCGTCGATGCGGCGCCGCAACCCGCGCATGAACCCGCTCTCTCCGGCCAAAACCCCGTATTGGGATTGCCGTTCTTCCTTCAGTTGACGTAAGATCACGGAGCTTTTCGCGTGCTCCTCCAGCACGCGGTCGTTGGAGTTCGCGATCCGCCCCACCATCGCTTCGATCATATGCCGGCGGAACCCGGGGCTGCCGTCCATGAGTTGAAGCAAGCCTTCTCGGGGCAGGGACACCGTCCGAACCGGCCCGTCCGCTTGAACCGTCGCGCTCACCGGGCTGCCCGTCAAACAGGACATTTCCCCGAAGAATTGCCCCGATTCCAGCTTCGCGACGTGGATTCGGGTTTCTTGTTGAACGTATACGTGCAAAATTCCGGACAGGATGATATGGAAACGGGCGGCCTCTTGATTCTGCCGTAGAACCACCGTCCCGCTTTCGAAATCATGGAGCTGCAAGTAAGGGGATATAGACCGCATGTCCTGATCGTTCAACTCGCCGATCATCGGAATCGATTGGAGATCGTGAAGGAGATTCAAAGCGCATACATCCTTTCCTCGCAGGTTCGCGGCTGCAGCGAATTTCACGACAGCTACCAAGCCGTAGAAGGGACGGATCTTCTATGATATAAAGGGAATATACCCCAAATTTTCTCGGGAACCCATTGGGAAGTCAAGAGTAGGAACGGATAAAGGACAAACGGAGGGACTATGTACCACAATAACGAAGACCGGAGGTCCATCCAGTCGAAAAACATGCTGTATCGCGCCTTGTCGCAAAAAATACGGGAGAAGGACTTTCGAACCCTCACGATCCAAGAAGTCGTCCTGACCGCGCAGGTCGGAAGATCGACCTTTTACCGAAATTTCGATGACCTGGAATCGATTTTGCTGTGGAAATGCAATGAGACCTTCCAATCCCTATACCGTTTTATCCTCGAATCCATCTCCGCGCAGGAAATTCGGCACGACGCCGATCCCTTTCCTTTTCTATTGCCTTTTTTCCGATTTTGGAAAGAGGATTCGGAAATCATCGAATTATTGGTCGCGGCCCGTCGGATCGACATTCTTTACTCAGCGTTCGAGAACACCTTGAAACAACTAGTATCCCGGCTCAATCCGGCCCTGACGAGCCGTTCTCCGCACTTCGAGTATTTCTTGGCCTTCCGCTCGGGCGCCCTGATCCACATTCTGATCCAATGGATCCGCAATCGCAAAAATCTATCTCCCGAAGACATGTACGCTCTCATCAAGCTGCAATCGAAGGGATTCGCGCAACCCGCCGGAACGACGTAAACGAGAGTGGGAGATGGGCGGAGCCGATGAAAAAAGAGCTGTCCCGACCCTCATTCGCGATGAGCCGGGACAGCCTATGGGGGATATCGCATTCCTTTCCTGTTTATAACGGAGAATGTTCCGCGGCCGCGGATTCGCCCGCCTCCTCGTTCCCGTTGAGCGCGTCCAGAATGCGGCGGGCCAGCGCCTCGCCGATGGACACCTCGCGGAAGTCCTCCACCTTCGCCTCTCGGATCGCCTTCAGCGAGCCGAAGTGCCGCAGCAGCTGCTTGCGCCGCTTCTCGCCGATGCCCGGGATGGCGTCGAGCTTGGACGCGATCATCGACTTGGCGCGTTTCTCGCGGTGGAACGTGATCGCGAAGCGATGCACCTCGTCTTGGATACGCTGCAGCAAATAAAACTCCTGGCTGTCCCGGGGCAGCGGAACGACTTCCGGCGGATCGCCGACGAGCAGTTGGGCGGTCCGGTGTTTATCGTCTTTCGCCAGGCCGCACACGGGAATGTCGAGCCCCAGCTCGTTCGCGAGCACGTCCAGAGCCGCCGCGATATGGCCGCGCCCGCCGTCCACGACGATCAGGTCGGGCAGCTCCAGGTCTTCCTTCAACGCCCGCTCGTACCGCCGCCGGACGACCTCCCGCATCGTTTCGTAATCGTCCGGTCCCTGTACCGTGCGGATGTTGTATTTGCGGTATTCCTTCTTGTCCGGCTTGCCGTCCCGGAACACGACCATGGCCGAAACCGGGTTCGTCCCCTGGATGTTGGAGTTGTCGAACGCCTCGATGCGGCTCGCGGACGGGATGCCCAGCCACTCGGCCAAGCCGGCGGCCGCCTTGACGCTGCGCTCCTCGTCCCGTTCGATGAGCCGGAACTTTTCCTCCAGCGCCACGCGGGCGTTGTCGCAGGCCATATCCACCAGGGAACGCTTCGTCCCCCGCTTCGGCACGAGCACCTTCACGCGGAGAAAGCGATGCAGCGACTCGGCGATCTCGTCCTCCTCCGCCTCGTCCTCCGGCGCGGGAATGAGCATCTCGCGCGGCAGCGCCGGGTTGTCGCTGTAATACTGCGTCACGAAGCTGAGGAAATCGTCGTACGGCTCGCCGTAGAACGGAAACAACGACACGTGCCGCTGCACCATTTTGCCTTGGCGCATGTACAGGATCTGCACGCACATCCAGCCTTTGTCCACGGCAAAGCCGAACACGTCGCGGTCCTGGGCGTCCTGCAGCGTGATCGTCTGCTTCTCCATCGTCGCTTCGATCGCCAGGATTTGGTCCCGGTATTCCCGCGCCCGCTCGAACTCGAGCGCCTCCGCCGCCTCCTCCATTTTGCGCTGAAGTTCTTTTTTGATGTCCGCATGGCCGCCGTTCAGGAACTTGGCGATCTCCCCGGCCATCCGGTCCCACTCCGAAGAAGGCACGGTGAATTCGCAAGGCGCGAGGCACTGCCCGAGATGGTAATACAAACACACTTTGTCGGGTATCGTGCGGCATTTCCGCAGCGGGTACAGCCGGTCGAGCAGCTTTTTCGTCTGCTGGGCCGCGAAGGCGTTCGGATAGGGGCCGAAATATTTCGCCTTGTCCTTCAGGATGCGGCGAGTGACCTCCAGCCGGGGGTGCTCCTCATGCGTGATCTTCAGATAAGGGAACGACTTGTCGTCCTTGAGCAGCACGTTGTAACGGGGATAATGCTGCTTGATCAGGTTGCATTCCAAAATGAGCGATTCCGTGTTGCTCGCGGTCACGATGTATTCGAAGTCCCGGATTTCCGAGACGAGCCGCTGCGTCTTGCCGTCGTGGCTGCCGCTAAAATAGGAGCGCACGCGGTTTTTCAGCACTTTGGCCTTGCCGACGTAGATGATCTGGCCTTCGCCGTTCTTCATCAAGTAGCAGCCGGGCTGATCCGGGAGGAGCGCAAGCTTGCGGCGGATGTTCTCCATCGCCTTCTCCCGGTCCGGAAACGTCGTTTGTTCGGTATCCATGTGGCGCGGCATCCTCCCTTCGGAATGATTTCGATCCATGATGCCATCCCCTCCATTGTAACACAGGCAGCCGCTCCTTGGCGGAGCCCGGCGTCCGGTTTGTCGCAAACTTGTCACGTTTCGCGCGCTTTACAAGGAAAAGCGATGTTGGGTATACTAGGGGAAATGAGGTTTGACCCAACCAGGAGGCTTCCCATGGAAGAGAACATTCGCGATCCTCGCCTGCATGTGAACGAAGAGCCCCGCGACGATTTCCAAGACGTGGCGATGGGATTCGCCGTCATGTTCGCCTTTATGGTGGTCGTATTCTTCGCGGCCGTCATCATCAAAGCGAACATCTGATACTCTTAAGGCTTGATGCGGACATGAAAAACGCACCCCGGCGCCGAAGGACGGCGATCGGGGTGCGTTTTATTTTCACTTGGCGGGACTTACTAGAGGGAAGCCGTGCCGTTCGGCTTGGGGGACGAGGCCGCGGAGACGCGGCTATCCTTGGCGCCTTCGTACCGAAACTTCTCCGTCCGTTCGATCTGGACGATCCGGCCGTCGTGCACGACGATCTGCACCGTGCCGTAAGCCAACCCTTCCACGGCCTCCCGGATTCTTTCATTCCACTCTTCGTTCCATTGCACCGGCTTCGTCATCCGGATTCCCCTCCCTCAAGGTTCCTTGCTAGTTCCGATGGATTCGGCTCTCCACGACGGACTTCACGATCAGCGTTACGACGGCCAGCAGCATGAGCAGCGAGGCGACGGCGAATGCCGCGGAAAACTTGTATTCGTTGTACAGAATTTCGATATGGAGCGGCAGCGTGTTCGTCTCGCCCCGGATATGGCCGGAGACGACCGACACGGCGCCGAACTCCCCCATGGCCCGGGCGTTGCAGAGGATCATGCCGTACAGCAGTCCCCATTTGACGTTCGGCAGCGTCACCTTGAAAAACACCCGGAATCCCCGCGCGCCAAGGGTGACGGCAGCCTCCTCGTCCTGGACGCCCTGCTCCTCCATCAGGGGCAGCAGCTCGCGGGCCACGAACGGGAACGTCACGAACATCGTGGCCAGGACGATGCCGGGCGTCGCGAAAATGATCGAGACGTTATGCTCCTGCAGCCAAGGACCCAGCAGGCCCTGCGCGCCGAACAACAGCACGTAGATCAATCCGCTGATCACGGGAGAAACCGCGAATGGAAGGTCTATCAGCGTGACAAGCAACTGCTTTCCCCGGAACTTGAACTTCGTGATCGCCCACGCGGCCGCCAGCCCGAACAGAGTATTGAGCGGTACGGCGATCGCCGCGGTGATCAAGGTGAGACGCAGCGCAGCCAGCGCGTCGGGGTCTCTGAGCGCGGCGGCGTAGGCGTCCCATCCTTTGCTGAACGCTTGCGTAATCACCGTCGCCAAAGGCAGCAGGATGATCGCGCCGACGAGCAGCAAGGCAACGCCGATCAGCAAGGCGCGTACGGCGCCCGACTCCGTCAAATGCCGGGGCGTCCGCATGGGCTTATTCTCGGGCAGCGTCTGGTCGATGGTTGCCGCCATGACGTCCCCCCCTTAAGCCGCGTGCAGCCGGCGGCCGGCCCGCCGCTGCAGCAGATTGATGACCAGCAGGAGCAGGAACGAAATCAGGAGCAGGACGACGGCGATAGCCGCCGCCTGGCCGTACTCGTATTGCTCTAACTTCGTGATGATAAGCAGCGGCGCGATCTCCGTTTTCATGGGCATGTTGCCGGAGATGAACACGACCGAGCCATATTCCCCGATGCCCCTGGCGAAGGCAAGCGCGAACCCCGTGAGCATCGCCGGAACGAGTTCCGGCAAGATGACCCGAAAAAAGATTTTCCGCCGGTAAGCGCCGAGCATGACGGCCGCCTCCTCCATGTCCGCCTCCAGGTCCTGCAGCACCGGCTGCACGGTCCGGACGACGAACGGGAGGCCGATGAAGACGAGGGCTAGCGTGATGCCGAGCGGCGAATAGGCGATTTTGACCCCGAGCGGCGCCAGCAGCCGGCCGATCCAGCCGTTCGGCGCGTAGATCGTGGTCAGCGCGATGCCGGCTACCGCGGTGGGCAGAGCGAACGGCAGGTCGATCAGCCCGTCGATTATCCGTCTTCCGGGAAACCGGTATCGCACCAGCACCCAGGCGAGCAGCAGGCCGATGAACAAGTTCGCCGCCGCGGCGAAGAACGAAGTCATCAGGCTCAGCTTATAGGAAGCGAGAATTCTCGGCGCCGTGACCGTCTCCCACCACATCCCGGCCGGCAGGCTGGCGGATTTCGCCGCCAGCGCGGCCAGGGGAATGAGCACGATCAGGCTCAGGTAGAGAATCGAAAATCCCATCGTGAGACGAAATCCCGGCAGCAGTCGTTTCGTTTTTGTCGTTTGTGCCATTTCCGGGCAAAGGCTCCTTCAGCCGTTCCTGTCGTCAGGACCCCGGCGTATAGATTTGGTCGAACAGGCCGCCGTCCGCGAAATGCTTTTTCTGCGCTTCCTGCCAGCCCCCGAAATCTTGGTCGATCGTGAGCAGCTTCAGTTGCGGGAATTGATCCTTGTATTTGTCGGCCACGGCTTGCAGGCGGGGACGGTAGAAATTCTTCGCGGCGATCTCCTGGCCTTGCTCGGTATACAAGTATTTCAGGTAGGCCTCGGCGGCTTCCCGGGTTCCTCTCTTGTCGACGACCTTGTCGACGACGGCGACCGGAGGTTCCGCCAGGACGCTGAGCGAAGGCGTGACGATCTCGTACTCGTCTCCGAACTCCTTCAAGGCCAAGTACGCTTCGTTCTCCCAAGCCAGCAGGACGTCCCCGATTTTGCGCTGCACGAACGTGTTCGTCGCATCCCTAGCGCCGGAGTCGAGAACCGGGACGTTTTTGAACAGCTTCGTCATGAATTCCTTGATCTTCGCCTCGTCGTTGCCGTTCTGCTGGGCGGCGTATCCCCACGCCGCGAGGTAGTTCCAGCGGGCCCCGCCCGACGTTTTCGGATTCGGGGTGATGACTTGAACGCCGTCCTTGATGAGGTCGTTCCAATCCTTGATTCCTTTCGGATTGCCTTTGCGCACTAGGAAGACGATCGTGGACGTATACGGCGTGCTGTTGCTTTCGAACGATTGCTGCCAATCCGGCTTGAGAAGGCCTTTCCCGGCGATCGCGTCGATGTCGTACGCCAGCGCCAGCGTCACCACGTCCGCCTGCAGGCCGTCGATGACGGCGCGGCTTTGCTTGCCCGAGCCTCCGTGGGATTGCTTGACCGTGATCGTGCCGCCGGTCTGCTGCTTCCAGTACTCCGCGAAGCTTTTGTTGAATTCTTCGTACAACTCGCGCGTAGGGTCATAGGAGACGTTCAGCAGCTCGATCGGATCCGGAACTTTCGCCGGGCTGCCGCTGGCGGCAGCGCCGCTTTCCTCGCTTGCCGAAGAACTGGGCGAAGGGCTGGCGGAAGAACCGGCGGAAGTTTCTTCTTTCTTCGAGCCGCAAGCCGCTAGCACCGTCAATATCAATGCCGAAACCAGGAGAATACGAATGGATTTCCAATTGTTCATGATGGAGAGCACCCCTCAATTTTTTGGTTATTGCAGGGAAGGAATCCATGCCGCTCTCCGGTGGTCCGGTCGTTAAAGCAGGTTATTCCTACCTGTTTAGTAGGTATTGAGGAGATGATAACCGATGGTCCAGCCAGATGTCAATATGTGTTATAAGAATTATTGATGATTTTAATCATAAACGTTAATTGAAAAAAAACCGTCGGGGATTCGAGGGGTTAAGTCGGTCTCGCCGGTTTAACTCCTCGCACCCTGACGGTTCTGTTCGTGAGAGCGATAATCGCCCGCGGTCTCAACTTGTTTATCAAACAGTGACCTGTTATGGATCCAGCCATAGGGAAAGCCGCCCCCAAGCGGCGCGATTCCCTCGGGAATCGCGAAGCCGGGGAGCGTTAAGCCCGTCTCGCAGGCTTAAACGCTCCGGAATCGCGGAGCCGGGGAGCGTTAAACCCGTCTCGCGAGCTTAAACGCTCCGGAATCGTGGAGCCGGGGAGCGTTAAGCCTGTCTCGTAGGCTTATTCCTACCGGAATCGCGGAGCCGGGGAGCGTTAAGCCTGTCTCGCAGGCTTAAACGCTCCCGAATCGTAGCGCGGAGGACCGTTAAGCCCGTCTCGCGAGCTTAAACGCTCCGGAATCGTAGCGCGGAGGACCGTTAAGCCTGCCTCACAAGCTTAATCCATCGTGAATTGCGACGGTGGACATCATGAAGTCGGTCTCACCGGCTTCATGCTCCTAGCATCTCTTACGATTGGGCTCCATCCGCCAAATTGAACGAAGCAGCAGTCGCGCCTGCCACAACGAACGCAGCTTCATTTCCCGCTCAGCCGCCCCGCTGGTTCCGCCCCCGCACGTGGACAACTTCCACGAACGGCCGGATCCGGTCCATGAGGCGCTGCCCTTTATGCGATTCTTCTCCGTCTTTATGCGTAAAGCTGAAGTGTTTCTCCAACTCGGCCAAGTCGTGGTTGGACGTATAGAAGGTGGGCTTCCGGTTCATCCGGTGGTTCAGGATCGAGCCCAGCACGTGGTCCCGGACCCAAGGGGTCAGATTTTCCGCTCCGATGTCGTCGAAGACGAGCAGATCCGTTTCCTTCATGAGGGAGATCGTCTCTTTAAGCTTCTGAGGCTCATACATCAGCGCCTTGGCGTCCTCCACGAAGTCGGGCATGTAGACGATGACGCCGGAGAAGCCTTCTTTGGCCAGCTTGTGCAGCAGGTACCCGGCCAAAAACGTCTTGCCGGTGCCGAAGCTGCCCATCAAATAAAGTCCGTCCTTCTGCAGCCCCTCCCGTTTCGCGCGGTCCACGTAGGCTAAAATCTGCATCACGGCGGGGGCGCGGGTCCGGTCCGCTTCCATCATTTCCTGCTCGGCGTACGCATCCTTGAGGACAGACTCGTCGACATAAAAGCTGGTGATGCGGTTCCGCAGCTGTTGCTGCTGCTCGTACGCGGTCCACAACGCGCAGGGAACCTTGTGATCGAACGCTTGCCAGCGGCCGCCCATTTCCGCGCAGGAAATCCGGGTGAAGTGCCCCTGCAGGTCGTTCGGGCACTGGTCCAATCCCGGGCAGTTCCGGCAATTGGCGCTCTCCCGCTCGGCCTGGTACAGACGGTTCAGGTTGAAACGCAGCGTCCGGTCGTCCAGCCCCGGATACGCTTCCTTCAGCCCGGCGGCCACCGAACCGTTCAACACCTGCTGGGCTAACTGTTCCGTGCCGGGAATACGGGCGGCCGCACGGGACCATTGCCGAAGCTCGTCTCCCAATGGTTGCATCGCGTCACGTTCCTTTCGCTCGCGCATCCGGCCTATGGCCGGTTATTCTTCCTGCAGCTTCCGCGCCAGATCCATCATGCGCTCCCATTCTTCCGCGCTGAAGTTCGCGATCGGGCCCGTATCCTCTACGACGGACAGAGCCGGCTTGCGGGGCGCCTGAGCTCTGCCGCGGCTCCTCGCGCCCGTGCCTTCCCCGGCCCGTTTCTCTTCGCGCCGCCGGCGTTCGAACCGTTGCGCCGCCTTCACGTAGGCTACGGCCAACTCGAACGTATCGATGTTCTTCTGCAGCATCGTGGAAGCGATGGTTTCCACGTAGGCGGCCGAATTCGGCTGTTCCCAATTCGTATTCAGAATTTCGTTGACGTAATGGATCAGCACGTTGATCACCGGCTGCGGCATTTTAAGCTCGAAGAAAATCCGGTTATACAGCCGGCGCGTCGGCTCCGGCACCTCGCCGGGAAAATGCCAGGCGAGCACGCGATGGTACGGCTCATGGCGCAAAATATGCTCGTACTGCTTCGGCGTGACGCTGTCCCGGAATTTGGCCGGCACGTCGAACGCCCCTTCGCCGGCGTCGCCAGGCGGTTCCGGATCGGCTGCCGAAGGCTCCAGATGGACGGATACCCGTTCCGCTCTCGCTTGGCTCTGCCGCACCTTGAAAATTTCCGTCGCGTTCTCTTCGAAGATTTCCCAATTCACGGCCCCGTCCGCCCGGAACATCTCGTCCCGATCCAACAGCCGCTGGACGTCCAGCACGGTCAAATCGTACCGGTAGGCGTAATAATTCAGTTGCTGCATCGTTTCGGGCGCCTTGTTCAGGCGTTCGACGTATCGGCGGGTCGTCGCGCTCCGGGGGAAATGCTTCAGGATGTCGTGATAGCGGATCTTCTCCGGCGGCGTGAACTTCGGAGCCTGCTGCCGGGCCGTCGCCGTCTCCTGCCAGCCCGCTTCCAGCTCCGGGTCGGCCGGCCCGCCCGAAAGGCGGAACATGTCGTAGAACGGCACCGTCACCTCCTGCCGGCCGATGAACCGCGTGAGTTCCGCAGGCGGTTCGGCGGACCAGCGCTTTCGGAGTTCCAATACGGCCGACCGGCCGATTTTGTCTCTTAACAGCAGCGACAGGTGGACGTTCGAGAAAAACTCCGCCGCACCCAGCGGACGCAAAAGCGCATATTCGTAAACCGTTTCCTCCGTCAGCGGATTCTCGTGGACGAACACCTGCAGCAAGCCGACCGCTTCCAGCTTCGAAGCGGCGTCGATCGCGACCTTCCTGCCGGAAGGTCCCGGTTCGACGCCTAGCCCCAGGAACAGCTCCCTCTGCGACTCCAAGGAGCTGTAGCCGACCTCGTCCTCCGCCTTGACGTGATAGAGATAATGATAGAGACCGGCCGCGAAAGCGCCGACCATCGGCTGATAGAGGGCCGCCAGCAGCTTGCGGTCCAAGCCGCTCAGGGCGAAATCCCGATAGACGAAGTAGCGGTGGTTCTCTGTGAATTCCAGTAAATTCGACACGTGCATAACGGAATCGACAACTCTCTTCCGCAAGAATGTCTCTCTATTGTAGCATAAAGATTGGTATAATGAAGCCAAGCAGAATACGGAAAAGGAATGAAGCCAGCATGAGGCTGCTCCGGTTATCGGCATGGGTCGGTTTATGTCTGTTCGTGACGTCGTCGGCGAACGGAGCGGAGGCCGGCACGGCCCCGAGCGTCGTCCAAAAACTCGTTTTCCCGTCCGCCGGCGAGCCGGAAACGCGGGACTTGACCGCCGAATTGCTCTCGGACGGTTCGTTCTCGGTCGCGTGGCGGTTGTCGGAACCCCAGCCGAGCCGATTAACCTATTACCGCAAGGGAGACGTCTTCTCCTACGAGACGCCGGATGGCAGCCGCGCCGTGCGTCTGTCCGGCGAGCGGGAGCCCGCAGGCTCCCTCGCGGGCATCCCCTCGGGTCTCTCCGTCCCTGTCACGATCCAGGCCGAAGGCAGCGAAGTCCGTTCCGTCCAGAAGGACCGGACTTGGAGTTACCGGCTTCCGGATGGCCGTCAGGTGACGGCCGGTTCCCTTCATACGGACGATAAAGGCGACCTTTTCTTCCAGGACGACGCCCAATCGTTCTATTCGCTGGACGGGAAGGGACAGCTCCGGTTTGTCCTGTCCGCAGCCGAAGCGTCCTCCCCCGTCGAATGCCGGGCGGCTCCGAACGGCGACGCCGTCTGTCTCTCTCCGGAGATGGGCGTGATCGGCATCCGCGCGGAATCCGACGCCCCGCGCCTGTTCATCGACGGGAAGGAGCAGTTTTTCCCGCAGCCGCCGGTCCTCAAAGGGGGGGCGGCGTTCGTGCCGTTCCGCGGCTTGTTCGAGGCGTTGTCCGCCTCGGTTTCCTGGGACGCCAAAAGCCGCACCGTGAAAGCCGTAAAGGGCAAGCAAACGGTGCGGCTGACGCTGGGCAGCAAAACGGCCGAAGTCAACGGAAAACGGGTGTCATTGGATGCGGCGCCTTATTCGTTAGACGGCTCGACGATGGTGCCGCTCAGATTCGCGGGAGAAGCGCTGGGCAGCTATGTCGTTTGGGAAGCGGCCACCCGAACGATCCAGATCGCGTCCAAATGACGCAAATGACGCCCCCTTACTGGGCGTAATCTCCGCGGTAATTCACCAGCGCGACGTCGGCGACGCCTTCGATCTCCGACAAACGGTTGACGAACGCGGTGTTGTCGTCCCGCAAGCGGATCTCGAGCGTCATCTCGATGAGGTCTTTCCGCACCGTCTTGGATTTCAGGTGGTAATTCATTTTGACCAGCTGGTTTTTCACTTCGTCGGAAGCCGACAGATCATGGCGAATGATCAGCAGGTACGGGCTTGTCCGGATCTTTTTCCGGGATAGGAAAAAGAGCACGGCGCCGACGGCGGCCGATCCGATAAGCGCCAGCGGATACAGCTTGGCGCCGGACGCGATGCCGGCGGAGATCGCCCAGAACATGTAGACGATATCGAGCGGATCCTTGACCGCCGTACGGAAGCGGACGATGCTGAGCGCCCCGACCATTCCGAGCGACAGGACGATGTTCGTGCTGATCGTCATGATGATCAAGGCCGTGATCATCGACATGAGCACGAACGTGACGTTGTAGTTGTAACTGTAGATGACGCCGCGGAACGTCATCTTATAGACGAAGTAAATGAACATGCCGATGGCGAACGAGCAAAGCAGCCCCAGTCCGATATCCATGTAGGACACGTTTTGGAAGGCGTCCAGGTGCAGCACGCTTTTTTTGAACAAATCCTCGAAATTCAGGTAATCTCCCATTCCCGCTTCCCCCTTCTACGGAAGAAAATGGCGGAACGCCATCTCCCGGCACAGCAAATATTTCGAAATGGCGGAGCGCTGGAACGATTCCGGCTGCGCCAACACCCGGACGTTTTCCGGAAAATAACTCCCGTATTTGATCTCCAGAATCGTTCTCGCGTCGTCGAACACCTCGACCGGCATCGCGCCCGGCTCGAATAGATCCCGTCCGTTCACGACGGCCGACAACCGCTTGTCGAACGTGATCCGGACATCGCCCTCGTCGACATAGGCTTCTCTCCAATACTCGACGATGACCGACGGCCGGAAGCCGCGGTGCGCGACGGCGAGATGGAAATCCCGCTGCAGCGGCATGGAGCCGTTCTTGAGGAACGAGACGTCTCCCTTCAGGATGCGTTCGTATTCCTCCCGGGTCAGCGATACCGATTCTTTGTGGATGTAATCCCCGTATTTGTGTTTCCGTTCCAACTTGATCGTATCGTCGCTTCCGTTATAGGTGCGGATCCGGTATTTCTCCCGCCCGAAGATGCCGGACGCTTTGTCTTCCAGCGCTTGATCGTGCACGCCGTCGAAATACAGGCTGCGGATGAGGTATCCGTTCGGCCCCGCCGAATGGGCGTCCAAGGAGAGGAGCGAAGCCACCCTTCCCCGGAGCGCCGCGTATTCGTGGACGTGCAGGTAATATTTCCATTCGTGCCGCAGCCGGCGTCCCAGGTAGAGAATGTCATTTCACCTCGATTTTCCGGATTCCATAGTGCGGTTCCCCTTCATCATCGATCAATTGATCGAAAGACTGCTGCTCATGGCCTTGAGAGTCTCGGACGACGACTTTCCAATAATACGTGCCGGGCGTCAATCCGCCGATATCATACGAAGTGCCTTTCAGGTTTTGTTTCTCCTGCACGATACGTGTGAATCCCGGATCCTTGGCCAAGGACCAGTCATAGGACAGTTCGTCTTTTTGAAGGTCAAAGGACGGATCCCACACGAAATGACCGGTGTTGCCGGACTGAACAAATTCCCCCATGAAAAACGGCTTCGGCCGTTGCAGATCTTCGTTAAACCTTTCGATGGATCGAAGCGGCACCTTGGAAAGCTCCGCATAATCTTGATACAGGCGATCCACCGAATCCGGAAGGAAGCTCCGGTCCGGCTTCGAATCGAGATACGGCTCAACGATTCTTCGGTAATCCGCTATTTTCGTTTCGAGCGAGCCGTTAAAAGTCGAATCGTAAAGCTCGTCAATCTTGTTTTTCAGTAGATCGACATGTTCTTGCGTACGGAAAAACCGATTCGCGAGAACGCTGCCCCAATAATTGCTGATTCCGCTGGCATATGGGCTGATGCTTCCGAGGTTTCGCTGAAGTTCCCAGCCTCCGTCATAATCCCAAGGAAGGAAATACCATTTATCGGAATTAAGCGGGGAGTATAACAGAAAATTGGAAGCGTTGGTGTCCATGTTGTCCATGAGAATGTTGGCAGCCATCCACGTCAAATAATTGTCCAGATCGAAGTGTTTTTGCATGACATCGTCGATCGGGATGGACATATCGTTCAAGTCGTCCAGCATTTGAAGCAGCTTGCCGTGTTCTTCCCTGCCCCGTATTTCAAGACGCGTTTCAAATGCTGCAGGATCATATCCGGGATCGTTTTCCGACTTTAATTCGTCCGGATATCGATAAAATTCGAACATAATGGCTTTATATAACTGTCCGTTAGGGTCCAGCCAATGCGTTTTCAAAAAATTTTTATTCGGCTGCTCGACGTGCGTGAACAAACCGTAATCTTCAAACCCTCTATCCATTCCTTTTTCCGACAAATCCCGAACGTAGACGTGAACGAACTGCGTTCGCAAACTGCCGATATCCGGCAAAGTCTCGAAGAGATCGAAGCTCAATTTGTTGCGGATTCGAGTTGGATCGTAAATATGTTTGTTCAGATTGATTATTTTCTGGTCGTTCCAGAGTCCGGCACTGTCGTACAACTTGATGTTGTAAGACCGTTGGGACGCGTACCGGGACGTATTGCCCCGCAGCGAGATCGTGGCATTCGCCTTCGTCGCGCCGAACTGGAACAATCCGGGCTGCGGTCCTTTGCCGCCCGGCGCCCCCTCCTGCGCAATGACCGGTAGTTCCCCTTCCTCCATTTTGCTTTGGATGCGATTCATCGCGTACCAGGTAACCGGATCGATGTCGTCTTCATCTCCGTCGCCGTCTTTGCCCGAGAGGACAGTCAAGTACAAGGTGTCGACGGACAAATCGTCGTCCCGTTCGTATATGCGCTTGTCTTCCACAAAATGGTTCGTGTCGGTGACCGAGGGAGCGGAAGACAGATCCACCGGGACGGAAGCTTCCGGCTCTTGACCGCTCGTGCAGGCAGAAAGCAGCACCAGCCCCAGCATCATGACCGCGGCGGCGCCTTTCTTGCCGAACCGCCTTCTCCAGAACGGCTTCTTCTCCACGACCACGAGAGGCTGCGCGCAGAACGTGTAGTAATCGATATTCCGCACGTAAAGGCGAAGCCGGACCAAGGCAACGACCAGCGCGATGAAAGACGCGATGAACATGCCGAGGCCGTGCTGCCCGTGCCGCATCGTCCACAAGGTCAGACCCGCGTTCAGCAAGACGAAACCTCCGCTGATCCAGGCAACGCCGCGGCGGTCGTCGAAATAGAGCATGAGCAGCAGCAGGACGAAAGCGACGATAAAGGCGTAATACCCCAGGACCAGGATTTTGAAAATGTCCAGCTGTTCCATCGTCAGCCCGATCGCGGGAAGCGCCTTGATGCCGACCGCGAGCGAGACGACCGTGAACAGGAGCTGCACTTCCATGACGAAGCTGACTTCCTGCATCAGCGTGCGCTGCATCTCCTGCTTGGCTCTCGTGATTTCCTGCAGCGTTCCGCTGCTGATGATCTTCGTATAATAGTCGCGGAATTTGTCATAGAACGAGGTTTCCACGGACACGACGAACGTCACCAGCGTCGGAACGACCGACAAATACGCGTAAAAAACCGGAAGATCGTAATAGGAGGAAATCCGGTAGGCGGAAGCGACGCTTTCCCCGAAATCGGGCGAGAACCAATAAACGAAGCTGTGGACGTACACGCCGGCATACAGGAACGTTCCGATCAGAAGCAGGGACGGATATTTATTCAAATAAGAGAGGAAGCTCCAATACAGCCGGCTGCTGCGGGGGGGAAAGAAACCCGCGAAATGCCTGGCGGTCAGCCCCACGATGATCAGAAGTCCCAGATCGATCCAGCAGACGGCCGACAGCGCGTTGTCGTACGGCGTGAAGCGAAACCACGCCCACGTGCCGACGATGGCGAAACCCGCGCCGAACGAGAAGTTCCGCACGATCCGTTTATAATCTTTCAGCGCAGAGAGATGCACCGACTGGATCCAGACCACGATCAGCTCGGCAAACAGCAGGTAAGCTGCGGCTTTAAAAGCGGATCCGGCTTGGACATGGCGCAGAAACAGCCAGGCCGCAACCGCGCCGATTGGCAGGCATACGCCGATCGCGCCGTAGTAAGACGAGAGCAGGTGCTCGTATTTTTTTTCGAACATGCGGTCCGATAGGAATCGGGTGAGCAGCATGGACAAGCCGCCCGTCACCAGCACGGAAAAAACGAAGGCGTAGACGACCGTAGCCAGAAACAATTCCCTATCCGGATAGGAGGCGCCGTTATGGGCGAGCAGCGTCTGCAGGAACAGAATCATCAGCATGCAGACGAACATCGGCCCGACGGTCGTCAGCGAAGAATAGGCATACGCCTTGAACGTATGGACGATTCCTTGGTCCCGGAACAGCTTTCTCAGTTCGAATCCGACCCCTGCCACTTTCCTATCCCCCCTCGCATTCCCGATACAACTGCCGATAAGACTCGATGAACGCTTCTTTCGTATACCGCCTGGAGACTCTTTCCCGGCCATTGCGGCCCATTTCATGGCGAAGCCGCTCGTTGCGGCTTAACTTGACGATGGAGGCCGCCATTTGCTCGTAGTGCATGACCGGCACGACATAACCGGCGGGCCCTATGTCGTCGTCCGGTCCTTCGAGCAGCTCCCGGCAGCTTCCGACGTCCGTCGTGACGCAAGGCAACCCGGACGCCATCGCTTCCAGGACGGCAAGCGGCTGCCCTTCGCTGATGCTGGAGAGCAAAACCATGTCCATGCGCTTCAAGTAGTCCTTCACGTCCACCTCGCCGGTGAAGACGATGCCGTCCACTTGCAGGCTTTCGGCCAATTGGCGGCATTCGCGTTCATATTCTTCGTTCTCGCTCACCGGTCCGATTATGTATAACTCAGCGTTCGGAACTTCGCGCCTCACGATCGCGAAGCTTTGAATCATCGTCTTGATGTCTTTGATCGGAACGACCCGGACGACCGCGCCGATCCGAAATGCTGCGGGGTCCCGCTCCTTCTGGATGTCGGCATATTCCGCCAAGTTGACTCCGTTGGGAATGATGGCGATTTTCCCGGGGTCGCAGCCGAGTTCGACTTCGATTTCCCGGTTGCGCCCGAATAGCGTGACGACGCGGTCGGCATACTGGTAAGCGCACTCCGATAACCGGTAGAAATATTGGATCCAAAGATCCTTGAAGTACCCTTTGACCCAGTCCGCCTTGATGATCTCTTCCTCCCGCTCCCGAGAGTAAATCCCGTGTTCCGTCAGAATGAGCGGCTTGCCATGCAATTGCTTGGCCAACCCTCCTACGACGCCGGCGTATCCGGTAGACACGCTGTGGTAGACGTCGGCTTCGGGCACCTCGTGCCGGATCGTCAGGAAAAGGGGCAGTATCATGGAACGGACCGTCCAGAACATTTCCGTAAACGGAACCAAGCTGTACTTTTCCCGGCACAGCTCCGTCAAGACGTCGAAGTAATCCTTGCTCATCAGGAAGTCGGCGGCTCTAGCAAATTTTTTCGTCCGCAGTAAATTGAATACTTCGGCCCAATCGACGCTTCCGCTCCCGCCCAACAAAGACCGGAAGGCGTCTCTCTGCGTGGCGGTCAGCCGGAATCGCCGTCCCCATTCGCCTTCTTCGCGCAGATAGGTGTCCAAAAACGTTTCCTTGATTTGCGTAACGTTAGCCGGCAGCTCGTAACGAAAAAGACCGCGTTGTTTTTCTTGGGCGCCGATCGTGAAGATGATGAACTCATGCTCCGGCAAACTCGCGATGAGCGAATGGATCCAACTGGACACCCCGCCCGTGATATAGGGATAGGAACCTTCCGCGATTAAGCAGATCCGCATGACTCATTCACCCAATTCCATGTTAAATTGCGATTGGACTGCCCGGATCAAATACGTCCCTTCATCGATCTTCCGTACATCGCAGCCTTGCAGTTTACCGAACTTCTTGTCCGTCCGCAAGACGAAATATTCCGGTCGGTTAAAGGGATCGATTGTGCCGTACAGCGTCTTTCCGCTCCGATGCCAGTCCACCTTGCTTGTGAGCACGTCCGACATGTCGAGGGCCGCTTCCGTCGCGGTCATGCTGCGAAGCCATGGATACGAGCTCTCGACGCGCTGGAGAATCCCCGAATATTGCTTGTACAACCGCTCCCAGTTCAGATACTGACTCCTCGCCGGATCTAGCAGATCATCGGGATGAAGGAAATGGGAGTACAAGCCGAGCGAGGTGAGCGCGTTCGCGTCCGCCCACCGGTCATAAGCACTATCCAAATAACCCGAAGATACCCTCGGCATTTCCAAAATTCCGTCGGATGCGATTTCGTACTCCTGAACGTAAGCCAATCCGGATGCGTCTTCCCCGTATAAGGAAGAAAGGACCGCCAGGTCGGGCCAACTCCGTTTCAACGCTTCTCGTCCTTCGGCGGAGAGCACGTTGGAAGGCGGCACGTAGGTGACCATATCATATTGGGGAAACGCACTGCGGAAGTAGGCGAGCGCCTCCCCTACCGATGCCGCCATCTCATCGACGCTTCCCCAAGCCTTGTAACCGAACTCCTCGGCAGTCGATTCGAGCGTCTGCAAGGATTGATGGTTGTACCCGTGCAGCCCGATCTCCCCCCCGCTTTTGATGACTTCCCTGCCGTAGGAAATCAATCCTTTCCTGTCCTGATCGCTGGGGTTCTCGAAAGGCGGTTCCACGCGGTCTTGATAGGATTCGATCAGTACAGCCGAATAACGAAAATCGTATTTTTTCGCGGCTTTGAGCATATCCGGCCACCAAACGCTATGGAAAAATGCCGGGATATCCATCCGATAATCATGGTAGATCTGCTCGTTCTTGCCTTGCGGGATCGGTGCCGGAAAATCATCGATAAACATGACCTTGGAGTTGAAAACCGGGTATACGAAGTCCGGGATCAGGAGACCGATACCACCCGCGATCAATCCTCGGCTCGTTTTTTCCTGCAGCATCGTTCCGTTGAATACCATGAATTTGCCTTTGCCGTACGCATGCTCCCATATTAAAGGCTGGCCGGCTGCGGTCGTTGCAAGCACCTTGCTGTTCGGTTCCAACTCCACCGCCATGAGCGAATTCGTGATGGAGGGATCGTCGATTTCAAAACCTTGACTTCCGATCAATATGGGAGAAGTCAGCTTAATACCCGGGATGTCCGTGATCGGGGAGCCTGAGTTGACGATTCCAAGCTTGCGATATAAGCGATAATATGAATCGTCCGCATCCACAGGCTGCGTCAAGAACATGTAACCGCCGTTCTCCACGTACTCACTTAGCCGATCGGGATCTCCAAGCTTGCCTAATGCCGGAGTCGAAGCGATGACCGCCTGGCAGCCCGCGGTTTGAAGAGGTTTTAAGGACAGATCGAACACGGCCGACGGTTTCTTCATGTACTGCAAAACTTTTTCCACGTTCGCTTCAATTTCTGCGCTGCCCTCGTTATCCGAATCGTAAGCCAGGCAGAAGGGGGATTCCGAGGAGACCAGCGTCTGGGGATCGACCCGACGGAACTTGTTTTCTTCTATCTGGCCGGCAAGTTTTTGGTTTACGCTGAACCGCAGCAGGTATTGAGAATGGGTAATTTGCACCGCCAAGGCAAGCAGCAGTACGCCGGAGAGAATCAAATAGATTTCCCGCCTGAAGTTATCCCTTCGCTTGCGTCTCACCCGAGCTCACCTCCAGCCAATATCTGACGATGGAGAGCGCTTGGTTGGACAACCGGATCGGGGCTTCCGTCATACGGATGACGGTGGAGCGAATCTGCTCGTAAGATCGCCGATTAAAGTAAACCTTGATCAGCATCAAATACGCTTCTTCCCGAAGCGGCAGCCGTTCCGCGAACCGGAGCGCGGTCGCTTCCGCGTCCGCCAGCAGCCGAAGGGAGATTTCCGCTTCGGCTTTCCCGATATAATAATCCGGCTCGTCCGGATTCAACCGGATCAACTGCCCCATGATTTCGACGTAAGTATAAAGATGCTTGAGCCTCGTCCGTTCGTCCAGGAAACCGCTCTTCAAATATTGGCTTAGCACTTCCGCATAAGACTGCAGCAGATGGGGGTCGTCCTTGTCCGTCTCGTAACGGACCGACAGCTCCTGGATCGCCAGCTGCAGCTTCCGCTTCACTTCCATGATCGCGCTGACCGCGTAATGGGACGTTTCGGAGTCTTCGTTGGCGACCGCCAGCTGCAGCACGTCCAAATACTCCAGCGAATCCTGTTTCAGCAAATCGATCATCACGCCGCGTCTCGTGGCACGGTCGTTGATGAACAGCGCTTCTTCCAGCGGAACGACGTTCATCTCTTTTTCCATCGATTCCGTGTCGTAAATCTGGGGCCGGTCGGACGGTTGAACGGAAATAAACTCGAAGTCGAAATCGTCTTCGCTCCGCCTGCCCGCCTTCCGTCCGGTGACGAACGGCGGAAGCAACAGCCCGGCCCCCGGCAGGAAAGCCGCAACCATCCATCGCAGCACGCCCTCTCTCCAATCGCGCCGGTAACGGATGCCTAGCCAAATCGCCAATGCGGCAGCGTAGGCCAAGTAAGCTTCAACCCACATAGGGCAGCTCCTCGTTCACGAACGCCATCTCGACCCCGGACTGGCTGAGGCGGCGGGCCACGAAATCGGCCTCTTCACGGGTGGAATTGGAGAGCAGCAGCAGAAGCTTGCCGTCGGGGGACAACCCTATATAATCCGTCTCCCTAAGCGAGCGGGAAATGACTCGGGAAAGCTCGGCGAAATCGTGGCCGGGGCGGGAATCGACCGGCGTCAGCAGCGCATACTCCACGCCGTGCCGGTCTCGGGCCAACCGTTTGCTGTCCAGGATTTCCTTGAACACTTCCGGCTTGAGAATCAAGGTGTCCTCCAGATAACGTTGGCTCGCCGTGGCCTCCACGTAGGACAGCGCGCGGGACAATGCGGAAGACACCAACTCGACCGTGACTTTGAACAGGTTTTGGTAATACAGCGTGAAGTTTTCGAACGGCATCCGATGCAGGGCGATCACGGCCAACACTTGGCCGCCGCTTTGGACGGGCGCCGCCAGCAGCGGCGTGCCGGGTTGCAGCCGCTTGTTGACGTACAGCTGTTTGTTCGTCAGCATCTCTTGGATGAAGGGGTATTCCTCCACCTTCAGGGACTTCGGCGCGTCGAAAGGTTCCCCGTTCGAACGGGCGGCGAGCCGCAAGTAACTTCCGTACTTGTTGACCGTGTAGATCGTTACGCTGTCCGACTTCAAGATCGACTCGACCACGCTGACCGTCGATGCCAAAATTTTTTCTGGCTCCAGACTCTCCAGGTTTTTGGTGACGGCGTAGATTTTTCCGAAGCTGTCCCCGTTATTCAGGATTTGCTGCTGCAGCTCCTCCTTGACCCGCCGCGTTTCCTGGTACACCCCATGGAGAAATTCGTACTTTTCCGCCCCATCCAGCAACTGGCTTTTCAAAGAGGAAATGAGCGCGAGCTTCCGTTCGACCGTATAGCCGACGACGAGTCCGATGAACAAATAGATGGCGATCTGGAAGAAATATTCCGTGTCGTACATCAGGGAGATCAGTTCCCGCCCGTTGTTGAGCTGCTCCCACGTGAACAAGGCGGACGACAGGATAACGGCCGTAATGGCTTGCCGGTTGCCGTGAACCATGCCCAGAATCAAAATGTAAAAGAGCTTGAAATCGAGAAATTCGTAGGAAGAATCGGCAAAGGCCCCGGAGAGATAGACGGTGATCGCGAACAGTCCGAGATTTTCCGCGTAGGGCAGGCATTTATGCAGCCATTGGCGGAATCGGGACGGCGGTCTTTTCTTCTTCTCTTCGGCGGCTTCTTCGCGATCGGCGGCAGCCTGCCGCTGCGCTGTCCACTCGTAGGTCAAGGCCAGCCCTTCGGCCAACTCGTATCGAGGCGCCCAGTCCAAGTCCCGGCGGATCGCGCGGTTATCGAGCAGCGACTTCTCGATATCGCCTTGCCTTTTCTCTTTGCGCTGCACGGTCAACGGCCCATGGAGCCGCTCCAGGCAACTGATCAAATCGTTAACGCTGGATGCTTGCCCGGTAGAAAGATTGTAAATCCCCGTCAACGTGCTGGAAGCGGCCCGGAAAATCGCGTCCGCTACGTCGCGGACGTAGATGAAATCCCGGAATTGGGTACCGTCCCCGTAAACGGGCAGCGGTTTGCCGGACATCGCGTTTTCCAGGAAAACGGAGACGACGCCCCCTTCCCCCGAGCTTTGCTGGCGGGGACCGTACACGTTGGAAAACCGAAGGCATAGCGTTTCCAAACCATAGAGCTCCTGCCATTTGCGGCAGTACCGTTCCCCGACCCATTTGCTGATTCCATAGGGGGATACGGGCTCGCATGCTTCCTGCTCGGTTAAGGGAAAACGCTCGTTCATGCCGTACACGGCGGCCGAGGAGGCCATGATGAATTTCCGGACCCCGTATTTGCGGGACAGATTCAGCATCTGGGTCAGCCCGAGCACGTTCGTTCGGGTATCCAGCCCGGGATCCTCGACGGAAGCTGCGACGCTGACCTGCGCGGCCAAATGGACGACGACTTCGAAACGGCCGTTCCGGAACAATTCCTCGCAGTTCGGGTCTTCGATCGATAGTATGTATTTGTGGTGTTTAAAATCGATATGGTCCGGATTGCCCGTGGAAAGATCGTCGAGGATCGAAACCTCGCAGCCTTCTTGATAGAACCTTTCCGCGACGAAAGAGCCGATAAAGCCGTATCCTCCGGTGATTAAGACTCTCATGGTTCACCTCAGTCCCCCGATTCTCCGGGAAACAAATGATCGACAAATCCGTGCCGTCCGTAATAAAATCCAACTATCGCAAATCAGCGATATTATGTCATAGAAGGCTAAACAAATTCTAAACATAAGCGCCGAAAGTAGTCTATCGGAACTATTTTCCAATCCGCGTCTAGTGAAATAGGACTATTACATCGTCACGACAGGAGGCAAGTCCAATGCGGCATACCAGAAAATTCCTCACCGCAGCGTTCGCCGCGCTGACCATCGGAGGTTGTTTCGCCGCCCTGCACGTACAGGGCCAAGTACCGCCGGCCTCCGTTACATACGTCCCTGCCGAAAGCGACCGGCTGCTCGACAACCCGTATATAGGGTTCGTGGCCGACGCCCGCTACCCCCAAATCTCTCAGCCCGTTCGCCTGGCTTTCGCCAAAATGACCTGGCGGGAAATCGAACCCCGCAAAGGGGAGTTCGATTTCGCAGGCTTCGAGAAAGTGATCCATTTGGAAGAATGGAAAACGAAAAACGTCAAAATCATACTCCGCGTCGTACTCGACTATCCGGAGGACGAAGACCATCTGGATATTCCGGACTGGCTTTACGAGGAAATCCAGCATAAAGGAACGCATTACACGCTGGAATACGGCAAAGGATTCAGTCCCGACTACTCGAATCCCGTATTAATCCGGGAACACGAGTCGCTGATTCGCGCTTTGGCGGAACGATATAACGACGATCCGTCGATTGCGTTCGTCGAACTCGGAAGCGTCGGCCATTGGGGGGAATGGCACACCTGGGACGAAGAACCCGGTCTCATTCCTTTTCCCAAACGGGCCGTTGCGGACCAATACGTTCAAGCTTATATCCGGCATTTCAGCCATAAGCCGCTGCTCATGAGACGGCCGATGAACGTCGCTGCCAAGAACGGGATGGGGCTGTTCAACGACGCGTTCGGGAAAACCGATTCGACGGTAGACGGTTTCTGGCAATGGTACACCCAGGGGTATGAATCCTGGCTGACGGGGGAGCAAGAGCCGGCCATGCCGCAATTTTGGGTCAGTCGTCCCAGCGGCGGCGAATTCTCGGGTGCTCCCACCTATTTCAGCAGCGATAAAATCGACGAGACCATCCGTCAGGCGAAGCTGACCCATGTCTCTTGGATGGGACCCGACGCGCCGGTCGAGGAGCCGCCGGGCGGACCTCTGCAAGCCAACATCGACCGGTTTCTGAAAACGATCGGCTATCGATTCGCGGTCGCCTCCGACACGCACCCGGAGTCGGCCCGGGCGGGAGAGACGATCCCCATCGGGCTGAGCGTCGTCAATCGGGGGACGGCCCCCTTCTACTTTCCTTGGAAGATGGAGCTCTCTTTGTCCGATGCGGAAGGCCGGATCGCGGCGGCAACCGCGGCCCAGGCAGACATTCGGCAATGGCTGCCCGGCCGCACGGACTTCGAAGAACAATGGGCGCTTCCGGAGACGCTCGCTCCCGGTACATACCGCCTGAATATCGCCATTCTCGATCCCGAAACGGGCCTGCCGGGAATCGAGTTCGCCATGGATGGGGGCCGTTCCGACGGCCGTTATCCGCTCGGCAGCATCCGAATCGACGAATAAAACCTCCGTGCCGCGGGTTCTTACCGCCGCGCGGAGGGGAGGTCGGTATCCGCCGGAAAATCGGGATCCGGCATATACCGTCCGGCATCGGCCAGCGGCGGATCGGCGGCCTGATCTTCCGAAAGCCCCTCTGCTTCCGGCTCCCTTCCCTCAAGCGCGTACAGCCAACCCCGGATCAGCGCTCCGGCTTCATCTCCGCCATAGGTCGGAAGCGTGTGCTTGCGTCCCGGCAGAAACGCCGTCGAATCGTTCCGCAGCCCTTGCTGCAGGGTCCGGGCGTGCCGGAGCGATTCCGCGTCGCGCTCCCCGCATAGCAGCAGCACGGGTTGGTCGATGTAGGGCAGGCGCGAAACGGCGGAGTAGGCCATGGCGCTCTCCATGTACTCCCGCCATTTCCCGATATCGCCATGCAGCGTCTCGCCCCGCAGCCGTCGATACGTGTAGATGTTGTCGGAATTGGACCACAGCTGCGGGAACACGAGAAAATCCCGGGCGCCGACTCTGCCGGCGAAACCGCCCATTTTCAGCTTGGTCCGCGTTCTCCACCCTTCCGCTTCCGCCATTCCGCTCATCAGCGCCGCTCCCCGGAAACGGTTCGGATGCGTCAGCAGCGCCTCCAGAGCGACCATCGAAGCGACGGAATACGATATCAGATACGCGTTTGGCACGTCCAAAGCATCCATTAAACGGCAAGTGTCCTCGACCAGCAGCGGAATCGTCACTTTGGCCGGCGCGGTCCCGCTTTGCCCATGTCCGCGGAAATCGAAGCGGATCGTCCGGAAATCGCGCGACAGGTCGTTGTGCAAATAGGTAAACACCCGGCTACCGATGCAAGCCGGGTGCAGAAAGACGATCGGCGTTCCGCTTCCTTGCGCGTGGTAATGAAGCTGGACGCCATTCACCTCGGTTCGGGGCATGGGAATCACCTCTTCGCTGGAATTCCCCTCTATTGTGCCCCTTGCCGATCCTTTTCCATCCGAAACACCCATAGCCGGGTACCGGCGTAATTGACGGCCATGGCGGCCAGTACCGAAACCAATTTGGCCGCGTACGCCGGCCAGCCTGCCCCGTCCAACAGCCCGATCAGAACCGCCGTGGCGGCGCCGAACGAAGCCCCGTTCACCAGGAGAAAGCGGAGAATTTCCCCGAACCCCCCGCGTGCCGCCCCGCGGAACGTCCAAATCCGGTTGAGCGCATAGCTGTTCGCCACGCCGCAGCAATAGGATATGACCTGCGCCAAGGCCGAGTTCAGCCCGAGTCCGTACACCAAAACGATAAAAACGGCGAAATCCACACCGGTATTCAAGACACCGACCAGCGCGAACTTCGCCATCCGGATATGTTCCTTGCCGAGCTTCCACATGCGCTAGGCTCCTCTCCAGGCGTCAAAACATCTTGTAGCCGCCTTTGCGCAGCTTGCGGATCGCCCAGCCGCTGACCAGCGCGCCGGCCGTGCTGGACAGGATCGAGGGCAGCCATACCGCCAGGAACGACCCCAGCGTGAGTCCCGGTTCCCAATAATGCCAGATGCCCAGCGGGATGAAAATGATCACCCACAGCCAAGTCGGCAGCCAAGTCGTTTTTATGAGCATGTTCAAAATGAAGCCGATGCCGAACAGCAGCACGAAAAACAGCAGGGCACCGACGATTTCCTGTAAGATTTCGAACACGGACGCGTTTACCTCCAGGCCTCATCTTCTTTCTACACCTAGTAGTGTACAAGATCGCTTTCTCGCCCGTCAAACGAACAGGATGTGAACATTGGCCGGAACTTTGGTACAATGGTAGCCGACAGGTCGCATTGGACAAGGAGAGATGAGACATGAGCGAAGCCGCCCAAACGCTGGACGGATGGTACGCGCTGCACGATTTCCGCACGATCGATTGGGGGGCGTGGAAAGACGCTTCCCCGGAGGACCGGGAAGAAGCGCTGCACGGATTGCGGCAATTGGTCGCCGACTGGGAAGAGACGGAAGAACGGAAAGAAGGCAGCCTGGCCTTGTACGCCGTGGTCGGACAGAAAGCGGACCTGGCGTTCATGCACCTTCGGGAAACGCTGGAAGAGCTGAACGCGATCGAGAACGCGTTTAACCGTTCCGCCTTCGCCCGGTATACGAAAAAAGCCTACTCGTACGTCAGCGTCGTGGAACTGAGCAATTACATGGGCCAGCCGGGCGTCGACCCGATGCAGGTACCGGAAATCGCCGCCCGCCTGAAGCCGATTTTGCCGAAGACGAAGCACGTTTGCTTCTACCCGATGAATAAACGCCGGCTGCTCCAGGACAACTGGTACATGCTGCCGATGGAAGACCGCAAGGCGATGATGCGCAGCCACGGAATGATCGGCCGCAGCTATGCGGGCAAAGTGAAGCAAATCATCACCGGCTCGGTCGGTTTCGACGATTGGGAATGGGGAGTGACGCTGTTCTCCGACGACGCCCTCCAGTTCAAAAAGCTCGTGTACGAAATGCGCTTCGACGAGGTGAGCGCGCGGTACGGCGAGTTCGGCCCCTTCTACGTCGGCAACCGGCTGACCCGCGATGCGTTGTCGGAGCTGCTCAACGGCTGATCGACATGCGCACGCAATCAACCGAAAAACCGTGGCCAGGATCCCATCCGGATCCTGGCCACGGTTTTCTTCGTTTACTCGGCTTCGTCTTCCGACAGCTCGCGCATTTTGGCTTCCCATTCCGCGCGGCGCTGCTCCTCCAGAAACTCCTGCGTTTTCCGGTCCCGTTCCCTGCCTTTCTCCTTGAGCCGCTCGATGGCGGGAAGGATCAACCGATCGACCTCCGCCTGGATGACGGCGGACAAATCGTAGCGGGACTGGGATTCCAGGTAAGAGCCCACTTCCATCAGCGCGTTATACCGGTCCAATTCCTCGCGGGTCAACAACCCGCGGACCTGCACGCTGCAGTGTCTCATTACAGGAACTTGCCTTTGCGGAGCACCAGCGGGATGCCGCCGATAATGAACAAGTAGCGCAGGTCGACGATCTTCTTCAGCCAAGCGCCGGTGCGGCCTTTGTACTTGCGGCCGAACGCGACGCCGATGCCTTCGCCTTTGCCCAAGGAGGCGACGACGCCCTTGTTGTGGAACACGAACGGCTTCAGCGGCTGGTTGCGGATCGAAGCGACCAGGTTGTGGGCGCAGTTCATGCCGGCTTGCATCGCGATTTGCGCCGTCGGCGGGTACGGACGTCCTTCCGGATTGAACACGAGCGCGTTGTCGCCCAGGATGAAAATATTTTCGTGGCCCGGAGCGCGCATGAACTCGTCCACTTTGACGCGGCCGCGCATCGTTTCGAAGCCGGCTTCCTCGATCAGGCGGTTGCCGCGGATGCCTCCCGTCCAGACGACGGTTTGCGCTTTGATTTCTTCGCCTACGCCGACGACGACGCCGTCCGGCGTGCATTCCTTGATGGCGGTGCCGATCTTGAAGGTGACGCCTTTCTTGGTGAGCGTCTCCATCGCGTACTGGACGAGCTCCGGGTCGAAGCCCGGCAGCGCGGTAGGCGCGGCCTCGATGTTATAGATTTTCACGAGCGCCGGATCGACGTCGAACTGCTTGCACAGCTCCGGCACGCGGGTGGCCAGCTCGCCGACGAACTCGATGCCCGTGAAGCCGGCCCCGCCGACCACGAAAGTCAGGTAGTCCGTGCGGTGCGGCTCGCGTTTGAAACGGGCGAATTGATATTCGATATGCTCGCGGATGAGACGGACGGAGTTGATGCTGCGAATGCTCAGCGCGTTCTCGGCCAGCCCCGGGATGCCGAACGTTTCCGGCTCGCCGCCGAGACCGATGACCAGATAATCGTAGGAAAGCGTTCCGTCTTCCAGAATCACTTTGCGGTCTTGCGGACGGATTTGCACGACGGTCGATTTCACGAAATCGATCTTGAACTCGTCGATCAACTTCGAAATGTTGACGCGCGCGTTCTCCGGGTTGTCCGTGCCGGCCGCGGGCATGTGAAGATGCGTGGTGATGTAGTGGTAATCGTGCTTATTCACCAACGTAACGTCCGCTTCGTTATAATTCAATTCCTTCTGCAGCCGAAGCGAAGTCAGTACCCCGCCGTATCCGGCTCCGAGGATGACAATTTTCGGTATGCTGCTCATCGCAATCCCATCCAATCTCTGTTTGTGTTTTGTCTGTTTGTGAAAAATAACACAAAGTCCGTCGTCGGCCTTCGTCGAAACTCCCGGCCTATACATGGAGAATGATATCGACTTTTTTGCAAATTTTCAAGGTTGATTTTCACAATCTTGTTTGGACATCTCCACAAAATTTCCTTTCCCTGGGCGTTTTGAAAAGCTTATAATGTGGAAAATAGGAAGACAGCTTGCAAGCTGCACGGGAGGTGCGCACGAAGTTGACTTCAACACAACCCGCCACGACCGACGTGGCCATCATCGGCGGAGGTCCTGCCGGCATGTTCGCGGCTTTCTACGGCGGCATGCGGCAAATGTCCGTCACCATAATCGAAAGCATGCCCCAATTGGGCGGTCAACTGGCCGCGTTGTATCCCGAGAAATACATTTACGACGTCGCGGGATTTCCGAAAGTGACCGGCCAGGACCTGGTGAACAACCTGAAACGGCAGATGGAGCTGTTTCAAGCGGACATCCGCTTGGAAGAGAAAGTGCTCAAGGTCGAAAAAAAGGAAGAGCGCTTGTTTGAAATTGTCACCGATGCGGGCACAATCCATGCGCGCGCGGTGATTATTGCCGCCGGAGTCGGCGCGTTCGAGCCGAGAAAGCTGGAACTGCCGGAAGCGGCGCGTTACGAAAAAGCCAATCTGCATTATTTCGTAAGCGACCTGGAGAAGTTCCGCGGACGCAAGGTACTGATCTCGGGCGGCGGCGATTCCGCCGTCGACTGGGCGCTCATGCTGGAGCCGATCGCGGAGTCGGTGACGCTCGTCCACCGCCGCGATAAATTCCGGGCCCACGAGCACAGCGTGGAGCTCCTGCAGCGATCGAAGGTGAAGATCGTCACCCCGACCGAAATCACCGCGCTTTCGGGAGATTCGGCGATCGAGCGGGTGACGCTGACCGACGTGAAAACCGGCCAGACATCCGATCATGATGTGGACGACGTCATCGTAAACTTCGGCTTCGTAAGCTCGCTGGGTCCGATCTCAGAGTGGGGACTGGAGATCGAGGGCGGTTCCATCGTCGTGGATTCCCGGATGGAGACAAGCATACCGGGCATTTTCGCCTGCGGGGATATCTCCACTTATCCAGGGAAGCTCAAGCTGATCGCCGTCGGGTTCGGGGAAGCGCCGACCGCCGTCAACAACGCCAAAGTGTATATCGATCCGGAAGCGAAGCTGTCTCCGGGGCATAGCAGCAACATGAAACTGTAATTTCCGCAAGAAGGCTTCGAATTCAACGAAAACGGGGCATCCTACTTCAGGAATCCGGCTGAATCCGGAATTCGAAGGAGGTGCCCCGTTTTGCTGTGTCCGGTATGCAATGGAATGATCCCCCTGGAAGCTTCATGTCCGAATTGCGGTGCCCGAGCCGAAGACGAAGGTCGTCCGGAGGATTGGACCGGTCCCTACTCTCCCTACGAATTGACTCCGAGAATGGGATCCTCCGCGGAGGACGATGCCGTCTGCCCCCATCTGGCGAGCTGCCCCGAATGCGGACGCGATTTCCTCGTACAAGTCGTTGCGCTGCATCAGTGATGTTCCCGCGCTTCCGCAGAAGCCAGCCCGCGGCGCCGGATCTCCGTCCGGAGCAGCCGGATGAAATCCCTCTCCAGGCCGAGCCGGACGGCGTTCCGATAAGCGTCTAGCAACAGTTCGTCCGATAGGATAGGCAACATAACCCTCACCCTTTCCCCATATCATAGAATAGAGAAGTTCGTGAGGGCATCATAGCATGTCCTTCGCGGAACGGACAATCGCCCGGATATCCACAGCCGCATGTGGAGAAGCTGTGAGCAAAATGTTGATGAACATCCTCAACCCTTGTCGTAATGCCGGGGATATTGGGGATGAAGTTATTCACAACCTGTGGGTGAATGAAGGCCATAAAAAAGTTTCATTTCCATATGGGAGCCGATTAAAGTTTTGTATAGAAAATAATGTCAAATTTTCTGGGTTACTGCGGTCGAGTATTGACTTCCAAGATCCAAATCTGTCCCTTCCGGTCGATGCCGTAGTCGTAACCGAGCGCCCCGATGCCCGGAAAACGCCGCTCCAGCACGGCCGTGCAAAGTTTCGTCAAAACCCGCATCTCCCGTTTCTTGGCGGCGACCCGTCTTGGGGACAGAGATCTTCGCAAACCTTCCGCCGCCGTCAGCATCTGCCCGCCCTGGCAGAGATTCGTGACGAACAATCCCCTCCGGGCGACCCGGCCGACCAGCGCCCGAAACCTCCAAACGCCGTCCTGTTTCACGTATTTGACCCGATAGTCGATCGGACGGCCGTTCACCTGGGTGAGCCGGATCCCTTTCTGGATCAGATACGGTCTTCCCCTGCGGATCCGGTTCACTCTGCTCCGCACTGCTGCGAAAGAACGGTACACCGTTTTTTGCGCGCGGTAATCCAGCTGATAACCGCGGCGAACCTTGGCGACCCGGATCAGTCCGTAGCCTCCGCCTCCCCGTACCGGCTTCAACACCACCATCCCGTGCCGTTCCGTCATGCCGCGCAGCCGCCCTGCGTTATACGGCACCGTATGCGGAATATGTCCGGCAATTTGCCGGTGTCCCAGTAACGCCCGCGTTTTCAGCCATTTGTCGGCCAGCTGGCGTCCGTTCGCCTGTTCCATTCGGTGCCCTCCCAGATCTGATATACTTTATGTATACGTTTATCCTGGGACAGGTTCTTGGATGCATGACGCCGGTAAAACGCCCGATTCCGCGGATAGGAGGGATCTGCAAATGGCGAATGCCGATATCGCCGCGGTTATGAAAGAAGGCGCTTGCGTGGAATGCGGCGCACGTACGGCAGATGGACTCGCCTGCCACGATTTATTCGGCCGACTTCTGGCTTGGGAGCAAGACGACGCTGAGCTGGCCTCCCTGCATTATTGGAACGTCGCTTGTTACATGCTGCAACACCCCTCCAACTATACTGAAGAGGGATACGCCATGACAGCCGGCATTTTCCGCGAAGCTTACGATCGGAAATGGAATACGAGCGAAATCCTGGAGGCCACCCGAACGTTTATCGCGGACAAAGGAAAATTCAAGATCACGAACCCGCTGCCTTCCGGCGAGAGACGCAGACTGCCCAGGGAATGGTCCATGACCATCGAGGACATTTACCGCGGAGGCGAGCGGAATGCCGCGCAAAACGTGAAGGTATGGAGAAGCCGGGTCCGGAGAGAACTCTAACGCTCCCCGCCGGGCACAAAAAAGCCTCCTTCGCATCATTCTGAGAACCAGAATCATACGGAGGAGGCTTTCTAGAAGGTCCTGGCTGATTCAGCAAGTGTCCGGGTTCGGCTTGCCCGCGTCGGCGGCGGTGCGGAACGATTGGCCGCAGCCGCAGGTCGCGACGGCGTTCGGGTTGTGGATCGTGAAGCCGCCGCCCATGGCGGATTCCTTCCAGTCGATTTCCACGCCGTACAGGTACTTGGCGCTGTCCTCGTCTACCACGACCGTGAGCCCTTGCACCTGGAACACTTTATCGTTATCGTGTTTTTCGTCGTCGAAACCCATGCCGTACGAAAAACCGGTGCATCCGCCCTCTTTCACGCCGATGCGCAGGAACAAATCGGAAGACCCTTCGGCCGCCAGCATCTCTTGGATTTTGGATCCGGCGGATTCGCTGATGTTCACCATGCTCATGCTCCTAACCTCCTTGAGGCGTCCTCTGAACGCGCTGTTGCTCTTCCTTCAGTATACTTCACCTGCGCCTGCGCCTCAAGAATCGGTTGTCCCCGCTTATGGTCCCTATAAAGCGAAAACCGGCGTTAAGCGCCGGCTTCTTCGTCTTTCCACTCTTTAGGGGCCGGGATCTGGCCCGCCAACGCTTTGAGCTCGATCCGGCAGCGGAACAGCCCTTTCTCGTTCTGCAGGAAGTCCGACAATCTGCGGAACACTTGAGCCAGCTCGGGGCCCGTCGATTCGGTATCGAGCGTGTACCGGAACTGGTCGGCGGACAAACCGCGCACCCGGCGGTCGAGCTCGCGGGAATCGTTCTCCTGCATCCTCCGCCATTCCTTGGACGGGTCGAACTTGTCCGCTTTCCGGACGATGTGCTCGTAAATGCGCTGCTTTTTGAGCCACATATAATATTGGATCGGATTGGACAGCCCCCATGCCTGGCTGAGATCCTTGATCGTATAGGCTTCGCGGTATTCGCGCAGCGTCTTGATTTTCTCTTCTTCCTCCAGCTTCTCCAGCTCGCTCAGCGGCATAATCTCCATTTTCGGAAGAACACACCTTTCGTACGGGGTTATCGTTATCCCATGCTCTTTGCGCCATAAGATAACCATTAATTGTTTATAATTCTAGTTGATTCCCGTTTTTCCTTCCAAATATACCTCTCCATTCCTTTCATTTATTTTCAGTTGCCGGGGAATAGGAGCAGGTTTATAATGTTTACAGTTGTGGACCGGAACGAAGCCCTTGTTTTTCGGCGGGAACTACATGTAATTTTTTTCACAAATCATAACGCCGTAAGTCTCATGACGGCGAGGAGGTTGGAATCATGACCTTGGTATCCGCGGATGCCGGCAAACGCATGACCGAAATCGCCGATAAAGTCCGCCATGGCGAAAGATTGTCTTTCGAAGACGGAGTCTTCCTGTACCGCTCCGACGACTTGCTGACGATCGGCCAGCTGGCCAACGAAGTCAACCTGAAGAAAAACGGCAGGAAAGTGTACTTCATCGAAAACATGAGCTTGTACTTCACGAACGTGTGCGAAGCTCACTGCGCTTTCTGCAATTTCCGCAAGGATCAAGGCGACGAAGGGGCGTACACGCTGACCCCCGAGGAAATGATCGCCTACGTCGACCAGCATATTCATCCGGGCGTTCGCGAATTCCATATCGTCGGCGGGCATAATCCCCACGTTCCCTTCGATTATTACGTGGAATCGATTCGGGCGCTGAAGAAGCGGTATCCGAACGTAACGATCAAAGCCTACACCGCGGCGGAAATCGATTTTTATTCCCGGATTTCCGGTCTTTCCTACCGGGAGGTTCTGGAACGGCTCATCGACGCCGGACTGGAGTCGCTGACCGGGGGCGGCGCGGAAATCCTCTCGGCGGAATACCGTAAAAAAATGCGGGTGGACAAAGCGGGCATCGAGCAATATTTGGAGGTTCACCGTCAAGCCCACCTTCTCGGCCTCCGGACGCCGACGACGATGCTGTACGGTTCGGTCGAATCGGTGGAGGAACGGGTTCAGCACATGCTGCATATCCGTTCCCTCCAGGACGAGACGGGCGGATTCCAGGTGTTCATTCCCCTGTCGATGCAGCCGATCAGTCCCAACGCGGGCATCCGCCGGCGCAACTCCGCCTTCGAGGATCTCAAGGCGATCGCGATCAGCCGCCTGATGCTGGACAACATCCCGCACATCAAGGCGTATTTTATCAATATCGGCACGCAGCTGACCCAAGTCGCCTTGACGATGGGAGCGTCCGACGCCCACGGCACGATCGTGCGGGAGCGGATCAGCCATGCGGCCGGCGCGCTCACCCCGGCGGGCATCACGAGGGAAGACCTGATGTGGCTTATCCGGGGAGCCGGAAGAGTCCCGGTGGAAAGGGATACGTTTTACAACGAAGTTCAGGTGTTCGAATAATTCGGCCGGCCCCGTCGGGTAGACGGGGTCTCTTCTGTGCCATACTAAAAGAACGTTCACGCCAAAGGGGTAAGTCGAAGTGAAAAACGTAGTGGTATTAGGCGGAGGATACGGCGGTCTCACCTTGGTGCACGAACTGCTGGGCAAGGAACTGCCGAAAGACGCCAAAATTCATCTCGTCGACAGGCTTCCGTTTCAAGGCCTGAAAACGGAGTATTACGCGCTGGCGGCCGGCACGGTGACGGATATGGATATCCGCGTGGCTTTTCCCGTGCATCCGCAGTTGGAAGTCGTTTACGGGGAAATCGAGGGCATCGACTGGGAACGGCGGCTGGTCGCCGTATCCGGACATGACCCCCTTCCGTACGACTCCCTCGTCATCGCGCTCGGATGCACCGACAATTACCACGGCATCGCGGGAGCGCGGGAGTTCAGCTGCAGCATCCAGTCCCTGTCGTCGACCCGCCGCACGTACCAGCAAGTGAACGACGTCAAGCCGAACGGCCAAGTCACGATCGTCGGCGGGGGATTAAGCGGCGTAGAAGTCGCCGCCGAGCTCCGCGAAAGCCGGCCGGATCTGAACATTCGCATCTTGGACCGCGGCGGAAGCATCTTGAACGGATTCCCCGGGAAATTACAGAAATACGTGTCCGCTTGGTTCACGGAACACGACATCGAAATGCGTTCCCACATTTCCATTACTTCGGTCGAACAGGGCGTCGTTCATAACGGCGATGAGGAGATTCTCGCCGACGTCACGATTTGGACGGCCGGCATTCAACCCGTGGAGCTCGTCGGCGGGTTAAACTTGCCGAAGGACCGGATGGGACGGCTGATCGTGAACGAATGGCACGAACTGCCCGATTTCCGCGACGTGTACGTCATCGGGGACTGCGCTTCCTCCGCCTTCTCGCCCAGCGCCCAATTGGCGGAGGCGATGGGCAAACAGGTCGCCGACGTCATTGCGGCCCGCTGGCAAGGCAAAGACATCCGCTTGCCGCGGATCAAGCTGAAAGGCGTGCTGGGCTCGCTCGGAAAAAAAGCCGGTTTCGGCCTCATGGGTTCCACGGCGATTATCGGCCGGGTTCCCCGCGTGCTCAAAAGCGGCGTTTTGTGGATGAGCAAACACCATATCGGTTAACGGATTCCGAAGCGGATTCTTACAAATCGTCGAGCAACTTGTCCAGAGCGGATTTTTCCTCTTCCTGCTCCTTGATGGCTTTGTAAATGAGCTCCAAAAGCTGCTCCGGCGTTTCCGCGACGACCGTATCGCCGTTCACCATCGCGTAAGGCGACAGGAAACACTCTCCGCAATTGCCGAGGCAGCCGTATTCGACCACCTCGATGTCCGGATCCTGTTCCAGGCGTTCGATGATATCGTCGGTTCCATGATGCCGGTTACTGACGCAAAATTCCACGATGTTCACAATGCGGAGCCTCCTTTCCGAAACCCGGACGTCGCGACGAACTTCCGTTTGAATTCATGCGGAATTGTACTATAATAGATACGAAAGGAGTGGATAACCATGAGTGAAAGCGTACAAAGCACGTCGATGTACGACGAAGTGCTCGAGGTACTGGATAAATTGCGCCCCTTCCTGCAACGGGACGGCGGGGACGTGGAATTGGTCGACGTGGAAGACGGCGTCGTCAAGCTTCGCTTGATGGGTGCCTGCGGCAGCTGCCCGAGCTCCACGATCACGCTGAAAGCCGGGATCGAGCGCGCGCTCCTCGAAGAAGTCGAAGGCATCGAAGAAGTCGTACAAGTATTCTGATTTTATCGGTATCGTGAAATACATCGACCCAAGGTCCTGCCCCCGCGGCGGGACCTTGATTTTTTTCCCGAAAAGCGAAGCCTGCCTTCGAGGCACATTCCGACTACTTTCTGGAGACCCCGATTTGATCCCTTAAATTGGCGCGGATCGGGTCGAGTCCGCCCGAGACGTCGATCGTATTGCCGGTGATGAAGTCGGATTCCGGCTGGCAGAGAAACGTGATCACGCGGGCGACGTCCTCTCCGGTGCCCGGCCGTCCGCGCGGCGATTCTTCGTCCAAGATGCCGCGGGCATCGGCGATGCCTTTCTCTTTGTTGCCGCCTCGGATATCCCCCGGACAAATCATGTTGACCGTAATGCCATGGGAAGCTTCTTCGACCGCCAGCGTTTTCGTAAAAGAAACGAGACCCACTTTGGCCGCGGCGTAAACCGCCCGGTGCGGCCACGACCGCGCCTCCGCCGCATGGCCGAAGCCGAAATGGATGATCCGGCCCCACCCCTTCGCCCTCATGCCCGGAAGCACGCGGTGGTCCAGCAGCATCGTGCCGACCAGGTTTCCGTTCATCAAATGATGGATCTCTTCCCTGCCGTAATCCGCGAACAACTTGCGCTCCCGAATGAAGGGACCGGCGTTGTTGATCAGAATGTCGACCATGCCCAGCTCCCGTTCGACTTCGGACACCAGGCGGTCCGCTTCTTCCTCGCGCGAGATATCGGCCCGGATGGCCACGGCCTTCCGGCCCATCGCCAGGATGTCGGCCGCCGCCCGTTCGGCTTCCTCGCGGCTCGAGACGTAATTCAAAGCCACGTCGCATCCGGAGGCGGCCAGCTCCAGCGCCGTCCGGCGCCCCAATCCTTTGGCGCTGCCGGTCACCAGCGCCGTCTTGCCGTTCAACAATCGTCCCGCCTCCCCTCTCCTAAGGCAAGCGCCGCATGCGCCCGCAGGCGAACGCGAATACGCGTTCCACCGTGCCCAGCACCATGGCCCAGCCTTCGCGGGCGTCCGCCATGTTCCCCGGCAAATTTTCCAAATGCCACGGTTCCCCGTTGCCCGAGCCCATCCGCTCGCTGGTCTGCAGGTCGTCTTTCAGCTCGGCGTTCATGTAGTGGATTTCCGTGTTTCTCCTTCTCCGAAGCCGGCTCATCGCGTCCCGGTGCTCTTCCTTCAGGGCGGTCAGCATCGCGGCCAGTTCGGCATGGCGTCCGGTCTCCCGCAACCGCCGGAGCACGGTGAAATAGGAGAACCGGGGCTTGACCTTCTCGGTCTTCAACTCCAGCAGGTCGTTCATCAGCGTGCCCATCTTATCCAGCAGCGAGAAAATGCGAATGTAGGCGTTTTTATCGAAATAAACGTGCCGGCCGTAATTCAACCGATCCGCGTCGGTCAACTTTTCCCAGGAAACGCGGGGCACCCGGTTGCCGAAAAACTCGGCGGCGAACAGGCTCTCTTCCAGCTCGTCCAGCGAACGCCGCAGCCCTTCCGCCCAGACGGCGTAGGTCCGGAGCTTCCCGGCGATCTCCGGATTGCGGCGCGACAAGCGGTCGCATAACTCCGTGAATTCCCCCATCGCCGCGAAGGCGGCTTTCAGCGCTCCATCGGGCGTACGGGGGGGTTCTCCCAGCATCGATCGCAGCAACGGCGACTCCTCCACCCATTTCGCATATTCCCATTGTATCGCAACCCGCTATGGACGCTCAACCGGCCTTCACGCAAAGAACCCCTAAGGGCGTACCTTAGGGGCTCTTGCTTCATGCTCGCTCAGGAGCGGAAATATTCGGACCAACGACGGTCCACCAATTGCGCGACGTCCTCCCGGGGGATGAGCTCGTCCGGGTATCCGGGCTTCATGCGGGCATCGATGACGATCGGAAGCCGATACGCGATATGATGCCGTCCCGGTTCGCTGGCCGCGTAAATGTCGGCGGCGGGATTGAACCGGGTGAACGTCGTCCACAGGAACGGCGTCTGCCCGCCCGCGACGTCCGCGTCGTCGGCAAGGATGACGAGCGGCCAGGAAGAGCCGCTGCGGTTCAAGTATTCGGCCAGCCGCGAGCAGAGCTGCGGGTCCTCCCGGAAGGAAGCGCCTTCCACGACCAGGCAGCCGCGGCTGTAAGGCTTGACCTTCCGGATGCCGGGCAGCGGGCCCTCTTCGTAAACGGCCGGCAGCTCGCGCACCGGCTCGCCTACGCCCAGCAGCACGGCCTTGCTGCCATGGTTCAGCCTTGGGCCGGTATAGTCCAGCGTGTCATGCGAAGTGTTGTCGAACACGATCAGGTCGCGCGACGGGTCGAACCGCTCCAGCACCGCTTCCAGCAGATCCGGGAAACGGGCCAAGTCGACCGGCCGGTCGGTCAGCATCAGGAACTTGGTGAGCGTCAGTTGTCCTTCGCCCAAAATCCGGAACGCGGTGCCCAGCGCTTCGCGGGAATAGCTTTCCCGCACCACCGCCGCGGCAAGCGCGTGGAATCCGGTCTCGGCATAGGTCCAAAGACTGCGCACGCCCGGCATGACCATCGGGAAGGCGGGCGACAGCAGCCGCTGCAAAAATTCGCCGAGGTAATAATCTTCCTGCCGGGGCTTGCCGACGACCGTCGCCGGGTAGATCGCGTCTTTGCGGTGCCAGACGTGGTCCACATGGAACACCGGAAAATCATGCTGCAGCGAATAGTAGCCGTAATGGTCGCCGAACGGCCCTTCCGGCCTGCGTTCGAACGGCGGCACTTGGCCGGCGATCGCGAACTCGGCTTCGGCGGGAATCCGGTGCCCGCCCAGCGGATCGTCCGCCAAGGGCAGCTTGCCGCCGAGAATGAGCGAAGCCAGGAGCAGCTCCGGCACGTTCTCCGGCACCGGCGCGATCGCCGACGCGATGAGGGCGGGCGGTCCTCCGAGGAAAACGGATACCGGCAAAGCCCGTCCCCGCTTCTCGGCCTCGTGGTAATGGAAGCCTCCGCCTTTATGGATTTGCCAGTGCATGCCGGTCGTCCGGCCGTCGAACACCTGCATCCGATACATGCCGAGGTTATGTTGTTTGGGGTGGTCCGGGTGCTCCGTATACACGAGCGGCAGCGTCACGAACGGTCCCCCGTCCTCCTGCCAGCTCGTGATGACGGGCAGACCTTCCAGCGGATTTTCCTTTCTGGAGGCTTGGAGCACCGGAGCTTGCTCATGCGGAACCCGCCGCATCCCGACCTTCATCAGGTCGAGCAGCATGTCCTTCTCCCGCCACAAATTCGGAAGCGTCGGCGGAATGAGCGTATCCAAGGCGCCGACCAGCCTGCGGGCCAGCGCCTCCGGCCGGTGGCCGAACGCCAGGTCGACCCGCCGGCTCGTCCCGAACAGATTCGTCGCGACGGGGAACGGGCTTCCTTTGACGTTCGTGAACAGCAGGGCCGGCCCTTCCTGTTCGATGACGCGCCGATGGATTTCCGCCAGCTCCAGGTTGGGATCCACCGGCGCCTCGATGACGGCGAGTTGGTTTTCTTGACGCAAAGCGTCCAAATACGGCCTCAGGGATCGGAATGTCATGAACCGCAGCGAGCCTCCAATCGAAAAGCCTCAAGTATCGAAAAAGTTCCGGGTTCGCAGCGTCAGCTGGCAGAGGACGCTGAACAAGGCGGAAATGATGACGGTATGAAGCAAACCGGTAAACACGTAGACGTTATGGTTGCCAAGGGTCGCGACCAACAGCCCTCCGCTCAGGATCTGCAAGCAGACGAGCAAGAGCGCCCAGTTCGACGTCCGCGCCGCGTCCGAGCCGGACTCCGTCCGTTTGCGAACGAAGTACACGAGCGCCGCCGCCACGACGAGCAGCAGCAAGGCCGCCAGACGGTGCGCGAAAGCGATGTCGACGGCCCGGCCGCCCATCGTCGGAATCGCTTCCCCGTTGCAAAGCGGCCAACCGGCGCAAGCGCCGCCCGATCCGGTATGCCGGATATACGCTCCCAAATAGACGACTCCGTAACAATAGATCAGCGTAACCAGCGAAAACCAGAACACCGAGCTTGGCACCGGGCGGCTTCCGCCGGACTTGGCGGCCGTTTGCCGCCCATCCGGTTCGGACGCGGCCTTCGCGGCCCAAGCATAGAGCAGCCAGGTGCAAGTGAAGGCGAACATCGAGATGCCGAAGTGAAGCGCCAGCACCGCCTTCGATTGCTGCCAGACGACCGCCATCGCTCCGAGCGCCGCTTGAAGGAAGGTGAAGAACAAAGATCCCGAAGCGTACCAAATCGGTTCCTTGCGCTTCACCGGCTTCCAAAGCACCGTCGCCAGGAAGCTCGCGCCGACCAGAAGGCCGACTGCTCCGCTCACCATGCGGTGGGAATACTCCACCATCGATTCCAGCGTGTAGGCGGGAATGAACTTCCCGTTGCAGAGGGGCCAGTCCGTGCCGCATCCCGCCTGGGACTCCGTATTCGTGACCAGCACGCCCGCGATCAGCACGACGAACATGCCGATGCAGGTCAGCAAGGTCAACCATTTGTATTTTTGCAGGGTCATCGCCATTCCCCGATTTCTCTGATGGAAGATACGTCCGATCGACATTTCCCATTATACCGAAGCCCTCCCCCCAATACCATGTTCAAAATGTGTCCGATTCCCAAACGAAGTGTGAAGCCAATGAAAAAAGACCTCCGCCTCCACCTTGTCGGGGAAGCCGAGGTCCTAACGCATAGCTCTTAGCTCGACTGGCTCTGGCCGCTGTCCTGCGCGGAGCCGCCGGAGCCGTGATGCCCGCGCCCGCCTCCGCGGAAGAATCCGCCGTTCACGAATTTGTCCGCCAAATCCGCCGCTCGCGCCAGCCGTTTATCGGCCTGGTCCTGGGTCAATTTGCCGTCTTGGACCTGCTGCTGGATTTGCGCTTGGATGGCTGCGGTTTCCGCGTCGATCAACGTCTGGACTTCGACGTTTTTCTCCTTCGCCACGTCGGCGAGCGTTTTGCCCGCTTGCAGCGCCGTCTTCAAGTCTTCCACGGTCATTCCGAGCGCGGATGCCGCGGCGGACAGGTCGCGTTGCGCAAAACCCTCCGCTCCCGCAACGCCGTCCCGTTTGCCCGCCGCAACGCCGCCTTTGGCGTCGAGCAGATCGTCCGCGTTGTTCGCGAACTCCTGCTTCATCTGATCCAATCTCGCCGCGTTGGCGTCGATCAGCGCCTGCTTTAACGCGTCTCGGGACACCCCTTGCTCCTCCGCGATTTCCGCCAGCGACTTGCCTTCCTTCAGCTTCGCTTGCAGGGCGGCCCGATCCAGCTTCAGAAGGTCCAGCACGGACTGGTCGACGGCGCGGGTACCCATGCCGAAGCGGCCTCCTTTGCCCGGATGTTGCTTGTCCGTCTGCACGGCGCTAGTCGGGGATGCCGCGGAGCTGCCGCCCGTCGACGTCGCCGCATAGGCGCTGAAGGGAATCATGACCGCCATCGCCGCGGCCAAACCGATCGCTTTCGTCGTTTTCTTCATTTCCTTGCCTCCTTCAAGTTATAGCAAAGTTTGGTACAGGTACAGTATGGGCGGCCAATCTTAAACGGGGATGAATCCTCGCTGAAGGTTCCCTGAAAATACCGGAAGCGCCGAGAAAATGAGGTTGAGAGTCGGAATCTACCTCCTCACGACCGTCGGCGCAGCGCCTTCGACGCGCCATACCCACGCCGTGACCCGATAAAATCGGGTTGCAGCACCCCAGCGAGGGGGCCGTAAGCCCAAAAAGAGTTCGAACGCATGAACGGGAGAGGCGCGCAGAAAAGACTCTCCCCGAAACTTGCGGTGACTATATGCATGTAAATTCGCCGGCAATATAATAAAACAGACGCCCTTCCTCTCGCCTTAGCGGCAATGGGAAAGGCGTCTGTTTGCGCCTGCGTTCATTCGGTTTTCGATTAAGCTTGCGGAGCCATCGCGTTCGAAACTTCAACCGCCCGGTCCAGGAACTGCTCGATTTCGTCGCGGGTTTTGCGAAGCTTGCTGACGAAGCGGATGAGCTCCTGCCCGCCGCGAAACGCGATAAAGCTGGGGATGCCCAGGATATTCAGCTCCGAGCAAAGGTCGGGCAACTCGTCCCGGTCGATCTCGATAAACCGGATTCGGTCGGCGTACGCAGCCTCCACTTCGGGCATGAAAGGCTCGATGAAATGGCAGTCCTTGCACCACGTAGCCTTGAACACCGCCACCGTCAGCCCGTCCCGGCCCGTCGCCTCCCGAAACGCTTGCTCTTCGGTTACTTTTTGCATAAGGATCATCCTCCATTGTCGGCCAACAACCGGCTAAGATGTACGGTTATTATACGCCCGGGGATGAGCCGCGGCAAGCCGGCTGCCGACTCGCCAATTCAGAGATCCCGGCTGACCGTCACCGTAAGGAAACCGTCGTCTTCCTCGGCATACGTGTAAGTGGCCTTCAGCAGCTTCGTCAGGTCATCCGCGCCCATGTACGCGTAGGAACCGTTCAGATGCACCGGCTCCGCCAGCTGGACCTTCGACCCGTTCACGACCGCTTCGGACGAGCCGATCGTCAGGACGATTTCTTGCCCCGTCCCCTCGTCCGTAAACCGGATTTCCCTCGTGGGGTGGTTGTACGTGAACGAGTCTTCGAATCCTTCCAACGTTTCCCGAATCGGAAGTTGAACGCTGGCTTTCGACCCGTTCCTTTCGATTACAGGGGGCGTGTCGTAAAAGGAATAGCCATCCAGCTCGAACGAAGTGTCGTCGATCTGCAGCTCGTTTTTGAGCAGATCGTAAATCGGCGAACCTTCTTCAAGGTTCCGCAAAAATCCGGAGGCGGACAATCCGTCCAGCTCATCGGGGGTGAGCGCGTCCGCCGGCGTCTCGATCGCGGGAACGGATACGTTGCCGTTCACGTTCCAAATCTCCGAATGCGTCCGCACGGCGATGCTCCGCACGGGGAATCCGGACATCGAGAACACGGCAGGAGCGATCTTCAGGTCCATGTCGGACTTGCGCAGCTGCAGCGAATCGTCCACGTAGAAGTCGGCCTTCAATTGCGTGCCTTTATCGAAAACGAGCGACCACTCGAGGCTTCCTTTTGCTTTCGCCAGTTCGGCCTGGGCCTCTTTGAGCTCGGGAATCAGCGTCTGGACCCCTTCTTCCGCCCAGTCCTTCAAATCCTCTGCGGTGGGGTTCTCGTCCCCGGTCAATTCCCAAAGCAATTCCGGCGGCAGCCCCGAGAGCTGGCCCGCGACGCTTTCGAGCATGGCCCGCAACCCGTCTTCGTCCCCGGCCAGCGCATCCACGTAGCGAAGGAGAAGGTCTCCAAGCTCTTGGCCGTCGAATTCCGCGTGCAGCTTCGTGAGCCCCGTCGATTGCCCGTTCACCGACGTCCATTCGCGGGAAGCGCTCAGCTTTTCCGGATTCGGAAGATGGTGCACGAAATATCCGGCTGCCTCTTTCATGAGCTGCCGAACCGGTTCTTCGAGCTGATTCGTCATCGGCATATCCGCCTCGCCGAGATCGATCAGCAGCGGTTTCTTGGCTCCCTCCACGGAGAGCAGCATCCGCTCGGAGTCCATCAGGAATTTGAAGTTCACCGGCTTTTTGCCGCCGAACGCGAGCGAGCCCGCGTAGCTGATCCGGTTTTGCGCGTCTACCTGCGCTTTATCGATCTTCAGCGAGATCTGGCCCAGAAGCCCGAGCAGCTTCGCTTCCTGAGGATCCATCGTTTCCAGGAAGTCCGGATTCCAATCGATCGCCACGTCGACGGTGCCCGACTGCTCCGCGGACTTCACGTCCAGCTGCTTCAGGATCACGTCGTCGAAATTCAGGCCCGAGACCGCTTGACAGCCGACCAGCAAGGCCGCTAGCACCGCGCATAAGGCGATGCCCCATTTCCGCCATGTTTTCTTCATTCCGTTTTCCCCTTTCCTCGCGGCCCTGCACAAGTAAGTTTGGAAACATTTCCCTAGCCGCAACAAGAGTAATTCGACGCCCGGAACGGGAATCCTCCCGGCAAATCCGTTACATTCCCAAACAAAGGAGTGGGCGCCCCATTGACATCGTTATGGCAGGCCGCCGGCGAGCTGGCGCTCGGATTCGCGAGGAAGTCCGCGGCATGGCGGAGGTCCCTTCGGCTAACCGCCCGGCGCAGGCCGCTTTCCTGCAACTGCGGGGAAGGAAGCCCGCTCTTCGGCGAATTGAACCGGTTGTTGCGAGAGCCCTCCAGGGAAACGTTCACGATCCAGTCCGGAATGGGTAACGCGGAAGAAGAGGCGTTCATCGGGACGCTTCTCCGGGACACCCGCGTCTGGAACCTCGACAACGTGACGCGAACGCAGGCCTATTGGAATGTATTCCGATCGCTGCCCGAACTGCACTGGGCGCTGCTCGCCCACATGGTGTCGCGGAACGGAGGCTGGTCGATGACCGATTTGAAAGGGGAATGGCTGCCCCGGCTGCTCGAACCGGATACGGCGGAGATGCATTTCGCTTTGCTGGAGACGTGCAACGCGCTGATTTTCCGGGATGCCTACCCGCAGCTCAGGTTGTACGCGGAAAGCCTTAAACGGAATAGGCCGCTGTTCGGGCTGTTGCCGAAATTCGGCGTATCGGCGTTCATGGGCCCGTTCTGGGAACGTTTCTGGACGGATCGCGACCCCGTGCCTTTGACGGTTGCCTTGATTATCAACGAACAGAACGTGATCCAGAACCCGGTCGTGGAACATCCGTTGTATCGGGACCGCGTGCTCCGAACGCCGTCTTTCCGCGCCCTGCCCTGGCTGCAGACGAACCAGGTCGTCTTTCCGTTGCTGGAAGACGACCGGAAAGGAAAAATCCGGCTTCCATTGGCCGGAGCGGTGCTGGAGCGGTTCGCCAGCCTGGACGAGCGGATCCGGTTCGGCAAAAGCTTATATGCGATGCTTTTCGGTTATCCGCGCGTGCTGGCCGGCGTTCGGGCGTTCGCGGAGCGGATCCCGCATACCGGTTCCCGAGCGGACTATTGGCCGGAGCGGTTCGGGGAACGCAAAAAAGGCGGGAACTCCCCCGAAAGGGAATTCTCCGCCGACGATTCGCTTTGGTACAGCCCCAAACTGGACCAAGCGTGGAACGACCGCCCCTTGCCCGAACCTCCGTCCATCGATTGGTTCCGAGGAGACTTGGCGCGGTCCATGACCGCATCGTGGCTTACATCGCCGAAGCCTCCTCGGCTCGTCGACATGACGGAGGAGCATGAGCTCGCGCAGCGCAAGCTGCAAACCCTTGCGGCCGCGCCGCTTCCCCGTATTTAACCGCCGGAGGCGCGGCCGGCGCGCAAGCGGAACAACGGGGCCAGCAGCTTGCGGACGGGCCCGGGATACGACCCCGCCTCTTCCCGGGTAATCACCCGGAACAGGATGAGCAGCGCCGGATACACCAGAAGGACGGCGACGCCCATTACGGCCGAAGAGAAGAACAGCGCGCCCCGGTCGGGCAAGCCGGCCAATAAGGCGAGCACCGCGCTTTGAAGCCCCCAAAGCACGGCGGCCGTTACGGCGATCGCCGCCAGGAAACCGGCCCAGCGTCCCTTGTCGATGACCCGCAGGTCCGATCTTTTTTTCAGGCTGAGGATATTGAAGCCCAGCGTCCACAGGAAACAGATCGACGTCGCGGCGATCAGTCCGTATACGCCCATCCAAGGCGCCAGGGCGAAGCTGAGCACGATTTTCACCAGAATGCCGGTCAGCGCGTGCATGGTGGCTTTACGCGGCTGGCCGATCCCGAGCAAAATCGAGTTCGTCACCATCATCCCGATCTGGAAAATGGTGCCGAACGACAGCAGCCCCACGACGAGGCTCCCCCGGCTGGAACTGAACAGGCAGCCGTTGACGCTGTAAGCTCCGACGGACAGCAGCAAGACGATCGGCATGCCGCTGAATACGGCGATGCGCACGGCCAGCGACGATTGGGCGCCGACTTTGGCGCGGTCCCCCGTCGCATGGGCGGAGGAGATGACCGGAATGATCGACTGGCTGAGCGCGACGGCCAGAATGACCGGGATGCCCGCGATGGACTGCGCGTTCTGCAAGAGCACGCTGCCCCACGCATCGATCGTTTCGGGTTGGAAATGCCCCCGCAGCAAAGGATGGAGGAGAACCCCGTCCAGCGTATACATCATTTGAACGGTAATGGCCGTAAGTACGATCGGCACCGAAAGGCGAAACAGCTCCCGGTAAATGTCGCCCAATTTCAGCCTCCGGCCGCCGGAAGCGTGCTTCGCGGTACCGGAAGCCTTATCCGCCGAGGCCAGCTTGCGCGCATAGTACAACATGACGCCGAACGCGCCAATGCTGCCGAAAACGCTGCCGAACGAGGCTCCCGCCGCGACTTTCTCGTCGCTCCACCCCCATGCCGAAAACGCGAAAGCCAGGGCGACCGCCGACGCCACCCTCAGGATTTGCTCGACGATCTGCGAGAGGCCGCCCGCCGACATGTTGTGCCGACCCTGGAAATACCCGCGCATCATCGCGATCACCGGGAACAGGATAAGCGAAGGGGCGATGGCCCGAATCGACGCCGCGGCGCCCGGATCGTGCATGAGCGCGGAGATCATCGGAGCCAAGCCGAGCATGACGAGCGTGATCAGGAGTCCGGCGGCCGCTCCGAACAGAAGAGCGGCGCGGTAAATTTGCCGCGCCTCGTTCTCTCTCCCCAGCGAATAGCGTTCGGAGACCATCTTGCTTACCGCGCTGGGAATCCCGGCCGTCGCCACCGCCAGCAGCAACAAATACAGGTTATTGGCGATTCCGTAGTATTGGTTTCCTTTATCCCCGAGGATATGCTCGATGGGCACCCGCTGCAGAATGCCGAGAGCCCTCGCCACGAGCGCGGCCGCGGCGAGGATAAGCGTGCCTTTGAGCAGCGTGTCTTTTTTCACCGGTTAAGAGCCTCGATTCATTGGATCGGTTCGAGCGGTTGATGGTGGCCCCGCACGGGTTTCGCCGCGCCCGACGGCGCCGCCCAACGGACGCCGTTCGCGATCACGCGGCGCACGAGCGGGACGTAGTAGGTCGGGTACGTCTCGTGTCCCGGGCGGAAATAGAAAATTTTCCCTTGGCCGCGATGCCACGTGCAGCCGCTGCGGAATACTTCCCCGCCTTCGAACCAGCTGACGAATATCAGCTCGTCCGGCGCCGGGATGTCGAAGTGCTCGCCGTACATTTCCTCCGGCTTGATTTCGAAATATTCCGGAATGCCCGCGGCGATCGGATGGGCGGGATTCACCGTCCAGATTCTTTCCTTCTCGTTCGCCTCGCGCCATTTCAGGTCGCAGCCCGTTCCCATCAGCTTTTTGAAAATTTTCGAGAAATGTCCCGAATGGAGCACGACGAGGCCCATGCCGTTCAGCACGCGCTCGTGCACCCGTTCGACGATGGCGTCATCCACCTCGTGATGGGCCATGTGCCCCCACCAGATCAAGACGTCGGTGTCGTCCAGCACTTCCTGCGTCAGCCCGTGCTCGGGCTCCGGCAAAGTGGCCGTGCGGACCGTGAAGCCTCCCTCCGCCTCGAGACCGTCGGCGATCGCCTTGTGAAGCCCCTCCGGATACACTTTGCGAACCTCTTCGTGAATCTGCTCGTGCCGGAATTCGTTCCATACCGTTACGCGAAGCATGATGTAGATCCTCCTTGAATCGGAGTTTGACGGAGCCAAACTCTCGCTGGTTTTAGGGTTGCGAAATTACCAAATCAGCCAAACGACGAATACGGCAATCATGGACAGCTGCAGGATGATCTTCACGACCGTGCTGCTGAACAGCCCGATGAGCGATCCCCAGCCGACCTTCAAAGACCGGACGAAAAATTCCCGGTTCAGCGGGGTTCCTTTGACCAGGCCGTCCAACCATTCCCCGATCACCGCGCCGGCCAACGGGCCGATGATCAGACCGAACGCCGGAATCACGAACGGCCCGATCAGCACGCCGATCGTGCTGCCGACCACCGAAGCTTTGGAGCCTCCGTATTTCTTGACTCCCCAGGCGTTCACGAGGTAGTCCGCGACGGTCAGCAGGACGAGGATCAACGTCTGGATCGCCCAGAACCAGAAACCGAACGGCTCGAACGAGAAAAAAAAGCCGTACACGAAGAAGCCCGCGAAAATGAACACCGCCCCCGGGAGTACCGGAAGCACGGCGCCCGCCATGCCAAGGGCGAACAGCGCCGCGACGATCAGCCAGCCGATTGCGTCCATCAAGATCTCACGCCTTTAGCACAAAGTCCCGAATCGCGCGGGCGACCCCGTCCTCCAGATGGCTGGAGGTGACCGCGTCGGCCGCCTGCTTCACTTCCTCCTGGGCGTTGCCCATGGCGATGCCGAGCCCGCTGGCGCGGATGGCCGCGATGTCGTTCAAGCTGTCCCCCATCGCCACCGCCTCGGACATCCGGCAGCCGACGAGCCGGCAAACTTCTTCCATCGCCGCCGCCTTGGACACTCCGGCCGGATTGATCTCGATATTGTAAGGAGACGAGTTGCTCAGCTCGAGTCCGTCCCAGGTCCGGATCTCTTCCAGGATGGCGCGGATTTGGTCCAACTCCTCGGAGTAGAAGCCGAACTTCAGCCATTCCCGGGATTCGATGTCTTCCGGCCATTTTTCCTTATTGCAGAGACCTTCCGTGGAATAGGCCCAATACCATACGTCTCCGCTGCGCCGGGCAAGCCGGTGAAGCTCCTTGATTTGCGACGCCTCAAGGGGCGTGCGGCGAAACAGCTCGTTCGGTCCGCGCCATATTTCCCCGCCGTTCAGCGTGATCATCGGCGTATCCAGCTCCAGCTGCCTCGCGAACTCCGAAGCGCTATCCGCGCCGCGGCCGGTGGACAGGATGACGACGATGCCCGCTTCCCGGGCCCGGCGAACCCATTCGGCGTTGCCCGGGCTGATTTCGCTCTCCCCGTTTAGCAGCGTTCCGTCCAAATCCAGCGCCAACAAGCGATAACGTGACATTTTGCCGAAGACTCTCCTTTCGCCATGCCGGCACCTCGTTCATCGACATTCTACCATAATCGCGCGAAATCCGCTCCATCGGGAGCGGATTTTCGGTTTTTCACGGATTCGGAGCGTCCGACGGCGGAGAGACGGGTGGGGACGCTTTGCGGGGCGTACCCGTCAGACCGACCGCCTCGTCGTACGCATCGAAAATTTTGCGCGCGATCGGAGCCGCGGACCATCCGCCGTAGCCGCCCTGCGGGACGACGACGGCCACGGCCAGCGTCGGGTTCTCCGCCGGGGCGTAGGCGATGAACACGCCGTTCTCCAGCTTCTTTCCGGCGACGTCCTGCTGGGACGTCCCCGTTTTCCGCAGGTAATTGTAAGGGAAGCCTTCGAACCCTTGCACCTTGACCTGCGCCATCCCTCTTTCGATCGTACGCCAATATGCGTCCGGAAAATGCACCGTGTTCAGCACTTCCGGCTGGTAAGGCTGAATGACGTTGCCTTCCGCGTCCTTGATTTCGTCCACGAACTGCGGCTTCATGCGCTGGCCGTGGCTGGCCAGCGTGGCGGCGTATTGGGCCAGCTGCAGCGCCGTATAACGGCCTTGCTGGCCGAAGGAAGCGTAGATGAGAGCGGACTGCGCGCTGCCTCGTTTGGCCTCGGAGAAGTAGTTCGCGTCGCCCTTGGACTCCCCGGGAAGGCCGCTGCCGGTCGTGACGCCGAGGCCGAACTGCTTCACGTAGCTGTCCCAGACGTCGACGCCTTCGCTGTCTTTGTATTTCATGTATAGACCGTTGCCGATATTGGCCGCCATGAAGGCGTTGGACGATTTGGCGATCGCCGTGGTCGGGTTCAGCGAACCGTTGGCGGCGCTGCTCGCGTTGCGCACTTTCACCTCGTGGCCTTTGGCCCCGAACGCGAAATACCCCGGGTCGTTCCACGTCGAGTTCGGCGTGATCAGCTTCTCGTTCAACCCGATCAGAATGGACAGTGGTTTCTGGGTCGAGCCCAAGAACACGAGCGAAGAGGGGTGCTTCTTGCGTTCCTTGTCATCGGCGTAGGGAGCTTGAACCTCGCGGATCGCGCCGTTGCCCGTGAAATATTTGACGGCGTCGTAATCTTTGGAGCTGATGCCGCCCTGCCACAGGTTCGGATCGTAGTCCGGCATGCTGGCCATGGCGACGACTTTGCCGGTTTTGACCTCGATGGCCACGGCGTAGCCGGTCGTCGCGAACCGGCCGTCGTAATAAGTCGTGCCGGGCGAGGATTGCTTCATGAATTGCAGATGGTCCATGATGGCCTTCTGCGTCGCGAGCTGTACGTCCTGATTGATCGTCAGGTAGAGGTTGTCTCCCTTGACCGGCTTGGTCAGCTGCATCGGCCCGACGATTTTGCTCTCGTTGTTGACGGGATACGACTTCACCCCGTTGCGCCCGCGCAGCTCGTCCTGGTACATGAGCTCCAGCCCGTCGAAGCCGACCTCCTCGGAATCGAGGTATTTCAAGGTCGGGTCGTCCTGGTCCGCGTTGATGTCCTTGTATTTGTCGAGCGACTTCGCGCCGCTCAGCTTCTTCATGTAGCCGACCAGCTGTACCGCGATTTGCTCTTTGCTATACTGGCGGATGCTCTCCTCCACGACGTCGATGCCTTTGAATTCGTCCCGGTGCTCGGAGAAATATGCGATCTCTTTCTGGTTCAAGCCGGTCTTGATGCGCCGCGGCTGGAACGGCAAATTCACTTTGCCGCCGAAGTCCATGTAATCGAACACTTGCTCCGCCGTCAGCGGCTTCTCCACCGGATCTCCGTATCGATTGAACACGTCGACCAGCTTGGCGGCGAGCGCCCGTCCCTCCTCTTCCTTCGTCCCCGGCTCCAGCGTGAAGTACAGGGACTGGGTGGAGGTGGAGTAAGCGATCGGCCGGCCTGCGGAGTCGTAAATATTGCCGCGGATCGGCGGAATCGGCACGTCGCGGGTCCCGATTTTATGTTCCTCCGCTTTGAGCGTCGGGCCGTCCACGAACTGCAGCAGGGCGAGCTTGACGATCAGCACCGAAAACACGAAAAAGGTCGCGAAAAAGAACACGTTCAGGCGAAAACTGAAATGGCGGCGGTTGCGCAGTTCTTTCTTTTGCGCATCTTCCGATCCGGAACCGCTCACTTGTGTAACCTCCTTGCGGGTAGCCTCATGGCGGAGACCTGACTAACGAAATATACGAATGACTGCGGCGAAAAGTTGGATAAAGGGTTTAGGCGTTGCGGATGTGCGTGTCGTAGAATCGCGGCGGATCGAACCAGTTGCCGGTGCGGGCCCACGTCGGATCGAGCGGGACCCATTTGCCGGCCGCCGGCAGGTACACTTCGTTCCAGGCATGCGCGCCATAGCCGCCCCGGCCGTCGTAGCCGAGCCCGGTCACGACCCGGGCGTCCAGCCCCGCGGCCCGCGCCATCGCGGCGTACAGGCGGGCGTAATCGATGCACACGCCTTTGCGGGTCCGGAACGTCGTCTCCGGCGTCTGTTCCCGCCAGTCTCCTCTTTCTTCGTAGGCTTCGACCTTGTCGTAGTCGTACGCGATCCGCGTCCCGACCCAGTCATACAAAGCCTTGGCTTTGGCTTCTTCGCCGGATTTGTCTTTGGTGACTTCCAGCGCGGCGCCTACGATGTCGTCCGGGATTTCGGCGTCGATGACGTCGTAGCGGCGCAGCCAGAGCTGGTTCAGTTCGCCCGACATCGCCTGCGCGAACACCGGCAGCCGCTCCTCCAGCAGCGTGCCGGCAGCGGGCTGGATCACTTGCGCCGCCGCCTCCCGGTACAAGCCGGATTGCTGGATATAATCGGTGTACGGCGCCTGCGGAAACAACGCGCAATACGCGAACAGCGCCGCCGTCAGCAAGAGCGCGCGCACGGCCCCGAGCGCCGTGCCGATGACGCCTCCGGCCGCGCGGCTTACCGCTCCTCCGGAAGGCATGATCGCCAGCGGCGCCGAAATGACGGACCCGAGCAGCCGGGCCAGCAGGCCGGCGGCCGAGCGGACGACCGCGTAACAGAGGAGGAACAGGACGGCGAACCGAAGCAGCGGCAGATCCCGGAGGCCGGAGCCGGCCGTATACAGCAGCTGCCGGACCGAATTGGCGTCCGGGGAAGGTCTCGTCATCCCGCTCTCCGCCAGCCATTGCTGCAGCCGGGGGGAGAATGCGGCGGCCGCCGCCGCGGACAGGATGACGGCTCCGACCGTAACCGCCGAGTGGAGCAGGAAAAGGAACAGCTGCCGGGCCGAACCTTTCGCTCCTTTACGCAACCCTTGCAGCAAAGACAAAGCGACGATCGCGAGCAGCGCGACGGTGACGACGTTGAACGCTTGAACGTTCCAATCGAGGATGGCCGGCATCCTTCCCCACCTCCTTCCCCGATTTCTTGCGCAAAAAATAAACCCGCGAGAGGGTGCGGGTCGGCAAATCAGGCTTGGGCCCCGGCTTTGGATTCTGCTTGTTCGATCAGCGTCCGAATGGGGCCTTCCACGTCCCACGTGCCGGCCGGGATGCCTTGAAACGAGATTTTGACTTTCCCGCTTCCCTTCTCGCCTTTGAGCTCCAGATTCGGCGTGCGGATCACGTAGCTTCCGTCCGGCTGCACCGTGTATTCCGCCTTCGAGGCTTCGTTCACGGCCGCTTTCAGGATGGCGTCCTTCGTCCCCGCCTCCACCTTGCTGCCGAGCGCGGACAAATCGTCGATGCTGTATCCGCCGTATGCGACCACCCCGAACAGAATGGCGGCGGCCAGCACCCATTTGAGCACCGTTTTGACGACCTTCATCACGATGAAAATGACGACGACGGCCGCCAGCAAGACGATCCAATGCTCCTGGAGAAACTGCGTCCAAGCATCCGACGTCCAAGATTCGGGATTCCATTTCATGACGAACCGACACTCCTCCGGCCGAATTTCGAATCGGCTTAACCTGCGAGGGCCGCGAACGACTCTCGCGTCCCAACCATTATACCCTACGGAATCGCACCCCGTAAACGAGAGGGGCATAACCGGACTCGTCCTTACGTACAAGTAGGATAGGCCGCCGGTAACGCGGACATGAGGAGGTCGCCGTCCATTGAAAACCGCCGTATGGCTTTACTTTTTCTCTTTCGTCGCCCTTTTCGACCTGCACGCCCAATATCCGATGCTGACTCCTTTCGCCATATCGCTGGGCGCCGCTCCCTCCTTTATCGGTCTCGTCATGGGGATGTATTCGCTCACCCACTTGCCCGGCAATCTTCTCGCCGGTTACGGCGTGGACCGTTTCGGCAGCCGGCTGTTCATCTCCGCCAGCTTGACGGGCGCCGGCGTCCTGCTCATCCTGCAGGGACGCGTTACCGATCCGTGGCAACTGCTGTACATCCGTTCCGCGAGCGGCTTCGTGCTCGCGTTTCTGTCGCCGGCCAGCATGGCCATGCTGGCCCGGTTGGCGCGCGACCATGTGCACCAAGGCAAGCTGATGGCCGGCAACGGCCTCGTGCATACGGTGGCCTCGGTGATATCCCCCGCCGCGGGAGCCTGGCTGGCGGCCGCGGTCGGATTCAATACGGCGTTCACCGTGCTGGGCTGGATTCTTCTGTTCACGGGCGTGATCTCGCTTGGGTTTATCCGCGAACCGGCCAAGCTTCCGATGGACAGCTCGGGCAAACCCGCCATCCGGGAGAGCGGCGATGCCGCTTCCGACGCGGCGGGAGGCACGGACCGCCATTTGCGCGAACCCGCGCAAGAGGAGACCGGGGCGCCCAAACCTTTCCCCTGGATCGTGTTCATCCTGCCGCTGGCCCTCTCCTGCGCGCAAGGCATCCTGTCTTTCGAGCTGCCGCTGCGGGCGCGCAACGCCTCGGAGGTCATGACCGTCGGCCTTCTGTTCTCGGTGATCAGCCTCGGGTCGCTTGCCACGCTAGGGCTGCTGTTCCTGAACCGGTATTTGCCATACTCCCGGATCATCGGGGGATTAGCCCTTGAGGCTTGCGCCTATTACGCGCTGGCCGGGGGATGGCCCCTTCCGCTCACGGCGATTCTGTTTTTCCTGGGCATGGCCAAAGGCGTGCTGTTCCCGGCGATGACCTCTTTCCTGCTGCAGCTGAGCGGCACCTCCCGATACGGTCGAACGTTCTCCTTTCTATCGATCGCGCTGTCGATCGGGTCATTCATCGGTCCGGTTGCGGCCGGCGCCTTCCGGGACCGGATCTCGCCCTTCTTTCTCGCCTTCCTGGCGCTGATGGCCGCCATGGTGCTGCTGTTCCCGCGCCAGACCTACCAGGAAGGCTGGAACAATCGGCCGGCGGTCCCCCATATGTAGCTCGTGCGAGACTTAACTATGGGCAATGGGCTTCCGCACATGACAGGCGTTGCTGCCTTGCATAGGATGGATTATCGCCCGCCTATCCGCAGGCGCGGAAACCGGAGCCGATCCGGGAGACGAAACGGGGTGAACGCGCATGTCGGTCGCCGCTCGCCGCGGGGATTTTCTCTTCTCCTCCGGCTTTTGGATCATCCTGGTTTTATTCCTTCTGCTCCTCTTGGTACTGCTGTTTTTCTAAGCCCGCTTGACCCCCGTTCGGATATGGTACAATACAGAAAACGATCCGATTACCCGCCTTTCGGGGAAAAACGGGGGCTTCCGCCTTGGATTTCGCCATTATCGTGGAAGGAAAAAACGACAAAAGCCGCTTATCCCGCGTCTTGTCGCCCGACGTTCCGATCCATTGCACGTTCGGCACGATGGGCCCGGATCGGCTGGACAGCCTGCGCCGGACCGTGGGCCATCGGCAGGTGTACCTCTTCCTGGACAACGACGCCTCCGGCCGCCGGATCCGCGGCATGCTGAGCGACGTCTTTCCCGACGCCGAGCATCTTTACACGCGCAAAGGCTACAAGGGCGTGGAAGGCACGCCCGAGGAGTACTTGATCCAGCAGCTGGAGAAAGCCGGCCTGGAGGAGTACATCCGTTATCCGGATCCCTCCGTCTATCCGCCGGATCCGAAATAAAAAGGAGCGGTCCCCCGATCGATCAAGACCGTCTGGGATCGCTCCTTCTCTTGTTCCACGGTTCTCACAACAGGTCGGTGATTTGCTTGACGAAATCGCTGAGCGGCAAGTTCCGGTCTCCGTTGGCGAAGTAATCGTTCGCGGATATCCAGTCGCGGATCCGCCCTTTCTTGTCGAGCAGCACGATCAAGTTCATGTGACCGAAGTTGCCTTCCGCGTCTTTGGTGACCAGGATCTGATACTGTTTGGCCAAATCGGCCGTCGCTTTCTCGTCTCCCCGCAGAAATTTCCACCCGCCGGGGTCGGCTCCGAACTGAGCGGACCACTCCTTGAGACGTTCCGGCGTATCCCGCGTCGGGTCGATCGTGACCGACAGGAATTTCACTTCGCTGCCGAACTTTCCTTCCTTCTTGAGCTCGTCTTGGACCTGGGACATCAAGAAGGTGGTCGGAGGGCAGACGTCCGGGCAATAAGAATAGAAGAAGTACAGCAAGCGGACGCTTCCGTTCGTGTTTTTCAACGTCACCGTCTGGCCGTCCAGATCCGTGTAGGCGAAATCCGCGCCTTTCGGATATTTGGATCCCCCGTACTGGTTCCAGAGCACATAGGCGGCAAGAATCACGCAGACGGCCAGCACGGCGAGCGGAAACGCGTATCGTTTGGCGCGCGAAGCGGGAGCCGAAGTTCCTTGTTGTTCTTGTTCCAACGTCCGTTACACTCCGTTCGTATCGAGAATCATGACCAGAAACATAATCATCAAATAGTTAATGGATAGGAAAAAGTCGGTTTTCGCCCATTTCTCGTCATCCGACGAACGCAGTCCCGAAAGGGCGTGCAGCAGCCACACCGCGCTGGCTGCCAGGGACAACACGAGAAAATAGACGCCTGCGTATCCGTATTGGTACATCAGGATGGACGCCGGGATCAAAAGCGCGATATAAGGCAGCATTTGCCATTTGGTGCGGGTAACGCCCTTCACGACCGGAAGCAAGGGAAAGCCGGCTTCCCGGTATTCTTCCCGTCTGCGGATCGCCAGCGACCAGAAATGGGCGGGCTGCCAAAGAAACAGCAGGGCGAACAGAAGCCAAGCTCCCGCATCCAGCGTCGGATTCACCGCGCAATAGCCGATGACCGGGGGCATCGCGCCCGACACGCCTCCGATGGAAGTGCTCCAGGTCGAATTGCGCTTTAACCACATCGTATAGATCACGACGTAAACGAACATGCCCAAAACGCCCAGCCAACCGGTGAGCGGATTCACGAGCAGAAACAACACGGCTAATCCGGCGATTCCCAGAATAATGCCGTACCCCAGCACGAATGAAGGGGACAATCTTCCTTGGGGGAGCGCCCGTTCTCGGGTTCTGGACATTTTAATGTCGAAATCGCGGTCCAAATAGTTATTGAACACGCAGGACGAAGCCATCGTCAGCGCGGAACCGAGCAGCATCCAAATCAACAGCGGGATGTCGATGCTCCATTTGGAAGCGACCCAGAAACCTCCGAACGCCGCGATCAGGTTCAGCCGGATGATGCGCGGTTTGGTTAGGGCCACGAGATCTTTAAACACGGAGTTCCTCCTAGATTAGACCCCCAAAAGTGACGCAAAGCTTCGAAGCCGATTCCGAATGCTTTTGGGGGAGCCCCCGGAAAAAAGGCAAATGTTATATCGTCTATGATACCTTTCCGGAAAGGCATTGACAATGTTCGCTACCCGGTGTTCATCAAATCGCCACCGCATGTGGCTAACTTGAGAACAAAACGCCCGGGCGGGTGTCACCAAAACCGGGCGGGCGAAATAGACTGTATAGCGACAATCGCCCATGGCACAAAGGAAGGATGTTATGCCCGGATGGCCGTTATCAAGGCAACGAGCAGCGACATTGCGATGCTGGGCAGGCTGATGCGCGCGGAAGCGGAAGGCGAAGGCGAGCTGGGCATGCTGATGGTCGGCAACGTCGGCGTCAATCGGGTACGGGGGAACTGCCTGGACTTCAAGGGTATCCGCACGCTACCGCAGATGGTGTTCCAATCGCCCGGCGGCTTCGAAGCGGTGCGGAAGCCTTATTTCTACCAAAGGGCCCGGGAGAAATTCACCCGGCTCGCGAGAAGGGCGGTTAACGGCGAAAGGACGCGTCCGGCCACGAACGCCCTCTGGTTTTTCCGCCCCACGGGCAGCTGCCCGGGTACCTGGTACGACCAGACGAATACCGGACGTCACAGAGCCCACTGCTTCTTCGCCCCGACCCGGGAAGACTGCCCGCGCGTTTATTAAACCGAAGGAGGAATTTCCACCGATGTACAGCTTTCCGTCTTGGTCCCCTTATCGAGCCGGCACGGCACCGGCATTTCCCGGCGTTGCAGGCGTTACGGGCACGGCGCCGAACGTCGGTTATCCCGGCGCGGTTCCGCTTCCGGGCACGTTGCCCGGAGTCGGCGGCATGACCGGAACGATGCCCGGCACCGGCATGTTCCCCGGGACGACCGGCGGCATGTTCCCCGGGACGACCGGCGGCATGTTCCCCGGGACGACCGGCGGCACGTTCACCGGCCTGTCGACCGGAGCGGCCGTCCCGCCTTCCGTACCTAGCGGGCTGCCGATGACTCCCGGCGGGGCCGTCGTTCCGATCGTCGGTCAAGAAGAATCTTATGTCGAGAACATTCTGCGCATGAACCTGAGCAAAGTGGCGACCATTTACATGACGTTCGAGAACAACTGCGAGTGGAACGCCAAAGTTTTCAAAGGCGTGCTGGAAGCCGCCGGCCGCGATCACATCATTATCCGGGATCCCGTATCGGGCAAACGTTATTTGCTGCTGACCGTCAACCTCGACTATATCACGTTCGACGAACCGCTTGTCTACACGCTTCCGTTCGGCACGCCCGGAACGCCGGGAGGCCCGGGTACGACCGGGCTCACCCGTCCCGACTGACGGAGCGGAAAGTCCAAAGCCGAAGTCCGTCACGGCCCCCCTTGATCCATCCCTCCATCTCCCGCCATTCGGAACGCCCTTGCCGGCGTTCCGCTTTTTTGCGGAGGGCGTCTTCTTCGTCAACCGCCTGCCGGATTTCGAGGAAAACGCCCGGCTGATCCGCGCTTTCCATGAATTCGGCGTCCCGCCAAAGCTCCGGGTGCCGCCGGACCCATGCCAGGAAGGCTTCCCTATGGTTCTCCGGAACGGTGTATTCGCAAAACAGGACCATTGCGCAGTCTCCTCCGTTCTCATAATCGGGCCGGCCAACGTCCATACTGATCGTAAGGAGGCGTTGCGATGGATACCGGCACTCATCTCGTGTTCGGCCTGGGCCTCGGCGGATTGGCCATGCTCGACCCCGCCTTCTCTTCCCGTCCGGATGTCATGGCGGTCGTTTTGGTCGCTACCGTCGCCGGCTCGAACGCGCCCGATCTGGACACGCTGCTCCGGCTGAGGAGCAACACTTTGTACATTAAGCATCACCGCGGCTGGTCCCACTCCATACCGGCTTGGTTCGCCTGGACGGGGCTGATCACTTCGGCGCTCCTGGTGTTGAACCCTTCGCTGCCCTGGCGGCATTTGGCCTTCTGGGTGTTGCTGTCGGTCGTGGTGCATGTGCTGACGGATTTGTTCAATTCCTTCGGGGCCCAAGCTTTACTCCCGTTCAGCCGGAAATGGGTCAAATGGAATGTCATCCATATTTTCGATCCGTTTATCTTCTCCTCCCACATCCTCGCCGTGTTCATGTGGGCGGCCAAAATCGCGGAGCCTCGCGTCATCTTTCCGGTGCTGTACGGCTTGTTGGTTCTCTATTACGCCTGGCGGACGCTCGTTCACGCGCGGGCGGAGCGCAAAGTGCCGGAAGCGGATCCCCATCGGCAGCCCGGCGACCGGTACACGGTGCTTCCTACGATGGCGCCGTACCGTTGGAACGTCATTCGGAGCTCGGAGGGCGGCCGGTACGGCGTGGGCGAATGGGAACGCGGCCGCTTGCGCTGGGAGGATGCGCCGGCCTGCGACGATCACCCGGCGGCGGACGTTTCCAAACGGCTCCCGGATATCCAGGCTTTCCTGGCGAGAACTCCTTTTCCTTGCGCGAAGGTCAAACCGCATTCCTGGGGCTACGAGGTGCGCTGGCAAGACATCCGTTACCGATACCGGCGTCAGTACCCGTTCGTAGCCGTCGTGCTCATGGATTTCTCCTTTGCGCCGCTGCAGTCCTACGTCGGTTGGCTGAGCGACGACCGCTTGGAGAAAAGGCTGAGAATCAACACATACTAAGCCGCGCGGAGCGAAAAGAAGACTCGCAAGGGTCTTCTTTTCTTGACGTCCGGCCTCGTTGTGCGACAAGATAGAAGCATTGAATTGCGGCCCGGCGGCGGCGGCATGCATACGATTGGCTGCCCAAGCGTAAAAGCCCGGGGTCTGCCCCCGGGCTTTCGGTACCCGACGCCTAAGCGTCTTGGCGGTTACCGCCGAATGCCGCCGGAAAGCTGTTGCTCTGCCATGGCGACCAGGTTTTTCGTGATATAACCGCCGAGGGCGCCTGTTTCGCGGGCCGTTACGTTGCCGTAATACCCGTCGGAAGGAATTTGAACCCCGAGGGACTGGGCAGCTTCCATCTTCATGCTATTCAGACCGGCACGAGCTTGGGGAACCAGAACTTGATTCCGGCTTCCGCCTCCAGACTGTTGCGATGCTGGCATGGTCAATCTCCTTTCGCCTTGAGGTTATTGGGTGCAAGCTTGCCTCTTTAGTATGCGGGAGTCGGAGAAAAATATGCTCACAGAGGGGGTTAAAAAATGAGCAAAATCGCATCCTTGACCTTTGCCCTGACGTCCGTCGTCTGGATGTGCCTCGCGGCGGTCAGCATCAGCTATCGGATCTGGCTTGCCGCCCTCTTCGGGTTGCTCGCTCTCTTGAATATCGGAGCGGGCTTCGTCTGGAAAGCGCGAGCCCGCCGGAAGGCGGGCTGACCGCCGATTAACGGCGCGGGAGCAAGAACCCCATGGCTTGCTTCGCTTCGCGCAGCGTGGCGTCCGCGACGGCCGCCGCCCGGTCCGCCCCGTCCTTCAGGATGCGGTGGATTTCTCCGGAGGCGCGAATGTCCGCGTAACGGGCCTGAATCGGTTCCAACGCGGAAACGACCGCTTCGGCGACGTCTTTCTTGAACGTGCCGTACCCTTGACCTTCGTACGCTTTTTCGATGTCCGGGACGGATTTTCCCGAGCATTGCGAGAAAATCGTGATCAGGTTGCTGATTTCCGGTTTCTCCTCCGGATCGTACGCGATCTCCCGGCCCAGGTCCGTTTTGGCCCGGGATATTTTTTTGCGGATGTCGTCCGGCGAATCCAGCATCGCGATATAGCTGCCGGGATTCGGATTGCTCTTGCTCATCTTTTTGGAGGCGTCGTCCAGCGACATGATCCGGGCGCCTAGCTTCGGGATGAGGGGCTCCGGCACGACGAGCGTCTCCCCGAATCGGTGGTTGAACCGTCCCGCCAAATCCCGCGTCAGCTCCAGGTGCTGCTTCTGGTCGTCCCCCACCGGCACGAGATGGGCTTTGTACAGCAGGATGTCCGCCGCCATGAGAGGGGGGTAGACGAACAGCCCCGCCCCTACCGCTTCCTTGCCGGCGGATTTGTCCTTGAACTGCGTCATCCGTTCCAGCTCGCCCATATAGGACAAGGTGGTCATGATCCAGCCGAGCTCGGCGTGGGCAGGCACGTGCGACTGTAGGAAAATCGCCGCTTTGTCCGGATTCAGGCCGATGGCGACGTACAGCGCCGTCACCATCTCGGTCTGCTCCCGCAGCGCTTCCGGATCCTGGGGAACGGTGATGCCGTGAAGGTCCGCGATCATGTAGTAGCAGTCATGTTCCTCCTGCAGCGCGACATAGCTTTTCATCGCTCCGATATAGTTGCCGATCGTCAGCCTGCCGCTGGGCTGGATACCGGAGAGCACGCGTTTGGGGTTCGCCATTTCGATCTTCCTTTCCCTTTTCCGTCTTGAATAAAAAAAAAGGCCCCGCGTCCGCAAGGGACGTGGAAGCCGTGGTGCCACCCTTTTTCGCCTGCACGATCCCGTATCGGATAGTGCAGACCTTCTGGTTCCGTAACGGGGAACGTTCGGGGAGTTTCCGGACGCGCGTCGACGCGTCTTTCGCTCCCGGCTCCGGGATCCATTCGGCGGAGCGGGCGCGCCGGTTCGCAGCGTCCACCGGCTCTCTGAAGCGCCCGGCCATCCGCTTACTTGTTCCGTTCATGGCCGATTTCGGTTTGGTTTAAGCAACACAATACCCGTTCCCGGACGGAAAGTCAACCATCCATCCGATCCGTCACCTGTCGAACCCCTTATGCCCTCGCGGGGCCGACCGAAAAAACCGACAGCCGCCCGGAGAGGCGGCTGCTCGGCGGAGCATGATGAAAAGGCTACTCGTTGGAAACGTCGCGATGGGAACGGTGCTTGGCGGCGCGGCGGAACAACAGGTTCGCCATATTGTAGTTGGATTCGATTTGCATGCTGACCTGGACTTGTCCATGGCGGAGAACGAAATCGTAAGCGATCTCTCCATGCGTCCAGCCCCGCTTGTGCCGAAGCGCTTCCATCGCTTTGCGGCGCAACTGCCGGACCTGGTCCGGCGTCAAGCCGGCGGCATCCGGATCCCCGCTTCCGCAATCGACGGGCAAGTGCCGAATGCCGAACTTTCCGACCTCGTCATTGCGGATTTGCAGGACGATCGTTCCCGCGGACATGCCGGTCAATTCGCCTTCCAGCCGTTCCAAAGCCAGATCCACCTGACGAGCCAATGACACTTGCTCCAAACTTCATTCTCCTCCTTCATGCATCCTGAGATTCAAGACTTCGGACTCAGTATACTGGAAGAGATAGGAATTTTCAATCATTTTGTAAATTTATGTTGGAATTTGAAACCGCAGCAAGACGCTCGAACGGCTCCACGTCCGATACCGCTCGGGCGACCGCCGACCGCCAAAAATCGGGCCGGTCCAGCCGAACGCCCAGATGCCGTTGCGCCAAATCCTCCACGGTCAAAACGCCCGTATCCCGAAGCAGCGCGTCATAACGGTCGCGGAAGCCTTCCCCTTCCCGCTCGGCGGCGGCAAGAATGCCCGTGCTGAACAAGTACCCGAACGTATACGGGAAATTGTAGAAGGGAACGTCCGTCAAATAAAAATGCATCTTCGACGCCCAGAAGTGCGGATGCCAGCTGCCCAGCGCCCCTCCGAACGCCTCATGCTGCGCTTCTTCCATCAGCTCGTTCAGTTCGGCCGCTTCCAGCATGCCGCGGGCGCGGCGCTCGTAAAAGCGCGTTTCGAACAGGAACCGGGCGCGGATGTTCATGCAGAACGACACGGCGCTCTGCAGCCGGATATCCAGCAGCGCCAGTTTCTCCGCGTCCGTCTTCGCCCGCTTGAGCAGCTCGTCGCTGACGAGCGCTTCCGCGAAGGTGGAGGCGGTCTCCGCCACGTTCATGGCGTAATCTTGGTTGAACGGCTGCAGTCCGAACACCAGCTCCCCGTGATATGCGTGACCCAATTCGTGAGCCAGGGTCGATACGTTCCCCGAGGTGCCGGAGTACGTCATGAAAATCCTCGTGACGCTCTCCAGCGGAAAATCGGTGCAGAATCCGCCGGGCCGTTTGCCGGGGCGGTCTTCGGCCTCGATCCAACGCTCGTCGAACGCCCGCTTGGCAAGCGCGGCGAGCCGGGGCGAGAATCGGCCGAACGCTTCTTGGATCAGGACGGCGGCTTCTTCGTAAGGGATGTGGTTCTGTTCGGACGGCAGCGGAGCGTCGACGTCCTGCCAATCGAGCTTTTCTTTGCCGATCAAGCGGGCTTTAAGCGACAAATATTTCCGCAGCGGTTCGATCGAATCTTCCACCGCCGTCCACATGGCGTCCAGCGTTTCCCTGCTCATCCGATTGATGCGGAGCGGGTCTTTCAAGACGTCCTTCCATCCGCGCAATCCGTACAGCTTCAGCCGGAAGCCGCCCAGCCGGTTCAGCGTGTCCGCGCACAAGTCGGCTTGCTCCGCCCAGGCTTTCTCCCATTCTTCCTTGACCTTGGCGCGCACCGCCGGATCCGGATGCTCCATCTTGTTGGCCGCCTGCCCCGCCGAGAGAACCGTCTTGCGTCCGCCTTCCTCCCAGGGAATGCCGATTTTGGCGACGATCGTGCCGTAATGCTCTCCCCAGCCATGATAACCGTCTACCGCAAGCTCTCCGGCCAGCCCTTCGAGCACCGGGGGCAACTTGTCCTTCGTCCCTTCCCTGCGCTCGTTCAAGACGAACGACAGGACCTCCGCTTCCCCTCCGGCCGTCCATTTTCGGAAGCGGTCGTCCGGCATGGCGGCAAGCTGGGCGTCGAACAGGTCCAAAGCCTGCCGGTAACGGGCATACAACGTTTGCACCGTCTCGGTCCACGCGACGGCCTTCCGGTCGGTGACGCGCTGCGAGGTCAGGCAGCCGACGTAGCTGTCGGCTTCCCGCAGCCGGAGCTGAATGTCCTGGAGCTTGCCGGTCCATCCGGTCAACCGGTTTTCATCGGCTGCTTGATCCGCCTGCTCCTTCAGTTCTTTCAAAATGTCCTCGATCCGCCGTTCGGTACCGGCGACGAATTCGGCGAAAGCCGGCGATTCCGACCCGCCGGCGAAAAATCGGTCGAGATCCCAAACCATGGGGTTCGCGTTTGCCATTCGATTTCCTCCTTGCATCGGTTGCATCCGAACGGGCTTTAAGCCCGCTGCGGGAATTTGCACGCCGGGATGGCTTGTTGTATGTTGTAGGTACGAAAGAGGGGTGCGCCATGATACCGTTTCGGAACACTTTGCCGTACGACATCGTCATGAAAGACGTCTATGTACCGGAATGTCCTTTCTGCGGGCGCTCCCAAGTGCTGTTGCCGCTCAAACCCGAAGAAGTGCTCGAACTCCGCGGCGGAGCTTGCAAGCGCGCAGTCGTTCTCCCCTGCTGCGGCAGCCGGGTCCGGCTGGTCGACGCGGACGGAGACTACCTGCTCGCCGACCGTCCTTTACGGGCCGGAAAATAAGCCGTTCGCCGATCAGACCGTGTTCTCCTTCATTTCCTCCGGCAAATCGAGGCCGCCGCGCGTCATGTCCTCCCGAAGCGTCTGCCACATTTCGCGCGATGCCCGGATCATGCTGGCGTCCATGATTTTCTTGTCGTTGATGACCCGGCTGAACCACCGGACGGCATCGTTATAATTCCCCAGCCGCCGGTTTAATTCCCCGATCAAATACATCAGCCGCGCGTTGCTCCCGTCCCGTTCCTGCTCGAACACTTTGACGTAGGCGTCCAGGGCGAACGCTAAGAAACGGTTCTCTTGGGTTGTATTTTGTTGATAGCGGTAAAGCCAAGCGATGTGGTGGAGGATGCCCGCGATGACCCGTATGTTCTCGTCCACGGCCTGCGCGGTCAGCAAAGCCAGCTTGTAGCACTCCATGGCTTCCTGCTCCGTGCGTTCCCCGCCGTAATCTTTCGCGATCCAATGGTTGCCGATTTTTTCGTAATACGCCGCCTTTTGCTTGCCGTTCATCTGATCCGCGAAATTCTCCGTGGAGGCGAAACCGCAGAAAGGGCACACTCTCACGACGTAATAGTCCGGATTGACGGATTTGAAATACGAGCAGAAATCGCTGTCGCTCCTTACCGCCCGTTTCAGGCTGGGCCTGACGCGGGAAGTCTTGAACTCGGTTTCGCAGCATGCGCAGGTGACTTTGATTTGATACAGCGGGTCCATCGGGACTCCTCCTCGGACTTGAGTCAATCTTCCGAATTGATGAAATGGTGCGCCGGGCCCGACAGCCGTTCGAGCACGACTTGATGCAGTTCTTCTGGAATATCGGTATCCGCCAGCGCCCTAGCCATGCAGGACAGCCAGGCTTCCGCCCGCTTCGGGGTAACCGGAAACGGAAGATGGCGCGCCCGCATCATCGGATGGCCGAATTGCTCGGAATACAGCGGCGGGCCGCCGAAAAACTGCGTAAGAAACAAATACTGCTTTTCCATGACCGGGGTAATGTCCTCCGGAAAAATCGGCGACAGCAGCGGGTCGGCCTGGACTTTCGGATAAAATTTTTCCACCAGGCTCCGGACGGCAGGCGCCCCCCCGATCGCTTCGTAAAGGCTGATGTAGTCGGACATGGTTTTCAACTCTCCCCGCTTACACGGAATATTCTTAGGATGTCTGGGAACTGCGGCCTGATTCATGATGCCGGGGTCCCATCCGGCAAGGTTCCAATTCAATCCATTATACCATAATGATGACTCCGGCCTATAATAGCAAAAAAGCCCCTGGCGGGGGGCTGATACCGATTCGGTCTGGCTGCTGGGCGTCAAATCTCTTCCTCCGGGTTGGCGATGGCTTCGCGAATGACGTATACGAAAGCGCATACAAGCAATCCCGCAACGATCCCGGCCATTTCCTTCACCTCTGCCTGAGCCGTCCATGGACGACGTCTGGATTTGGTTCTATTGTACCATAAACCGCGCGTTTGCGAAGCCTCTTTTTGTAAACGGTTGCAAGAAATTTTTGTAAAAATTCTTCGAGGAAAGATCGACGGTTCGTCCACATATATTGGATGGAGGACAAGAAGCAGGCGGAACGGAGGGATCCCGTGGAAATCCGCAGCTCGAACCCTCCGAAGGGGACGGGACGGTCATTCGCGTTCGGCCCGATCGTCATCGGGGCCGCGGCCCTGCTGATCGGAGGCATGGCGCTGGCGATGCCGGAAACCGCGTTGCAGGCTTCTTTGCGCGGCGTAAAAGTGTGGTGGGAAGTCCTATTCCCGGCCTTATTCCCTTTCTTCGTGCTGTCGGAGCTCCTGCTCGGTTTCGGAATCGTGCATTTGGCCGGCACGCTGCTCGATCCTTTGATGCGTCCATTGTTCCGGCTTCCGGGAGCCGGCGCGTTCGTCGTCGCGATGGGCTTCGCCTCGGGATATCCCGTAGGCGCCCGGTTGACGTCCCGGCTGATGGAGCAAAAATTGGTCAACCGCGCGCAAGGGGAACGGCTGGTTGAAATGACCACGACATCCGACCCGATTTTTCTGATCGGCGCGGTGGGCGTAGGCTTTTTCGGCCGGCCCGAGGCGATTCCCGTGCTGGCGATCGCCCATTACGGCGGCGCGATGCTGCTGGGCGTACTCGGGAGATGGCGCAAGGATCCCGGGTTGGCAGGGGCCGGATCGGCCGCGGATTCGGATGCCCCCAAGCCTGTCGGCAACCGCTTGAAAGCCGCCTTCTCCGCCATGCACCGCGCCCGGCTGGCCGACGGGCGGCCGTTCGGCATCCTGCTGCAGCAGGCGATGCAATCTTCGCTCGCGCTGATGATGATCGTCGGAGGGCTCGTCGTGTTTTTCTCCGCCGCCTTGGATTTGCTGATGCAAAGCGGCATTCTGGCGGGATTCCGTCATCTTCTGGAATGGTCGCTGCGGGCCGTCGGCATGCCGGTCGGCCTGTCTCCGGCATTCGTCCAAGGGACGTTCGAAGTCACGCTGGGGGCTCGAGCCGCCGCGCAAGCCGCGAGCCCGGATGGAGGAACTCTCCCCTTGGTCGACCGACTGGCGGCGGCGGCGTTCGTCCTGTCCTGGGCGGGACTTTCCGTCCATGCGCAAGTGGCCGGGCTCATGGGCCGCACCGGCTGGCAATACGGCCCGTTCGCGCGCACCCGGCTGCTGCACGGGGTGATCGCGGCAGCGACCGTATATTTGATTTGGCCTTTCATTCCGACCGGGCAATCGGCGCTGCTGCCCGTCAGCCGGGCCGTCGGCGCGATGACCGGGTACGAACGCGTCTTATGGCCGCCGGCAGCTTTTCTTGCGGCGCTCGCGGCGCTGATCGCTGCAGGCGCGGCTGCGGCGGTCGCCCGGAAGGCGTTCCGTATCGGACGGAATAAGTAAGGGGCGGGATTGTCTTCCCGCCCCGAATTGTTTATGATCGATACAAATAACGGGAAACATCCCTTTGCTAAAGGAGCGTCATTGGTTTGAAGTACGCGCTGCTCGACCGGGGCGACCGGTTGTCCATAGAGCTTGCGGAGACCTTCCATGCCCTGGCTGCCGATCGGGGCCTCGTCCGCGAGGAAACGTCCCCCGAGCTCGTCGTGACCATTGGGGGAGACGGGACGATGCTTCAGGCGTTCCACCGTTTCCGGGATCGGGTGAAAGACGTGGCGTTCGTGGGCGTGCACACGGGGCATTTGGGATTTTACGCCGATTGGAAGAAGGACGAATTGCCCGAACTCGTCGAGCGGATCGCGTCAATGAAAGAGCCGTATTTGGCCCGGTATCCCCTGATCGAGATCAATATCGCGCTCGGGAACTCCGCGGAGCAATATTTGGCGTTGAACGAATTTACGCTCAAAAGCGTTGACGGCACGCTGGTCGCCGCCATCCATATCAACGACGAGCCGTTCGAAATGTTCCGGGGGGACGGCATCGTCATCTCCACCCCGCCGGGAAGCACGGGTTACAACAAAAGTTTGGGCGGGGCGATCATCCACCCCTCGTTCGAGGGCATCCAGATCGCGGAGATCGCGTCGATCAACAACCGCGTATATCGGACGCTCGGTTCGTCGATGATTCTTCCGAAGCATCACCATTGCGACATCGCGCCCGATCCGGACGAGCTGCTCCACGTCGCGATCGACCACCTCGTGCTGCAGATGAAGGGCGTGCGCTCGATCCTTTGCCGCGTGGCGCAAGAGAAAGTCGCCTTCGCGAGGTATCGGCCTTACCCGTTCTGGAACCGGGTCCGCGAAGCGTTCATCGGCTCCCCGCCGGACAAGCGATAACGGTTGGCGGGTATCGGGCCCGGGAGGCATCCGGCGGTCATCGATGAGAAGCTGCGGAGTAAGCTCCGGCTAGAGGGGAAATCCTCCCTGTGAGGATAGTCGGCAAATCTGAGCCTTTAAGCGGAAACCTCCCAATTATCCCGGCTAAGTTGACCAAACTGCCCGGATAGTGGGAGGTTTCCCGCTGTTGGGCTTCGAATGAATGGAAAATTAGCGGGAGCTATCCCCACTATTTCAGTTTGCTCGACAGGCTGGGGCGCTTAGTCTGACTTGTTCCGGAGGCCAAAGACGGAAAATTCGGCGTGCTGCAACCGGGTTTTCTCGGGTTGCAGCGTAGAAGACAGCGGTTCGGCGTCTGACCCACCACGAAGCTCTTAAGAAAAACCGTCAGGGAGAAATTCGTCCCTGACGCTCCTAGTGTTTCGTGCCTCTGAAGTCCCTCTTCAGCAACTTTTCCACGAACATCACTCAATCCTGTACTCAAATGAACATGACCATTGAGACCCGTTTGTCCAGAGGGGCGGGGGTTAAGCTTGCGCGGCAAGCTTAACCAGTTGTGGCCCCCTACGTTGGCGGGGGTTAAGCTTGCGCGGCAAGCTTAACCAGTTGTGGCCCTCTACTTTGGCGGGGGTTAAGCTTGCGCGGCAAGCTTAACCAGTTGTGGCC